>JAXDLN010000090.1:0-38427 GCA_034666565.1 Chloroflexota bacterium
GCTGCCGTGGTTCGCGGCTGGTGCCCACCGTTGGCGCGAACCGCCGCGTGGCGTTCGGGCAGTACAAGCCGAGCGCGTCGGGCAGCGGGCACGACCCCTGGTCGCTGCTCGTCCTCGAGCTCGGCACGAATCAGATCGAGGAGTTCACGTTCTTCCTCGATACCGAGGCGCTGTTTCCGCTTTTTGGCCTGCCGCCCCATCTCGACGACCACCCTTAGTCGAGCAGGACGGCGTCCAACCCCATGAAGCCCACCAGTTCACGGAGCTCATCCGCCGCGCCCCGCAGCCGGACCTGACAGTCGCGGCGGCGGGCAAGGAGCTGAAGCCGCGCGAGCGCGTCGACCGTAACCGCGTCGGCGTTGACGCGTTCCACCTCGCAGAAGGCGACAACCGCGTCACTACCCTCCAGCAACCCGCAGACCCGCCGGTACAGACCGGGCAGATCGGAGCGCGCGATAGGCCCGTTGATGACAAACGTGAGCGCGTTGCCCTCAGAGATGGGCATCGTGTGTCCATCTAGGTAGACGCCCAGCCCATGCAAAACTCATCGGACGCGCTGCGCAGCCGGCTCCCCGCCATCCTTCTCTTGGTGATAGCGGTGGTTTCGTCGTGCGGCTCACCCTCGGCCAGGCCGATCCCATCACCAACTCCGTCGCCGGCGGCGTCGCCGAGTCCGTCACCGACCCCGACCCCGAGCCCGACGCCCGCCTGTCCCGATCGAGTGCTTGCCGCCATGACCCCGGATCAGCGGATCGGTCAACTATTCAACCTCGGTCTGGCCGGCGACCGCCTCGGGCCTACCGAAATCAACATGATCCAGAACGATCACATCGGCTCCGTCTGGTTTGTCGCCACCACGACCGCGGGGGTCGCCGGCATCCAGGCCGTGACGTCAGCGGTTCAAGCCCAGGTTTCCAGCGGGTCGACGGCGAATGTGCGCTTCTTCATCGCCGCCAACCAGGAGGGCGGCGTGATCCAGGCGATGCAGGGATCGGGCTTTTCCCGTATTCCCTCGGCGCAGGTCCAGGGCACCGTGACCCCGGCCACCCTGCAGGGCGAGGCCGCCACCTGGGGTCAGCAACTTCGCTCGGCCGGCATCAATTTCAACTTCGCCCCGGTGATGGACGTGGTTCCACCCGGCACCGATGCGCAGAACCAACCGATCGGTGCGCTACAGCGCGAGTACGGGCACGACCCGGCAACCGTCGGCAGTCACGGAGTCGCCTTCCTTACCGGCATGCGCCAGTCCGGGATCGCAGTCTCCCTCAAGCACTTCCCGGGGCTTGGCCGGGTGGCGGGCAATACCGACTTCACGACCGCGACCGACACCGTGACGACGGCGACCGACCCCTACCTCCAATCTTTCAAGGATGGGATCGCCGCGAATGCCGATTTCGTGATGGTGGCCCTGGCCCTTTACACGCGGATCGATCCCAACCACCTGGCCGCCTTCTCGGCGGTGGTCATGACCCAGATGCTTCGCAACTCGCTCGGCTTTGGCGGCGTCATCATCTCCGACGACCTCGGCGCCACAGCCGCAGTGGCAAGCATCCCGCCCGGGACCCGGGCGATCGACTTCCTGTCGGCCGGCGGCGACATGATCATCTCGAAGACGTCCGCCCCGGCCGATGCCATGGTGCAGGCAATCCGGGCGCGTGTCGCGGCGGACGCGAGTTTCGCCCAGCGGGTTGACGATGCGGCGCTCCGGATCCTTCGCGCCAAGCAAGCATTCGGCCTCCTCCCCTGCTGAGCTGGCCAAACTCTCCCTCCCCGTCTAAGGGAGGGCAGCCTGGTCTTGCCCCCGCCCCCTCTGGGGGAGGGCCGGGTGGGGGCACGACTCACCGCGGCGGAGGCAACGAGACCAGCACAGCGGCCGCCGTCAGGATGACGGCCACGACCCCGAGCTCGGCCCGACGCCGTCCGAGCAGCGCCAGGACGAGCGCCGCGCCGACGACCGCAACTTTGACGACCAGCGCCCACCCGTAGCCTGTCGTCAGCGACGGCGGGAAGCCGACGTGGGCAACGGCGAGCACGAGTCCGCTGCCGGCAGCGACCGCAAACGCACCCATCACATACTTTGTCGTATCCCCTCCCCTTCTGGGGGAGGGCAGGGTGAGGGCAGAGCCTACCAGCGCCACCACGGCCCCAACCCACAGTCCCATTGCCGCCACGTGGACGGCGTTGAGGATGAGCCCCGCACCGGGAAGCCCGGGAATCGCATGCGCGGTGGCGCCGTCGATCAACACCATGACCGCGCCGAGGGCGAGCACCGGCCAGAAGGCATCGAGGGCGAGCACGACCCAGAGGAGTACGGCGGCGGCGAGGCGGAGGCCGAGCAGCCTGCCGAACCCCGATGCCATGACGGCAATCGCGGTCGGTCCGTCAAAGGAGAGGCTGGCGAGTTGCGCGACCACCGCCACGGGTTCAGCCGCGATCAACAGGACGAGTCCGGCGTACACCACGCGGCGGAGATGCGGCTCGCGACGCGTCAGGCGTTGATAGATGATGACCCCGAAGGTGAGCGCCACGCCGAAGAAGTGCATCCAGCGCGCCAGCGCCTGGAGCACGAAACCGAGTGGCGTGGCGGTCCCGATTTCGCCGCCGGAGAGCAATGCCGAATAAGGGTTGGGCGTTGCCGAGCCGACCGTGAACTGGAAGGCGCCGCGGGACGGGTGCGTGTCGGCAGCGATGACCTGCCAGCTCACGACATAGGTGCCACTCTCCGCGGCGGCCACTTGTGCCATCAGGGTTCGGCCGGCGGGCCGAGCCGGCGAGGCGACCGGGCGCCCACTCGGGCTGAACACCTCGATGCCCTTTCCGGCCGGAGTCACGGGTTCGGTGAAGGTCAACGTAATAGCGGTTGGCGGCCGCTGGAGGATGGCGGCGGCTACGGGGTCTGAGAAGAGAAGCAGCGCATGGGCCAACGCGGACACCGGATAGAGGGCGAGGACAAGGGCCAGGCCGACGACCAGGAGTCGCCGGCCCACGTTCAGGAGTAGGCCGGCGCTTCGGCCGGGGCGGCCAATCCCGGTGCCGGGCGAGTGCGCGCGATGCGAAGCACCAGCCCGGCCGCGACCAGGCAGAGAAGGCCGGAGCTCATGAACGCCAACTGGTAGTCACCGAAGAAGGTCCGCACCGCGCCCGCGGCGAAGGCGATCGAGGCGGCGCCGAGCTGATGCGCGGCGAAGATCCATCCGTACACGATGGCGAAGTTCTGCTGCCCAAACAGCTTGCGAGCCAGCTGCACCGTCGGCGGCACGGTCGCGACCCAGTCGAGGCCGTAGAAGACGATGAAGAGGATCAGCCCGAAGTACGCGGTACCGAAGGCATAGGGCAGAAAGAGGAGCGAGAGGCCGCGCAGGCCGTAGTACCAGAAGAGCAACCAGCGACTGTCGAACCGGTCGGTGAGGATTCCCGACACCAGCGTGCCGATCACGTCGAAGACGCCGATCAGCGCCAGCAGGCTGGCCGCGGTCACCTCGGCCATGCCGTGGTCCATCGAGGCTGGGATCAGGTGCGTGCCGATCAGGCCGTTTGTGGAGGCTCCGCAGATGAAGAAGCTGCCGGCGAGCAACCAGAAATCGCGCGAGCGGACGCCGAGCCCAAGCCCGCGAAAGGCGTTGCGGATCGGGCTGCCGACCGCGAGCGCGCCGGTGTCCGCTTCGGTCGCGCCGTAGGCGCGCAGGCCGAGGTCGGCCGGCCGGTTGCGGAGAAACAGCGCGACCAGCGGCACCACCACGAGCGCGCCGATGGCCACCGTGATCGCGGCGCTGCGCCAACCGCGATTCTGCGCCAGCCATCCAAGGAAGGGCAGGAAGATGAGCTGGCCGGTGGCGCCCGCCGCGGTGAGCGCACCGAGCACGAGGCCACGACGTTGCACGAACCAGCGGTTGGCAACGGTCGCTGCCAGGACCGAAGCCATGCACCCGGTACCGAGCCCAACGACGACGCCCCAGAGCAGATACAGCTGCCAGGGCGCCGTCATCACCGTCGTCAACAGGGCGCCGGTCGCGACCGTTCCCAGCGCAGCGACCGTCACCGGCCGGATGCCAAATCGGTTCATCAGGGCCGCGGCAAAGGGCCCCGTCAATCCGAACAACAGCAGGTTGATGAAGACGGCGACCGAGATGATCGCCCGGTTCCAGCCGAATTCGTTCTGCAGCGGAACGATCAGGATGGCGGGGGTGGCGCGAAACCCGGCGGCCCCCATGAGGGCCACGAAGGTCACGGCGGCGACGATCCACGCGTAATGGAGGCGCCGTGTCGCGATCACTCCGGGGAGCATACGTCGAATTGGCCGCGGCACCAGCCTCCCGAACGAAAATTTGCCTGCACGGCGTCCGGGGGTCCTACTCGGGTACCCTCGATGGGTGGACGAGCCGGATCGCCGGTCCCCTGAAGCCGCCGCCGCCGCCGCCGCGCCGTCAGCAAAGGCTCCCGAGCGGGCCCCCGGACGCCGCGAGCTCAAGCCACCTGAGTGGTTCGAGGAACGGCTCGCCGCCTGGGTGCGGCGGATGGGTCTCGGCGCCTGGACGATTCGCGCCTCCTACAAGCCGAAGCTACGGGGCGCGGAGGGCTACGCGGAGATCAGCCCCGGGTTCCTGGAAGCGGAGCTCCAATTTCGACAGGACGTGCTCGTCGACCGTGGCGATGTCGTCATCGTCCACGAGTTGACGCACATCCTGACCGATGAGTGGGCCAGGGCGATGGAGCAGGTCGTGCACGACATGGTGCCCAGGAGGCTCCAGCGGGAGGCGCGGACCTACCTGCGCCAGCACGAGGAGTCGGTAGTGGAAGCGATCGCGCACGCCCTGGTCCGCACTGCCGAGCAGAAGGCGTCAGGCTAGATTTTCGGCGCGGTCGCGACTTCGGGTGTGCTCAAGGCTTTGTAGGCGATTTCCATGGCTCGCGCGAGGCGCTTCGATGCGGTGAATCGGCCTTCGGCGATAACGACGGGATACAGGTCCAGCTCGCGAACCTTATCCATGATCGCGTGCGTGCTGATGCTAGCCCGTTCATGGTCCATATTCCGTACAACTGGTTCCTGGGCGCGTCCATGTGAAGCCGGCCAAAGTCGTGAATTAGACCACGCGGAGTGCGATTACGAGGCGGTGACCACCGCGCCAACCGGACGGGTTGGCCCCACCCCGGCCTGTGTGCGATCGACCGCACTCGCGATCTCATCCAGGTCCCCCGGCTCTAGCGTCGGGTTGCCGGCGGCGATCCAGCCGTCGACCTGCTGTGGCGAGCGAGCCCCAACGATCGCGCCGCTCACACCTGGCCAGCTCAATGTCCACGCGATCGCGACCGCGGCGACCGACACCCCATGTCGTGAGGCGATGGGCCGAAGGGCGTCGCGCAGCGCCAGGTTGCGGCTGAGCATGGGGTCGTTGAATTCGGGGTTGTGACGACGCCAGTCATTGGCACCCATGCGCTCAACCCGGCCGCGGCTGAAGGTGTCGGTCAGGATGCCGGATTGCATTGGGCTGTAGACGATCACCCCGGTGCCATGCGCCGCACTCCATGGGATAACGTCCGCGCCCGATTGACGATGGATCAACGAGAACGGCGGTTGGAGCGAATCGACGTGACGAACGCGCTCCGCGCGCTCCAGCAGGCCCACGTCGAAGTTCGAGACCCCGCCCGCGCGCACCTTGCCCTCGTTGATCAGGTTCGCCATCTCACCCCACGACTCCTCGATGGGGGTTCCGATGTTGTCCGGCCAGTGGAACTGATACAGATCGATCCGCTCGACGCCCAACCGTCGCAACGACGCCTCGACCTCCTTGCGAATCGATTCCGGTCGCAAGTTGTGCTGCGGCTCCGCAAAGGGTCGGGTTGGATCGCCAACCTGTCCGCCCTTAGTGAAGACGAACGGACGGTCTGCGGCCGGGATCTCGCGCAGAGCCCGTCCGACGACTTCCTCGGAATGGCCGAGTCCATAGACGGCCGCGGTGTCGACCCAGTTGATGCCGGATGCAATGGCGTGCTTGATAGCGGCGACCGAATCCGTGTCGTCCTGGCTCCCCCATCCGTAGGCCCAATCGCCCCCGCCGATGGCCCACGCGCCGAAGCCCACCTGGGTGATCTGCAGACCGCTCGTGCCGAGCGGACGTGTCAACAACTTCATCGATAAACCTCCTGTTTCTGCCGGACCGGTGTCGCCTCGGGCGCGTATGCGTTGACGATCGCCGAGATGTCGAGGTCGGGTGCCTCCGATGCGACCCCCGCGACCAGCTCACGTGTCAATGACGTGAGCGGGACTTCAGACGGAGCTGCGGATTTGTAGAAAGCGAGGGCAAGGTCGAGGTCTTTGAGAAGATCGCGCATCGCAAACATGGTCGGTTCATGCACATGCTTGACGAACCCAGCTTCTCGCACCCGTAACCCCGGCCAGATCCGGGAAAGAATGGTCAAGACCTCTTCCGGGTCGACGCCGTGGGCGGTTCCGGCGGCTATGAGTTCCGCGGCGGCGGTGCTGACAATGCCGAGGAAGCTGTTCGCAATCAGTTTTAAGGCCGCCGCACTCCTGGGATCGCCGGCGTAATGGACCTCTCCCAGCTGTTCCAGCACCCGCCGCGCCGCCCCGAGGTCCTCGGCACGCGGCACTCCGGCGAGAATGAACAACGATCCGCTGTTGACCGCTGGAGTGCTGCCGACGACCGGCGCCTCGATCAGCTTGGCTCCGTTGAACGCTGCGCCGCGTTCCAGTTCTTCGGCGATGCCGGGCCCTGTCGTGCTCATGTCCACGATGATCTTGTTCGACGAAGCCTGGAACACGCCGTTTTCACCGAAGTAGACGTCGCGGATGGCCTGCGGACCGGTCACCATGCTGACGATGATGTCCGCGCTCCGGGTGGCGTCAGCAGGCGAATCAGCGACGGCGCCAATGGCGAGGGCTTCCGCCTTGCTTCTCGTCCGGTCCCAGACCGAAACCTCAAACCCACCTTTCTTCAATCGGCGCGCAATGGCGCCGCCCATTTTTCCGCTGCCAAGTACAGCTACCTTCGTCATTGGTTCATCTCCTGTTCTCGTGCTTACACCATCAGGCCAGGGCGCTTACGCTGCCTGTACTCAGGGTGCGGCCAGGGCAGATTCCGAACATCCCCCTCCGTGTCGAAGGTGACCCCCTACATTTGGGGGACTCTAGCCGCCCGCCCACTCCCCAGCTTTGGTCTGGACGGCAAAATCGTCCGTCTCTGCGACCATCGCCGACTACCGAGCGACGAGCTCCACGGAGGATATCTTTGGGCATCCCAGTACTGGCTTTGCCTGGATGTCTTCCGGCGCCGCAGTTGAGCCATCAAGGTTCACAAACTGGCCAACCGTTGCGAAGGGCTTGCCGTTTTTGTCGTAGATGGTCAAGCGATTGCCGTTCGCAGAATATTCCGGGGGCCAAATCAGGGCAACCCGGTCGGGATCGCTACCAAGCCAGAAGCAGGCAGTCCCGTCCGGGTTAGCTCGGCCGCCCAGAATCCCACCCACTTTCGTATTAGCGCGTGCCTCCGGTACCGTGCCGGCGCTAGCCGGTCGGGACCACGTGGCCACTTTGTAGCTCGGTGTGGAAAATGCAATCCGGAACCCGACGACACCCAACAAAAGAATTGCGATGGCAGCAACGAGCACCAACCCGTGGCCCGGCGCGGTCAGCCGCGCAGATTGAACCTCGGGAGGGAGTCTCACGAGGTTATGACGCTCCCAACTGGACAAACTCGCTAGCCTGGAATTGAGTCCAGGACTTGCTGCGTGTGACTCATCCCGAGTCGTGTCGCACCCGCTTCCAGCATGGCCACCGCGTCCTCGTAATAGAGGATGCCGCCGCTGGCCTTCACGCCGAGAGTCGGCCCGACCGCGGCCCGGATCAGAACGACGTCATGCAGCGTCGCCCCGTGAACGAGGTACCCCGTCGAGGTCTTGACGAAGGCGGCCCCGGCCTCGACCGCCAGCGCGCAGCCGGCTCGCTTCTCCTCCTCGGTGAGACGCGCACATTCGAGGATTACCTTGACCGCGTGGCCCGCCGCGGCGTCGACGACGCTGGCGATGTCGGCGCGAACGAGGCCGAGCTGGCCGTCCTTCAGCCGACCGATGTCGAGCACCATGTCGATTTCCGTCGCTCCATCGGCGATAGCGAGGGCGGCCTCACGCGCCTTGGCATCCATGTGAGAGGCTCCAAAGGGAAAACCCACCACCGCGGCGATGCCGGCATCGCTTCCTTTCAGCACCTCGTTCGCGACGGCGACGCGGTTTGAGTTCAAACAGACCGTGGCGCAATGGTTGCGGCGGGCGATCTCGCATGCCAGCAGGATGTCGTGCTCGGTGGCAGCCGGATCGAGCAGGGTGTGGTCGATTCGCGCCGCCAACTCAGGACGCGTCCATCGCCGGCTCACCGGTTCAGCGTACGAGGTTGCCCCGTTCGGTGGGGTGAAGGGTGACAATGAATGAGGACGTCAGGTCGGAGGCAGCGAAGCCGAAGGAGGGTAGCGCGATGGCTGGTTTGATCTCTCGTGGGTTTCTCGGGCGTCGGCGCCCGGCGGAGGTCGAGAGCCGCCTCCCACCGGGACAGTACCTCGTCACGGATTGGCCGGTTCTCTCGGCGGGGCCGACGCCCCACACGCCCCTCGACAAATGGTCCTTCAGCATGGATGGTCTGGTGCGCAAGCCGGTGACCTGGACCTGGGCTGAGTTTACGAAGCTCCCCACGCAGACGTACACCGTCGACATCAGCTGCGTCACCAAGTGGACCAAGCTCGACATGACGTGGCTCGGCGTCAGCATCGACACCCTGCTCGAGGCCGTTCAGGTCGACCCGAGCGGCAAGTACGTGATGGCCTACAGCGACGGCGGCTACACCACCAATGTCCCTCTTGACGAACTGACGAAGGGGCAGGGGTTTGTCGCCTACCAGTTCGGGGACAAGCCACTCGAGCCAGTGCACGGAGGGCCGGCGCGCCTGGTCGTGCCGCATCTTTATTTCTGGAAGAGCGCCAAGTGGATCCGTGGGCTTCGTTTCATGGATGAAAACGAGCCCGGCTTCTGGGAGCAGCTCGGCTATCACATCCATGGCGATCCCTGGAAAGAGGAGCGCTACAGCGGCGACTGATGGCGCAGCCCGTTCTCGAATGGCAGGCGGGGACGGTCACCGCGATCCGGCCCGAAACCCGGCAGACGAAGAGCTTTACGCTAGCGCTGCCGAAGTGGATGGCCCACCGGGCAGGCATGCACTATGACGTTCGACTGACCGCCCCCGACGGGTATCAGACCGAGCGCAGCTATTCCGTCGCGTCGGCGCCGGAGCGCGTCGGAGTGGTTGACCTGACGGTCGAACGGATCGCCGACGGGGAGGTATCGCCCTACCTGCATGACGTGATCGTCACCGGCGACCAGATCGAGGTCCGCGGGCCGATCGGCGGCTATTTCGTCTGGGAGGTGGCTATGGGCGGTCCCCTGCTGCTGATCGGCGGCGGCTCGGGCGTGGTGCCCCTGATGGCGATGCTGCGTCATCGCGCCGCGCAGCACGCCACCCTGCCGGCGCGCATCCTCTACAGCAGCCGGACCTCCGAGGATGTGATCTATCGCGAGGAATTCAACGCGTTGGCAGCCGGCGACCGCGGCTTCGAAGCGTTCTTCACGTTCACCCGGCAGGCGCCGCCCGGGTGGACCGGCTATCAGCGTCGCATCGACCCCGCCATGTTGGGCGAGGTCATCAAGCCGTTCGGAAGGCAGGCTCGCGTCTACGTATGCGGACCGACGCTGTTAGTGGAGGCGGTCGCCAGCGCGCTGGTCCAGACCGGGCTGCCCATCGAACAGATTCGCACGGAACGCTTTGGTCCAACGGGAGTGTGAGGAGGCTCAGGAATGAACATGGATGACGCCGACATGAATACCGCCTTGATGGTCGACGGCAACGCGGTGGCGGGGCAGCTCATGGATGTTTTCGGCCGGGATATGACGATGGCGGTGGCCCGCTGCGCCGGGTGCGCCCGAGAGGCCGAGATGGGCGCGTTGATGGCCTTCACACATAGTCCTGGGGTCGTCCTCCGATGCCCGGCGTGCCAGGCCGCGATCGCGCGGATCGTGGAGACACCGACCGCGATCTACATCGAGGCTCGCGGCGCGACCTTCTTGCGGTTGCCTCGTTAGCGACCGGTCCGGCGCTGCGATTTCTTCGCTTGCGCTCGGGCGCGCGCTGCTTCCTTTTCGGCGGCCGCCGCTCGCTCCGCGGCGAGCCTGGCCGCGACCGCCGCTTCCTTGGCCTCCAGCCGTCGCCGGTCCGCGGCCGCCATCGCCTGCTGAGCCTTCTCAGCGTCTGTTCGGGCCGCCCGCTCAGCAAGCTCGGCGGCGCGCCGAGCTTCCGCCTGCTCCGCGCGTCTACCCGTTCCCGGCGTCGCGCCCGCGGCGAACATTTCGAGCATGTCGTCGCCGGGACGCGGCTCGGTGACCAGCGAGCCCTCCTGCAGCCGGTCCCAGGTTTCGCCATCCTGAAGCGCCGCGAGCCGAACGATCTCCCGGATACGGCGCAAAGTCTCCTCCCCGACGGCATGGGTACCCTGGCGAAGCGCGTTCGCCGCCGTCGTGGCAACCGACTCGATATGGCGCTGGAATTCCTCCGAGGCGGCACGCAAGTCCTGCCCGGCATTGGCCCCTCCGGTCGCGGCGGACGCCTGTGCCCTGGCAACGGACTGCGCCGCCCGACGGAGCCCGCCCAGCAGAGTCCTATCGCGGATCTGGTTGGTGGCCCATAGTGGCACGGCAGGCTTCTTTAGCGTGGCCAGGTCGCGGGCCAGGTCCGCTTGACCGGACGCCTTCAGCTCCTTTACGCGGGCGTTGCGACGCGCGGTGAACTGGTCCAGCGGTTGGGCCAGCAGCTCGGCCGTTAGCGACCTCAGGTTCACCTGGTCGATGCTACGTGACCGGTAGCATCTAAGTGATGCCACAGCGCCAGGGCGATCGAGCCCGGTTGGTCGCCCTTTTTGGTTCGGGCGAGGCAAGTCCGGCGATGACGTCGGTCCACCAGGAGCTGATCGCCCGCGTAAGCGATCCGCACCCCAACGCCATCCTTCTCGATACGCCCTTCGGCTTCCAGGAGAACGCGGACGAGATCGCCGCGCGTATCGTGGCCTACTTCCGCGAACACGTCGGGTCGGACATCACGCTCGCGTCCTTCCGGCACAGCGGGCGCGCCACAGTGCTGCAGGTTGAGCAGTTCCTCAGCAGCATTCACGCCGCGAATTACGTCTTTGCCGGACCCGGCAGCCCGACCTACGCGTTGCGGCATTGGCGCGATCACGGGGTGCGCGACCGGCTGGTCGAAACCGTCACTCAGGGCGGGTGCCTTGCGTTTGCGAGCGCGGCTGCGATCGGCCTCGGCGCCTATGCCCTCCCGGTTTACGAGATCTATAAGGTGGGTGATGACCCGTCGTGGACCGAGGGGCTGGACGTGCTCGGCGAGATTGGTATCCGCTGCGCCGTCATTCCCCACTACAACAACCGCGAAGGCGGAACGCATGACACCCGCTTCTGCTACATGGGCGAACCGCGGCTGCGTCTCCTCGAATCGATGCTGCCCGACGATGTGCTGATACTCGGGGTCGATGAATACACCGCCTGCATCATCGACGTCGACGGGCAAACCGTGACCGTGCACGGGCCCGGCGGCGTGACGGTCCGCCGTCGTGGGATGGAACGCCGTTGGGAGCGGACCACCTTTCCCTTGCGCGAATTGCTGGATGCCGATCAACCCCACGCTTTAAGCCCCCACCCTGCCCTCGCCCAAAGGGGGAGGGAGAACGGCTCCGAGCCAACGCGCGCGTGGGGCGCGAGCGGTCGTGACGCCGTTACGCGGCGCGATGTCGACGGGCTCGTCGCCGCCATCCTCGAGATGGAGAGCGTGCTGCACGAGTGGAACAATGACCTGGGCAGCACCGATGAGCACGACCAGGGCCGAGCGGAGCTGCGTCAGCTGATCGTTCGTCTGGGTGAAATGGTGCGCGGCGGAACGCAGGCGGGGATGCGCGAGCAGCTGGAGCCGCTCGTCGGCGTCCTGCTCGCCCTGCGCGGCGAAGCAAGGCGTGAACAGCGCTTCCACGAAGCCGATCGCCTGCGCGAGATCCTGGCGCAATGTGGCGTGGAGGTTGAAGACACCCCGACAGGAACCGGCTGGACCTTAGCGCAGCGGTAAACTCGAGCTAATTCCCAGCCACCGCGCAGGCAGCGGCGCGCTCGAGCAGGAGCTTGCGCTCGCGCGCATTCCGCGTCAGCGAGGCAGCGTGTTCGAATTCTGCCCGCGCTTCGTCGAGCCGGTCGAGCTTGGCCAGAAGGTCGCCCCGAACGCTGGGCAAGAGGTAATACGACTTGAGCGAGGGCTCGGCCGTCAGCGCGTCGACCAGCTCGAGGCCGGCCGCAGGACCGAATGCCATCGACAGGGCGACAGCGCGATTGAGCTCGACCACCGGGGACGGCGTGAGCTGCGCCAGCGCATCGTAGAGGGACGCGATGCGCGGCCAGTCCGTTTCTGGCGGCGTTTGTGCCCGCGCGTGACAGGCGGCGATGGCGGCTTGCAACGCGTAGGGGCCGAGCGTACCACCGAGATGCTCTGAGCGTTCAAGCGCTGCGAGGCCGCGACGAATCAGCAGCTGATCCCAGCGCCCCCGATTCTGATCGAGCAGCAGCACGGGCTCGCCGGAAGGACCAACTCTGGCGCGCAGGCGCGACGCCTGGATCTCCATCAGCGCGACCAGACCGTGGACCTCTGCCTCGTTCGGCACGAGCTCGGCGAGGATGCGGCCGAGCCGGAGCGCATCTTCGCAGAGTTCCGGACGCAACCACGTGTCGCCGCCCGTCGCCGAGTAGCCCTCGTTGAAGATCAGGTAGACAACCTCGAGCACCGACGAGAGGCGCGTGGCCAGCTCGGCCCCGCGGGGAACTTCGAAGGGAACGCGCGCCTCGGCCAACGTCCGCTTCGCCCGGACGATCCGCTGCGCAACGGTCGCCTCGGGGACGAGGTAGGCGCGCGCGATCTCTTCCGTTGTGAGCCCGCCGAGGAGGCGGAGCGTGAGGGCGACGCGCGCCTCGGTCGAGAGAACGGGGTGACAGGCGACGAAGATGAGGCGCAGCAGGTCGTCGGCCATGTCATCCTCGATCGCGGCGTCGAAGTCCCGCTCCGCAAGTTCCTGCTGCGTGCCCAATAGCTCGTGGCCGAGCTCCTCATGCTTGCGCTCGAGCGTCTTGCGGCGACGAAGCAGGTCAATCGCGCGGTGTTTCGCGGTGCCCATCAGCCAGGCGCCCGGTTTGTCCGGGACGCCTGACACCGGCCATTGTTCCAGCGCCGCCACGAGCGCGTCCTGCGCGAGCTCCTCCGCCAGACCGACGTCGCCCACGATCCGCGCCAGACCGGCGATCAGCCGAGCGGACTCGATCCGCCAGACGGCGTCGATCGTGCGATGGGTATCGGACGTGTTAGGCCTTGGCGGCCGCCTGCGCCCGCGTGTACGCCTCCCCGAGGTCGTCCGCCTCGTACACCTGCCGAATTTCGACCTCGCCACCCTCGCCGGTGGGATTGGGGATGCGCTTGGCCCATTCGATCGCCTCTTCCCTCGACTTCACCTCCCATAGCCAGAAGCCGGCGATCAGCTCTTTCGTCTCGGCGAACGGCCCGTCGATGACGGTCCGCTTAACGCCCGAGAATTTGACGCGCGCGCCCTTTGAGCTGGGCTGAAGCCCCTCGGCGACAAGCAACACGCCCGCCTTTACCAGTTCCTCGTTGAACTGGCTCATCTCGGTGAAGAGCTTCTCGTCAGGGAGAACGCCGGCCTCTGAGTCCTTACTGGCTTTGACCAAAATCAGGAATCGCATTTTCGTGCCTCCTTCTGGTGTTGAGTGGTTCTACTAGTGCATCGAACGGGCAGCGGCGAAATCGACACGGCCCCCACCCTGCCCTCCCCCAGAGGGGGAGGGAGTTAACCGCCGGCGATGGCGCCCACGACCAGAAACGGCTCCTTACCGGTTGCCACCGCCTCGGGCAGCGGCGTATCGGGTGCCTCGTTCGAGAGATCCTCCTCGCACGCGTAAAACCGGATGAAGGCGCGACGCTTGCGCGTGACCTGGTCGCGGATCGTGCCGCGCAGCATCGGGTAGCCTGCCTCGACCGCATCGAGCACCGACTGCTGGGTGGTCGGGCCCGCGACGTCAACCTTCAACTCGCCGTCCACGCGCGCCAGGTTGCGCAGGTGCGCGGGAAGGACAACCCGGATCATCGGAGCGTCTGGACTTCCACCGAGTAGACCGCCGGAAGATCGCGAACGATGGGAGCCCAGCTGTCTCCGGCGTCCGCCGATCCGTACACCTGCCCACCGGTGGTGCCAAAGTAGATGCCGGGCGACTCGAGCGAGTCGATGGCGGAGGCGTCGCGCAGCACGTTCACGAAGCAGTTGCTTTGCGGTAACCCGTTGGTCAGCGCCTCCCACTCATTGCCGCCAGTTCGACTCCGGTAAACGCGAAGCTTGCCGTCGGGCGGGACGTGCTCAGAGTCGCTCTTGATGGGGATGACGTAGATCGTGTTCGGCTCATGCGGGTGCACCTCGATTGGGAACCCGAAATCGCTCGGCAGATTGCCGCTGACCTCGGTCCACGATTCACCCGCGTCGTCGCTGCGCATGACGTCCCAGTGCTTCTGCATGAAGAGCGTGTCCGGCCGCGACGGATTCATCGCGATGCGGTGCACGCAGTGACCCACCTCGGCGTTCGGGTCGGGGATGCCTTCCGAGTGCAGGCCCTTGTTCGCAGGTCGCCAGGTCTTGCCGGCGTCCTCGCTCTTGAACACACCCGCTGACGAGATGGCGATGAACATCCGGTCCGGATGATCCTTGTCGAGCAGGATGGTGTGCAAGCACATCCCGCCGGCGCCGGGCGCCCACTTGGGCGCGGTCTCGTGCTGGCGCAGCGCGGGCAGCTCCTCCCAGTTCTGGCCGCCGTCCGTCGAGCGAAAGAGCGCCGCGTCCTCGACGCCGGCGTAGACCAGGTCGGGATCCGTCAGCGACGGTTCGAGATGCCAGACGCGCTTGAACTCCCACGGGCGTGGGGTGCCGTCGTACCAGAGGTGCTCGCCCGTCGCGCCCTCGTAGGCGAACTTGTTTCCGACCGGATTCCAGGTCTTACCGCCGTCGTCGGAGCGCTGGATGATCTGGCCGAACCACCCGGTGTTCTGTGCGGCATAGATCCGATTCGGGTCAACCGGCGACCCCTTCACGTGGTAGATATCCCAGCCGGTGAAATGCGGGCCGCTGATGTCCCATTGCTTGCGCTTGGCGTCCGACGTCATCACGAAGGCGCCCTTGTGCGTCCCAACCAGTACCCGAACTCCGCTCATGCCTCTCTCCTTCCTGAATCCAGCCTTCGAGCCCTACGAGAATAACGGCACGCCGCCCACCTATGCGGGGATCTCTTCTGCCTCGATCGGGACGTCAACGTCGTCGGCTGCGACCTCAGGCCGGAGCACCGTCGCCGCGACGACGAGGGAGACGAATGCGAGTCCTGTTGCAACGGTCCAGGCGAGGTGGAACCCGCCGCTCAGTGCGGGCGTGATGGCCTGGCCCTGGCCAAACAAGTCGCTCGTGCGACCTGTCGACACCGTGGCCAGCACCGCGAGACCGAGCGCACCACCCACCTGGGCGGTGGTCTGGATCAACCCCGAGGCGAGCCCCGAATCGCTGCGCGTCGTCCGCGCCATCGCCAGCACCGCTAAAGATGGGAAGGCCAGCCCGCCGCCGATGCCGAGCAGCGCCATCGGGATGAACAGATCCGGGAAATAGCTGCTGATCATCGGCCCTTGCGCGGCGAACCCGAGCGCGATCGTGATCAGGGCCAGGCCGGCCAGTACCACGGCATAGGCGCCAAAGCGCATGATCAGCCGGGCGGTAACGCCAATCGACAGCGCGCCCATCCCCAGGGCAACGGGCAGGAACGCAAGCCCAATCGCCAGTGGCCCGTAGTGGAGCACCCGCTGCAAATCGAGGGAGCCGAGGAAGAAAAAACTGAACATGGCCGGGGCCGACAATGCCTGGATCACGTTCGCACCCGAGAAGTTGCGCGCCCGGAACAGGCGAAGCGGCAGCAACGGTGTCGCCGCCGTCGCCTGGCGAACGATGAACCCGACCAGTAGCAGGCTCGCGACCGCACCAAGACCGAGCGTCCGCAGCGAACCGAGCCCGTACGTCGACGACTCGACGATGGTGTAGACGCCCAGCATCAATCCCGAGGTGATCAGCACCGCGCCCAGCGCGTCGGCGCCGCTGCGCAGGCCGATCCCGCGCTCCGATTCGAGCAGCCGTGATGCGAGGACGGCGATCACGATCCCGATCGGGAGATTGACGAAGAAGATCCAGTGCCAGCTGACCGCCTGCGTGATCAGGCCGCCGGCCAGCAGGCCGATCGAGGCGCCGGCGGACGCGACGAAGCTGAAGATGCCGATCGCTCTGGCTCGTTCGGCGGGCTCGGGGAACATGGTGACGACCATGCCCAGGATCACGGCCGAGCTCACGGCGCCGCCGATTCCCTGGAGAAACCGCGCGGCCACCAGCATCGGCTGGCTGATCGACAGCCCGCACAACAAGGAAGCTGCCGTGAACATGAAGAGACCGATCAGGAAGATCCGCTTACGACCGAGCAGGTCGCCAAGCCGGCCCGCGAGCAACAGGAAGCCGCCAAAGGCGATGAGGTAGGCATTGACGACCCATGCCAAGCCGGCTTGCGAGAAGCCGAGGTCGTTCTTGATCGAGGGGAGGGCGACATTGACGATCGTCTGATCGAGCACGATCATCAGAAAGCCGGTGCACAGGATGACCAGCGCCAGCCAACGCGAGTCGCCTGATCGAGGTGCCGGCCTCGAATCGATCATCAACTGCCCCATGCCGTTCTCGTTGTTCAACCGCATTGCGCTTCTCCTCTATTCCGTGTCATGAACCCTTAGACGGCCAACGGCCGGAAACTCATCGCTCTGGGCCTATTGATACGTCGAACGAGGGCGCGCCAAATCGACAGGCCGAGGGGTGGAGCAAGCGCCGTTAAGCTGGTTTCTGGAAGCGGCTGTAGGGCGAGCGTCGCTGCACTTCGGAGTTGAGCCGGGCGAGCGTAACGTCGTCGCCGACGTACTTGCTCAAGCGGCCGATGTGTTCGACCGGCACGAAGATGCGGTCGCCCTGCGCATACTCGAGTTGCAGGAACTGGGTGGTTGTCCCATCCGCACCTTCCATCTGACGGGTCCCGGTATACCGGCTTAATCCGTGGGTGGTATGGAGGACCAATTCGCCAGGTAGGAATGGGGAAGTAAATTCAGCGGGCACTCGACCACTATATATACCGCACCGGGGGGGCCCTCAAACATGCCGGGAAACGAGGGTCGCACCGGCGCTGGCAACGGTGACCAGCCCGATGGCGACGAGATCGCGAACCGTCAGCCGCTGAGCGAGAAAAAGAAAGCCGGCCGCGGCGCCCATGGCCGGCTCCAGGCTCATCAGGATCCCGAACAACTGCCTCGATAACCGGCGCAGCGCGGCGAACTCGAGCGAGAAGGGGATCGCCGATGACAGGATCGCCACCACCAGGCCGAGGCCGAGGTTGCGCAGGTCCAGCAGGCGGGTTCCGGCGGCGGCGATTCCAAAGGGCGCCAGCGCCAGTCCACCCACGGTCAGCGCGAGCGCCAGACCGTCGGGTCCGGCAACCAGGCGGCCGACCCGCTGGCCCAGCACGATATAGGACGCCCACCCCACGGCCGCGCCCAGCGCAAACAGGACGCCCAGCGGTGTCACGCTTCCGCCGGTCAACGACAGCATCGCCACGCCGGCCGCGGCCATCAACGCCCACGCAAAATCGAGTGCCTTGCGCGAGCCGGCGATCGCGACCGCCAGCGGGCCGAGGAATTCGATCGTGACCGCGATCCCGAGCGGAATGCGCGCGATCGACTGGTAGAAACAAAGGTTCATGCCGGCGATGATCAGCCCGAAAGGCACGACCTCGCGCCACTGCGCGACCGACAGGCGACGCAAGCCTGGCCGGGCGATCGCGAGCAAAATGAGTGCGCCGAAAGCGACGCGGACGAAGACGGTCGCGGTCGGACCGAGATACGGGAACAGGTGCCGCGCGACGGTGGCGCCCACCTGGACGGAGGCAATCGCGCCCAGCGCGTAGAGAGGAGCCGGCAGCGCCGGACGCCTGGCCTCGGTCATCCGCACAGCATCTCAGCCGCTGCGGCTTCGGGAAAATCGGAAGGGGGTGTCGAGGACGGTCAGCACGATCAACGTGAGCAGCGCGCCGACCGCGATATACCAGGGCCAGGGACCCATCACGCTGAGCAGGCTTCCCTGCGCCGGCACCTGCCGCAGGTAGAGGTAATTCCCGCCGGTCACCAGGTCGATGAGCCCGACGACGGCCGCAAACACGAGCGTGATCAAAAAGGCCCGGCGAACCGCGCCGGCCCGCGGTTGCAGACCTAACCCGATGACCAGGAACAACGCCGCGAGAACCACCAGGTCATGGGTCGCATAGAACTGGAGGTAGGGAAAGCTCGGGAAATGGTCTCGCAGGTCGGGCGTGAGCAGCGCCTGGACCGTGCCACCCAGCCCCCAGAAATACCCGATCTCGATCAGTACCGCCTGGCGCCAGAGGAGCGCCGCGGCGGCGACGAAGCCCCCGACGTCACACAGTTGCACCGGCAGGCTGAACGCGGCGGACCAGCTGTGGTTGGCGAGTACGTAGGGCTGCCAGCTGAGCTCGGTGACGACGATGGCGACGGCGATGAGCGTCGCCACCATGCCGGTCCACTGCCCCGGCGCACGCCTCGCGGCGGTGCAGAGTCCGGCGCTGGCGACGACCAGCAGGGCAACGGGAACCAGGTGCTCGGGCGAGAGGATGCCCACCGCGCGTGGATTTTAGGCGAGTGCGCTCAGGCTGCTTTCTTGCGCTTGCGGGTGGATGCGGCTTTGCGCGATGAGACCGCTTTGGATGCCGGCGCCGGCCGGGCCCGGCGTTTCTTCGGCGTCGGCGTTACCTCGTGCTCGACACGCGCGATCTGGATCGTGTGTTTCTTCGGGGCTACGGTGGCGGCGTGCTCCACCTGGTCGAGCCGGGTGCTGAGCTTCTTGAGTCCCGCCTGCAGGTTGTCGACCTCGTGGCGGAGGGCACCGGCGCTCTGCCGCTTCGCCCGGTGAAGGAACGCGGTCACGCGTGCCGACGCTTTTCGCGTCGCCTTCTGGCCGCCCCGAAACCACTCCTCGAGCCGTGCGTCGGCGCGCTTGAGTACGATCTCGACCTTGTCCTCGCGCCTGGACGGGCTCACACCCGTGAAACGGCTCGGTCGCGAGGAGCTTGCGGCCAGGCGTCTTTTGAGCTTAGCCCGAGCTCATCGAGCCCGATCTTCAGACTTGTTTTCCAAAACTTGATGGCTTATCGTCGTCGGAGGCGGTCTGGTACCGCCCCGTCAGGGAACAAGGAGGGATGATTTGGTCAAGAAGACCGGTTCGATCATCGTATTAGGTGGGGCGCTCGTGCTGGCTGCGTCGGCGAGCGGTCTGGCAAAGAACACCATCGCGCCTTCGACGCTAGCGCAGGTATCCGGTCCGCCGCCGTCGCCCATGGCCACCTGCTCCAATGCCGGGCAGCCCGGGCTGAACTTCCCGGACGCCGAAGTCGAGCCCACGCTGGCCGTCAGCGGCAATAACCAGATCGCCATGTGGCACCAGGACCGCTGGTCCAACGGCGGCGGCCACGGCATCGGGGTTGGCATCTCGAGCGACGGCGGCAAAACCTGGGCGGACTCGACCCTGCCGGTCGATACCTGCGCGCCGGGCACACCCGCGTCGCTCAGCTTCTATCAGCGGAACTCAGATCCCTGGGCCTCGTTCGGACCCGACGGAACCGCCTACGCCTCGGTTCTGGCGTTCGACGCGACCGACAACAAGAACGCCGTCGCGGTCGCCTCCTCCACCGACAATGGCGCGACCTGGAAGAACGTGCAGCCGATCCAGGGGTCGATCTTCACCACCCTGCAAGCCAGCACGGACAAGAACTCGACAACCGCAGACCCGGTAACCCCCGGCACGGCATACACCGTCTGGGATACGTTGATCAGCCCGACCGATCAGCCGGATGACAACCCACACGCGGCGGCCTACACCGGCCCCGCCTACTTCTCGAAAACGACCGATGGCGGCAAGACCTGGAGTCCGGCCAAGATCATCATCAACACGGGCAGCCGGCAGCAGACGATCGGGAATGTGATCGTGGTCGATCCGCGTACGGACACTCTCTACGACTTCCTCAACCTGATCGTTCCGCCGAATACGCCCTTCCAGGGCACGCTGACCAACCAGCAAGTGGCTTTCGTGAAGTCGACCGATGGCGGAGGCACCTGGACGTCTCCGCAGATCATTGCCCCCTTCAATGCCCTGGGGGTCATCGACCCGAATACGGGCGAGCACCTGCGCACCGGTGACGGCCTCCAGGAACAGGCCATCAATCCGGCGACCGGAAAGCTCTACGTCGTCTGGCAGAGCTCGACCAACTACGTCAAGAACCTGAAGCAGAGCGTCGGCCGATGGGACAACGAGATCCTCCTCTCCAGCTCGAGCGACGGTGGAAAGACCTGGACCGTCCCGTCCGTCGTGCACGCGCTCACCTCAGGATTGCCGACCTTTACGCCCGCGATCGCGGTCAACGTCGCCAACGGGCATGAAACGGTCGCCGTCACCTACTACGATTTCCGCAACCTGACTGCAGGCCAAACAACCAACTTGCCCACCGATTACTTCGCCACCTATTCGACCGATGGTGGCGCGACATTCGGGAACGAACAGCGGATTACCGTTACGTCCTTCGACTCGCGAACCGCCCCCGTCGCGCGCGGATTCTTCCTCGGCGACTACGAGGGGCTGCAACCGACCGGCAGCGGCTTCCAGTCGGTGTTCGTCAAGACCAATTGCAACGCGACCGATTCGGCCGGCCAGGTCTTCCCCGCAGGTGGACTCTGCGCGCCGGCGAGCAGCAACGTCACCGTAACCAGCAACACCAATCCAACCGACGTCTTCGCGCAGACTCTGACGCCATAGCGACCATGCGAGAGGGCGGGTGCTGAGCCCGCCCTCTGCATTCGTCCGTGCCGAGGGTCAGCGAAACTAGTGCGATGGGGGACGATCACCCGCCGGCCGACCCGCTCGAGTTCACGCTTCGCTGGCCGGTGCGCGGCTACGAGCTGGATAGCAACGGGCACGTCAACAACGCGGTCTACCTCAGCTGGGCGGAGGAACTGGCCACCGCGCACGCCGAAGCGGCGGGCTACGGCCGCGACTGGTCAGTCAGCCGCGGCGGCGGCTGGGTGGTCCGGCGGACGGAGATCACCTATCACCGGCCGGCCGTTTATGGCGACGAGGTCGAGCTGACGGTCCGCGTGGAGCTGGTTCGGGGCGCCCGCGCCGTTCGGCGGACGACGATCTCCCGGGTCGCCGACCGCGAATTGCTCGCTGAGGTCGTGACCGAATGGGTCTGGGTGCGACTCCGCGACGGACGGCCGGCGCCGGCGCCGCGGGAGCTGGTCGACCTCGCGGCGTCGGTTACCGAGAAGACGCTGGCGCAGCGACGGCACTGACCTGCGCCGCGAGCTGGTCGGCCGGGGCGAACCCGTGATTGAAGCTCCCCACCCGGCCGTCGCCCGCGAGGACCACGGTGGTCGGCGCCGTCAGGACCTTGAAGGCATGTCCGACCGCGGGCCGCCGCGAGAGATCGATCTTCAGGATGCGGAGCGCGCCGCCGAAGCGGGCCTCGACCGCTTCAACCGCTGGGTGCTGCGCCGTCCGGCACGCGGTGCAGCTCGGCGTCGAGAACACGACGAGCGACGGCCGTCCGTCCGGCGATTCGCCGAGCGCGTTCCACAGACCGCGCGCCTGGCCCGCCTTCAGTGCTGCGACCCGGCGGCCTGACCAGGCTCGCACCGCGACAACCGCAGCGCCCACGATCACCGCTAGCGACAGGACGATCAGGAAGCGCTCGATCATCGGCTCATGCCCGTCGAAGGATGCCGCGCTGGTCGAGCTGGGCGCGGAAAAAGCACAGCGCGCAGAAGTTGAGGCTGGCATCGAGGGCCACCATCACGGCGATCGGGACCGTGATCACCCAGGCGAGCACCGGGTTGACCTCGAGCAGCGCGGCGGCCAGCAGCCAGATGGCGCCGCCGATGATGCGTGCGATGCGCCGGGTCTCGTGGTCCTCGTGGACGTCGTCGCGCTTCAAGATCCCGGTCGGCTCGAGGACCCGCCAGGTCAGTTGCCGCACCAGGTCGGCCGGCCACCAGAACCGCCCGGCCAGCATGATCGCACCGGCGATCGCGAGCAGCAACACCCCCGGGATTCCCCCGAGAATGAGGCCGGCCAGGACGAGGGCAACCATGGTCCACTGGTGCGCCTTGCGCGCCGTGCGATCGTAGAGGGGCAGGTCGGCGGTGGTGGTTGTCATAAGTTGACTGGCACGATCCACAAACTCAACAATCCGCGATCGTCAGTGTACGGGCCAACCGACCGGCTGGTCAAGCGAGAGATCGAAACGGTTAGGGAACGGTGCTCCCCTTCACGCCGCCCGTCCCACCAGGATCGTCCCCGGCTGCGTGATGACCGATCCGGCGGCGTGCCCCAGAGCCGCCCGGTTGCTGCGTTCCTGGGCTCGCAGGAACTTCACGACGCGGCCGGCCACCTCCGACGGATCGCAGGCGTAGGGACGCCAGCGGTCCTTGGACGAGGGGTCCATGCTGGCCTCGAAGTTGAAGTGGATCAAGCCGCCGCGGAGCTCGTGGACCGCCTCTTTGTGGACGACGTGCGAGGGCACGAGGAAGACTGGGGCGCGATACGCCATGGTTTCGAGGTCTAAGTAGCCGAAGAAATAGAAGAAGAACAAGTCTTCGATCAGCCGGTCAGGCCGCACGACGAAGCTCTTCTGGAAGCGGGGCGCCGGGCCGAGCCGGTACAGCACGTAACTGGCCTTCACCTGGAGAGCGGCGCTCAAGCGGAAGTGCTCCTTGATATGTGCCTCGAGATCCCGACGTTCATCGTCCGTCATCGGCACCATGACCTCGAGCACCCCTCGAGGACGGCCGAAGGTAAGGAGTTTGGCGGCCTCCATTTCGGCGAAACGGCTGAACTGGACGTCGCTGAGCAGGCTCATGATTTGAATAACGGGATTGGCGTCGGCGGTTTGCTCAGTTGGAGAATGGGAATCGTATGACCGTGAACACCTCGCCGAGCCTGGCCCAGCGGCGCATCTCGCCACGGCGCTGGATCATCCCGTTCGGCGGCGGTCTACTCGCGGCCGTCCTGATCGTGGTCGGGACGCCCCATGTCGCCTGGTTTATCCGCGCCGCCCTGGCCCTGATCGCCTTCGTGTATATCGCCGGCCAGTCGGCCGCCTATTTGTGGTCGAGCGCCGCCGATCAGGGCTGAACGTCGTCCCCGAGAAGGTCGCCAAGCTCAAAGCCCAGCCTGGTAGAGACCTGGCGCTCGCTGGTGCCGACCTCGCCGCGGTCCCGAGGTCGGGACCCAGCGTCAATCTCCGGCTGCTTGAGACCAGAGGCTTCGGCAACGGCGTACTACTATTGCACTATCGCAAAGAGTGACATCCTGAGCGTGAGAAGTCGGGAGGCGGCCGCCGACCAGGCCTTCACCAATGTGCTGCGCGAGGCCGTCGAGGCGGTCTCGCGGGCCGGATATCCGTTCCTCGTGCTGGGCGGGCTGGCCTCGGCGCTCGTCGGTCGGCCGCGCTGGACCCACGACATCGACTTCCTGGTCCGGCCGGATGACGCTCGCGACATCCTCGAGGTGTTCGCGGCAGCCGGCTTCACCACCGAGGAGACCGACCCCGTGTGGATCTACAAGGCCTTCAAAAACGACGTCATGGTCGACGTCATCTTCATGGTGATGGGCGGCATCTATCTCGATGACCAGATGCAGGCCCGTTCCATCGAGCGGGAGTACGAGGGCCTGCGGCTGCGGATCCCGAGCCCCGAGGACCAAATCGTGATCAAGGGCATCGTCCACCGTGAGGAGACCTCGCGCCACTGGTTCGACGCGCTCGCCATCCTCGGCCGCGCCGAAATCGACTGGGAGTACCTGCTGCGTCGTGGTCGCGTCGGCGCCCGCCGGATCCTGGCTTTGCTGATCTACGCGCAGTCGAGCGATATCCTGGTTCCGGAGTGGGTGATCCGCCGGCTCTACGACGAGATCTACGCGCAGTGAGCGAGCGACCCGACTACCTCCCCGAGCACATCCGCGAGAAATTGTTCCACGATCCGCGAGTCGCGGAGCAGGACCTGAAGGTCGACGTAAAAGAGCATCGGGTCCTCCTCGGCGGTAATGTCTCCAGTCTTCAACTGCGCCATACCCTCACGGAGGTTGCGCAGGAACTCCTTCCCGGCTACGAGATCGTCAACGAAACGACGGTGGTCCCGACGACCGAGCCGGAGGACGCGGAACCAGTCTCGTGATCCGGATTGCGGCCGTCGGCGACCTCCACTACGGCGAGGGTTCGCAAGGAATCCTCACGCCGGGCCTCGAGCATCTCCCCGATCGCGCCGACCTCCTCTTGCTGGCCGGCGACCTGACACGCTGGGGCAAACCGGAGGAGGTCCAGGTCCTCGCCGACGAGTTGCGCGGCGTACCGATCCCGATGATCGCGGTCCTTGGCAATCACGACTATCACGCCGGCCGCGAGGCGGAGGTGCGGCGCGTCCTTGAAGCGGCCGGCGTCCGCGTCCTGGAGGGCGAAGGCACGACGGTCGACGTCGACGGCGTTCGAGTGGCGATCGCCGGCACCAAGGGCTTCGGCGGTGGCTTCCGCGGCGCCCATGGGAGCGACTTCGGGGAGCCGGAGATGAAGGCCTTCGTCGGGCACACCAAGATGCTGTCCGACCGCCTCGAACGGGCGCTAACCGGACTCGATGCCGCCGACCTTCGCATCGCCCTGCTGCATTACTCGCCGATCGAAGGCACGCTGGAAGGCGAGCGGCTGGAGATTTATCCGTTCCTGGGGAGCTACCTGATGGCGGAGGCAGTCGACAATGCCGGCGCCGACCTGGTGCTGCACGGCCATGCACATCACGGCAATGAGAAGGGCCGCACACCGGCCGGCATCCCGGTCCGCAACGTCGCGCAGCCCCTGATCCGCCACGCCTACAACGTCTACACGCTCAACGGCCGCCACGAGGTGCTGCCCGCGGCCGCCGGAGGAATAAGCTAGATGCCGGAGGGGTTGTCCGAAGAGCAATGAAAGCAGTCTGGAATGGGGCCACCCTGGCCGAGAGTGACAAGACGATCGTCGTCGAAGGCAATCATTACTTTCCGCCGGATGCCGTCAAGCGGGAACTCTTTGAGCCGAGCGACACCCATACGACCTGCCACTGGAAGGGCGAGGCCAGCTACTACACGGTCGCCGTCGACGGCAAGACCAATCCGGATGCCGCCTGGTTCTACTCAGACCCCAAGCCGGAAGCCGCCGAGATCAAGGACTACGTCGCTTTCTGGCACGGCGTAAAGGTCGAAGGGTAAGCAAGCCCCCGCCGCTCGGTCCCGGCTATAGCGAACAGCCGTATTGGTGGCGGGACGCCCCCACCCTGACCCTCGCCCGCGAGCGGGGTAGGGAAATCCAGCGGCCAGAAATTCCCTTCCCAACCGACGTGGACGTGGTGATCGTAGGCGGAGGCTATACCGGCGTGATGGCCGCAGCGAGGCTGGCGTGGCGCGGCCGCTCGGTCGCGTTGCTCGAGAAGAACGAGCTCGGATGGGGTGCCAGTAGCCGAAACGGCGGCATGGTCCACCCGGGATTCAAGGCCGATCTCGCAACGATGCTCAAACGAGACCCCGAGGGTGGTCGCGAGCGCTACCAGGCAACGCTGGATGCTTTCGCCCTGGTCGAGGAGACGATTCGCATCAACCAGATCGACTGCGAGTACGCCCGCACCGGTCACCTCGAGCTGGCCGACAAGGCGTCGCATTTTCAACATCTCGAAGAGGAGGCCCACGTCCTCACGCGTCAATTCGGGGTGGCGGCCCGCGTGATACCCCGTGTTGAACTGGCCTCCGAGGTCGGCACCTCCCTCTACCATGGCGCGCTGCTGTTCGAGCAGAGCGGCGCCCTGCACCCGGCCAAGTATTTCGCCGGGCTTACTCGGATGGCTCGCGACCGCGGTGCGCACCTGTATCACCACACGCCGGCGACCGGCATCGCGGCTCGGCGTCGTGGTGGTTTCGCGGTCACCACGCCGCGCGGTGTCATCCAAACGCGCGATGTCCTGGTGGCGACGAATGGCTACAGCGATCGCGTTGTTCCCTGGCTGCGGCGTCGGGTGATCCCGATCGGGAGCTACATCATCGCCACCGTGCCGCTATCTGATGACCTGGCGCACAGTGCGATCCCGCACCGGCGCATGCTGTTCGACTCGAAGAACTTCCTTCATTACTGGCGTCTCAGCGCCGACAACCGCATGCTCTTCGGCGGCCGCGCGAGCTTCGCTCCGACCACCATCGCCAAAGCCCGCGATTGGCTCTATGCGGCGATGCTCAAAATCCACCCGCAGCTGGCCGGCGTCCAGGTCGAGCATGCCTGGGGTGGCCAGGTAGGCTTCACGGTCGACCGCATGCCGCACATCGGCCGGTCCAAGGGCATCACCTACGCCCTCGGCTACTGCGGCACCGGAGTGGCGATCTCGACCTATTTCGGCCAACTCGCGGCCGACTGGATCGCCGGCGGCGACCTGCCGGCCTGCTGGCAGCGCCCGTTCCCGGCCGTTCCCCTGTACCTGGAGAAGCCCTGGTTTCTGCCCGCGGTGGGCTGGTACTACGCGGCGCTAGACCGGCTCTGACGCGGCGCTCGCGCGCAGCTTGAAGCGCTGCGTCTTGCCGGTCGCCGTCTTGGGCAGAGCCTCGACGAACTCGACCCAGCGCGGGCGCTTGTACTCGGCGATCTTGGAGCGCACGAAGTCCTGGAGCTCGCGTGCCAGCTCGGGCGAGGGTATCTGCCCCGCCGTCAACACCACGTAGGCCATCGGCTTCTCCAGACCGTCGGCATCACGCCGTCCGATGACGCCGGCCTCCTGCACCGCTGCGTGTTCGACCAGGGTGTTCTCGATCTCCACAGGGCTGACCCAGATACCGCCAACCTTGAGCATGTCGTCGGCCCGTCCCGCGTACCAGTAGTAGCCATCGGCGTCGCGCGAGAACTTATCGCCAGTGCGAATCCAGTGGCCCTCGATCGTGTCCTTCGTCCGTTCGTGCTTGTTCCAGTAATAGGCGCAGGTGCTGTCGCCCTTGATCAGCAGGTTGCCGACCGTCCCGTCCGCGACGTCATCGCCCGCGTCGTCGACGATCCTCGCCTCATAGCCCGGCACCAGCTCGCCGGCCGCGCCGGGGCGGACGCGGCCCGGTCGGTTGGAAATGAAGATGTGAAGGATCTCGGTGCTGCCAATACCATCGAGGATCTCCACGCCGAATCGATCTTTGAACCGTTCGTAGAGGGCTTTGGGCAGCGCTTCCCCCGCCGACACCGCCTGTCGGACGCTGGATAGGTCGAAGTCGGCCCCCTCCCGCTTGTGCGCGAGCAGCTGCCCATAGTTGGTCGGAACGGAAAAGAAGAGGGTGGGCTTGAAGCGCTCGATCTGCGCGAAAACATTCGGAGGCGTCGGCGGCCCCGGCCAGAGAATCGTGGTCGCGCCGATGGCGAAGGGGAAGGTCAGCGCGTTGCCCAGGCCGTAGGCAAAGAAGAGCTTCGCGACTGAAAAGGTGCGGTCCGCCTCGGTGATGCCGAGGACGCCCTGCGCGTAACAGGCGACCGTGAACACGATGTCGTGATGAAGGTGCACCGCACCTTTTGGGAATCCGGTGGTGCCCGAGGAGTAGAGCCAGAATGCCGCATCATCCTTACTGGTGCTCTCCGCCTCGACCGAGGGGGACGCCGCCAGCAGCTGACCGATCCCGCGCATCTCGCCACTGGCGGCGCCGTCAACCACTATCTGTTCCAGGTAGGGAAGCTCGCTGCGTGGGATCGCCACCAGCTGCGGCAGCAGGGCCTCGCTGACGATCACCACCCTGGCGCGCGAGTCGTTGAGCATGTACCGGTAGTCCTGGCTCTTCAACAGCGTGTTGGTCGGGATCGGCACCGCGCCGATCTTCTGCGCGCCGAAGAAGCCGTAGACAAACGCGGGGGTGTCGTGGAGCAGCAGGACGACCCGGTCTTCGCGACGAAGCCCCAATGAGCGCAGACCATTCGCCAGCCGGTTCGATCGCTCCGCCACCTGGGCGTACGTGACCGACTCGTCTCCACAGAGGATGGCGGTCCGGCCGCCGCGCCCCTCACGGACGTGACGATCGACCAGGTAGTCCGCGACGTTGAAGCGGTCCGGAAGGCTGACGGTCGGCCCCGACGCCGCCGGGCGCTCGGTCGCTACGGCCATGCGCCAAGTCTAGGTCGAATCCCCAATATCCCTCCCCCGCATGCGGGGGAGGGCAGGGTGGGGGCTCCTAGCGCTCCCCGCCCTTCCTGCCGATCTTTGCCATATGACTGCGGTCACGACTGACCGCTTCGCCCCCCTTCTGGCCTGCCCGCCGGGCTTCGGACGACGAAAACTCGTGCGCGGTCCCCCGCTTGTGCGCGGCCCGGCCCCCCTGGGCAGCAATCTCGCGCTGACGCTTCTCGCTCATACCGGCAAAGCCGCGGCCCCGACTCGACGTGCGCCGCGCTGCCGAGGCGCGCCGGCCAAGACTCGCCTGAGCCGGCTTCCGCGACCGCGTGCTGGAGCCCTTCGACCGCGACTTGGTCGACCGAGACTTGCTCGAGCTCGACCGCTTCGACCTGGTCTCGCCCTTTTCGCGCCGGATCTTGTTCACCGTTCGCGCCGCGACTTCTTCGGCACGGCCACCATACCGTCCCGACTTCTTTGCGCTCTGTTTAATGTGTTCGTACTGTCGCTCTCGCTTTTGACTGGCACCGCGTGGCATCTGACTTCCTCCCTTCCCGAACGCTATACGCCTCGGATCCTGTTAGTGTCGAGTACGTGAAATCTGATAGTGATAGTGTAGCATGTCAATCCTGATCGTGTTGGCCAAAGCCCAGGATCGGCTGCTCACGACGTGCGGCTAACCGAGTTCGCCGCTGCTGGCAACCGCCTTCCAGTTGACGCCGTACTGGAGGACCAGGCCGTCCTCATCCACCGCGAGGTCGGCCGTGAAGCGACCCGACCGGTAGCGGTAGCGGCGCTCGCCCAATCGCTCGTAGGACTGATCGAGACGCTGTACCTCGAGCGATGGGAACCGCACCCAGGCCGCTGTGACTACTTTCGTCTCGCCGAGCGCGAGGCTGAGGCGCCGTATCGGGAGCGTATTCGTCGACGGCGACCACTCCAGGTCGACGTCGAGGCAGTTCTCGACCGCGGCAAGCGGCTCGGCATCGCGTGACCAGTTGCCCGCGCCGTCGGTCACGAGGGCGATCCGATGCTGGCCGTCATTCTCGACCTCGATCTGCACGTTGCGGGTGCGCCAGGCGTCGTCCACGTCGATCGAGTAGCGGACCACATAGGGTGCATCCTGATGGGCCTGGAGGATCAATCCGGCCAACTGGAACCCATTTTCGGTGCTGGCGGCGACGAACCGTTCCATGCTCGGCGCGATCAGACCCTGCCATAGAATCCAGCGCCGCTTGCCCATCGGGCGATTATCGGTAAAATCACCCGGTCGGGCAGATACCGAAGCGGTCAAACGGAACTGACTGTAGATCAGTTGGCCTAGCGCCTTCGGGGGTTCGAATCCTCCTCTGCCCAATACCAGAGCCCACATAGCTCAGGTGGTAGAGCGTCGCCTTGGTAAGGCGAAGGTCGTCGGTTCAACCCCGACTGTGGGCTCCCCTTCTCGTGCGTCACGTCGGGCGATGTCAGGCAGGTGGCGGCGTGCCTCCGGTGACGGTGAACACGATGATTTCGCTGAAGCCATCGCCATCGACCTGCAGGCCGTAGCACCCAGGCGCGCCGGAGACGACGGCGTCCGATTGCCGCCACTGCCCGGGCGAGCCGGGGGCGATGGTGATGTTGCCGTCTCCCTGTTGGCCGCGGAATGGCATGCCGTTCGTCCCGTCTAACTGATGCCCTCGTACGACAACCCTGCCCGAGTAAGCCGGTGAAACGAGAATGAGCGCATAGACCCCGGAGAACCACTGGGTTTGGCCGGTGAGGAATACCGGTCCGGGCCCAAACCCGTAGCCGGGCAGTTTGTTTCCGGGTTGTGTGGCGAAGTCTTGCTGAGCCGAAACTGGACACGTGCTGCCTGGCTGGAGAACCGGCAACTTCAACGCTTGAGGACTTGTCGCGGCGCTGGCGTTCGGAGGAACGTTGGCTTGGGGTGACCCAACACAGCCAACAAGGGCAATGCCTAACGCGGACATCAGCCCTGCTCGACGCACCATGAGCTTCAGGAACGTCGCCCCCAACTCTGCAAGCGTAGAGGAATAGGATGGTGGGTGCGGCTTCCGGCCCACACGCCCCCCGTGGAGAGCCGGGGGCCGCGCTCATAAATGGCCGCGGCAAAGAAAGCACCCAGGAAGGCACCGACAAAAGCCACGCGGTCGCGCAAGCCCGCGGCGTCGCGCGGACCAGAGCCAAAGGACAGCATTGTCGACCCGACCGGTGACGATGTCTCCGATCTCGTCGCACAGGTCATGCGGCATGGCGGAGCCGTGGTGGGCGCGTACCGGGACCCCTTCGCCGGCCAAACGCTCGTCCTGGCATCGCTCCCCCTGAAGAAGGTTGCAGCAACGCCCTTTCAGCGCGACCTGTCGAAGACCCACGCCACCCGGCTGGCCGATGCCATCGGGGCGGCGGGGCTGTTTCTCGATCCCGTGATCGCGGTTCCCTCCCGCGACGGATTCTGGTCACCCAACGGTCGCCACCGCTTAGAGGCTGCTCGTCGCCTTGGCATGCGTTCGGTCACGGCCCTCCTCGTGCCCGACGAAAAGCTCGCCTTCCGCATCCTGGCGCTGAATACGGAGAAGGCGCACAACCTCCGCGACCGCAGCCTCGAAGTGATCCGCATGGCGCGTCAGCTGGCTAAAGAGCAGCCGCGCTCGAAGGAGAGCGAGCACGCCGTCACGTTTGACTCGCCGGTCTTTATGACGCTCGGACCTGCCTACGAGCAGCGATCACGCTTCGCCGGGTCCTCCTACCAATCGGTCCTCAACAAGGTGGACCGCTTCCTCGACAGCACCCTGCCGGCGGCGTTGCGCCAACGGGAGCAATGGGCAGTGCGGATCATGGACATCGACGATCGGGTGGCCGCCCACGTCAAGACGATGCAGGCGATGGGGATGAAGAGCCCATACCTGCGGGCGATCGTCGTCGCCCGGATCAATCCGGTCCGTTTCGTGCCGCCGTCACGCAAGAAGGATGCCGTGCCACCGATGTCGATGGCCGAGGCCCTGACGAAGATGGCCGCCAACGTTCGAAAGTTCGATCCGAAATCGGTCCGCCCGGGCGACCTTGCCCTGGTCGCGGCGATCGCACCCGCCGAGTCCTGAGGAACATGCGGCGAGGTCCCCTACTGGTCATCCCGGCGTTCTTACTCGCCGCCGTCAGCACCTACCCGCAGCCAGCCGCAACCAGGGTTGCGAGCTGGCCCGCACAAGCAGTGATCGCGCATCCCCTGTTACCGGCTCGGCAAGAGGAGATCCGGCCGCCGGTCGTTCGCGAGCCGGCCCCGGTGCCGCGCGTCGTACTCGGCGCCCAGACTACCCGCCCCACGGTGGCCCTGACCTTCGATCTCGACATGACCCCGGACATGGCGGCGGCGGCGCGCGCCGGCTTTCAGTGGATCAACACCGACGGGACGAGCTATCTCGAATCGACCAATGTCCACGCGACCCTCTTCATGACCGGGATGTGGGCCGAGGTTTATCCGGCCGAGGCGCGCCGGCTGGCGGGGAACCCGAACTTTGAAATCGGCAACCATAGCTATTCGCATCCCGCCTTTCACAGTCCCTGTTACCGGCTTGGGTCGGTCAGCCGCAGTGCCCAGACCGGCCAGGTGCAGCGCGCTCAGCAAGCGATCGAGCGGGTCACCGGCGTCGCTCCCAAATACTTCCGGTTTCCCGGCGGATGCTATGACCGTACCGCGCTCGACATCGTGCATGCGGCAGGGCTCATTCCCGTCCAATGGAACGTCAACTCGATCGATGCCTTCAACGCGTACCCTCAGCAGATCGCGGCGACCGTCCTTAGTGGGGTCAAGCCGGGATCGATCGTGGTGATGCACCTGATGCGAGCCAACGCGCCGTCAAGTGCTGCTGCGCTCCGGCTGATCATCCCAGTCCTGCAGCGTCGCGGCTATGAGTTCGTCACCGTGAGCGAGCTGCTGGCGGCCGGTCCCGCCATCCAGCCGACCGACCCCCGCGAGATCGTCGAGGCGCCGCCTCCTCCTCCCGCGGCCACGCCGACTCGGCGCCTTGGATTGCCCGCACCCCGCTGGTGTGGTTGGGTCACCGGGACCAAGGGCCGCATCTACCTCTGTCGTTAACGGGCGACTAACCGGTAGCCTGAACCTCGTATGCTCCGCGCCCTGGCCGCTCTTGATGCGTGGGATCACTGGCTGTTCCGTCGCCTGACCCGTCGGGAGCGGCGCCTCATCGATCATCGTCTCAAGCAACTGAGTAAGAGCGCGAACCGATCGGTCCTCTGGTTTGCGATCGCCGCTCTGATCGCGATCCTCGGGGGCCATCGCAGCCGCCGCGCGGCGCTCCGGGGCGTGGTCTCGATCGCCCTCACGTCGACCCTCGTGAACTTGCCGCTGAAGTATCTGGCTCGACGTAACCGGCCGCCGATGCGGCGCGGCGACCGGCCGCTTCCGGTGAGCCTGCCCGGGAGCTTCTCGTTTCCGTCGGGCCACTCGGCATCGGCGTTTGCCTTCGCGACCGGCGTTGCCCTCGAGCAACCTCGCCTGCTCGGGCCGATCCTTCCCCTCGCCGCCGGCGTCGCCTACTCCCGGGTGCACTTACGCGTCCACTATCCGTTCGATGTGCTCGCGGGGGCCATGATCGGAACCGCGATGGGTCTCGCGAGTGAGCCCTTGATGCGGGCCGCCCGCCAGTGGTGGGACTCGGTGGTGCCGGTCCCCGAGGCGGAACGCGCGAAGAGCAATGAGGTCATCCTGGTGTCCAGTCCGCACGCTGGACGTGGGGCGAACCTGGCACGGGCGCGGGCGGCGATGACGGCAGCAGGCTTGCGGATCGTGTCCGAGCTCAGCGTCGAGGACATCGCTCGACTGCCTGGCCTGCTGGCGCGAAACGGGTCGCGACCGCCGATCGTGGTGGCGGCGGGCGGCGACGGCACCGTCGGCTCGGTGGCGAATGCCGTGATTGGCACCGCCGCAATTGTGGGGATCCTTCCGCTCGGAACGTCCAACGACTTCGCCCGGTCCCTCAACATTCCGCTACGCGTCGAGAATGCGGTTCGCCTCCTCACGCGTGGTCGCGTATCAAGGGTCGACGCCGGCCGTCTTACCCGCGAGGGTCACCCCACACGACATTTCGTTCATGCGGCGGCGGCCGGCCTCAACGTGCAGTTCGCGAAATTCGCGACCCGGGCCGATCTGCGCCGGCGCCTCGGGAAACTGACCTACGCGATCGCGGCCGCCCTGGCCTTGCGGGAGCGACCTGTCTTCAACGCACGGGTCGAGTACGAGGGGCACGCCGAGCCGTTAGAGCTCATGCATCTCGCCGTGATCAACGCCCCGGTTTTCGGCGGCTTCCTCGACCTCAAGATTCCGGGTGCGGCCCCTGACGACGGAACCCTGCACGTGATCATGGTCGAGCACCTTCCGATGCGTCGCTTGCTGCGCTCGGCCCTCTATCCCGCGCTCGGCGTCCACCGACGCATCCGAGGCTTTCGGACCATGCAGGTCTCGCGGCTTACAGTCCTACCCACGGATCCGATCGACGTCACGCTCGACGGCGAGATCGCTGGCCCAGTCTCAGGCACATTCGACGTCGTCCGCGGTGGGCTGCAGGTGATCACGCCCGCTTCCTTCAAAGATGACCGTCGATAACCGAGCCGGCTACATCGCCTTTGCCCTGCGGGTGCTCGGCATCCTGGTGGGCCTCGCGGTCGTCACGGCACTGCTCGGGATCGGTGTCAGGGTCTGGGCGCCAGGCTTCGATCTCCAGACGATGCAGGCGATCGCCGGCCATCGGGACGCAACCTTAACCACCATCGCGGGCATCGTCACGGATGCAGGGTCCTTCGCGCTGCTCGCGCCGCTTTCAATTGCCTTCCTGCTCCTACGCCGCTGGAAGCGGCCCGCGGACGACATCGCCCTGCTCGTGATCGCGGCGGGCAGCGCCGTGCTGCCGATCGTAACCAAGCTGATCGTGGCGCGACCGCGGCCGACCCTGGAGCACCTCAGCCAGCTCACCTCCCTCAGCTTTCCCTCCGAGCACACGACGCAGGCGGCCGCCGTGTATCTGACGATCGCCATCATGTTGTCGAAAGGCTTGAACCGCGGCTGGCGAGAGCTGGTGATCGTGCTCGCCGTGCTGATTGCGCTCGCGGTTGCGTGGTCCCGCGTCTATCTGGGCGTTCATTACCCGACCGATGTCATCGCAGGCCTTCTGTTGGGGTGGGGCTGGGCCCTGCTGGTCTTTCACTGGGCGCGGCCCAAGCTCGCGAGCAACAATACGGTGACGGTCGCAAACAGCGCTGCCACCAACTAATAACGATTGCCTGGAAGGCAATGCCATCGGGCCGGACCGGCCGTTGTACCGGCAGCGGTCGGGGAGTAAATTCCGCGCAATGCGCGCGAGGGTGAGGTGGCATCGGCCCTATGGCAGGCGACAAATTCAGTTGGCGCAAGGCGTTCGCGTCGGTAATGGGAGCGGCCGTGCTCCTGGTCGGCGTCCCGGCTCTCACGGTCAGCGCGGCGGGGGTCGATGACTTCCCTTATCGCGGGACAGTCAACAGACTCGATCCCTGGGGTTTCTACACCGGCTATTGCACGTCGTTCGTAGCTTTTCGCTTGACCCAGGAGGGCGTCGTTTTACACGGCGCCTCGCTCAAAGGGCCGAACGGGAAGACCGCGTTCTTCGGCAACGGCGGATCGTGGGACGCGGCCGCGAAATCAATCGGCTACGTCGTCGACACGCATCCGACTGTTGGTTCGGTGGCCGTCTGGCACGGCGGGGAGGACCATGCCTGGTGGGGCGGCCACGTCGCCTACGTGATGGCGGTTGACGGCGCCGGGAATGCGACCGTTGAGGAATACAACTGGTCGAACTACCTGCGCTACGGGCAGCGGACGACGCGGGCGCCACGATACATCCACTTCGTGGGTGCGACGGCGGTCCGGCCGGTCTCGCTTCCCGCGCCAGCCGCGCCGGCGCAACCCGCCGGGCATCCGTATCGCACGACCGATGTCGTTCGGCAGCGCTCTGGCCCCGGCACCGGGTTCCGCACCCTGGGCATTCTGCCCGCCGGCCAGCGCATCATGGTGGTCTGCCAGGTCCGGTCCACGAGCGTGATCAACGGCACCGGGATCTGGGACCGCCTCAGCGATGGGTCCTACGTGACCGACTACTACACCTCGACGCCGGCGTTCAACAACTACAGCCCTGGGCTGTCACGCTGCTAGATTCCTGCAGATAAGAGGGCCGCATCGCGCGGCCCTCTTTTTTATTTTTCCGGCAACTCGCCGCGCCGCAGTCGTTCGAGGCGCTCGCGGGTTTTCGCGTCCAGCCGATCCTCGAGCCGGCGGGCGATATCGGAGCGGGCCCGGCTGTCCCCCATCTGCTGATTGCGGCGGGAGAGCACGGCGTCAACTTGACTCTTGAGCGTGAGCGCCGAGACGGTCTTGATCTGACGACCGAGCGCCATGTCGCGCTGAAGCCCATCCGAGGTGGCAACCGTCACCTCGTCGGTCGATTTCGCCTCGAAGAGGAGCCGCTCGATCACGTGGTCGGCGCTGGTCTTCCGCCCGGAGTACACGACCTGGACACCGCTGACCTCCTGCTGGGACGCCTCCGCGTCTGGGCGCCGATGTGAATCGAAGACGACCGTCACCTTCTGTCGGGTCATCGCCGCGTAATCCGCCATGGTCGCGATCAGGAGCTCGCGCGCGTCCTGCAGGTTCACCTCTTTGAGGGCCGACAGCTCGGGCCAGGCAAAGATGATGTTGTAACCGTCGACGATCAGCCGCTCCACGGTCTCAGCCTACTCGGCACCCCTTCACGTAGGATTTGTCGAGACAATGCAGCCGCCAGCGGACGGCCACCCACACGAATCGATCTCGGGAAGCGAGCTTCGGCGGGACGTCTCGGTTTGGGGCTCCTATATGTGGGGCTACGCCGCTGTAGGCGCGGACATCTACACCGCCCTGGGCATCATCACGCTCGCCGCCCTCGGCCTCGCCCCGCTCGCCTTCCTGGCGGCCGGCATCGTGTTCGCCCTGGTCGGCCTCTGCTATGCCGAGCTCGCCTCGGCCTATCCCCTCGCCGGCGGCGGCCAGTACTTCACCCTTCGCGGGCTCGGTGACCTCTCGGGATTGGTCGCAGGCGCCGCCCTGGTCCTTGACTACACGATCGATATCTCCCTCTTCACCGTGGTCGCCTTCGGCTACTTCAACTATTTCCTCCCCTGGATCACCTTTGGCCACCACATCTCGGATTTCACCACGACCATCGGGCCGATCCACCTGGCCTGGCTGTGGCTGGTTGAGTCGCTGGTCGGCATCATGGTCTTGATCTGGCTCAACGTTCGAGGCATCAAGGTCTCGACCAACTTCAACGAGATCATCGGGACCATTGCCATCGTGGCGCAGACGGTCATCGTTCTGGCCGGGTTCGTCCTGGTATGGAAGCCGGAGCTCGTCTCCCATGAGTTCCTGTTCGACCGTCCGACCTTGAGTCAGTTCGCGTTCGGCTCTTCGCTGGCGATCATCGCCTTCGTCGGTCTCGAGACCATCTCGCAGGTCGCCCAGGAAACCCGCCGGCCGGCCACTATTATCCCGCGGACGTCGATCGGTCTGGTCATCTCCGTCTTGCTGTTCGCTATGGCATTCTCCATCCTGGCCGTCGGGCTGGTTCACCCCACCGAGTTCCGCGGCCACGAGGGAGACCCGGTCGCCCTGATCGCCAGCAAGATCCCGGTGATCGGCATCGTCGCGGCTCCGTTGACCGCGGCCATCGGCGCGCTGATCGTTTTCATCTCGGCCAACTCGGGCGTGGTCAGTTCGTCGCGCTTGAGCTACTCGATGAGCCAGTTCGACTTGCTCCCGGCCTGGTTTTCACGGGTGAGCAAGCGGTTCGCGACCCCATCGCGCGCCGTGGTCGTCTTCGGCGGCGTGGCGCTGCTGCAGACGATCTTCGCCTTCTTCACGCCGGGGCAGCCGGGCAAGAGTGCCGCCATCGATGTCCTGGCCGATCTCTATGCCTTCGGAGCCACCACCGGCTACCTGCTGGTCTTCATCTCGCTGTTCGTGCTGCGCTTGAAGGACCCGTTCACGCCCCGTCCCTACAAGATGCCCCTCAACATCCGGATGACCTACAAAGGCAATCAGGTTTGGTTCCCAGTCCTCGGCCTGCTCGGCTTCCTCGGCGTGCTCTTCTTTCTCATCATGGTGATCCTGACCCACCAGTACGCCCGCATCATCGGTCCCCTGTGGATCATCGCCGCCGTCGTGCTGTTCACCATGTACCGCCGGAAACGCGGTCTGCCGATGTTCAAGACGCTTCCCCGCGACTGGGAGACCGCGACCAAGAAGGTGCTGCTGGAGGCGGAAGAATTCAAGTCGCTCGAGGAGTATGAGGCCGCCCTCAACGAGCATCGAGCCCGCACCGGCGAGCCGGGTACAAACCTGCCAGGAACTCCCCGATGAGGCGAATCTAGCGCCGCTGGCGGATGACCTCGTAAAGCAGGACGGATCCAGCAACCGCGGCGTTGAGCGAGCTCACCTTGCCTAGCATCGGTAGGCGGACGAGGGCGTCGGACTTCTTGCGCAGCAGATCATGCATCCCCTCGCCTTCGGCGCCGATAACCAGCACGAGCGGCCGCCGGTAGTCGAACTCGGTGTAGAGCGTCGGCGCCTCGCCGCTAAGACCGACGATCCAGAAGCCGAGATCCTTTAGGGTGTCCGTCGCCTGCGCCAGGTTCGCCACACGCGCGTAGCGAAGGTGCTCGGCGGCGCCGGCTGATGCCTTCACGACCGACGGCGTGACTTCGGGCGAGCGGTTGTGGGAGGTGATGATGCCCCCTACGCCGGTCGCCTCGGCGGTGCGGCTGATGGTGCCGAGGTTCTGCGGATCCTGCAGGCTGTCGAGCATCAGGAGCACGGCGTCCGGCCGGTCTTCGAGCGCCGCGCGTGCCATCGGCTCCAGCTCCCAGTA
>JAXDLN010000091.1:0-69678 GCA_034666565.1 Chloroflexota bacterium
CATGGCGTGCCGACGCGTGCCGGCAGGCCGGCACCGTCCACGTCGGCGGCGCGTTCGATGAGGTGATCGCCGCCGAGGACGCGGTCGCCGCAGGCAAGGTGCCCGAGCGGCCCTTCGTGATCCTCGCGCAGCCCACGGTGGCCGACCCATCGCGCGCCCCGGCTGGCAAGCATGTCGGTTGGGCTTATTGCCATGTGCCGAATGGATCCACGGCGGACATGCGCGATCGCATCGAGGCGCAGGTCGAGCGATTCGCCCCCGGCTTCACCTCGCGCATCCTCGCGCGTCACGTCATGACGCCGGCCGACGTCGAGCGCCACAACGCCAACAACGTCGGCGGCGACATCAACGGCGGGATCGCCGACCTGCGGCAGCTTTTCATCCGGCCAACCCCGCGCCTCTACGCGACGCCGAATCGGCAGCTCTACTTCTGCTCGTCCTCCACACCGCCAACCGGCGGCGTGCATGGGATGTGCGGCTTCTATGCGGCGCGGACAGCCCTTCGCCGCGCCCGCTGGTCGTGAGCCGCAAGCGGGTCCTGATCCTCGGTGGGGGCCATGCCGGCGTTCGTTGCGCTCGCGAGCTGATCAAGCACCGGCAAACGAGCGACGAGGTCGAGATTACGCTCGTCAGCCGGGAGAACGTCGAAGTCTGGCACGGGTTGATGCCGCAAATCGTCTCCGGCGTGCTGCAGGCGCAGCACGTGCTGATCCCGTTGCGGGAGATCCTGCCGGGCGTCACGATCTACACCCGGGAGATCGAGTCGATCGACCCGCTCGCGCGCCGGGCGGTGCTCAGTCTTGGCGGCGAGAGCGACGAGGTGACGCTCGACGCCGACTACCTGGTGATCGCGCTCGGCTCCGTCACCGACCTATCGCGCTTTCCGGGCCTGAGCGAGCACGCGCTGCAAACCAAGACGATCGGCGACTTCATCCATCTGCGCAACCACCTGATCGAGATGCTGGAGGCGGCCAGCGTGACGACCGACGCCGCCGAACGGCGGCGGCGCCTGACCTTCGTGATCGCCGGTGCAGGCTACGCCGGCGTCGAAATCGCCTCGGAAGCCAACGAGTTTCTCCGCGCCTCGCTCCGCTCCTATCCGATGATCTCGCCAACCGAACTGCGCGTGATCACGGTCGACATCCTCAACCGTGTGCTTCCGACCTTCAACGATCGGCTCGCCCAACGTGTGCTCGACCGAATGCGGCAGCGTGGCATCGAGCTTCGGCTTGGCGTCGGCATCAAGGAAGCCACGGCCGGTGCAATCGTACTGGCCGACGGGTCTCGCATCGAAACCCGCAGCATCATTGCCACCGTGGGCATCGGGACCAATCCCCTGGTCCGGACCTTGCCCCTCGAGTTGCAGCGGGGACGCATCCCGTGCGATCCATTCTGCCGCGTCCCTCAATGGCCCGGGGTGTATGCGACTGGCGATAACGCGGCGGTTCCCGATCCAAACAGCGGGCAGCCATTTGGGGCGATGGTGATGGTGGCGTTCGGCGAAGGCCAGCAGGCGGCCCGCAACATCCTGGCCGATGTCCGGGGCGAGCCGCCGGCGCCGTGCCGTCCGACGCGCTTCGGCGAGGTGGCGTTGCTCAGCCGCCGCTACGGGGTCGCCCAGGTTCGCGGCGTGGCCCTCCATGGCTGGCTGGCCTCAATGGTTTCGCGCGCGCTGTTTCTTTCGTTCATGCCAACCTGGCGCCGCCGCTTCGGACTGGCGCTGCATTGGATGGGGAGTGCTGTCATGCCCGACAACCTCACGCCGCTTCCGCTCGGCCGGACCAACACCGTGGTGCCGATGCGGTTCGGCGCGGGCGAGACGATCGTGCGTGAGGGTGAGCTGAGCGGCCGCTTCTACATCATTACCGCGGGCGAAGTCGAGGTAGTCCAGCGGGTCGACGGTCTGGAGCAAGCGATCCGCAGGCTCGGCCCCGGCGATCACTTTGGCGAGGTCGGGATGCTCAGCAACGGACGGCGCACGGCGACCGTGCGCACCCTGACCGCCACCAGCGTTCTCAGCCTTGCACGGCAAGATTTTGCCGCCCTCGTCGAACACCTTCCGGCGCTGCATGACGCGCTGACGCAACCCTATCCAGACATCCGGCGTTCCGCGGACTGAGTAGGATGCCGAAGGAAGATGCCGGAACCTTCGGCCCGTAGCCGGGTCTGCAACGTGCTCGTTATCGGCGCTGGCGCGGCCGGGCTGCGCGCGGCGATCGCGGCGACCGAGGCGGGCAGCCAGGTGCTGATCGTGGGCAAGCGACACCGCCTCGACGCCCATACCGTGCTGGCGGCGGGCGGCATCAATGCCGTCCTGGGCACGCGGGATCCGCAAGACACCTGGGAGCAACATTTCGCCGACACGCTGCGGGAGGGATACTTCCTCGGCCATTCGCGCGTGGTCGAAATCATGGCTCGGGAGGCGCCCGACGCGGTGCGCGAACTGGCCGCGTGGGGCTGCCGCTTCGCGACCCTCGAGGACGGCCGATTGGATCAACGCTTCTTTGGGGCGCACAAGTACCGGCGCACCTGCTACGCCGGTGATTACACCGGCCGGGCGATCCTTTACACCCTGGCCAACAAAGTGCAGCAGCTGGGGATTCCGATCATCGAAGACCAATATATTTCCCGTCTACTGGTCGCGGATGGCGTCTGCTTTGGCGCCTATGGCTTCGACCTGGTGTCCGGGGAGCGCACGGTCTTCGAGGCGGACGCGGTTGTCCTGGCCACGGGTGGCCACACGCGGCTCTGGCGTCGCAGCTCATCCCGCCGCGACGAGAACTACGGCGAGGGCATGCACCTCGCGCTCGAGGCCGGCTGCCGGTTGATGGACATGGAGCTGGTGCAGTTCCATCCGACCGGGATGCTGACGCCGGAAGAGATGGCCGGCACCCTGGTCACCGAGGCCGTCCGCGGCGAGGGTGGCCGCCTCTACAACCGCGACCACGAGCGGTTCATGCAGCGTTATGACCCGCAGCGCATGGAGCTGAGCGCGCGCGATCGGGTCGCACTTGCGATCTACACCGAGATCATGGAAGGCCGCGGCGGCCCGAACGGTGGCGTGTTCCTCGACATCTCCCATCGACCGAAGGACGAGATCCTCGAGAAACTCCCAAGGATGTATCGGCAGTTCATCGAGTATCAAATGCTCGACATCTCCAAGCAGCCGATGGAGGTGGCGCCCACCGCGCATTACTCGATGGGCGGCATCGTTGTCGATCCCGAGACCCATGCCACCGAAGTCGTCGGCCTCTATGCCGCCGGCGAGTGCACCTCCGGACTGCATGGCGCCAACCGCCTCGGGGGCAACTCACTGGCCGAGACCGTCATCTTCGGCCGGCGGGCCGGTGTCGCCGCGGCCACACATTCGCAGGAATCCGAACTCCAGCGGCGCTCCAGGAAAGCCGTGCAGGAGGCGGCCGACGAACTGCAGATGCTGATCAAGCCGGGTACGGAGCTGGCCCGCCCCCTTCAGCGCGCGCTGCGGAATTTGATGTGGGAGCACTGCGGGGTGGTTCGCGATGAGGCCGGGATGCGGCAAGGTCTTCGCAAACTCGGCGAGCTCGTGGATGCGGCGCAGACCGTCGACATTCGGCCGGGAGAGGAAGGCTGGTTCGAGCTGGAGCACGTCCTCGATCTGCGGGCGGGACTCCGAACAGCAGAGGCGACCCTGCTCTGCGCGCTCGAACGCCGCGAGAGCCGGGGCGCGCATAACCGATCCGACTTTCCTGCCCTCGATCCAGCTCTACAGCGCAACCTCTACGCGCGCCTGGAGCAACGCGATGCGCGCCTGACGGTGTCGAGCGAACCGGTTCCGGAAATTCCAGCGACCTTACAAGCGCTGCTGGCCACCGACGAACTGCCGGTCGCCGGCCGACTCCTCGAATAATTCCCGCCCCCCCTCCAGCGGTAGCGAACCGGACACAGTCGTCCCCTTGCCAGGCTGAGATTCGAGAACGAGGCGACCGCCGAGTGAGGCGATCCGGTCCTTCATGTTTTGCACGCCTGTGCCCGAGGATGCCGTCGCCGGGTCGAACCCGATGCCGTCGTCGAGGACCGAGAAGATCAGCTCACCGCCCCGCTGTCGCAGATCAACGCGCACCCGCGATGCCTTCGCGTACTTCGTGGCGTTTTGCAACGCCTCCAGGCACGAAAAGTAAATGCCGGCCTCGATTTCGGGATCGTATCGGGCAATCCCATCGGCCGTGACCTCCGCGTGCCGTTGAAGCGCCTCGACGAGCCCGCCTTCTCGAAGCGCGGGCGGATAGATCCCCTGGGCCAGTTCGCGAACCGTTTGCCTGGCTTCTGCTGCCTGGGCTTCGAGCTCCTTTACTGACCGCCGCGCCTTCTCGGGATCGCGCTTTGCCAGCGTTGCGGCGAGGCGCAGCTTCACCGCCAGCGCCACCAGGTGCTGCTGCGCGCCGTCATGGATGTTGCCCTCGAGCCGGCGCCGTTCGGCATCCTGGACCGCAACGATCCGCTGCCGCGAGGCCCGCAGCTCGACCGATTGCTCCGAAATCTCATCCAGGCGTGCCTGCAAATCCGCCGTCAGGCGGACGTTTCGCAGCACCTGTCCGGCCTGGGCTGCCAGGTCGTTGAGCAGTTTCTCCTCGACCGGCGTGAGTGGCTCGCCTGGCCGCTTCTTGACGGTCAGATCACCGAGCGTCTCGCCCTGATGGCGAACCTCGGCAACCCGGTCGGCGTGGTCGACGCCGAGCGCCGATTCCGACGGGGGCCAGGTGGCGGCCGCGAATGGCTCGCCGGCGCGGCGGATCCAGACGCTAGTCGCGGTCGCTCCCGTCCCCTCCGCCAGCACCTGGGCCAGCCTGCGAAGCACGTCCTCGTTGGCATAAGCCCCCGCCACGCGGTGTGAGAAGGTGGTGAGCGCCTCGTAGGGCGTGGCGCGGTAGCCGTAGACCAACCGGTTGGCCATCGCCTGCACCCGCGTCCGCACCGGTTGAAAGGCCACCGCCACCACCGCCGTGGCAAGGATGGACAGCACCAGGTTCGGCCGGCTACCGGAATTGATCAGCGCACCGAGCCCGACGACGATGCCGGTATAGACGGCCGTGATGAACGCGGCCAGGGCACCGTAGACCAGCGTGCGGTTGATGACGATGTCGATGTCGTAGAGCCGATAGCGCAGCACCGCGATCGCGATGCTGATCGGCAAGAGCGGGACGAACAGGACGAGCAGGACGTTGGCCAGCAAGGTGTTGTTGTTCAGCAAGAACGGGAGGGCCGCCAGGACGAGCGCGAACAGGAACCAGCGAAGCTGGTGCCGCTGCAGGCTATCGCCGCGACGATAGCGGACGATCACCGAGGATACGGATCCGACCAGCGCCAAGAGGCCGAACGGCACCGACCGGTCCACGAACGGCTGGAGCGCGTGGGCCAAGGAGGCATTCGCAAGGGGATTGGTGATCGCGGGGTAATCGGGGGACACTTTGCCGACGAGAAACAAGTTCCCGACCAGGGCCATGATGGCAAAGATCAGACCGCTGATGATCGGGATCATCCAGCGGCGAGAGAGCAGGCGGCCGTCGGGAAAGAGCATCGGCAAGAAGAGCAGCAGCATCAGGACGAACGGGATCCAGGCCGTACCGGCCAGGACAGCGAAGACTTGCCCGACGAGCAGCGGCGCGTGATGCTCGACGATCGCAAACTGTGCGTAATTCGCGCTGTTGAATATCAGGTACACGTTCAGGCCAATCCCAAGCAAGAGCCAGCCGACGGCGTTGTGGGGGCGGTTTCTCACCAGGAGCAGGCCCATCGCGGAAAAAGCCAGGAAGCTGAAGATGCCGATGAGGCTGATGACGGTGGTGATCACGCCGATGGGACCTGGACTGAAGCCGCCCTGATGGAGGAACAGCCCGCTCACAGACATGGCGACGGTCAGCCCTGAGATGAGGACGGCCCGGATCGGAATGCGGGAGCGTGGTCTCATCAGGCGCTCGCCTCGGCGCGTAGCGGGATTGAGCCGGCAATGCCATCGGCTGATCGCTCGAGCGTCCCACCGACGGCCTGCACGCGATCTTCGATGGCCTGGAGGTCGCTAGTTCCGAACCCAGGAGCGCTCACCGCAAAATGCAGGGTCCCGTTGCCACCGGTCACGCTGACGCGGCTCGTCCCGCCGGCATGACGAAGGGATTCAACGCACGCGAAATAGACCGCCGCTTCGATTTCGGCGACGTAGCGTGCCACGGAGTCCGACACCACGTCGATCTGAATGAGCGACTTTGCGGCGTGGGCCCGCAGCGCCGGAACCAGGCCCTGGTCGCGCAGGAGTGGCGGATAGATGCCGTGCGCCAGGTGGCGGAGCGTATCCAGCGTCACCTGGATCTCGCCCGTCAGCCGTTCGAGTGCCGCAACAGCCTGCTGGGGGTCCTCGTCGAGGAGCGGCTCGATCGCGCCGAGCTTCGCGGCAAGCGAGGCCAGCTCTTGCTCGGCTCCCCGACGAATGGTTTCTTCGAGCCGTTGTCGCTCCGTCGTGGCAGCCGTCACCAGCCGCTGGCGCGAAGCGCGGATCGTGTCTGCCTGGGCCGACAACTGAGCCAGGCGGGTCTGCAATTCAGCCGTGAGCCTGAGGTTGTGCAGAACCAGCCCCGCCTGAGCAGCCAGGTCGTTAAGCAGTCTGGACTCGGCCGCGGCCGTCGAGCCGCCGGCCGACTTAGCCACCGCGATCTCGCCGACCAGCTGACCGTGATACTTGACCGGGACCCGGTGTTGCAAGGATGCGTCCGGTTGCTCCCGCGGCCACCAGGTAGCGCGCTGCGAACCGTCCGGAAGCTGGACCGCGACCCGGGCCGCATCGGCGGCGACACCGCGCGCCGCCGCCTCCGCCATTCGCGGCAGCACTTCATCGGGGGCAAGCGTTTCGGACATCCGCTCCGAGAAGTTGGCCATCACCTCGTAGGGGGTGGCGCGTCTGCCGTACACCAGCCGGTTGGCCAACCGCTGGACTCGCTCGCGAACAGGTTGAAAGGCGACCGCGACGACGGCGGTCGCGACGATCGAGAGCAGGAGGTTTGGTTGACCTTGCGATCCGATCAGGCTGCCGATCCCAACGACGATGCCCACGTACACCGCGGTGATGAATGCAGCCAGCGCTCCGAAGACGACCGTCCGGCTGATGACGATGTCGATGTCGTAGAGCCGGTACTTCAAGATGGCAACGCCGATCGCCGCCGGGAGCGCCACGCCGAACCCGGCGATAACCAGGAGATTCGAGACGACGTTGCCAATGATCCGGCCTTGTGGGCTCGCCGGAAGAACGAGGGTCGAGAGCGTGAGCAGGACGTTGAGGACGATTGCGACCCCTAGCGCGTAGACGACCCATCGGATCTGTTGCCTGGTCTCGCCCCGGGCCCGCCGCAACCGCAGCACCAGAGCGGCAACCCCGAGCAAGACCAGCGGGATAATGCCTAAGAACGTCACCCAGCCGATTGGCCCGGTCTCCAGCCCTTTGAACATCGTAAGTCCGGTTGGGTTGTGCACCGGGGGTAGGCCCGCTGATTGGATGGGCATCGGATCGATGATCCCGACGACGTTATTGAGTGCCGTCATGGCGACCAGCGCCCAGAGCAGCCACCCCCAGCGCGGCGAAGGCAACCGGCCGTCGGGAAAGAACAGCATGATCAGCACGACGATTCCCGGGTAGATGAGACTGTTGAGCAGCGAGCCTACCCACGCGACCCACTCCACGCCGGGAAACGACCCCGGAACCACGAGTAGGGTATGGACCAGATACTGGGAGAGAAGGGCGGTCAGCGCATTGACTACGGCCCCCCCCAGCAAGATCCATCCGATGCGGTTGCCGGGCAGCCGCGAGGCGATCAGCCCTCCTACGAAGGCGATCGCGATCGGTGGTACTACGGCCTGGGCAAACGCGCCGATGAGCTGCGGGTCGCGGAACGCTGACGCGTTGCTGATGGCCAGCCCGATCGCCCCAGCGATGAGCAGGTAGATAAGGCCAACCCCACCCCAGGCCAGGCGCGGTCCACGTCGAGCTGTCATGGACGGATGTTCCCGCATCGGGCGCCTCCCGTCGAGGGGGCAGGCCCCAGAGGCGAGCGTTCGCTTTTTCACACTCGAGAGGGGGTACGCTCACGCCTGAGATGGGGAGGAGTCCGGTTTCGAGTCGCGTGGCGATCTCCTTCGCCGTGGCCGCCTTCGCCCTCGAGCTGGTGGCGGGCCTGATGTACGCGGCGGCCGCCGGTTTTGCCGGCGGCCTGAGCGTCGACCCATCGAAACTGCTCGGGTCGGGTCCGACCGGCGCCGCCTTGATCCGGTGGGGCAGCCTGATCGATATGGTCGGCTACCTGTGCCTCGCTCCGGTCGTGGTCTACCTGCGCGCCCGCTTCGCAACCGCGAGCTTTACCGACGTCTTTGCGGCGGCCGGCCTGGCGGTTGTCGTGATCGGCTCGATCGGGGCGGCCGCCATGGCGACGGCGGCTCCGCCGTTGATCAATGACTTTGCGACGGCGAGTGGCGCCGCCAAGCAGGCCCTCGTGCCGGCGTTCGCGACGCTCTACCGGGCGGTCGTGCTCGGCCTCTGGCAGACGCTAGAGACGATTCCCTGGGCGGTCTGGCTCCTCGGCAGCGCCTTCGCCGCGAGACGGGAGGGGCCCCGACCGCTGGTGGTGATCCTCGTCGTCGCGGGTGCGCTCAACGGCGCCATCGCGGTCTACCGCCTGGTCGCCTCTTAGGGAGAGGTCGAAGGACTAACGCTCGGCGTCGGCGTCAGCGTGGGGATCACCGAAGGGAGCGGCGTCAGCGTTGGGAGGATCCCCGTTTGAGTCGGCGACGGACGAGGAGCCGAAGGCCGCACCTTCGGTCGGGCGGGGGCCGTCGCAACTGGGGTTACGGTCACTGGACCCGCGGCTGCGGCTGACGGTGGCGTGGGGCTCGGCGATGGCGTGACGCTGGCGGTTAACTGTGGTGTCGAGCTTGGTCCGGTTGCAACCGGAGGCCGGCGATGGGAGCTCCACTGCAGCGCGACCAACGCAAACGCGGCGACCATGACAACGAGAGCGAGTGTGGATGCACCTTCGGCGGTCCCGAACGATGTTCTGAGCGAAAGCCATAGGGGCTTCCTTGGCATGGCATCGGTCCCTCCTTGCGGGCCATCGCCCGCCGAGGTATTTTATCCGCGGTTCGGCGAAGAAAGCGAACGTCGTGGACGCTCAGTGCTCAGGAATGGACCGCTCGCTATCGGCTGAACCAGGCCTGGATTTTGGCCGGGGTGTCGAAGTACCCCGTCGGAAGGTTGCCTCGCGGCTCAGAGTTGGCGAGGGGAGGCCAGGACGGTCCGGGCCTCCCCTCGCTCGGGCGGGTTAGCTCGCCTTGTTGGCGAATTCGTTCGTGTAGGTCTCGCTCAGGTTCGCGTTCTTGCCCTTGAAGGACGAGACAAAGTTCTGCTCGATGCTCAGGATGGTCTGCGGCCCGGCGGCCGGCATCTTGCAATCGGTTCCGAAGATCGACAGCTGATTCTGGAGGGCCGCCACGTACAGGTCCTTGCTCGGCACCAGGTAGTCGGCCGGCATCTTGGCGGCGATCTCGGCCGCCGTATGCGCCTTCATCCACTTCAAAGTCTTGACGTAGACGTTGACCAGCCGCTGGGCCACGTCCTTGTGGCTGTTGACCCAGTCGTTCTTGGCGAAGATGCCGATGAACGGGTAGTCGCCGCCGAGCGCAGCCTGCGTGGTTGCGGGCGTCCGAAGGTCGATCAGCACCTTGGCATCCCCGCTCTGCAGCAGACGCGTGATGGTCGGCTCGGTCGTCATGCCGGCGTCGATCGTCCCGTTTTTGATTGCCGCGATGAAGGTATCACCGGCTCCAACGGCGACGAAAGTAGCATCCGATCCCTTGTAGCCGGCCTTGCCAAGGAGCGCCAGCGAGATCGTGTGCGTGCCCGAGCCGATGTCGGTAACGCCCAGCTTCTTTCCCTTGAGGTCCGCCGCCGACTTGATGGAGTCGGCCTTCTTCGTCGCCACCATCTCCGCTTCACCCGGCGCGATGCCGAATTGGCAGATCGTCTCGATCTTCTTTCCCAACGCATTGAGCTCGATCGGGTGGCTATAGGCGCCTGACCCGGCGTCGACGTTGCCGGCGACGACCTCGAGCTCGGTCCCCTGCCCGGAGCCTTCGTCGATCAGGGTCACGTTGATCTTCTCCGCATCGAAGTAGCCGAGCTGCTTGGCCAGCATGTTCGGCAAGTAAATCTGTTTGTTGAGACCGCCGACCATCATCTTTAGGTCGACCGGCTGGACCGCGGCCGGCGAGCTGCCTGAACCGGCGTTGTTCGCGGTCCCACCGCATGCGGCCAGCGCGATGGCCATCGCCACCGTTCCTCCCACAGCAAAGAACGCCCGACGTTTAGATCCGTTTATCAATCGTTTCTCCTCCCTAAATCGGTATTTCGCCGCTGACTCGACTGGGTCGCCATTTGATGAGCCGGTTTTCGAGGGCGCTGATCAGGCCCTCCGCGATCAGCGCGAGGACCGCCAACACGAACATGCCGGCGAACACGCCGTTGACGTCGAAGGTGTGCCCGGCGTTGTAGATCAGCTGGCCGAGGCCGGCGGTGGCCCCGAAGAGTTCCCCGACCACGGCGCCGACGATGGCCAGCCCGAAGCTAATGTGCAGGCTGGCGAGAATCCACGAAAGCGCGGACGGGATGATGATCTCGGTCGTGAGGCGGCGGTTGTCGGCGCCCAGGATGCGTGCGTTGGCGATCAGATTGCGATCCACCTCGCGGACGCCCTGAAAGGCGTTGAAGAAGACCACGAAGAACACGAGCACTACGGCGGTCGCCGCTTTACCCGAGAGCGACAGACCGAACATGATCGCGAAGAGTGAGCCGAGCACGACCCTGGGGATGGCGTTCGCGGCTCGGATGAACGGCGAAAGAACCTGGGCGAGCAGGTCGATGCGTCCAAGCAGGATGCCGAAGAAGATGCCCAGGGCCGAGCCGACGACGAAGCCGAGCACCGCTTCCTCCATCGTGACCGCGGCCTGCAGCCAGAGCGGCCCCAATGCCGTTCCCTCGGTAATCCAGGTCCAGAGCCGCAGGACGACCCCCGACGGCTGGCCCACGAAGAAGGCGTCGACCCAGTTCAGCCGAGTCGACAACTCCCAACTGCCGAGCCAGACCACCGCAAACAGCAGGCGGAGCCCATAGACGAGCACGCGCCGGCGGCGCGCTGCGCGCGACCGCCGGGCAAGCAGGTCCGCGTCGATACCCGCGCTCTCCGGCCTGGCACCTAGCGGGCCGAGCGGCGCCCCATCCTGTCGCCGGGTGTCCGTGCTCGAGAACGGCGGCGCGCCGCCCTGTGCGGACACGTTAGACGGCCGCAGCGTGCTTCTGACGCTCATAGCTCACCAACACCTCGTCACGTAGCTGGTTCCAGATGGCCTCGTAGATTTGTGTGAAGCGCGGTTGGAAGCGGATCTCGGCGACGTTGCGGGGCCTCGGCAGGTCGACCTCGAAGGTGCCTTTGACCGTTCCGGGCCCGGCGGTGAGCAGGACCACCCGATCGGCGAGGGCGATCGCCTCTTCGAGGTCGTGAGTGACGAAAATCACCGAGGCGGAGGTGGATGCCCAAAGGGCCAATAGCTCGTCCTCCATCAAGCTGCGGGTCTGCACGTCGAGAGCTGAAAATGGCTCGTCCATCAGCAGGATCCGCGGGCCGTTGATCAGGCTCTGGGCCAGACCAACCCGCTTGCGCATGCCACCGGAGAGTTGGTGCGGGTACCGGTCTTCGAAACCAGTGAGGCCGACCCGGGCGATCCAGTCCTTCGCCCGGGCTCGGGCATCAGCACCCGAGACGCCGTGATAGCGGGGCCCGGCCGCCACGTTCTCGAGCACCGTCTTCCAGGGAAAGACCGCGTCCGTCTGGAAGACGTAGCCGATGCCATCGGTGATGCCCTTGACGGGGCGCCCCTCCACCAGAACCTCGCCAGCACTGGCAAGCTCCAGGCCGGAAATCAACGCCAACGTGGTCGATTTGCCGCAGCCTGTCGGCCCGACTACAGCGCAGAATTCCCCGGGGGCGACCTCCATCGTCAGGTCGTGGAGCGCGGTGTAAATGCCGCCCTTAGGGGTGGCGAACCGCTTGGTGACACCACGTAGCTCGATCGCCGGACTGGCCATTGCCGCAACGGTAAATGGGCCGGACGGCCGCTGAAAACCCTTGCGAAGTTTGCGACCGTTTTGGTCGTTGTGGTCGCTTCCTGCGCACGGCGGGACCGGATACGATGAGGTCGGTGCGCGGTCCACGCCTCAGCCTGGCATCACGGATCCTGGTCTTCCAGCTCGCCATCATCCTGGGCTCGCTGCTAGTAGGCGCCGTAGGTTCGATCGTCGTCGAGCGGCAGCGGCTTGACCAGCGGTACGAGCAGCAAGCGCTGTCGGTCGCTCAGTCGGTGGCCAGCATGCCATCGGTGCGCGATGGTCTCCTTGACTCGGATCCCTCCCGGACCCTGCAGCCGCTGGCGGAAGGGTTGCGCAAGGCATCTGGCGCCAGCTTTATCGTCATCGCCGGTCCGGACGGCATTCGATACTCACATCCGAACCCCGCCATGATCGGCAAGCCGATCGACGAGGATCCCAGCGCCATCCTCGCGGGCCGGACCTTCGTCGGCATTCAGCGGGGTACGCTTGGCGTCTCGGCCCGTGGCAAGGCTCCTATCTTCGATGGCACCGGCCGGGTCGTCGGGATCGTCTCGGTTGGATTCCTGGAGCAGCAAGTCTCGCAACAGCTGGCGGCCGACCTGCCGCAATTGAGTCTGTATGTGCTGGCGGCGGTCGCCCTGGGCGTCATCGGATCCCTGTTGCTGGCCCGCCACCTCAAACGTCAGACGTTCGGTCTGGAGCCTCCGGAGATCGCGACGCTGCTGGAGCAGCGGGAAGCGAGCCTGCACGGGATCCGCGAAGGAACAATCGCGACGGATAACGACGGACGAATCACGCTGATCAACGACGAGGCCCGCCGGCTTCTGCGCCTGTCGAGCGACAGCGTCGGATGGCCACTCACCGACGTCCTCCCACCGGGCCGCGTCCGCGACCTGCTGACCGGCGAGGTCACTGGCGCCGACGAGGTCGTCCTCGCCGCCGACCGCGTGCTGGTGGTAAGCCGAATGCCAGTGGTCGTGCGCGGCCGGAACATCGGCTACGTTGCGACATTCCGCGATCGGACCGAGCTCGAGAGCCTGCTGCGCGAGCTGGACAATGCCCGCAGCGTCACGGAGGCCCTGCGCGCGCAGGCGCACGACTTCTCCAACCGCCTGCACACGATCGCCGGCCTGATCGAGCTGGGGCGCCAGGAGGAGGCGATGCAGATGACAACGGAGTCGTCATCCGTGTCACAGGAGCTCACCGAATCCCTGCTGGAGCGCGTCGGCGACCCGGTGCTTGGAGCCCTCTTGCTCGGGAAGTCAGCGGTCGCGTCCGAGCGCGGGATCCAGTTCCGGCTCTCGCCGGACAGCCGCCTCGACGGCGATGCCGGGCACCCACGCGACTTGATCACGGTCGTGGGCAACCTGATCGACAACGCGCTCGACGCGGCGGCCACCTCCGCGAACGGTGGCCCGCGTTGGGTCGAAGTCTCGATTCACAAGGCGGACGGCGATGTCGTCATCAAGGTGCACGATTCCGGCCCTGGGATCGGTAAGGGTGACCTGGAGCAGATCTTCTCCGAGGGCTATACCACGAAGCTGGCCGGCCCGGGTTCGCGGCGCGGACTCGGCCTCGCTCTCGTAAAGCAAGTGGCGGCGCGTCGCGGCGGTGAGGTCACGGTGGTTAACCAGGGCGGGGCGTTGTTTACCGTGCGGCTGCCGCTGTCGGCCAAGCCGGTTCCGGTGGCGACGGCATGATTCGCACCCTGATCGTCGACGACGACTTTCGCGTTGCCTCCTTGCACCGGGCGTACGTCGAGAAGGTGCCGGGCTTTACCGTGGTTGGTGAGGCGGCGACCGGCGCCGAGGCGCTGCGCCTGGTCAATTCCGCCAAGCCGGACCTCGTCCTGCTGGACATCTATTTACCGGACATCTCGGGGTTGGAGGTGATGAGGACGATTCGCGAAGGCGGTGCCTCACGCGTCGACGTGATCGCCATCACCGCCGCCCGCGACGTCGAGAGCCTGCGCGCGGCCATGCACGGCGGCGTCGTCCATTACCTGATCAAGCCCTTTCGCTTCGCGGCGCTTCACGAGAAGCTGCAGAGCTACGCCACCATGCATCAGCGCCTCAAGCAACTCTCCGAGGCCGACCAGCACGCGGTCGACACGCTATACAACATCCTCCGACACGGTGGAGCCGAGGAGACCTTGCCAAAGGGGCTTTCACGACCGACGCTCGAGCTCGTCACCCGCATCCTGCAGGAGGCGGACGGTGATCTGACGGCGGTGGAGGTGGCCGAGCTTGCCAATCTCAGCAGGGTCACCGCCCGTCGATACGTCGATCACCTCGTGCAGCTGGGCCGGGTCGAAGTTGTCATGCGTTACGGCTCACCGGGACGCCCGGAACATCTCTACCACCTGGTGGCGCGACCCGCCAGTGTGGGATAGAGGTCTGAGGCGGTCCAGGCCCGGGCACCAAGCTCAGCCATTAGGCAGGGAACGAACTCGGCGCGTTGACAGAAGCGTCGTTTTGGTGGTCGCATAGAAGTAATCGGTAAGCAGCCGCCCGACGCCTGTCCGTATGCGCGTCCTTTTCCCAAGGACTTTGCCGACTGCACTGCGTTTCAGCCGGTCGAGTTCAATGCGGCCTCGGATGATGCCCCGCCGCAGATGCTGACGTCGTGTGCGAATCTCGCGATCGGCACGTTTTGGGACGACAGCAAGCACCATTACGCTCGGTGCGGACTCGGCGACAGCACCGCCAGGTTGGCGCGGCTCAAGGCTCAGGTCGAGGTGAGCGATGCGTACGTCCTCCAGCATGCCGATCGCGACGACGAGATTCTCGCGCCACCGCCGATCATGCCGCCTCGCTAACGAGAGCGTCAGGGCAACAAAAAGGCGGCCACGGCGGCCGCCATCTGTTCAGGTCGAAACGTCAATCAGCCACAGGTCACGTTGAAGTGCATGCTGTTGGGATTCGGAGTGAATGTGGCATTTCCGGTCGAGTTGACGTGGGCGTTCAAGTGAAGCGTCAGCGAGGATCCATCGGATCCGGTCATCTGCAGATTCACCGTAAACGACATCGATGCATTCTTGTTGTTGAATTCGCCACCAAACCATTGCACCACCTGGCCCGCGAAGGACGGCTTCGTCAGGTCTGGCGTGAAACTGATCGGATTCCCATTGCTGTCAAGGGTGACAGTGCCGAGAACCAGCGTGGACGCTCCCTCCATGGTGCTCGTGAACCAGGCGTCCTGCGCTTTGTTGACGTTGATATGCTGCACGCCATTGCCCGTTGAGTCGATGAGCGCCCACTCGTTGAAGACCCCACCGCAGCCCGGAAGCGGACTGCCCAGGAAGGTGAGCTGCCCGAAATGGTCGGTCTCCTGACAGGGCCCGAGGCCCGGACCACAGGTCGGGATCGGCGGGGGACCCGTTCCGGATGCCGCGCTAACCGGTAGCGCCAGCGTCCCGAACAACGCGATGCAGATGGCAAGGACAAACAGTCTTCTCATTGGCCCCTCCTGGGAACCCCCGCTGATCGATGGACAGCGACCCGCGGGTCTACCCTAGAGTCCGTTTAACGCAAAGTCAAGTCGTTTGCGACTGCAAGTGATCGTCGGACAGTCTCTAAGATTGCTGTGAGACCAGATGCCGGTTACGCATGGCGCGCCGACGATCACCATCAACCACGACCACCAGTTCCTGGTCAGCGACCCCAACGCCACCATGGTGCCCACCGGCGGCGTCGGTTTCTTTGCCCGGGACACCCGCTTCGTCTCGAGCTACTCGGTGACGATCAATGGCCGGCAGCCGCTGCTGCTGGACGCCAGCAACATCGACCACTTTTCGGCGCGTCACGAGTTCACGACCCCTGAGCTCCCGCTCGCTGGGACCCGGGACGGCGCTGAGCACGACGTCATCCTCGAGGAGCGCGCGATCGGCTTCCGCCTCGACCGCACCATTTTCGAGGGGGTCCACGAGGACTATGACCTGGTCAGCTTCGCGCGCCACCCGGTCCGCCTGATCCTGGAGGTCGCGATCGAGTCGGACTTCGCCGATATCTTCGACGTGCGCCGACGGCGGCTGGTGCGACGTGGCGACCTGCAGAGCTCGTGGCACGAGAAAGCCGGCGAGCTACGCACGACCTACACCAACGGCTCCTTCAAGCGGGAGCTGATCGTCGGCGTCGAGCGCGAGGACTCGCACCCGGAGTTCGCCAACGGCCGCCTGCAGTTCGTCATCAATCTCGCGCCCAAGCAGACCTGGCATACCTGTGTCGAGTGGTTGCCCGTGATCGATGGCAAGCGCGCCCGCGTGCTCCCCTGCTATGCGATCCAGAACCGCGACCCGGAAATGTCCACCGGGGTGCTGCCGGCAGTTGCCGTCGCCACCAGCCATTCCACACTGCCGCGCATCTGGCGCCAGGCGGTCGCCGACATGGAGGCGCTGCGGATGTCGGACTTCGCGGTGCGGCGCGGCGTTTATGTTCCCGCCGCCGGCATCCCCTGGTACGTGACGCTGTTCGGTCGGGACTCGCTGGTCGTCGCGATGGAGAGTATCAGCGGTTTTCCCGAGTTCGCCTTCGGCGCGTTGGACCGGCTGGCGCGAGTGCAGGCGACCGACGACAACGCCGCCCAGGACAAAGAACCCGGCAAGATCCCGCACGAGGTGCGCTACGGCGAGCTGGCAAGCCTCGGGCTTCTCCCCTTCACGCCCTACTACGGCACGGCGGATGCCACCCTTCTCTTCTTGATCGTGTTTTCCTACGCGTACCAGTGGTCCGGCGACCGCGAGATCCTGGACCGCTACCGGCCGAACGCGGAGGCCGCGCTCAAATGGATGCTCGAGTACGGAGATCGCGACAAGGACGGCTTCCAGGAATACAAGACGCGCTCGCCGGTTGGCTTCTACAACCAGGGCTGGAAAGATTCGCACGATGCCGTCCAGCACGAGGATGGCACCATCGCGTCGCTACCGATCGCACTGTGCGAGCTCCAGGGCTATGCCTTCGACGCACTGCTGCGGATGTCCGAGGCCTTTGCGATCTGGGGCGATGTCGAGCGGTCGGCAGAGCTGCGACAGCGGGCGATCCGGCTGTATGAAGACTTCAACGAGCGGTTCTGGTGGGAGGAAGAAGGCACCTACTATTTGGGCCTCGACGGGCGCAAGCGGCCGATCCGATCGGTGGCATCGAACGCCGGTCATTGTCTGGCCAGCGGCATCGTCCCACCGGATCGCGCCAATCGCGTGGTCGATCGCCTGATGCAGCCCGATATGTGGAGCGGTTGGGGCATCCGCACGCTCTCGACCAAGCACCCTTCCTACAATCCGTACTCCTATCACCTGGGATCGGTCTGGCCGCACGATAACGCCACCATCGCCGGCGGGTTTCGGCGGGCCGGCCGGCACACCGAAGCCCAGCAGCTCGCCGAGGGCATCTTTGCCGCTGCCGAGCGCTTCGACCATTACAGCTTGCCCGAGCTATGGGCGGGGGTGGCTCGCGAGCCGGGCGCGTACCCGGTCCCTTACCTTGGGACGAACGTCCCGCAGGCCTGGGCCGCCGCTGCCGTGTTTCGGCTGGTCGCGATCCTCTGCGGGATTCACACGGCCGGCCACGACAAGGTCATCTACATCAATCCTGACCTGCCCGACTGGCTCCCCAACCTCACGCTGACGAATCTCCGCGCCGGCAAGGGCGCGGTTGAGTTGCGCCTCAAGCGTGACGAGGTTGAAGTGCTCAGCAACACAACCGGATTCGAAATCGTTCACGGGCGCATTCCGCGACCGCCGCTCCAGGAAACGCCGCTCGCCCGCGGCTAGGGAGAACCGAGCGAGCCGGTGACGTTGCAGAACATGTTCTTGACGGTGTTGCCCATGATGATGAGGATCACGAGGACCACGATGACCACCAGCACCATGATCAGCGCATATTCCACCATCGCCTGACCTCGTCGGTCAGCGCGACTCAACCCGGCGACTAGCTGGTCGACACCTGCGGTGATCATCCACGACTCCTGCGGCCCACATTGCTCCAGCCACGTTGCGAAATGCCTTATCCGTACGGGTACCGTCGTTTCGTCGCCCAGGCGTTATTCCGAGTCGGGGCCAGTTGACCAAGCTGTGACGAGCCCTACGGGCGCCGTGACAAGGGTGGGGGCGTTCGATAGAGTTCGACCATCGCAGGCGAGCTCACGATCGGATACCAGGGGGAACCGGGTGCCTACTCCGAAGAGGCGCTCCACGCCACGTTTCCCTTAGCGATCCCGCAGGCCTTCCGCACGCTTCGGCATGCCTTTCATCGGGTCGCGGACCAGTCGGTCGATTTCGCACTGGTCCCGGTCGAGAACTCGCAGGGAGGCAGCGTGCTCGAGACCTACGATCTCCTGCTCGAGTATCGAGCGCTCGTGGTTGCCGAGGTCGCGCTGCAGGTTGACCACTGCCTGCTGGCCGTGCCGGGCACCCGCCGCGATCAACTGAAGCGAGTCCTCTCCCATCCGCAGGCGCTGGCGCAATGCGAAGCGTTCATCGTGCGAGAACACCTGGAACCCGTCCCCGCGTATGACACGGCTGGAGCAGCAAAGCAGATCCAGCTGGAGGGCCGTCACGACCAGGCGGCGATCGCCGGTCGGCGCGCGGCCGAGCTCTACGACCTTGAAATCCTGGCCGAACGAATCCAGACAGTGCAGGAGAACATCACCCGCTTCTTCTTGATCACGCGACGGGGACCCCGCCGCCCCAAGCCACCGGCGATCAGGCGACCGCGCTACGGGAAGAAGACCTCGCTGGTGTGCGCCGTCGACAACGAGCCGGGCGCGCTCTTTCGGTTGCTGAAGTGCTTCGAGGAGTTCGGTGTCAACCTGACGAAGTTGGAGTCGCGGCCACGGCGCGACCCACCCTGGGAATACCTCTTCTACCTGGACCTCGACGGCGGCCGATCGGAAAAGCCGGTGGCAGCCGCCTTGCGCGCGGCGCGCCGCGCCACCACCTTTCTGCAGGTGCTCGGAACGTACACCCGCGCGCTTCCCCCGTCGGCTCCGCCGAAACGTCGCAGCCGGAAACGACGCTCGCCCGCCGAACCCTAGCGCTTTACCGATGTTCCGAGGACCAGTAGCGCTGGTCCGGCGTCAACGGTTCGAGCCATTCCGTGACGAAGTTCGCGTTGTGATGAATCGCCGTCAGCTGGAGACGATCGCTGCCCGAGTTGATGAAACGGTGGGCGGCCCCTGCCGGAGCAACGACGATGTCCCCCGCCCTCGCCTGCACCTGAGATTCCTCCACGAAGAAGAAGCCGACCCCGGCGTGAACCACGAAGATCTCTTCGTAAGGGTGAAGATGCAGGGCCGGGCCATGGCCCGTTTCGACGTTCACCAGGATTAACGTCAGCCCTGCGCCGTAGACCTTGCCCTCGAATTCGCGGGAGCTGTTGCTTCCCGGGAGTTGGTTCGCGTGAATCAGCGGATCCATTTCGATGGCGTGATGTTAGCCGGTGTTCTGAAGCCCGGCTGCGATGCCGTTGATGGTTCGCAACACCGCCTGAAGGTGCGCCGCCCGGCGTGGATCCGCGGCGGGAAGGCGGCGCAGCTCGCGCAGCAGACGAACCTGGAAATAGCTCATCGGATCGATGTACGGATCCCTGAGCCGCAGGCTCGCCAGCAACTGGGGCTGCCGCTCGAGCACGGACGCCTGCCCGGTGATCTGGAGCACGGCGTCGTACGCCCGCTGGAACTCGGTCTCGATGATCGAAAAAAGCCGGTCGCGCTCTCGCGCGTCACTCACGAGCGTTGCGTACTGCCGGGCGATCCGCATGTCCGCCTTGGCCAGCACCATCTGGAGGTTGTCCACCAGGGATCGGAAGAATAGCCAGTGCTGGTACATGTCGCGCAGGCATTCGAGGCCGCCGGCTCGCTGCGCAAAGTCCGCAAAGGCCGAGCCGGCCCCGTACCAGGCCGGCAGCAGGTGCCGGTTTTGCATCCACGCGAAGACCCAGGGGATGGCGCGCAGATCTTCGACCGCCAGCGTCCCGCCGCGACTCACCGGTCGTGAGCCGGTGTTGAGCTGGGCGATCTCCTCGATCGGTGTCGCCTGCTGGAAGTAGGCCTGGAAGCCGGGATCGTCATAGACCAACGCGCGATACCGCTTGCGGCTCGCATCGGACATGGTGTCCATCGCCGCTCGCCATGCGGGATGCGGCTCGCGGACCTCCGCAGGCAGCAGGACGTGCTCCAGCATTGCGCCCAGCACCAGCTCGAGGTTGTGGCGCGCCGTTTCCGGGCGCGCGTACTTTCGGTGGATGACCTCGCCCTGTTCGGTGATCTTGATCATCGGCTCGGGCGCGCCGGCCGGCTGCGCGAGGATCGCCTCGTGGGTGGGTCCGCCGCCGCGGCCGACCGTTCCTCCGCGTCCGTGGAAGATGCGCAGCCGCCGCCCATGCCGGGCGACGACCGTGGCGATGGCTTCGTGCGCGCGGTCGAGGGCCCACGCCGCGGAAAGGTAGCCGACCTCTTTGTTGCTGTCGGAGTAGCCGAGCATCACCTCCTGGATACCGCCGCGGCCATCGAGCTGACGGGCGTAGATCGGGTCGCTCAACAGGCTGTCGATGATCTCCGGGGCACGTTCCAGCGCCTCGGAGGTTTCGAAGAGCGGCACGATGTCGAGGTCGCTCTTCGGCGGATCGGCGGAGAGATTGTGGAGTCCTGCGAGTCCGGCGAGGAAGAGGGTTTGGAGGATGTCGTCGCCACTTTCGGTCATGCTCAGGATGAAGGTTTGGGCCGAGCCGGGCGCCGCGTGTTGCGCCGCCGCCATCGCCGAGAGCGTGGCGAGGAGGTTGCCCGTGGCGGGTGACCAGCGGCTCGCTTCGAGCGAGATCGGCGGTGGATTGAGGGTGGCGCTTCGCCGCCGATCGGGCGCCGCGCCGAGCCGGTTCACCACCTCAAGTGCGGCGGCGCGGACTACGGCGCGATGCTGGCGGACATCGAGGCGGGCGCCGATGAATCCAAAAACCCGCAGCTGCCGGCGCAATCGCAGGAGATCGCCTTCGGCGACGGCGGTGCCGCCATTGTGGCGCAGGCTGGCGTCGAGGAGGTCGAGGTCTGCGACCATGTCGTCGCTCGCCGCGTATGCTCCCGGCTCCCCATCGATCGTCGCACCCAGCCGGTTCCAGATGAAGGAAAGCTTTCGCCGGTACGGTTCGTCCTGCGTGCCCGGCGAAAGTGTGTCGGCATAGGCCTCCAACTCACGCTCATCGCGCGCGACCGAGGCGGTCAGCTCCTCGCTGACGCGCGTCAGGCGGGTCGATTGACTCAGGTCTCGCGCCAGCTCACGAACTCGCTCCCGATAGCGGGTTAGCAACGTCCGCCGCTGCAGCCGCAACGTCTCCGTCAACATCGCGGCGTTGGCGTTCGGGTTGCCATCCTGGTCGCTGCCGACCCAGGAACCGAGTCGAATCGGAGGATCTAGCGGAACGCCGATGCCCGGGTAATGCGCCACCAACGCCTCAGCCAGCTGCTCGTGCACATCGGGAATGGCATCGAAGAAGGTGCGTTCCAGGTAGAAGAGTGCATTGCCGACTTCGTCCAGGACGCGCGGCCGAACCGAGCGCACCTCGTCGGTGTGCCAGAGGATTTCGACCTGGGTCGCGACTCGTTCCCGGACCCGGTTGCGGTCTCGACTGGATAAGGGCGCGCGCAGTCGCGCGAGCTCCTCGCCGATGCGATCCTGGTGATCGAGGATGCTGCGGCGGACGGCTTCGGTGGGATGCGCCGTCAATACCGGGCGGACTTCGAGCTGCTCGAGAATCCGGGTGATGCGCTCGGCGGGGATATGCTGCGCCGCACAGGCGGCCAGTAGCCGGTCGAACTCTCCCCTCTCGTCGCCGCTCTCCTGGACCGATCGTGCCTGGCGCTCCAGCTCGGCCAGGTTGACCAGCTGAAAATAGGTGGCAAAGGCCCGCACCAGACGCGCAGCATCCGGCAATGGGATCCGATCGAGCTCAGCCACGAGCGCCGCCTCGTCGGCGGAATCGTGCTGCTGGCGGAGCGCCTTGGTCCGCAGCCGGATCGACTCTTCCAGCTCGTAGAGTGGCAAACCCTCGTGCTCGCGCAGCGTCTCCCCGAGCAGCTGCCCGAGCAGCCGAATTTCGGCCCGAAGGCCAGCTTCAACCAGGGAGGCTTCGGTCGTGCTGGCGCTCATCTCGGTCCTGTCCTCCCTCCGTGTCGTCGCATCGTACCGGTTCGGCCGGTAGAATCGGGGCTTCGAGGAGGGTGAAGATGCCGGGTCCCAACGGCGCGTCGCCGCTGAAGCGGCAGAGCGCGCGATTAACAGAGGGCGATGACCGTGCGCCGGCGCGGTCCATGCTGCATGCCATCGGCTTCACCCGTGAGGACCTCGCCAAGCCGCTCATCGGTGTCGGGCACAGCTGGATCGAAACCATGCCCTGCAATTTCAACCATCGCCGGCTCGCGGAAAAGGTGAAGGCCGGCATCCGCGCCGCCGGTGGCACGCCCATGGAGTTCAACACCATCGCCGTCTCCGACGGCGTTTCGATGGGCACCGAAGGGATGAAAGCCTCGCTCGTGAGCCGCGAAGTGATCGCCGATTCGATCGAGCTGGTGGCGCGAGGCCACCTCTTCGACGGCCTGGTCTTGATCACGGGCTGCGACAAGACGATCCCCGCCGCCGTGATGGCGCTCGTGCGGATCAATTTCCCCGGCCTGGCCCTGTACAGCGGCACCATTGCCGCCGGCCGGCATAAGGGCAAAGACATCACATTGATGGAGGTATTCGAAGCGGTCGGCGCCGTCGCCGCCGGCAAGATGAGCCGCACCGAGCTACGAGAAATCGAGGACAGCGCCTGCCCCGGCGCCGGCGCCTGTGGCGGACAGTTCACCGCGAACACGATGTCGATGGCGATGGAATTCCTGGGCATCAGCCCGGCTGGGGCGAATGACGTCCCTGCGGTCGATCCGCACAAAGATGAGGTCGCCGAGCGAGCCGGCCGGCTCGTCATGGAGCTGGTGGCGAAGGACATCCGACCGCGCCAGATCGTGACGAAGGCCGCGCTCGAGAACGCGATCGCCTCCGTCGCCGCCAGCGGTGGGTCGACCAATGGCGTGCTCCATCTACTGGCGATCGCCCGCGAAGCCGGTGTGCCCCTGACCATCGACGACTTCGACCGGGTCGCCGGGCGCACGCCAGTCGTCGCGAGCCTCAAGCCGGGTGGCGCGTATGTGGCGAAAGATCTCCACGATGCGGGTGGGATTGCCCTGGTCGCGCAGCGATTGGCTGAGGGGCGGCTGATCAACGGCGACGCCCGCACCGTCGATGGACGGACCCTGGGGCAGGTTGCCGCGGCCGCGGTGGAAACGCCGAACCAGAAGGTGGTGACACCGCTCTCGAAGCCGCTGAAGGCGACGGGCGGCCTCGCGATTCTCCGCGGCAATCTCGCGCCCGAGGGGTGCGTGGTGAAGCTCGCCGGTCACGAACGCCTGATGCATCGGGGGCCGGCGCGCGTCTTCGACAGCGAAGAGGCAGCATTTGCCGCCGTTCGCGACCGTCAGATCAAGGCCGGTGATGTCGTGGCGATCCGCTACGAAGGGCCGGTCGGTGGTCCCGGGATGCGCGAGATGCTGGGCGTGACCGGCGCGCTCGTCGGCGAAGGCCTCGGTGATGCCGTCGCGCTGATCACTGACGGCCGGTTTTCCGGCGCGACCCACGGACTCATGGTCGGCCACATCGCGCCCGAGGCGGCGCGAGGCGGCCCGCTCGCCGCACTTCGCGATGGCGACATCGTTGTCGTGGATGTCAGCAAACGGCAGCTCAACGTAGAGCTGCCTTGGGCCGAGATCAACAAGCGGTTAAAGGATTGGACTCCACCCAAATCGCGTTACGAGACTGGCGTCTTCGCGAAGTACGCCGCGCAGGTCTCCTCGGCCAGTGAAGGCGCAGTAACCGGGGCCCCGAATCCGGCCTAGCTCGCAGCCGTATTCGGCCACGTTCATCGTTTGGAAGGTAGGTATGACCTTCAGCCTCGGACGAATGTATCGAATTTCAATTTTTTTTGGCGCAGCCTTCTTTCTGCTTGTAGCGCCGCTAGTCGGGCAGAGAGTGGTGAGCCCGGGCCAATCGTGGGGAGGGCGCGCTTTGTTTGTCCTGTGGCTGATTGTGATGCTGTACGGTCTTTACCAGAATCTTTTTCAGCTTGCGTATGAGCTGCAAAGCAGCGACAACATGTTGACTTGGAGGTCACCACTACGCACGGGAAGGCTGCCGCTATCGGAGTTGCGCCGCATTTACTCGAGTCGGGTTTCTCTTGGAGTGCTTGAGGCGGCCGATGGCCGCCGAATCCAGATTTATGCTCACAAGGGATTCCGCACGTTCGTTACGCGACTAGTCGAGCGCAATCCAAACATCGATGTCAGCCTCAGCTGGTATTTCCGGCTTGTTGACCGTCTCCCGGGTACGACGGCATTCCATGGGGTGAACGGTTAGCGGACTGAAGTCAACGGCTGGCCGAGCCACGCCACCGAACTAACGAGTAGGACTCGGACTTGCCGTCGGGCTCGCCGTTGCGCTCGGAGTTGGCCACGGCGGGAAAGCGACGCGCGGCGCGACGATGGGATCGCCATTCATATGCCGTTGCGTCAGCGGGTAGGCGTTGGTGATGGCCTTTCCGTCCGCCCCGGTAGGGTAAGTCGTCTGGGCATCCGACTGCTCGACCGTGAGGGGGCGGCCATCCTGGTCGTAGAGGAGGACATTCGTCAACGGCTTGCCGTCTTGAGAGTAGGGATAAATGTTCGTCAACGGCCCCGCTGCGTACGCGGCATTCAACGGCTGCTGCACAGGAGTCGCGCTGCCGATGATCTCCGAGTAGACAAAACTGTGCATAGTTCCCAGGACCCCGACAGCAACCAGCGCGATCAGTACGTTGGCCGAAATGGCCAGCACGCGAGCCGGCTGGGGAAGTGGCCGGTTCCGGCGCCCGATGCGAACCGAAAGCCAGATCGCGACAGCGGTCGCGAGGATCTCGCCGAGCCCGCGTTTCGATCCGGGATCTGGAATTGGCCCGAGTGGGTATCCGGGACTGAGGGCCGCGGTCAGGATGAGGACCGCAAGATAGGCGCGGAGCACCCACCAGGCCGGTCGCAACTCTGGGAGAAATGCCCGCACCTGTCGATACCAGGCTGAATTTGTCACCCATGCGACCGCGAGCCGCAAGCCACGAAACGCCGGATCGTGACTCCGAGGGCTGGCGCTGGTCGCCCCGTAGGCCGCACGCAATTCCTGCGCGTACTGTTCGGCCGGCCCGAGGCGCTCGGTCAGGGGACCTCCAGCCTCGGCGGCGATTTCCCTCAGGTGATCCTCGAGATCCTCCAAGAGGACAGCCGCCTGGTCAGACGGGAGGTCGGAAAGCGCGGCCCGAACCGATGCCGCGTAGGTTGCGACGTCGCTTGCCTGGTCGTTACTTGCCATGACCGTTGCTCCTCCCGTTCAGTAGATGGTTGAGCGCCTTGCTCAAGGAAGCCCACGTTTGGGCAGATTGATCGAGAGCCTTTCGGCCCCGGTTGTTGAGGCCGTAGTACTTGCGATGGGGCCCTTCATCAGAAGGGACAACGTAGGAGTTCAGCGCACCGGCCTGGTACAGGCGCCGCAGCGTGCCGTACACGGACGCATCACCGACGTGGTCGAGCCCATTCTCCCGAAGCCGCCGCACGACATCGTAGCCGTAACTGTCCGCGTCGGCGAGTACCGCCAGCACCGCCAGGTCGAGGACGCCTTTCAGTAGTTGCGTGGTATCGACTTCCGCCTCACTCATTGGACGGCATAGTACTACGGATTGCGGAGTAGCGCAACTGCGAACTCCGTCAGGTGGAGCTACGCGGCGGGAGGAGCGGTCTAGGCGACCTTCGAGCAGCCGTCGAGGAATCCCCAGAGCGCATTGCTCGCGCGTCCGGCCGCGGCGACGACCGGTTCGGGATCCTCAATCAGTCGCTCCAGCAGCTCGCGCTCCCAGGCGCTGTGTAGCTCGTCAGCCTGCGCGTGCACCGACCAGAAATCGGTCCCGTCGCCCGGCGTAAGGCCGTAGCGGCTCATCAGCGACTCAGTCTTGCTGGCGGCGACCTCGGCGGCCTGCGACTCGTACGCATAAAGCGTGACCAGGCCCTCGGCTGGCGATCCGTTGGCGGTCGCGACGGCAAACGTATCGAGCAGGGCCCGGGTCGAGTCCTTCACCGGCGCACTCTCGAGCTGGTCGCGACTCAGCCCAAGCGCATTGCCGAAGCGGGCGAACATCTCGAGGTGCGATTCGGTCCCGCCCTCTTCGTCGACCAGGTTCTGCAGCAGGACCTTGCGGTCCGCCGCCGTGTCGAGCTTCGCCAGCACTTTCGTCAGGTATCCGGGAAAGGCGGCCTCGAATTTGTAGTACTGACCCGAGTACGACTGTAGGTCGTCGATCGTCAGGTCGCCGGCGAGCCAGCGCTGATAGAACGGATGCGCAAGCATGCGCCGGCCTGAGATCACCGCGTCGATCTGGGGAATTACGTCCTGTCCTACCACACCCTGCTCCTTGCTGAACGCCGACTCGATCCAGACGGACGGAGCGTACCAGACTCAGGCCGTAGCCCCGTACGCTAGGCGCGTGGGTTTCATCGAGCTGGTCGAGGTTGGCTACGCGTTTCCCGGCGGCCGGACCCTGTTCGACAAGGTCTCCTTCAAAGTGCCTGACGGCGCGCGCGTGGCCCTCGTTGGCGCGAACGGCGTGGGCAAGACCACCCTGCTGCGGCTCATCGCCGACCCTGACGAAGGGCATAAGGGCCTGATCCGCGTGATCGGCCGCCTGGCCCGGATGCCCCAGCTCATCCACGATCCCCACTCCCCCGCCACGCTTCGCGAGCTGCTCATCGCCCAGGCCCCGATTGCGCTCGCGCGGGCGGGCGAAGTGTTGGTGGCGGCCGAGCGCACCATGCAGGCCGGCGCGACTCAGGTCGCCGGCATCGCCTACGCGGATGCCGTCCATCAGTGGGGCGAGCTCGGCGGCTACGACCTCGAGCTGGACTGGAATGCCGCCTGTATGGCGGCCACCGACGAGCCGTTCGACGCGATCGGCGGACGCGTGGCGAACACCTTCTCGGGCGGCGAATTGAAACGCATCCTGCTCGAGGCGCTATTTCGCTCGAACGCGGAGGTGCTTCTCCTGGACGAGCCGGACAACTTCCTCGACGTCATCGGAAAGGAATGGCTCGAGGCCACCATGTCGGCCAGTCGCAAGACGCTCCTCTATATCAGCCACGACCGCGAATTTCTCGGGAACACCTCGACCCAGATCGTGACCCTCGAGGCGCATGGAACCTGGACCCATCCCGCGTCGTTCACCAGCTACGAGGAAGCTCGGCGAGCACGAATCGCCGGTCTGGAGGAGGATCACCGTCGCTACCAGGAGCAGCGGTCGGCCTTGATCGCCACGCTCAAGGAATACCGCCGCCGGGCGCAACAATCCGATGCGTGGGGCCCGAAGGTCCGAGCGGCCCAGAGCCGGCTTCGCCTCTTCGACGAGAAAACCGAGCTGGTCGAGCGCCCGCGCGAGCAGAACGTTACGATCCGCTTAGGCGGAGGTCGCACCGGGACCATCGCGCTGCGCGTGACGCAGCTCGCGTTTCCCGGCCTGGTCAAGCCATTCAGCGCCGAGGTCCTCTTCGGTCAGCGCGTCGGCGTAATCGGAAAGAACGGCACCGGCAAGAGCCACTTCGTTCGGCTGCTCGCGGGCCACCCCCTCGAGCACACCGGCGACTGGATGCTGGGCGCCCGCGTCAACGTCGGCTATTTTTCGCAGCTCCACGACTCGCCGCACCTGGCGCGCGCCGCGCCGCTCGCCATCCTCACTCGCGAGGGGCTCGACCGCACGGCCGCCATGGGCACCCTACGCCGCTATGAGCTCGACGGCTCTGCCGACGTCCCCTTCGAGAAACTCTCGGGCGGCCAGCAGGCGCGCTTGCAGATCCTCGTGCTCGAGGTCCGCGGATCGACCATGCTGGTGCTGGACGAGCCGACCGATAACCTCGACGTCGCCTCGGCCGATGCGCTGGAGTACGCCCTCTGGCAGTACGCGGGCACCATTCTCGCGGTCACGCACGACCGCTGGCTCCTGAAGTCCTTTCAGCGCTTTCTCGTGTTCGGCTCGGACGGCTTTGTGAAGGAGTCTGACGACCCGACCTGGGTCTGATGCACACGCCGCCTTTTCCACGCCGGAGGCGGCTATTTCTTACGAATCGCTACGAGGTGGCATCGGCTCGGGATCTTTGCCGGCGCTGAGGCTATCGGAGAGCGACATCGTGCGGCGGTAGGCGGCCCAGACGGCGTCAGCAAGAACGGTGCGGAGCCGGCCACGCTCCAGCTCGTGCAATGCAGCCGCCGACGTCCCGCCGGGCGAGGTCACCATATCGCGCAGCTGCGCCGGATGTTTCTGCGTCCGTTCGGCGAAAGCGACGGACCCCTTGATGGTTTCGAGGACCAGATCGTGTGCGAGATGGCGAGGAAAACCGAGATGGACCGCGCTGTCGATCAGCGCTTCCATCACGAGGAAGACATAGGTCGGACCGGTGCCACTGACGGCGGTCGCCATGGCAACGAAGCGTTCATCGGCCACCTGCAACTCGTGGCCGAGCGCGCCCAGCAACGCCCGGGCTTGTTCGCGATGCGCCAGCGTCGTCTCCGGGGTCGCATACCAGATGTTGACGCCTTCCCCGATCTGCGCCGGCGTGTTCGGCATCACCCGGACCAGCGCGGCGTGGTCGAGACCTTTGCGGAGCGTCTGGGTGGTCGCCCCGGCGATGATCGAGATCACCAGCTTCTCCGGAGCCAGGCTTTCCCGAATTTCGTTGAGCACGGCCGGCATTACCTGGGGCTTGATCCCCAGGACGACGGCGTCGCCTCGCCGGGCCGCCTCAGCATTGTCGGCCGTCACGTGGATCCCGTACTTCTCGCCCAGCGCCTGGCGGCGGTCGGCCCGCGGGTGACTGGCGACGACCGAGCTCGGAGCCAGCAGTTTGCGCTCGAGGACGCCGGCAATGATTGCTTCGGCCATCACCCCGGCGCCGATCACGCTCAGCGTCGATCCCTGGAGCGAACTCATCGTCGGATTGTACGGACTCGATCTCACCTCGATTTGACGGGACCCCAGGCATTCGCTAGAGTGGCCCCAACACGCGTTCCCGACTATTTGGATCTCATTAGTCAACAACTCGGCTTGGAGGGAAGCGAGATGGCCACCTTATTACGGGCGGATCCGACGTTTTATGCCTCACCGCGGCTGGCAGCGCAGGCGCCGCCGGAAACCCTGGCCTACATGATCGTCGTCAACCCCGGCGACGGCCCGGACGGCCTCGCCACCTTGGACGTCGACAAGAAATCGAAAACCTACGGCACCGTGCTCAACACGCTGACCACGACCCATGCCGGCGACGAGCTCCACCATTTCGGGTGGAACGCCTGCAGCTCCTCGCTCTGCCCCTATGCCGCGCATCCTCACGTTGAACGCCGCTACCTGCTGGCGCCCGGCATTCGATCATCGCGCATCTACGTCATCGACACCAAGCCGGATCCGCGCGCCCCGCACATCGTCAAGACCATCGAGCCGGAGGAAATCGCCAACCGCGCCGGCTACAGCCGCCCGCACACCAGTCACTGCGGACCCGATGGTATCTACGTCAGCGCGCTGGGCTCACCCACCGGCGATGGTCCGGGCGGCATCTTCATCGTCGATCACGACACCTTCGAGGTCCGCGGGCGCTGGGAGCTCGATCGCGGCCCGCAGTATCTCGCCTACGACTTCTGGTGGCACCTCGGCTACGACACCATGATCACCAGCGAGTGGGGCACGCCCAAGATGATCGAGGATGGGGTCAATCCCGAGATCCTGCTCAAAGGCGGCTACGGCCACCAGTTGCACATCTGGGATCTGCCGAAGCGCCGTCACAGGCAGGTCATCGACCTGGGCGCCGACCAGCAGATGGTGCTCGAGCTGCGGCCGGCCCACGATCCATCCAAGGCGTTCGGCTTCGTTGGCGTGGTCACGAGCCTCAAAGACCTGAGCGCTTCGGTCTGGGCGTGGCACCTCGACGGCAACACCTGGAAGGCGCGCAAGGTGATCGAGATCCCGGCTGAGCCCGCTGATCCCGAGGTCCTTCCGCCACTCCTGAAGGGCTTCAAGGCCGTCCCGCCCCTGGTCAGCGACATCAACCTCTCGCTCGACGACCGCTTCCTCTACGTCTCCGCATGGGGAACCGGTGAGTTTCTGCAGTACGACGTCTCCGATCCATTCAATCCCAAGAAGACCGGGTCGGTGCACCTCGGCGGCATCGTGCGCAAGGCCGCGCATCCGACCTCCGGGGCGCTCAACGGCGGTCCGCAGATGGTCGAGGTCAGCCGCGACGGCAAGCGGGTCTATGTGTCGAACGGGCTCTACAAAGCCTGGGACGACCAGTTCTATCCCGACGGCATCAAGGGATGGGTGGCCAAGCTCGACGTCGGCGAGAACGGCGGGATGACGCTCGACCGCAGCTTCTTCGTCCAGTCGGAGCAGCGCTTCCACCAGGTGCACCTGGAGGGCGGCGATGCCTCGTCCGATTCGTACTGCTTTGCCTGACGCATGACCGCCTGGTGGCCGTGGGATGTCCTGATCATTCTCGGGGCATACCACGGCCTCAACCCGGGGATGGGTTGGCTCTTTGCCGTGGCGCGGGGCCTACAGGAACGACGACGCTCTGCCGTATGGGAATCGTTTCTGCCGATTGCCCTCGGGCATGAGGCGGCGATCGCGATCATCGTCGTCCTCGTGGTGGTGGCCCAATTCCTGATTGCGCCCCAGGTGCTGCGCATCGTGGGCGCGGTCGCGCTCTTCTCCTTTGCCCTCTATCGCCTCTGGCGCAAACGCGCGCATCCGCGCGGGTTCGGGATGCGGATTGGCGCCCGCGGTCTCTTCGGCTGGTCCTTCTTGATGTCCTCCGCTCATGGCGCCGGTTTGATGCTGGTGCCGATCCTCCTGAAGCTGTCAACCACCGGCGGCGGCAGCCAGGACATGACGTTGATCGCATCGGTATCGTCGTTTTCCCCGTGGCAAGGACTCGCGGCCGCGACCTTGCACACCGCGGCCCTCCTGATCGTGATGTCACTGATTGCGATCGTCGTCTATGAGCGGGTCGGCGTCGGCTTCCTGCACCGCGCCTGGTTGAACGTCGACCTGATCTGGACGGTGACGCTGCTGTTCGCGGGCGTCATCACGCTTTTCAGCTAACCGATTCTCCCTCCCCCCATCGCGGGGGAGGGTTGAGGTAGGACTTCCGTTACGCTGTCGTGCGAGTGCGCCCGCTTGGGAATATCGATCGCTCCTCATGGCTGGTGCTGGCGGGCGCTGCGACGCTGGCGGTTGTCGGCATCGGCGCGACATTCGTGGTGCGGAACACCTGGCCGGCCGCCGATACCGTGACACCGACCGGTGTGGTCGCCACCTACGTTCGGGCAGTCCAGACCGGCGACGCCGCTCGGGCCTGGCTTTACCTGACCCACGACGCCACCCAGACTCCTCCCGGCGAGCCGCCCCGGCCGGTCCTATCGCAGGCTGACTTTCGCAACCAGGTCCAGTCCTCCCGGCAGCCGACCAGCCCGCGGGTGCGAATCCTGAGTGTCAGCCAATCGGTCGACACGGCGACCGTCACGCTGGAGGTCAGCCACGCGTCGGGCGATCCGCTGACCGGCGCGAGCACCCAGCAGGTGGCGCTCTCCCTCGTCCGCGTTGGAGTCGGCTGGCAGATCGCGTCAGATCCTTTCCCCTGGCAGTTCCAGTGAGATGATCCAGCGCCGCCTCTACATCTATATTGTCGCCGCCGCCAGCTTCGCGATGGTGCTGATCGGCTTGATCAACCTCGGCTCGACCGCGATCAATCAATTCCTCAACACGACGCCGCCCTACACCAATGTCCGGGATGCCTATGCCGGCTTCGGCGCGGTGATCCTCGTGGGCCTCCCGGTCTGGGGCATCCATTGGTGGCTCGCCCAGCGGTTTGCCGCGCGAACGGTCGACGAGCGTGCGTCGGCGATCCGCCGGCTCTACCTCTATGTCGTGTTGGCCGCGACCGGCATCGCGCTGGCCGTCTATCTCCGCCGCCTGATCGAGGATGCCACCGGCGTCCTGCTCGGTAGCTCGAGCGACGGCGCCTCGATCACGCGGGCACTGTGGGCGGTTCTGGTGCTCGCCGCCTTCTGGATTTATCACTTCCGAACCGCGAGTCTCGACCGGAGCCGGGTCGGCGAGTCCGGCGTGTCCGCCACCCTCCGCCGCTGGTACGCCTACGGCCTGCTCTTTCTCGGCCTGGCGTTCCTCCTATTCGGGGCGCGCAACCTGCTGCAGCAAATCTGGGTCCTGCTGGTCGACCGCGGCCAGGTGATCGCTCCCGGAGGGCTGGTCCCGACCGCGCTGGGAACGATGCTCACCGGACTCCTGATCTGGGGCTTCCATTCGCAATGGACCGCTGGGCCACCAATCGCTGAGGATGACCAGCGCTCGACCCTGCGCGCGGTACAGCGCTTCCTGGCCTTGACCGGTTGCGTGGCGCTCGCCCTCTTTGGCGCCAGCCAACTCCTCTATTACATCCTGGCGCGCCTGCTGGGGATCGAGCATCCCGGCGGGGTTAGCACCAATATCCTCGTCGCGCTGGCCAGCCCGGTTGCCACCGTGATCGTCTTCGGCCTGGCCTGGCTATGGATTCAGCGACAGCTCGCCACCGATGCCGGCGCGACCGAAGCCACTCGTCAGGCCGGGGTCCGCCATTTGTACACACACCTGGTCGCCTTCCTCGCGCTGGTTACGCTCGCCATCGGGGCGGCCGGCCTACTCTGGACCTTCTCTGACCAGATCCTCAATGCACTTCTCGCCCACCCCTTAAACGACTGGCGCGACAGGGTCAGCCTGTTCGTCACCCTGGTCCTGGTGGGCGCCCCCATGTGGTTGACCCACTGGCGGCAATCCCCCGAGCTCGTCGAGCGCTACACCCTCAGCCGCCGCCTCTACCTCTACGCCACGCTGTTGGGCAGCGTCCTCGCGGTGTTGATCAGCGGCGCGATCTTCGTCTACCGCCTGCTGGCGCTGGTCCTCGGAACCAGCGACGCCGCCAGCGGGGCGCCCGTCATCGACATGGGCCGGGCGCTGTCGGTCATCCTCGTGGCAGCCGCCATCGGCCTCTACCACTGGCGCGTCTTACGGTCCGACGGAGCAGCTCGCCCCACAGTGGCTCCGGTGCCGGCGGTCCCCTCCCCTATCCACGGGGGAGGGCAAGGTGGGGGCATGGTCGTTACGATTACGGGCGCGACCGAACAACAAGTCCGGCAGGCACTATCGAAGCTACCGGATGGCGCGAACTACACGATTCAGCGGTAACCCCCTTCGTTTGTAGGGGTGCCGTCAGGTATCGACGCAGGACGAACCCCGATCGAGCGGGCGGTAACGTGGGGCTGCCGTGAGACTGACTGCGGTCGGCGCCCAGAGGTCGACGGATGAGAACGTGCTGGGGTCGGCGACGTCTCACAACCCGATCGACGTTTTACTCGTTGAAGACAACTTCTACGACATCGACTTGACGACCCACGCGCTGAAGGACGCGATTCCTCCGGACCGCATCAAGGCCGTCCACGATGGCGCCGAGGCGCTGGATTTCATTTTCTGCACCGGTGACTACGCCAATCGCGACCCGCGGCAGCAGCCGAAACTGATCCTCCTGGACCTCCAGCTCCCAAAGGTGGACGGGCTCGAAGTGCTGCGGCGCATCCGGGCGGATCCGCTCACGGAAGACATCCCCGTAGTCATCTTCACCCACTCCAGGGAGGACCGCAACATCATCCAGGGCTACAAGCTCGGCGCCAACAGTTTCCTGGTCAAGCGCCACGACTTCGATGAATTCATGAAGGGGATCCAGGCGCTCGGGATCTATTGGCTGGTCATGAACAGGCCGCCCGTGAGCGGCAAGGGTTAGATGGCAGGCGCCGCCAGCCGCCTCCCCGGCAACCTGGATCAAGCGATTTTCCGCATCGCCGCGCTGGCATTTTGCTCGCTGAGCTCGCTTGCCTTGCTCAGCGATTACATCGGCTCCGACCTTCAGGCCGACTACCTGGAGGACTGGGCGATCACCGGGCTTGCCTATTGTGGCGCTGCCGCCAGCTGGTATCTGGCACGGCGGCGCGCCCCGGTCATGCTCATCCTTCCGTTGGCCTTGCTCGGGATCGTCCTCATCAGCTTGGAAGAGTCCTTCACCGGCGGCACCCACTCGCACCTGTACGTCCTCTATGTGGTGCCGGTGATCTTCACCGCAGCTCTCCTCGAGCTGCGGCTGACCGCCCTCGTCATCGTCGTGGCGCTGGCCGCCGCCGCATTGCCGCTGCTCGGTGGCTGGAATGATTTCTATGCGCGGGCGCTCCTGGTGCTGGGCGGTGTGATGGCGCTGTCGGCCTACGTCGAAACGCATCTGCTCGGTACCGCCGTCAAAGAGAAAGCCGCCGCCGACCATCAAGCCCTGTACGACGACCTGACCGGCTTACCGAACCGCGCCCTCTTCTATCGCCGGGTCCGCGAACTGATCGCGTCCGCTGGCGGCGAGCGGGCGGCGGTGCTCCTCATGGACCTTGATCACTTCAAGGACATCAACGACACCCTTGGCCACGACCAGGGCGACCTCGTCCTCAAAGAGGTGAGCAGCCGACTGCAGCGAGCCGTGGGCCCGCCCGACACCGTCGCCCGACTCGGCGGCGATGAGTTTGGCATCCTGTTTCCCCATCTGCCGCACGGCGCGGGCCGGCATGCCGCCGAGCAGGTGCTCAAGGTGCTCACACCCCCCGTCGTCGTCAAGGGCCTCGACATCGATCTGCAGGCCAGCGTTGGAGTCGCCCTCTTCCCCGAGCACGGGCAGGACGTCGATTCGTTGGTTCAGAGAGCTGATGTGGCGATGTACCAGGCGAAGGCGGGCGCCGGCAGTGATTACAAGGTCTACACGCCGGACCGCGACCCCCACTCAACCGAGCGGTTGGAACTGACGGGAGAGCTACGGCGGGCGATCAAAGAGGGCGAGCTCGTTCTCCACTACCAACCAAAGATCGGCCTGCAGAGCCGCAAGGTGATGGGTGCAGAGGCCCTGGTCCGCTGGCGGCATCCAAAGCGCGGACTTCTCTCCCCGGAAACCTTCCTCCCGCTGGCCGAGCGCAGTGGGCTGATGAAGGCGCTGACCGCTGAAGTGCTCCAGATGGCCCTCCGGCAATGCCGGACCTGGCAGGGCGCCGGCATCGAGCTCACGATGGCGGTCAACGTGGCGGCTTCGGACCTGCTTGACCTGCAGTTCCCGGAGGAAGTGGAATCGCAGCTGACCCATCGGGGCCTGGCGGCGTCAGCGCTCGAACTGGAGATCACCGAGAGCACCATCCTGGCGGACCCAGCGCGGGCACAGGCTGTGCTGACTCGACTCCACGCGATGGGCGTGCGGGTCGCCGTCGACGACTTCGGGACCGGCTACTCCTCGTTGATGTATCTGAAAGAGCTGCCGGTCGACGCCGTCAAGATTGACCGATCCTTCGTCCGCGACATGGCGACCAAGAGTGACGATGAGATCATCGTCCGGGCCATCATCGACCTCGCCCGCAACCTCAACCTCCAGGTGGTGGCGGAAGGCGTCGAAAACGAAGCCACCTGGAACCGATTGAGCGCACTCGGGTGCGATCTGGCGCAGGGCTACTACCTCAGCCCACCGCTCGCGGAGAAGGAACTCGTCCTCTGGCTCAATCACTGGTCGGAACTGACCGCCACTGTGCCCAGCCCGAATAAGAAACTCACCCTCGTCGCCTGATGATCCCTCCCCCTTTGGGTGAGCGGCTGGGTGACGAAGGAAGGTGAAACCCGAAGGCGTGCTCCGGTGGCAAGCTCAAGCAGGACCGAAAACGTATTGACAAACGAACAAACGTTCGCTAAACTAATACAAAATTGTGGTAGTCGAAGAGCCGATCGGCCCGTTGCATCCCGCCGTCGAAGCGGTCCTCCACGCCATCGACCAGTTGCGCCATCGCCCCAGGACCTATCGCGAGCCCGATGAGCTGACCGCCGAGCTGCGGGCACTCCGCCGCGGCCAGGATCTGCTTGAACTGGAGTTCGCCACGACCGCCGCCCAGTTCAGCAGGACGCAGGAGTACGAAGAGCAAGGGTCCGTCAGCCCCATCGATTGGATCCGCCACCACTGCAAGATGTCCAGCTCAGCCGTGTGGGGCAGCGTGGCTGTCGGCGAGCACCTCGCCGACCTCCCGCGCAGCGTCGAGGCCGTCGAGAGCGGCGAGATCGGCTACGCGCACCTGACCCTGATGGCCAGGACGGCCGACGCCCTGCAGGGATCCCCCACGGCCGCGCCCTTCGAGGAGACGGAGCTGCTCGAGAAAGCCCGTGAGTTCAGCGTTGGTCGCCTCTGGCACTTCTGTCATCACCTTCGGCACGCGCTGGACCCCGAGGGTTTCACGGCCGAGCAGAAGCGGGCCACCGAGGAACGCAGTCTCAAGCTCAGCCCCTGCGAAGACGGTACGCTGTTGCTCGAGGGTTGGCTGGATTCCGTCGGCGGAGCGGCGCTGCGAAGTGCGCTCGAGCCGTTGGCGCTTCCCCACGGTGATCACGACGAGCGACCCCGCGAACGCCGAAACGCTGACGCGCTGGTGGAGGTCTTCACCCACGTGCAGGACACCGGCTCACTGCCGCAGCGGCCTCATCTGCAGGTCACGGCCTCGCTGGACACGCTGCGTGGGCTGGCCGGGTCGCCCGCCGGTGATCTGGAGTACTCGCTCCCCGTCTCGGCCGAGACCGTGCAGCGGCTGGCGTGCGACGGTACGATCACGCGCGTGGTCCTAGCGCCGGAGTCCGTCGTGATCGACGTCGGTCGTGCTAGACGCGTGGTCGCGGGCCCGACCCGCCGCGCACTCGCAGCCCGCGACGGTCACTGCCGCTGGCCGCACTGCGATCGGCCGGCATCCTGGAGCGACGCCCACCACGTCATCCATTGGAGTAAGGGCGGCGAAACGGACCTCTCGAACATGGTCCTCTTGTGTCATCGACACCACTGGATGGCGCACGAGGGCGGCTGGCAGCTGGTGCAAACCGCGGAGGGCGAGGTCCTGACCGTGCCGCCGCGCCCGCCGGGACTGGCCCGGGCTGCGGACGTTGACGATCCCATTGAGGCCGCTCGCCGCTTCACGCAGCAGCTCAGCCCCGCCCGCGCCCCCTAAGCTCTCGAGGCGACCGTCCCCTCGTGGGCGTTCTCGATGCGGGCGACATCGGCCTTCGGCGCGACTCTCCAGAATCGATGCAGCGCCGCATGCCAGTCATCGAGGATCGCTCGGGCCGCGGCCGACCCGGTGTAGACGGCGTGCTGCTCGATCAGCCCGCGCAACCGTAGGACCTGCTCGGCCAGGAGCTGGTGCTCGCCGCTGAGCCGGTGGGCATCCACTAGCTCGGCGTTCACCATCGCCGGCAATCCGATTCCCGTGTCGTAGACGAAGACTTCCCCACCCGTCATGCCGGCGCCGAGGTTGTGTCCCACAGGGCCGAGCACCACCAGGGTGCCTCCGGTCATGTATTCGGCGCAATGCTCCCCCACGCCCTCGACCACGGCCGAGGCGCCGCTATTGCGTACCGCGAAACGCTCGCCGGCTTTTCCCGCACAAAACAGTTCCCCTCCGGTGGCCCCGTAGAGGACGGTGTTGCCGAGCAGGTAGGGATCGCCGGCATCATCGGCCGGCGGGCGCAGAATGATCCGTCCGCCACCCATCCCCTTCCCGACGTAATCGTTCGCCTCTCCGATCAGGACGAACTCGATCCCCTCGGTAAGGAAGGCCCCGAAACTCTGGCCGGCGGCGCCGGTAAATGTGAATGACGCCGATCCAGCCGGGGCCGCCGGCCCACATTCCCTGGCCAGCGCACCACCCAACCGCGCCCCGACCGAGCGGTCGCTATTTTGGATCGGGTAGCTGGCGCGCACATCGGCGCCGGTCAGGACCGCGGTCAGGCCGTCCAGGCAGACCCGATCGCCGAGCGCCGACGACGGCCGCTGCAGCGGAATCGACCCGACGAATCGTCGTGGCTCCGAGCCCTCGTCGCTCAGCAATGGTGAAAGGTCCATGCGGTCGGCTCGCGGATCCCCCGTGATGCGTTGCGACAGCAAGTCCGTCCGGCCGATCGCATCGTCGAGTCGTCGCAGACCGAGTCCCGCCAGGATGTGACGGATCTCCTCGGCGACGTGCGTCAGATACGCCTCGAGCATCTCCGGCGTCCCGGCAAACTTGGCCCGCAATTCCGGACGCTGGGTCGCGATGCCCACCGGGCAGGTGTCGAGGTGGCAGGTGCGCACCATGATGCACCCCTCGGCCAGGAGCGCCGCGGTGCCAAAGCTGTACTCGTCGGCACCGAGCAGCGCAGCGATGACGACGTCGCGACCGGACTTGATGCCGCCGTCGACGCGCAGTCGAACCCGATCGCGCAAATCGTTGATCCGGAGCGTCTGCTGAGTTTCCGCCAGGCCGATTTCCCACGGCATCCCGGCGTTCTTGATCGACGACAGCGGGCTGGCGCCCGTGCCGCCATCCATGCCGGCGATGTGCACCACGTCCGCCAGGCCCTTGACCACGCCGGCGGCGATCGTCCCGACGCCGGCTTCGGAGACCAGCTTGACGGAGACCGCCGCCAGTGGATTGACCTGCTTGAGGTCGTAGATGAGCTGCGCGAGATCCTCGATCGAATAGATGTCGTGGTGGGGCGGCGGCGAGATCAGGGCAATCCCTTGCTGTGTGTGCCGGAGCCGGGCGATCTCCTCCGTTGCCTTGTGACCGGGCAGCTGGCCGCCCTCACCGGGCTTCGACCCCTGTGCCATCTTGATCTGCAACTCGTCGGCGAACACACAGTACTCGGGCGTGACGCCGAATCGCCCCGACGCCACCTGCTTGATCCGCGAGTTGCGGTCGATCGGCAGTCCCCTGGTGCGATAGCGGGCCGGGTCCTCGCCACCCTCTCCGGTGTTGCTCTTGCCGCCCAGCCGGTTCATCGCGATCGCGATCGTCTCGTGCGCCTCGGCGGCGATGGAGCCGTGCGACATGGCGCCGGTCGAGAACCGCCGCACGATGGCGACCGCGGGCTCGACCTCATTGAGCGGGACGGGTGGGCCGGCCGGCCGCAGCGCCAGCAGATCCCTCGGATAGGTCGGGGGACGGTCATTGACCAGGCGGGCAAAGCGCGCATACGATGCAGAGCCCTTCCCATCCGGCCCAGTCGCGACTGCGCGTTGCAGCGCGTGCGCCGCCGCCATCTCTTTCAGAGCAATTTCCCCTCCCCCTCTGGGGGAGGGCAGGGTGGGGGCGGCAATGGCCACCGCCACTTCTTCTCCGGGCACCGCGTCGTGCAGCGCGTCGACGACATCGGGGTTGGTCGCGTGATATTCGGTGCCCTGCTTGTGATGCTTGAAGAAGCCGGGGCTCTTCAGGGCCGGCGTCGCCGCGGCCCACCCCTCGGCGTGCAGCGCGAGCACCTGCTCACCGAGGTCGTCGAAGGTCGTGCCACCGACCGGCGAGGGCGTGCCGGCAAAACCGAAGTCGACCACGCTGGCATCGAGCCCGATGATTTCGAAGATCTGCGCCCCCTGGTAGCCATCGAGCGTCGAGATGCCCATCTTGGCGAGCACCTTGAGGGTGCCATCCTCGAGCGCCGCGACGTAGTGCTCCTGCGCGCTACGCCCATCGGCCGCCTCACCTTTGAGATGGCCCGCCGACGCCAGCGCCCTGATCGACGTCAGGCCGAGCCGGGGACAGATTGCCTGTGCGCCGTACCCGAGCAAGCACACAACGTGATGTACCTCGCGGGCCTCGTCGGTCTCGACCACCAGGCTGGTCAGCCCGCGCAGGCCGCGGCGCATCAGGTGGTGGTGCACGGTTCCCACCGCGAGCAGCGCCGGGATCGGCGCGCGCTCGGGGCCGGCCTCGCGATCGGACACGATCAGGATCGAGGCGCCGAAGCGAACAGCGCGCTCGGCGTCCTGGGCCAACCGCTCGCAGGCGGCGCGCAACCCACCGGGTCCGTCGGCGACCGGGAAGGTGGCGTCGAGATCGCTGGACGCGAACGGGGTGCCCATGCCGCGGACGGCCTCGAGTCCCGATGGATAGAGGACGAATGAGTCCAGCTGGACCAGGCGGGCAGCGGCCGGTCTGCTCGAGAGCAGCGGCGCCGGCGGCCCGAGATAGCTGCGCAGCGACATCACGAGTCGCTCGCGCAGATGGTCGATCGGCGGGTTGGTCACCTGCGCGAAGCGCTGCTTGAAATAGCTGTAGAGGAGTCGCGGCGGCCGAGCCAGCACCGAGAGCGCGGTGTCGTCGCCCATCGAGAAAATCGGCTCCTTGCCCTGGGTTGCCATCGGTCGCAGCACGTAGGTGAACTCTTCCTTCGTGTATCCGAAGGTGGTCTGGCGCGCCACGAGGTCGGGCATGACCTCCTCCGTGGGCTCCCCAGGATCGAGCGACGTCAGGTTGTCATCCAGCCACCGACCGTACGGCTGCTCGTCCGCGAGCCGGCGTTTGATGCTGTCGTTCTCCTCCAGCCCACCGCGCTCGGGATCGACGCAGATCATCTCGCCAGGCCCGAGCTTGCCGCGCCGCACGCTGCCGTGCCCGTCGACGTCGACCGCGCCGGCTTCCGAGGCGCAGGCGATCAAGCCGTCCTCGCACACCGCGTAGCGCAGCGGCCGCAGTCCGTTGCGGTCGAGTACGGCGCCGACCCGCGTCCCGTCGGTGAAGACCAGTCCGGCAGGCCCATCCCAGGGCTCCATCAGGCAGGCGTGGTAGCGATAGAAATCACGGACCGCCGGGTCGACGTCGAAGCCCTCCCAGGCTTCCGGTACCAGCATCGCCAGCGACTGCCGGATGTCGCGGCCCCCCTGGACCAGCAACTCGAGTGCGTTGTCGAGCATCGCCGAGTCGGAGCCGGCTTCGTCGATCACGGGCACCAGCAGGTCCTCGTCAGCCCCGTTCCGGGCACCGAGACGGCCCTCGCGGGCGCGCATCCGGTTGACGTTGCCCTGGATAGTGTTGATCTCACCGTTGTGGCAGAGCATGCGGAATGGCTGAGCCCGCTCCCACGAGGGCGCTGTGTTCGTGCTGTAGCGCTGATGGAAGATGGCGAAGGGAGCGACGAATCGCGGGTCGCGGAGGTCGGGGTAGAACGGCGCCAGCTGGTCGGCGGCGCACATCGCCTTGTAGGTCAGGGTGCGAAACGACATCGACGCGACGTACGCGTGCAATCCCGCGGCCCGGACGGCACGCTCGACGCGCTTGCGCGCCCGGTAACATCGGGCCTCGGCCTCGGCGCTCGACACCGAACCCCTGGCGGCGATGATGGCCTGCTCGATCACCGGTGCCGTAGTTCGGGCCAGGTCACCGAGCGCATCGGGATCGACCGGGACCGGGCGCCAGTCGATCAGGTCGAGCTGCTCGGCGCGACAGGCCTCATCGAAGAGCCGGCGGGTGAGCCGCCGCCGCTGATACCCGTCGGCCGCCGGCGCGTTGGAGAGGAAGACGACGGCGACCCCGAGCTTGACGGCCGGCTCGACGTTGATGGCGGCGCGCTGCATCCACTCGCGCAGAAAGGATTGCGGGATGGACAGCAGGAGACCGGCGCCATCGCCCGAACGATGGTCCGCGGCCACCGCTCCTCGATGACGGACACGATGCAGCGCTGCGAGGGCGGCGTCGACAATACCTCGACTGGCTCGCCCTCCAGCGTCAGCGACGAAACCGATCCCGCAGGCGTCGTGCTCGTAGCGAGAGTCGTACAAGCCTGCGTGTCGCAAGATTCAGCTTCTGACGCTATCGGTTACCGCCGCAGCAAACCACGGACGATTGCACCAAAAGGATGGCGCACCGTCGTACCCTCCACACAAGCACTCAGGGGGCCTGCTCGCCCCCGTAAAGCACACGCTGCGGCATGCGGTGCAGGCTGACCACGCCATCGTCTGTCACACGTACCAGCTCGCCGACCTGAACGCCCGCTCGCTGATCGATCGTCACGACATTCGGTTGGATCACCAGCGTCATGTTCCGCTCGAACACGAAGTCCGGTACCGGCCCGTGGCTGCTCCCGGGAGTTCGGAGGATCGGCGGAAGGTAGCCGCCACCATAGCCGTGGACGAGGTCGTCGCAGGTGGTGAAGCCCTGGGTCTCGATCAGCGATGCCGCATCGACGATCGTCGACGCGGACACCCCGGGTGCAATGGTGCGCGCGACCTCATGAAATGCCTGCCAGGCCACGTCGTGGAGTCGCCGATAGGTCTCGGTCAGCTCGGCTTCGACGGTCACCGTCCTGAGAACCTGGCCCGAGTATGCGGCATAGGCCGCGCTCAACTCGAGGATGATCGCGTCGCCGGCTTGCAGTGGACGATCGGTGAGGTCCTGCTGCGGCACGATACGGTCGGGATTGGCCATCGGCGTCGAGCTCAAGTAGAGAAAGTGCGGTTGGCCACCGCCGCGGATCGCGGCAGCAGCCGCCTCCGCCTGCAGTTCGAGCTCGGTGGCGCCGGGCACGGCGGCGCGAACCAGCGCCGCCAACGCCTGGTCGGTGATCGCCGCGGCGCGCGTCATCCACTCGAGCTCTTCCTCACTCTTGACCAGCCGTAGCCGGAGAAAATCCGCCGTTGCATCGACAAAGGTCCGGTCGCCAAGGCGACCGATCAGCCGCTGCTGCTCGCCGTACGGCACCGACCCCACCAGCCCCACCCGCAGGGTGGGCGGCATAGCAGCGAGCTCATCCGCCACCGCGTCGACCGACCGCGTGCCGCCCCACCGGACTTCGGCACGGGCGACACGCCGCGCATGCGGCACGTGGTTGAAATATTGGACGAACAGCATCGGGTCCCCGCCGGGCTTCCACACAACGTAGGCGTCCTGGTGGCCGAGGAATCCCGTCAGGAAATGGACCTGTGCCTGCCCCTGCCTCGCATTGGCCGAGGTGCCGAAGACGACGAGCACATCGAGACGCTGATCGGCGCAGAGCTGGTCGACGGCGCGGCGCCGTCGACCCCACTCGGCGTCGGAGAACCCCCCACCCCGACCCTCCCCCGCAAGGGGGGAGGGAGCATCAGCCAATCGTCTCTTTCAGCCAATCGGCCATCAGCGGCCGGTACTTGTACGAAATGTTGTTGCAGACGTGCGTCCCGTCCGGGTACATCACCAGCGTCGCGTTGGGGGCCTCCCGCGCGATCCGTTCGGCGTCCGCCGGCGGAAATAGGCCGTCCTTGGCGCCGTGGATGACGAGCAGCGGCTGGGTGACCTTGTCGAGGACGCCCTCGAGATTGAGCGTGTAGGCCTTGCGCCTGGCTTCGGCCTCATCCGCGGACTTTGTATAGAAGATGTACCCGCCCCTGGTCAGGGGATTGAGATTGTCCCAGCAGTCGCCGAGGTTGTACGGCCCGGACAGTCCCACCACCGCGCGCAACCGCTTTTCGTAGGCAGCCGCGCGCGGGCCGTAGATGGCGCCCATGCTGATCCCCATCAGGCCGATCCGGTTGAGGTCGACGCCGACATCGCGTCGCTCCAGCTCATCGATCACCGGGGTGATCACCGATTCCCAGTTGACCCGGATCGGGAAGTGCACCGAGTTCTCGGATTGGCCCGGGCCGTCGATCGTCAGGGTCGCCATCCCGCGTCGCAGGAACTCCTCCTCGATGAGAAAGAGCTCTTCCTTGGATGAGTCGAGTCCCGGGACGAGAAGCACGAGTGGCGCGCGGTCGATCTCTCGGGGGCGGCGGAGGTTACCGGGAATGACATGACCCTCGAACGGGATCTCGACGCGCTCCGCCGGCGGATCGAGGTGCGGCAGCGTCTTTCGGTACACGGCGACCGACCGGTCGCGCAGCTCGGCGTGCTGGCGCAGGTCTTCGAACCAGAGGAACTTTCCGAGGTGATAGCACCAGGAAGCCCGCTGATAGCCGGCAGTCGCGGAGACGCTTCGGCTGTGTTCCTCAGCCTCACGCCCGAGCGCTTCGTGGACCTCGCCCACCGCCCGCCAGTTGGGTCCCCAGTCCTTCCAGTCGGTTGTCTTCCCCACCGTCCGGTCGAAGTCGTTGACGTCGATACCGTTGGCGACGAAGCGCGCTCGCCAGTGATGCGCCGCGACCTGAACGCGGTTGCCCGTTTCTACGCTCATCTGACGTTCTCCTTTAGTTGGATCGCCTCGCTAAGACTGGACCCGAGGTCCCCAAGCAGGATTGCGGCGCAGTTGCGGCCCGGAAGGCCCGAGACCGATCCGCCGGGGTGGGTGCAGGCGCCGGTTTGGTAGAGGCCCTCCACAGGCGTCCGATACGTCGACCAGCCTTCGACCGGACGGAAATGGCCACTCTGGTCCGGGGTGCTGGCCCCACCGTGGCACGATCCGTGCCAGTTGGCCGGGTTGCGGCGCTCCATATCGAGCGGGCTGTGCACATTTCGTCCGAGCACGATGCGGTCCGACAGGTTGGTCGTCAACGGCGCCAACGCCTCGAACAGCCGATCGGCCACCAGGTCTTTGACCTGGTCCCAGTGCGCCGGCCCTTCCACGAGTTCGTAAGGCAGAAAGCTGATCAGCTTGAAGGTGTGCTTGCCGGCGGGCGCTCGGGAAGGGTCGACGACGGTGGGCGTGATCGCCAGGAACACCGGATCCTCGAGGTCCAGCCGTCCGCTCCGGTAGGCCTGCAGCATTCGCTGCAGCGACCCGAGCGATTCGAGCCCGCCCATGGTAACGCTTTCCATCGCACCGCTCTCGGTGCGATACCGGGGCGCCTCACTCAACGCGTAGTGGGCGGCGAACATCGACAGGCTCGGTTTCCAACGGTCAATACCGGCGCGGAACTGGGGCGTGAGGTTCTCCTCGCCGACGATGCCGGGCAGCTGGGCGATGTGAATGGTCGAGACCACCGCCCTGGAAGCGGCGTAGGTCGAGCCGTCGGCGGCCTCGACGCCGGTCGCACGTCCACCCTCGACCACGATCCTTGTAACCGGCTTCGATGTCAGGATGGTCCCGCCGTTTTCTTCGATAATCGCGGCGAGCGCGAGCGGCAAGCGGAGCGAGCCACCCTCGGGCAGGATCCAGGAAAAGCGCTGCCGGCCCGCGACCAGCGAAAACGCCAGCAGCCCGGTCTCGGGCTCATCCAGTGGATGCAGGGTCATGAACGCGATCCAGGCGAAGAAGGCGCGGACGTGATCATCGGCAAAGCGTTCACTGATGATGTCGAGCGCCGTCGAGCGTCGAATCTCCAGCATGCGTTGGCCGAGCTTGCTTCCCGCGGTGCGGGCGGCGATCTCCTGTGGCGGCCGCGGAGGATTCTCGCGCTCGTCGTTGATGATCGGCGCCATCGCCTGCCAGTCGTTGAGCAGCTCGCGGTATGCCTGCGCATCAGGCGGCGAGAAGCGGGCCAGCTCGGCGCAGGTGCGGTCCAGGTCGCGCCACATCGTGATGCTGCGGCCGTCGCGGAACGGCATGGTGAAGACCGGGTCCGGGTACAGGTAGCGCAGCCCATACCGGTCGAGCTGCAACTCGTTGTTGCGCATCAGCGGGTTGCTCTGGATCAGGTTGTGCGCGGTAGAGCAGGGATCGTGGATGAAGCCGGGCAAGGTCAGCTCTTCGCAAGTGGTGTCGCCGCCGATGCGCGGCGCCCCCTCGAGGACCAGCACTTTGAAGCCCGCCTTCGCCGCGTAAGCGGCGGTCAGCAGGCTGTTATGGCCGGCGCCGGCGACCACGATGTCCCAGTCGCTCAGGCGCTGGCTCCAAGGTAAAGGCGCCCGATCTCCGGATTATTGAGCACCGCCGAACCCAAGCCTTCCAGCCGGACCCGCCCGCTCTCCATCACGACGCCGTGGCTGGCGAGCCCCAGCCCGGAGCGCGCGTTCTGCTCGACCAGCAAGATGGTGCGGCCGGCCTGGTTCATGGCGCGAATGGTGTCGAAGACGATGGTGCGCGTCTTCGGATCCAGTCCCATCGATGGCTCGTCGAGGATGACCAGCGACGGATCGAGCATCATCGCCCGCGCGAACTCGACGATCTTCTGCTGGCCACCCGACAGTGACGCGGCGGGCTCGTGGCGCCGTTCGCGCACGATTGGAAAGCTCTCGCACACCGCCTGCAGGCGTCGCTCCACGAGCGCCCGGTCATGCACGGTGTAGGCGCCCATGCGCACGTTCTCCCAGACCGTCATCGTGGGAAAAAGGCTTCGCTCCTGCGGCACCTGGACGATGCCGCGGCGCAAGATTTGTTGCGGGCTGAGCCCGGCGATCGACACACCACGGAAACGAAGGTGCCCGAAACGCGGTCGTAGCAAGCCGCTAACGACCCGCAGCACCGTCGACTTCCCGGCGCCGTTGGGTCCGACGATGCAGGTGATGGCGCCCTCCTCGACCGCGAGGTCGAGCTCGTGCAGGATGTCGCCGCCGCCGTAGCCGGCGGTCACCCCCTGCAGCTCGAGCAGTGGACCCACCTCAAGTCCCCAGGTAGGCGTCGAGCACGGCCGGGTTCTCGCGCACTTCACGAGGATTCCCCTTAGCAATCGCGCGGCCCTGGTGCAACACGACGACCTCGTGGCAGAGATTCATCACAAAACCCATGTTGTGCTCGACCAGGAGGAAGGTCGTGCCCTGCCGGTTGAGCTCTCGGATACGCTCGGCGATCCGCTCCAGCAGGGCCGGGTTGACGCCGCCGGCGGGTTCATCGAGCAGCACCAGCTCCGGCCCAGCCATCATGACGGCGGCGAGTTCCAGCAGTTTGCGCTGCCCGTAGGAAAGAGCGCCGCCGAGCGTGCCCGCCACCTGGCTGATGTCCATGAACGCCAGCATCTCCATCGCCCGTTCTTTCTCGTGTCCCCACGCCCCGCGCGAGAGCAGCGCCTTTAACCCCGCGCGCCGCACCGGCACCAGCATGTTCTCGAGCGCGGTCAGCCGCGGAAAGATGCGGGCCAGCTGGAAGGTGCGTCCGATGCCCAGCGCATAGATGCGGTCGGGGCCCATCCCGGCGATGGAGCGCGCTTTGAAATGCACCTCGCCGCCATCGGGCGCAATAAAACCCGTCACCAGGTTGAAGACGGTTGTCTTCCCCGAGCCGTTCGGACCGATCAGCCCGGTAATGGTGCCGGCCGGGACCGTGAGCGAGCAGGAATCGACCGCCACCACGCCACCGAACCGCTTGGAGAGGTCCTTGACCTCGAGCAAACTCACGGTGATGCCGCCTTGACGGCCTCGCGCGATCCGCGAGCGGTCGTTGTCGGTCCGGCCGCGCCCCGCCGCCAACGGTGCACGAGGTCGGCGACGGACGGCACGATGCCGCGCGGCAGCAGGAGGATCACGATCAGGAAGACCGCCGAGTAAAAGACCAGGTACAGCCGGCTCGCGCCGAATCGGTAGGCAAACTCCATCTGCGCCGGCTCGAGCAGCAGCGCGCCGATCACCGGCCCGCTCACGGTCCCGAGCCCGCCGAGGAAGGCCATCAACACCATCGAGATCCCAATCAGAGGGTCGAAGGCGAACTGCGGATAGAGGTAGGTGACGTAGTAGCCGTAGACGGCACCGATCATGCCCACCAGCACGGCGCTGATGACGAACGCCGTCAGCTTGAAGCTGCGCGTCGGTACGCCGACGGCGAGCGCCTTGTCCTCGTCATCGCGGATGGCCAGCAAGCCAAGGCCAAACTTTGACCGGCGGATCGACCAGGAGATCACCAGCGCGAGCACCGCCAGCACCAGCATCGCGTAGTAGTAAGGGACGTTGAAGAAACCGCCGCCCCAGTCGTGCGAGTACGGCAAGGCCAGGCCGGCTCCGCCACCGGTCAGCTTGACGAGGTTCTCGCCGAGCAGCTGCAGCATGAACATGAAGGCGATCGTGACGATGACGAAGGTCGCCGCACGGGTGCGGAGCGCGACCCACCCGATCCCGACCGCGAGCACGGCCGTGAGCAGGCCGGCCACCGGCACCAGGACGAATGGGAGATATCCGGGCGCCACGTTGAGATGATTCAGCAGCAGGCCAAAGGAATAGGCGCCGAAGCCGAAGAAGGCCGCGTGACCGAGTGAGATGTAGCCGGTGTAGCCGCCCATGATGTTCCAGGCGCTGGCCAGTCCGACGTACATGACCGTGAAGACAGCCATGCCGGTGGTCGCGGGATCGGGCGCGATCAGCGGCAGGATGAGCGCGAGGATGCCGACCAGGACCAGACCGAGCCCCTTGAGCGCCGCCAGGCGACCGGCGCGGATCGCTATGGTCGGAGTCCCGCTCATATCCGGTCACGGACACGAACGCCGTAGAGCCCCTGCGGACGGACGATCAGGATCGCCACCAGGATGACGAAGAAGACGAAGTTGGCCCAGACCGGCGAGATCAGGACCTGGGTGATGTCCTCGCTGACCAGCATGATAAGCGCGGCGATGACGGCGCCCCGCAGGCTGCCGAGGCCGCCCAGCACGATGATGGTCAGCAGACGCGAAATCAGGTCGTAGTGGCTGCCGGGGTTGAAGGCATTCGTGATGCCGAAGACCACCCCGCCGGCTGCGGCGGTGGCCACCCCGATGCCGAAGGCGATCGCCGCCACCCGGTCGACGTCGACGCCGATCAATTGCGCCGCCGTGCGGTTCAGCATGGTGGCACGGATGGCACCACCGAACGACGTGCGGTAGAGCATCAGGAAGAGCGCGCCCAGGATCGTAAGGCACAGCACGAAGCCGAAGACATAGACCCAGGTGATGTGAAAGCCGAAGACCGCGAAGCTGGCGGTTTCGTACCAGGCGCGCAGCTCGACGAAGTTGGTGGTGAAGACGTAGCCGAGCACGCCCTCGATGCCCAGCGCGAGCGCGTAGGTGACGAGCACAGACAGCGCCTCGCGGTCAGTCTTGAGGGGACGGATGAACACGAGCTGCAGTACGACTCCCAGCGCGAACATCGCGGGCATGGTCACCACCAGGCTCAGGAACGGGTCCATGTGGAGCGAGCGGAAGAGCGCGAAGCTGAGGTAGGCGCCCAGCACCACCAGCGCGCCGTGGCCGACGTTGATGATGCGCATCACGCCGAAGATCAGGGTGAGGCCGGACGCCATCAGGGCATAGACGCCACCGGTGAGGATGCCGAGCACCGCCGCCTCGAGAACCAGCGTCATGCGGCGATCAAGGCGTCAAGGGAGGGACGGCGCTGCGTGTCACCGTCCCCACGACTCTCTCGTTAAGGCCAGTTCGGCTTCGGGTACTCGGGCTTGGCGGCGGCCACGCTCGACGGGTAGACAAAGATCGCTTGCGCACCCTGCCACTGCTCGAGGTAGACACCGACGCCACCGTGCGGCTTCCCCACGCTGTCGAACGACATCGGCCCCTGGATCGTCTGGTACGTGCCCGAATGCAAGGCGGTGATCAGGGCTTTGTTGTCGATACTGTTTGCCTTCTGCGCCGCCTGATCGACCACTTGCCCCACACTGTAGGCCTCGGCGGCGTCGGCGCTGATGTCGCCGAACGCGCCGCCATACTTGGCCACGAATTCGACGGTGAATTTTTCGTTGCCGTAGGCCTTGGCGCTCGAGGTCCAACCGGCGGGGACCATGATCCCTTCCGTATTCTTGGCGCCGACTTTGTCGGCGAAGTCCTTACCCTGGTCTGGCCCGGTCGTCTCGATGATGGACTTTGGATTGTAGTGCTGCTGCTGGAAGACTTTGACGAAGGCCACCGCATCCGGTTCCTGGGTGCCGAGGATCGCGACGTCCGCCTTGGAGTTGACCACCTGGAGCGCCAGCGCGTCCCATGACGTGGCCTCGGCCGGATACACCTTGTACGACGCGGTCGTGATGCCGCCGGCTTCGAGCAGGCTCTTGGCTTTGTCGATCTGCGGCTGCGTGAAGGGATCATCCTCCGTCGCATAGGCGGCTGTCTTCGGTCGCTGGTCGCTGGGTAGCGAGAGCAGGTACTTGGTGTAGCTCACGAGGTTGTCTTCGACCGCGGCGGGCTGTACGAAAAAGATCGAATGCAGGCCCTGGGCGAAGACCTTCGGTCCACCGCCGGCCGGCTCCGGGAACGCGTAGCCGTAGCGATCGGTGACGGTTGAGGCCGGGATGGTGAGCAGCGAACTGAACGGACCGAAGACCAGCGCCACCTTGTCCTGCGTGATCAGGGTCTGGTAGTTGGTGACGACCTGTTGTGTGCTGCTGGCGTCATCAACGTATTTCATGGTCACCTGGTGACCGAGGAGTCCACCCTTGGCATTGATGTCCTGCGCCCACAGGTCGTACCCCTGCTGAAGCGCCTTTCCGTCGCCGGAGAAGTCGCCGCTGAGCGAGAGCGACACACCGATCGTGATCGGTGCCGCCGGCGCCGGCGTGCCCCCCGCATTCGTCGATCCGGTGCCACACGCCGAAAGTACCAGGGCGAATCCCGCCACGATCATCGACACGGGTTTGCGCATGCTCTCTCCCTTCCTGTTGGAGCCGATTGAACCAGTCGGCGGCACTGCCTTGTTCCGCTTGTTCCTTGCGTTGAACAAACGATTGCCCTATGTTAGGCACGGGTGAAAGGCTTGTCAATGAGGACATGTCGATGCCGGTAACGCTCAAGGAGCTCGCCGCCCGCGCCCAGGTCCACCCCTCCACCATCTCCCGGGTAGCCAACCATGACCCCAAGCTGCGCATCGCCCCGCCGACCCGGCAGCGGATCGAGGCGTTGTTGCGCGAAACCGAGTACCGGCCCAACGGGGTCGCCCGCGGGCTCAAGCTCCGCCAGACGCTGGTGCTGGCGGTCGTCATCCCGGACGTCACCAATCCCTTCTTCGCCGCCCTCTTTCGCGGCGTAGAAGACGCCGCCTCGCCGCGTGGCTACAACGTCTTGCTCTGCAATACCGACGGCAGTCCGGCGCGCCAACGCTCGCATCTCCAGAGCCTGCACGCCCGCCGGGTCGACGGCGTCATCATGGCCAGCAGTTTTCTCAAGGATCCGACCGTGCGCTGGCTACGCCACCAGGGTATCCCCTACGTGCTGGTCAATCGCTTCAGCGACGACGGCCACGACCCGTTCGTCGGATCGGACGACCTGGTCGGGGGCCGGCTTGCCACCGAGCACCTCCTCGAGCTCGGCCATCGGCGGATTGGGCACCTGGCCGGCAAGCTGACCGTGAGCACCGGGGTGACGCGGCGGCGAGGATACCTGGCGGCGCTCGCCGCGCGGGGCCTGACGCCCGACCCCCGACTCGTGGTGGAATCGGGCTACACCGAGGATGGTGGCGCGCACGCGGCCGAGCGACTGCTCGCACTCGCCGATCGCCCAACCGCGATCTTCGCGGTCACCGACATGACGGCCGTCGGTGCCTTCGGGGTGGCACTCCGCATGGGTCTTCGCGTTCCCGAGGAGCTGGCGATCGTCGGATACAACGACATCCCGCTGGCGACCCGGATGGTGCCGTCGCTGACGACGGTGCATGTCCCGATCCATGAATTCGGAGCAGCCGCCGCGCGCCTCTTGCTCGAGCAAATCGATACCGGAGAACCGTCGCGGCGGCGCGTGATTTTCAACCCACAGCTGATCGTCCGAGGGTCGACCGTTACCGGCGCCGGCAGCCCGGCGAACCCCCAACTCGTGCCGGCATTTGCCACCGAATGAGGAGAGCGCCATTGTCAACAAACGTTTGCGCACGCCCGCGATCGGAGGCACTGCGATGACGGCGGCCGCGTCTGACCGCCGCACCATCGGCTGGATCGGGACCGGGCGCATGGGATTCGCACTCGCCTCGCGCCTGCTCGAGCAGGGCTGCGACCTCTCGGTCTACAACCGCACCCGCGCCAAGAGCGAGCCACTGACGGCGCGAGGGGCACGCCTGGTCGATCGGCCGGCGGACCTGAGCGACCGCGACATCGTGCTGACCTCGGTCGCGGGGTCGAAGGATTTCGCCGAGGTGATGACGGGGCCGCATGGACTGCTGGCCAACGGCAGCCGGGTGCCCTCGATCGTGATCGATACCTCCACCGTCTCGATGGACGCCTCCCAGGCGATCCGCGCGACGGCGGAGCGGCTGGGGTCGGCGTTGCTGGCGGCGCCGGTCAGTGGCAACCCGAAGGTTGCCCGCGCCGGCAAGCTGAGCCTGGCCGTGTCCGGACCGCGTCCGGCGTTCGAGCAGGCGCTCCCCTACCTACAGATGCTGGGCAAGAGCGTGACCTATGTCGGAGCCGGCGAGGCAGCCCGGTTGGTCAAGATCTGCCACAACCTCATCCTGGGCGTGGTCACCCAGATCCTCGCCGAGACCACGGTGCTGGCCGAGCGCGGCGGGATCGCCCGGGCCGACTACCTCGAGTTCATCAACGGCAGCGTGATGGGGTCCATCTTCAGCCGCTACAAAACACCGGCCTTCGTCAACCTCGACTTCACGCCGACCTTTACCGGCCACCTGCTCCGTAAGGACTTCGAGCTCGGCCTCGACGCCGGCCGGCAATTCAATGTGCCGCTCCCGGTGGCGGCGATCACCCACCAGATCGTGGTCAGCCTGATCGGCCAGGGCCTGGGGGATGTCGACTTCGCGGCCCTGCTGGAGCTCGAGGCTCGCGGGGCCAACCTGGCGCTGAAGCCCGAGCACCGCGACGTGTCCGATGGCCTCGAACCGGCTGATGGTGCCGGTGGCAAGAGATAATGATCGCTTCCGAAGCGGAGCGGCGCTGCTTCCACGGTCTGCGCCAGCTTCGGCATCGCCGCCCCTCCCCCTACTGTACGGCCTTGCAAACGTTTGCGCCAGAGCGGACGGGTTAACAAGGGGTTAACGTGTGGTCGGGCGGTGAAACCGCCCGGGCGTATGCAGCCAAGGAACGGTGGGGCGGTCGGGCGCGAAGGGCCTGGGGCGCGGACGATCATGACCCTCGCGGATGTTGCACGCGCCGCGGGTGTGCACTCCTCAACCGTCTCCCGCGCCCTCGATCCCGTCTCATGTGCACAGGTAAACCTCGAGACCCGACAACGTGTTCAGGCGCTCGCGAAACGGATGGGCTACCAGAAAGACATGGTGGCCAGCGGGTTGAAACGCGGCCGAACCCACACCGTCGCCGTGGTCGCCGGCGACCTTGGGAACCCGAACCTCGCTCCGGTCCTGCGCGGCATCGCCAGCGGGCTCGAGCTGGCGGGGCTGATGACACTGATCTCGGAGACGCAATTCGACTCGGAGCGCCTCGAGCGAATCCTGAATCATCTCGTGAGCCGCCGGGTCGACGCGATCATCATGACCGCCGCGCGGCCGCGCGATGCGCCACGGCTCCGCTGGATCCGTCGTCAGGGCATTCCGCTCGTGCTGGCGATTCAGACCGTTCCCGGTATCCGCTTGCCCGCGTGCACCAATGACGACCACCTCGGGGGTGTGCTGGCCGCGCGCCATCTCCTCTCGCTCGGGCATCGGCGGCTCGCCCAACTTCGCGGACCGATGGAGTTCAGTTCCTGCTTCCTTCGCGCTCAGGGGTTCAGCAAGACGGTCGCCGCCGCCGGCGCTGAGGAAGTCGTGGTCAAGTCGACGGCCCTGTGGGGGACCCCAGAATTGGGCGCGTCCCTCATGCGCGAGCTCCTCGACCAGAAAGGGGTTCGGCCGACCGGCATCTTCGCGCACCACGACCTGACAGCCTTCGGCGCGCTGACGGCGGCCGAGGAGCGCGGCTTGACCTGTCCTTTGGACCTGTCGATCGTCGGCTACCACAATTTGCCGCACCATGATCGCATCGCACCGCCGCTTACTTCGATCGGTCAGCCCCGCGAGGAGCTTGGTCGGACCGCGGCCGAGATCCTCATCGCGGTGCTCACCAGGCCTGGCCGGACGCCGGCGCCCCGCCTGGTACGGCCGTCGCTGGTGGTGCGGGAGTCGACCGGGCCCCCGCCCAGGGCGTATTAACCGCTGGTCGGCTGCCCTCCGTCGCTGCAAACGATTGCGGTAGACCCGGTCGACTCACAAGGGGTTAACGTGTGGTCGGGCGGTAACACCGCCTGGGCGAATGCAGCGAAGGGGCGGCGGGGCGGGCGGGCGCGAAGGGCCGGGGGAGCGGACGATCGTGACCCTCGAGGATGTCGCGCGGGCAGCGGGCGTGCACTACTCGACCGTTTCGCGGGCCCTCGATCCCGACACCGCCCGACAGGTCAACGTCGTGACCCGAAAACGGGTCGCGGCCGTCGCCAAACGAATGGGCTACCAGAAAGACATGGTGGCCAGTGGCCTGAAGCGAGGGCGGACCCACACGGTGGCCGTGGTCGTCGGCGACCTTGGGAATCCAAACATTGGTCCGCTCCTCCGCGGGATCTCGAACCGGCTCGAGGCCGCCGGACTGATGCCGCTCATCGTCGAGACGCAGAATGACCCGGCACGCCTGGAGCGCATCGTCAACCACCTGCTCAGCCGCCGGGTCGACGCCTTCATCTTGACCGCCGCGCGACTCGGTGACGGGCCGAAGCTGCGCCGGATCCGGCGGCACGGCATCCCGGTCGTGCTGGCGGTTCAATCGGTCCCGGGGATCCGTTTGCCGGCCATTACCAACGACGACATCCTGGGCGGCGCGCTGGCCGCCCAACATCTCCTCGCCCTCGGGCATCGGCGGGTTGCCCAACTGCGCGGGCCGCCCGACATTTACTCCTGCTTGCAGCGCGCCCAGGGGTTCAGCCAGACGATCGCGGCGGCGGGCGCGACGGAAGTCGTGCTCCGGTCGACAGCGCCCATGGGGACAGCCGAAGAGGGCCATCACCTCATGCGGCAGCTCCTCGACAGCAAGCGACCCCTGCCGACCGGCATCTTCGCCCATCACGACCTGATGGCCTTCGGGGCATTGTCCGCGGCGGAGGAACGCGGGCTGGCCTGTCCGAGGGACTTTTCGATGGTCGGCTATAACGATTTGCCGAACGTGGAGCGCATGGTGCCGCCGCTCACCTCGATCCGCCTCCCGCGCGAGGAACTTGGCGGTCTCGCCGCGGAGGTCATGGTCAAAATGCTTTCCTCGGCGGACCGGCCACCCGCGTCACGCAAACTCGCCCCTACCCTGGTGGTCCGCCGGTCGACCGGACCGCCCCGCGAATCGCGGTAACCGGTCAACGAAGCGCCGCGAGATCGACGCTGCGCCCGCTGCGGGCGCTTTCCACCGTCGCCTCGAGGACCCGGGCCACTTCGAGTCCCGCCGCGCCACCCGTTTCAGGTTCGACGGCGTGGTTGATGCAGCGGACGAACTCAGTCAGCTCATCGGCCACGGTATCGATGGTCTCGATCGGCTCCTCACGCCGGCGGGTGTCGCCGACGGCCTGGATGAACACTCGGTTGCCGTCCTCCTCGTTCCAGGCACTGCCACCCGTGCCGTAGGCGGCCAGGGTCACAATCGGCGGCACATAGTAAGAGGTGTTGATGCTGCCGAGGGCGCCGCACTCGTATTCGATCAAAAGCGTCGTAGCCTGGTCGATCGCCCCCATGCCGGGGGCCCGCGTGCTGAAGGCGGACACCCGCTTGGCGGGGCCGACCAGGAAATGAAAGGTATCCACCATGTGCACGCCAAGCGCCGTCATGGCGCCAGCCGGTGACTCACGCGGGTCACGCCGCCAGCCCGGCAGCGTCGTTGATAGGCCACCTGGATCCATATAGGTCGCTTCGAGCTGGAGGACGGTTCCCAGATCGCCCGCGTCGATCATCCTCCTAATGCGCCGATTCGCCGGCTGGCGACGGCGCCGATGGCCAACCTGCAGGACCACGTGGGCCAGTTCAGCGGCGCTGATGGCGCGACGAGCGCCCGCGACCGTCAGCGCGAGCGGCTTCTCTACGAAGACATGCTTCGAGGCCAGGGCGACCTGCTCGACGATCGCAGGATGCGTTGAGTGTGGGGTCGCAATCAGCGCCCCATCGACGTCAGGGTCAGCGAGCAGGGCCTCCAGGCTTGCGACAGGCCGGCAGCCAATCTCGTGCGCGAACCGTTCACGGCGCTCGGGTGAAACGTCGAAGCAGGCCACAATCTCGGCCAGGCCAGCCGTCTTGGCCGTCTGCGCCAGGACGCCGCCGTACACGCCGACGCCAATGACAGCGAGACGGACGGTTCGCGGATCCGCGTCCACCTACTCCTCGGATGCGCCCGAGGTGAATTTCGCCAACAGCAAGGCGGCGAGGATGATGCCCCCAAATGCCGCATTGATCCAGAAATCGGGAATCTGGGAGAGGGTGAGGATGTTGGAAATCACGCCCAGCAGCAGGACCCCGGTGAGGGCGCCGAACATCGTGCCCTGGCCGCCGTTCAGCCGGATGCCGCCGATGACGGCGGCAGCGAATACGGTGAAGATCATGTTCTGCCCCTGGCCGGAGAGCACCGAATCGAGGCGGCCGGTCAACAGCAGCCCGGCCAGCGCCGCCAGCGCGCCGCCGACGATGTAGACGATCCAGACGACCCGCTCGACCCGGATGCCGGACGCGCGAGCCGCCTGTGGGTTCCCCCCGACGGCATAAATGGCGCGACCGAAACTGTGATATCGGAGGAAGAACCCGACGACGAGGAAGAGAAAGCCGGCAATCCAGACCGACGCCGGAACCGCCAGCCAGCTGGCGGAGCCGAGATAGACGAGCGGCGCCGGCAGATCGAACATCGTCCGCCCATTGCTGAGGCCGACCGTCACGCCGCGCAGCAGGATGAGCATCGCGAGCGTGACCATGAATGCGTTCAATTTCACGCGCGCGACCAGGAAGCCGTTGATGGCCCCGACCAGCATCCCGGTAAGGAACAGGATCGCCACGGCGATGTAGGCGTTGAGGCCCAATCCGGAGCCGCCCGTCAACTTGGTGGTGACAAGCCAGCCGGCGATCATGGGCGCAACGCCGACGATCGACTCGAGCGAGAGATCGAACTTGCCGGCTAGCAGGATGAGTGTTTCGCCGATCACGAGGATCGCCAGCTCGGATGACTGCTGGAGGATGTTGATCAGGTTCTGCTGAGTTAGGAACGCGTCGTTGACGATGGTGCCGGCGATCAAGGCGACGATGATCGCGGGAACCAGGGCAATCTCATGCAGCAGCCGCGCATTCATACGCTGCCGGATGGCACCCGCCGATTTCTTCAGCGCCGCCCGCTCAGTGGTGGCGATGGGCTACCCCTTCCATGGCCCCGATCAGCTCAGCGTCGTACCATCCGCGGGCAAACTCCCGCACAACGCGGCCGCCGAACATCACGATCACCCGATCACAGATGGCCAGCTCGTCCAACTCGTCCGAGACGAGGAGCACCGCCGTCCCGGCCTGGGTGATCGTCTCGAGCAGCAAGCGCTTGGAGGCCACGTCGACCCCCGCCGTGGGACTGACCAGCACGAGCGCCTGGGGGTTGGAAGCCACGGCGCGGCCGAACACCATCTTTTGCTGATTGCCGCCCGAGAGCTCGACGGGCCGCTGTTGCGGGCTGGAGACCAGCACATGCATCCGCTCGATCAGCGCTAGCGCCCGGCGGCCGCGTCGCTGATGGTCGATCGACCCCCACGGCCCCAGGTCGTCGAGCACGGTCATCGTGATGTTCTCTTCCACCGAAAGATCCGGACAGAACCCTTGTGTCTGGCGATCCCCCGGAAGGAACCCGAGGCCGCGGTCGATGGCGCCGTCCACCCGTCCGGCTGGGACGGCTCGACCGTTCAACAGCACGCGGCCGCCGTCCGGTTTGACCAGACCAATGATCACGTCCGCCAGCTGGGCCTTGCCGCTAGCCGCCAGCCCGGCCAGGCCGACGCATTCGCCCTGGTAGACGTCGAGGTCGATTTTCGAGAACCACCGCTGCCAGGTGAGGTCCCGTACCGCCAGCACCGGTTGGCCGGTGTCGCCCGGTGCCGCATCACGGGTTGCCCGCGGCGCAATCGCCCGGGTGGCGGCGGCCTCCCCCACCATGGCATCGACGATCTGCTCCTTTCCCAGCCCTTTGACCGCTGCGTTGAGGACCACGTGACCGTCGCGAAGGATCGTGACCGAATCGCAGACCTCGTAGATCTCGTCCAGGTGATGCGAGATGTACAGGAAGCTGACGCCGGCGTCGTGCAGGTGTCGCATCTGCCTGAACAAGAGGTCGATCTCGGCGGCTTCGAGCTGGGCCGTCGGCTCGTCGAGGATGATGAAGCGCGAGCCCAAACGCAGGGCGCGAACGATCTCGACCAACTGGCGCTGCCCGGGCGGTAGCTCGGATGCAAGGGCGTCGACGTCCGCCTCGATGCCCCACTCATCGAGAAGACGCCGCCCCTCGGCTCGGATCGCCCGCCAGCTCAAGAAGCCGGACCGTCGCTGGGGATATGCGTTGAGAAAGATGTTCTCCCCGACCGTCATCGTAAGGATGACGGTGGAACGTTGATAGACGCAGCCGACCAGCTCGCGCCACTGCTCTCGGGCGGTGACCGGGGGCGCCGGCCGGCCGAGAAAGCGGACGTCGCCGGTGTCCGGGCTGATCAACCCGGTAAGGATCCCGACGAGGGTCGATTTGCCGGCTCCATTCCGGCCCACCAGCGCCCGCGTCTCCCCCACCGGCACAACCAGGGAGACGTCGCGAAGCGCCTCGGTTGGACCGAAGCGCTTCGATACGCCTGACGCCGCGACGATCGGAGCTGCGGAGATGAGCGACAACCGAGGTTACTTGGTCAGCGTGTTCGCCCAGAGACCTTTGTCGTCAACGTTGGCCGCCGTTACCAGCGTGGCCGGCATCAGGTCCATGGCGTTGCCGTTAAAGAGGACAACCTTAGTGTTATGGTCCGTCGTCCCTGCGCCGGGCAGGGCCTGACCCTGGATCGCCATCTTGAGGTACTGCACCCCGTATTTCGCGTAGAGGTTGACTGGTTGCGAGATCTCCGCATCCATGACACCGCTACGGACGAGACCCAGCCCTTGCGGTGTGGCGTCGATACTGACGTTGTAGATATGACCCGCCTGGCCAACCTTGGCGCCGTGGCCCAGCTGGGTTTCGACCGCCAGCGTCGCGGCCAGCGCATAGTCAGCTTGCTGGAAGACGCCGCCGAGATCTGGGTTGGCGGTGAGGACGGTCTGCAAATCGGCCACCTGCTTTTGCGCATCCCAGTCGGTTGGCCGCTGGATCAGGGTGATGTTGGGATGCTTCTGCTGCATGCAGTCGGCGAAGCCCTGGGTCCGTTCCCGGCCATTGATCGAGGTCTGGGCGCCCTCCAGCGATAGGACCTTGCCTTTGTCGCCGAGCGCCTTCGCCATGTCGGTGCAGGCGATCTCGCCCATGCCGATGTTGTCGGCGCGCACGATCATTGCAAGGTGGCCCCCGTCGGGGCCGATGTCGATCGACACGACGGGAACGCCTTTCGACTGCGCGTAATCGAGGGCCGGAATGATCGCCTTGCTGTCGTTCGCCACCACGATCAGGCCGGTGGCGCCGGCAGAGATCAGGCTTCGGATGTCGCTGTTCTGCTTGCCGGAATCGCCGTTGGCATTGGTGGCAGGGAGCACCTTGAAGCCGGCCGCCTTGGCGATGTCGCTGACCGCATTCTGTTGCGCGGTTTCGTAGTCGCTGAACAAGAACGGTTCCGAATAGCCCAGCACCAGCGCCTTGCCGCTGGCATTCGTGGCCGTGTTCGACGATCCGCAGGCCGCGACGAACAACGGGATCGCGGCGATAAGCGCCGAACCGATGAGCGCGGGTCGTTTCCTCATGAGTCCCCTCCTTCTTGATGCGATCTCGTCATCCATCGATGCTTCCGTCGGGGTCGTAGCTGTAGCCCGCCTGCTCCAGGCTGGCTGCGCCGCCGTAGAACCAGAGCAGCACGGCCCGTTCCGTGTCCGAGGTGTTGGTGAAGCCGTGCGCTTCTCCCGGATGCGCGACAACCACGTCACCCGGCGCCATCCGGACGTCGACGTCGCCGACCCGCGCCAGACCCTGGCCTTCGATCAAGTATTCGATCTCCTCAGCATTGCTGTGCCGATGAATGTCATGCCGTGCCTTGGGCGGGAAGGTCGTGATCCCAAACACGCTCTTTTTGGCACCGCCGCGTTCCTGCGTGATCACCCACTGGACAGCCATGTTGATCCAGCCCTCGTCGGCCCGGTGCGACAGGGTGGGCGCCACCTCGGCCACCCGCACTTTTTGCGGGTGCGAATCGACGACCCTTCGTTGTTTCTTGGGTACCGCCATCTTCAGATCCCGAGACTAAAAGTGAAATTGATCAATGTTGTCCGCCGTGAAGGTCACGGGCTTGCCGACGTTGACGACGCCGCCGGTAACGCTGAGATTGCCCAGCTTGCCCGCGGGCAGCGTGCCGTCGCCCTTGGGGAAGGTGCCCTTGATGTAGGCGTCGATGGCGTAGACGTTGGCGTAGGCGGTGTCGGCCGGGCTCCAGAGCACGCAGTTCTTGATCGTTCCCGCGTGGATGGCGGCTTTGACATCACTCGGAATGCAAAGCCCCGCCACCGGCATCGCGTGCGGGTCGATGCCGAGCTGCTGCTCCGCCTTCACGGCCGCCGACATGCCGCCGCCGATCACCCAGACGCCGGTGGTCGTCGACTTGTGTGCCGCGAGGTAGGTGCTCACGACGCTCAAGACCGTGGCCGGGTCATCATTCCCTGGAACGATCTGGTCGATGTGCATGTTGGGATGCTTTGACGCGATGTACGGCTTCATGAAGGCGATCCAGGTGTTCTGGTTGGAAGCCGTCGCCGTCGAGCTGACCAGCAGGAAGTGACCCTGGTCGTTGACCTGCGCCGCCATGGTGTCGACGATGCCCTGGGCGATCAGCTCGTCGCTGGCCTGGCTGATGAAGAACTTGCGCGCATCCTTGGCCACGTCGGCGTTGAAGGCGGAGACGACGATGCCGGCGGCCATCGCCCGCTTGAGCGCCGGGGCGACCGCGTCGGGATCGTCGCCGGAGATGGTGATCGCGGCCGGGTGCTTCTGGATCGAGTTTTCGATCGTCGTCACCTGGCCGGCGGCGTCGGCGGTCGACGGACCGACGTAGCTGATGGTGTAGCCGAGCGCGGCCGCTGCCTCCTTCGCGCCGTTGAAGGCGTCGGTGAAGAACGGATCGCTGGTCTGCTTGGGAATCAGCACGATGACCTTGGATGTTCCCGAGCCGCTGGTGCCCGCAGTCGACGAGCCACAGCCGGCGATGACCACCCCCAGCAGTGAGAGTCCGATCAATCGGGCCCCTCGATGGCGCCATAAACCAGAGCCTCGCGATATTGTCATGTCGTTTTCCTCCTCTTCTTTGAACACGGCGTTAGGTCCGAATCAGCGATGGTCGAAACAGCACCTCGTTGAATGCGACGGCAGCGACCATGACGAGTCCGACGGCGACGAATTGCCAGCTGGTGTCGATACCGGCGAGCACGAAGCCATTGGGGATGACACCAATCAGGATCACGGCGAGCGTTGTGCGGATCACTGAGATTTCGCCGCCGCGGATGGTGGCGCCCCCGACCACGACCGCCGCGATCGCCAGCAGCTCGAGGCCGCCGCCGGCATCGCCGCGGGCGCTGAAGACCCTCGAGGTATAGATCACGCTCGCGATCCCGGCAAGCAGGCCGCTGGCGCCGTAGACCGCCATCCGGACGGCGCCGATGCGAACCCCGCTGAAACGGGCCGCCAGCTCGTTGATCCCGACCGCCACCAGCTTGCGCCCCGAGGCCGTCATCCGGGTCAGGACGTAGACGACCAGGATCACGAGCGCCCAGATCAGGGTCTGCCCTGGCACGGTGCCAAGGTAGGCCTGGCCTGGCAGCTCGAAGGAGGTCGGGAAATTGGAAAAGGCGCCGCCATTGAGGATGCCCTGCGCCAGCCCTCGGTAGAGCGCCAGCGTGCCGAGCGTTACCAGCAGCGGATGGAGGCGCAGGAGGACGACCATGGCCCCGTTCGCGATGCCACAGAGCAGCGCAATCCCCAGCGCCAGGCCAATCGCCACCCCGATCGGCACGCCATGCAGCGAGGCGTAGCCGAGCACCACCGAGGAGAGCCCCAGGATGGCGCCGACCGACAGATCGATGCCACCGGAGGCGATCACGATCGCCATGCCAAGCGCGATGATGCCGTTCTCGGTGTCGAGCCGCGCCATGTTCAGCAGGTTCGACGAGGTGAGGAAATCGGGAGAGAGCGCGGTGAAGACGGCCATGGCGCCGAGGAGGAGCAGCACCAGGCCGGCGGAGCGTGCCAGGTCGCGCGGAATGGCGAGCCGGTTCATCAACGTGCCCCGGCCCAGCGCTGCACGCGGAAGCGGTCGCGCGCCACAGCGAGCAGGATGAAGGCGCCGTAAGCCAGGGGAATCCAGACGCCGGGCACGCCCAGGATGACGATGCCGTCGGTGATGACACCGATCAGCAGGGCACCGATCAAGGGCGCGAGGTCGGTCCCTCGTCCGCCGCGGATGTCGGTGCCGCCGATGGCACAGGCGGCGATCACCTGCAGCACCAGGTTGGTCCCCACCACCGAGGTCTGGATGCCGCCCAGCTCGCCGAGGTAGATGACCGCGCCCAGACCCGCAAGCAGACCTGATAGGGCAAAGGCCACCAGCAGCTCGCGCCGGATAGGGACGCCCATGATGCCAGCCGCGCGCCGGTTGCCGCCAGTCGCCATCAGGTCCCGGCCCCACTTGGTGTTTCGCCGAGCGACGGCGAGCACGGCAAACGCCACCAGCACCACGAGCACCGGCATCGGCATCCCGAGGAACCGCCCCGCACCCAGGATGTCGGCCGAGTCCGGGACGGAGACCACGTTGCGAGTGCCCGACCACAGCAGCGCGGCGCCCTGAAAGGCGTAGAGCGTCCCCAGCGTCGCCACGATCGAGGGGACGCGGGTGCGGGAGACGAGCAGGCCGTTGACCAGCCCGGCGAGCAACCCGACGCCGAGCCCCACGGCGAGCGTCGGCCAGGTGCTGCCGGTGGAGAGCGCGACTGGACCCGCAACGAACCCGGCTAGGGCCAGGATGGAACCCACCGAGACATCGATCTCACCCGCAAGGATCACGAGGTTCTCGCCCAGTGCCAGGCAGGCGACCACCGCAACCGACAGTACGATGCTGCGAAAGTTATCGATCGACAGGAAGCCACGGGCCGTGATCGAGAAGAAGACCACCGCCACAAGTACGGTGGCAAGCGCAATGACATCGGGGTGGGAGACGAACAGCCCCACGCCCGGGCGCCGGTCCCCACGGAGCGCGACCGGTTTCAAGACGGTCATGACGGGCTCTCCGAGCGATGGCCCAGGGCAGCGCCGCCGATGTTCAACTCGGTAAGCGCCTCACCCGAGAATTCCGAGACCAGCCTCCCTTCACGCATGACGGCTACCCGATCCGAGAGCAGCAACAGCTCCTTGATCTCGGAGGAGATCAGGAGGATGGCGACGCCGTCGCTGGTCAACTGATCGATCAGGCGATAGATCTCGGCGCGTACTCCCATGTCGATGCCACGGGTGGGCTCGTCCAGGATCAGGACACGAGGCGTGAGCGCCAGCCAACGGGCGAGCAGCACCTTTTGCTGGTTGCCGCCGGACAGCGAGGCCACCGGGTCCCCAAGCTGGCCGCGAAGACGCAGCGGCGCCAGCGCCTGCTCCACAAACTGGACTTCGCGGCTGCGAGAGATCAAGCCACGACGGCGGAAGCGGCCCAGCGCCGGCAAGGAAACGTTGTCGCGAACGCTCAGCGGCATAAAGAGCCCTTGTGACTGGCGCTCCTCCGGAACATAGCCCAGGCCGGCGCGCACCGTCTGCTCGATACTGCGCAGGCGCAACGGCTGCCCATCGATCCGGACCGTCCCGCCGCTAGGGCGAGCGTAGCCAAAGAGCGTCTGCGCAAGCGCGCTTCGTCCGGAGCCGACCAGACCGGCCATGCCGAGCACCTCGCCGTATCGAAGCTGGAGGCTCACGTCGGCGAAGTACCCGGTACGGCTGAGCCCGCTGATCTCGAGGGCGACCCGGCCCTCTACCCGCCCCGTCTTGCGTGCGAACTGCTCGATCGGCCGGCCCAGCATGTGGCGGACCAGCGCCACCTCGTTGAACTGACCCACGGGCCCGCTGACCACCGTCTCTCCGTCGCGCATGACGGTGATCAGATCGGCAATCTGCATCACCTCGGCGAGCCGGTGGGAGACGTAGAGCACCGCGACGCCGGACGCCGTCAAGGTGCGCACCACCTGCAACAGCCGCTGCGCCTCCCATTCGTCGAGCGCAGCAGTGGGCTCGTCCATGATGACTACTCGAGCGTCGAGCATCAGCGCCCGTGCGATAGCGACCAGCTGGCGGCTCGCCGGGGTCAGCTCCTCGACCAGTCGCGAAGGATCGACCTCGACGCCGAGCCGCCCCAGCACCTCGCGTGCGCGACGGCGCATCGCCCAAGCACTCACCAACCCGGCCCTGCCTCGGGGCCGAGGGCGGCCCACGTAGAGGTTTTCGATGACGCTCAGCGAGTCGTAGAGCAGCAGCTCTTGCGGGATGAGGACGATGCCCCGCGATTCGGCGTTGCGGGCGGAGTCGAAGACGGTGACGACGCCCTGGAATTCGATCTGCCCGCTGCTTGGCGGGATGACGCCGGCGGCGATCAAAGCCACCGAGCTCTTGCCAGCGCCGTTCTCGCCGACGATGGCATGCACCTCGCCGGCGGCCAGCGCCAGCGAGACGCCGCGGACTGCGACCGTGGCGGCGTAGGTCTTGTGGATGTCCTGCAGGGCGAGGACGTTCGTCATGGCGGCCCGCCGTTGACCGGGCTCCAGCACATCACGAACCGCTGCGGCGCTTCCTCGCACGGATCTCCCAGACCCTCTTCCTTAATCGGGATGTTGACCACCCGATTGACTGCCGTGCCCCTTGCCGGAACGGAATGCTAGCGCAGAGTTGGCAATCTGTCAAACGTTTGCCATACTGCGGAGGCATGGTCGGGAATGGCTCAGGAATGGGAAGGGTTACCTTGTGATCAAGCAGCTGAAGAGCGAAGCGATGCAGGCGAGGGGAAAGGCGGGGGAGCGCGATGACCTGCGCCAGGGACGGGCAATCGCCACCCTGGAGGATGTCGCACGGGCGGCCGGCGTGCACTACTCGACGGTGTCGCGTGCGCTGGATCCGAACAAGGTCTGGCGCGTCAACGTCGTCACGCGCAAGCATGTCCAGGCGGTCGCCCAACGGATGGGCTACCAGCGCGACATGGTGGCGAGCGGCCTCAAGCGAGGGCGCACCCATACGATCGCGGTGGTAGTGGCCGACCTCGGCAACCCCTTCATCGCTCCGGTGCTGCGCGGCATCGCCAACCGCCTGGAGCAGGCCGGCTTCATGTCAATGATCAGCGACACCCAGGATGACTCGGCGCGCCTCGAGCGCATCCTCAACCACCTGTTGAGCCGCCGCGTCGATGCCATCATCCTGACCGCCGCGCACCTCGGCGACGGCCCGGTGCTGCGGCGCATCAGTCGCCAGGGCACCCCGGTGGTGCTGGCGGTGCGCAACGTGCCGGGGATTCGCTTGCCGGCCTGCACCGACGATGACCTGCTGGGTGGGACGCTCGCCGCCCGCCACCTGTTGGCGCTCGGCCATCGACGTGTCGCTCAGCTGCGCGGGCCCGCGGATGTCTACTCTTTCGTGGAACGCGGCGCCGGCTTCAGCAAGACGGTCGCTGCCGCTGGCGCGGTCGAGGTTGAAGTGCTGTCCACTGGGCTCACACCCACACTCGATGAGGGGGAGCGGCTGATGCGCCTGCTGCTCGACCGCAAGCGGGTAATGCCGACCGCGGTCTTCGCCCACAACGACCTGATGGCGCTGGGCGCCCTGGCTGTGATGCGCGAGCGCGGCCTCAACTGCCCCAAGGACTTCTCCGTGATCGGTTACAACGACTCCCCGCAGGTCGATCGCGTGATGCCGCCGCTCACCACCATCCGGCAACCCGGCGAAGAGTTGGGTCGGACCGCCGCCGAGATGACGGTGGCGCTGCTCACCTCACCCGACCGCCCGCCAGCGTCGCGCAGCCTCGCCCCCACGCTGGTGGTGCGCGAGTCGACCGCCCCGCGCTAACTCGCCGTCAGGCGTTCTGCCGTTGCTCTAGATAGCCGCGCACCTCGTCATATTCCGTTTCCGGCTTCCGCTTCAGGCCGAAGACATCCAGCTCCCAGCCGCACTTGGCCGCTAGGTAGTCCCGCGACGCCTCCGCGAGCGACCGCACGCGACCGAGGTCGACGCCCAGCATTGCTCCGCGCCACTTCTTGAGCTCGCCGCCGATCCACACGATGTCGACGTTCTTCGTGTCCGCCCCCAGGACCACCGTTCCGATCGCGTTGTTGAGCGGCAGGTTGTTGACGTCCTCGGCGCGGATCGCCACGATGTCCGCCTCCTTGCCGGGTGTGAGCGAACCGACTTTGTCGCCCAGCCCGATATGGCGCGCCCCCTGGATGGTGGCGAACTCGAGAACGTCGCGGTTCGTCACCCAGGCGGGCGGCGTCTCGCCACGGTAGCGGAGCGCCGCCGATTGCATCCGCTGGGTGGCGAGGACGCAGCGCATCTGGCTGAACATGTCGGTGGCCAGGCTGATCTCGACATCGACGCTAAGGCTGGGGCGGATCCCGAAATCGAGCGCCTTCTGGATCGGCGGCGTCCCGCCGGACAGACCGATCTGCTCGTCGGAGGTGGGCGCCAGCGTCACCCCGATGCCGGCGTCCTTGAAGTGTTGCCAGACGGCGTCGGCCATGTCGGTGGCATGGATGACCGTGACGTCGGGGGCGAGGAGGCCTCCGCGGCCCAGCTCCTCCATCTCCCTCGAGGAGGCCGGACCGAGGACACCGTCGAAGGTGATCGACAGCCCGTGGGCGCGGGCAAACTTGATCAGCTCGGACGCCGGCCGGGGCCGCCGGAAATCGATAGCGAGCCGCACCGTCGTGAGTGCCGAGGTGAATTGATCGCGCAGGCGGGTGAGGTCCTCGGGCCAGTGCTCGGCCCACGCCCCCGCGTTGGGCGGAGCCGATGCATGCACCGCTCGAATCCCCGCCTCCCGGTAGGCCTTGAACACCGCGTCCGAGTGGGCAGGGGTCCGGGTATTGTGCGAGAAATCGAGGATCGAGGTAACGCCGGAGTCGATCGCGCCAAGCATGCTGACCAGGTCGCCCGCGTACATGTCCTCGGGCCGGTAGTGGAGCGCGATGCCGCCGTGGGTGGTCGCCATATAGCTGGGCAGGTCGGCATCGACGATCAGGCGCCGGAACTGGTTCTGCCAGCAGTGGCGGTGGCCGTCGACGAGTCCCGGGATCAGGATCATGCCCCCCATCTCGACCATCAGCGCCTGGCCGTCGCGGGCCGCGGCGCTGAGGTCCTCGCCGACCGCCTTGATGGTCGAGCCCTCGATCAGCACGTCGCCCTGCGCCAGGTCTTTGATCTCGGGATCCATGCTGATGACAACCGCGCCCCGCAGCAGCACCTGGCGCCGCGGGTCGGGGCGCGTCAGGCGTTCGCCAAGCTGCTGCCACTCGGCGTCGGGGACTTCGTGATACCGACGGGTCGCGGTTCCGGCCTTGTGCATCTCCCTCTCCTCTTTACCGAGCGCGGTTCCGTCCTGTGGTATTTTAAGCAAACGTTTGCCGCGGTGCGCGGCGTTTCGACCACGCAGAGGAGGGAGCGGCGATCACCGAGTCCTTGACCCACAAGCTCGGCTGGATCGGCACCGGCCGGATGGGCAGTGCCATGGTCTCGCGCTTGCTCGAGCGCGGCTGTGAGGTGTCGATCTACAACCGGACGCGCGGCAAAACCGAAGGCTTCCGCGAGCAGGGGGCCCGCATCGTGGATGCGCCGGCCGACCTCGCCGATCGCGACATCGTCTTTACCTCCGTCTCCCGTTCGGAGGACTTCCGGGACGTCCTGATCGGTCCAACCGGGCTCCTCAGTCGAGGCGGCCGTGGACCCGCGATCGTGGTCGATACCTCCACCGTCTCCATGGATGTGACCGCGGATGTCGCTCGCCAGGCGGCCCCCTTCGGCACCGCGCTGCTGGCCGCGCCGGTGAGCGGCAATCCGAAAGTGGTGCGGGCGGGCCGGCTGACGATCGCCGCCTCGGGGCCCACCTCCGCCTTTGAGACCGCCCTCCCCTATCTTCGCGTGCTGGCGCCCAGCGTCACCTACGTTGGCGAGGGCGAGCGCGCTAGGCTAGTGAAGATTTGTCACAACCTTCTCCTGGATGTTTTCACCCAGGCTCTCGCTGAGACGACGGTGCTGGCGGAGCGCGGCGGCATCGCGCGAGCAGATTACCTCGCCTTCATCAACGGCAGTGTGATGGGATCGACCTTCAGCCGATACAAGACGCCGGCCTTTGTGAACCTCGATTTCACGCCGACCATGACGGGCAGCCTGATGCGCAAGGACCTCGAGCTGGGCCTCGAGGTCGGCCGGCAGCTCAATGTGCCGCTGCCGGTTACAGCCGTCACCCACCAGCTCGTCGTCTCCCTCATCGGCCAGGGCCTGGGAGAGCTCGACTTCGGCGCCCTGCTCGAGCTGGAGGCGCGCAGCGCGAATTTCGAGTTGGTTCCCGATGATCGGCCGGTCTCCGATGGCCTCTAAGTCCGAGTTCAGCGTCACCTCGGTGCCGGCGCCGGGCCGGATGGCGGTCGATTGGGAAGAGCGCGTCGACTACCGACGCCTCCATGAATATCGTCTCGGGCGCGCCCGCGACGCGATCGCAAAGGCCGGTCTGGGCGGGGTGCTGGTGTTCGACATGAACAACATCCGATACATCACGAGCACCACCATCGGCGAGTGGGCTCGCGACAAGGTGGCACGCTTCGCGCTGCTGACTCGGACCGGCGACCCCATCCTCTGGGACTTCGGCTCCGCGGCGAAGGCGCATCGACTGCACGCCCCCTGGCTCAAACCAGAGAATTCGCGCGCCGGGATGACCGGCTTGCGGGGCTCGGTCGCGCCCGAAGCCGGCCTTTCGGATGACGTCGCCAAAACGGTCAAAGAGCTGATGCGCGAACAGGGTGTCGCAGGCGAGCCGCTCGGCGTCGACATCGCCGAGCTGCCGATGGTCTTCGCCCTGCAGAACTGCGGCATCAAGGTGGTCGATGCGCAGCAGGCGATGCTCGACGCCCGCCAGATCAAGTCGAAGGATGAGATCACGCTGCTCAGCATGTCGGCGGCGATGGTGGACGGCGTCTATCAGACGATCTACGAAGTCCTCAAGCCCGGCATCCGCGAGAACGAGATCGTCGCCATCGCCAACAAGCAGCTCTACGACATGGGCTCGGACGACGTCGAGGCCATCAACGCCGTATCCGGCGAGCGCTGCAGCCCGCACCCGCATGTCTTCTCCGATCGCCTGATCCGGCCCGGCGACCAGGCGTTCTTCGACATCATCCAGGCCTACAACGGCTATCGCACCTGTTACTACCGGACCTTCAATGTCGGCCGCGCGACGCAAAGTCAACGCGACGCCTACAAGAAGGCGCGCGAATGGATCGACGCCGGGATCGACATGGTCAAGCCCGGGATCACGACCGACATGATCGCCAAGGCCTGGCCGAAGGCGCAGGATTTTGGCTTCGACAGCGAGATGGAGGCGTTCGGCCTGCAGTTCGG
>JAXDLN010000092.1:0-3371 GCA_034666565.1 Chloroflexota bacterium
CGTCGGGGAGCTCGGGGGTGAAGGTCGCGCTGATCAGCAGGGCGTTTTCCTCGGGATCCGAGAAGTAATCCTTGGTCAGCCGGTACTCGTGGTGAGTGCTGTCGACGGTGAACCCGGGAGTGCCGGGAGCAAACCACGCGATGCGGTGCTGCCCGTCACCGGCGTCATCGACGGGGGGAGCTCCACCGGCCGAGGCGAAGAAGCGCAGCTCGTGCAGCGCGACGCGGTCGATGGACGGGAAGAAGACCTCGCTGAGGGCGCCGTCGGCGAGGGTGTACCAGAGCTTGCTCTTCGATCCGGGCGCCGCCCCGAACGCCATCTTGCGGCCCGGACCCCACATCGGCGGTGCTCCCGGCCCTCCTGGTGCCTCCATCGGTGAGTAAGTATGCGGAGCCTTCACGGCGGATAGAATCGAACGACGATCCCGATTCGCTGGGGAGGTGGCTGAGTGGCCGAAAGCACCCGCCTGCTAAGCGGGTAGGGGGTGTAAAGCTCCCTCGAGGGTTCGAATCCCTCCCTTCCCGCCATTCCCAGTCATCCGGTGCCGACAGCCCCTTTGGCGGCTTTCCGCCACGCATCAAGCAACTGCTCAGGCTCGAACGCACTCCGGTAACCCCAGATCGTCCACCGTCCGTTCCAACCGCTGACCACAAGAGCCGGCCACAGGTATCCAAACACTCCAGAGCGCGCCGTTATCCTCACGTCAGTCAAGCGAGCTGCCAGCACGACCGAGCGCGGTTGCCCCTCGACATGATCAATCCGAAAGACCACGACATGGGCCGCAGTAACCGCCACGGCCAAGCCCCGGCTCCAGGAGTCAACGAGGTCATAAATCATTACCTCGCCGGCCAGCATCGGCTCGTCTGGACCGAGCAAATATGCCGTCGCGAGGGCGAGTTGTTCAAGCGTCCACGATCGATAGTCGCTTGCGCCTACAGTGACCTTGAGTTCGCCGAGCCGACTCGGGAGCAAAGCCCAAAATAGCAGGCGACTTCCTCGCCGACGGTCGCGAGCCACCTTCAGCCTTCCTGATTGTTCGAACTCGGTCGGTGGTAGCTGGGGCAGCACGACGTGATCCGTCGGAATCCAGGCCGCACCGTTCCACCACCACCGACCGTCTTCAGAAAACCCGCTCACCGTGAGCGAGATTATGGTTCGGCGGTCACAGCAGCGCGACCAAGCAATTCGAAGCCTGCACTGCCAATCGACGAGAGGAATCCCTCCCTTCCCGCCACCGAGCACCTCACCGACACCAAGTGGCAAAGTTGAATCGACATGGATATCGAACAGGCAATCGCAGAGCTTCGGCTTAGAAATCAACCTGTCCCGAAACCGCCGCGACTTCCAACTGAGGAGGAAGTAAGCGCGGCCGAACGAGAGGTGGTATCGATTTCCCACCCGACTACCGCCGCTTCCTTCTCGAGGCTAGCGACGTTGTGTTTTCGACATTGGAGCCGTGCGTCGTAACTCCTGACGCAGGCTATCTCGACCTAGTGAAAAAGGCACGTGAGGCCTGGGAAACTGGCGTCCCGCGTGACTGGCTGCCATTCTGCGATGACAATTCGGACTACTACTGTGTTGACGGCAACGAGGTCCGCTATTGGTCACACAATGGAGCCACTGACGAACACTGGCCGGACCTAGGAACTTGGATCGATCGAGTTTGGATCGGCGGGCAATAACTTACTCACGGGATCAGATGGTGCCGGCTCATCTTCTGGGATGAGAGGGTTTGACACCTCCCTACCCGCGCCTCAATCTATTCGAGACGGCAGCGCCGGGGCCCATCTTCTGGGTCCGGCCAATCGTAGTAAAGCCCGGCGTATCGTCGGAGCATGCCCGAGGTCAAACCGCCGCCGCTGTGGATGGTTCGACTAAACGTCGCGATCCTCCAGCGCGGCCTGAAGATCGGATCGCAGCATCTACTCTCTGTTCGCGGGCGAAGGAGTGGAGAGATGCGACGCACGCCCGTCTCGATCGCGACGATTGACGGGAGTCGATACATCGTCGCCGCCTTCTCGGAGGCGGCGTGGGTGCAGAATGTTCGCGCAGCGGGATCAGGCACACTCGGGCGCGGGCGGAGCGTCGAACAGGTGCGTTTCGTCGAGTTGCCGGTCATGGAGCGCGGCGCGGTTCTGAGAGCGTTCCTTCAGCAGGTCAGAGGAGGCGTCCGATTCTTCGGGTCGGCGGATCCTGATGTCGTCGTCGCTGGGGCTGATCGCTATCCGGTGTTTCGCCTCGACTCAAACTGAGCACCGACGCGAGCGGGCCGACGGCGACAAGAACGAGCGCTACGACGTAGGCCATACGTACGTCTACCGATTTAATGCGCCAGGTTCCTCCCATAGCGAGGCCTCATCGTCATCGAGTTCGTGAGTCATCGTCATCCAGCCGCGTGGGCAGGTGTGTTCGACACCTACGGGAAAGGGACAGATTGCCCTCGCTATGGCCTCCGCGACTTTCTCGGCGTCCTTTTCGTCTTCTGCCTCGACGATCGCCGTAATTGAAAACAGATGCATGAGTGCAGCATGCAGGATCTGCGAGTGATTGGCCGTCACGCGCACTGGCCGGTTGGCGTGTTCCGGAGCGTGTGATCATGACGCCGTGGCGGTTCGGTTTGAGTGCAAAACGAAATTTCGGATAGAGCCAGCCGAAGCCTTTGACCAGTCTCTTTCGGTGGCTGTCCATCTGGCATCGATGAGTTCATCGCGCGAGCGCGCCATCGGCCCTCTCAAGGCTGGTCTGCTCGGCCCGGGCGATGAGATCACATGGCGTGCATGGCACTTTGGAATACCTTGGCGGCTGACGAGTCGGATCACCGCGTTCGACCGGCCCCAGCGGTTTGTCGACGAGCAGGTGCGCGGACCTTTCCATCGCTTCCGGCACGAGCACATATTCGTACCATTCGACGGCGGCACGCAAATGACTGACACCGTCGAGTTCGAAGCACCGGCCGGATGGCTTGGCCTCCTGACGGAACGATTGGTCCTGGCTTCTTATGTCCGCGCCCTCATCGAGGATCGCAATCGGTACCTGGAAGCCCACTCCGCCGGATAGCGCTGTTACCGCGGAGTGAGACCGAGCCCACCCAACTAAGACCTATAGACTCGATTGGTGAGCTCCCGATTCGCGGCACTCGCAGTGATCGTTGTGCTGATTGCGACAGCCTGCACACGCAACCCGACACCCCAGGCCCAAGCAACCCCTGCGGTGGGCGCTATCAAATGGACGTCCTGCAGTCCCTCAGGCTTCGAGTGCGGAACCGTTGCGGTCCCGCTCGACTACGCGCATCCAGACAAAGGGACCATCAACATCGCGCTGAACCGCAAGCCCGCGACCGACCAGGCCAACCGCATTGGCTCGGTCCTCAC
>JAXDLN010000093.1:0-13107 GCA_034666565.1 Chloroflexota bacterium
ACGAAATGATCCCCGGTACCAGGTAGAGACCGTCAAGGTTGACATCATCCGAGACCGCCTGGCGGTCGCCGGTCTCGATTCGACGGATAACGCCCCCTTCGATTTCAACGCTAGCGCCAGGCTTTACCGTCCCCGTCCGAACGTCAACGACCCGAGTGTTAGTCAGCCACATGGCGGCAGCTCCTTCGATGTTCTCTTCATTGAATCGATCCAAAAGCGGCTAGGAAGGCGAACGATCATCAGGGCGTGAATGCCGAGTCAGAAATGCGTTTGCTCCGGCTCGTACCTCCTCGGTCCGAAATACGGTCTCCACGCGCTCAGCGACCCGTGGGAGAGCCGTGCGCATTTCCTCCGGCACATGGTGGACAGCGTCAACGAGCTCCTTGATTGAACGGAGCGCAAGTGGCGAGTACTGCGCGATCATGGTCGCCAGTTTTATGGATTCCTCAAGAGCGCTTCCAGCGGGCACGACCCTGTTGACCAAGCCGATACGGAGTGCCTCGGTGGCGCCGATTGGGGCTCCTGTGTACATCATCTCCTTAGCCTTGGCGCGTCCAACCAGAAGCGCGAGCCTCTCGGTGCCGCCTCCACCCGGGAAACAACCGAGTTTGATTTCAGGCTGGCCGAAGATCGCCTCTTCGGAGGCGATCCGGATATCAAATGCCATCGCCAACTCGAGGCCTCCTCCAAGGCAGTAGCCATTCACGGCGCAGATCGTCGGTTTAGGAACAAAATCGATCGCGTCATACGCCGCGTGCTCAATCCGGCAACGCTCCGCTCCGCCTCCCGGGTGCATGCTGTCGGCAAACTCTTTGATGTCGGCGCCCGCAGAGAACGCCTTATCGACGCCGCTGCCGACGACGATGACTCGCACCTGGTTGTCGCTTGCGCACTGGTCGATCTTTTCGGCTATCTCGGTTCGAAACTCCCAGGTGAGGATATTGAGGGGCGGACGCGACAGCGTAATGACCGCCACTCCGTTGTGCCGTGTGAGTTCAGTCTGAAGGCTCATCTCCGTCTCCGAGCAGAAACGTGACGATATGCCGAGCGACGGCGACGACCTCCGAGCGTTGGTTCGTACACGTCACGTTCGCAAACGCCCGATTGGTCGCGTGATCGACCTCGTCGACTACATATTCGACCTGAACGGTGTCCCCAAAGTACACCGGCTTAACGAACCGAACCCGATCGTAGCCGTAGGACACGTTGGGGACCTCGTGGCGCTCATGGATTCGTGCACTTGCCGTGGACATGAAGCCGATGAGGAGCGCCCCGTGAACTATTCGCCCCCCACGTTTCGCCACGGACGACATTGCGTCGATGTGGTCCGGGCTGAAGTCGCCCGTGATGCCGGCGAAGAGATAGACATCGGTCTCGGTCACGGTCTTGCGGAATCGAACGTTATCGCCGGGAGCGAGCGGCAGCGAGTTCATGTTGCTGCCAAATGCTCCAGATCATCAACCAACGGCTCCCGATAGATGATCCCCTGGTCGTAGAGCTGCCGTACCTCGTCCACCGAGTAACCGAGACCTCGTAGCACTTCTTCATTGTGCTGGCCAAGGAGCGGAGGTAACCCGGTCAAGCCGGACGAAGCCGCTTCGGAACGAATGGCCGTGTTCAGCACCGTCAGGGGACCGAGCAGCGGATGCGTGACGTCCAAAAACATATTGCGAGCGCGCAGTTGAGAATCTTTAACGACCTCCGCGATGGACTGAAGCCGATCCGCCGGTAGATCAGCCGCCTGGAGCATCGCAAGCACTTCGTCAGGGTCCGCGAAGGAAGAGATCCACTCTGAGACCAAGCGATAAACGTCAACGTGATGTTGCGCCCGCGCCTCGACCGTTGCATACCGAGGGTCGTCGGCCAGCTCAGGCCGCGTCATCAGGCGGCCGAGCTTACCCCAAAAGCTGTCGTTGCTGACGATGAGGCAAATCCATCCTCCACGAACCTTGAAGTAGCCCCATGGCACGATCGACCGGTCGAAGAGGCCGCGCCGAGTTGGGTTCATCCCACCTCGGCTGCCTAGAAACTGCTGGATTCCCCAATCGTGCATTTCGACAGCGCAATCGAGGAGAGCGATGTCCAGATACTCCCCTTTGCCCGTCCGTTCTCGTGAATAAAGAGCCGCGCAAATCGCTCCGAAGGCATGGGAGGCAGCCATGGCGTCTGCAATCGGCAGCACCGTTGGCATGGGCGGGCCGTCAGGCTCGCCCGTCATCTCTGGAATGCCGGCACGCGCTTCCGCGATCGCACCATATCCGGCTCGGCTCGAATCTGGACCGGTCTGGCCGAAAGCCGAGATCGAACACATCACCAATCGCGGATTCAAGCGCCAGAGATCTTCCCAGCCTAGCCCTAGCTTGGCCATGGTGCCTGGACGAAAGTTCTCGATCAGAACGTCGGAGTCCTTGACCAACTTTTGCACGACGTCTTTGGCCTGCGGCTGCTTGAGATTCAACGAAAGGCTCTTCTTGCCCCAGTTCTGCTGCATGAAGTAACCGCTGATGCCCTGCGGATAGAGATAGCTATTCGCCCGCGAATCGTCTCCACGAACGGGGCGCTCGACCTTGATCACTTCCGCGCCCAAACTACGGAGCAGGAGGGCGGCATGTGGCCCAGCGAATACTCGTCCGAAATCGAGGACCCGCACACCAGACAGAAGCCCATTTGGCCGCCCCTCGCCGACAGCCACCGACGCGTTCATCACCCCGGCCATAATAGATCTCTGATGTTCCGAAAGCTAGTTTCGTGGTATACCAAGGGTTGCCGGCCGGGCAAGCCAGGATTTGGGCTCGACGCTCCCTTCGCTAGCCTTTTGCCGGTCATAGCCACGTACCTGGAGGCCGGTGATGAACAAAAGGCGGGTTGACTGGAAGGGCTACTGGCCGGCTGCCCCCACTCCCTTCACACGCGACGGGCTGATCGACGAAATTGCGTGGCGCAATCTTCTCCGCCTCTATCACCAACAGGGGGTGCACGGGGTTCTCGTCAACGGGACAACGGGTGAATGGTTCTCTCAAACTAATGGGGAGCGGAGGAAGCTCGCGGAGATCGCCGTCGAAGAGCTCAAGGGCAGGATTCCGGTAGTCGTCGGCTGCACGACGTTCACGCCGCGCGACACAGCGGAACTGGGTCGACACGCGGCCTCGATTGGAGCGGATGGCATGCTGTCAACCCCTCCTCCATACGCGGTGCCGACCGGTCGGGAAGTGGTCGCCTTCTATCGGTATGTGGCCGACCACGTAGACCTTCCGATCATGGTCTACAACTGGGCGCGGGGGACTAACGTTGAGATCCGCGGCAGCCTGGCCGTCGAGCTGGCGCAAATCGATGGGGTGGTGGCCTTCAAAGACAGCACGGCTAACAAGGAGCAGTTCCTCGAGACTCTAACCGCCATCGTCGGCAGCGTGCTGGTATTTGGTGGGTTCATCGGTGGGCATGGCCTTGCGACGCTTCAAACCGTTGGCGGAGCTGGGAGCATCGATGGAGGGGGACTCGGCGCACCGATGGCGGTCCCATTCTATGAAGCTGTCTGGCAGGGCGATATGACGACTGCCCGGACCCACGCGCAGCGATATGTCCAACTCATGGAACAGCTCATCAATCCTGATTGGAGCGGTGTCTTCGGCTCGCCTCAGGCGCAATTGAAGGCGGCGATGAACATGGTTGGTCAGCCTGGCGGATTTCCGCGGCTGCCGCTCCTGCCAGTTGATGATCCCGCAGACTTAGCGGGTTTGCGGAAAGTGTTGCTATCCGCCGGCCTGATTGCCGACGACGACACATCCCAAAGCCTCAGCGCATAAAGTGGCAGCGCAGCCTCGGGAGGTATACCTCAACGGACGGTTCGTCGACGTCGCCGACGCAACCGTTTCATTCGAGGACCGAGGCCTGCAGTTCGCCGATAGCATTTACGAGGTCGTCCGTAGTTACGGCGGCGGTTTCTTCGAAATGCAGCGCCACCTCGAGCGCCTGCTCCGAGGCTCCACCTTTCTTGAGCTAGGCTCTGATGCGCTGGAAATCGGTGCGGTTGAACAAGCAGCCGATTCGTTGTTGCGACGAAGCGGTCTTGACGACGCCTCGTTGGTATTGCAGGTAACCCGAGGCACGGCCCCGCGGAGTCACATCCCGGCTCAGGGGATCAAGCCGACGGTGATCGCATATGTGCGTCCCGCGATATGGCCACCGCCGGAGCTCCTGGAGACCGGGATCGCGGTTATCACGGTGCCGGACACGCGATGGGAGCGGGTCGACATCAAATCGTCCATGCTGCTGCCAAATGTGTTGGCCAAAATCCATGCTCAGCAGCAGGACGCCTCCGACGCTATTTTTGTACGTGATGGGGTCGCGCTCGAGTGCACCGCCAGCAATCTTTTTGCGGTTATCCAGGGAACCGTCCGAACGGCACCGGCGAACGCACGAATCTTGCCTGGTGTGACGCGCAAGGTTGTCATGGAGCTCTGCGCATCCGAGGGGATCCCACTAACCGACGACGCCATCATGGCAGCGGAGCTCGCCAGCGCGCAGGAGCTTTTTCTCACAGGTACGACGGACGAAATCACACCGATTACCAGGCTCGATGGCATGCCCGTATCCGACGGTCGTCCCGGCGTGTTGACCCGTCGTCTGATGGCGGCGTTTCGCCGCAGAACGAGCAGCTTGTCGCCTGCGTCACACAGGGCTTAATGGACGGCTCACGCTTTGACCTGGTTGTTCGTGGTGGAACTGTCGTTAACGCGGACGGCCCATTCAAGGCGGATATCGGCATCCGTGCTGGGACGATAGCTAGCCTAACCACACCCGGTACGATCGGCGACGCGGAACGAGTAGTGAGTGCCGAGGGGCGCTACGTAGTTCCAGGGGGCGTCGACGCCCACGCTCACACGGCTCTTCGATCGCGGGAGACGACATCGTTAGATGACTTTTTTCAAAGCACGCGGGCAGCCGCATACGGCGGAACCACTACGATCGTTGACTTTGCGGTCCCATTCCCGAGGGGCGCCCAAACACCGTTGGAGGCGGCGGCGAGCCGGGCCGAGGAGATTCTGGGGCGCGCGTGCGTCGATGTCGCGCTACATGCCGGGGCGACCGTCGTCAATGAGAACACCCTGAAGGAACTCGCCGAGCTCATCACCAAGCGCGGGATGCCGACCGTAAAGATCTTCACCATTTATCGGGACGACCTCATGCTGACGCTTGACGAGATTTTCGCCTGCTTGAAGACGATTGCTGCGTGCGACGGCATCGCCATGATCCACGCGGAGAGTCCGCATATTGTGGAGCCATTGGCTGCCGATCTCACCGCCAAGGGCGATACGAGTCCAGCCGCCCATGCAAGAAGCCGACCAAACGAATCAGAAATCGACATGGTCCGATCCATCATCGAGCTGCTTCGCCTGACGGGGGCACGCGCATGGATTGCACACGTCAGCACTGCGAAGGCGGCCATCGCGATCGCTGAAGCGCAGGGCCAGGGAGTTCGAGTCTGGTCTGAAACCTGTCCACAGTATGTCTTCCTCGACAATTCGCGCTACCTCGGCGGCAACCCGGAGCTCTACGTCTGCAGTCCGCCGCTGAGAGACAAAGCCGACCGCGAACGCTTATGGGAGCTGGTTGCTCGCGGATATATCTCGATGTGGGCCAGCGATCACTGCTGCTTTGACCGACAACAGAAGGCCGCCCACCGCGAGGATTTTCATCGAATACCCAACGGCTTGCCGGGTGTTGAAACCCGCTGTCCGCTACTCTTCTCCGAGGGTGTGTCGAAAGGGGAAATCAGCATCGCTGACTTTGTTCGGCTGACCTCGAGCAACCCGGCTAAATTCAACGGCCTTTTCCCCGCAAAAGGCCTCATCGCTCCAGGATCTGATGCTGACCTGGCCATATGGGATCCGACCGCGACGCGGACCCTCACGGCGGCCGGCCTTCATCAGGGCACAGACTTCACACCTTTTGAAGGATTCAAGATCGCCGGTTGGCCGGGTACGGTTATCTCCCGAGGTAAGCTCGTCGTCGACGAGGGTGAATTTGTCGGAGCCCCGGGCAACGGCAAGCTGCTGACCGCAGGTCAGCCGCGACCGATGGGGACCGGCAGGCGATAGGGCGGAACGGCCAGCTTAGTCGGCGGGCTGGCGGCGTCTATCCAAGGGGCAGGTAACCCAGGACGAAGGCTTCACCGCTAACACAAAAATGAGCGAATCCGCTGACCTGGCCGTGGATGGTGGCGTCATCGTATCGGCGCGGGGTCGACAGCAAGCGTCCCTGTACGTCAGTAACGGCCGCATCGTCCACATCGGAGAAGCAGGGCTGGCAAGTCGTCACCGAGTGGATGCCACGGGCCTCTTCGCCCTTCCCGGGTTCGTAGATAGCCACGTTCACTTGATGGAACCCGCCTCTGCGGACCGAGAAGATTGGGCCCACGGCACTCGCGCTGCAGCCGCCAGTGGAGTAACAACGGTGATCGAACACACGCATGCGCAGCCGGTGCGAACCGAAGCAGACCTCACGACAAAGCTCCATTACTTGCGCCGCCGAGCGCTGGTCGACTTTGCGCTTGCCGCCCATGCGTGGCCGAATGAGCTTGCGGGCCTAGGCGACCTCTGGAACGGTGGAGTCGCATTTTTCAAGGTGTTTACCTGCACAACCCACGGAATACCAGGGTTTGATGCGGGTGCGCTGCTCAAGACCTTTGGTCACCTCGCCAAGCTGCAGGCAATCGCGTTAGTCCATTGTGAAGACCAGGCGTCGACGGCCTTGGCGGCGGCGCGTCTGCAGGCGGAAGGTCGCGAGGACGGCGGAGTCATTCCGGAGTGGCGGAGCCGGGAAGCCGAGATCCTGGCGGTGGGTGAGGTCCTGGCGGCATCGGAGCTCACATCGGCTCGCGTGGTGATAGCTCACGCGAGTCATCGCGCAGTCGTTGATCTGGTGGAGAGGGCGCGTGCAACCGGTATCGCAGTCGTTGTCGAAAGCTGCCCGCAGTATTTCCTCTTACGCGAGAATGAAGTTCTCACCTTAGGAGGGTTGCGTAAGTTCACGCCCCCCGCCAGGGCACGGAGTGACGCTGACTTTGACGACATGTGGACGGCACTCGGCCCAACCAGACAGATCGACCTGGTCTCCTCCGACCATGCCCCCGCAACCAGATTGCAGAAGGAAGCTGGTCGCATTTGGGACGTCCATTTTGGCTTGCCAGGCCTGGACACAACCTCATCTTTCTTGATTGACGCCGCTCTTCGGGGCCGGCTCTCATTGGAGCGTGTGGTCGAGCTCTATGCCACGTCACCAGCGCGAACATATGGATTACGGTCGAAGGGCGAGCTCAGAGTGGGCGGCGACGCCGACTTCGCGCTGGTTAATGTAGCGACAGAGCGGACCTTAACGGACGAATCCGTTTACTCGAAAGCCGGCTGGACACCCTATTCGGGAATGGCAGTCCGCGGTCGGGTGGTCTCCACATACGTTCGAGGTGTTCCGGTCTTCGTTGATGGCGACTTTCCGGCCGAAATTGGGCATGGCAAGTTCGTAGCCGGTATGGGACGGAGTTCTTCAAAGAGCCAAGCTTAAGACCCGAGGCGGTGCTTTACCGGTTACTTGGGGTCTTTATCGGCGCGGTTCTCACTTTCACTGTGGTAGCACTGCTGATTTTGTGCCTCGCTCTGATGCGGCATTGCGACAGGCCCTGACATCGTCGACCCGTAGCTAGTCGGGGAATCTCCAATACGGGGCCAGCCCAGGCATGGGCGGCGGCTGCTTCTAAAGCCCAAAAGAGTCCCCTTCCCATTTCGTTTGTACCGGTATGCCAATTAGCATGGTCCAGCAGGGGCTCATCGTCCAGCAGGAGTTCGCCAAGCTCCTCATGCTGGGTAGTGGCGGTCGCATAGAAGTCGCTGCCCCCATGACGGACGACGAGCGGAGGGACTACGAGATCCACGTCCATGGCCAGTACGGGTCCGGCGTCGCAGTTCAGGTGAAGAGTGTTCGGAACCTCCGGCGGCATCGTGGAGGGCACGCCCGATACATGCATTGCATGTTCCCGGTCCGGGCGACGCGTATTGTCAACAATCCGTACTACTGGTACTTCATTGCCCAGCTCGACATCGAGCTGATGCGATTTGCGGACCCGGCCTTCTTCATTCCTTCCAGCGTGTTCCACAAGATTGCGGACCCCCAGCGCAAGGGTGCCTTCGTGTGGTTCGTGATGGCGGCCAACATGGAGAAGCGGACCCGCGATAAATGGGAGCCCTATCGTGTCGACCCGCTGCAGCTCGGAAAGCACATCCTCAAAATCATGAATGACCTGAAGAAGCATCACGATCAAGCGTCCTCAGCGATAGTCCCTACCGGCGACGACCTGCTCTGGGTACGCCGGGCTAGCGGGATCATCGTGCCTCGTAGCCGCCATGCCGCCTGAAAAGAAGCCGAACAAATAGGCCGATTGGGTCTCCGCCGCCGACACCTTGGGCCTCATCCAAACCGCCTTGCCCGCGGTGCCGCCTGGCACGCTGGCAGCGATCGCAGGCGCCGGGTCGTTGGCGCGGGAGGCGAAACGACTGGGAGTAGCCGTCGAGCCTGGGTCGCAGTTCCGATTACGGTACCGGCCGGTGGCAGCGTCACCATTACCGTAGACAGCTCCGGAGGCGCCAACGCCGTTGTATCTGGCCTCTTCCTCGGCTAAGGGCTCGATAGGCAACAAAAAACCGGGCGAGATCTCCTCACCCGGCTTTACACCACGAATAGACCGTCTGCAGCTTTACAAAGAGCCTGGGGGAAACTGGCCGTCACTCCCTACCGCGATTGCTATCAGGCCGAGGGCGATAGCTCCCCGGAGGCTGCCACGCCGACCGGCTGACGGCCATACGACCCCAATCAACTAGTGCCGCTCCAACCTGAACGAGTCTGGCTGAGCACCGTTTCGTAAACGTCTTCGATGGCTCGGGTCGTTTGGCGCAGGTCGTAAGCCTCGAGGGCTCGTTCCCGTCCACGCGCGCCCATTGCACTTGCCCGGCCGCGATCGCGCAGCAAGTCGTCGATCGCATTCGCCAACGCGGCGACATCGTTCGCCGGCACCAGGAGGCCGGTAACCCCGTCTTCCACGAGATCGACGGCGCCACCCTCTCCGGACGCGACGACCGGTTTTCCGCTCATCATCGCCTCGATGACGACCTGCCCGAGGCCTTCGGGACGGGTTGACGGCTGTACCACGACCTCGACGTCGCTCAGCAGCGTGGCCACGTCCTCCTGAAAACCTAGAAACTGAATCTGATCCGATCGAGGCGACCGGAGCGCGAGCTCGCGCACCTCACGCTCGTAGCCCTCTTCGCCAAAAAGCGCCGAGCCGGCGACCACGAACCGGACCTCGGGATACCGGTTCGCGAGCCGGATCGCTGCCTCGACGAAGACATGCTGTCCCTTCAAGGGCGAAAACCGTGCGATCACGCCGACCTGTCGCTTACCGTTCGTTGGACGGCCATTCGGATGAAAGCGGGCCGGGTCGACCCCACAGGGGACAACGCTCACGCGTGACGGCGGAACGTCGAAGCAGGCGGCGGAGGCCGCCGAGTTACAAATGATGTGATGCGGCAGCCTCCGGGCAAGTGTCCGCATCAAACGAACGCCGGCCGGGCTAACCATCGGCGACGCGACGATCGAGTGAACCTGCCACACGACCGGGATCCGCGCGAGCCGGCCGGCCAGCCCAGCCAGCACGCACGCCCGCAGCGAATTGGCGTGTACGAGACTGACCCGATTCGCGCGAAGGAAGTGGGCGAGCCGCAGAACATACCGAGCCATGCCGGCCGCCCTCCCGGGATCGAGCATCCTCGCACGTGTGATCCCGTCCTGACGGACCCCATTCAACGACGACGGAAGATCAAGGATGTTCGTAGGCACCCCTTGCCCACGGAGCCGATCCGCAAGTGGTCCGGCCGCGCCGAGAACGGCCAGCGGGCGCCAGTGCCCTTGATCCAAGCAGTTAATCAGGCTGCAGAGCGCAACTTCGGCGCCCCCGAGTACGCCCACGTGATCGACATAGGCGACGGTCGCGCGGTCAGTCACACGGCGATCCTCACGCGGCACGGTGCGCCGCATTGGCCGGTTGAAACAGTCGGGGCAAGATGGCGGCGATTCCAACGAGCAGCCAGAAGAGCAAGAGGATCTTGTAGTCGTAGTAGGCAACGTCGAAGAGCGAATCCGCCAGGAAAGCGGCCAGGCTCGCCGTCACTCCGACCGCCAGGATCCGGTCGGTGCGGTCGGAAGCGAGCTTGAGCGACCGCGCCAGGGTGCGGAAGAGGACCACGAGGAAGATCCCAAAAGTGATGATTCCAAGCAAGCCGCGCTCAGCCAGGATGTTCAGGAAGAGGTCATGGGCCTGGTTGACGTCCAGGTCCGGGTTGAGGGCAAGGACGTAGTTGTTGAAGTTGTCGAGCCCGATCCCGAAGACGGGATGCTGGAGCCACAGGGTGATGGCCGCCTGCCAGATCGGGACGCGGTCCAGCAGGGTTTGGAACGGGCTCGCGCCGGAGCCGGTCCCAAGGCGGGCGGCAACCGGTCCGGCGAGACCGCCTATTAGAAGGATGAAGACGACGGCCCCGGCGGTCCCGAGGATCACGCGCCGCCGCCCAGGCAGGAGAACGGCCATGACGGCGACACCGACCACGAATCCGAGCCAGCCGCCCCGCGAGAGGGTGGCGAGCACGGCGGCACCGAGGATCAATAGAGCCACCCCGGCCGCGACCGGGGCCCAGCGCCAGCGGAGGGCCAGGCCCGCCGCCAGTGCCAGCGGGATCAGGATCACGAGGTAGCCGGCGAACAGGTTGGCGTCGATGACGTTGATCGCCGTCAATCGGTTCTGATCCGAGATCGAGACTGTCCCCTGGAGAATCGGGATGACCGCCATCAGCGACAGGAGCAGCCCGGCGCCGAGCACGCCAGCGATCACGAGCCACGGCTCGCGACGCTCGCGCAGGCTCTGGGTCACGATGAAGAAGAGGAGGAATCCACCGGCGGCTTTGACCAGGGCGACCAGCTGGTCGCCGTAGTAGCCGGCGAGCCCCAGCACCGAGAGCACGGTGGCGGCGGCGAAGAGGACCACGGCCAGGTCGAGCGGCGTGCGGTGGACCGGCGGCGGGGTTCGCGCAAAGTGCCGGCCAACCAGGACGACGACCAGGATCAGGAAGAGGGCCTGCGATGTGGTCAGCTTCAATGGCCCGGCATACGTGGTCAGGTCGAACGGAAAGCTGACGGCGAGGACCGCCAACCCCAGCGCGGGGCTGTAGAGCGCGGCCGCAATGGCGAGCAACGCCGCGATCGTGCCGAGCACGAGGGCGGTCGGGACGCCGGAGAGGGCGGCGCCCAGCCCGATGCCGGCCGCAAGGATGGCGCCCACCCCAACCCACGCCGGCGGCCTTCGCCGGCGCTTGGGCCGCAGCCCAGGCGGGAGCGCGAGCCTAGTGCTTGCCGCTGCGCGCGTAGTAGTAGCTGTAGCTGCCGGCGGTCTCTTCGACCTCGGCATCGTTGAAGACGACCCCAAGCAGCCGCGCCTTCGCCTGCTGCAGCTGGCGCTGGACTCGGCGCTGGGCGGCCTTATCCTGCGATCCTGCGCGAACGATGTAGAGGACCCCATCCGTCAGCGGCGCGAGCAGGAAGGCGTCCGAATAGAGGAGGCAGGGCGGGCTGTCGATCAGCACGATGTCCGCCTGGTCGGCGAGCTCGACGATGACCTGCTTCATCCGTCGCGAACTGATGAGCTCGTTAGGATTTGGTGGCACGACGCCGGCCGGTACGAGCCCCACCCGGGTGAACCCACTCGGCAGGATGACATCCTGGAGGCGGGAATTGCCGACGATCAGGTTGGACAGGCCTGGGAGCGTCTTCTTCCCGTTCGGCATGAAACCGAAGATATGGTGCAAGGATGGGCGGCGGAAGTCGGCGTCGACGATCAAGACCCGCGGCCCGGCCTGAGCCATGATGATGCCCAGGTTGATCACCGTCGTGGTCTTCCCCTCGCGGGGTGCCGCGCTGGTCACGAGGATCGTCTTCACCGGATTGTCGATCGAGCTGAAGCTGATGTTCGCGCGAAGCGCTCGGTAGGCCTCTGCGAAATGCGTATTGAGGGTCTCGTCGGTGAGAACGAGTTGGTCCTGGCGTGATTCGGTCATGCTGCACCTCCTCGTGCGGGCTTCAAGCTCTGGGGGTTCGCCTTTGGGATGATGCCGACCACGGGAGCGCCGATCATCTCCTCGACGCCTTCCGGCTCACGGACCGAGTTGTCCATGTACTCCAGCAGGTAGATCAGCCCGATACCGAGCAGCAGGGCGAGCGCGGCCGCATAGCCGACCTTGAGGTAACGCGAGCTGGTATCCGGCTTGGCGATGGCCGGATCGAGGACGCTCGCCGAGAACTGATTCGCGTTGGCAACAGCCGCGGCGACGGATGTGGTCGTGGTCTGCTCGAAACCCTGGAGCGACGCCGCGGCGGCTTGTTGCTCGAGCACGAGCGCGTGGTGCTTGACCACGATCGTGACATCGTTCGACAGGTCGGCCCTCGGGTTAGCGCGCTCGAAGGTGATGAGCGCGGTGTCCGCGTCCTGGAAGGCCTTCAAGAAGTTTTGCCGCTGCGCTTCGACGTTGGTGTCGAAGACCGACGTGTCGACGATGGCGTTCTTCTCCTGATAGAGCCGGGCGGACACGGTGGCGACTGCGTTTGCGATCGCGACCGCCTGTTCGGGATTCGGGTCGGTGATCGACACCGTATACAGGTCGCTCCCGGCGGACGCGACCTTGATGCGCTTACTCATGTCCGCGGGTGTCTCCGTGAGCGAGAGCTGCTTAACAACGTCGATCGCCAGGGCGTCCAGGCCAACCGTCGCCTGGTAGCTCAGCGTCTGCGTCGGCTGGGTCCCGCCGGCACCCGTCGCCTTCGCCTGCACCCTGGCGGTCGCGACGTACTCCGGCTTGGACAGGAACGCCAACGCTCCCGCCGTCAGTACCGTGACGACGAGCAGCACGATTGGGATCCAGGCGCGGCGTTTGAAGACGCGCCAGTATTCACGTAATTCCATCTGTCAGTCCTCCTCCTTGGTGTTGTCGATCATCAATCGGTTCGGCGTATCGA
>JAXDLN010000094.1:0-20775 GCA_034666565.1 Chloroflexota bacterium
GCCGCGCTCCGGAACACGATGCCAAGAACCGCGCCCAACGAGGTCCAGACGGCGAGTTGAAGGACGAGCGCTCCAAAACCCTTCAACGTCACCTCCCACGATGGCCACGCACTGGCGCTGTTGTCGATCGTCGCCACCACGTACGAGGTGAGGGCCGTGACCCCGAACATTGCCAGGCTGATGAGTACCGTCGTAATCCAGATGCCGAGAAGCTTGCCACCGAGGACCGCCCAGCGGTTCGGCTTTTGGATCAGGATCGTTTGCACGGTGAGCCAGCCGTACTCGCTGGCGGTGCTCAATGCGCCGAAGATCAGCATGATCGCGGCCCCAATGCTGGCGGCCGTGTTGAGAACGCTTGGCACATAGTTTTCAGGGAAGAGACGGCGCTTGAGGACGCTGGCCGGCACAGGCCCCTGGATGCTTTGCGGATTCAGCCTGATGACCAGGTAGAAGGTCAGGTAGGTCAGCAGGACGATCCAGGCAAGCAGAATGGCGAACAGGATCCAGTTCGCCCAGCGCTTGCGAGTTTTCAGGTTCTCGGCGCGGAGGCTGGCGATCACGGCGTCATCCCCTCCCCTGCTTGTCGGAGAGCGTCAGGGTGGGGGCTCTCCGTCAGTTCCAGGAAGAGGGTCTCCAGTGATTGCTCGGAGACCCGTAGCTCGCTCACGTCGACGCCGTCGGATACGAGCCGCCGATTAATCGACGCGGCCTGCGAGGGATCCACGGTCAGCACGAGCGCATCGTCCACGACCTTCACCTGGTCCGGTTTGAGGAGCGACTCGAGGAGCCGGCGGGCCTGATCCAGTGGTGTTGCGCGAATCATGAGCGTGCGCCCACCGCTGCGGGCCCGCAGCTCATCGACCGTTCCCTCCGCCACCAGTTTGCCCTTGGCGATCACGCCGACGCGATCGCAGGTCAGCTCAACCTCATTCAGCAGGTGGCTGGACAGCACGACCGTACGCCCGCCCTGCTTCAACTCCTTGAGCAGGGCCCGCATCTCGATCGTGCCCTGCGGGTCGAGACCGCTGGTGGGTTCGTCGAGAATCAACAGATCAGGACCCTTCAACAGGGCCGCCGCGACGCCGAGCCGCTGCTTCATTCCGGTGGAGTACGTCTTGAATTTGTGCCTCGCCCGGTCGGTCAAGTCGACCAGCTTCAGGACGGGCTCGATTCGTGACGTCGGGACGCCGGCATAGCGCGCCACTACCCGCAAGTTGTCGCGTCCGGAGAGGTACGGATAGAAGGCTGGCGTCTCCACCATCGCGCCCATCCGCGCCAGGCTCGCGGGACTCCCGGGCGCCGCGCCCGCGACCAGAGCATTTCCGGACGTCGGATGGATCAGACCTGAAAGGAGCCGCAAGGTGGTGGTCTTCCCGGCACCGTTCGGCCCGAGGAAGCCGTACACCTCGCCGGTTCTGACCCGCAGGTCCAGGTCATTGACCGCCAGAAGACCGGTCGAATATCGCTTGGTCAGGCCGTGGGTCTCCACGGCGAGCGCCTGGGCCATTGATCCAGCTTACGTATTTGCGATCAGTTGATAGCGCCGGCGCGGCATTTGCTAGCGTTCGTCCGCGATGACCCGCGACTTCGCGCTCATCCTGGCCGCGCGCCTGTTGCGGGCCTTCGGCTTCGGCATGGCCGCGGTGCTGGTCGGGCTCCATCTCGAGCGCCGCGGCCTGACGGCCAGCGTCATCGGCCTCGTCCTCAGCATCGGCTTGCTGAGCGCAGCCATTGCCGGGGTGATCGCAGCCACCCTCTCCGCAAGCATCGGCCGTCGCAACACCCTCGCCCTCGCCGGCTTGCTGATGGCATTCGCCGGGTTCGACCTGGCCCTCGCGAATTCGCCGCTCCTGCTCGGCCTCGCTGCCGTGACCGGCATGCTGGGTGCAGCGAGCGTCGACCTGGGACCATTTGCATCGATCGAGCAAGCAGCACTCGCTGAGTCGGTCGAACCACGTCGGCGCAACGTCGCCTTCGCGCGCTATTCGCTGACGGGCGGGCTCGCGGCCGCCGCGGGTGGATTGCTGGCGGGAACGGCCACCGATCTCAATCGTGGCCGCCTGCTCTTTGCGCTCTATGCCGTGATCGGCTTGGTCACGGCCCTCCTTGCGATTTCCCTCTCCCCTCGCGCTGAGGCGCCGGTTCGGTCGGCCGCGATTTCGGCAGCGGAGATCCGCACCCTGGCACCGCTGTCGGCTTTGTTCGCGATCGACGCCCTCGGCGGCGGACTCGTCGTCAATGCCGTGATCGCCTACTGGCTCCACGTCCGGTTCGGCGCGCCCGCCAACGTCCTGGGCCCCGCCTTTGCCGCGATCGCGCTGGTGCAGGCCATCTCCTATGAGGTCTCGGGCCGCCTCGCCAACCGAATCGGACTGATCCGCACGATGGTGTTCACCCACATTCCCAGCAACATCCTCCTGCTGCTGGTCCCGTTCAGTCCGTCGCTGCCCTGGGCGATCGGCCTGCTGCTCGCGCGCTTCAGCCTGTCGCAGATGGACGTGCCGGCCCGGCAGGCCTACGTCGTTTCGATTGTGCCGCCCGCCGAACGCGCGGGCGCCGTCGCCTTCACCGGACTGGTGCGCGGCCTGGGCCAGTCCGCCGGGCCCTTATTCTCGGGTGCGGCAATCCAGGGTGCTTTGCTCGGGCTGCCCTTTTTCCTGGCTGGCGCCCTCAAGCTGGTCTACGACGTGAGCCTCTACGCCGCCTTCCGCTCGCGGCGGGCCGAACACGAAACGACGCCTTAACCATCAGGTCATCCCGATGTGCTTCTCAGGTGCCGGGCGATACCAACCTGGGCATGAATACAGGTATGAACACCATGCAGCGACCGGTCCGGTCCGCGGCGCGCAACGTTACGATTCGCCGCCTGCCTGCCAGTGCTAATACCGCGCTCGCCGCCTCGGCGTTGATCCAGGCCGCACTCGGCATCGAGTTCACGCTCTCCGGTCTCAACAAGCTTGCGGATCCCAACTTTGTCCGCAACTTCAAGGCTTTCGTCGACGCCAGCCCGGGGACGCAGAACGGCCTGCTTGCCGGGCTGATCCACACGCTTGTCCAGCCGAACATTGCGTCCTTCGCGGGTCTGACCAAGTACACGGAACTCGCCCTGGGCATCGTGCTGCTGCTCGGCGCGCTCGAGGTCGGACGTCGCCGCCTCTCCGGCCGAGTCGGTGTCGAGCACGGCTATGAGGCCCCGGTCGCGCTGGTCGCGGCCTTTGCCGGTCTGGCCGCCGCCGGTCTCTCCCTCTCGATCGCACTCTTGATGGGCGAATCGCTGCCAACCATCACCCCCGGCCGAGCCCTGACGACGGCGATCCCGGTCGAACTCCTGCTGGTCCCGCTCGGCATCGCGGTCGCCTGGATGGAAGCCGGCCGCTTCCGCGTGCTGCACCGAGCGCACTAGACGCTATCCTCGATGCGCCATGAGCAAAGGGCGCGTCGAGGCATTTAGCGACGGTGTCTTCGCCGTGGCGGCCACCCTGCTGATCTTCAACATCACGATCGACAAGACGGCGCCGGGCGGACTCCAGGCCGCGTTGCTGGCAGCCTGGCCAAAGTACGCCGCCTACGTCGCGAGCTTTCTCACCATCGGAGTGATGTGGATGAACCACCATGGCTTGTTCGAGCGCATCGCCCGCCTGGATCGCCCCCTTATGTTCCTCAATTTGCTTCTATTAATGGCGATCGTCTTCATCCCCTTCTCCACCGCCGAGCTTGGTGCCAATATCCTGGTGCCGACCGACGCCAACACCGCCGCCGGCCTTTATGCGATCAATGCGTCGGTAATCGCGCTCTTTTTTGGCGCGGTTTGGATTTACGCACTAACCCACTCCCACTTACTGGCGCCAAACGTGGACCGGCAAGCTGCCATGCGAGCATGGCCGCGCTTCTCCGTCGGCTCGCTTGTCTACCTGGCTTGCATACCGCTCAGCCAGTTCAGCCCGATCGCCGTCGTCGTCGTCTGCGCGGCTCTTGCTGTCTACTACGCGTTTGAGCGGCTGCCCGACATCACGCACCAAGCAGCTCAGCAACACTGATTGCTGTCGACCGAGAAACTACGGCTCTCACCAGTTAACGCTCGCTGAGCAGCCGGCAAGGCAAGCCTGCGGCCGGGCGGGTGACCGATTCGGAGACACCCCGTTACGACTTCGTGAAGCGCCAATCGCAGGGGGGTAGGCTGGCTAGTATCGGAGTCGTGGATGGCATGATTTGCCGGCTGCGACCTCTCGCCATGGTCGCCATCCTCGGCGCCACCGCGATAGGCCTGGAGGGTTGCGGCCAAACGACATATGAGCAGCTCGCTGCCACGCCCGAAGCCCAACTCTACTTTCCCGGTTCGCAAATCGTTTCGAAATCCGGCGTGAGTGAGGATTCCGGCATCGACATTGGTCACAGTGCCGCTTATGCTCAGGTAGTACTTACATCGGATAAACCGATGGATCAGATCTATGCCTGGTACAAAACTCGCCTGCTCGACCAGGGCTGGCAGTTACGCGAGATTGAAACTGCGGCTGGCAACTCCTACGGATTCACCAAGGGAGATCGCCAGATCTTCTATGTCGCTTCGTTGGGATCTTCCGGATCTAAGACAAGATATTCGATTAAGTACGGCGTTCTGCCCGCGGCGTGCGCGACCAAACCGCCACCTCTGAGCTTAGTGAACTGCTAACCGGCCCGTGAGCCAGCCACGGGACGCCGCGACGCGCTGGAAGGATGCGCTGGCATCATGGGCGATCCCGGATTGGATCCTCGCCCAGGCCCGCGAGGACCCCTGGGCGCTACCCGTGACGCTGTTCGAACACAAGCAGCCCGACACCATCTCCCCATCGCATCGCCATGCCCTCGAGTCGCTCCTTCCGGGTGCCACCGTCCTCGATGTCGGCGCCGGACGTTGTGCGATGTCGCTGCCGTTGCGCCCTCCGGCCCAACGGATCGTCGCCGTCGACAGTGCAGCCGTGATGCTCGAGAACAGTCCGGCCGACGCCACCATCCTTGGTCGCTGGCCCGATGTCGCCGCCCAGGCGGGACGCGCCAGCGTCGTGGTCTGCGGCCATGTCCTATACAACGTCCCCGACCTGATGCCGTTCGTCACCGGGTTGAGCCATGCGGCCGAGCGGCGCGTGGTGGTCGAGATCACACGGTCCCATCCGCGGAACCGGGCCCTGGAGCGGGCGCTCTGGCGGCATTTCTGGAATCTCGAGCGGCCCGAAGTGCCCTCCTTTGAGGACGCGGTCGCCGTGATGCGCGAAGCCGGCATCGAGCCGGGGGTCGAACTGTGGGAATCGCAGCAGCGCGGCGGCTTTGAGAGCCTGGAGGAACTCGTCACCTGGATGCGGCAAACCGTCTGCGTGCCTCCGGATCGGGATGATGACGTCCGCGCCATCGTTCTCCAGCACGCCAGCGAGGTCGACGGCCTCTGGCGACTGTCGCCAGAGCCCCGTGCCCTGGCGACACTGTGGTGGGACGTCCCGAGCCCGACGCCCTAGGCTTTCTTTGCCGCCGGGACGAAGCGCTTCACGAACGCAAGGGCCTTATCGGCGACCTCGCGCCAGCCGTGGTCGATAACGAGCGCGTGGCCGCGATCCGGTATCTCGACGATCTCGGTCACGCCCTCGTTCTGCTGCTGCTGCTTGTAGGAGGCGTTTGCGATCGATGGCGGGACCGTGTGGTCTTTCCCGCCGGAAATGATCAGTAGCGGTCCACGGTCGGGGTTCTTGGTGTCGACCTTTGCCTCGGTCCACGGATTGAGGTTGGCGGCCGCCGCCTGAAAGAGCGGTACGCCGGACGTCGGCACCGAGAAGGTCTTGTACAGGTCCTTCGCCTCTTCCTCGCTGACGGCGTTGGCGAAGGCGTAGCGGAACTGGTCGTAGGTGAGCGGAATCGCGCGGTTACGGTTGAGCGGGTTGCCCAGCACGGGCGATGCTGACTTCAACGCTGAGAGTGGGAGGGGCAGCACCCCGCGGAACGGCGCCGGGTCGATGGCAACGGATACCGCCGCGAGACCACGACCAGCGATGATCTGCGTCAGCAGACCGCCGAACGAATGGCCGATGACGACCGGCTTCGTTTTCAACTGCCCAATGACGTCGGCGTAGTGGTCGGCCACCTGGGCGATCGTCTTGTGGGCGAAGACCTCGGGGTGGGCTTTCGCCTCCTCCACGGTCGGCGGGTCATCCGGCCATCCTGGCGTCAGCGGCGCGTAGCCGGCCTCTTCGAAGACGGCGGCCCAGCGGTCCCAACTGCTTGGCAGCAGCCAGAGACCGTGGATGAACACGACGGGCGTGCGTCCACTGGCGTTTGCTTGGTCGACCTGGTCGGCGGTAATGCGGGAAACGGTATCGATCATCGCTACCCTCCTCTCTTCAACGACCCCGGATTGCTAGGACCAACCCTACACGTCCGTGGCCGGGATTGCAGAGGGCTACTGCGTCTTGGCCGGCCTGAACTCCATGATGACGATGCCCGAGCTGAACCTCTTGGTCTCGGCGAGGTCGAGGACCCGCCTGGCGTTGCTCTCAGTGAAGAGACGTTTGCCCGACCCGAGGACGATCGGGTGCACCATGAACCGGTAGAGATCGATCAGGTTCTCCTTCATCAGCGCGTTGAAGAGCTGCGCGCTGCCGGAGAGCAGCAGGTCGTGACCGGGCTCCCTCTTGAGCCGGCGAATCTCCTCCGCCAGATCCCCCCTTACCAACTTCGAACCCGGCCATTCGACCTTGTCCAGCGTCGACGAGACGACGTACTTGGTCATGGTGTTCATCTTTTCGCCGAACTCGCCAGTGCCCTTCATGTTGGGCCAGGCGGCCGAGAACCCTTCGTAAGTCTTGCGTCCAAGGAGCAGTCCGTCGCTTGCCTGTAACTCGGCCCATTTGAACTGTCCGGCCTCGTCATTGAAGAACGGGCCTGACCAACGACCCGGCTCTTCGAACACTCCATCGAGCGAGAGGTATTCCGTTGCAACCAGCCTCATGTTTCCCTCCTGTGAATGGGACGTTTCCTACTTGTACGTCGAACGGACCTAGCCCAGATCGACAGTCGGTTCGACCGTCGGCTCTAGAGGCTGGTGGCGGAGCGCTTACGGCTGAGCAGTTGCATGAAGATCAGGAGGCTGCTGACCAGCAACGCCGGCACATAGATCGTCACGATCACCCAATTCAGACCCAGCGCGTAGGTGAACACGTTGAAACGCATCGATTGAATGATCGCGTTCACCGTATCGAGCAGCCCGACGATGACCATCAGCCAGACCAACGCGATGGCACCTGTGAAGCGGGCGCGCAGGGCAGCCAGTGCCACAAGGGCGAGGAAGGCGGTGATCAAGTCGCCGTATCCGATCATCGTCCGGAATTCCGTCGGGACACCGGCGCCGACCGAGCCCGGAGCCAGGATCGACCCGCCGATGGTGCGGAATGCATGGACCCACACCAGCGGCACCAGGGCAACCTCGCGCGGCAGTCGGGACAGACGGGGCACGACGTACCAGAATGCGATGAACAAATACGCCAGCAGGCTCAACGTGAATTGGATGCTGAAGAGCACAATCGGTTCCATCGCCTGCACCGGAGTATGCACCCAGGATCGTCGGCGCGCAATTACGGATCGGCTCAGTTGACCGCCTGGCGGCTCCGCTCGAGGAATTCGCGCTCGGTCGCATTGTCGGTCCTGGCGATCGCCGCCGCATACGCCAGCGCCGCCTCGGCGTTACGACCCAGGCGCCGCAGCAGGTCGGCCCGGATGGCGTGGAACAGGTAGTAGCCGCCGAGGTCGAGGCCGTCAACGAGGGCAAGCGCCGCATCCGGTCCCTCCACCTCCGCCACGGCGACCGCGCGGTTGAGAGCCACGACCGGGCTCGGGGTGAGCGACAGGAGCTGGTTGTAGAGCTGCACGATCTGCCACCAGTCGGTGGCGGCCGCGGTGGCCGCGTCGCTGTGGACGGCCTGGATCGCCGCCTGGATCTGGTACGGGCCGGGCTGATTGCGCCTCAGGCACTCCCGGACGAGCACCTGGCCTTCCGCGATCAGGCCGCGATCCCAGAGGCCGCGGTCCTGGTTGGCCAGGAGCACAAGGTCGCCGTCCGAGTTCGTGCGAGAGGCCCGACGCGACTCGATGAGCACCATCAACGCGAGCAGCCCCTTGACTTCCGGTTCGTCGCTCATGAGTTCAGCCAGCAACCGCCCGAGGCGGATGGCTTCGCCGCACAGCTCCTCTCGGACGAGGCGATCGCCGGAGCTTGCCGTGTAGCCCTCGTTGAAGATCAGGTAGACGACGGCCAGCACGGCCCGAAGGCGGCCCGGGAGGTCGGCCTCGCGTGGGACCCGATAAGGGATTCTCGCGTCGCGGATCTTGCCCTTCGCTCGGACCAGTCGCTGGGCCATGGTCGTCTCCGGGACCAGAAAGGCGCGCGCGATCTCGGCGGTGGTGAGCCCTCCCAGTAGCCGGAGCGTCAGCGCGACCTGAACGCCAGGCGCGAGCGCGGGATGACAGCAGGTGAAGATCAGGCGTAGCTGATCGTCGCGCACAGCGCCCTCCGGGACAGGCTCGGTGCCGGCCTGCAGCAGTGCGGCCTGGCCATGCCGGTCCTCGCGCGACGCCTCGCGCCGGAGACGGTCGATCGCACGGTTGCGGGCGGTGGTGATGATCCATCCCGCCGGACTGGCAGGCAGTCCGGTGGACGGCCACCGTTGTACCGCAGCGGTGAACGCGTCCTGGACCGCCTCCTCGGCAACGTCGATGTCGCCGAAGACCCGGACCAGGACGGCCACCGCGCGACCGTACTCCTGGCGGAACACATGTTCAATCTCGGAGGCTGCGAGGCCCGGCGCGCCTGGTCTCAGTCCTCGGCCTCCTCCTGGAACGGCCGCACCTCGATGGGGAGCGGGATCGCCCGGGCAAGTTTGTGACTCCACTCGAGCGCGGCGTCGAGATCGGGCGCTTTGATGACCGCGAGTCCGCCGATGTGCTCCTTGCCCTCAGCGTACGGACCGTCGGTGGTCAGCACTTCTCCGGCTTCGAGCCGCACGACGGTTGCCGTACTCGCAGAGTGCAGGGCGCCGTTGAAGACCCACGCGCCGGCGGCCTTCATCTCAGCAATTACGGCTGCGGCGTCCCGGTTGATCTTCTCCATGTCTAAGGTCGGCGGGGGTGGGCCGTCGGGCTGGTTGATCGCGAGCAGGTATTGCTTCATTTCGTGTCCCTCCTTGACATTACCGCCGGCTGGTACGTCGCGATCACGACGCCGGTGGTCGTCGTCGTGCTGCCGACGAGCCGGAGACCGGCGAACGGACCGTCGTTAAAGAGGCGACTCCCCGATCCGAGAACGAGCGGGTGAATCTGGAGCACGTATTCGTCGATCAGGTTGTGAGACATCAGCGTTTGTAGCAGCGCGCCGCTGCCGAGCACCACGATATCCTTGCCCGGCCGCCCCTTGAGTTCGGCCACCGCGTTCGCCGCGTCGCCTTTGAGGAGCGTGGAGTTGCTCCACGGCAGTGGCTCCCTCAACCTCGTTGACGCCACGTACTTCCGGGTGTTGTTGAGGACCTCGGTGAAGGGGTTGTCCTTCCGGTGAGGCCACACGGCGTAGAAGTCCTCGTAGGTGCGACGCCCAAAGAGCAGGGCACCGGTCGTGGCCATGCTGTCGGCGGCCACCTTGCCCATAACCGGATCGGCGTAGGGAATCGCCCACCCGCCGTGCGCGAAGCCGCCACGGACGTCCTCGTCGGGACGACCTGGCGCCTGCATCACGCCGTCGAGCGTTAGATTCATGAAGACAACGACTCTGGTCATTGAAGCTCCTCCTTGACGTTATCGCCGGGACCATGCCGGCCTCACCCTCTATACGAACGGCTTCCGAGCGGATCGACATCGACCTAGAATCGGAGCTCAAAGGTCCATTCTCCGAACCGGAGGCAATGCGATGAAATCCTTGAAAGGTCGTGTCGCGGTCGTGACGGGAGCCGCCAGCGGTATCGGCCTCGGCCTTGCCGAGCGTTTCGCCGCTGAGGGGATGAAGGTGGTCCTCGCGGATGTTGAGGTCGACGCGCTCGACAAGGCCGAGCGTTCCTTGCGGTCCGCCGGCGCCGAGGTTCTTGCCGTACCTACGGACGTGTCCAAAGCGGATCAGGTCGACCGCCTTGCCCAACGCTCGCTCGAGGCCTTCGGGGCCGTCCATGTCATCTGCAACAACGCCGGGGTCGGCGCCACGTCGGGCGCGGCATTCTGGGAAATGAGCCACGCGGATTGGGAATGGGTGTTGGGCGTCAACCTCTGGGGTGTCATCAACGGGATGCGCGCTTTCACTCCGATTCTCCTCGAGCAGGAGGAAGGACACATGGTCAATACGGCCTCGATGGCCGGCCTGAACACGTCAGCGCCGGGCTCGATGGGTGTCTACAGCGTTTCGAAGCACGCGGTGGTGGCACTCTCGGAGTCCCTTCAGGTGTCGCTTCAGATACGTCGCGCGAATGTCGGCGTTTCGGTCCTCTGCCCGGCCTGGGTGCGGACAAACATCAGCGAGTCGAAACGCAATCGTCCGTCCGAGTACCCCGCCAACGAGCCTGAGCGGACCCCCCAGGCGACCGCCGCGATCGAGTACATCAAGGGCCTGGTTGCGACGGGGACGCCGCCAGCTGAGATCGCGACGACCGTCGTCGACGCGATCCACAAGCAACGTTTCTACGTGCTCCCGCATCCTGAAGCGCTTCCGGTTGTTCGCCAGCGGATGGACGACATTCTCGAGGGCCGCTCACCTGTCCTTGGTCCCCCATGGGCGCCATTGCGGACTGGTCGGTGACGTGGGTTACTGAATCGGGAAGGGCAGCTGCCACCACGAGGGTAGCCCGTCGATCGTGATCGTGGTCACCCATTTGACCCACCAGTAACCGCGCCGATCGGGCGCGACGATGCGAACCGGGAAGCCGTGCCCCGGATCGAGCGGCACTCCACCAAGCCTGGTCGCGATCAACAGACGACCGGCCTCCTCGATCGCAAAGCGGCGATCGTATCCGGTCGACGATCGAACGAGAAGACTCCCCGCTCCCTCCCCCGCTGGCAGTAGCCGGTTCAGCCAGACGCCCGACCAGTCCTGCGTGGAGTAGAAACCGCCGGTGCAATCGAGCGTCGCCTGCACCCGGTCGTCGAACGCGAGCAGTTCGGCGTAGGTCCATTCCCGCACGGCATCCCCAGCCCGCACCGCCAACCGCCAGGCCGCCGGATCGACAGACGGCACGCTGTCGAAGAGCCACTGCGTCACGGGCAGGGACGCGGGTTGCAACGAGCCGTATTGATAGGACCCGGTGAGCCGCCGCCGTGCGCCGGGCAAGCTGAGCAGCCGGACCGCGAGTTCGCCCGCGCCGTAGGCAAGACCGGCACCCGCCGCCAGCGTGCCGGCGCGCAGGAGACTCCGGCGCGATAGATCGACGGCGCGCATCGGGATGCGGCGGGCGATCACGTGCCAGACGACGAATGGGATGGCGGCCAGCGCGGCGCCGACATGGACCTCCATCGCGCTGAGCGGCCCGGCGCCCAACAGCAGGCCGGTCGAATGCAGGATGCCGGCGAGCACCGAACCGATCACGAGCAGCGTGAACACCAGCGATGCCCACCAACCAGGGCGCCGTCGCTGAATAGCGCGTGTCGCGATGACCGCTTTCCACGGAGTCAGCGCCACGATCGCGTAGCCGCTGACCGCGTGGACAATCAGCGACGCCCGTGATGGCGCCGTGCTGTAAAAGAACGCCACCCATCCGGTGATGAACGCGAGGCCCAGCAGAACAAACAGTGCCAGGTTCGTCCAGCGTTTCATGACGGCTTGGTCCCGTTGACCGTCTCGAGCAGCGTCGGCAACGACATCGCCTCCAGGGACAACAGGCGCAGGTCGGCCTCGGTGAGATCGAGGTCGGCGGTCAGCAGGTTGGGCACCACCACGCAGTAGAGCCCGGCCGCCTTCGCGGCGAGGATGCCGTTGGTCGAGTCCTCCAGGGCGATCGCCTCGTCCGGCTGCACTTCGAGTCGCTGCAGCGCCGTCCGGTAGAGCTCGGGATCCGGCTTCGTCTTTTTCACGTCCTCTCGACACACGATGGCATCAAACTTTCGGCCGATCCCAAAGCGCTCGAGATGCTCCATTACCCACTTGCGGGTCGAGCTGGAGGCCACGGCGGTCTTGAGCCCGAACTGCGGCGCAAGGGTCAGGTAATCATCGACGCCCGGAAGGAGTTGCTGCAACGCGGTTGCCTCCGCGTAATAGAGGCGCTCCAACGCATCCAATGCGCCTTCGTCGAGCCTCTCGCCCAGGCGCTCACCCAGCTCCTGCACCGGATCGAATGAACCGGAGGACGTGCCGATGATGGTCAGCCAGCGATCGAGCGGCAGCTCCTGGCCGTGCTCGCGGTAGATCCGCTGCCAGGCTCGAAAGATCGGGACTTCCGTGTCAACGATCAGCCCGTCGAAGTCGAAGACCAGTGCCTTGATCTTTCTCTTTTTCCTCACAGGTTGCGCTGGAAGAACTCGAGCAGGCGCCGCTCCATGTCGACGCGATCCTTCTCCGAGCGCGGCATATGCCGTTCGTTGGGATAGATCAGCGACTCGAAGGGCTTGCCCGCGTCGATCAGCGCCTGCATCAAGCGTGCGGTGTGGCGGAAATGGACATTCTCGTCGATCATCCCGTGAACCACCAGCAGCGGGGCGCGCAGCTGATCCGCGTAGGTCAGCGGCGAGCCGAGCCGGTAGCCTTCGGGATTCTCCTGCGGCGTGCCCATGTACTTCTCCGTGTACGCGGTGTCGTAGCCCTCATAGAAGGTGACGGGTGCGCCGGCGATGCCGGCCTTGAAGATGTTGGGGGCGGTTAGCAGCGCCATCAGCGTCATGTAGCCGCCGTAGCTCCACCCGTAGATGCCGACGCGCGAGATATCGGCGAAGCCAAGGGTGCCAAGCCAGCGCACCCCTTCGACCTGGTCGCGGACTTCGACCTGACCCATGCTGCGCGAGATCGGTGCCTCGAATGCCAATCCGCGGCGCGCCGAGCCGCGGTTATCGACCTTGAGCACGACGAATCCGTTCTGCGCCAACCATTGGGCTCGTAGGTCGGCCGTCTGTGCCCAGCTGTCGTTGACCATCTGCGGCCCGGGGCCGCCGTAGACGGAGACGACCACGGGCGCCTTGCCAGATTGTGCAGGGCGATACACGGCTGCATGGAGTTCCGCACCGTCACTGGTTCGAAATCGATGGAGCTCGGGTGCCGGCAAGTCCAGGTCGTTCGAATTCGCCTCGTGGATGACATGTTGGGGCGCCCCCGCCATATTCCGCACGGTGATGCTCGGCGGGTGCTCGCGGCTATCCCAGACATCGACGAAACTCGAGAAGTCCGGCGCGATCACGATGCCGTGCGTCCCCGCCTCGGATGTCAGTTGCTCCGGCTCGCCACCCTCCAGCGACACGCGAAACAGATGGCGCTCGAGCGGACTCGTACGCCAGCCGACGAAGTACAGCTGACCACCCCGCTCATCCAGCTCCACGATCGCCTCGGCCGGCCAATCGCCGCTGGTGAGCTGACGGATCAGTCTCCCGTCGGGCCCATATAGATATAGGTGTCGAAAGCCACTTCGCTCGGACGACCAGGTGAATTCACCGGTGGCTTCGATCACATGCAGGTCGCTGTGCAGATTGATCCACGGGTCGGCCTTCTCCACCAGGATCGGGATGCCACGCACCCTGCCCTTCCCCAGGGGGGAAGGGAGATGAAAGGCGAGGAGCTCGAGGCGCGTCCAGTCCCGAGAGAGCCACTGCACCAGCAGGCGACCATCCGGATGCCAGTCCACTCGAGCCAGATAGCCCTCCGCGCTGCCGAGGTCCATGAAGGTCGTTTCTCCGGACGCCACCGACACCACGCCGAGCCTGACCCGGGCGTTCTCGGCACCGGCAAACGGGTAGCGGTGCTCCTCGATCTCCAGCGCCGCCTTGCCCTGGTGCACGATCGGGTAGATCGGAATGTGCGACTCGTCGACCTGCTCGAAGGCGACCAGATCGCCCTGCAGCGAGGGCCAGTAGCCGCTCAATCGGTCGAGCTCCTCCTGGGCGACGAATTCCGCCAGCCCGTTGGTGGCGCCCGGTGGGTGCGAGGTGAGCTGCCGCTCGCCGCCGTCACCAATGGTCCAGACATCACCGTCGCGAACGAAGAACACGCGGCGACCGTCGTCGGTGACCTTCGGGTCGACGACGCCGCCGCCGGTCAGACGCGTGACCGCTCCCTCCGCCCAACGGTAGAGCTCGCCGCGCAGCGGCAGCAGCATGACGTCGGCCTTCTCGGCCCAGAAGTAATCGGTGATCCCGGTCTCGCGCAGGCGAAGGCGCTCTCGGCGGAGGACCTCCTCGCGCGAGATGTTCTCCTCCGTCACTGCCTCACCGGGCGCGGACATCCAGTGCGCCTTTCGACCGCTGGACAGGTCAAGCCGCCAGAGGTCACGAACCAGGTCACCGCGCTCGCTGAACAGGTAGGTCACAAATTTCGCGTCCGGCGAATAGCGGAGCCGGCCCGGAATCGCCATCCCTGGGCGTGGATAACGGGCCACCAGCTCCGGCGTGAGCTGACTGCGTTGGGGGGTTTTCATCCCGCAAACCTGAGCTTAAACTGCGGAGATGCTGATCAAGGCGTGCTTGAACGGCAGCCGGCGTGCTGAGGAACACGAGGCGCTGCCCCTCTCGCCTCAAGCGCTTGCGACTGATGCCTTCCAATGCCGGCAAGCCGGCGCCGGCGCCGTCCACATCCATCCGCGCGGCATGGGCGGTCGCGAGACACTCGAGCCCGACGCCTGCGCCGCGGCGATCGAGGCGATTCGTGACCTCTGTCCCGGCCTCCCGATCGGACTCACCACCGGGCTATGGATTACCGGTAACAGCGCCCGGCGGTTGGCGCTTATCGAGCGCTGGGCCGTCCTGCCCGACTTCGCCTCCGTCAACTTCTCCGAAGACGGCACCGACGAGCTCTGCACCTTGCTCATCGACAAAGGGACCAACATCGAGGCCGGCCTCGGCTCGGTCGCGGACGCCCGCGCCTTCGTCGACAGCGACTTCGTCGAACGCTGCCTGCGGGTCCTGGTCGAGGTCGAGCCGGGGGCCAGCGATCCGATTCGAACCGCCGCCATTATCGGGCGAGTCCTCGAGGGCAGTGGCATCCGCCTTCCGCGTGTCCAGCACGGCCACGATGCGGCCGCGTGGCCGCTCCTCGAGGACGCCCTGGTCCACGGTTACGACGTGCGGATCGGCCTGGAGGACACCCTGCTCATGCCTGATGGCGGCCGGGCCCGGCGCAACGCCGACCTGGTCGCCGCGGCCGCTCGCTATTCACCCTCCCCCGCTCGCCGGGGAGCGCAGGGTGGGGGCGTCTAGGAGCCGGGCTTCACGACCGAGACGATTTTGCGCTCGAGATAGGCCCGCCGGGCCGCCGCGTCGCCAATTTGGCAAGCCCCATACCACCCGACTTTTCGTTGTTCGAACGGCCGACTTACGAGGTGCTGGCAGGTCAGGGCCGGTTCAAGCGGGTGGTCCCGGCTGTCGTTCGGGCGAAACGGCAGCGGCATGAACGCCGCACACTGATCGAATCCCTCGGGAAATGGCCGTGGCCAGGGACACTCGTCGCCAGGCCGCAAGGAATCATTGGAATTTCCATCGTTCAGCGGCGACGTCTTCAAATTTCTTGCCCTTCCTGACGCTGCTCACCGCATTCCTAGCACAGGTCGACCCAATGGTCAACAGTGGCCTTACTCCTTGCTCGAGGCTGCCCAGAGGTTGATGCCGCTGTCCGTGGCATAACCGTCGATTTCGCGGAGCTCGTCGGCGGAAAACTTGGCCTTGTCCAGGGCGCCGACATTCTGTTCGAGCTGCGCCACGCTGCTGGCGCCGACCAGCGTCGACGTCACCCGCGGGTCGCGCAGCGTCCAGGCCAGCGCCATCTGGGCCAGCGTCTGGCCCCGCCGCAGCGCCATCTGGTTCAGCGCGCGTACCTTGCCGAGCGTCTGCTCGGTGAGCATCTCCTGCGAGAACGACCCGGGGTGGCTCGCCCGCGAGCCGGCAGGGACGCCCTTCAGGTAGCGGTCGGTCAACAGGCCCTGCGCCAGCGGCGAGAACGTGATGCAGCCGACGCCTTCCTTGCCCAGGACGTCGAGCAGGTCCGGCTCGATCCAGCGGTTCAACATCGAATAGGAGGGCTGGTGGATCAGCAGCGGCGTTCCCAGCTTGCGGAGGATACCAATCGCCTCCTTCGTCCGGTTCGCCGAGTAGGACGAGATCCCGACGTAAAGCGCCTTGCCCTGCGAAACGGCGGTGTCGAGGGCCCCCATTGTCTCTTCGAGGGGAGTTTGCGGGTCGAACCGATGGGAGTAGAAGATGTCAACGTAGTCGAGCCCCATCCGCTGCAGACTCTGGTCCAGGCTGGCGAGCAGGTACTTGCGCGAGCCCCAGATCCCGTAGGGCCCCGGCCACATGTCGTAGCCGGCTTTGGTCGAGATCACGAGCTGGTCGCGGCGCCCCGCGAGGTCGCTCTCGAGGATGCGGCCGAAGTTTTCCTCGGCCGAGCCGTAGGGCGGGCCGTAGTTATTCGCCAGGTCGAAGTGGGTGATGCCGAGGTCGAACGCCCGGCGGATGACGGCCCGCTGGGTCTCCATCGGCCGGTCGCCGCCGAAGTTCTGCCACAGGCCCAGCGAGATCGCCGGCAGCAGCAGCCCGCTGCGACCGGTTCGCCGGTACGGCATCCGGGTGTAGCGCTCGCCGTCCTGCATCATGTCCATGCCGTCATCCCTCCTTCCCCTGGAATGAGCTCGCGCCCGTCATCAGTGCGACTGCTTCGGTCATGGTATGCGACGCCGGGGTGATGGTCGCCACGCGGCGGCCGAGGCGCATCACGTGGAGCCGGTCGGCGATCTCGAACACCTGCGGCATGTTGTGGCTGATCAGGACGACCGGCGTTCCCCGGGCGCGAACCGTGCGGATCAGGTCCAGGACCATTCCCGACTCCCGGACCCCGAGCGCCGCGGTCGGCTCGTCCATTATCACGACCCGGCTCGCGAATGCTGCCGCACGGGCGACGGCAACCCCCTGCCGCTGGCCCCCCGACAGGGTTTCCACTGGCTGCTTCATCGAGCGCACGTTGATCTTGAGGTCGGCGATGTGCGCTCGGGCCTCTCGCAACATGCGCGGCCGGTCGGTGACTCGAAGGAGGGTGCCGATGATGTCCCTTCGGCGCACCTCACGCCCAAGAAAGAGGTTCTCGGCGATATCAAGGGCTGGGGCCAGCGCCAGGTCCTGGTAGACGGTCTCGATGCCGTTCCGCCGAGCCTCGAGTGGATTGCGGAAGTGAACCGGCGTGCCATTGAGCAGGATCTCGCCTCGGTCGGGCTCGATCGCCCCTGACAGGGCCTTGATCAGGGTGGACTTTCCGGCCCCGTTGTCACCGATCACCGCCACGATCTCGCCGGCGAAGAGATCGAAGTCGGCGCCGTCCAGGGCGGTCACCACCCCGTAGCGCTTCACCAGCCCACGCGCCTCGAGCACCGGCACCCGCGCTTCGACGGCACTCACGCCCGGCTCCGCCGCGATAGCTGGTCGACCGCCACCGCCAGGATGACGAGAATGCCGGTGATCAGGAACTGGTAGATCGCCGCGACCCCCATCAACTGCAGCCCGTTGCGGAAGATGCCGACGATCAAGGTGCCGACCAGGGTCCCGAGGACGCTGCCGCGACCGCCGAAGAGGCTCGTCCCGCCTACGACGACGGCAGTGATGCTGTCGAGGTTGCCCGACTGGCCGGCCTGGGGGTCGCCGACGCCGGTTCGTCCTACCAGCACCAGGGCGGCGATCCCATACAGCAGGCCGGCGGTGGCATAGACGCCAATCAAAACACGACGTGTCCGGACCCCCGCCAGCCGCGCCGCGTCCGGATTGTTCCCGGTGGCATAGACATGGCGCCCCGCGACCGTCTTCGTCAGCACGAACCAGGTGAGCAGCGTGAGCGCCACCGCCAACACCGCGCCGTAGGTGATGGTCGTGCCGGCGAAATGGAAGGTGTTTCCGAAGAACACGACCGGGTCGGGCAGATTGGCGATCGTCTCTTCATTGGAGTAGATGTGCGTCAGGGCGAAGGCGATGTTCAGTGTGCCGAGGGTCACGATGAAGGGTGGGAGCCGAAGCACCGTGACCAGGAGGCCGTTGAGGACACCGAATCCCAGGCAGGCGGCGATCCCGAGCGCGATGGCGACGAACGGATTCATGCCGTGCATCACGGCGAGCTTGGTCATCACGATCGTCCCGAACGCCATCACCGAGCCGTTGGAGAGGTCGACGCCGGCGGTGAGGATGATCAGGGTCTGGCCGATCGCCAGGATGCCGACCACCGCCACCTGCTGGGTGATCAACGAGAGGTTATCCGCGGTCAGGAACCGGTCGGTCCGGATCGTGAAGAAGATCGAGGCGAGGAGGAGCGCGAGCAGTGGCCCGAGCGTGGAGACCAGGCGGGCGCGCGCAATGGCGGCGCCTGGGTCCCTGCCAAGCTCGGTCCAGCGAAGCCGGGCTAACAGGGCCGGCCCGCTCTTACGGAGCGGACCGGCCGGTTCGGGTCCCGTCGATTAGCCCCAGCAGTTGTCGAGGCCGAAGGTCGTGTCCTTCGAGTCGACGCCACTGACGGGCTTGTCGCTGATGAGCGTCACGCCGGTGTCGGTGTAGCCGGATACACGCTTGCCATTCTTGGCGAAGTCGACCCCGGCGTCAACGCCGAGGCTCGCCATCTTGAGTGGGTATTGCTGCGAGGTCGCGGCGATCCGGCCGTCCTTCACCCCGCCGACGCCGGTGCAGCCGCCGTCGACCGAGACGATCAGGACGCCGTTCTGCTTGCCGCGGTTCTGGAGCGCCTTGTAGACGCCGAAGGCCGACGGCTCATTGATCGTGTACACCACGTTGATGCCGGGATCCTTGGTCAGGCAGTTCTCCATCTGCGTCTGGCTGTCCGTCTGGTTTCCACCACCGTTGGCGATGCAGACGACCTGCGGGTCGGTGTCGCTGATGCCATAGCCCAGCAAGAAGCCGTCGTGGCGGAGCTTGCCGACCGTGCTGCCCGGCGCCTCGTCGAACATCGCGATCTTGATCCCCGTCTTGCCCGCCTCGGCGGCCTTGGCATACTGGCCGATCAACTGGCCGGCCTTCTTGTTATCGGTGGCGAACAGCGCGTCGGCCGCATCCACCGGGTCGGTCGGACTGTCGAGCGCGATCACGAGGACCCCCTGCGAGCGTGCCTTCTTGACCGCGGCCGTGACGCCCGCCGAATCCGGGGTGATCAGGATCGCCTTGGCGCCGGCGCTGACCATGTTCTCCAGCGCGGTCACCTCGCCGGCGGCATCGGAGGTGTCCTTGCCCGCGCCGGTCATCAACACGGCGCCCTTGGCCGCCGCCTCACGCTCGGCGCCCTGTCGCATCTTCACAAAAAACGGGTTGGCGTCCGTCTTCGTGATCAACCCCACGATGACCGGCTTCGGCGACGCCGCCGCCTGGTTTCCGGTGCTCGCTCCGCAGGCGGTCGCTACCAGCGCCACGAGAATGCCAACCGAAAGCAACGACACCCGTCTAAGGGTCCCCATCCTTACTACCTCCCTCTGTTTTTGCCCGGTTCCCTCAGCCGGGATGACAACGTTGTCAAAGTAGCATATCCTGTTGGGAAGCGCAAGACGAATTCGTGGGGCGGACTGAAAGCCATGAAGAGGGGCGTGATGGACTAACGTTGACAACGTCGACAGGCGCCCACCGAGCTCGTTCGCGGGCCACCATGCGGGAGGTCGCCGCCCTGGCCGGCGTCAGCCTCAAAACCGTCTCCCGCGTGATCAACGCGGAGCCGGGCGTGTCGGCCGAGTTGGCCACGCGGGTGGCGGTAGCGATCGAGCGCCTCGATTACCGCCAGAACCTGCAGGCGAGCAGCTTGCGCCGGGTCGACGGCAAGAGCGCCACGATCGGCGTGATCCTCGAGGACATCGCCAACCCCTTCTCCTCCACCCTGCATCGTGCCATCGAGAACGTCGCCGTGAAACGCGGCGTGCTGGTGCTCGCGGGCAGCCTGGAGGAAGACGAGGCGCGCGAGCGCGCGCTGGTCTCGGCCTTCGCCTCGCGGCGGGTTGACGGGCTCGTCATCATGCCGGCGAGTCACGACCACAGCTATCTCCTGAATGAGCGGAAAGCCGGGACTCCTTTCGTCTTTGTCGACCGGCCTCCGGCCTTCCTCGATGCGGACACGGTTCTCACCGACAACCTCGGCGGCGCTCGACGCGCAATCCAGCATCTCGCGGCGCACGGCCATCAACGGATCGCCTACCTGGGCGACCTTCAAAGCATCATGACGGCCGCGCTTCGCTACCAGGGTTACCGGGAGGAGCTCGACGTCAAGCACCTGCCGCTCGACCCCGAGCTTGTCCGACTGGACCTCCGGGGCACCGAACGGGCGGAGGCGGAGACCACGAAGCTCCTGGCCCTGCGCCCGGCGCCGACCGCGATCTTCGCCGCCCAGAACCTGCTGACCATCGGCGCCTGCCGGGCACTTCGGCGACTGGGACTCCATCACAAAGTCGCCCTGGTCGGCTTCGACGACATCCTGCTGGCGGACATGCTCGACCCCGGAATCACCGTCATCGCCCAGGACCCGGCGGCGATGGGAACGGCCGCGGCCGAGCTGCTCTTCAGCCGCCTCGACGGCGACCGGTCCCCCACCGCGCACCGAATCATCCCAACCCGTCTGATCGCTCGAGGCTCTGG
>JAXDLN010000095.1:0-117140 GCA_034666565.1 Chloroflexota bacterium
ACCCGTAGAGCACGCCGGCGGTGCCGAGGACGATGAAAAGCAGGGTTACCGTGATGGCGCCACCCACCAGCCAGAACGTCAGCGGCGTCTGCCCGTGCTCCTGGCGGAACCAGCGCCGCAAGCCGAAGGCGGCGATGCCGATGAACAGCAGGGTAAGGCCGATCATGACGGCGCTGATCAGGGCGAGGTAGAAGTAGGTCTGGAGGTTACCCATCGAGCCTCATGGGTAGTAGCCCTTGCTTGGGGACTGGAAGATCCTGTAGCTGTCCGACTCTTTCATCACGCCGTAGATCGTGTAGTCGCTGCGCGCCGTAGTCCGGATCACGCCCATCAAGAGGAAGAGCAGCAGCGCGCTGGCGCCGGTGACGGCGAGTGTCACCTGGCTGCTTCGACGAAGGTCCTGGGTCATGGCCCGATGCCGCGGTCGCGAGATCAGCCAATGCACGATGCTCACCAGCACCGCGATCGCGAGCGCGACATATCGGAGCGCGAAGAGGTCCTTGGGAAACAAGGCGGCGGGCGCCATGGTGATCAGCGAGCCCAGCACCACGATGCCGGTCAGGACCGGCGCTGCCGGCGTCGGACGCGATTGCCAGAAGTAGAGGTTGCTGCCCACTAGTAGGATCGCGATGAAGGTCGCCTGCAACAGCCAGAGCCAGGCGAACGGCCCCTGCATCGAGTAATGGAAGGCCCCCGGCGAGGCCTGCTTGATGCTCTCTACGAAGACCGCGCCGAGCACGATCTGCACGACCAGCGTGGTGAAGCCGACGACGAGGCTGGTGCGCGCCGCCCAGTGGTAATAAAGACGGTTCGCCGGGACTCGGCTTGCCGCGGCGTATACGGCCGCGACCGCGGCGATAAAGAACGATGCCCAGGAGAGATTGCCGACGAACCGATGGGCAAGCTCGGGCCAGTACGACGGGTTGAAGAAGGCCGAGGTCCCCTGGCCCTGACCCGGCGTCAAGAGGTAACTGTCGAGCGCGACGATGATGAAGAGAAAGATGTGCTCGGTGGCGGCGGTTGCGTAGCCGAGCAGGATGTGCACGCCCTTGCGCAACCGGAAGCGGTCCCAGCGCAGGTTGTAGAGCAGGATGCCGCCCAGCGTCAGGAACCAGATGCTGAAGGCCACCACCACCGGCCAGAAGAAGAGTGTGATCAGGGTCACGAAGAACCTCGGGTAGAGCGCGGTGACCACGATGACGGCGAATCCGCCAAGCGTGGCACCGAGGCTGAAGATCTTGAGATTGACGTTGCCGAGCGCGCGGGCATACCGCTCGTAGCGAGGGTCCTCGCGCCGAAGGCCGATCCATTCGAAGGTTGGCCCGAGCACGAGAGCGCCCATGGTGAACGAGCCGAAAATGATGTGGACGAGGAAGAAGAACCCAACCGCCCACCGGTTGGTGATGAAGGGCAGCTGGATACTGGGCTGGTCGAGGGAATAGGTAGTGGCGATGTGGGTCAGCATTGCCGCGTCTTAGTCCGACTCGGTAACGAGGCGTCCGAGGCGACCGGTCAGGCCGGCGGCGCCCACCAGGAAGCCGAAGCTACCGAGCAGGGTCTCCCATGGAAGCAAGTTCGGCTGGCCGGCAAGCGCGCCGAGTAGCGACTCGTGCAGGTAGCTGAAGGGCAGCAGCCGAGAGATCACGAGCAGGACCGGTTGGGAGAGCGGCGTGAAGACCCCCGACAGGTAGAGCAAGGGGAGGAGCGGAATGAAGACGTAGAGCATCACCTCCCCCGGCGAATCGGAGAGGGTGCTGGCGACCGCTCCGATCAGGTTGCCGAGGAGCAGCACGGCGGCGGTGCTCAACAGCAATGCCGGCCACCAGGCGAACTGCGACGGGTGGCGCAGCCCGATCAAGAGGAGCACCGGCGTGACCTGGAGCAGGTCGATCGAGGCGCTGGTCGAAAGGCGCTCGATCAGCAGCCGTCCCGGGGTCACGGGCAACGTTCGATAGCGCAAGTCCAGACCGGTCTGGCGCTCGCGCGTCAGGACGGCACCCGCCCCGAGGGTTCCAATGATGGCGATCAACATCGTCAGGCTCAGGCCGGCGTAGAAGGGCGGCGCCGCGGTCACGAGCGGAATCCCGACCAGCAGCGGAAAAGCGAGCTTGATGATCAGGGCACGCCGGCGTTGGGCGAACTCGACCAGCTCGCGCTGCCAGATCGACCCCGCGAGCATCATCAGCGCGCCCCGGTGTGGAAAGGCGCGCGCGTCATCGGCGGGCCACCGGGAGCGCCTCGCCCGTGAGCTTCAGGAAGAGGTCGCCCAGGTTCGGCCGGCGAACCCGCATGTTGCTGACCAGGTCGGCGGTGCCGTTCAGCACTGACAGCACCTGCGCCGGGTTGGCGCCGCGCGCCAGGACGATGTGCACGGTATCGCCGTCCACGTTCGCGGCCTCGACCGCGGGTAAGGAACGAAGGCTTTCCAGTGGGATCGGCGAGTTCATCTGGAGCTGGACCTCTTTCGTGCCCGCCAGCTCGGTCAGCAGCTCGGGCACGTGCCCCTCTCGGATCGCCCGGCCACGGTGCAGGAAGATCACGCGGTCGCAGATTCGCTCGGCGAGGTGCACGTCATTGGTCGCCAGCAACACGGCGGTGCCGGTGAGGCTGAGCAACTGGAGCCGTTCGATCAGGTCGAGCTCGGCGCGGTAGTCGAGCGCGAGGGTCGGCTCGTCCAGCAGCAGGATCGAGGGCCGGTGAACCAACGCCTCGACCAGGTTGAGCTTTCGTTTCATCCCCAGCGAGTACTCGCCGACCAGCTGATCCCGCGCCTCCCACAGGCCGGACCATCGAAAGAGTTCCTCCAGCCGGTCGCGGGCGTGCTCGGGTGCCAACCCGAACTGGCGGGCGAAGAACCAGGCATTTTGGTAGCCGGTCATCTTGTCGAAATGCGCCGCCTGGTCCAGCATCACGCCCAGCCGGCGTCGTACCGACGGCAAGCGCGGGTCGGGGTTGCCAAACCAGCTCACCCGCCCGGCGGTCGGGCTGGCGGCGGTCGCGAGCACCCGCAACAGCGTGGACTTGCCGGAGCCGTTGGGGCCCATCAAACCGAGCACCTCGCCCGAGGCAAGCTTGAGCGAAATGTCGAAGACGCCCTTGCCTCCGCGATAGGTGCGGGTCAGGCCGGTCGCAGCCAGCAGACTAGGCTCGGAAGCCGTATTTACCTTCATGAAAATCGCCGGTCTCGATCCATTTCTGGATCACGATGTCCATCACCTTTGTCGTTACCCGCTCCTCGCCGAGCTGTTGGGCATTGCCCTCGACTGCCGCCATCACCTGGCCTTTGACGAACGGCGGCATGTTCTCGAGCCGCTTTTCGGCGTCCGCCTCCCAGGGCATCTGCGGCCCCTTCTGCTGCAGCGCGTCTGAGACTTCGCCCCACATCTCGAACTTGACGTCCATGGCGGCGGGTGTGATCACCGGGCCGAGCCCCTTCTTGGCCGCAGTCCACTCGACGCGCCAGCGACTCAACTCGCGGCAGTAGGAGGGGAGGTTCTCGAGCCGGGCCTCTGCTTCCGGAGACCAGGTGAAGTAATGCTCAAAGGTTTTGGGGCTGAGCGGGTGGCCGTATCCAATCTTGATCCCGAGCCGCTCCAAGAAGGCGGCGTTGATCGCCTCTGAGGTGCGCGCGGCGCGCGACTCCGCCGCATGCTGCGCCAATTCGCGGGCCCGGCTCGGCTCGAACTTTTCCTCGGCGCGGATCTCCACCTCGTTGAGGCGGCGGACCCCATCCTCGGTCCAGCCGGGTGAGGGCTCGCGCGGCTCGTCGCCGTTGCCACCATCGTGGCCGTGCGCCTGCATGGCCGCCTGGACCACTTCAGGCGACTGCCCCTTGAGCGCCTGGTTCATCATCATCCGCGCTTCTACCAGGCCGCCCTCGGCGACGTCGCCCGTGATGGTCTCGGCCCGGATCTTCCGGGCGAACTCCTCGACCTTGGTGCGCGCCATCATGCGCATGAAGCCGCCGGGTACGCGCTCCATCCGCTGGACCGCCTCGTCGGTCCAGATCAGCGGCATCTCGCCGGCCGGCTTCGGCGGCGGCACCGTGTCGCTGACCACCTCGGCCACCGGCCCGTAAGCCTCGTCGAGGTTCGTGTCGGCAAAGTCCCGGGTGATACTGGGAAGCCGCTGCACCCGGGCGATCTTTTCGATGCGCGCCTTGACCCGGCGACGCTCGTATCCCTTGGGAACGCGGTTGAGGACCTCCTTGGCCTCGGCCGTCCACTTCACCTTGAAGCCGTCGAAGGCTTCATCCTCTTCGAGGCCGCCTTCTTTCGCGGCCGCGGCGATCATGGCCTCTTTGTCCACCCGCTGGAAGGTCGTGCCGTCGCAGACCGGGCACGTGTCCGGGTGCCCGCCGCGGGACGGCCGCCCGCAGCGTCGGCACAACCAGGTCTCGACACCTGCGGGAGGCGCCTCGGCCGTCGTCTTAGCCTGGGCCGGCTCGACGCCCATCGCGCGCGCCGCGTGCTCGGGCATCACTTCTGCCACCGCCTCGTCGATGACGGAAGAGCTGATGACCGAGTGCCCGCGCTCCATCGCGTAGCGGCAGATGGCGGTGCGGGTGATGGCGCGAAACGCCGCGGGGACCTTCTCCATGCGCGCCTCCGCTTCCTCGGTCCACGTGACGCTGGCCTCGGCCTGGACGTCAATCGGTGGCACGAACGTACGGCTGGACAACAGCACAGACACGGGTGCGAGGCGTAACAGGTTGTCGCTGTTGCTGCCTATGTCCATCTCGGCCGCGGAGTGCACGCCGATCCGTCCCATCACGAGCAGCCACGGCGGGTCCTGGCGCACATACTGCAAGACCTTCTTGAAAGCTTTGCCGTCGAGCAGGATGGTCTTGATCTCGACGCCCTCATCGCGCGCCAGCGACTCGGCCACGCGAAGATGCGATTCGTAAATCTTGGCCAGGCCGGTGTCGATGATCTCCTCGTGCAGCTGCTCCTGCTCTTTGAAGCGGAAGACCTTCGAGGCCTCGGCCGAGAGCACGTCGACGATCCCATTGAACATGGCGTAGTGAAGGTAGGGGTCATAGACCGACACGGCTTCGATCTTCTTGCCGAACGCGCGACCAAGCTCGATGGCGGTGCGAAGCCCCGCGAATGATTGCGGGCTGCCGTCGATGGCAACCACGATCCGGTCGGAGGCATCGTCGCGGAACGGATGGGTGTCGCGGATGACGAGCGAATCGACGCGGATCCGGCGCAGGACCCGATCGGTGACGCTGCCGACCATGCTGTCCTTCACCGCGCCCATACCCAGCGCGCCCATGATCACAAGGTCGTAATCGGACTCGGCGATGTCGTCGACAAGGCACTCCCAGTTCTTGCCGTCGAAGGTCTTGTACTCGAACGGCAGGCCCGCCCGGTCGCAGGCAACTTTCATCACGTCGCAGTAAGAGTCCGAGATTAGTTGCAGGCCACGTGTGATCAGCGAGTCATGGATCTTGCGTTGGCGTTCCAGCTCCTGCTCCTGCTGGTATTCGTCGGGGAGCGTGTATTCCATCTGTTTGAAGCGCACGTCGTGCATGCGCGCGGCGTAGACGTGGCTGCCGACAAGGCTGGCATTGGTGGCGCCGGCGAGCCGGATGGCCACCTCGATGGCGGCGTTGGAGTGGTCAGAGTTATCAAGGGGGACGTAAATTTTTCCGTACACCAGCAGCTTTCCCTCCAGACGGCTACGGCCGAAGCGTGATGCCCTGACCTGATATTGGCAGGCACGCCCCAAGCGGCGCAAATGTCGGGGGGGCCGCCTAAGTTACCGCAAAATGCCCCAGGTGGCGCTCGTGGTTTGACCGGGCTGGAGCACGATCAGTCCGTCGCCGCTGCGGAAGGCGTTCGGCGCACAGGTCATCGGTTCGACCGCGAGACTGCGCCGCCGGCGGGACGCCTCGGCGAGCCCGTCAGGCGTATACACCATCAGGAACCGGTAGATCGGCTCCATCCAGAGGGTCAGGCTCGGGTCGCCAGTCGGCGCCTGGAAATGGGCCCGGATCAGTCCGTCGCCGTCCGGTACCAGGGCGGCGAACGCGGTATCCATGCTGAGGGACCCGATCGGCCGCAGTTCGAGGAAGTCGAAGGCCGTGCCACGATTCGCCAACAGGCGACCCGTCGGGATCAGCCGATCGTTGGCCTCGAGCCGCAGCAGCGACGGCAACTTTAGGCGGGCCTGGTCGATCAGGGTGCCGACCGTGAGGTAGGGATGGTGGCCGGCACCAAAGGGGGCGGCCTGCCTCCCCAGGTTTTTCGCGGTCGTACGAATGGTCAGGCCAGCGGCCGAAAGCCGGTAATCGACGTCAAACCGAATGGTGAAGGGGTAGCCCTCCTGAGGATCGAAGAGCAAAGACATCAGTACACGCTCCTCGGCCTGGTGGAGCGCTGTCCACTTCATCCAGCGGGTGAGCCCATGCAGCGCGTTGTGCCGGGTTGGCTCGGTCAGCGGCGTCTGATACACGGTCCCTTCGAATTCGTACTGGCCGTCCTCGATCCGATTGGGCCACGGCAGCAGCAGCTGGCCGCGGCCGATGGTACACATCTCGTCCTCGGCATACCCGTCGATGACGTCGCGGTCGGCGACCGTATAGGTGCGAAGACCGGCGCCAACTTCGGTGACGACCGCGCGCTGGTCGCCGAAGGTCAGGACAAACTGCTGCCCGGAGGGTGGGCTCGGGGACATCGCAACCGGATAATAGAGGGGTGGCACGGCTGAAGCTCTGCCTCTTTGGTACCCCGCGGGACGAGCTGGCCAGCACCGTAGACGGCGAGGTCCCGGAATGGATCGACCGCCTGTACAAGAGTTACGGCACGAGCGCCGAATCGGCACCGGCCAGCGCATCGGTGCTGGCGCTGGGCGAATCGCTCGGGTATCGGCTGCGCAAGCTGTCGGTCCTTCTCAAGAAGATGGAAGCGCTGGGGTGGTCGATCAAGCCGTTGCGCTGGGATCTCCTCGCTAGCACCGACCTCGATGAGGTCGAGGCCCAGGCGCAGCTGGAGTCGGCCGGCGTCTGGGTGATTGCGCGGCAACACGCGCCGCAGGACAAGGCCGGCAACGTTGCCTGGTCGCGCGGGTTGCTTCCATAGCCAAGACTCCGCGCCTTGCCGAAGACACCGTCGATGCCGACCCGCTGAAGCAATTCGCCGCCTGGTTCAGCGATGCGGTCGCCGCTGGCGAGATTCTCCCGGAGGCGATGGCCCTCGCCACCAGCAGCCGCTCGGGTGAGCCATCGGCGCGGATGGTGCTGTTGCGCGGCTTCGACGAGCGGGGCTTCGGGTTCTTCACCAACTACGAGAGCCACAAGGGGCGGGAGCTGGCCGAGAACCCGAGAGCGGCGCTGGTCGTCTACTGGTCAAAGCTCGGACGCCAGGTGCGGATCAGCGGCGATGTGGTGAAGCAGTCGGCAGAGGAATCGACAGCGTATTTTCATGGCCGGCCACTCGCCAGCCAGATCAGCGCCCTCGCCTCGCCGCAGAGCCAGGTGATCCCGAGCCGCGCCTCGCTCGAAGAGACCGTTGCGGCGCTGGAGAAAAAGTACGAAGGCGGAGCCGTCCCGCTCCCGAAGACCTGGGGCGGGTATCGGGTGATCCCCAAGACCATCGAGTTCTGGATGCATCGCGACAATCGACTTCACGACCGCATCCGTTACACGCGACAAGCCAGCGGCTGGCGCATCGAGCGGCTGGCCCCTTAGCGGTCGATCTGCTCGTTGTCGGCGGCGAACGCATCGGCGATCCGTGCCAGATCGGCGGCGCTCCGTTGGCAAGCATCTGCAGCAGGAAGTGGTTGACCGAAGTCCGAAGGCATTCGCGGATAGAGGTGCATATGTAAGTGAGGAATTGTATTGCCGTGAATTTCGTAGTTCATCTTCACTGGCTTGAAGAGTCCCGCCAGGACCTCTGCTGCGTGCATCGCTTCTTCCCAGAAACGGGCTCGCTCGGGCACGGGAAGCTCAAACGGTTCCCGAACGTGACGTTTCGCCACAACGCATGCATAGCCGGGCAAAGGAGCAAGCGGTCCAGCGGTAAGCCACGAGGCCGAGAATTCGGCGACGCCGTCGGTCGGACCGCCCCCCGCGCATATCGGACAGATTCCTTCATCTGTGTTTGGCATTACCCCAGTCTTACCACGCCAGAAAAGAAGAAGCCCCGGCTGGGTGCCGGGGCTCTCTGAGATAGGAGGAGGACTACTTGTTGCGATAGGCGACGAGGGCGGCGTCGAAGTTGTGGCTCGCGTCGTAGCTGCCGGCGGCGATCAACCCGGTGCCGGCGTGAATGTCGCTGAGTTTCCCGGCCTGGCGCTGCTTCTTGCCGGTGATCTCGACGTACTTCGTCGTGCTGTTCACGGTCAGCCGAATGTCCTTGCCGTCGCGGGTGCGAATCGTGATCACGTTGCCGTTGACGCTCTGGACTTTTCCGGCGACGTGGGCGCGGCCGATGTGGACGCGCTTCGCGTAGAGCTTGCCGTCGCGTGCCTCGTAGCGAACCATGACGTGGCTATTGATTTCGATCTCCGACCAACTGGCCTTCTCGTTGCGACCCTTGACCACCACGGTGGCGTCGGTCCGCAGGAACGTCTTGCTGCCTGTCTTCGCGTTCTTGACGCTCAGCTCCGTCGCCGTGATCGCGGTGACGGTTCCGCCGAACACATCCTTTGCCGCCGGACGCTGCGTCTTCGCCGGACTGGCCGCCGTGGCCGCCGGTGCCGCCATGGCGCCGGTGGCGAGCACGCCCGCGATCACTCCCGCCGTCGCGATTCCTGCCAATACTTTGCCGATCATGTTGTTTACGACCTCCAGTGTTTTGAGACGATTTCGACAGGCCCAGTGTCGCGCCGGCGCCTGAGGCTTCCGGGGGACAAGCCTTAGACGCGCCTGAGAGGACCTGGCGGCAGCGCTGGAGGGTAGCGCGTCTTTACAGCCGCATACAAGGCGCGACCAGGCGAACCGGCGGCCGTCGTGCCTTGCGTTGCAAGGTGACCCGTCGAATGCGCCGTCCAGCGGTATAGCCCGCGTACAGGTCGTTAACGACTCCTTGTCCAGTCCGATACTTGGCGAGACGCCCTGGCGCCCCGGACCCGCCTAGGCACTGTTGAAAGGACTGTGTGACGGTGGGTTTTGTATTACGTGTGCCGTAAGCTTGCGCTCGTATTCTCGGCCCCGTGGGATCGACTGTTACCTTGCACCTCGCGGAGCTCGACTCCACCGCCGAGCCGCCCGAGTCCGCCGCCCAGGCTCTCGACCGGTCGCTGGAAGGCCACGATTACGGCCCGCTGACGCCGCTCCTGCTTGACGACACCATCAGCGAAGTGATGGTCAACGGCCCCAACCAGGTCTACGTCGAGCGCAAAGGCCAGCTCACGCTGTCCGATGTGAAATTTCCCAGCGACGCCGAATTGGTCCGGGTGATTCGTGACATCGCGGCCTTCGTCGGCCGGCGCATCGACGACGACTCGCCAATGGTCGACTGCCGGCTGCCGGACGGCTCCCGCGTCAATGCAGTGATCGCGCCACTGGCACTCGACGGCGCCTCGCTGACGATTCGGAAGTTCGCGCGGGATCCCTATACAGTCGAGGACCTGATCAAATTCGGAACGCTTTCGGCGGAGGCCGCGGCGTTCCTGGAAGCCTGCGTCAAAGCGCACTTCAACATCCTGGTTGCCGGCGGCACGGGCTCCGGCAAGACCACCACCCTGAACGTCCTATCCTCCTTCATTCCCGACAACGAGCGGGTCGTTACCATCGAAGACGCGGCCGAACTCCAGCTCCGTCAGCCCCACAAGGTCCGGCTCGAATCGAGACCGGCCCGGATCGACGGCACCGGCCGGATCAGCATTCGCGAGTTGGTCGTGAACGCACTTCGGATGCGGCCCGATCGCATCGTCATCGGCGAGTGCCGAAGCGGTGAGGCGCTCGACATGTTGCAGGCGATGAACACCGGCCATGACGGGTCGCTGACTACCATCCACGCCAACACGCCGCGCGACACCCTGTCCCGCCTCGAGACCCTCGTGTTGATGTCGGGCGTCGACCTGCCGCAGCGTGCCATCCGCGAGCAGATCGCCTCGGCCATCCACCTGATCGTGCAACAGTCCCGGCTGCGGGACGGTTCCCGCCGGATGACGAACATCACCGAGGTCATCGGCCGCGAAGGCGACACGATCACGCTTCAAGACGTCTTCCTCTTCGAGGAGACGGGCATCGATGGCAACGGTCGCATCCAGGGCAAGCTGAGTCCCACCGGGATCCGGCCGCAGGCGATGGCGAAAATTTACTCGAAGAGGGTGGCGATCTCGCCGGCGCTCGCCGCCCTCTATCCCGACCGCAAGGCGCCGGACTTTACCTTGGGGGTGCGCCGATGATCGTCGAACAGCCGGAGCGCATCGATATGGAGATCCTGCGCGACATCGCCGCCGACATGCGCGGAGAGCTCGACCGGGTCCAGGAGCAAATGGCCGAGCTGAGCCGCGAACACAAGCGGGCGACAGTGCTCAAGCAGATCTTCGGCGTCGATCCGCTCACCCGCGACCGCTTCAACCTTCTGCACGCCAACATCGACCAGTACCCTGGAAAGATGGCGGAGTTGCAGGAGGAAGAGCGCCTCTTGACACGCTGGCTCGACCGCTGCCGCGATCTGCTCGAACTGAAAGCTGCCTGATAATGGCGGCGTGACGTCCGAATCGGATCTCGCGCAATTCTTCCGTGCGGCCGAAGGCTTATTGGCCGAGCAGGGTCCGAGTGCCAGCACGTTCGCTCGCATCGGCACATTGCTGCGTCCCCTCGCCGCGGATCCGAAGCTGGCCGACGCGTCGAGGCTTGCCGCCCTTCACGATTCCAGCGCCGGCTTCACCATTCTCGGGCACGGCGACGCTGGCTCAACGCTGATGCTGGCGCGTTTCCCCGCCAACGCTCCAACGCCCGTGCACAATCACAATTCGTGGGGCGTGATCCGCGTCATCCGCGGACGCGACCGTCATATTCTCTGGGCGCGCGAGGACGATGGCTCGCAGACGGGCAAGGCTCGCCTTCGCGTCGTTGAAAGCCGGGAGCTCGACCCGGGTGACACCGTGTGGTTTCCCGATGTCCCCGACGACATCCATAGTCAGCAGGGGATCGGCGGCGATGCCTGGGAACTGGTCTATTTCGCGAGGGATCCAACCACACGCTCGCGCCTCTACTTCGATCCGGACCGCGAGCGGGTCGAAGAACGCGCGCCGGTTTAGAAGCCCGGTTAGATCTCGAGGGCGCGGACGATAAAGTCCCGGCTGCCGTCCCAGGTCCAGCAGGTCTGCAAGGTCAACGACGAGGCGGCAGTGGCACCCAGCGGCCACATCTGCGTGTTGCTCACGATGGTGGTGTAGCTCACGCGGTAGGTATGGATGCGACCCGACGGGTCACCGTATTTCACGATATCGCCGGCGCGCAGGCCGAGGATGGGGGTAAAGGTTCCGGGGTTGTGAGCCATGACGTAAATGTTGTTGCTCCCCGCGCAGCTCCACCGCCAGGCGCCCCAATGCGGCACAGCGGCCCGACCGGAGCAGTCGCTATACCACCCCACCGGTTGGACCAGCCCGAGCCGCGGGATCACGATCGTGTTGGCGCGGACGGCCGCGGGCGCCGCGACGGGACGAGCGGCTGGGGGGGCGGGCTGGACCGCGATCGCCACGCGAGCCGAGGCCACCGCCGCCTGGCTGGCGGCCAGCGCCTCCGCGGCGGCCTGCGCAGCGGCAGCCTCTGCGGCGGCAGCCTGGGCGACCACCATTCGGTCCCGCTGGATCTGCCGGACCAGGCGGTGGTCCGCCGCATCGTCCTTGACAATCGCAACGCTTGCGGCATACACGGGCTGGCTCGCGCCAGCGGGGTGCCACATGAACAGGGGGAAGCTCAGGAGCCAGATGGCGACGCCGCCAACGAGCGGCCCACGCCAACGGCGAAGAAGGTTGGCCATGGGTCGGGCAACGCCGGTGCGGCGCCAGGGTTTGCGCGGTTTACACGATCGTCACGCCCTGGCGAATACCCCCATGAGCGCCCTCATTTACGGATTCTTGACAGGGTTAACCTCACTTGTTAGCCTTGACCAGACGCTAACGGCAGGCTAAACATCGGGAGGGAGCATGGATCTATCTTTCGTGCGCTCGCTTGCGCGTCGACTCGCCGTAGGTGCCATCAGTGCGCTGGCACTCGGTTCGTCAGCTTTGACGACGCCGGCCGTGGTCAACCCAGTGGCCATCCATCCGCTGATCAGCGACTGGGCGTACCTGGGGAATGACGCCACCCCGCCCAGCCAAGCGGCATGTATCGCGGTCAATCGCCGCTGCTTCAACCCGGCAGCCATGGCCAACTCGTACAACTACGCGGGCCTACATGCCCTCGGGAATCAGGGCCAGGGCAAGACGATCGCCGTCGTCGACTCCTTCGGTGCCTCGACCATCCGTCAGGATCTGGCCGTCTTCAACAACGCATTTGGCCACACGCATCTCTGTGGTGAGACCGGAGCGAACGACCCGTCGGGCAACTGCCCGCCGTCGTCGTCGCCGCGCTTCGACATCATCCAGATCCAGGGTGGGCCTCCGCCCGTCCCACCGCCGCCGAACAACGGGACCGGGCTCGAGAACCACAACCTTTGGGATCTCGAAGTTGCGTTGGACGTCGAGTGGGCCCATGCCACTGCTCCACTCGCGAACATCATGCTGGTGGAGACGCCCACGGCTGAAGTACTTGGAGTTCAGGGCTTCCAGCAGATGATGAACGCGGAGGACGTGCTGATCAAGAATCACCAGGTCGACGTCATCAGCCAGAGCTTCGGCTCCGGCGAGGGCGCCTTCAATAACGGCCTGGCCTCCCTCAAGCAGCTCGAGCAGGCCTTTGTCGACGCGCAGGCGAATAAGGTAACGGTCTTCGCGTCCTCGGGAGACGGTGGGACCACGAACAGCATGAAAACACCGGTCAAGAAGCCCACGACGATTCCCTACCAGAGCGTCATCTGGCCGTCGTCCGACCCGCTCGTGACGTCAGTCGGTGGTACGTACCTGTGCACCTCCGCGTTAACGGGAACAACCGTCGATAGCGCGAACCCTCCGGTGAACTGCCAGAATGCGCCTGGCGATCGAGAGCCCGGCTGGGTCGCCTCAGGCGGCGGGTACAGCATCTACTTCTCCCGGCCTGATTTTCAGGCTGTGCTTCCCCCTGGAAGCAGCTACGTCGGCAGCTCGCCCGGTGCGCCCGGTCCCAACAGCAACATGCGCGGTCTTCCGGACATCGCATATCAGGCGAGTTCGCGGACCGGAGTGCTGGTCTATCTGACTGAAGCCAATACCACGGCGTCCGGCATCGGTTGCGGCGGTGCCAATCCCTGCAGCAGCGGTTGGTACACCGTTGGCGGCACGAGCGCCAGTTCGCCGCAGTGGGCAGGCCTGATCGCGATCGCCGACCAGATGGCGGGCCGCGACCTGGGGTTCATTAACCCGGCGCTCTATGCCATCGCCAACAACCCGGCGACCTACGCGGCCGACTTCTACGATGTCACGCGGAACTGCAACCAGCCCGCTCCGACTGCCCTTCCTGGCTGGTGCGCGAGCAAAGGCTGGGATGCGGTCACCGGGCTCGGCACGCCGAACGCGGCGACGCTAATTCCGGACTTGATCGCGGCGACCCCGTAGCGCCAACCCGACACGCTAAAAGGCCGAGCACTCGCTCGGCCTTTTTCTTTTAGGCGACCTTTGGTTGCGCTTGCGCCGGGCCGATGTAGCGCTGGACTACCGCGATCAATTCCTCGAGCTCGTATGGCTTGGTCACGCATTCGGCGCAGCCGGCCGCGATCGCGGTCTCCTTGTCCCCGACCATGGCGTGGGCGGTAACGGCAACCACCGGGATGCCGGCCAGCGCCGGGTCCGCCTTGAGCGCCCGGGTCGCCTCCCAGCCATTCATCTCCGGCAGCGACAGGTCCATCAGGATCAAGCCCGGGTGGAATGCCGCCGCCTTCGCCACCGCTTCACGGCCGGTGATGGCGAGCTCGCAGCTGAAGCCGCGAGAGCGCAGGATCTTGAGCGCCATCTTTTGCATAATTGCGTCGTCTTCGACCACGAGAATCAGTTGGTTCATGCGGCGGCTCCTTGCGTTTTACTCTGACCGAGCAGCTGACGAACTGCGTTGGTCAGGCCTTCTGGTTCGATCGACCCCTTCGTCACGAATCGCTGGACGTGTCCATTCAGGGTGAGGATGTCTTCCGCCGTCAGCTGTTTGGCGCTCACGATCATGATCGGGATGCTCGCCCCACGGGGCTGGGCACGAAGCCGAGCGACCATCTCGAAGCCACTCATGCCCGGCATCATCAGGTCGAGCAGGACGAGATCGGGCGGGGAGGCCGCGATCATCGCCATCGCCTCGTCGCCGCTGGCCGCCCCCACCACCTCGGCACGCTCTTCCTTGAGGATCTTGGCGATCATCGACCGGGCGTTCGGCTCGTCATCGACAACCAGGACGCGCTTGCCCTCGAGCGTGGGTAGCATACGGTGGATCTTCGCGATCAGCGCGCCCTTGTCATAGGGCTTGCCGAGGTAGTCGGAGGCACCGAGCGCAAACACCAGCCGTTGATCCTCGACGATGGTAACCACCAGGACCGGGATCCCAGCAGTCTCCGGATCCTCCTTTAGCTTTTCGAGCACCCACCATCCGGAGGCATCCGGCATCATGATGTCGAGCGTGATCAGCATCGGGCGCACCTCGCGCGCCAACTGGAGCGCATCGGCCGCGTTCGACGCCTGTACCGTCTTCCAGCCTTCCTGCTCGAGGTGTCTCGAGATCAGCTGGCGCACGCTGGGGTCGTCGTCGACCACCAGGATGGCAGTCCCCGGGAGGCCCTGGTTGGGTCGGCGCAACGGCCGCCGCTGGGCGGGGCCCACCGCGGCTTGCCCCGCGGCCCAGGCGGTGATGGTGAAGGTGAAGGTGCTGCCCAGGCCAGGCTCGCTCACCACGGTGATGGCACCGCCATGCATTTCGACCAGCCGCCGCACGATGCTCAGGCCGAGGCCCGTCCCGCCGTGCCGCCGGGTGCTGCTGCCGTCCCCCTGCACAAACTCATCGAAGATCACCTTTTGCGATTCGGCGGAGATGCCGGTGCCGGTGTCCTTGACGGCGATGCGCACCATACGGCCCGACGGTTGCGCGCTCACCTCGATGTGGCCGCGTTCGGTGAACTTGACGGCATTGGAGAGCAGGTTGATCAGGATCTGCTTGAGGCGCACGGAATCGGCCTCGACCGCGGGGAGCGAGGGAGCAAACCGTGTGTCGAGCCGCAGCCCCTTCTCCTGAGCCAGCGGGCTGATGCTTTCCAGCACCGAGCTGATCAGTCCCGGAAGCTCGACGCGTTCCAGTGAAAGCTCCATCTTGCCGGCCTCGATCTTGCTGAGGTCGAGGATCTGGTTGATCAACCCCAGCAGCGATTGGCCGCTCTTGTTGACTTGCTGGATGTCCTGCTGCTGCTCCTCGTTGATCGGCCCGTCGATGCCGTCGAGCAGGATCTGCGAGAAGCCGATGATGGCGGACAGCGGCGTGCGCAGTTCGTGCGACACGTTGGCGAGGAATTCTGATTTCAACTTGTTGGCCCGGGCCATCTCCTGGTTGGCGGCTTGCAGCTCGGACGTCCGCTGCGAGACCTTCTCCTCGAGCGTCTGGTAGGCGCCGCTGAGCTGGCTCGTCATCTGGTTGAAGGTGGTTGCCAGGGCTTGGAGCTCACGCGCGGCGTAGCGCTCACGCACCCTGACCGGGGTAACGAAGTCGCCTCGGGCGATCCGCGCGGCGGCGCCTGTCAGCTCGTCGACCGGACGAGTGATCCACGCTGCCCCCAGGAACCCGAGCACGAGGGCGAGCACGATGGCGATCAGCAGCCACTCGATCGTGCTCACGATTAGGGGCGTCAGCTCGGACCGGAGATCCGCGACCGGCTGGGACACCCAGACCTTCCAGCCGACCTCGGGAACGGTGGCAAAGCCAGCGGCTCGCTGTACGTTGCCGTCGAGGTCGGTGTACCAACTGACGCCAGTCTCCTGTCCAAGCGCCTGCTGGAAGATGCCGGACGACGACAGGTCGGTGGCGGCCAGCCGCCAGTCTTCCCGCGGGTGGGCAATGACACGTCCGCGACGGTCGACGACCACGGCCTGGCCGTTCTGACCAATCCGGCTGTAATTGGAGAGGCGCTGTACCTCGGAGAGGTCGACGGTGCCGGCGAGGAAGCCAACCAGCGAACGTCGCGCGTCGAGGATGGGAACCGCGATCACGACCGCGGCCACGCTGGCGTCACCGCGAGACCGCACCACGTCCGAGTATTTCGGACCGATGCGGTGCGGATTGAGCACGTCTTGAACGTAGTTCCAGACGCTGTAGTCGACGCCGACGCCGGCGGGCGGGGCGGCGGCTACGGCCCGACCGGCCAGGTTGCCGACGTACAGCTGCAGAAGGGCCGGTTGGGCTGAGTGGGCGGCGGCCAGCTCCATGTTCAGGTGGTCGGGATTGAAGCTGGCGTCGTTGAGCCGGGCGATGCTCGCGTCGTTGTCGGACTCGATCTGGGACGCTGTACTCTGCAAGGCCGCGGTCTGGTCCAGCAGGTATCCATAGACCGCCTGCGCCAGGCTTTCGGCCATGGGCTCGTGCTTCTGCTGGATGCTGGCGTTCTGGGTCGCGAACAGGGCCGAGATGCGCTGGGCGCCGAAGAAGATCAGCGGAACGACGCCGACCATCAGGAAGCCGACGCTGATGTACCAGCGAAGGCTGTGCATCGAGGCCCGACGGGCGTCGGCCGAGGGTGCTGCGCCCACATCGAGGTAACGGTTCGTTCTACTCAACTTTGCGCGCCCTTCCTCCCCGCGTCGTTACCCGCCTGTGACAGGGGCGACTACGCTTGAACCGATGGCAGGACTGCGCGCCCGGGACCGTGCCCTGCTCGCGGTCGAGCGGCTCAAGGCGATCTACCCTGCCGTCTCAGAGCTCGCACACGTCAACCCGTTCCAGATGCTGATCGCGACCATCCTGTCGGCGCAGACGACGGACCGGTCGGTCAATTCCGTGACGCCGGCGCTATTTGCCAGGTATCCGGATGCCGCCGCACTGGCCCACGCGGACCCGCGGCAGGTCGAGGCATTGATCAAGCCCACCGGCTTCTTTCACGTAAAGGCGAAGACGATCATCGCGACCAGCGCGGCGCTGGTCGAGCGTTTCGGCGGCGAGGTCCCGGGCCGCATCGAGGACCTGGTCACGCTGCCTGGCGTCGGGCGAAAAACCGCCAACGTGGTGCTGGGTGTCGCCTTCGGCGTGCCGGGCTTGGCCGTCGACACCCACGTCAAGCGGCTGACGCGGCGCCTTGGGCTGACCAAGAGCACCGACCCGGTCAAAATCGAAGCCGACGTCACGAAGCTCATCCCGCCAGAGGAATGGACCGGGTTCAGCCTGCGCTTGATCCTGCACGGGCGCCGGATCTGCGTGGCGCGCGCGCCGCGCTGCCCGGAGTGCGTGCTGAACGACTTCTGCCCCTCCTCGACGGTGCGGGCGAAGGCCCGGCGGCGGCCCTTGACACCGACCCGCCGCGGGGTAAGGTTGGCCCATGGCCGATAGCCAAGCGCCGCGCCAGTCGCGCCGCCCGTCGATGGTGATGGGAGGGCTGCTCGTCCTGGTCGGCGCGCTCCTGCTGCTTGGACAGTTCGTCCGGATCGACATCGGGCACTATGGCTGGCCTTTCTTCGTGATCGCGCCTGGCCTCGTGATCCTCTTCCTCGCGCTGACGGCCAGGGGTGCCCTCGGCGAAGGGCTTGCCATCCTCGGGAGCATCATTAGCGTCACCGGGCTCATCCTCCTCTACCAGAACGCGACTGACCACTTCGAGAGCTGGGCCTATGCGTGGGCGCTGATTTTTCCGGGCGCGGTCGGGGTGGGGATGATCCTCTACGGCCTCGTCGCCAGCCGCCCCGGCAACATCCGGGCCGGGACCCGCCTGGTCGGCATCGGTGTCGTCCTGTTCCTGCTGGGCGTTGCCTTTTTCGAGGGCATCGTCGGCATTGGCGGCTATCAATTCGGGCGCCCGGGGGGCGTGGCGGTTGGTGCCCTCATCATCGCGATGGGCGCGTTGTTGCTCATCCTCAATCTGACTTCCCGCCGCCGGCAATCGAGGTAGGCCGGGCTACACTAGGCGTCGTGCGCATCGGCGTCCTCACCGGCGGTGGCGACGCCCCCGGACTCAACGCCGCCATCCGTGGCGTAGCCCGCCGTGCGTTCCAACGGGGTTTCCAGGTCAGCGGCATCAAGAATGGCTGGGCCGGTTTGCTTGGGGATGGCGATCTCGAGGACCTGACACCGGCATCCGTCCGCGGCATTCTTCCGCTGGGCGGCACCATCCTCGGCACCTCGCGGACCAATCCGCTTAAAGAAAAAGGCGGGATCGAGACGGTGATCAGCCTGTTGCGCGCCACTGGTATCGACGGGCTGGTGGCGATTGGAGGCGATGACACGCTCTCGGTCGCGGCCGCCATGAGCGACGCCGGCTATCCGGTGGTAGGAGTCCCCAAGACGATCGACAACGACCTCTCGGTCACCGAGTTCTGCATCGGCTTCGACACGGCGGTCGGGGTCGTGGTCGAAGCGCTCGATCGGCTGCACACGACGGCGTCCGCGCACCACCGCGTGATGGTGGTGGAGGTGATGGGGCGCGACACCGGTTGGGTCGCGATGGTGGGCGGCCTGGCCGGCGGCGCCGACATGATCATCATCCCGGAGTTTCCGGCCGAGCTCGATGCCGTCGTCCAGCATTTGCATCACCGTCGCGGTGAAGGCAAGGACTTCAGCATCATCGTCGTCGCGGAAGGCGTTAAGATGCGGGCGCTCGAACCGGCCGTCCCCGTCGCCGCCGGCACGGAAAAGCGCGATGCCTTCGGCCACGTGCGGCTGGCAAAGCAAGGCGTTGGCGATGCGCTTAGCACTCGCATCGAGGAAGCCACCGGCTTCGAAACCCGCGTCACCGTCCTCGGTCACCTGCAGCGCGGCGGATCACCCTCGCCGGTGGACCGTATCTGGGCGACTCGGCTGGGCGTCGCGGCCACGGATTTGCTGGCGGATCGCAAAGCGGGCCTGATCCCGATTCGCAAAGACGGTCAGGTCGCGATCGTTCCCCTGCGCGATGTCGTCGCGGAAACCCGCCGCGTTCCTCGCGAGCTCTACGACCTGCAGCTCGTCTTCGGTTAGCCGCGTTGGGGAGCCCCGCTCGAAAAATCCCCGTGTACGCAATTGTCAGGCTGGACTTAGATGTTGCAACCCCGGACTTAGCCTTCGCAATCAAGGAGGTCGTCCCCACGCTTGAGGAGGCGGAAGCCGAGGTCCAACGCCTCAATCTTCTTAACGCGGACAAAAACTGCCGATACATCTGGCGAGCCAGCCGCTACTTTCCAGAGGGCCGCCGCGGTCTCGAGGGTTCTGATGAATGATCTGGGCCACCAGCTGTAGTGAATCTATCGGTGGAACCCAACTCGTCGTTAGCTGGCGCGCCGCTTCTGCCGGTAGAGGGTGGCATCGGCGGCTGCCAGTAGGTCCTCAGCGGTCGTGCCATCCTGTGGGAAAGTCGCGACGCCGAGGCTGACCCCGGGGATCTGGAGGAGGTCACGGCCGGCCATGAAACGGTGCCGGGCGATTCCGTCGGAGATGCGCTGGGCCACGACCGCGGCCGCTGCCGCCCCCGTCGCCGGGAGCAGCACGACGAACTCGTCGCCGCCATAACGCGCCACCACATCCTCGCCGCGGACCGCGTCGGTCAGCGCGTTGGAGACCTCGCGGAGAAGCGCGTCGCCGGCGAGGTGGCCGTACGTGTCATTGATCCGCTTCAGCCCGTCGACGTCGAGAAACACGATGGAAAAGCTGTCGCCCGCGGCTGCGGTCCGATCCACTGCCTGCTGGATGCGCTCGAGGAAGAGCCGGCGGTTGTTGAGCCGCGTCAATGGGTCGTGGCTCGCCTCGCGCTTGAGACTGTCGTGGAGTTGGGCAACCTCGAGGGATGAGGCCAGCTGCGATCCGACTGCCGACATCAGCGCGACGTCGGCCTCCGAGAAGGCATCGACTTCCTGACTCTCCGCATTCAGGACCCCGACCACGCGGCCGCGGCTGATGAGGGGAAAGGCGAGCTCCGACCGGACCTTGTCGTCGACGCCGATGTAGCGGGGCTCCATCCTCACATCCGGGACGATTTTGGCGACGCCATTCGCGAAGACCCAGCCCGTGATGCCCTCGTCGACCGAAATCGTGAGCCCCGTGATATCGACGGCATAGCCGCTGTGCGCCCCGACCCTGAGTTCGTCGGGTCGTAATCCCGGCAAGAGGAGCGACACCATGTAGTAGCCCATCACCTCGCGCATGATGGTCACGATGCGGTCCAGGAGCGTGTCGAGGTCGAGTACCGCGGTGGTCTCCTGGGCGATGCGGTAGATGATGCGCAGCTCGCGCGAGTCGGCGACGGACAAGATATCGCGCTGGGCGCCCGCCACCGACGACTGGGGACCGTCGAGAGCCTGCAGCAATTGTTCGAGCCAGGGCGCCCGGCTCGACTCGGCCTGACGGCACAGGCCGATAAAGGCATCGGTGAGACCCGGGTCCAGGTTGACGCCTTTGAGACGGGCCAACTCGTCGAGCCCCTCGGCCAGGGTGGTCGCAGGGCCGCCTGGCCGGTCAAACGCGACATTGAAGAAGGCGGTCACAACCGAGATCACTCGTGTCTCGAGCGGAATCGCCTCGCCCTCCAGCCCATCGGGATACCCCTCTCCGTTGAACATCTCGTGGTGTGACCGGACGAGCGGCGCCAGTTCGGCGAGCGGCTTGAACCGCCCAAGGAGGTCGGCGGCGACGACCGGGTGGGTCATGATCAAGGCCCGATCCTCGGCGCTCAGCCGGCCGCGTTGCTTGAGGATGCTTTCCGGGACGTTGAGCTTGCCCAGGTCCTGGAGCAATGCCGCATAGCGGACGCGCCGCTGCCTCGCTGCGTCGAACGCCAGGTGGCCGGCGAAGCGCTCGGCCAACTCGGCATGCTCCCTCGCCCGGCTATGCATTGCCTCGCGGAGCTCGATGGCGGCGGCCAGCGTCAGCACGGCGGCTTCCTCCACCTGCCGCGATTCGTCGAGAAGGCGGGCCGTCTCCAGAGCTGCCGCGGTCTGGTTCGCAAACGCCATGACGGCCGGCAGGTCGGTCTCTTTCAGCCCAGGACCCAGCACCGTGATGGCCCCGATGGCCTTGCCCTCGAGGACCAACGGTGCGGAAATCAACGAGTGCAGATGGAGCAGTTCGCTCAGCTTCCGGGCGTTGCCGACAGCGCTGGGCGGCAGCGCGAGCGCCACCCGGCCGACCAGCTCATCGTGGTCGCTCACGTAATGCGGCCGCAACGTCGTACAAACCTGTTGGAGGATCGGAATGCGCTCGAAGGGCAAGAAGTTGCCAACCTCTTGCCGGCCGATTAGCTTGCCAATCTCGGCGGGAGCCTGGAGCGTGTGCCGGAACGCCACCAGCAGCCCCTTACCATCCGGGCTCAGGTCGAACAGGTAGGTCGAAAGTCCGGCCTCGGCGAGCCGGGTGCCGACCGCGGTAAAGATCGCCGCGCGGTTGAGGTGCTGCAGCGCCTGGAGGCCGGCGTCGGCGAGTGCGCTGAACAGCGCCCCAGAGGCCCGCGATTCGACCGCGTGCTCGGGGGTCATCAGGGTCAGAAACTGGGAAAATCCGGCTTCCGCCAATCGCTCAGGGCGGAAGAACCAGACCCGGCCGATTTTTTCGGCGGGGAGCCGTCCGTCGCGCGCCTGCCGCCGGACGACCTCGGGGTGTCGGTGGATGGCAGCCGCGACTGCCTCGACCGACAGGAGGGTCGGCAGCTTCAGCGCCAGCGAGACAGACGGTTGTGTGACGCGACGCTTCACTGCTCCCTGCAACGAAGGAAGGTCCACCTTCCTACGTCTTATTGCCAGTGGAAGCCTTCCCGTCCGGACCGATGCCGGAGCGCCGGACCATCCTGGTCACGGACGACAGCAGCGCCAATCGTGACCTGCTCTGCGGACAACTTTCCACCCTGGGCTTCTGGACGGAAGCCGCCACCAATGGCGAAGAGGCCGTCCGCGCGGCGCGGCGGCTGAAGCCGGACCTGATCCTGATGGACATCGAGATGCCGGTGATGAATGGACACCAGGCCTGCAAGGCATTGAAATCGGACCCCGAGACCGCCGAGATCCCGGTATTGATGATGACCGGCTTCGACCCGCGGCCGGAACGCGCCAAGATGGTGGAGGCGGGTGGTGACGACCTGATCGTCAAGCCGATCCCGATGCGCGACCTCCAGGTCCGGGTGCGGGCGCTGCTTCGCCTCAAGGAACTGCGGCGCGACCTCCGCAGCACCCAGGAGAGCCTGCGGGAGCTGGTGAAGAAAGAAGACCCGACCGAATCGAAGGAGCCGTTCGACGACCGCGTCGCCATCACCGCCCAGGCGCTCGCCCGGCTGATCGGCCTCGACGCGGAGGATCAGGAGGTCGCCTTCCACGCCGGCCTGCTGCACGACATCGGGCAGATCGGCCTGCCGGAAGAACTGCTGAACAAGCAGGGGAGCTACACGCCGGAAGAGTTTGCCCAGATCCAGAAACACACGATCCTGGGCGCCGAGATCGCCGGGCCATTCCGCCCGGCCACAGTATTAGCCCCGGCCATCCGCCACCACCATGAACGCTGGGATGGAACGGGCTACCCCGACAAGTTGCAGGGCGCAGCGATTCCGATGATGGCCCGCATCGTCGCTGTCGCCGACGCCTTCCACGCCATGATCACCGATCGCCCCTACCGGCCGCGGCACACCGTTGCCAAGGCCCTGGAGATCCTTGCCGCCGGATCCGGCACCCAGTGGGATCCCCGCCTGACGGCCGCCTTCGCGACCTCGTCCCTGCCCCAGCGGATCGCGGGCGTGGTCGAGGGCGACGCAGCCAAGATCGCGTAGTCGAGCCTAGAGACTGCCGGTCGGCTTAGCGCCTTCCTAGAAATAGTTCGGCCGGCCCGATGGCCGGCCAAACCTAGATGCTTTATCGCTCAGTCGCTTAGTTGTAGACGCAGGCGCTGCCCTGGATCGCGCCGTGCACCGTGCCCTGAGGCGGTGACGCCTTATAGGTAAAGATCTCGGTACCGGCCGGCGGCGGCGCCGCGGTATTCCAGCCGCTGGTCGCGCTGTGCAGCAGGTTGGCCATAAGGAGTTCCTGCTCGTTGACGTACGTACCCGCTGCGGGAGTGCCGATGTCGTTAACACCGGGGATGGTCGCCGGGCTGTTCTGTCCGACGGGGTAGACGCCGTAGGTGTTCCAGTACAGGTCAGCGGCGCCCTGGAGGGTCGCGCCGTCGGTCTTCATCCCGTTGCACGCCGCGCTGGCGTTAACACCCGAGATGTTGAACAGGACGATGGCGGCGAGCACACCAAGGATTGCGATGACGACGAGCAACTCGACGAGGGTGAATCCACCCTGGTGGCGATGCGAGCGTTTGCGCGCATCTTTGAGTATGGCAAGAAGCATATTTTGTCGTTTACCTCCTTAGACTCAGTCGAGCGTAGGGCCGCAATCTTGCGAGATCTGTAAAAGTTGGCTCAGCGCAGTAGCAGTTGCGTGACGGCGACGGTCATCGCACCCAGCGCCAGCGCGATGAGCACCAGGGCCAGCAGCGGTTGACGGACGCGGTTCGGCCGCCGCGGCGGGGCGAAGTCGACGCCGACCTGGGCGTGATCAGGCCGCGACACGGCTGTCACCTCCCTGTGTTGGGGTAAGGCGGTCGTACCAGCGCGCTTGCATCAGCAGGCCGAGCCCGGCGAAGTGCGCCTGCCAGGGAAAGCCGGGGGCTGAGGTGAAGCGCGTGGTCGGGACGGTGACGCTGAAGTTGAAGCGCTGCTCGGCCCGCTGGACCCCGTCGGGAAGGAACGCGAACCGCCCACCCAGCGCCAGCGTCGTTGCCGGCGTGATGGGGACATCGGACGCGGTGCCGCGCATGAATTTCACCAGCGCATTGAGGGCGTGGGTCAGCTCCTCGAGCTGCGCCTCGGGGTCGTCGGATGGGGCGTCGAGGACGAAGGTCCGGAAAAACCGAGGACGGCCTTTGACCATCAGGACCAGCGTCGCCTCGGCGGCCGCCCATTCGAGAAGCAGGCCGTCGGAGACCCCCATGCCACGGGCCAGGGCGAGCGGCTTGAGGTCGATGCGCTCGACCCGGAGGCCGGCCGAACTAACTGCCGCCACGATGGCATCGATCATGTCCCGCCTGGCCGCCACCAGGTAGACGGCGTAGCCGGTCTTGTCGCGGATCGCGTGCCACGCGAAGTGGACGTCGGCCGCCTCCATCGGGACCTGGCGGCGACCTTCGAACTCCACGGCACGACGGAGCTCGCTGGGCGGCAAGGCCGGTAACCGAAAGTCCCGAAACGCGGTCCCGGTTTCGGCGATCGCCAGGCGGGCCCGGGTCGCGGTGAACCCACCGGCCTCGAGGGCACTACGCACGGCCGTGGTCAGTAGCGGCGTCGGCATCCCGTCCAGTAGCGCGCCGTCGGGGAGCAGGATTTCGGTATGGTGCGTCAGCTTCCGACCGTTGACCCCCAGGATCTTCAGCTCGTTGGCACCCAGGTCGAGGGCGAGCCGCCCGCTCACTGGAAGGCCTCGTAGTTGATCGTCCAGGATGCCTTCTTGCCGGCGTTGGAGGACGCGATCTGGGCATTGAGCTGGCGGTTGGTCCCGGTGGCCGTCACGGTGATGTTGTAGGTGGGCTTGCCCACTTTGCACCCCGGCGCGGCTGTGATGGTGACGCTGACCGTGATCGTGCCCGAGCTATAGGCGAGAGGAAAAGTTCCAGCGGTGTTGACACAGCCGGCACCCTTGGCGGCGGAATCGTTGGCCTCGATCGCGTAGGCCAGACCGGCATCGAGGGCATAGGTCGTCCGCGTATCGGCGCGGACGCTCCCCTGGCCGAGAAACGCCCCGCTTGCCAGCGTGAGCGCGGCCCACACGATGAGCAGGAGAGCGGCGACGAACCCAAGCACAACGAGCAACGCCTGGCCTCGCTGGCGCGCCAATTTATTGTTACGCATCAGAAGCACCCTCCGGGGCGGTTGCTGACGTTGAGGGTCGAAGCGGCTGCCCCAACCGCCGACGGCTGGATGGTGACCGTCGCATAGCACCCAGGAGGGACGGCGATCGTCACGCTGGTGATGCCGCGCGCGGCGACCTGGGCGCTCCCGTTGACGGTGCGGATCAGGTTCTTGTTGGCGTCGATGCTGTACACGACCGTGGTCGGCGCCGATCCATAGGTGAGCGTCATCGGCGTTGCCGCGTTGATGGTCCCTGCGGTCAGGGCGACCGCACTGTTGAGGTCGCGAACCAGCGAGAGACTGGCGTCGCTGCTCGCGTTGTCGGCGGCGATGATGCGCGCCTCGTTGCTGATCGCCCGAACCCCGACGAGGAAGGTGCTGGCCATCACCAGGGTGACGATGCTGAGGATCGTGATCCCGATCAGCGCCTCGACGATGGTGTATCCACGCTGTCCTCTGATCCGCGTCATGGCTCCACCTTCAGGAAGATCAGCGTTTCCCGAGCGCCATTCGGGCCATTGACCGTCAGAACAAGCTGCTGCAATCCAAGGTCCGGGAACGCACCAAATCCAAAGACGGGGTCCCAGTAGGAGACCTGATACGAGAAGCTGTAGCCGGCCGAGGCGAGGTTCAGGTAGACGGTCGGGCCGGGCACGCCGGGCGAGTACGTCTGGCTCTTGATGTATTCCGCATCCGAGCGGGTCAGCAGGTCGAGCGTGGTCTGCTGTTTGTGCCGTGCGGCGGCGATCGTGATGGCGGAGAAGGCGCTCAGGATGCTGACGACGATGATCGCGAGCAGGGCGATGGCCACCATCGTCTCGATCAGGCTTACCCCGCGCTTTCGCGTCATTTCAGCGCCCCCACCAGGCCGTACATGGCCGAGATCAGCGACACCGCAATGAAGCCGACGACCAGGCCAACGGCGACCGTCATCACCGGCTCGATCAACGAGGTCATGGCGCGGATCCGGTAGTCGAGCTCCTCTTCGTAGAAATCAGCGGCCTGCTCGAGGTAGGTGTCGAGCGTTCCGGTTTCCTCGCCAACCCGCACCATCTGGGTCAGCATGGGCGGAAACAGGTGGGTGCGGAGGAGTGGGCCGGCAAACCCCTCGCCGCCGGTCATCTGCTCTTTGACCGTCATGAGCCCGCGTTGAAAAACCTTGTTGCCGGTGCCGGCGATCACGGCGTCAAAGGTCTGTCCGAGAGGCACGCCGGCTTTCAGCACCATGGCGAGCGTGCGGGAAAAGCGATTGAGCACCGCCGAGAGGACAATCGGTCCCATGACGGGCAGCTTTAGCGAGATCTGGTCTTTGGCATACTGACCGCGCTGCGTGCGCAGCGCGATCACGACGGCGCCGATGATCGATACGATGACGGCGCCCATCAGGAGCCCCCAGGCGCGGGTGAAGGCGACGATCCCGATGAGGATTCGCGTCGACAGCGGCAGCTGCACGCGAAATTCGGCGAAGATCTTGACGAAGGCCGGGAGCGCGAAGAAGACGAGGATGATGACGACGGCGGTGGCGACGACCAGGATGACAGCCGGGTAGATCATGGCGGTCCGGACGCGACGCACCGTGTTCAGGTCACGCCGCAAATAGCCGGCGAGCTCTTTGAGCGTCGCTTCGAGATTACCGGTGAGCTCGGCGACCCGGATCAGGTCGACGTACAGGCTGGGGAAGACTTTCGGGTGTTTGACCAGCGAATCCGAGAGATTCTGTCCCCGCTCCAGGTCGTCGAGGACGGTCAGGATCACGCGCTTGAACAGTGGCGACGCCGTCTCTTCGGCGATAACCGTCAGCGCACGGGTCATCGCGACGCCGGCGCCGACAAAGGTCGCGAGCTGACGGGTGAAGAGGATGAGGTCTTGCCCTGAGATCTGGTAGAGGGACGGAAAGTAGTCCGCCATCGTCTTTTTCGGCGGCGCCGGGTTGAGCTGAACGATCTTGAGACCCTCGAGCCAGAGCGCCTGCTCGGCGTCGGAGGTACCGGCGGCGTCGATCCGACCTTCGCGTTTCTGCCCACGTTCCGTGTAGGCCTTGTAGGCGAAGCTAGGCACTATTCCCCTCGCTGACATGCACTGACCGGATGATTTCGGCGATGGTGGTCAGCCCTTCGTCGATCCGGGCCACACCTGCTGAACGAAGCGTCGTCATGCCTTCACGGATCGCCTGTTCGCGGAGTTCCTCATGGGGCGCGTCGCGAACCAGGAGTCGCTTGATCCCATCGGTCATGGGCAACACTTCGAAGACACCGATGCGCCCGCGAAAACCGGTGTGGACACAGTTGGCGCATCCCGCTCCGCGATGAAAGACGAGACCCTGGCCGCCGACCTTCCGGTAGAACTCGAGCTCTTCAGTCGACGGCTCGTAGACGTTGGTGCAGTCCGGGCAGTTCCGCCGAACGAGCCGCTGGGCGAGCACGCCAATCACGGCCGACGTGACCATGAACGACTCGATGCCCATCTCGAGAAAGCGGTAGATGGCACCGACGGCGTCGGTCGCATGCAACGACGACAGCACCAGGTGCCCGGTGAGTGCGGACTGCACCGAGATCTCGGCGGTCTCCTTGTCGCGGATCTCGCCGACGAGGATGGCGTCGGGGTCCTGGCGGAGGATGCCACGCAGCCCGTTGGCAAAGGTGATGCCCGCCAGGCGGTTGATCTGGATCTGGTTGACGTCCTCGAAGGTGTATTCGACCGGGTCTTCGATCGTCATCACGTTCTTCTCAACGCGATTGAGCTCGTTCAGTGCGGCGTAGAGCGTGGTCGTCTTGCCGCTTCCGGTAGGGCCGGTGACGAGGATCATCCCGTAGGGCGACTGGACCAGTCCGCGGAACATTTTCAGCGTGGCCGTGGAGAAGCCCAGGGTGTCGAGTCGAAGGATGGAGCGTGAGCGCTCCAGCAGGCGAAGCACGGCCTTCTCGCCCCAGATGGTCTCGATGGTGCCCACGCGGATGTCCAGGGGTCGTCCGTCGACCGTCGTTTGGATCTGTCCATCCTGGCTGTGCCGCCGGTCGACGATGTCAAGATTGGCGAGGAGTTTGACCCTGGAGATGATGGGCGCCGCCAGGGTGGCAGGGAGCTTGGTGGCGTCGTGCAGCACGCCGTCGATCCGGAAGCGGATCCGAAGGTGGTCCTGTTGGGGCTCGATGTGGATGTCCGAGGCGCGTTCTTCGGCGCCCTGGGCGATGATCAGGTCGACGATCTGGACCACCGGCGCGTCCTGCTTGACCTCCGCCAGGCGGCGGTTCGCCATGGTGGGTCGGTATGTCTCCTCGAACGAGCGCACGTGCCGGTCCACACCGGTGCGCAGTTTGTAGGCCTGCGTGATTGCCAGGTCGATCTGCGACTTGACCCCCAGCACCGGCTTGATCCGCTTGCGGGTCAGCACCTTCAGCTCGGCGAAGAGGGCCAGGTCGCCGGGGTCGACGGTGGCGACTTCGAGCTCATCCTTGTCGACCCGGATCGGCAGAATGGTGTGCTCGCGCGCGTACGACTCGGAAATCAGCGCCAGTGCTTCCTTCTCCACCCGGGCACGGGCGAAGTCGATCTGGGGCACGTCGAAGTGGAGGCTCAGCACTCCGGCGAGCGCTTTCTCATCGACCAGGCCCTGGGCGAGCAGCACCTGCCCGAGGGGTCGCCGCTCCCGCCGCTGGACGGCCAGCGCGGCCTCCAGCTGCTCTGGGGTCAGCAATCCGTTTTCGAGGAGCAGCTCGCCCAGCCGCTTCTCCGGGCGCATGCCGAACCGGCCGCCTGGCTGGCGCTCGACCGCGCTCACACGGCCTCCCGCACCGGCGCTTCCAGCTGGCGCCGGATGTCTCGCAGGGAGTCGAGGGTGAAGCGCAGGTGCCGCCCGGGGGTCCGGAAGGCCGGCTGGATATCGCCGCGGTTCACCGCGCGGATCAGTGTCGACTTACTGATCCCGAGCCAGCGCGCCGCCTCGCTAGTGGAAAGCGCCGGCTTCATCTATTTCCCTCTAACCGGAGCAAACGCGTCAAGCGTCGCAAACCTGCGAGGGGGCTAGGCGGCGAGGCGGCGCAGTTCCTCGATGTGCTGGGTGCGGGCGGCCGCGATATTGAAATCGACGAGACCCGCCTTGACGAGCTCCCCAAGGCTCCGATCCATGGTGTTCATGCCTTCCTTGCTGCCGGTCTCGAGCACATTGCGGAGCTGGCGCGTCTTGCCTTCTTTGATCAGGTTCTGGACCGCGATCGTGTTGAGCAGGATCTCGAAGGCGGCAACCCGACCCGGCCCATCGCGGCGCGGGAGCAGCTGTTGATAGATGATGGCCGCCAGCGTGTTGGACAGCTGCACGCGGACCTGCTGCTGCTGCTCGGCGGGAAAGACGTCGACGATCCGGTCGACCGCCTGCGTCGTGTCGTTGGTATGAAGGGTGGCCAGCACCAGGTGACCGGTTTCGGCGATGGTGATCGCGGCCGCGATGGTCTCCAGGTCGCGCATCTCGCCAATCAGGAGCACGTCCGGCGTCTGCCGCAGAGCCGCCCGCAAACCGTCGGCGAAGGATGCCACATCCGCGCCGACCTCGCGTTGCTCGACGATACTGCGCTGGTGGCGGTATACGTACTCGATCGGATCCTCGATGGTGATGACATGGCAGGGACGGGTCATGACGATGTCGTTCAGCATCGCGGCCAGCGTCGACGATTTGCCGGAGCCCGTCGGTCCGGTGACGAGGATCAGGCCCTGGGGCAGCCGCGTCAGGCCCCGGACCACCATCGGCACGCCCAGCTGGTCGTAGTTGGGAATCTGGTAGGGGATCAGGCGCAGCGCCAGGGCGACCGACCCACGCTGCTTGAAGGCATTGATCCGAAATCGCGCCAGGCCCTTCCAGTTGAACGAGAAATCGAGGTCACCCCGCGCCTGGAAGCTGGCCCAGCGCTCGGGAGAGAGCAGCTCGCGGGCCATCTCCTCGACCTGCTCCGGACGAAGCGGATCGGGGGCGATCGGCGCCAGGGCGCCGTCCTTGCGCATGCTGGGCGGGGCGCCGGCGGTCAGGATCAGGTCGGACGCCACCTGCTCGAGCAAGACCTGCAGGTAGGCGTCGATGATCAGGGGATGAGGCTCGGCACGCTGGGCAGGAGCTGCCATTGATGGACACCATGTGCAACCTGCTCGGCGCAGCCTTCTTGCTTCCGCTCGGGGCGGCGCTCGGCAGCTTCTTCGAGGTGGTCCTCGATCGCGTTCCCCGCGGCGAGTCGCTGCTGTGGCCACCCTCTCACTGCCGCACCTGCCGGCGCCGCCTCACGGCGGACGAGCTGGTGCCGGTGATCAGCTACCTGGCCCAGCGCGGCCGCTGCCGAGGCTGCGACACGCCGATCGGGCGCGGCGTCCCAATCCGGGAGGCGCTGAGCGGGCTCGCGCTGGCCCTGCCCTGGGCGCTTGGCGGTTGCGGCAATCCCGTGGCTGCGCTAATCGCCGGTGTGGCGCTCCTGGTGTTGATCTGGATCATCCAGGGCATCCGGCGGGCACGCCGCCCGCCAGCCGGCTCCGTCCGCAATTAACGCCGGGCTGGGCTCGTTATCCATGCTGCGGTGGCGGCATGAATCTCACGCGGCCCCTGCTTCGCAGCGGGATCGGCGTGCGCCGCATCTTAGCGCTCGCCATGTTGTTGGCGGCGGTGGCGGCAGTCGCCTACCTCGAACGATGGGTCGGCGGCGAGCTGGACCTCCGCCTGCTCTATTTCCTGATCGTGCTCAGCGGAGCCATCTTGCTGCCGCGCCTGCTGGCCCTAACGATTGCGGCCGCCGTCACGGTGGTCAGCGTCGGCATCAGCGGGGCGCAGGGCGTCAGCCTCATCGTCAACGGGCTCACCCACCTGCTGATGTATGGCTATGCCGCCCTGCTCACGAACAACTGGGAGTACGAGCGCCGGCGACTGATGCGGATGAGCCGGATCGACGAGCTGACCGGGCTGCCGAACCTCCGGGCACTGCAGGAGCAGCTCCCGTCTCGCCTCGGACCTGCCGCGCGAGCCGGGCGTCGGATGGCGGTGATGATGATGGACGTCGATGGCTTCAAGGCGGTCAACGACCGCCTGGGACACGGCGTGGGGAACGAGCTCCTGAAGGAAGTCGCCAACCTGCTTCGCTTCGCGGTCCGGGTCGGTGACGAGCCGTTCCGGTTTGGCGGCGATGAGTTCGTCCTCCTGCTCTCGGATGCTGACGGCGCCGGCGCGAAGGTGGTCGCGTCGCGCATTCAGGAGATCTACAACTCGATGGGGCAGACCCTGCGCGGCACCGACGTCGAGGTCTCCTTCAGCATTGGCATCGCCGTCTTCCCGGAAGACGGCGGGACGCCCGAGATGCTACTGGGGCGGGCGGACGAGGCGTTGCTCCGCGCTAAGCGGACCGGGACGGGAACGATCGTCCGCTACGAACACGAGACCGCAGCAGCCTAAGGCCGGCAGGTGAAGGACTGCGGCGTCACCGCATAGCCTGGGGTCGTGAACACCAGTTGGACGGTGCCGGAATCGGCTGGTCCACTCCAGCTGTCGGTGACGACACTGTGCGCCGCGGTATCGCCCGCCGCGACCACGATGCTATACGTCGCGCTCAGATAGGTCCCGGCGCTGTCCTTACGGGTCCAGTGATACTGCACGGTCCCGCCGGGGCCACTCGCCTGCATCCGGAAGGTGCCGGTCGACGTCACGGTCCCGAGTTTGCACTTCGTCGACGCGTTGACGTTAATGCTCACGTTTTCCTGAGCTAGCGCGATGGCGAACGGCCCAGGCGTCGGGGTCGGCGTGGGCGTCGGAGTTGGCGTGGGCGTCGGAGTTGGCGTGGGTGTTGGGGTAGGCGTCGGCGTCGGGGTCGGCGTCGGCGTTGGGGTAGGCGTGGGCGATGCGGATGGAGTTGGCGTCGGCGATGCGCTCGGGCTGGCCGACGGCGACGCGCTCGGGCTGGCCGACGGCGATGCGCTCGGGCTTGCCGATGGTGACGCGCTCGGGCTGGCCGACCCAGAGGGGCTCGCGCTCGGAGACGCCGAGGCGCTTGACGATGGGCTGGTGCTGGGCGACGTGCCGCCCGCGGGCGTTGAGGTCGGCGTTTTGGTTGGCGCTAGGGCAACCGGCCGCGCCGTGCTATTCGGCCTGGCCGCGAAGAACCGGGGCGGAAGGTTGAAGGTTGGGACCAGTAGCCAGAAGGGGGCGTGCGGGTCATCAGAGAAGTAGATGCTCGCCGCCGAGTCCGCGGCGCTTCCGCTGGCATCGATGCGGAACGGGCCGATTTCCCAGTCGGCGGGAATCGCCCGAACCACGAAGAAGACAAAGATCAGAGCGCCGAAGAAGAGCAGGAAGCCCAAGCGCCGCCGCCGGCGACGGTCCCGTTCGTCACGTAAGCCAGGCGCGAGGCCGATTGGCGTAGCGACGAGGACGGGCTCCCTGAGCACGAGGCTGGTGGACATCGAGCTGACGACGGGCTCTGCACGCACGAGGCTCTTTGGGGTTGCGGCTGCGACGGGCTCAGGCGCCGGGCTGGTCGTCGCTGGGGTTAGGAGGGACTCGGCAGGCGCCGCCGGGGGAACGGATGCAGCAGCAGCCTGCACGGTCGGCGCACTCGCCTGGGCCGCGGCGGCACCACCCGTCAGCGCCTGCAGCTTTGCCCTGGCGGGGCTGAGTGGGGCTGACGCTGCCAGGGGTTGCGAAGATACCGCTGAGGTAGCGGGCGTGGCATCCTGGACGGGCGGCTTCGTCAGGTTGGCAAGCCGCTGCTGCAGCTGTGCCTTATCGGCAGCCTGATCCTTCGCTGGTACGGCACGCCATGGGAGAAGGCGCATGTGCGACCAAGGTAGCGCCGGTCGCTTACGGCCCCTCTTTCGCGCGTCGTCAGGCCGCGGTCAGGCTGCGACGGCGGTGTGACAATAGCTTCGCAAGCGCGTGTCAGAGCGAGCTCAGCCGGGAGGCCAGGACATCACGCGACCGCCCAGCAAGTGCAGGTGCAGGTGATAGACGGTCTGGCCGGCCTGGGGACCCTTGTTGATGACCAGCCGATAGCCGTCGCGATCGATCTTGCGCTCATCGGCTATCCGGTTGGCGACCTCGATCATCCTGATCAGCATCGGCCCGTGGGCGGGCAGTAGGTCGTGAACCGTCGGGATGTGTTCCTTCGGAATCACCAGGATGTGCGTGGGCGCCACCGGCCGGATGTCTTCGAAGGCGACGATCTCCTCATCGCGGAAGACCTCCTTGGCCGGAATCTCGCGGGCAAAGATCTTGCAGAAAAGGCAGTCGTCGGCCATCGGCCAAGCTTACCCGCAGAGAAGACCGTCGGGACTCGGCGCCAGCGGACGAACGGTCGCGAGCGACCCCAACGTTTGGTCGCGGTGGGGGGCCAGGACCGTGATGTAGTTGTCGCTCAACCCCCGCATCTGCTGCGGCAGGCGCCGGTCCCAGATCACCTCCAGGTCACGGTCGATGAACCGCGCCTCGTAGGCGCGCCGCTGCGTGTCCGCCTGGCCCTGCAGTTGGTGGCTCCGCTCGCGGCTGAGCGGGTCGTCCACGGGGAGGCCCAGTCGAGGGGCTGAAGTCCCTGCCCGTGGCGAATAGCGAAAGACATGCATGCCGGTAAGTCCTGCGTCACGCGCCACGGCTTGGGTGTCAGCAAAATCCTCGTCGGTCTCACCAGGGAAGCCGACGATGACATCGGCGGTGACGGCGAGCTCCGGCGATTGGCCGCGTAAGGCGACGACCACCGCGAGGTAGTCCCGGCGGCGATAGAGGCGCCCCATGCGCTTCAACACGCGGTCGCTGCCGGACTGGAGCGGGATATGAAGGTGGCGGCAAAAGCGTGGCGCGGCCGCAAGTTCGATCAGCTCGGGCGTGATGTCATTGGCGTTGATCGAGCTGAGTCGCAACCGCGCCGGCGAAATCGCATCGAGCAGCCGGTGGACGAAGGGCGCGAAACCCTGGTCGCGGTCGCGGCCGTAGGCCCCGAGGTCGACGCCGGTCAACACGATCTCCCCGTAGCCGTCTGCCACCGCCTGCTGGGCGCGGTCGATCAGCATCGCTTCCTCTTCGCTGCGGGAGACACCACGCGTCCGCCAGACGATGCAGTAGGTGCATCGGTGATTGCAGCCATCCTGCACCTTGAGGAAGAATCGGGAGCGGGCAAAGGTCGTCGATCCGCCGCCGGCCGCCGGCTCGAAATTCGACGCGAGGTAATCGAAGATCTCGCGTTTGCGCGCATTGGGGAAAGCGACGTCGACATCGGGGACCGCCGACACGCGCGGGTTCGGGTTGTCGACGTGGCAGCCGGTCAAGACGAGATGCGCGTCCGGGTTCCGGCGTCGCAGGCCGTGGACCATGGTTCGCAGCTTTCGGTCCGCCTGCGCCGTGACGGTGCAGCTGTTGATGACGCAGATGTCCGCCTGCTCCTCGGTATCGGAGACCGTGAAACCGGCCCGCGCCAGCCGGTCGCCGAGGTCGGCCATCTCCGCGAAGTTCACTTTGCAACCGAGCGTCTGGATGGAGACCTTCATTACCGTTGGACGAGGATAGCAGCGGCCACGATCGGCGCCAGGCGGGCGCGTAGGATGCGCGGACCGAGGTTGACCGAGATGGCGCCCCGGGCTCGGAGGATGGAAAGCTCATCGTCGGTCCACCCACCTTCGGGGCCGACCGCGATGGTGTAGGCGGCCGATCCATCGATCGCCTGCGCCAGGGGCAGGGAGGCAGAGGGATCGAGCGCGAGCAAGCGGCCGTCGCTCGCCGCACCGAGGGCCGACGCGAGCGTGACCGGCCCCGTCACGGTCGGGAGCCCGCCGCGATGACTCTGCTCGGCCGCGGACTCGACGATTGCCTCCCAGCGGCTAAGACGTCCAGCGGGCGGGCGGCCGACAGAACGCGACGCCTGGACCGCGACAAACCGCTGGATGCCGACGGCGGTGCCGCCCTCGAGGACCGCGTCGAAATCGGGGTTGGGCAGCAAGGCCTGCAACAGCCGGACCCCAGTGGTGGGTTCTCCCCGAGCGGGCCGGTCGGTGAGCACGCGGGCGTCGATCCGCGCACCGTCGACCGCGACCACCTCTAGTTCATATTCGCGTCCGGCAAAGACCGCGACGCCCCGCTCACCCGGACGAACCCTGAGTACTCGGGCGAGGTGATGGCCCCTTTTCCCATCGATCTGGACCGAGCCGCCCAGGGCCGGCGCCGCCGCGGCAAACGTCCAGAACATGCCGGCCTCATGCTATCGGGGCTTGCGGGCGACGGAAGCTCCAACAGGAGGCGTTGTATTCGCCAGCATGACCATGCCCCGTCCGGGCTCCCTACGGCTGCATCGTGCCACGCTCAAGGTTGCGGCGGTCTCTTTCTGGGGGCTGTCGACGATCGTGATGGCCACTGACTATCTGGGAAGCGGTCTGCAAGTCAATTATCCGACGGAATGGGTAATCACGGCGCTTGCCTGCGCGGCGGGCGTGGTGTGCTGGATGTTGCCATGGGCGGAGATGCCCGCCAAATGGTTCGTCCCGGTAGTCTTCGGTGGAATCGCGATGCTGACCGTGGGCGTCTTCGCAACGGGTGGCACGCACTCGCATTTATCGGTGCTCTACCTGGTCATCGTCGTCTTCACCGCGTCGATCCTCGAATTCCAGACCGCGGTTGCCGTGCTGGTTACTGCGATCCTCGCGGCTGCGCTACCGCTTGTGCTCCAGGGGTGGGACAGTTATTACGCACGGGCCGTGGTCCTCCTGGCGGCGTCGATGGTGATTTGCGCCTATATCCCGGCCCTCGTGCGCAAGGCGTTGCGCGCGGAGAACCAGGTGGCCGAGCAGCGGCGTGAGGAGCTGGAACAGAGCTACCTGGCCACCGTCGCCGCGCTTGCCGCCGCGCTCGACGCCAAGGACCGCCACACCGAGGCCCACTCTCGGGAGACCGCCGCGCTCGCCAAGGCAGTCGGTCGCCGACTGGGATTGGAGGGGGAGGCGTTGCGCTTTCTGGAATACGGCGCGCTGCTCCACGACATCGGAAAGATCGGCGTGCCCGGCTACATCTTGAACAAGCCGGGGCCCCTCGATGACGAGGAAACGGCCGTGATGCAGGAGCATCCCGTGATCGGCGAACGGATCGTCGCCTCGGTCCCATTCCTGGCCCCGATCCGGCCGATCGTTCGCGCCGAGCACGAGCGGTGGGACGGCGGCGGCTACCCCGATCGGCTCAGCGGCGAGCGCATTCCAATTGAAGCCCGCATCATCCATGCCTGCGACGCCTTCCAGGCGATGGCCAGCGACCGGCCGTACCGCCGGGCCCGGCCGCGCGAGTGGATCACGGAGGAAATTCGAGCTCAGGCCGGTCGCCAGTTCGACCCGCAGGTCGCGCGCGCCCTGCTCGAGGTCATCGAATCCGGCGAGGTCCTGGTAGCGGGCACGGTCGAGAGCGCCCTCCACGAAGATCGCAAGATGTCGCTGACCCACTCGTGGACCCAGCACCTGGATGCCATCCAGCAGCTGGGAAGGCGCCTCGCTACGGTCGTCAGCGTGCCCGAGATCTGCGACACCATCGGTCGCACCATCACCACCCTGCTGCCCTATGACCAGTGCCGCGTCTACCTGCTCGAAGACGATGGCCGCACGCTCCGGCCGGTCTACTTCAGCGACACCCAACGTCCGGAGTACGACGGGGTCACCGCCGAAACGCTCGCCGTCCAGGTCGGCGAGGGCATCACGGGCTGGGTCGCCGAGACCAAGCAGGGGGCCCTGGTCGGTGATACGGTGCGGCACCCGAAGGCGATGCACGTCCCCGGCACGTCGGAGACCGATGAGTCGATGCTGGCGCTTCCTGTGATCTTCGAAGACAACCTGATCGGCATCATCGTCACCGCCAAGCTCGGCTTGCACCAGTACACCGGCGACCACCTCCGCCTGATGACGATCCTCGCCAACCAGGCGGCGGTGTCGATCTTCAACGCCCGTTTGATCGAGCGGCTGGCGGCGACGGCGCGAACCGATCCACTGACTGGACTCGCGAACCGCCGCGCCTTCGAGCGGGAGCTCGAGCAGCGGCTCGCGGCCGCGTTGCCGGAACCGTTCTGCGTCATCATGCTCGACGTCGACGGGCTCAAACAGGTCAACGATGCGCGCGGCCACGCGGCCGGCGATGCGGTCCTCAAGCGGGTGGCGTCCGTCCTGACCGCCAACCTGCGAGCGGTCGACGTCGTGACCCGCTGGGGTGGCGACGAGTTCGTGCTGCTGATGCCGGGGACCGACCAGGTGGGTGCGATCTCGCTCGCGCGTCGCGTCGGCGGGACGCTGCGTAATCCCGACGATCCCTCAGGTCCGATCTCCGTGTCGATTGGAACGGCATCCTTTCCCGGCGATGGGACAACCGCGGTCGCCCTGCTGGGGGCGGCCGACCACTCGATGTACGCCGACAAGCGGCAGCGCGCCGCCTGATTCGCTAGGCCGACTCCGGGCGCGCCCAGTCCTCGACGTTCTCCGTCAGCGACGTCAGGGCGACGTTGGCGCGGACCACGTAGTCCATCACGTTCGCCGTGAATCCTCGGCTGACCATCTCCTCAGGCCGATGGTCGGAGAGGATGATGACCGGCACGTCTTTGGTTGGCCCGCCGTCGCGTAAGGCGTGGAGCATCTCGATGCCGTCCTGCTCCCGCCGGCGGATATCGAGGTACACGAGGTCCGGGCGCACCGTGGCGCTTGTATCGATCAGCTGCTGGCGGCCCGAGACGATCGTGACCTGGTAGCCATCGAGCTCGAGCTTCAACTTGTACATCTCCGCAACCGCCGGGTCATCCTGGACGAAGAGCACGCGAATGGTGTCGTCGACCGCATGCGTAGCTCGCGCCATGGTCGCCCCCTTCCTCGAGCTAACCCCGAGGGTTGGAAATCGCTGCCGCCCTTACCTCACACTATCGGCGCGCGCGGCCACGATGTCAATGTCCTCTGAAGTGCTACTCCGCCTGGTACGGTTGGCGAACTTCCTCGGGCAGCTCGTACCAGCTCACCCGGTCGCCGACCTTCGCGCGGAGTCGCCATTTCAGTGACTTGGGGTGCGCCTCGGTGCGCGCCCAGAGCTCGTCGAGCCGCTGATTGACCGTGTCCGCGGCGACGGGAAGCTCTTTCGCCGTTTCCCGGATGCGCGCCGTGTTCAGCTGCATCGTCCGGTACAGGCCCCAGTCTTGCGACAGGAGCGCAGCCAGGTAGGTGCCGTTGATGGCATCGTCGTCGTGGTCCGCGATCGGGTGGTCGAGCAGCAGCGCGATGGAATCAACGAGGTCTTTCATGTTGACCTCGAAGACCTGGAGCTTGCTGAGCAGGAGATCCGCCGGGGTGAGGCAGGGATCATCGCCGCCGAGGCGGTCGGCCAGCTCGATGACGTGGCACATGCGCATGCGGTCGATGAAGATGTCGATCTGCCGGCCGTTCACGGGGTCCAAATAGAGGAGCCGCTGGTGGCCGTTGAGCGTGTTGAAGCGCCGGTCGCCCTGGTAGCCGAGCGACTCGAACAACTTCTCGGCGGCCTGGCGCTGCTTGGAGGCAGCGACGAAATCGAGGTCGCCGTACTTCCGCTTGAGCGGCGCCTCGCGCGCGCTGCGCGAATGGAGGTTGACGGCCGCGCCGCCCACCAGCTTGACCGGGACCTTCAGGGCGCGGGCGGCCGCGGAGATCCGCTCCGCTTCGGCGATGACGTCCGCCACCGGCAGGTTGGTTCCGGTCACCGCCACCTAGCTCTCCCTGACGTCGACGATGATGGTTTTCAGGTCGGTCATCTGCTCGATGGCGCGGTGGCCCCCCACGCGGCCGATGCCGCTCTCTTTGCCCGCCCGGCCGCCGAAGGGGATGTGCGCTTCCCAGTAGTTGGATGATTCGTTGACGTTGACCCAGCCGGTCTCCAGCTGCTGGGCGAAGCGCAGTGCGCGATCGATGTCCTTCGTGTAGACGGATCCGAGCAGCCCGTAGGGTGAGTCATTCGCGATCGCCAACGCCTCCGCCTCATCGCGGAAGGGAATCACAGGCGCGATCGGGCCGAAGGTCTCTTCTTTGCTGACCCGCATCTGCGGGCTCACCCCACGTAGCACCGTCGCCTCGTAGTAGAGGCGGGTAGGAAAGCTGGTCGCCCGATGGCCACCGGTGACGGCGGTCGCACCCCCCGCCAGCGCGTCGGCGATGTGCTCGTCCATCTTCAACGCGACGCCCTCGTTGTTCAACGGTCCCATGGTGGTGGCGTCGTCGAAGGGATCGCCCAGCTTGATCTTGCGGACCGCGCCGCTAAGCCGCTCGATGAACGCGTCCTGGAAACCGCGTTGCACCAGGATGCGCTCGCCCGCGGTACAGCTCTGCCCGGCGCAGAGGAAGCAGCCCATGATCACGCCTTCGACCGCTCGATCGATATCGGTGTCCTCGAAGATCACGATCGGGCCGTTGCCACCGAGCTCCAGCATGATGTGCTTGCCGGCCGCGCGTCGTGCCACCGAGCGCCCGGTCTCGGTCGAGCCGACAAAGCCGACGCCGGCGATCATCGGGTGGCCGGCGATCTCGTCGCCCACCACGGAGCCGGGGCCGGTCACGAGGTTGACCGCGCCAGGCGGCAGATCGGCCTCGGCCAGGCACTCCATCAGCTTTACGGAGATCGCCGAGGTCGACGAGGCGGGCGCCCAAACGACGGTGTTGCCGCCGGCCAGCGCCGGGGCGATCACCTCGGTGGCCATCGTCAGCGGCCAGTTCCACGGTGTGATCACGCCGTAGACGCCCCGCGGGACGCGCAGCGTGAAGACGAGCTTGTTCTTGCTCATCGAGGGGATGACATTGGTCTCGAGCCGCTTGATGTCCTCGGCGGCGATCCGGAAGTACTCGATCGCCTCACCCACCTCGCCGACGGCTTCCGCTTTGTGCGGCTTGCCCTGGTCGAGGCTCAGCCAGCGGGCCAGCTCCTCGCGGTGGCGCTCCATCGCCGCTGCGACCCGATGGAGCAAGGCGGCGCGGTCGAAGGCACCGAGCCCCGCCATCGCCGCCCGCGCCCGGTGCGCCGCCTCGACGGCGCGCGCGGCGTCGGCGCGGGTCCCCTTGGGGAGGGTGGCGATCACCTCACCGGTCGCCGGGCTGATGGCCTCGAAGGTCTCACCACTTTCGGAGTCGATCCATCGCCCGTCGACGAACATCTTGAGCGTTTGCGTCTTCTCGACGACCCTCATGGGTGTGGCCAGCCTCCTCAGACTCTCGCGTGCAGTATCGCGTCTTTGCGGACTTCGATGAACGTTTTGAGTTGCTCATCGACGGCCGAGTCGATCCCCGGGTCCTTGTAGTCGGCCAGGAGCTGCTTCCACTTCTCGTTGGCCACCTTGTCCGCGGTGCGCGATCCCATCCGCTGCCAGCGGTCGTAGTTTTCGGTCGAAGAGATCCATGGCCGGTAGAAGCCGGTCCGGTAATGCCGCATGGTGTGTTCGGAACCCAGGTGATGGCCGCCGGGGCCGACCTCACGGATGCCGTCCATGGCGAAGCCCTCGTCGTCGAACGGGATGCCCTTGGTCAGGATCCACTCGAACATGCGCAACGCCTCGACGTCGATGATGAACTTCTCGTAGGAGGCGAGCAGCGCGCTCTCCAGCCAGCCCGCGGCGTGGAGGACGAAATGCACACCGCCCATCACCGTCGGCCAGAGGCACATCATCGATTCGTAGGCGGCCTGCGCATCGGCTGACTTGGAGGAGGTCAGCGCGCCGCCGCCGCGGAAGGGGATGCGGTAGTGCCGCGCCATCTGGGCGCTGGCCAGGATGCCCATTGCCGATTCCGGCGTGCCGAAGGCCGGGCTTCCGGATTGCATATCGATATTGGTGAGGAACGAGCCGTAGATGCACGGCGCCCCGGGACGCACCAGCTGGATGAGCGCGATGCCGGCGAGCGCCTCGGCGGTCTGCTGTGCGATCGTGCCTGCCAGGCCCATCGGTGACATCGCGCCCGCCATCAAGAAGGGGGTCGCGATCACCGGCTGGTTGGCCTCGGCGTACGTGAGCAACGCGCCCAGCATCCGATCGTCGTAGCGAAGCGGGCTATTGACGTTGACCAGTGCCAGCAGGGCGGGTGTTTTCTCGATACTCGCGCGGCCGCCGAACAGGATGGATGACATTTCGATGGAGTCGCGCGCTCCCTCCTCGGAGATGACGCTGCCCATGAAGCACATGTCGGTCCAGCGCATGTGCGAGTAGACCATGTCGAGGTGGCGCGTCTCCAGCGGGAGGTCTTCGGGCTCGACGATGGTGCCGCCGGCGCAATGGATTTGCGGCGTGGCCTGCGCCATCTTGTCGAAGTTGGTGAAGTCGGCAATGGTCGCGCCCCGCCTTCCCCGGTCGAGGTCGGTGATGAAGGGCGGCCCATAGACGGGCGCGTTGACCATGTGGTTGCCGCCGATGGTGACCGTGTTCGCTGGATTGCGCGCCTGTACCTGGAACGTCGGCGGCACTTTCTTGATTTGCTCCTCGACGAAGGCGGCCTCGAAGCGGACTCGGTTCTCCTCGATCTTCAATCCAGCCTTGCGAAACAGGTCGATCGCTCGCGGGTGGAGGAAGTCGACGCCGATCTCCTGCAGGATCTGCATCGCGTGGTCGTGGATCTGCGCGACCTGCTCCTCAGAGAGGATGTCGTACGGCTTGAGCGTATTCGTCCACATTCGTCAGGAGCCCGCGTGCGCCAGCTGTCGCGTGACCTTGCGGTGGCGACCGGCCTCGAAGGCACGCGCGTAGATCTTTTCGTAATTGTGGGCATCGACGTCGCGCGGGTTGCCGATGGTTTGCGAATCCGCCTCGGCCTTTTGGGCGAGCATGGGGATCTCGTCCTCGGCAAAGCCGAGCTCGTTCAGCGACGGGATGTCGAGGTCCTCAGTGAGCTGATAGACGTACTCGACGGCGACCTCGGCCGCCTTCCAGACCGTCTTGTTCGTGGTGTCGAGGCCGAGCGCCTGCGCGATCCTGGCAAACCGTTCCGGCTCACCGGCGTAGTTGTACTCCATGACGGGCGCCAGCAGGCGGGCGGTCAGCGCGCCGTGCGGCGCGTCGTGCACACCGCCGGCGCTCTGGCTCATCGCGTGCGCCGCGCCCGCCGAGTCGGTGCCGTACGCCAGGCCGGCGAGCATGGCGGCCATGCTCATGTGGTAGCGCGCTTCGAGGTTGTGGCCCTGCGCATAGGCGACCCGCAGCCAGCGGCCGCAGTACTCCATCGCGTGGATGGCTACAGCGTCGGTAAAGGGCTGGTGATACGCCATGGTGTAACACTCGACCGCGTGCGTCAGGGCATCCATGCCGGTGCCGGCCGTCACGCCTGCTGGCAGGTTGACGCTCAGCTGCGGATCGATGAGCGCCACCCAGGATGCGATGTTCGGCGTACCGCCAACGTTGAACTTGATTTTCCGGTCCGGATCCGTGATCACGGCCCACAGCGTGACCTCGCTGCCGGTCCCGGCGGTTGTCGGGACCGCGACCAGTGGCGGGATGCGGGAGTGGATCGGATCCTTGCCCCACTCGTACTGCACGATGCTGCCGCCGTGGACCGCCACCACCCCGATGCCTTTCGCCGAGTCGATCGAGCTGCCGCCGCCGATCGCGACCAGCCCATCGCACCGTTCTTTCTTGTAGTAGGCGGCGCCGGCATCGACCAGCTGAATGCCGGGGTTCGCCCGCACCTGGTCATATACGACGGGCTCGAGCCCGGCGGCTCGAAGCGGCTTCAATGCCTCGTCGAGCAATCCTGCCTTGACGATGCCCTGGTCCGTGACGACCAGAGGGCGCTTGATGTTGAGCGCGGCAGACTCCTGGCCAAGGGCCGAGAGAGCTCCGATCGCGTGCACTATTCGGGTCGGCGACTGATACGCCTTCAGGACACTGTCAAGCACAGCCAACGAATCTCACCCTCCTTCCACGGTTGAGCAGCGACGTTTGGTGTACGCCGAAAGTCTCGTCTGCAATACGAACTCTGTCAAGGGCCCTCTAGTTGCGCCTGCCGCAACCAACCATCGAAGCGGTCCGAGTCCATGACGCTACGGGCCCGATTCCATCGCGTTTGGTAGTAGTCGGTGAAATCAAAGTCGAGTGTCGAGATCCTCGCCTGGATCGCCCCCCAGAGTGTCCAGCCGACGTCGGACATGAGGGCGAAGAGATTCATCCGGGCGAGTTGCCGCCGGTCCAGCCGGCCGAAGTAGGCCTCACAGAGAACAGCCCGCAACCCATCGTCGAAGCTCGCTTCCTGCGCGGTGTTGCCCAGGTCGAAGCAGGCGTCGTTGTTTCCACTCAGCTCGTAATCGACGATCCGCAAGCAATGCCCGTCGTCGATGAAATTCTCGGAGAGCAGGTCGTTGTGGCAGGAGACGCTGGGGAGCGCCCCGACCCGGACCGCCCGCTCGATCTCCGCCACCCGCGGACGCCGCTCCCGATAATCCGAGGGAATCCGGACTCCGTGCTCCTCGACGATCCGCAGGTACTCCTCGATCAGCCGGAACATGTCGAAGTCGTTGGAGAAGCGGGGCGCGCCGTGCAGGCGCGTGAACGACTCGGCCATCCGCCGCGCCATCGGCTCCGATTGCAGCGTCTGCGCCGACATCGTGGGTCCTTCGATGAACTCGAGCACCATGATGTTCAGTTCCGGGATATGTTCCAGGACCTTCGGACCGATGCCCGTGCTGGCCGCCGCCCGGGCGTTATAGACCTCATTGACGCGATCGATCGCCAGCAGCTCGGTTGAGGCTCCCGGAAGACGCATCACGTATCGTTCGCCGCCGGCTTCGACCAGGTAGTTCTCGTTGGTCAACCCGCCGGACAGCGACGAGACCTTGACATGCTTGCCTTGCCAGAGCGACACGCGGCCGACCGCGTCCTCAGCTCGCGACGGGCTTTGCGTCATGCGAAACCAGTTGCTCGCGTTTCAACACCGCATCCCGGTGTACCTCAGCCGGCACCCGCCGCCCGAAGACGTCCACCTCGACCTGCGCTCCTGGTCCCAGTTCGACCGGCAGGTAGCTGTAGGCGATGTTGCGGCCGACCGTGAATCCATAGGCGCAGCTGCGTAGCCGGCCGACGATGGAACCACCGGCATAGACCGCCTCTCCGCCATAGATTGTGATGTACTCTCCATCGCCGACCAGCAGGGTTCGCAACCGCCGTTTGATCCCCGCCGCCTTGGCCGCGAGCAATGTCTCGCGTCCGTTGAATTCCCCCTTATCGAAGCGAACGCAGAACCCCAGCCCTGCCTCCAGCGGATTTTCCAGCAGGCCGAGGTCGGTGCCGTAGTATCGGTACCCCTTCTCCATGCGCAGCGAGTCCAGCGCTCGATATCCGCCCGGCCGGATGCCGACGCCGTGCCCGGCCCCCATCAGACGATCCCAGATCTGCCCCGCAACACCAGGCTCGAGATAGAACTCCCACCCAAGTTCGCCGACATAGGTCACGCGCTGCGCAAAGACGTCGAACCCTTCGATCTGGATGGTGCGAGCCGTCATGAATGGGAAACCGTCCTCCGAGACGTCGTCTTTGGTCGTGCTCTCGAGCACCTGACGGGCCTGCGGTCCCCACATCCCGACGACGCACAGCTCCTCCGTGGTCTCGCGCAAGACGACGGGCCCATCTTCCTCGCGTCGCTCCAGCTGCAAAAAGCCCAGATCGCTGTTGACATAACCCGCCCCGGTGACCAATCGGAACCGCTGCGGGCCAAGCCGGGTGATGGTGACGTCCCCCGCCATCCCTCCGCGACGGTCGAGCAGCTGGGTGTAGACGACGCTGCCGACCGGCCGGTCGATCCGGTTGCCCGCGACCCGCTCGAGAAGTGGCAGCGCGCCCGGTCCGTCAAGGTCGATCTTTCCAAACGAGGTCATGTCGATGATCCCGACTCGTTCGCGAAAGGCGCGATGCTCCTCGGCTTGCAGCTCGAACCATGGAGGACGGGTCCAGCCGAAGCGGCGCTGGTCGGCGCCCGCGCGCCGCCAGGGCCGGCCCGAATCGAAGTGCTCGGGCCGCTCCCAACCATGTTTTTGTCCGAAGACCGCGCCCAGGTCTTGCATGCGGTGATGCAGGGCGCTCGTCCGGCGTGGCCGGCCCCATTCGTCGGCGTCGTACGGATAGCGAAGGTAGTAGTAGTAGCGGTAGGCCTCTTTGGCCAGCTCGGCCACATAGCGATGGTCGCGATGGACCGGGCCAAAGCGCCAGGGGCGGTACGCATACAGGTCCAACTCGCTCTCGCCCACCGTGATCAGCTCGGTCAGCGATTTCCCGATCCCGCCGGCACCGCCGAAGCCGTTCAACGACAGCCCGGCTGCCATGAACAGGCCATGGACGCCCGGTACCGGTCCCAGTAGCGGATTCGCGTCGGGGGTCATGGCGTCCGGATGGCAGACGAGTTTGATGACCCCTGCCTCGCTGATGAAGGGAAAGCGGCGCGCCGCCCCCTGAAGAAGCGGCTCGAACCGCTGCTGATCTGGAGGGAGGGAGGTGCCGGCGTGCTCCCAGGGCACGCCATCGATCCATCGCGCATTCGGGTTCAGCTCGTAGCCGCCCAGCACCACGCCCCCCGCCTCGGCCTTCCCATAGATGAGGTTGTCGGGGTCGCGGAAGCACGGCATCGTTTGCGGAAGCTCCGCGCCCTCGACCGCCTGCAGTGCGGCATGCTGATGATCGACGGGGGTCGACACGACAATGGCGCCCGCCATGGCCGCCACCTGCGGGGCCCAGATGCCGCACGCGATCACCACCACCTCAGCCTCGATTCGCCCGCGCTGCGTCTGCACCGCCTGGATGGCTCCACTCGACGACAGCTCGATCCCGGTCACCCGTGTATCCGTGAGCACCGTCACGCCTCGCTCCCGCGCGGCCCCGGCCAGGGCGAAAGTGGCCGTATGGGGATCGAGGGCGCCGTCTCCGGGCACCCAGACGGCACCAAACAATGAGTCCGTGGTGATCGCGGGCATCAGATCAGAAGCTGTTTCGGCCGAGACCATGTCGACCTCCATCCCGATGGCACGGGCACGGCTGACGCCCCGCTGCTGCTCCAGGAACTGCTCGCGGCTGGAGGCGAAGCGCAGGCTGCCCACCGTGTCGAAAATCCCCAGCTGCCGGTACAACTCGATGCTGTAGCGACGGAACCGCATCATGGTCGGGGACGGGTTGAACTGGGTGACCAGCCCCGCGGCATGGCAGGTCGATCCGCTGGTCAGGTCGGCTTTCTCCAGCAGCACCGTGTCCCGCCAGCCAGCCAGCGCCAGGTGGTAGGCCACGCTGGTACCGGTGATGCCGCCCCCAATGACGACGGCGCGCGCACGGCTGGGAACGTCAGTCATGCGCGCGCCGCTCCGGTCAGAAGGTCGAACGACTACTCAACCGGGATCTCCCGGTGGATGCGAGACAGGTCGATGCCCTGACGTTTGCGCACGGTGCGGGCGATCAGGTAGATGACGATGGCCGCGAGGTAGGTCAGGCCGAAGTAGATCGGAGATGCTGGACTTGCCGAGAAGGCCGTGCCGTAGACCGTGTTGAACGACCACTCCACCAGCATGAAGAGCAGGAAGAGGGCGCTCACCACCCCAGTGATCGTGATCACCGGGATACCGGCGATTCGGAAGCGCGCGATCGGCGAGTTCTCGAAGATATCCTTGCGGCGCCATGGCATGATCGCCGCCGCGATTACCGTTCCGAGGAAGGTAATGGCGATGACGCCGGTGGCCCAGAGGAAGATGCTCTGGAAATTCGGCTGGTAGGCCCAGATGGCGCTGACGATGAGCGACGGAATGATCATCAGGATCAGCGAGCCGTAGGGCACGCGCCGCTTGGCCGAGATGTTGGCAGCCCACTCGGGCAGCACCCGGTCGAAGGCGGCCGCGAAGATGACCCGGGTCGAGGAGAGGAACAGGGTCCCGGCCCAGCCGAAGAACCACAGCCCCATGGCGATGATCAGCAGCGCCTGGAAGAAGTGATTGTTGACTAACCAGCCGGCCAGCATGACCGGGTAGGGCCAGATCGCCACCGGCGGCGCCGGCGCCCCGGCGACGGCGAAGATGCTGTTCCAGTAGGACGCATTGGCCGCGTAGTAGAAGTCCCAGCCGATCGTCTTGACGATCAGCAGGATGATGACGGCGACGAGCGCGACCGTCACCCAGAGGCCCCAGAACATGGCGGAGAAGACCTTCCGGTACTCCTTGGCGCCGCGGACCTCGCCATAGAGGGTGGCTCCCCAGACCGGCCACAGGAGGTAGAACGCCAGGAAGGGGAGGAGCAGCAGGGTCGAGGTGAAGCCAAAGTTGCCGAATGTAACGCCAGTCGGTCCGCCGCCCTTGGTCGAGGCATCGATGGTCGCCTGGTAGGCGTTCCCGGTGGCGCCGAACAGTTGACCAGCCTCGCGGTTGAAGGCGTCGACGAAGGCCTGATGGGTTGAGAAGAGCAGGAGCCCGAGCATGACGAGCAGGCCGCCCATCCCCAGCCAGAAGCAGTAGCGCTGGATCTTGGCGTAGCCCTCCATACCCAGGGTGATGACCCAGCTGACAAAGGCGAGCACGATCAGGCAGCTGACGAAGATGCCGGTATGGCTGCCAAAGAAGTTCGCCACCCCAGTCCAGCCGAGCGTATAGGCCAGCGGCGCGAAGAACTGGACGATCAGGATGTTCGCGTAGATCGGGGTCCAGAGCCAGAGCGTGAACCACCATCCGGTGATCGCCAGCACGAAGCCCACCCCACCGCCCAGGATGCGGCTCTGCCACGCGTAGTCGCCGCCCGCTCGCGGCATCGCGCTGACCAGCTGCGCGTAGGTCAGCACCAGGAAGGTGACGAGCACCCCGGTGAGCAAGACCGCTCCCAGGAGCTGACCGTCGGGAATGGTGTAGACGAACGACATGCCGTAGAGCCCGAGCGTGACCAGGTTGACCGACCAGAATGCATATAAAAAGGCGTCGAACGTCGACCAGGCTTTGACGAGCCCGGTCGCGTTACGCAAGAAGAGCGTTTGTCGAGGCGCTTCCGTCGTAGTCGCCATACTTCCTCCTTCGAGATTTGATCAATCAGGTCGAGGCACCGCCAAACGAATGCTGCTCTAGGGCTTCACCTCCTACCCGTTGACCAACTGGTAATTCTTGATGCCCTTCTTGGGGTCAAGCTCGATGATGGACGCGAGCAACATCCCTTCTTCGTAAGCGCTGCCGGGATTGATGGCGAGTGTCTTTCCCAAGCGGGTGATGCCCTTGCCTTCGTGGATGTGGCCGTGCAGCGAGAGCATCGGCTGGTACTTGTCGATGGCGTCGCGCACCGCCGTGGAGCCGACGTGCCGCAGCGCCCGGCCACCATGCAGCGGCTTCAGGTTTTCATCGAGGGCGGGCGCCTCGTCCAGTGACGTGCCATAGGGCGGCGGGTGGAAGTTGAAGATGGCGCGGCTCATCTCCTTGATGTCACGCAGCATCGGCTCCATCCGCTTGGTCAGCTCTTCTTCAGGCGCCTCGCGATAGGTGTGCCAGGGCGTCGGGTTGGCCCAGCCCGACGAGATCATTTCGTAGCCGCCGATGTCTATGACCCTGCCTTCGGCAAGCTCGACCCGCGGGGCATTCGCGATCACCTCGTCGATCTCCATCTCGTCGTCATTCCCGGGGGCGACGAAGATGCGCACCTTGCTGTCTTTCATCTTGTCGGCGGCCAGCTGCATCCAACGCTCCACCGTCTTGCACATCTGCTCGGTGAAAAGCGTCTGGACTTTCTGCGGATCCTTTTCCAGCTCCGCGACCTGGGCCGACGTCATGCGCACCGGGTAATAGCCCTTGCGCTGGACCTGGCTCTCGACCTCGCCAACCTCATCACGACTGACGCGCTGCGAAATGCCGGACAGGGTGAGCTCATAGCTGTCGCCGTCCTCGACGATCGGAATCATCGCTTTACCGGTCATGTCGCCGCCGCAGATGAGGACGTCGGCGCTGTAGAACTTCGCCGCGTTCAGGAACTTCCGCCAGCAGACTTCCGAGCCGTGCAGGTCGGTGGCGTAAAAGACTCTCACTGTTTTCCTCCTACAGAACCTTGCGAATGGCGTGCTCGAAGCCGGCGACGTGCTGGCGCATGACGGATTCCGCCTTCTGGGCATCGCGTGAAACGATGGCGTCGAGCAGCTGCCGATGCTCCTCGACGGCTTCCTTCAGCCGGACCCCGCGCTCCAGTCCGAGAAACCAGATGCGGAGGCTCAGGTTGAAGCTCTCTTCGAGCATCGCCTGCAAGAAGGCATTGCGGGTCGACTGGTAGACGAGCCGGTGGATGCGCTGATCGAGTCGCATCAGGCTGTGCACGTCGGCCCCATCGATGGTGCCGAGCTCCGTCATCAGTGCCTGCATCTGCCCGCGGTCGGGCGCGGTCGCTCGTTCGGCAGCGAGCCGGGCCGCGTAGCCCTCCAGCTCGGTACGCACCTCGGTCAGGCGGCGGAGATCGGTCAGGTTGATGTCGGAGACGAATGTGCCACGGTGGGGGACGAAGGTGACCAGGTTCTCGTGGGCCAGTCGCTGCAGCGCCTCCCGGATGGGCGTTCGTCCCAGCCCGAGTTCCTGCCGGAGGCTCGCCTCCTCGATGACGGCGCCCGGCGCCAACTTGAGGGTCACGATCTGGTCCCGGATCAAGAGGTAGGCCCGCTCGCCCTGGGACCGAACCGAGGCACTCTGAAGAACGACGGTATGCAGCAGCCCCTCCTCGCCGCTCCGGCGCAACCGACGAGCCGTCGTCAGCTCGCTCGCCAACTTCCCTCCCCGTATATCGGCCGTACACCAGCGATATATCGGCCGTCAGCCGCACGGTAGCACTCGCTCTGTGGGCCGTCAATGGGGAGAAATGGTCGCGATCCTGCATGATGGCGGGGGCATGGATCCGCCGTTTCCTTCGTCCGCCTCGGCTCCGACCACTGCCGCTGATGACCGGGGCTTTTACCGGCCCGCCGGGCGCGTCGCCCTGCTGGGTTTCCTGGCGCCCGGCGCCTACGAGCTGTGGTGGCTCTGGCAGCTGTTTGCCTTCACGAAGCGCGAGCGCTTCCCGCACGCCCGGGCCTTCTGGTGGATCCTGGTCCCCTTCTACGGGCTCTACGTCATCTACCAGCAGTTCGACGACCTGACCAAAGGGCTGGAAAGCGTCTCATCGCCAGTCAGGCTCAGCGCCGCCGGCGCCATCGGGCTGTTCATCGCTTCGGCGCTGGCCGGGAGCGCGTCGAACCGAGGGAGCGGGCTCGCCGTGCTGGGATTCTTCGTTCTGAGCGGGCTGCTCTTCGCGGCCGTCGCCTACATGGTCCAGCGTGCGGCCAATGCCTACCAGGAGGCCCGCTACCCGGGTCGCCAGCCCCGGGGGATGACGACCGGTGAGGTGATCGCCACCGTCATTGGCGTGATCATCTTCGGGCTGGCCATTCTGGGAGGCGTGGTGGGTGGCTGACGATGCCGACCATTCGCTTCCAGATCACGACTGACCTTCCGCCTCACCGGGTCCTTAACGCCCTGATCGATTTCAGTGATCAGCGGCCGATCGTCTGGCCGAACATCGACCATGCTCACTTCCGCGTGCACGGGCAGGGCCCCGACTGGGCCGACGTCACCGAAGGCAACGCCCTGGCCTGGGAACGCAACCGCTACGACTGGAATGCGGCTGCCGGCGAGGTGACCGTGACCGCGGTGGAGTCCGACACCTGGGCGCCCGGGAGCCAGTGGCGTTACCGGCTGCTGTCGACGGCGAGTGGCGGCACCGACCTCCAGGTCACGGTCGTGCGGACCGGGCGCGGGCCGCGCGGCATGCTGATCGGCGCGCTGATCACCTGGTTCGGCCATCGAATCCTCCGCTCCGACATGGAGAAGGTACTGGCGCGCGTTCGCTGACCCCACTCGATGGTTTCGTCTCGCCCTTTTCCTCGCTATGCTGGGAGCCGGCGTTAAAGACGGAGGAGGGATGCGCGTGGCAGGCCTGCCCGCCCGGGCAAGGGTCGTCGTCATTGGTGCGGGAATCGTTGGCAACAGCATGGCCTACCACCTGGCCTGCCAGGGATGGAAGGACATCGTGCTGGTCGACAAAGGCGCGCTGCCCAACCCGGGTGGCTCGACGGGTCACGCCTCGAACTTCATCTTTCTGACCGACCACTCCAAGGAGATGACGCTCTTCACGCTCGACAGCGTGAGGCAGTACAAGGAGCTGGGTGTCTTCACGCAGAGCGGGGGCATCGAGGTGGCCCGCACCAGCGAGCGCGTCGACGAGCTGAAGCGGCGGATGGCTTCGAGCAAGGCCTGGGGCATCGACGCCGAGCTGGTCTCGCCGGCCGAGGTCAAGCGGCTGGTGCCCTACATCAATGAAGAGATCATCCTCGCCGGCTTCAGCACGCCGGGGATCGGCACCGTCGATTCGCTGCGCGGCGGCACCCTGATGCGTGAGAAGGCGCAGGCGATGGGGGCGCTGACCGTCGCGCCCGGCACCGAGGTTACCGCCATCGAGGTCGAGAACGGCCGCGTCCGGCGCGTGCGGACGGACCAGGGTGACATCGAGACCGAGGTCGTTGTGATTACGAGCGGGATCTGGAGCCCTCGAATCGCGCGGATGGCGGGCGCTTCGATTCCCCTGAGTCCCGCCGTCCACCAGATGATCAGTGTCGGCCCGGTCCCCCTGTTCGCCGACACCGTGGGGGAGATCAAGTACCCGATCATCCGGGACATGGACACCAACGGCTACGAGCGACAGCACGGCAGCGATATGGAAGTCGGCTCCTACGATCATCGGCCGATCCTCTGGGATCCCGACGATATCCCGTCGCTGAAGCAATCCAAACTCTCACCGACCGAGCTGCCGTTCACCAAAGAGGATTTCGACGAGTCGCTCGAGCACGCGCTGGAACTCATGCCGGACATCCTGGGCGATCCGGCGGTCGGCATCCGTCATTCGATCAACGGGCTACTCTCGCTGACGCCGGACGGGTTCCCGCTGCTGGGCGAGACCCCGGAGGTGAAAGGCCTGTGGTCGGTGGCGGCCATCTGGATCAAGGAGGCGCCGGGCATCGCGCGCTGCGTCGCCGAGTGGATGACGTCGGGGGTTTCGGAGATCGACCCATCCGGCTCCGACATCGCGCGCTTCTACGACCATCAGAAAACGCCTGCGCACATCAAAGGCCGCACCGCCGAAGGCTTCAACAAGACATATGGCATCGTCCATCCGCGCGAACAGTGGGATTCCAACCGCCGAGTCCGCGTCAGCCCCTTTTACGAAGCAGAAAAGGCGCTGGGCGCCGTCTTCTTCGAAACCGCCGGCTGGGAGCGGCCCAACTGGTACCAGTCGAACAAGCCATTGCTGGCGGAGTATGGCGACCGCGTGATGCCCCGTCGTTACGAGTGGGACGCTCGCTGGTGGTCGCCGATCATCAACGCCGAGCATCTCGCGATGCGGGACCGCGTCGGCATGGTCGATCTGTCGGCGTTTGCCGTCTTCGACATTGCGGGCACGTGCGCCCTCGATTACCTGCAGAAGCTGTGCGTGGTCCAGATGAACCTTCCGGTCGGGCGCGTCATCTACACGTCGCTGTTGAACCCGGCGGGCGGGATCAAGGCCGACCTGACCGTGATGCGGCTGGGAACCAATCATTTCCGGGTCGTGACCGGCGGCGCCGACGGCATGCGCGATCGCAAATGGTTCGCCGACCACCTTCCGGAGGACGGCGCGGTGCAGCTGACCGACCTCACCTCGAGCTGGGCGACGATCGGCGTGTGGGGGCCGCGCGCCCGCGACCTCGTGCAATCGATCACCGACGCCGACGTCTCGAACGAGGGCTTCCCGTTCGGGACCTGCCGGTTCATCGACCTCGGCCCGGTGCGGGCGCTGACGTCTCGCATCTCCTACGTCGGCGAACTGGGCTGGGAAATCTATGTGCCCTTCGAGCAGGGAGCGCGCCTATGGGACGCGATCTGGCAGGCCGGCCAGCCGCACCGGATCGCACCGGTCGGGATCGGCGTCTACGGCACCACCGGACGGCTGGAAAAGTGCTACCGCGCTTATGGCAACGAGCTCGAACAGGAATTCAATCTCGTCGAAACCGGACTGGCCCGGCCGCAGGTCAAGCCGCAGGACTTCATCGGCAAGGAGGCCTACATCAAACAGCGCGCCGAGCCCCCGGCCACGATCCTCTGCACGCTCACCCTCGACGACAACACCTCGCGGTCGGGGTTCAAGCGGTACCCGATGGGGCGCGAGCCGGTCCTCTCGCAAAAGGGGGAGCGGCTGGTCGACCGCCACGGACGCGGGTCCTACGTGACGAGTGCCGGCTCTGGTCCATCGGTCGGGAAGACCATCTTGATGAGCTTCCTCCCGCCGGAGCAGGCGAAGGTTGGCACCAAACTCGCGATCGAATATTTCGGCGAACGATACCCGGCGACGGTGGCGGTCGTGGGTCCGACGCCGATCTTCGATCCCCAGAACACCCGCGTGCGGAGCTGACCCGCGGTAGCGATGAACGTCCTCGTCGGCATCAAGCGGGTTCCGGCGACTGCCGGGCAGATCACGCTCACTCCCGACAGTCAGGAGATCGACACCCGCTACCTCGGGTTCACGGTCAGTCCGCACGAGGAGTGCGCCGTCGAGGAGGCGGTCCGCCTGATCGAACGGCACGGCGGGAGCTCGACCGTGCTGACCCTCGGGCCCGAGGCCGCGGTCGACCAGCTTCGCGAGGCGATGGCGCTCGGTATCGAGCGGGCGATGCTGTTGGAAACCGATGGTCGCGAGTGGGATCCGGTCTCGACGGCTGCCGCGATCGCGGAGGCGGTCCACGCCGAGCGCGCCGCCGGGCGCACCTATGACCTCGTGATGTTCGGGAACGAGTCAGCCGACAGTGCCGGCTACCAGGTGGGCGTCCGGGTTGCCGACGCCCTCGATCTTCCATGCGTGACTGGGATCAAAGCGCTGGAGATTACCGACGGCCACGCAGTGGTTCGCCGCCAGACGGAATCGGGCTGGGAGGTAGCGGACGTGCCGCTCCCCGCCGTGCTGACGGTGAAAGAAGGCATCAACCTGCCACGTTACCCGTCTCTCCCCGGGCGACTCAAGGCGAAGAAGAAAGAGATCGAGCGGAGCAAGCCCCAGTGGCGGGATGGCGGACTTACGAAGGTCCGGCTCAAGTTGCCGGTGCAGGTCGGCCACACCGTCGAGATTCTCGGCAAGAATGGCGACGCCGGCGCCCAGGTGGTCGAGCTCTTGCAGCGTCTGCGGTTGCTCTGAGTATGGTCCTCGCCTTTATCGAACACGTCGCTGGAGCACCGACCATGCTTTCGCTCGAGGTACTGACGATGGCCGAGCGACTGGCACGGGACCTGGGTCGTCCCCTCGAGGCCGTCGCGATCGGCCCCAAGGGCGTGGCGGCCGCGGGAATCCTTTCCTCATATGGCGTAAGCACGCTCCATATGGCTGACGATCCGCGGTTGGCGGAGTACGCGCCGGCTGCGTGGGCGCACGCCATCGCCGAGCTCGCAGATGAGGTCAACCCCGAGATCATCATCGGGACAGCGAGCGACCGCGGCGGCGAGGTCATGGCTCATGTGGCCGCGCGCATGGCGTTGCCGATGGCCGCCAACTGCACCGAGATCGCGCCCGGCGACCCCTTCACCGTGACGCGCCAGCGCTGGGGCGGGAGCCTGCTCGAGGAGGCGCACCTCAAGGGCCGGGTCAAGTTGTTGACACTCGCGCCGCATGCGCTACCCGCTGAGGCTTCTCCCAGCCGCGCGGAGGTCTCGATGCGTCCCTTTGCGCCCGTGCTGGACGACAGGGATTTCCGAGTCCGGCTCAACCCCCAGGTCGAGGCCGACACCGGAAAGATCTCGCTCGCGCAGGCGCGTGTCGTCATCGGTGGCGGTCGCGGCGTCGGCAGCGCCGAGGGCTTCGCCTCCCTGGAGGAACTCGCCGGATTGCTCGGCGGCGCGGTCGGATGCTCTCGCGCCGTGACCAGCCTCGGCTGGCGGCCACACAGCGACCAGGTCGGCCAGACCGGGACTCGGATCGCGCCGGACCTGTACATCGCGTGCGGGATAAGCGGCGCCATTCAGCACATGGTCGGGTGCCGGGCTGCCAAGCACATCCTCGCCATCAACACCGACGCGGCCGCGCCGATCGTGGCGCAGGCCGACTACGCCGTCATCGGCGACGTCCAGAAGGTGCTTTCGGCGGTGAATGCCGAAATCCGTCGCGTCAAAGCGGGCGAACCGAGCCGCAGTTCTGCTTAAGGGCAGGGACATGCGCTGGGCCGGAGTCGGCGCGGCCATCATCGCGGCGGCGGACGACGCCCTCTACCTCGGGGTCGTAAATACGCAGGGTGGTAGCAATCTCCAATTTCTACGCGCTCCCTTCCTCGCGGCATTTATCGCGCTCATGGCGATCTGCGCCGCCCTTTCATCCCGCGCCTCCGCGGCGCGCTGGCGACCGCTCTTGCTAGGGATCTCGGCGGCAGGGTTGCTCCTGCTTGGCTTCTTTGGCATTTTCTCGATCGGAGTGCCGCTGCTGGTTGCTGGGGTGCTCGCTTCATTGGGCCTTATCAACGCGCTCGGCTCGGCGAGGTCGTCCGGCAAAAAGTCCGGGAAGGCATCGGCTGCGGTGGCGGCGGGCGGGGCTGTCTTGGCCGTGGTGGTTCTCCTGGTGGGTCTCTCGCTATCTGAACTCGCCGTCCGGTGCCCGGCCAACGGCGTTGAGGAAGTCAGCGGTACCAATTTTCTGGGCGGCGCTTACCAGTTCAGCTGCGACAACGGCAAGCTCACTATTTCGCGATAGCTGAACGGATGGAGGCCGTCAAGAACGCGGCCCGAGCGCAGACCCATACAAACGCCACGTCCCAGGCAGTCCCTTCAACACTCTGTCGCCAAGCTCATGGAAGGCGCCGTCAGGGTTGCCCAGCGTCTCATGAACGACCTGCGAGATCACGATCTCGTTTGGTCCGGCGGTTGCCATCACCCGCGCGGCCGCGATCACCGCGACCCCGCTGACCTTCTCGCCGCGTAGCTCGCATTCTCCCGCGTGTAGCCCGAAACGACTGTCGAGATCGAGTTCGCGCAAGCGGTCGCGAATAAATTGCGCCGAGCTCAGCGCGTCGCCAGGTCGATCGAAGACCGCGAAGAATCCATCGCCGGCCGTGTCCATCTCGCTACCCTTGAAACGCCGCAGCCCGCGTCTGACCGTCGCCCGGTAGGTGGTCAGCGCCTCGCGCCAGCGCTCATCGCCCATCGCCACGGCTCGCACCGTGGAGTCGCAAATATCCGTGAAGAAGAGGGTCAACAATGCGCGTGGCGGGAGCAGACGATCGACGACGGGACGGATGCGCCGTTGCAACGGCCCGAAGGCGACGGCGCCCGCCACGATGAGCGGGATCGTCATGACGTCGGACGAGTGTCCGGTTGCCGCCTCGATGATGCGCTTGGAGACCGCGCTGAGCCCGGCGAAGGCAACCACCAGCAGCGCAGTCGCCGAGCCGTACAGGATGGTGCGATTGACTACGAGGTCGATGTCGTACAGCCTGAACCGGATCATCGCGATGCCAAAGAGCACCGCCGACGCGATGCTTGCCAGTTGCACCAGGATGTCAGCCAGGGTGGCGAGGACCTGGTTGTGCGTCCCAAACTCGACGAACGACCAGACAGCGTAGGCGGCAATGATGAGAGCCAGGCCGTAGAAGATCCATTTCGTCTGGCGTCGCTCGGTCGGGGACGAGACGCGGCGTAAACGAAAGGCCTGCGCGCCAAGACCCGAGAAGATGAATGCGACCAGGGCCAGTTGCCAGAGACCGCGAGCCACCACCGGATCGACCGAGGTGAACGTCGTGCTCGCGACCGTCCAGCCGGCGAACACCACCAACACCAGGGGGCTCCAGGTCGGCACGAAGCGTCCGTTCGGAAAGGTGTAGAGCACCATGAGGATCGCGATCAAGGCGAGCTTGATCGCCACCCGTGTTGGCAGCGACCACGGGTCGGCGAGGGGTACCGAGCTCCAGGGGCCGGCAATGGCACAGCCGAACAGCACCGCCTCGATGGAGGCGAATAATCCGAACCAGTCACGCGACCGGTAGCGCAGGATGACGGCGGCCACGGCGGCGCTGACCAGGGGCACCGCCAGCGCGGCGGCGATGTCGATGTTGACCAGCGCGGTCGGCGGAAGATCATGGGCGCCACTTGGCGGCGCCTTGGCCAGCATGACGTCGATCCAGTGGGGCACGGCGTGGATGAAGGTGGCGACCGCGAGGACCAGGACGGCCACGAAGGCGATTCGGGCCGTCCGCAGCCGCCAGCCACTCAGCGTGGCAACCGTTCCAACCGTTCCAACCGCCATTTGTGTGTGAGCTTAAAGCCCGCCGCTCGGTTGCACAGATTGGGTCAAGAGGTCTTGCCTCCCCGCTTTGACGAGCGTATATTTGGTTGTGCGATGAGCACCGGTTTCGCCACGCGCAACAAAGTACAGTCGCTGGATCGGGCGCTCGAGATCTTGAAGCTCCTTGGGACCGAGCCGGAAATGCGTGTCACTGACCTCGCCCGGCGGCTGGAAGTGCACAAGTCGACCGTGTTCCGGCTGCTGTCGACGCTCGAGGAGCACGGCCTGGTGGAGCAGAACCCCAGCACCGAGAAGTACCGACTGGGATACGGCCTGGTGCGGCTAGCAGGGTCGGTCGTCGCCGAGGTTGACCTTGCCCGCGCCTCCCGGCCCGTGCTGGAACAGCTCGCACTTCGCACTGGCGAAACCGTCAACCTCGCCATCCTTCAGGGCAACCAGGTGGTCAACATCGACCAGATCGCGGCGCCCAACCAGGTCGTGAACGTCAATTGGGTTGGCAAGCAGACGCCACTGCACGCCACCTCGAACGGCAAGGTGCTGCTCGCCTATCTTCCAGAGGCTGAGCGTCGCCGGCTCCTCGCCTCGACCCTGCCGCGACTGACGCCGCGCACTATCACCGATGCCCGCACACTCGAGAAGCAGCTGCGCCGCGTGGTCCAGGACGGCTACGCCTTCACCCTCGAAGAACTGGAGATTGGATTGAATGCCGTGGCCGCACCGGTGCGGGCGGCCGACGGACGGGTCCAGGCCGCGGTCAGTGTGGCCGGGCCCGCATACCGCGTCACCCCGCAGCGACTCAACGATCTGGGTGAGATGACACGCGAAGCTGGAGAGGCAATCTCACGACGGATGGGCTACATCCCTGGAGGAGGCGAGGCATGAGTCGGGAAGAAGAGATTCGTCAGGAATTGTTCGATCACACGCTGAACGGACACGCACCCGAAGTGAAGGCCCTGACCGAGGAAGCGCTGAAGCTCGGCATGGATCCGATGGACATCCTGTTCAAGGCACTGATCCCGTCGCTCGAAGAGGTCGGCGCCCGGTTCGAGAAAGGTGACTTCTTTGTCCCCGAGATGCTGATCGCGGCCCGCGCGATGCAGGGCGCGCTCGTCATCCTGCGGCCGCTGATCGCCGAGACCGGCGCCAAGCCGATCGGGAAGGTCGTGATCGGTACCGTCAAAGGCGACATCCACGACATCGGCAAGAACCTCGTCATCATCATGCTGGAGGGCGCCGGCTTCGAGGTCGTGGACCTTGGAGTCAACTGTCCACCTGAGAAATTCGTCGAGGCCGTTCGAGTCAATGAACCCCACATCGTGGGCTTCTCCGCCTTCCTCACCACGACGATGCCGATGTTCAAGGTCAATATCCAGGCGTTGGAGAAGGCCGGTCTGCGCGACAAGGTCGCGGTCATGGTCGGCGGCGCCCCGGTCACCGAGGAATACGCCAGGCTCGCGGGCGCGGATCATTACTCGCCCGATGCCTCGATCGCCACCCGCATGGCCAAGCAGATCGTCGGCGCGGCGCAGGCGGCGGAGAATGCGGCACTGACCCAGGCGGTCGAACTCATCGACAAGACACTGAAGAAGGGGTAGGACGGTGCGCGTGGTCGAGCGCCTGGTCCTTGCCGTCGAGAAGCCTCTGAAGGAGGCGATCTGGGACTGCCGCATGTGCGGCCAGTGCATCCTGCATTCGACCGGCCTCAGTTGCCCGATGCGCTGCCCCAAGAATCTTCGCAACGGACCGTGCGGCGGCGTGCGCGCCAATGGCAACTGCGAGGTGTACGCGGACAAGCGCTGTGTCTGGGTCGAAGCCTGGGAGGGCTCGCAACGGTTGCCCGTTTTCAAAGATCACATCCAGCATCTGCAGAAGCCGGTCGATTGGCAGCTCCAGGGCACGTCCTCATGGATCAACCTGGTCAACGGCCGCGACCATGTCGCGCCAAAGGGTTGGGGCGCTCATGCCGAGCCCTAGCCGGCTCGCCGACCTGCTGCGCGACGGCCGTTTCGTGGTCACGGCCGAGCTCTCCTCCAGCAACAGCGCCGATCCGGAAGCGACCTGGCGGCGGGCGGAAGTGCTGCGCGGATCGGTGGATGCGATCAACTGCACGGATAACACGGGCGCGCATGTCCATATGTCATCGCTCGCGGCGGCCCACCTGTTGGTGGAGAAGGGTCTCGAGCCCATCATGCAGCTCACCGTCCGGGACCGGAACCGGCTGGCGCTGCAGGCGGATCTGCTCGGCGCCGCGGCGCTCGGCGTTCGCAACCTGGTGTTGATGAGTGGTGACGACGTGACGGCCGGCGATCATCCGGAGGCGCGCCGGATCTATGACATCGATTCCATGCAGCTGCTCGAGGTGGCCGCCGCCATGCGCGATCGCGGCACCTACCTGAGCGGCCGAAAGCTGGAGCAGGCCCCGTCCTTCTTCATCGGCGCCGTGGAGAATCCGTTCGCACCCCCGTTGGAGTTCCGCCCGCTGCGATTGCAAAAGAAAGTTCGGGCGGGCGCCGACTTCATTCAAACGCAGCTGGTTTTCGACGTGGCCCTCTTCGCCCGCTTCATGGCCATGGTCGCCGACCTCGGCCTGATCGGCAAGGTGTTCATCATCCCGTCGATCGGCATACCCCGCTCGGCTCGTGGTGCCAATTTCATGCGCGAGAAAGTCCCCGGACTGCACGTGCCCGAGTCGCTGGTCGCCCGCCTCGAAAAGGCACCACCCGCCCATCAGGCGGAGGAGGGCATCAAGATCGCGGTCGAACTGGTCAACGCCGTCCGCGAGATCCCCGGCGTGAGCGGCGTACACCTGATCGGGATCAAATGGGAGGAGGGCGTGGTCCAGGTCGCAGAGGCGGCAGGCCTGCTGCCCCGGCCGACGCTCAGCCCACTCGTGACCGCCGGGGGTCGCGGCTGATGGAAACGATCCTTCGCTCGCGCTCGCGAGAGGTCGTCATCTCCGGTGACCGGCCCTTTGTCATGATCGGCGAGCGCATCAATCCCACCGGCCGCAAAGTGCTCGCCGCCGAGATGAGGGCCGGCGTGATGGATCGGGTCAAGGCCGACGCCATCGCCCAGGTCGAAGCTGGCGCGCAAATGCTCGACCTCAACGCCGGCGTGCCCATGGTGGATGAGCCTGCGCTGCTGGTGGCGACCATCAAGGCCGTCACCGAGGTCACCGATGTGCCAATTTGCATCGACTCCTCCGTGATCGAGGCGCTCGAGGCGGCCCTCGGGGCGTATGAAGGGAAGGCGCTCGTCAACTCCGTGACGGCGGAGGACGAGCGTATGGATCGGATCCTCCCCGTGGTCAAGAAGTACGGCGCGGCCGTCATCGGCATGAGCAACGACGAAACCGGCATCACGATGGTGCCGCAGGAGCGGGTGGAGATCGCACGCCGAATCATCGAACGCGCGAGGTACTACGGTATCCCCGCCGAGGACGTGATCATCGACCCGATCGCGATGACGGTGGCCGCCGATCCGCAGGCCGGCCTGATCACCCTCGAGACCATGCAGCTGATCAAGCAGCAACTCGGCAACAACATGACGTGCGGCGCCTCCAACGTGTCCTTCGGTCTGCCCGACCGGCACATCCTCAATGCCGCGTTCTTTTCCGTCGCGATGCACGCCGGGTTGACGTGCGCCATCACCAACCCACTCGTCCTTGAAGTGCGCAAGGCGGTGCAGGCGTCCGACCTGCTGCTCGGTCACGATGAGTACGCGATGCGTTGGATCTCCGCGTTCCGCGCCGATCAGAAGAAGGCGGTGGCGGCCTCGTGATCCAGAAGAAGCTCGAGGTCGTCTACAAGCCGTTCGACAAGACGACCCGTGTACCACCGGGGACCACGCTCTTCAGCGCGGCGCACTGGATCGGACTGCCGATCGACTCGACCTGCGGCGGCCGCGGCACCTGCGGCAAGTGCAAGGTGCAGGTGCTGCAGGGTGGGGCCGAGATCACAGCCGCTGACCGCAAGCAGCTGCGCGCTGCCGAGCTGGAGGCGGGCTGGCGGCTCTCCTGCCAGGCGAAGGTCTACGACGACACGACGGTCACCGTGCCGGAACTGATGCGGGTCCCCAAAGCCGCCACCATGGGCGTCAACCGCCTGGTCTTGCTGGACCCGAACGTGCGCAAAGTCTTCGTCGAGCTCAGCGAACCAACGTTGGAAGATCAGCGCAGCGACGTCGAGCGTCTCCGCGATGCGTTGACTGCCGAGGGCTTCGACATGAAGGTCGATCTTCAGGCGCTGCGATCGCTGCCGGCCCTGCTACGGAACGCGGAGTTCAAAGTGACCGCCGTGCTCGGCGGCGACCACCTGATTGCGGTCGAGCCGGGAGATTCCCGCGAGGAAAACTACGGGGTTGCCTTCGATCTCGGCACGACCACGGTGGTCGGCACCTTGATGAACCTGCGCACCGGCATGGCGGAGGCGGTTCGCTCGACCCTGAATGGCCAGGCGCCTTTCGGTGCCGACGTCATCTCGCGGATCAGCCACGGGATGCAAGGCAATGAGGCAAAGGGCGAGTTGCGCGACGCGATTCAGCGCACCATGAACACGATTCTCGCCGAGCTGTACGAGGCCGCCGGCGTGAGCCGCGAGCGTGTCTACGAGATGGTGATCGTCGGGAATGCGACGATGCTGCACCTGCTGTTTGGCATCGATGCGACGCCGATCTCGATGATGCCGTTTACCCCCGCGTTTCGCGAGCCCCTGTACCTCCCGGCTCGTGATGTTGGGCTCGACATTCATCCCGGTGGCTACGTCCAGACGCTCCCCGTGATCGGCGCGTATGTGGGCGCTGACATCATCGCCGGTGTTATTGCCACCGGTCTCGCCCGTGAGGACAAGCTGCGGGTCTTTGTCGACGTTGGCACCAACGGGGAAATCGTGCTCGGCTCGGCGAAGCGCGTGCTGTGCACGGCCGCTCCCGCCGGACCGGCGTTCGAAGGTAGCCAGATCCGCTGCGGGATGCGGGCAACCGATGGCGCCATCGAAGGTGTGACGTTGAGTGACCACGTCGAGCTCCAGGTCATTGGCGGTGACATCCAGCCGAAAGGCATCTGCGGGTCGGGGCTCGTCGACACGGTCGCGCAACTTCGGGTCGCGGGCCTGCTCGATCCCTCCGGCCGGATGCGAAGCCGCGAAGAGGTTCCCGAACACCCGCTGTCGGACCGGCTGATCAACGTCGATGGCGTGCGGGCTTTCCTCCTGGCCGAGGGTGTCTACCTGAGTCAGAAGGATGTCCGCGAGCTGCAGTTCGGGAAGGGATCGATCGCCACCGGAATCAAAGTATTGATGGACGTGATGGGGGTGAAGACTGCGGATCTCGACGAGGTCTTGCTCGGTGGATCGTTCGGTTCGTACCTCAACCCCGAGAGCGCCAAGATTATCGGCCTGGTGCCCCCGGTCGATGTGGACCGGATCCTGTCGGTCGGCAACACCGCCGGCGAGGGCGCCAAGATGTCACTGCTTTCCTTCAGAGAGCGCCAAATCGCCTTCGAGTTGCCCGACAAGATGGAATACGTGGAGCTCTCCGGCCGGGCAGACTTCAACGACTCGTTCGTGTCGGTGCTGCAATTCGCGGAGCTTGATACCCTCAGATGAAGAAGGTCGCGCTGCTCATTTGTGGCGCGTTAGGGAAAGAGGTCAAGGCCATCGTCGACGGCCACGCTTGGGACATTGACGTGTACGGTGTACCGGCCATGCATCACTTCTATCCGAAGAAGATCGTCGAGGCGGTCGACCGCCGGCTGGCGGAGCTCGCGCCGCGGTATCGGCAGGTCGTCGTCGTCTACGGCGATTGCGGCACCGCCGGGGCCCTTGACCCGGTTCTTGGACGTCACGGCGCGGTCCAGCTTTCCGGGCCTCACTGCTACGAAATGTTCGCCGGCGCGGACTTCGCCCGGATCGCGGACGAGCGGCCGGCGACCTTCTTTCTCACGGACTGGTTGGTCAAGAATTTTGAGCGTGCCGTCGTTCGGGGCCTCGGCATCGACCGATACCCGGAGCTGAAGGCGGTGTACTTCCGCAACTACACGGACCTGCTCTACCTGGAGCAATTCGCCGACGAGCGCCTTGTCGACAAGGCGTGGGAGATCGCGGAGTACCTGAGCCTTCCCCTCGAGGTTCGGCACACCGGACTTAGCGCGCTCGAGACGCGCCTCGTCGAACTTGTCGAGGCGGCCGCCTGATGGCGAAGTACCAGGTGATGTTCTGGAAGCACATCCCGGCCCACGTCAAGGCATGGGACGAGCGTGGCGAGGTGAAGCGGCTCCTACCCGACCGCTTTCAGGCGGCGATCGACGCCTACGCGATGAAGGATGGGTCGACGAATATGGACGCGTATCTCGAAGGCTGGCGCTGGAGCGAGACACAGGAGCGTCCCGGTTCGGCGGACGAGGTCGCCGGCGTCGTGGTCACCGAATTGGACGCCGCCAATCCGCGATCCGTCTTGATGAGTCCCACGGAGGAGAGAGCATGAGCCAGGCCGTCAGAACCCTCGACATCCGGCAGCCCCATCAACTCCGTCCGATCATGGAAGTCGGCAAGGAGTTCGGCCTACTGGAGTCCGAACTCATCTCCTACGGACCGTACAAGGCCAAGATCAGTCTCGATGCCTTGAAACGGCTGGAGAGTCGGCCCGATGGCCGGCTCGTCGTGGTGACCGCGATCACCCCGACGCGCGCGGGGGAAGGGAAGACCACGAGCGCGATCAGCCTGACCCAGGGATTGGGGCGGATCGGCACCAAGGTCGCGCTTTGTCTGCGCCAACCGTCGACCGGCCCTCTCTTCGGCATCAAGGGGGGTGGGACCGGTGGCGGCATGGCCCAGATCGTGCCGATGGAGGAGATCAACCTGCACTTCACCGGCGACATCCATGCCGTCGAGGCGGCACACAATCTGCTGGCGGCGGTGATCGACGCCGCTCTCTTCCACGGTCAGCTCGAGATCGGCCCGAGCTTTATCACGTGGCCGCGGACGCTGGACGTCAACGATCGCGCCCTGCGCCATATCGTGACCGGCCTGGGAGGTGACGAGCACGGGATAACGCGGGAGTCGAGCTTCATCATCGCCGCAGCATCGGAGATCATGGCGATCCTGGCGCTCGCCAGCGATCTCGGCGACCTGCGACAGCGGATTGGCCGCATCGTCGTGGCGCAACGCAAGGACGGCAGCTTCGTCACGGCCGAGGACCTGCGGGTGGCCGGCGCCATGACGGTGTTACTAAGAGATGCACTCCTGCCGAACATCGTGCAGACCATCGAGGGCCAACCGGCGCTGGTGCACGCCGGCCCCTTCGGCAACATCGCCCACGGCAATAACTCGCTGCTCGCCGACCAGATCGCGCTGAAGCTGGCGGACGTCGTCGTCACCGAGGCCGGCTTCGGGGCCGACCTCGGACTGGAGAAATTCGCCCACATCGTCGCCCGTTACGGCCACCTCCGTCCGGCAGCCGCGCTCCTGGTTGCGACCGTCCGTGCGCTGAAGTCGCACGGAGGCGTGCCGCTCGCGAAGCTCAGTACGGAGGATCTCGACGCGTTGAAGCGTGGTGCTGAGAATCTCGCTGCCCATATCGACATCGTCAAGGCCTTCGGCATGCGCGCCGTTGTGGGTGTCAATCGTTTTCCGACCGATACCGACCGTGAGCTAGACCTCCTGACGCAACTCGCGAAGGACTTCGGGGCTGACGCCGCCGTTGTCAACGACGGCTTCACCCATGGCGGCGAAGGCGCCGTCGAACTGGCCGAGGCCGTCCTCGCGACGACCCAGAAAGGCAGCAACTTCGCGCCTCTGTACTCGCCCGACACGCCAATCCGCGAGCAGATTCAGACACTCGCTCGGCGCGTCTACGGCGCGGCGGACGTGGAGTTCCTGCCTGAGTGTCAGAAGCGGATCGATTGGCTAACCGAGCGCGGCATGGGGACGTTGCCGGTGTGTATGTCGAAGACACACCTGTCCCTCTCGCATGACCCAGCGCTCAAGGGTCGGCCGCGCGGCTTTACGCTGCCAGTCCGCAACGTCTACCCGTCCGCTGGTGCCGGCTTCGTCGTGGCCCTCGCCGGCGACATCCAGCTCATGCCCGGTCTGGGCAAGGAGCCCGCCTACACCCGAATCGACATCGACCCGAGTGGCCAGATCACTGGCCTGACATAGGGTCCCATCGGTCTAACGGTGGCTAGGTAGTTGCCGTGCCAGGAGTTCCCTGCAGACCGAGGAGCGCTTCGATCATTCCCAGGTGCCGCTGGACATGATCGAGATAAATCACAATGTTGTCCGCGTAGGTGTCGCCGTCGGGATCGTCGGGCATCACAGCAAACACACCGGCGTCGGGCATGGCTTTGAGGACTGTCTGCAAGCGAGCAAAGACGCGCCGCGCGTACTCAACGACCTCCGCTTTCGCCGGCAGCTGAAGCGCGTCGGCCGACTCGTCGTCCATTTCCGTGCCTGTGTCGCGGCGCCCCATTTGGCCGACCGGTAAGCTCCAGCGTTTCGCCAGGGATTCAGCCGTCCAAATCTGGTCGGGTCGGCCGAACTGGCCGGCTAGGCCTGGCGTTTTCTCGATCAAGACTTCTGCAAAGCGATCGTCCCACCGCGCGATGTGCCAGACCTGCCACGCCACGCTGTGGACCCGCGTTCCCATGGATTTCGCGAACGAGCCATCGTCCGTCCGCTCGGCCGACTCGATGACCCGGCCGTGTGCGATGGCGTAGTTCTTAACGAGCAGACTAAGCGCGTTCCCAGGCACCCGGACACACTACTCCGCCGCGGCATCGAGGAGCCAGTCGGCAACATAGCTGGCAAACGAGGTCCGCACATAGACGTCGAAGGCTTGATCCGCGCGACTCTCGATGATGACCTGGGCCTTTGCGAGCAACGTTTGGGCGCAGCGGTCGGGGCCGAATGAACGGGCATCGAGATCGATGGGAACACCGTGCGCCAGCAGCTCCGGCCCTTTCGGACCGCCAATCTCCAGCACGGTGCGGTTGGAAGAGACATCGACGATCGAGCCGAAGGCGCCGTCAAGACCATCGCGTAGTGCGCGCTCCAGCGCTTCCTGCTGACCATCCGGGCCCACGACCAGCCATTCATCCGGGCCCAGCCATAGGCCACGGCGTTCATTTTGGGAAGTGGTCGTGTTCGGCACGACTGGCAACGCGAGACCAAGGGTCGATGCCAGCCGCTGCATGATGTCGGCGTCGTTTGGGTCGGCTCGGAAATTGATCTGCGCGAGGTATGGGACTTCGCGTATAAGGATGTCACCGCGAGTTGCCGCCGACAGGGCGACAAACCGGTCCCGATAATCGGCGAGGGGGCTGCGCCGAACCGCCTCAGCTATCACGGCGCACGTTCTCCTTGTCGTAGAAAATCGGCTCGGTTACGGTGGCGGCGACGGTATGTCCGTCGAGCGCGGCGTGGACGGTCCAGCCGATTCGTTCCCGTCCGCTCTGTAGCAAGGCAAGGGCGAAGGTGCGGCCTAGCGTCGCACTTCGATAGCTCGACGTGACATGGCCCACCATGTTGGCCGGCACTGAGACGCTCGCGTCCGAGACCAGTTGCGAGCCCTCCGGCAGAAGCTCATCCCGGTCGATTGGAAGCAAGCCGACGAGGTGACGCCGGTCGGGTCGAGCCGTGTCCCTGCGCTGGTGTGACCGCTGGCCGATGAACGGCTTCTTTTTGGAGACGATCCAGCTCATCCCAAGGTCCTGGGGCGTCACCGTCCCGTCGGTCTCCTGGCCGCAGATGATGTAGCCCTTCTCGGCCCGAAGGACATGCATCGCCTCGGTGCCGTACGGCGTGATGCCGAGCGGTTCACCTGCGGCGATCACCGCTTCCCACAACGCGAGGCCGTACCAGCTGGGTGTCCAGAGCTCGTAAGCGAGCTCTCCGGAGAACGTAATCCGATGCAGCCGAACCGGTATCGCACCGGTCTCCGCCTGCCGGATCGCCATGAACGGGAAGCTGTCCGGGCCAGATGCCAGGTGAGGGAAGAGGCCATGGATGACGTTCCGCGAGCGCGGACCGACCACGGCAATACCAGCCCAATGGTCGGTCACTGATGTCAGCCGGACCCGGAGGTCGGCCCACTCGGTCTGAAGCCATTCCTCCATCCAGTCGAGCACCGCAGTGGCGCCGCCAGTAGTTGTCGTTGCCAGCCAGCGGTCGGTATCGAGGTGCATCACGACCCCATCGTCGAAGACCATGCCATCGGCTTTGCACATCAGGCCGTAGCGACACGACCCGATCTTCAGAGTGTCGAACGCATTGGTGTAGACGCGATTGAGGAACTCGAGCGCGTCCGGTCCCTGGATCTCGATCTTGCCCAGGGTCGAGACATCCATCACGGCAACGTTCTCGCGTGCCTCTCGGCACTCGCGCAGGACGGCCGACTCCATGTCCTCGCCCTCGCGCGGGAAGTACCAGGGCCGCTTCCACTGGCCAACGTTCTCGAAGAGGGCACCGTGCGAAACATGCCACGGATGAATCGCGGTCACCCGAATCGGATCGAAGAGGTCGCCACGATTTCGGCCGGCCATCAGTCCGAATGAGACGGGCACGTATGGTGGGCGAAACGTGGTCACGCCCACGGCGCCGACCGGCTGGCCGAGTTGCGCCGCGATAATGGCGGTTTCGTTGATCCCGGCCGTCTTGCCCTGGTCGCTGCCGGTGCCGATCGTCGTAAAGCGCTTGACGTGCTCGACCGACCGCATGCCGGTTCCGAGCGCGCGCCGAACATCCGCCACGGTGACATCGCGCTCCAGGTCGATGAAGTGGTTCGACCAATCCTGGCCGTCGCTGGGGACAACCCAGTAGGGCGTGACCGCGCCCTGGCCGCGACCACTCAGGTCTCCGGCGGCCGCGCCGACGACCTCGACGTTGGTGGGCGCGACGTCGGGCACGAAGCACGCCAGACCCTCGTCGTATCGAACTCGACCCTGAGCCTGGCTGAAGAGATGCAGTGTTGGATTGAAGCCACCCGACACGCAGAGCAGGTCGCCCTCAACTTCGTGTCGTCCCCCGTCTCCCGTTAACGAGGCGACGATCACTGAGTGAAGGGCGCCCCCACCCTGCCCTCCCCCGCGAGCGGGGGAGGAGAACCTTGTGTCGACGATCGCTTCGCCGGCGCGGACGTCGATGACAGCCTCGACGACGATGCCGGCCCGCTTCAGATCAGCCGCCACGACGTCGGTGCTGTCGTTGTTGGTGAAGATGACCGCGCGCTCGCCTGGCGCGACGCCGTACCGATTGAGATAGGTCCGTGCGGCGCCAGCGAGCATGATGCCCGGCCGGTCGTTGTTCGCGAAGATGAGCGGCCGCTCGTGGGCGCCGGTCGCAAGGATCACGCGCTTGGCCTGGACTTGCCAGAGGCGGCCCCCGTTCTCCAGTCGCTGTGCAATAAGGACCAGGTTCTGGTCGTAGTGACCGAAGGCGGTTGCTCGAGTCAGGACCCGAACGTCCGGGGCGGACTCGAGGCTGGCAATGCTGGCCGCGAGCCAGTCATTCCAGCCCGAACTCAAGAGGCGGCCGCCCAGCTCGGCCTGCTCATCGACGAGGATTACACGGTCGCCCGTTTGGGCGGCATCCAACGCGGCCGTAATGCCCGCCCTCCCACCACCGATGATCAGCACTTCGCAGTGGGCATAGATCTTGTCGTAGCGGTTCCTATCAGGTTCCGTTGGGAGACGGCCGCGGCCGTTCAGTCCGATCGCCTCGAGCCCGTCGACCAGCTCGACCTGGGTGGCCCGGAGCATGGTCTCCTTCCCGATGTGCACGAGGGCGTTGGGTTCCTCGACACCAGCGCTGAAGATGCCGCGCGGTCGTCCGTAGGTCGCGCTGCGGGCCACAACGGCGACGTCGTTTGCCAGCAGCGCAGAGGCCAGCGTGTCACCTTCGTAGCCGCCATATCGGATGCCGTTGAAACTGAAGTGAAGTGGCCGCGTCCGGTCGATGCGCCCCCCTGATGCCAGGCGGCTCATGGCGGCGTGATCTCGTGGGTCACGGTGTCGCGGAGCAGGTTGAACCAGCGGCGGCAGCCCGCGGTGTGCACCCAGCGCTCGGCCATCTTGCCCCTCGGATTGGGGCGGTAGAAGACGAAGCGCGCCCAGGTCGCATCGTCGACGCTCGCCGGGTCCGCGGGATAGGCCACCTGCGCTGAGCCGCCGTACTTGAACTCGATGTCGTCGCGGTCACCGCACCAGGGACATGGGATGAGCACGGCTAATGCGCCACGGCGGCCGCGCCATGTTCATCGATCAGCGCACCGGTGGTGAAGCGGTCGAGGGCAAACGGCGCGTTCAGCGGATGGGGCTCACCGTGGGCAATGGTGTGGGCGTAGGCCCAGCCGGCGCCAGGCGTGGCCTTGAAACCGCCGGTGCCCCAGCCGCAATTGATGAACAGGTTCTCGATCGGCGTCAGTCCCAGGATCGGCGACGCGTCGGGACAGACGTCGACGATGCCCGCCCAGGTTCGAAGCACATGCGCGTGGCTGAAGATCGGGAACAGCTCGCAGGCGGCCGCGAGCTGGTACTCGATTACTTGCGGCGAGCCGCGCTGCGCATAAGAGTTGTATGGATCCATCCCGGCGCCCATGACCAGCTCGCCCTTGTGCGCCTGGCTCACGTAGACGTGGACCGCGTTCGACATCACGACACAGTCGAGGACCGGCTCGAGCAGCTCGGAGACGAGGGCCTGCAGTGGATGGCTCTGGATCGGCAGGTCGAGCCCGATCATGTCCGCAAGGACTGTGGAATGTCCCGCCGCACAAAGCGCAACCTTGTTGGCCGCGATCAATCCGCGGCTCGAGTGCACGCCGCGGACGCGATCGCCGTCGAGGTCGAACCCGGTGACCTCGCAGTTCTGAATCAGATCGACACCCATCTCATCGGCCTTACGGGCAAAGGCCCACGCGACATAGTCGTGCTTCGCGATGCCACCCCGCCGTTGCAGCGTGCCGCCGAGGATCGGGTAGCGCACGTCGGGCGAGATGTTGACGATCGGGCAGAAGGCCTTGACCTCCTCGGCCGTGAGCCATTCGGCATCGATCCCGTTCAGCCGGTTGGCGTTGACGCGCCGCAGCGATTCGCGGCGGTCGCCGATGCTGTGCACGAGGCTGAGGACACCGCGCTGACTGAACAGGATGTCGTAATCGAGCTCTTGCGAGAGCGATTCCCAGAGTTTGAGCGAGTGCTCGTAGATGGCAGCGCTCTCGTCCCAGAGGTAGTTGGAGCGGATCACGGTCGTGTTCCGGGCCATGTTGCCGCCGGCAAGCCAGCCACGTTCGAGGACGGCCACGTTGGTGATCCCGTGGTTTTTCGCGAGGTAGTAGGCGGTGGCGAGCCCGTGCCCGCCGCCGCCGACGATGACCACGTCGTATACGCGCTTCGGTTCTGGATTACGCCAGAGCCGATCAGGGTGCGGGTGTGGTTCAGCCATCCTCTTCGAGCATCTATATATAAAGGTATGGCGGAGGCAGCTCCCGATTGGTGGCGGACCTGGTTCGGGCCTGGGTATCTCGCGCTCTACGACGCCTTCCTCGCCGAGCGCACGCCGGTCGAGGTCGATCAGATCGAGGCCTTACTGCGGCTCCACCCGCCGCGGCGAATCCTCGACCTGCCTTGCGGCCAGGGGCGCCACGCGATCGAGTTGGCCCGGCGTGGCTACGAAGTGACCGGCGTCGATCTGTCCGATTACATGCTGGGTGTGGCAAAAGAGCGCGCGGAGGCGAGCGGCGTCCGGGTGCGCTGGCTCGCGGGCGACATGCGACAGGCGTTGCCCGGCGAGACCTTCGATCTGGTGCTCAACCTCTTTACCAGCCTCGGCTACTTCGACGACGAGGCAGATGATCGCCGCGTGGTGCGCGCCGCGACGTCCATGCTCGCGTCAGGAGGCCGGTTTCTCCTCGAGGTGATCAATGGAGAGCGGATCATGGGCAATTTTCAGGAGCGCGAATGGTTCACCGTCGGCCAGACGGCCGTGATGGAACGGCGATCACTGGACGTGCTGTCGCATCGGATGGTTGTGGAGCGGACGGTGAGCTCCGCGACCGGGGACGACACAAGCGTCCATGCGGTCCGCCTTTTCAGTGGTGAGGCCGTGAAGACGATGCTCGCCGCCGCGGGCTTTGACCGCGTCGAACTTTACGGAGACTGGGACGGTGCGGCGCTGACGCCGGAGAGCCTCCGGGTGCTCGCGGTCGGTACCATGCCGGCATGAAGGTTCTTCTCGAAATCCTGATCTCGATCTTCCTCCACCCGCTCGCCTTTGTCCTTGCGCTCATCAATATCGTGGGGCGCGATGACCTCACCGGAGGCCAGAAGGTGCTCTGGGCAATTGTCTGCATTCTCTGGGGCATTGGGCCGATTCTCTACTTCCTGGTTGGCGGCGGCGAGCTCTGGTAGTCGGTCAGACGATCCCTTTCAGGACGTTGGTCGCGCCGGCGATCTGAAGCGGACCTGAGCCTAGCTCGGCCTCGATCGCCCGGGTGGCGCGCTCGAGCAACGAGGCTCTCTCGCCGGGCGCGAGGTGCTCGAGGCGAATCGCCATCGACCACCAGCCGGCCGACATATCGATAAAGTGCCGCGGGCTCGCCCAGGCGGTCGACTCCTCGTAGCGCACGATCTCGGCCGCACTGAAGCCGGCCTGCTTCGCCGTGGCCACAAAGGCATCGGGGTCTTCGACGAGGCGCCGGGTCGCGAGCTGGTCGCGCGCCTTCGGCGCCGGTGGCAGGGCGCCGCCGATTGCACGCTCGAGGATGACCTGCGCATCGCTGACCCGGACTGGATCGACCGGCACGCTCGCGGCCATCCGGCCACCCGGCTTGAGGACACGCCTGGTTTCCATGAGCGCCCGTCGGAGGTCAGGAACGAACTGAAAGCCATGACCGCAGACGGCGGCGTCGAAGGTGTGATCGGGAAAGCGAAGGTCCTCGATGTCCATCAGTTCGAAGCGGACCGGGAGGCCCGTCGGGGCACCGCGCTGCGCAAGCTCGATCATTCCGGGTGCCAGATCGATCCCGACCACTTCGCCGCCAGGTGAGACGGCCTTCGCGATGGGGTAACTGAGCGTTCCCGGGCCGCAGGCGAGGTCGAGGATCCGCTTACCGGGGCTGGGCTCAACCCAGTCGATGACCGCGCTCCGGCCGTGGGCTTCGCCACGGGCCATCACCTCGTCGAGGCGTCTCTTGTAGGCGCCGGCGTGACGGCTGAAGGTGCTCGGGTACAGGTCCTTGGCGGCCGGCTCGTCCAAATAAAAAGGGCGGGAGGCGAACTCCCGCCCTTCAGCATAGTCAGTCGTTAGTCGGCGTCGGCCTCAGTTTTGCAGGGCGGCGGCGTCGTCTGGATGACGGTGATCTGAATGGTCTCCGTGATCGTGATCAGTACGGTCTGGCAGCTCACCGTGATGGTGCCCGTCGAGTGACCATCGCCCAGGGCGATGATCGCGATGGTGTTGAACTCGGCGAGCTCGTTCTCTTCGTCTTGCGGGGTCATGAACTTGAGGTTGGCGAAGCGGGCTTGATCGCTCTTGATGGCGGCGACGACCGGCGCGACGCTACCGTGGATCTGCGACTTCGCCGTCGCCAGCTGCGGCTGGACTTTAGCGGCGACCTTCGAGGTGGTGACGGCCTGCGTCACCTGTGTGGTGCATGAGGACTCGCTCGCGTTCAGCTTGGTGATCAGGTCATCACCGGCTTTCTTGACGGCGCTGACCAGCACGACTTTCGAGTGCTCGTCGGCCGGCTGGATCACGGCGACCGTGTTGTGGTCGTCGTGCGAAACGATGATCAGGGTCGTTGGGACGGCGGCAACGGTCAGCACGCTCACCGCAGTGACGGTGATGATCCGTTCGCTGATCCACGTGGTCAGGATCGTGAACATTACGCTGGGCCTCCTTGAGGATCGTGTCCTCTGGAAGAATGAACGCCGGATAAGGAGCCGCCATCGATACCGGATGGCGGCTGTTACCGGCTCGTACCGGGGTGGTCAAGCGACGCGACGCCGCCGTCGGTGGGCCGTCACTCGCCAGCGGCTCCGGAGTGCCCCGTTTGTGTTGACGCCTAAACTTGAGCGCGGCTATACTTCTGCGCAATATGGGCTCCAGGCAGAGGGGGTGCAATCCAGTTGTCGGAGATCAAGGTTCGCGAGAATGAGACCTTTGAGAGCGCCCTTCGCCGCTTCAACAAGAAGATCAAGCAGAACGGTGTCCTCTCGGAAGTCCGCCGGCGTGAGCACTACGAAAAGCCCAGCGTAAAGCGCAAAAAGAAGATCGCGGCGGCGCGCAAGCGGCGGGCTCGCACGACGTAATCCGACCCGCCGAAAGGCCGAGGCGATCCTGGTGAACATATGAGGCAGCGCGGCTCCTCAGCGATCGACCAACTCCGCCGGCGCGGGCGCCTGTTCGCGCGCGATCTCCGGCTGGGGCACCTGGGCGCCGGTCGGCGCTGGCCGCCCTATGTGCGCTCGGCCGTCATCACGCTGGTGCTGGCGCTCGCGACCGCGCTGGTGGTCGCCCAGAACTTCCTGCCGAACCGCATCAACATCCACGCCGGTGATGTGTCCAGCCAGGACGTGGTCTCGCCGCGCTCGGCCCGATACGAAAGCCAGACGAGGCGCGAGGAGGCGCGGACCGCGGCGGCGACCCAAGTTCCGGACCAGTTCGACGGAGCGGTCAGCAGCCAGCAGCGACAGGCGATCGATTCCCTCGCCACCAAAGTCGCCGATCTGCGCGCATCGTCGAGCTCAGGCCCTGACCGGTCGGCACAGCTGAGCCTGCTTGAACCACAGCTCAGTGATGCCCAGCGTCAGTATCTGCTCCAGGCGGACGAGGGGACGGTGGCCACCATCTTCAAGAGCGCGGGCGACATCCTGCAGCAGCTGGAGAGCAACGGCATCAAAGCGGACACCCTGAACAGCGCCCGTGACTCGGCCCAGACGCGAGCCGCCGCGCTTCACCTTGACGCCACGGGTGCATCGACGGTGACGACCTTGGTGCGCGCCCATCTCAAGGTGAACTTCTTGCAAGCCGAAACCGAGCTGAAACGGCAGCAGGCGCGAGACGCCATACCGGCGGTCTTCGTGACCATCGGCCAGGGCCAGACGATCATCCGATACGGCGACCAGGTCACGCCCTTCCAGCTGGAAGAGGCGCAGGCGGTCGGGCTGCTCGCGCCCACGACCGATTGGGCTCGCATCCTGGCCGTCTTCATGCTGGTCATCATCCTGTTCGCCCTCGCCCTGGGATACCTGGGGCAGTTCCGGCCCGCCATTCTCCGTGATCCACGACAACTCGCCACGCTTGGGGGGCTGATGCTGGTGCTGCTGGTCGTTGCCAAGGTGGTGGTGCCGCTCAATCCCAATGCGCAGTACATGGTGCCGATGGCGGCGGTGGCCATGTTGGTGGCGGCCTTGATGGACACTGGGCTGGGAATCATCGTCGCGCTCGCGGTGGGCTTGCTGACCGGCATCATCGCGGATAACGTCCTGCCGCTGACCCTCGTCGGCTTCCTGGGTGGCGCCATCGGGTCGATCTACGTACACCGCCTCGAGCGGCTCGGGCAGTGGGTGACCGCCGGCATCCTGGTCGCGGTGGCCCAGTTCGTGACGCTGGTCTCGCTCTCCCTGATCGAGCGTCACCAGTCGCTCGATGAGATCCTGGCAATCGGCACGGTCGCGCTGGTCAACGGCCTGCTATCGGCCCTGATCGCGGCCGGATTGCTGCCGTTCCTCGGAGAGATCACGCGGGTCATCACGCCCATGAAGCTGCTCGAACTGATGACCCCGAACAACCCGTTGCTGAAGCGGCTGATGGTCAGTGCGCCGGGCACCTACAACCATTCGATCGTGGCCGCCAACCTGGCGGAGACGGCGGCCGAGGCGGTCGGCGCCAACCCGGTGCTGGCCCGGGTCGGCTGCTATTTCCACGACATCGGCAAGATTCGCCGGCCGCACTTCTTCGTCGAGAACCAGGCGGACATCGGCAATATCCATGAGAACCTGTCGCCGACCACGAGCTCCGACATCCTGAATGCGCACGTTACCGAAGGCGTCGAGCTGCTCAAGCAGTACCACTTCCCGACGGCGATCCGTGAAATCGTGCAGCAGCATCAGGGCACGACGGTGAAGCGCTACTTCTACCGCCAGGCGCTCGAGCAAGGCCTTGATGTCCGCGAGGACGACTTCCGCTATCCAGGCCCGCGGCCGCGGTCCAAGGAGGCGGCGATCGTCATGATCGCCGACACCATAGAGGCGTCGGCCCGCACCCTGAAGGATCGCAGCACGGAAGGGATTCGCGATCACGTGCACCGGATGATCCAGGGCTTTACTCGCGACGGTCAGCTCGACGAATGTGATCTCTCCTTCCGCGACCTCCACCTGGTGGAGGAGGCGATGTCGAACATGGTGGTCAGCATCTACCACGCCCGGATCGAGTACCCAGCGGCTGTGCAGGAGACGCCAAAGGCGGGCGAGGCCGTCGATACCGCCGGGGGCGGCCATGACGGCACGCTCGATGCCGAAGACAAGACGATCCCGTTGCCCAGGCCTGCGGCGAGGCCACGTCCGAGCACGTCGTAAGGCCCCCACCCTACCGTCCCCCGCAAGCGGGGGAGGGGAACGACGTGCAGATGCTGGGCGCAATGTTGACCGCCTGATTGCGATATGTATGCAGTGGTGCTTTCGGGCTCGGTTATCGTGCTTGCCTACGTGGCGGCGGCTGCCGTGATCATCCCCGCCATCTCGATGATCGGCTTCGGCCGGGTTCCCAAGTTCCTTCGCCGCGGCGAGGACCCCGGCAAGACGCGGACCCGGATGGAAGGGGGCGGTCTCCTGCTGATCGGCGCCTTCATCCTGACCGATGCCCTCGCTGCCGACCTCGGCCGGCGGTCAGAGGTTCCGCAGGATTGGATCCTGCTCGTCTGGGTGTTGCTGGCCGGCGGGCTGATCGGGATCCGCTACCTGGCTGGGCGGACCGGCGGCGACTCCCGCAAGCCGACCGCGTAACCCACCCGCAGCCCGGTTACGATACTCGCGTGCTCATCCAGATGAGCCGTTGGGGTCCGGCATCGCTGGCCGCCGGCGTGGATCTGGATGGGGTCGAAAAAGTCTTGCAGGCCGGAGCACGCATGCTCAAGGTCCCCGAGGAGACGGTGACGGTGCTAACGCTCACGGGTGATGCGCATCTCCAGGAATACAACCGACGCTATCGGGGACTCGACGAGCCAACCGACGTGCTCGCTTTCGCCGCACAGGAAAAGCCCGTCGACCAACGCTTCCAGGCGCCCCCGGGAACCGAGCACTGGCTGGGTGACATCGTGATCTCCTTGCCGCGCGCGCGCCAGCAGGCACGCGCCGCCCAACACCCGATGAATGACGAGGTGCGCCTGCTCGCGGTTCACGGCTTCCTGCATCTGCTTGGCTATGACCATGCCGAAGCGGACGAGGACGCCGCGATGACCGCGCTCACCAACCGGATCCTCAAGGCGGCACCATGACGCCTCGCTCCGACGCTGAGTTCGAGGCGGAACGGATTGGAAGTCCCAGCCGGGCGCGGCGGGTCGACATTCGCCGGACGCTCTACAGCTTTCGTCATGCCGGCCGCGGCATCGCCTGGGCGCTGTCGACCCAGGCGAACCTGCGCGTGCACTTCATCGCGGCGGCGGTCGTGCTGGTCGGGGCGTTGCTGCTTCACTTTTCAGCGATCGAGTTCGTCGGCCTCGTCCTCTGCTTCGCCGTCGTGATCCCCGCGGAACTCTTCAACACCACGCTCGAAGTCCTGATCGATTACGCCTGGCCGGAGCATCACCCGATGATCGGGCGCGCCAAGGACGTGGCGGCCGCCGCCGTCCTGATGGCGGCTGCCGGAGCCGCGGTGGTCGGAATCCTTCTGTTCGCGCGACACATCTTCCATCTCTCGTGATCTCCGCCGCAGAGGTGGTGAAGGGTGCGCTCGACGCACTGCAGGCGCGGGATTGGGACGGCTTCGCCAGCCGGTTGCACACGGATGTCGTCCATCGGACCCCGGGTGTGCCCGAGCCCATCCTGGGACGCGACGCCTTCGTTTCGCTCAGCCGGCAGGCGGTGGCGCGGGCGCCGGACGTGAGCTTCGAAATCGAACGGATGGTCACAGAGGGTGACACCGTCGTCGTCATTGGGGAGTGGACCTTCACGGGCCCGGAGGGCAGAGTCCGCCAGCCATCGGTCAGCGTCATCGATCTCCAGGACGGATTGATCCTGCGGGACCTGGAGTATCTCGGGCTCGCGACCTGAGCCGCCCGCCCCTCCCCGGCGAGCGGGGGGCGGGATAAGACCGTGGGTGGCCAAAAGCCAGCCGCGCACCGCAGTAAACTGATCGCATTCCATCCGCTTCTACTGCCGTAGAGCCGCGCCGTCGCGCCGTTCTACAGGTCTCCGCTCTTCAGTACCCCGAGTTCCGGCGCTATTTCGTCGGCCAGGCGCTGTCGGTCGTGGGTACCTGGATGCAATCGGTGGCAGCTGCGTGGCTGGTGCTGCAACTCTCGCACGATTCGGCGCTGGCCCTCGCCCTCTTTGGCGCCTTCAGCTATGGCCCAGTCCTCCTGTTCGGCCTGTACGCAGGTACGATCGTGGACCGTTTCGCGCATCGCGATGTGTTGCTGCTGACGCAGGTCATCTCCCTCGTTGGCGCGGTGCTCTACGCCGTGCTCACTGCCTCGCACAGCATCACGCTGCCGATCGTCATGGTGCTGGCCGCGACCCTGGGCGTAAACCAGGCGCTCTATTTTCCGGCACGCCAGGCAACCGTGCTCGAGATGGTGGGTCGTGGCGAGCTCGCCAGCGCGGTCGCCCTCAACTCGATCGCCTTCAACCTCGCCCGCGTCGTCGGCCCGGCACTGGGCGGCATCGTGATCGCGACGCTCGGCGTCGCGGCCTGCTTCTGGCTCAATGCCTTCAGCTACCTGGGCGTGCTGGTCGCGCTCCTGACCATTCGTCGTCGGCCGCTCACCGCGGGACCGCCGCAGACCGCCATCCAACTGATCGGTGAAGCCCTGCGGTACGTGGCACGCACGCCGACGCTGGCCGGCCTCTTCCTTCTGCTCTTGATCGCCGGCACCTTCGGCGCGAACTTCAACCTGGTGCTGCCGCTCTTCACCCGCGTGGTCCTGCACGCCAACGCCGACACACTCGGCTTCCTGTTTGCCGCGCAGGGCCTCGGGTCGTTGATCGGCGCCATCACGATGACGCTCCTCGGCGGATTCCTGCTCGAGCCGCGCCGCATCGTCCTGGGCGCGCTGCTCTTCTCCGCCATGGAGCTCGCCTTCCTGATCGTCCCGGGCTTCACCCAGGCAACCATCCTGCTGCTCGTCATCGGCTGGTCGTTCGCGGTCTACTCGATTGGAACCAACACCCTGGTGCAGCTGCGGGCGCCTGACCGCATGCAGGGGCGCATGGTCAGCCTCTACTCGATGCTCTTCATCGGGGTGACGCCGATCGGCAATGTCCTGGCCGCCATCGTCGCGCACTTCTTCGGGCCGTCGGCCGCGGTCTGGCTGGGGGGCGCCCTGACCGGTGTGGGGGCGTTAGCCGTGCTGGTCTACTTCCTCACGAGACCCGATTGAACTCGGTCATGGCACGGTCGAGGCCATGCTCGACGGTGAACAGGACGGCGTCGGCGGTCCGGCCGACGATCGCCGCCAGCTGGCTTTGTTCGTCGGCCGTAAACGGGCTCAACACGTAGTCGACGCCATTGCCCGGCGGACGGCCGATGCCGACCCGGAACCGAATGAAGTCCGGGGTGCCGAAGGACCCGATCACGGAATCGATCCCATGGTTGCCGGCGGAGCTGCCGCCCTTGCGGATGCGCAGCCGGCCGAAGGGGTGGTCGAGGTCATCGTGGACAATGAGGGTGCGCTCCAGCGGCACGTCATATTTCGCGCGGAGCGCCTTAGCCGCCAGCCCCGAGAGGTTCATCATCGTCTGCGGCTTGGCCAGCACCAGCTCGTGCTCGCCGCGCCGCATCCGTCCCGTGAGCGATTTGGCGGCTTTGTCCGTGACCCGGGTGCTGGAGCGGCGCGCCAGCTCGTCGACGACCAGGAAGCCCACGTTGTGCCGCGACCGTTCGTACTCCCGGCCGGGGTTGCCCAGGCCGATCACCAGCCAGCGATCGGACGCCGGCGGCGGCGCCGGTTTGCGACGGAACATCGCCCCGTAGCGTAAAGCACCCAAAAGGGGACCTCCCGCGGCACGTTGCATTGGGGCCAGCCGTGGACGCCCATGAACGTGTGATCGGCCCGCGATCGATCCGCGCCCGCCTGTGGGCCGCGGGCTCCCTCGCGCTACTGGTCGCGATCGTCGCCTGGCTCCTGCCGGCCCAGCCCTACCAGGCTCCCTGGGCCTGGATCAGCTTCATCGGGATGTGCGTCGTCGACGATTTTCTGCTCGGCTCGCGGGAGGACGCGAGCTGGGGCGAACTGCCGAAGATCGCCCTCCTGGCGGCCGTCATCGTGTTTCGACGGCATCCTGAGATCACCCTGCTGGTGGTGGTGGTCGCCGCGCCGCTGGGCAGCCTGCTCAAGGGTCAGAGCTGGATGACCCAGCTGACGGCCACCGCGCAGTGGATCCTCGCCGCCGTCATCGGAGCGGCGACCTTCCGGCTGGTCGGGTTCGGCGACACGCCGCACTTTGTGGCCGCCACCGCTGCGCTGATGGTCATCTACTTCGTCCTGGGACCGGTCCTCAGTGCCGTCCTGAAGGCGCGCCTGACGGCGACGGATTTCGCCCGATCGTTTGCGGGGTATCGTCGGCTGGCCATCCCGCTGGAGCTGGCGGCCGTCGGTCTCGCGCTCGCCTGGCGAACCCCATCGCTGGAACCCGCCGCCTTGAAGGTGGCCGACGGCGCGCTGGTCGCCGTGGCCGGCCTCTTCGCCGGCTACCTGCTGGGCGGCCGATCGAGCCGCGTGTTTGGCGGCGGTGCCCTCGTGCCGCTACGTCCCCTGGTCGCGGCCGGAACCGTGCTGCTGATCAGCGGGCTGCTGCCATCGCCACTGTCGTGGCTGCTTCCCCTCGGCCTGGCTATCGTCGCCGGCATCTGGGCGGTCTGGCGACGGGTCTGGCCGGTTGCCTGTGGCGCGCTCGGCGCCTACTGCAACGAAATCGTCCGGGCGGCCAACGGCGGCCGCATGCCGGTTGACGGGCAAGGGGTGCTGGCGGAGCTCGGCAGCCGGACAAACACCTACGTCCTCGCCGACGCGCACACCAACTTCGCCTGGTTGGATGATCGCTTCCACCTGCCGGCCCCATTTCCCGGCATCGCCAGCGCCGGCGATATCCTGATCGCGATCGCGATGGCGTGGTTGGTCGCCAGCCTGATGCTGCGCAGGAGTGGCGCCGTCACCGCTGAAGAGACGAGTCAGGACGCGAGCACGCCAGCCGCCGAAGCCGCCGCTTAACCTGACCGCGTGGTCGCGCTCGGAACCAGCTTTGCGAGGTGGCGTGCCGAGGCGCTCGGGCTCGACTACCGCGGCGCGTTCGAGCGGATCTGCGCGATGCGACTGACGCTCATCCGCCTGTCGGCCTCCTGGCGGGAGATCGCGCAGTTCGGCTACGGACACCTCGACTGGTTGCTCGGCGAGGCGGATCGGGTAAGCCAACCAGTGTTGCTGACGGTCGGCATGAAGGCGCTCGGCTGGCCGGAGTTCTACCTGCCGGACGACATGCAACCAGGCGAGGCAGCGGTCCAGCATGCCGCCGTCGCCCACGTGCGCGATGTCGCCCGACGGTACCGCGACAACCCAATGCTGATGGCCTGGCAGATCGAGAACGAGCCCTTCAACCGATCCGGGCCACAGGCCGTGTGGATCCCGCGGCGCGTCGTCCGAGCCGAGGCGGAGGCGGTGCGCTCGCTGGATCCCATCCGGCCGCTGGTGGTCACCAGCTTCGCGCACTTCGACGAGGGCCTTGATCGCTCGTCGAGCCGGGATCAGTCCGGGTGGAGGCGCGGGCTGGGGCTGACGCTGCCCGCCGAGCGGGAGGCGCTGTCGATCCTTCGACGCGGCGATATTCTCGGGATGGACGTCTACCCCTCGATCGGTTGGCTGGACGCGGATGGCCGCGCCCGCGTGGCCCATGCCGCCCCCGACCAGTTCGCCACTGTGGCGCGCTGGCGGCGGATTGCGCGTGAGCAGGGCAAGCAGTTCTGGGTGACGGAGGCCCAGGCGGAGCCATGGGAGGCGCGGCGACAGACGCATGCCGATCCCTTGAGCACGCAGCCGGAAGCGATTGAGGAGCTGGTGAACCGCCTCGTCGGGATCGGCGTCGACACCATCCTGCTCTGGGGGAGCGAGTACTGGCTCTGGCGTGCCGACAACGGCGACCCACGCTGGATGGATGCGGTGTCGTTGGTCAAAACGGCCCTTGCGTGAACCGGCCGCGCATGGTTCCGTGGAGGGCGGATGGGGATCTGGCTGTTGCTCCTCGCGCTACTCAATCCGGTCGCGGCCGGATCGGGCCTTCCCGCCACCGGTTCGGCGGCGCAGCCGGTCGAGGTGTACGAACTGGTCGGGCCGGCGCCGGCGCCGCCCATCATCAAGGCCCGGTCCGCCATCATCCTGGATCTCGACACGGGCGGTCTGGTCTACGAGCTGGACGCCCATGGCCGGCGTGCGCCCGCCAGCCTGTTGAAGGTCGCGACTGCATTGGTGGCGCTCGAGCACCTGGGACTCGACCAGGTGGTCATGGTCCCGGTGTCGATCAACCAACTTCCCTGGGACTCGACGCGGATGGGGCTGCGCGCTGGAGAGCGGCTGACCGTGCGCGAGCTGCTCTACGGACTGTTTCTGAACTCGGGCAATGATGCCGCCATCACCCTCGCGGAGGCGGCCATGCCGCGCGCGAGCTTCGTCGCGCTGATGAATGCGAAGGCCGCGCAACTCGGCCTGGTTGATACCCACTTCGTCAACCCCATCGGGCTCGACGACCCGGGTCAGTCCACGTCGGCGGCCGACCTGGCCCGGACGTCGATCGAGCTGACCACGCGGTTTCCGGTCGTTGCCGCGATCGCATCGACGCCGAGCCTGACGCTCTCTGCGACCGCGACCCATCACGCGTATGCGCTTTACAACCTGAACCAATTGATCCGCACCTATCCCGGCGCGACCGGACTGAAGACGGGCTGGACCGGACGGGCCGGCGGCTGCCTGATCGCCACCGCCAGTCGAGGCGGTCGCCATCTGATGGTGGTAGTGATGGGGTCGCCGAACATCTTCGTCGAAGCTGCGTCGTTGCTCGACTATGGCTTTGCCAGTCCCGTAGCCTAAGCGCATCGCCTCGAATATTTTCTTCAGATTCGCCTACCGGTTCGGGTTCAAGCCGTGGGACAGCGGCATCCCGCCGCCGCTGCTGGTCGAGGTGATCGAGGGCGCGCGGCGACTGACAGCGGGCCGCGCGCTCGACCTCGGGTGCGGTACCGGAACGACGACCGTCTACATGGCCGGTAAGGGATGGAAGGCGATTGGCGTCGATTTCGTCCCGCGCGCGATCCGCACGGCACGCGCCAAGGCCGCCCGTACCGGCGATTCGGTGGTGTTCATGGTCGGCGATGTCACCCGGCTGCATGAGCTCGCGATCGAACCCGGGGTTGACCTGCTGTTCGACCAGGGCTGTTTTCATTCGTTGCCCGAGGCCGCGCAACCGGCGTACGCGCGGGAGATCAGCCGGATGGCGCGCCCCGGGGCGACCTATTTGCTTTATGCGTTTGGGCCGCAACCTGCCGACCGGCGCCGCCCATTTTTCCCTCACGGCGTGTCGCCCGACGACGTCCGCGCCCGATTCACCGATTTCGAGCTCGTCGAGGCGCGGCCGGGTACCGATCCCTTCGGCTCGCACTGGTACACGTTGCGCCGTCGCTGACGAGATCAGATTCGATGCGTTTCAAGTCGCGGAACCGATGGTAAGCTGACCTGCGAACGCCCCGGCTCGGTGCCGCGGGCGCATTTTTGCATGGTTCGATTTCGATGACGGACACGCTGCTCGAATTGATCGACCGCCTCCCGGCCCGCGGCCGGCTCGAGGGATGGTGGAACGCGCCCATCGGCAGCCTGGAGGCGCACGGGGTTCCGTCGAGCGCGCTGCCCGTTTTTGCCACGTGGCTCGCCGTGCGCGCGCAGCGGCCAGTCCTCGCGCTCGTGTCCGACCCGGAAGGGTCATTTCAGGAGGCCCGGGCGTGGTTTCGCGAGGACGTGCGCACGGTCGTGTTCCCAGCGGTGGAGACGCTGCCCTTCGACCGCCTCGCGCCCGATGAGGAAACCGTGCGGCGACGGCTGGAGGCGATCGACGCGCTCGGTCGCGGCGGGCCGGTGGTCGGCTTTACCTCCTGGGCCGCGATGACCCGGCCGACGCTTGCGCCCGAGGCGTTGAAGCGCTGGAGCTTCACGCTGACCCTGGGCGAGGGCTATTCGCTCGACGACCTTCTGCACCGGCTGACGACCCTCGGCTACCGGCGTGAGCCACTGGTCCAGGCGCGGGGCGAGTTCAGCCTGCGGGGTGGCATTCTCGATATTTTCCCGCCCGACCGGCGGCGTCCACTCCGCACCGAGTTCTTTGGCGACGAGCTCGAGTCGCTTCGCGAGTTCGAGGTCGAGTCTCAGGGCTCGGTTGGCAGCATCGCGACGGCCCGGATTCTTCCCGCCGCCGAACTGGTCCTGACCGCCGAATCGATCGCCGCGGCCGACGCCGCGTTGCGACAGCTCGATTTCACCAACACCTTGCCCGAGGTGCGCGACCAGTGGCTGGCGGACATCGAGCGGGTCCGTTCGGGCGCCTACTTCGATGGCATCGAGGGCTTCCAGGCCTATCTCGATCCAGCGCAGCCGACGCTGCTCAATCACCTCCCGCCGGACGCGCTGATCGTGTCCGTGGACGGCCGGCGCTCGCTGGCGCTGGCGGAGCAGCGCGAGCAGGAGTTGCGGGAGCTGGTCCGGGTCGAGATCGACCGAGGCGAGCTGCCGCAGGGGCTGCGCCCGGGGTTGGTCGCCATTGAGAACCTGCGCGATGCCGTCCTGAACTGGCGTCGTCTCGAGATTGCGAGAGGCGCCGACCTGGGCACGGTCGACCTGGGCTTTGAACCGGTCGATGCCTACGCCGGGCGCATCGACGCCTTTTCTGACCGGGTCCGGACCGACGCGCGCGCAAAATCGCGCGTGCTGATCGTGACGCAGCAAGAACCACGGCTTCGCGAGCTGCTCGAAGACCGGGACGTCTATCCGGCAGGCGGCGTTTTTCTCTGGTCGCAAACGCCCCTGTCCCCCGGCCTTGTCGTCCTCGGCAATCAGCCGGTGGCGCAGGGCTTCCGCATCCCATCGCGGCAGCTGGAGGTCTACGGCGACACCGACCTCTTCGGCGGACTGCGCCAGCGGGTCCGCCGCGGCGTCGTGCGGGCGCGCTCGGCCACCTGGGACCTGGAGTTCGAGCCGGGCGACCTGATCGTTCATATCGATCACGGCATCGGGCGCTTCACCGGCATGCGCTTGATGGGCGAAGACGGACAGGAGCGCGAGTACATGCAGCTCGAGTACGCGGACGGCGACAAGCTGTTCGTGCCGGTCGAGCACCTGGATCGGGTTCAGAAATACGTCGGTGGCGGCGATGCCGCGCCCAGGTTGCAGCGCCTTGGTTCCGGCGACTGGGATCGGGCCAAGCGCAAGGTGCGCGAGTCGGTCGAGGCGGTCGCGCACGACCTGCTCGACCTCTACTCCAAGCGGCAGCTGGTCGAGGGCCACGCCTTTTCCGAGGATGGCCCATGGCAGCAGGAGCTCGAGCAGTCTTTCCCCTACGACGAGACGCCGGACCAGATCCGCGTCATGCAGGAGATCAAGGCCGACATGGAGGACTCACGTCCGATGGACCGGCTGCTGTGCGGCGACGTCGGCTTCGGCAAGACGGAGCTGGCGGTGCGCGCCGCCTTCAAAGCGGTGATGGACGGAAAACAAGTCGCGATCCTCGTGCCGACCACGGTGCTCGCGCAGCAGCATTTCCTGACCTTCGGTGAGCGCTTCCAGTCCTTCCCGGTCAAGGTCGACATGCTCTCCCGATTTCGGTCCGATGCGGAGGCGACCGACATCCTGCGCCGGCTGCAGATCGGCGAGGTCGACGTGGTCATCGGCACCCATCGCCTGCTGCAGAAGGACGTGCGCTTCAAGGACCTCGGGCTGGTCATTCTCGACGAGGAGCAGCGCTTCGGCGTTATGCAGAAGGAGAAGCTCAAGCAACTGCGCGCCTCGGTGGACGTGCTCTCGCTCTCGGCGACGCCGATCCCGCGTACGCTGCACATGGCACTCGCGGGCATCCGCGATCTCTCCGTCATCCAGACGCCGCCGGAGGAGCGGCTGCCGATCAAGACCTTCGTCACTGCCGACGATGACGACCTGATCAAGGAGGTCATCCAGCGCGAGCTGCAACGAGGCGGCCAGGTCTTCTACGTCTACAACCGGGTGCAGACGATCAAGAAAGCCGAGGAGCGGGTCAAGCGGCTCGTCCCACAGGCGCGTGTGCTGGTGGGTCATGGGCAGATGCCCGAGACCACGCTGGCCGACGTGATGGTGAAGTTCATCAGGGGCGAGGCCGACGTACTTGTCTGCTCAACCATCATCGAATCGGGATTGGACATCCCGAACGCGAACACCATCGTGGTGGTGGATTCGCACCGCATGGGGCTGGCGCAGCTCTATCAGCTCCGCGGCCGGGTCGGGCGCGCCGGGCAGCGCGCCTACGCCTATTTCCTCTACAACCCCTTGAGGTCGCACACGGAAAATGCCGACAAGCGGCTCGATGTCATCGCCGAGCTGCACGACCTGGGCTCCGGCTTCAAGCTGGCGCTCAAGGACCTCGAGATTCGAGGCGCCGGGAACCTGCTCGGCGTCGAGCAGCACGGCGCGATCGCGTCGGTGGGGCTGGAGCTCTACAACTCGATGCTTCGCGAGGCGGTTGAGTCGCAAAAGACCGGGATGCCGATCGAGATTCCGGCGGGACTGACGCTCGACCTGCCGATCGAACACTTCCTGCCGCACGAATATGTCCCCGATGAGAAGCTGCGCCTGCAGGTCTATCACGATCTCGCTGAGATCGAGGACGAGGAGGGACTGGCAACCGCCGAGCGCAACCTGGTGGACCGATTCGGCAAGCTCCCCGCGCCCGTGCGCAACCTCCTTTACGCATTGCGCGTCAAGCGGCTGGCGCGTGCCGCCGGAGTGGCGGCGGTTGAGACTGATGGCGACTGGCTCGTCATGCGATTGCCGGCGGGTTGGAACGGTGACGAGCGCCGGCTCGAAGCGCAGTTCCGATCGATCCTCTACGTGCGGTTCGGCAAGGTGCGGATCTCGCTGACGCAGGCGGGGCCCCAGTGGAAAGAGCGCCTGATCGACGTGCTGGGCGAGATCGAACGGCTCGGTCAAGTCGCGCTCGCGGTCTAGGCACCCGCGTCGCCGCTTAGCATGATGGCCGTGGAACCGCGGCACGTCGTCACCACCGGTCGTAAATGGGAGCGCATCGTCGGTTACGCGCGCGCGGTGCGCGTGGGTCCGGTGATCGAGATCTCGGGTTGCGCGCCGACCGCCGACGACGGGTCGACCGTGGGTGACAACGTTTACGAGCAGACCAAGCAGTGCCTGCGCGTCATCGGCGAGGCGCTGGCCGGCGTGGGCGCCGGCTTCGATGACGTGACGCGCACCCGCATCTTCACGACGGTCCCGCGCCGCTGGCGCGAGATCGGCCGCGCGCATGGTGAGGTTTTCGGCGCGATCAAGCCGGTGACCACCCTGGTCGGGGTCAGGGGCTTTCTCGATCCCAAGTGGCTGGTGGAGGTCGAGGCCAGCGCCTATCGTGTCGAGCGATAGGCGAGCGCGGCGAACCGCGCTCTGGGGTGTTATTGCCGCCGTTTTCCTTGTGGGAACCGGTGTCGGCTCGGTCCTGCCGATCCTGCCGCTCTTCCTGCGGGAGCGCGGTGGCTCCTACGCGCTGGTGGGCGTGGTGGTCGGCGCGAACCTGGTCGCGCAGTTTATCGGCCAGTACCCGGCGGGGCGGCTCTCCGACCGGTTCGGCCGGGCCCCGTTGATGATCGGCGGCCTGGTGGTGGCCGGGATGGCGATCGCGGCCTTCGCCCTGCCAGTCTCGATCGGCTGGCTGATCGTGCTGCGCTTCATCCAGGGACTCGGGGCGGCGGCCTTTCGCCCGGGGTCGCGCGCCGTGGTGGCTGACCTGGTGCCGGAAGGCGAGCGTGGGATCGCCTATGGATGGCTGTCGGGGGCGGACATGGGCGGGCTGATCTTCGGTCCGGCGCTCGGTGGCATTCTCGCCGTGTTTGGGCGAGCGACGGTGTTCGAGGCGACCGGTCTCGCCATGCTGCTCGCGGCCGTCGTGGTCGGTTTTGCACTCGATCCTCGCCGCCTGCCGCCGATGCCCTTCGCGCGGACGGTTGGCCCCGCGCCATCGAGCGAGATGCTGCGCGCAGGGGTCGCCGCGATGCGTGGCCTGGTCATGGTGTCGATCGGCATCGGCTTCCTCTATGGCGTCTACAACGTGGTCTGGAGCCTGTTCATGAAGTCGATCGGCGCCACCGACTGGGAGGTCGGCCTGTCATTTTCCCTCTTCGCGCTGCCACTGGTGCTGACCGCGCCCCTGGCCGGCTGGGCGGCGGACCGCATGGACCGTCGCTGGCTGGGTGCCGGGTCGACCGCGACCAGCTGCGTGATCGCCCCCATCTATCCGCTGCTACACAGCGTGCCGGCGGTGATCGGGGTCGGGGTGCTCGAGGCGAGCGCGGCGGCATTCGCCGAGCCCGCGATCAACGCCTACCTGATGAGCGCGGTCTCTCCCGATCAGCGGGGACGCGCGGCGGGCACCGTCGGCACCGCGGAAACCGCGGCCAAAGCGGTCGGCGCGCTGCTCGGTGGCGGACTCTTCGGGCTTGGCGTCGCGGTGCCGTTCGTGGTGTCGGCGATGGTCGGCGTGGGCTTCATCCTGGCGAGCCTTCCGTGGCTGCGCGCGGCCGGGCGCGATGCCGGGCTCCGACCCGCGCTGGCGGTAACGGGCAATGGCTGACGACATCGAGCGGGTCGCTACGCTGGTCGACGTCGTGCGGCGGCTGCGGGCGCCGGACGGCTGTCCCTGGGACCGTGAGCAGACGCATGCCTCGCTGCGGGCGACCATGCTCGAAGAAGCCTATGAGGTCCTGGAGGCGATCGACGAGAAGTCGATGCCGAAACTTCGAGAAGAGTTGGGCGACGTGCTGCTGCAAGTGCTGATGCAGTCGGCGATTGCCGAAGAGACCGATGAATTCACGCTGGGGGAGGTCGCGGACACCGTGCGCGAGAAGCTGGTCCGGCGTCATCCGCACGTGTTCGGCTCGACCGTGGTGAGCGGGTCGGACGAGGTGGTTCGAAACTGGGAAGCGCTCAAGGCCAAGGAGTACGGCCGCGAATCCGCGCTCGACGGCGTCCAACGGTCGCTCCCCGCGCTGCAGTGGGCCTGGTCCATGCAGCGGCGTGCCGCCAACGTCGGCTTCGATTGGCCCGACGTTGAGGGCGCCCTCGACAAGATCCGGGAGGAACTGGAGGAGCTGCGCCAGGCGTCGACCGTCGAGGAGCGGGAGGCGGAGTTCGGCGATCTCCTATTCACCATGGTCAACGTCGCCCGCAAGCTGGGCATCAATCCGGAGGATGCGCTACGAGGCACGACCGGGCGGTTCGAGGCGCGTTTTCGCATGATGGAGCAGGCCGCCCGGGCCGACGGGTTGGCGCTCAAGGATCTGCCGATCGACGAATTGGATCGGTATTGGGAGGCTGCCAAGCGCCACCGGTGACGCCAAAGCGAGTTGGCGGCCTTGCCAAGCCGAAGGTCCGTCCCTATAATCTGACCGTTTTGCGGCTGGCTTGATTATCCCTAGGTCCCAGATCACGTCTTGAGCACCTCCGAACCCAAGGCCCCCCGCGCGAAGGTTCACATCGCTGCGCCCGATCGGTTGATCTGGATCGTTGTCGCCGCGATCGTTCTATGGGGAGTGTGGGCGTTCGGATCGGAGCTGATGTTGAACCTGCGGCTGAACCACGAGGTGCAGTCGTTGCGTAGTGGAAACGCGCAACTGGCCGCCTCCAACGAGCAGACGAGGACGCAGCTCGCCGCCGGTGGATCGCCCGCTGCCATGGAGGAGGCCGCGCGCAAAGCGGGGTTCTCCAAACCCGGCGAGCAGGTTTATGTCATCGTTAAGCCCAGTGACTCGGCATCGCCGGCGGCTGTGGGGACATATGCCGCACCACGCATGGCATCGAGTCCGGCGATTCGGGGATCAGTGGCGAATCGGCCCGACGGCGGCGTGATCGGCGCAATCAAAGACTGGTGGAGGACTGTATGGCATTAGGAGGGTCTGCGGGTTAGGTGGCAGTAACGCCTGGGACGGTGGTGGACGGGACGGTCGTGGGGATTACGAACTTCGGGGCCTTCGTACAGATCGAGGGGGCGGGGACGGGGTTGGTTCACATTTCGGAAATCGCGAACGAGTATGTCCGCGATGTCAACAACCACGTGAAGATGAACGACAAGGTCAAGGTCAAAGTCCTCAACGTGGATGCGACTAACGGGAAGATGGACCTTTCGCTAAAGCAGGCGGCCGTGCCGGACGGCCCGGCCGGGATGTCGGCCCCGGTGCTACCGCGGTCCTACCGGCGTGGCGGCCGCGGAAAGCGGGAGCTGCCCGAAGGCGCCGACCCGGTCTTCGAGGAGAAACTCTCGAAGTTCTTGAAGACCAGTGAGGAACGCCTGCTCGACATCAAGCGCAACATCGAAGCGAAGCGAGGCGGCCGCTTCAAGTAGTAGAATGGCGTTCTCGCCTCGACGCAGAGGCTGCACGCGGCGTGGAGCAGTGGAAGCTCGTCGGGCTCATAACCCGAAGGTCGCGAGTTCGAATCTCGCCGCCGCAACCAAGGAATCATTGAGGAGCCCAACGGGGCTCCTCTTCTTTACACGCCGCCCTTTCCACACCGGGGGCGGCTATTTCATGCCCGCGCGGTGAAGATCGCCCACTCCGACCGCTGGGTGAGCGTGATCGAGCGGTCCTGTGCCAGCATCTCCTCCAACCGCTGCAATCCCAGCCGGTACTCCAGCGGCGGCAGCAGGCTCAAGGTCGAGATATAGCGGCCGCGCACCCGGTCGACCACCTCAGCGATATTGATCCGGCGCGGTTCCTCGCGCACCTCGACCCGCACCTCCCCAAAGCCGGCGCGGCGCAGCTCCGAGGCCAGGGTCTCCACCGGTCGAAAGCGCGGACGGTCGATCACCGCGATGCTGGGGAAGTAGGCGTTCAAATAAAACTCCTCGACGTGACGCGGCGTGAAGGTCCACACACTCAACATCCCCGCAGGCCGCACCACCCGTCGCGTCTCCGCAAAGGCGCGCACCCGCTGGCGTAGCAGGTGGACCACCATCACCATCAGCACCAGCGTCGCCTCGCCATCGCCGACCGGCAAGCGATAGGCGCTACCCCGAAGCCATTCCACCCGGCCGGCCGCATCCTTGGCGCGCGCGACATCCAGCATTTTGGCCTCGGAGTCGACCCCTATGACCCGCGCCGGTGTGACGGCCGCCAGCGGAAGCGTCAGCCGGCCGGTGCCACACCCGACCTCCACCACCAGGTCCTCGGGTTGCAGGTCGGCCTCTCGCAGCACCGCCTCGAGGCGCCCGCGGTCCCCGGAGGACAGCGGCCGAAGCGCGTCGTAACGCGGTGCGATTTCGGCGAATGACGGCGACATCCTTGCTAAACTAACCGATGCTCGGGCGGAGTAGCTCAGTGGTAGAGCAACCGGCCCATACCCGGTATGTCGCAAGTTCGATCCTTGCCTCCGCCATTCCTGTGATGCTCCCCAGACGCGTCGCCATCGCGATCACGCTGCACCACGTCTTCGACCCGGGAGAGCGTGTCGTCGTCGCCGTGTCAGGCGGCCCCGATTCGCTGGCCCTCCTTTCCGTCCTGCGCGAGATCGTTCCAGCCTTTCCCCTACACCTTACCGTCGCCCATTTCGACCACGGATGGCGCGCCGAGAGTCCAACCGACCGTGACTTCGTGGCTTCGATGGCTTCCACCTGGGGCTATGACTTCCGATCTGCCCGGGCGGCGGACGATATTCCGCACACGGAAAACGCCGCCCGCACCGCGCGGTACGCGTTCCTCCGGCAAACCGCCGCCGACTCCAACAGCACCGCCATCGCCCTCGGTCACACCCAGGATGACCAGGTCGAGACGCTTCTCCTCCACCTGCTCCGGGGCAGCGGGTCGAAAGGCCTGGGCGCGATGCGACGTCGCGACGGCGACCTGGCGCGCCCGCTGCTCGACATTTCGCGAACGGACATCGAGACGTACCTCGCGCAGCTCCACCTGACGCCCATCCGCGATGCCACCAACGACGACCCGCGATTCACGCGCAACCGGCTGCGGCAGCAGCTCATGCCCTCGATCGACGCCTTCGATCCGTCGGCCCGCGACTTGCTGGCACGCACGGCCGACATCCTGAGCGAGGAAGACCGCTTCATCGAAGCACAGCTGGCAGACCTTCCGGACGACATCGCGACCAACCGCGAGGCGTTCGCGAGGCTGCCGCCCGCGCTGCAGCGGCGTGTCATCCGCCGTCTGGTCCCAGACGCCGGCTTTGTCGAAGTCGAGCGTCTGCGCCGCGGCGACTCGTCAACGGTGCCCGGCCCCGCGACCAAGCCCTCCATGGCTCGTGTTGCCGTCAAAACCTGCAGCTGCGACCGTGCGAGCTTCAAGGCTCGCGACCAGGTTGGTCACCTCGACGCCGACCTCGTCCGACTTCCGCTGTCGGTCGCCAGCCGCAAGCCGGGCGATCGGATGCGTGCGCTGGGGCTCGCGCAGCCAAAACGCCTCCAGGACATCCTGGTCGACGCCCACATTCCGCGACATCTTCGCGACACCCTACCGCTGGTTTCCGACAGCGAGGAGATCGTCTGGATCCCCGGTGTAACGATCGCGGATAGCAAGCGCGTCACTCCGGCGACGCGTCGCCAGCTTCATCTCGAAATAGAGCGTGGCTGAACTCGTTCTACTTCGTGTTGGCTAACAGGTTTCTTAAAAATCCGGTGTTAAGATAGCGTGGCCATGAGAGGCCGAAACCGCAACATCTTCTATTTCATCCTGCTCGCTGGTTTGCTGGCGATCATCTGGGCAAGCTACAAGAGCTTCAATACGATCGCGGCGCCTACGGATAAGACAACGTCGGAGCTGATCCAGGCCGCCGACTCCCACAACGTCAAGCAGGCGACCATCAAGGGCAACGGCACTGAGGTCGATTGGGTCGACAACGCCGGCAACCATTACAAGACGACCTTCCGCGACACCTACCAGATCGAGACGAAGCTGCTCGAGGACAACGTCAACTTCAGCACCGAGCAGCCGAGTTCCTCGAACCTGTTGCTGTCGGTCATCCTGCCGAACCTCATCCTCTTCCTGGTCATCGGCGGTTTCATGTGGTACATGCTTCGCCAAACCCAGAGCGGCAACAACCAGGCCATCTCCTTCGGTCGCAGTCGAGCTCGCTTGCTGACTGGCGACAAGCCGGCCGTCACCTTCAACGACGTCGCCGGGGTGGAGGAGGCCAAGCAGGAGCTGACGGAAATTGTCGAGTTCCTCAAGTTCCCGGAGAAGTTCACTGCGCTCGGGGCCCGTATTCCCAAGGGTGTGCTGATGGTCGGGCCACCTGGGACTGGCAAGACGCTCCTCTCCAAGGCGGTTGCCGGAGAGGCGGGCGTGCCCTTCTTCAGCATCTCCGGCTCCGAGTTCGTCGAGATGTTCGTCGGCGTCGGGGCCTCGCGTGTCCGCGACCTGTTCGACCAGGCCAAGAAGAACTCGCCCTGCATCGTCTTCGTCGACGAGATCGACGCCGTCGGACGCCAGCGTGGCGCCGGCCTTGGCGGCGGTCACGACGAGCGCGAGCAGACCTTGAACCAACTCCTGGTCGAGATGGACGGCTTCGAGACCAACACCCACGTGATCGTGATCGCGGCCACCAACCGGCCCGACGTCCTCGACCCCGCGCTGCTCCGTCCCGGTCGGTTCGACCGGCACGTGACGCTCGATCGGCCCGACATCCGCGGTCGCCGTGCGATTCTCGAGGTGCATGCGCGCAACAAGCCGTTCGACGGCCAGGTCGACCTCGAAGTGCTGGCGCGGCAGACGCCCGGCTTTTCCGGCGCCGACCTCAGCAACCTTATTAATGAGGCCGCGATTCTCGCCGCCCGCAACAACAAGAAGGCGATCGGCCAGCTCGAGCTCGAGGAAGCGATTGCCCGCGTCATCGCCGGCCCGGAGCGCAAGTCACGGATGATCACGGAGACCGAGAAGAACGTGATCGCCTACCACGAGATCGGCCACGCGCTGGTCGCGAAGTCACTCCCCAACGCCGACCCGGTGCACAAGGTCTCGATCATCTCTCGCGGCATGGCGCTCGGCTGGACGATGCAGTTGCCGACGGAGGATCGCTATCTCGTCTCGCGGAGCGAGCTCAACGATGATATGGCCGTCATCCTCGGCGGTCGCGTCGCGGAAGAGCTGATCTTCGGGGACATCACGTCGGGCGCCTCCGACGACATCGGCAAGGCGACCAAGCTGGCGCGCCGGATGGTGACCGAGTGGGGCATGTCCGAGAAGCTCGGCCCGCTCACCTTCGGCCACAAAGAAGAGCTGGTTTTCCTCGGCCGTGATCTGGGGGAGCAGCGCAACTACAGCGAAGAGGTGGCCGGCGAGATCGACCAGGAGGTCCACCGGCTCGTCGACACCGGCTACCAGCGTGCCAAGAAGATCCTGACCGAGCGCCGCGAGAAGCTGATCCAGCTGGCCGAATACCTCAAGCAGGAAGAGACCATTGAAGGCTGGCAGATGGATGCCGTGATCAACTCGCCCGACGGCAAGCTGCCGCCGGTTCCGGAGCGGCCCAAGGCCGAGACCCCGCGTCCGCCGCAGACCCAACCCAAGGCCGACGACCGCGGGCCCGAAATCCCGCCAGGGCGCCTGGAGCCGACCCCCGCCTAGGTCGCCGCGGCAGTAACGCACTCCCACGAGGCGGCTTATACTTGTCGGCTGCCTTGGCCAAAGAAACGCTCGCCGCGGTGCACGATGAAGATCTCGAAGAACTCCTTCGCGGGCTGGATGTTCTGCACGACTTTACGGCTGGAAAGATGCGGTGTAAGTTCTGCGATGATGTGATCACTGAGGCAAACCTCAATGCGATCTTTCCCGACAGCGGAGCGGTAAAGGTCAGTTGCGACCGTCCGCCGTGTGTCATCGGCTTGGCGACCAGGGTTGCCGAAGCCAGGATGACAACTCGAGCGTAATGGCGGATTTCTTCAAGGCGGTTGCCTTAATCGGGGGCGTTTCCGTCCCCAGCCTGATAGTTGCGTACCTGCTTTTATTCCCGGAGAAGGCCCAGATCTGGTCGGCATATGTCTGGAAGATGCTTTCCTGGGCAGTTGCTGGGGCGAATAAGCAATACCTCAAATACGACCTCCAGGGCCGCATCAACGATTTTGCTCGCGGCCTTGCCAAAGATGCTCCCTTCTTGGCATCAAGCCGCGTCAGCGTCGAGTGGACCGAAAATCTGGACCGCAAGGCGTTTTTTGAGGGGGATCGGGTCATCCTGAGGTTGAAGCGGCACGACCGTGAAGATGCAAATTTCGTTCACGGCGCTTACCTTTTTGTCGCGACGAGCCTGCTTTTGAAGGTTAAGAGATACATAGCCCCATCACAGCGTGTGGCCGTCGACATGTTCGTTACTACGAAACTTCTGGCCCGCGAACGGCCGACACTCGTTGCCCACTTTATGGACGAATACGTTCATCCCGTGGTCAGCGGGCCCGCTTCGAAAGAAGGCGTTCTGTTCGGGAAGTTTGAATCGATCGAACGGCAGGGCCACTTTTACTCGGTCCTACTTCAGGAATTCGATTTCCTCGGAAGCAAGGTCTTCGGCCGGCGACAAGACGCAACGATCATTGGCGAGGTCAGTGCCTTGATCGATCTTCTCGATCGCTTCGCCCATAGAAAGATAGGAGAGGAAGGCGATCACAATCTCATCGGCGAGTATTGTCGGGCTGGGCTCGTTATCATCGGGAAGTCCTTCAAACTAACCCCCGCGGGGGACGTGTACGTAAAGTACATCCGGAAGCATCTCGTGCCCAAGAAGATTGAGACGGTTTACCTTCTGGGCCATGCTGAGAACCGGCGTGTCATCGACGTTGTCTGCGATACGCTCGCCGATACTTACGAGGTGTATCGGACGCGTACATATCCGACGCGGTTGCGGTATGAAGACGGCACCGAGGTAAAGCGAGATGAATACCTCGCGATCCTTCGGCTCAAGGGGATCAGCGTCTTTAGGGAATCCGACAAACATGCGCCTGCTGCTGCTTCCGGTCGGCAGGAAAAGGTCTGAGACGATACATCGACCGGCTTGCGTCGCGTGGAGCCGACGCAGCGTAGGGTAGCAACGTGCCGTTCCTCGGACATTGGTACGTCCTCTTCGCTCTCCTTTTGTATGCCGTCGTGATTGTGCTGGCGGTGTGGCTCGTGCTCTGGGCGATTCGGGTCGCCCCACGACGAATCCGGCCGGATAATGCGCTCGGCATCCTCAACGAGCGCTTCGCTCGCGGCGAGATCGACCCGGAGGAGTACCAGAAGCGCAAGGCCGCGCTCAAGGACCCTTAACTCCGCGGGAATCTGGCGAACCCAGGCCGGTGTAGGGCCAGCGGGTGCAGGGACGTTATATTGAGTAGACCGCTTGGATCCTCAGGACCGAGACGGAATCATGCAGAAACCGACGATCGCCATCATCGGACCCGGCCGCGCCGGATCGGCGTTGGGGCGCGCCCTCCACGCGGCCGGCTACACCATCGCGGCTATTGGCGGCCGCAACCCGGATAACGTCCGCAACCTCGCGGAGGAGCTCGGCGCCCGCGCCTGCCAGAGCCCGGCGACCACCATCGACATCGCCGATCTGACGATCGTGGCGGTGCCCGACGACATCATCCTGCCGCTGGCGACCGACATGGTCGAGTCGCTGTGCTCCGCGGCCGGCCACGCGGCCGTTCACCTGAGCGGTGCGCAGGACCGGAGCGCGCTGCGTCCCCTTGCCCAACAGGGAAGCGTCCGGACCGGAGTCTTCCACCCGCTGCAGACCTTCCGGCGCGGACCGGAGGCGGTCGGTAATGTTGCAGGCACCTACTTCGGCATCGATGCCGACCAGCCGCTGCGCGGGCAGCTGACGCAGCTGGCCCATGACCTGCACGGCCATCCGTTCGACCTCACCGGTGTGGACCTCTCCCTCTACCATGCCGCGGCCGTCTTCGCCGCGAACTACCCGATCACATTGCTATCGGAAGCGATCGCGCTCGCGGCGGAGGCTGGGCTCGATGCCGAGACCGCGCGGCTCGGCATGACGAACCTGCTCGCCGGCGCGGTCAACAACCTGCGTGACCTGGCGCCCGCCGACGCCATCACCGGGCCGGCGGTGCGCGGCGACGAAGGCACCATCAAGCGGCACCTCGAGGCACTGAAAGGCGATCCCGATCTGCAGCGCCTCTACCAACTGCTCGCCGACCGCACCAAGCTGCTCAATCCCAACAAGGAGGCCGCCGCATGACGACCAATGTCCGTGACCTGCGCAAGTGGAAGACCGAAGGCAAGAAGTTCACCATGCTCACCGCCTACGACTACACGACGGCGCGCTGGCTCGACCGCGCCGGCATTCCGGTGCTCCTGGTCGGCGACAGCCTGGGCAACACGATGCTTGGTTATCCCGACACCCTGAGCGTGACGATGGATGACATGGTGCGTCACGCGAGTGCGGTGGTCCGCGGCGCGCTGAACGCCTTGATCATCGGGGACATGCCCTTCATGGCCTACCACGCGTCCGAGCAGGACGCGATTCGCAATGCCGGCCGCTTCTTGCAGGAGGCGCGCGTCCATGCCGTGAAGATGGAGGGAGGCGGGCGTGTCATCGGCTACACGAAAACCTTGACCTCGATGGGCATCCCGGTGATGGGCCACCTGGGGCTGACGCCGCAGTTCGTCAATCAGTTCGGTGGCATGCGCGTCCAGGGTCGCAGCGACGAAGCGGCGGAGCAGATTCTCAAGGACGCACAGGCGTTGGAAGAAGCGGGCGCGTTCGCCGTCGTCCTGGAGGGCATCCCGAGTGTGCTCGGCCAGCGGGTGACGGAAGCGCTGACGGTGCCGACCATCGGCATCGGCGCGGGACCGCACTGTGATGGACAGGTGCTCGTCATTCAGGATGTCCTCGGCTTGAATCCGGATCACGTCGCGAAATTCGTCCGCCAGTACGCCAACCTCGGTGAGGCGATCGAAGCCGCCGCGCGCGCGTTCGATCAGGACGTGCGTAACGGCGCCTTCCCAACCCCTGAGCACGAGTACTCCGCCCGCTAGGCCGGTTGTCATCGAGTCGGCGATCGCCATGCAGGAGCAGGCAATCGCCTGGCGGCACGCCGGTGACGACATCGGGCTCGTGCCGACCATGGGGGCGCTGCACGCCGGACACGACAGCCTGGTCGGCCGCGCCCGCCGCGACAATCAGCGCGTCGTCGTCAGCATCTTCGTCAACCCGAAGCAGTTCGGGCCGCACGAGGACTTCGAAAAATACCCGCGGCCGTTCGAGCAGGATCGCGCCCGGATGGAAGCGCTCGGCGTCGATGCCATCTTCCACCCGCCGGTCGAGCAGATCTACCCGCCGGCGTTTAAGACCAGGGTCGACCCCGGGCCGCTGGGGGAGGTCCTCGAGGGCAAGAGCCGGCCGGGCCACTTCGGCGGCGTGCTCACGGTCGTGCTCAAGCTCCTGAACCTGACCCAGCCAAAGCGCGCCTACTTCGGCCAGAAGGACTTCCAGCAGGTAGTCCTGGTACGCCAGCTGGTTCGCGATCTCGCCCTCCCGGTCCGGATCGTCGTCGTGCCCACCGTCCGGGAGCCGGACGGGCTGGCGATGAGCTCTCGAAACGCCTACCTCGACCCGGCTCAGCGCCAGCTGGCCCCCATCGTGCGCCAGGCGGTCACGGAGGCGGCACGGGCCTTCACTGCGGGTGAAACTGACCCGGCTCAGCTGGAACGGCTGACAACGGGCCGACTGGCCGCTGCGCCCGGAGTTGAGATCGATTACGTTGCGGTGGTGGACGAAACCACGCTCAGCCGTCCCACGCACGCGTCGCCAGGCAGCGTTTTGGCGGTCGCTGTTAAACTTGGATCAATCAGATTGATCGATAACCTCGTATTGGGAGCGGAGCGCCTCTGAGTTCAGAGCGGCGCTCCAAAGCGAAGGGCGGAGTAACAACTTCAAAGGTCAAGGCGAAGCCGACCGTGAAAGTGGCACGCCCAAAGCCGGTGTCTTCCGCCCGCAAGGAGTCGTCGGCGACCCACAAACCAGCGGTCGCGACGCGGCCGACCCCCAAGGCGGCGGTCGCGCCTCGCAGCCAGCCGAATAACGGCCAGCCCGCGGCCGCGGCCGCGCCGCCAGTCGTCCAGCCCGCACCCGTGCAGCAGCCGCCGCTGGCGCCGGGCGTGCCCATCATGCCCTTCCCAAGGCCTACCATCCTCGGCCTCGGCTCGCCCTGGCGGACCGCCGGCCGGCCGGCCGGGATGCCGCCGCGCCCGGCGCCGGTTCCGCACCCCACCCCGACACCCCAGCCGCGCCCGGCCGCCCCTCCGGTCATCACCATGCGCTTCCCGATGAGTGCCGTCGACAAGCTGATCAAAGAGGCGCTCGCCGAGGATGTCGGCGACGGTGACCTGACCACCGAATCCCTCTTCCCAGGGAAGGTCAAAGCCCGCGGCAAGCTGATCGCGAATGAGGAAGGGGTCCTGGCCGGTCTGCCCATCTTCAAGCGGGTGTTCGAGCTGGTCGACAAGAACATCTCCTTCGAGCCCCGCGCCACGGACGGTATGGCGCTGGCCGGCGGGCAGCTGGTCGCGCGAGTGTCCGGCCCCGCGGTGAGCGTGCTACGGGCGGAGCGGACGGCGCTGAATTTCCTCCAGCATCTCTCGGGGATCGCCACCCAGACGGCCAAGTTTGCCAATGCCGTCAAGGGGACCAAGACCCGCATCCTCGACACCCGTCGGACCACGCCGGGCCTTCGATTCCTCGAGAAGTACGCAGTCGAGGTCGGTGGCGGCGTGAGCCTGCACAAGGGGCTTGCGGACCGCCTCATCGTCACGGAATCCCACCTGGCCCTGAGCGAGGGCGTGCCCAGCGTGGTCCGCCAGCTGCGTAAGGCCCACCAGGGCAAGCGCATCGAGCTGACCGTCACCAACATGCAGGAGCTGGACCAGGCGCTGACGGCGAAGGTCAATGTCCTGCTGCTCGAGAATTTCCCGCCGGGACAGGTCCGCCAGGCGATCGCCCTGGTGCAGGGCCGAGCCAAGGTTGAGGTCACCGGCAAGGTCGGCCTCGATAACGCGCGGGCCTACGCCCTCGCGGGCGTCGATTACATCTCGGTCAGCCAGCTGACCCAGTCGGTCAAGGCCTTCGACTTCAGCTTCCGCGTCTCCCGTTAGCGCCGGCCCGTCCGCCTAGTCGGGTACCTGCCGTGCAACTGAACGGCGCCTGGCATCGCGACTAATCGAGCGCCGGCCTACCTCGTAGAGCGCGATGCCTAGCGCGGCGGCAATCAGAGGTGTAAACGGGTCAACGCCGGGCGTCCACCAGGACGACAAGACGACAATCAGGAGCCACACAACGATGTGACGCCAATTCTTCCCAATTGACCGCATCGTGTGTCTGGGACCTTACGCCTGTTGCACGCAAAAGACAACCGTCGTTGGCAGGGGAGGGGGACGGGATGGGCTAGGGATAGACGGGCGCCGCCACCGGAGCCAGGTCGGGCATCCGGCGCCGCTGGCGCCGCGCATCGAGGATCTCGGAGGCGAATCCATAGCCGGCCTCGATGTAGTCCCTGGTGGCGCCGAAGTCCATCGAGTGGCGCAAAAACCCGGCGCTCGGACGCAGGTGGATGATCTCGACGTTGCGGCCCATCTGCTTGATCGTCCAGCGCGTCCGGTGTTGGGCGGCGATCTGGAACGTATGGTCGACGATGGCGTTCATCGAGCCGAGTGGGGTCGGGAGCCGACCGGCGTAGCCCGAGTCCAGCACGTACACCCGCCGGGCACCCAGCTCGATGGCAGTGTCCAGCCCGGTGGGATCGACCAGGCCGCCGTCCACGTGCTGCCGACCGCCGATCATAACGGGTGGAAACACGCCTGGAATCGCGGACGAGGCCAGCACTGCCGGCCCCAGCGGGCCGTGGGAGAAGACCGCTTTCGTGCCCATCGTCAGGTCGATGGCGACCGTGTGCAGCGGCACCGTGAGGTCCTCGAAGTTGGACACCTGCAGGTGCTGGGCGATGAAGCGGGAGAGCCCGCCGCCCTCGTAAAGAGACGATTTGCGCCGCATCATATTCCGGGCGGCGCGCCACCAGACCATGTCCAGCGAGCGGCGGCTGACCTGGTGCCAGACCTCCTCCAGGCTCTTGACCCAATCGAGATCCGGCCGGTGAGCGAGCCAGGCGCCATTCCAGGCACCGATCGAGACCCCCACGATGAAGTCCGGAGTGATATCGCGCTCGATCAGGGCGCGCAACATACCGACCTGAGCAGCCCCCCGAGCCCCGCCTCCAGAAATCGCGAATGCCGTCTTATCGCGCCCCCAGCGCCGCATGACCGTTTAAGTCTATGCAAGTATTTGGGCGGCGTCCACGGGCGAACTCGTTTTCGCCGATGACGACAGCGCGCGATTGCTATACTTCGAGGTGACTCGCGCCTTTGCCTACAACTTTGACGACCAACGAGTTCCAATAACACAAGGTGGTGGCCTACTGGATTGTCAGATTTCGAGCTTTCTCAGGACTCGTCCGACTCGCAGAATGGAAGCGCCGCGACGATGGAGGAGTTCCTCAACCAGGAGGAAGCTTCAAGTAAGCGCATAGCCCACGGCGACATCATCGACGGGGTCGTCGTCAGGGTTGATCCCGATGAAGTCCTGGTCGACGTCGGCTCGAAATCCGAGGGGGTAATCTCCAGCCGCGAACTGGGGACGCGTGAGGCGGGAACGCCCGATCTCCATGCTGGTGACCACATCAAGGTCTTCGTCCTGCAGCCTGAAAACGAGGACGGCAATGTCGTGCTGTCCCTGCGCCGCGCCCGTGCCGAATCCGTCTGGGTCAAGGCCCAGGAGCAGCAGGAGACCGGCGAGATGATGGACGCCGAGGTTCGGGAGCAGAACAAGGGTGGCCTGATCGTCAACATCCTGGGCCTGCGCGGGTTCCTGCCGACCTCGCAGGTCTCTCGATCCCACAGCTCGAACCTCCAGGAGCTGGTCGGCCAACGGATCGGCGTCAAGATCCTCGAGGTCAACCGCAAGCGCAACCGGCTGATCGTCAGCCAGAAGGCCGCCTTCGACGAGGACCGGGCGCGCCAGCGGGGCGAGCTCTTCGAGAAGCTCAAGATCGGCGATGAGATCGAGGGCAAGGTCTCCGGCCTGACCACGTACGGCGCCTTCGTCAATCTGGGCGCTGCCGACGGCCTGATCCACATCTCCGAGCTCTCCTGGGACCGGGTGGCGAATGTCGCCGACGTCCTAACGGTTGGCCAGGACGTCCGGGTCAAGGTCATCAAGCTCGACCCCGACACTTCGCGCATCTCCCTTAGCCTGCGCCAGCTCGGTCAGGATCCCTGGGACCACATCGAGAAGCGGTTCCCGCCCGGGGCGATCGTCGAGGGCGAGGTCACCAAGATCAAGAAATATGGGGCCTTCCTCCAGATCGGCGACGGTATCGAGGGTCTGCTGCACATCTCGGAGCTGGCCTGGGAGCACGTCGAGCACACCGAGGACGTCGTCCAGGTGGGCCAGCACCTTCGCGTGCGGGTGCTGCAGGCCGATCGGAGCCGGCGTCGGATCAGCCTCTCGCTCAAGCAGGCGGAGGATCCCTCCACCCGGCCGGCAGAGTCCGAGGTGTCGGATTACCCGGGCGAGATCGAGCGGGTGCCGGAGGCCGAGCGCGAGCGGGTCTACGCTGAAGTGAGCGCCGCCCCGCAAGAATAGGGGCGTTGTACCGTTCGACGCAGCTAAGGGATTATTAGATTTGGCGCGTATTCAAACTGAATTTGCGCTATGCTTCCGAGAACGATTGTTTAGACCTACCCGAGCAGTGGTAACTCCCTAACGTCCTAGCAGGCGGCAAACCGCAGATCCGAACGGGAAGTCATTTGAAAAATCCGGGTATCGTAATAGGTAGAAGTCAACTCAGTCGGAGGATATTGGTTGTACCCCTTTGAACGGTTTACGGAGCGAGCGAAGAAGGTCCTGACGCTGGCCCAGGAAGAGGCCGAGCGCTCGCACCACTCATATATCGGCACCGAGCATCTGCTCCTTGGGTTGCTGCGCGAAGGCGAAGGCCTCGCCGCCAAGGTGCTGAACAACCTCGGCGTCGAGATCAACAAGGTCCGCGCCACCATCGAGTCGGTGCTGGGCCGCAACGAACGCATCATCATCCAGCAGATCATCCCCACCTCGCGCGTCAAGAAGGTCATCGAGATCTCCTTCGAGGAAGCGCGCCGGATGGGCAACAACTACGTCGGTACCGAGCACCTGCTCCTCGGCCTTCTGATCGAAGGTGAGGGGATCGCCGCCCACGTCCTCGAAGACCTGGGCGCTAACCTCGAGAAGGTCCGCGGCGAGATCGATCGCCTGCTGCACGAGAGCGGGCTCGATGAAGAGGCGGCGACCACCAAGAAGCCGTCCAAGACGCCGCTGCTCGATCAGTTCTGCCGCGACCTCACCGACCTCGCCGCCAAGAACACGCTCGACCCCGTCATCGGTCGCGAGACCGAGATCGAGCGGGTGGTTCAGATCCTGTCGCGCCGGACCAAGAACAACCCGGCGCTGATCGGCGAGCCGGGCGTCGGCAAGACCGCGATCGCCGAGGGCCTCGCCCAGCAGATCGTGCTCGGCAACATCCCCGAATCGCTGCGCGGCAAACGTGTGCTGACGCTGGACATGGGCGCCCTGGTTGCGGGCACCAAGTACCGCGGCGAGTTCGAGGAGCGCCTGAAGAAGATCCTCGACGAAATCCGTTCCAGCCGCGAGGTCGTGCTCTTCATCGACGAGCTCCATACGCTGGTGGGCGCCGGCGCCGCCGAAGGCGCGATCGACGCCGCCAACATTCTCAAGCCGGCGCTGGCCCGCGGTGAGATCCAGTGCATCGGCGCCACCACCCTCAACGAGTACCGCAAGTACATCGAGAAGGACGCCGCCCTGGAGCGCCGCTTCCAGCCGGTGTTCGTCGACGAGCCGTCGCTGATCGAGACCATCTCGATCCTGCACGGGGTCAAGAGCCTCTACGAGAAGCACCACCGGGTGACCGTCACGGACAAGGCGATCAAGGCCGCGGCCGAGCTCTCGGTGCGCTACGTGTCCGACCGCTCCCTTCCCGACAAGGCGATCGACCTGATGGACGAGGCGTCGGCTCGGGTGCGCATGAAGCTCACCACCACACCGCCTGATCTGAAGACGATGCAGAAAGAGATCCGGGATCTCCAGATCAAAAAGGAAGAGGCGATCGCGAACCAGGACTACGAGACGGCGGCCTCCTTCCGCGACAAGGAGAAGAAGCTCAAGGACAAGTACGTCAAGGAAGAGATGGAGTGGCGCGACAAGCTCGGCGCGACCGTGCCCGAGGTCAACGAGGAGCACATCGCCGAGATCGTCAGCGCATGGACGGGTGTGCCGGTCTCCCGGCTCGTCGAGGAGGAGACAACCCGCCTCCTCCGCATGGAGGAAGACATCCATGCCCGCCTCATCGGCCAGGACGATGCCGTCAAGGTCATCTCGCAGGCCGTCCGCCGCGCGCGGGCAGGCCTGAAAGACTCCAAGCGGCCGATCGGGTCGTTCATCTTCCTTGGACCCACCGGGGTCGGAAAGACGGAGCTGGCTCGCCAGCTGGCGCGCTTCCTCTTCGACAACGAGGAGGCGATCGTTCGTCTCGACATGTCGGAGTTCATGGAGCGTCACTCGACGGCGCGGCTGGTCGGGTCACCGCCCGGGTACGTCGGCTACGACGAAGGCGGCCAGCTGACCGAGGCGATTCGGCGCCGGCCCTACAGCGTCGTGCTCTTCGACGAGATCGAGAAGGCGCATCCCGAAGTCTTCAATATGCTGCTCCAGATCCTGGAGGACGGCCGCCTCGCCGACGCCAAGGGCAAGCAGGTCAACTTCGCGAACACGATCGTGATCATGACCTCGAACATCGGCGTGAGCAATCTTCAGCAGGCGACGACCTCGATGGGTTTCCAGCCCTCGATGCCGAGCACCAGCCAGGAAGAGAAAGAGCACGGCAAGATGCGCGAGAAGATCATGGACGAGCTGAAGAAGACCTTCCGGCCCGAGTTCCTCAACCGCGTGGATGCCGTGGTCGTCTTCAAGGCGCTGTCGGCACCGGAAATGCGGCAGATCGTCGACCTGCTGGTCTTCAAGGTCGCGCAGCGGCTCGAGGAGCACGAGATGAAGCTCGAGGTCACCACCGAGGCCAAGGACTTCCTGGCGAAAGAGGGCTACGACAAGATCTACGGCGCCCGTCCGCTGCGTCGCGTGATCCAGCGACTGATCGAGGATCCGCTATCGGAGACGCTGCTGACCACCAAGTTCGGCGCGGGTGACTCGGTGCTGGTGGAAATGGCCGAGGGCCAGATCAAGCTGACGCCGATCATCGCCAAGCCGCGCGAGGCCAAGGCCGAGAAGCCGGAGAAGCCCGAGAAACCCGAAAAGCCGCCGAAGGAACCCGTCGCCGGCAAGGGCAAGGGCGAAAGCTAAAGCCTGACAAGCAAGACCGTCGGGGACACCCGGCGGTCTTCTTTTTTCCCATTGACATGATGCTCGAGCGGCCTATAGTCGGACGCGAGAGTGGTCATCCCGGCGCGAGCCGGGTCGAGCCGAGGGGCTCAAGGAGGGTGACATGGCAGATGCCGGTACGAAGCTCAGCCTCGACCAGAAGATCCAGGTGGTTCGCGATGCCTTCGCGGCGTTCAAGCGGGGCGATCTGAAAGCGCTGAGCGATACGTGGAGCGATGACTTCACCTGGCACGCGCGCGGTAGCGTCTTCGGCGGTGACTTCAAAGGCAAAGACGCCGCGCTCGCTGCCATTGCCAGATACCCGCAGACGCTGGAGGACATCACGCTCGACTTCCACGACATCGTGGCCAACGACAAGCACGTCGTCGCCCTGGTAAATAGCTCATTTAAGCGAAGCGGCAAAGCGTACCAGGACCAGCTCGTCTACATCTTCCACATCAACGACCAGGGGAAGGCATCTGAGGCCTGGATCATCGCCGACACCGAGCTGGCGAAGAAGGCCGTCGAGGGCTGAAATTTAAGCGGCTCCCTCGCGGAGCCGCTTCTCCTCGTACATCGCCTCGTCCGCCATCTCGACAAGGGCGTGGATGGACTCGTCATCGTCGGGCATCGCCCGGGCGATCCCGACGCTGAACTCGAGTCGATACGAACGGGTCCCTGCGCCATTGCTGTCGTCGACGTTCTGCTGCAAGCGGGCCAGCGCCATCTGGATCCCTTCGTCCGGCTCAGCGAGCAGCACACAAAACTCATCGCCACCGGTTCGCGCCACCACATCGGACTTTCGAAATGTGGCGGTGAGGATCTGGGCGAACTCAACCAGCGCCTGGTCGCCGACGGTGTGCCCAAAGGCGTCATTGATCCGCTTGAACCGATCGAGGTCTATCAGCATGACGTGGACCGGCCGTTGCTGACGCCGAGCGATTTCGCGTACGTGCGCCGCCAGGGCCGTGAATCCGCGTCGGTTATAGATCTTTGTCAGCGGGTCGACCAGCGCCAGCTGCCGCGACTCCTCCTCGGCCTCCTTTCGGGCAGCGACCTCTCGCTGCAGCTCGTCGTTGCGACCGCGCGCGATCTGCATCGCACGCTCGGCCCGCTGGAACAGCTCATAGGTGCTCAGCACGCTACCGACGAAGGCGGCAAGGTATCCCGCGACCGTCATCAGCTCGGCGGCACCCACCTCGCCGACACCTGCCCCGTCCCCGAGAAGGCCAGCGAACACCTGGCCGTAAACGAGAAAGATGCCGGCCAACAGCAGCCAGCGCTCAAAGGTGTCGGGGTGCCCCAGGTTTTTATGGGCGATGCCAATCAGGCTCCCAGCGAAAAGAGTCGCCCATACAAGGTCGGTGATCTTGGCGAAGCCTGGCTGGGCTTCGACGGCGAAGGTGAGCCCAACGAGTGGTACGGCGATGGGAACAACGACGGCGAGCCGAGCGAGAACCGATACGCGTCTGTCGATCGCCTCCCGCCATCGCCACGCGGCCCAACTCGCCAGGAACGACACCGAAATCACACCGTCGCTCAGGGTCTCGCTGGCATCGACCAGCTGCGTTGTCCATGGGGCGGTGTCTCGAAATGACACTGACGAGAGAATCGCGTGGATGCCAAGCAGCAGTCCCGAGCCGAGGAATCCCAGCGCGAGATACAGGGTCGGCGACTGCCGGGCGCTGAGAAAGCGAACCAACAGGATGAGGCCGACCATCATAGCGGCCATGCTCGACGTCGCCAATGCGCCGGTGCGCAGGTCGGGACTGTTGATGAGCAGAACGTGCCGCGCCGTCAACGCGAGGAAGCCGGCACCAAGGATGGCGGCGAAGATGTGGGCCGACCGCCACCTCGCTTTCTGAGTCATCTGGCCCCCACTGTGCTCCGGCCCCAGGCCCAGCACCGGTCGGCGCCGGCTTTGTTGCACGATCGTCACAGAACCCAGTCCAGGGTCGTCTAGCCACCGCCGACGATATCGACCAGCGTGTCCGGCAGACCGAAGTAGAACCGGAGCGTTGGTCCGCTGATCTCGACCGACTTACTGCTGCCGCGTAGCCGCACGCCGACGACGCGTCCGGATGGCTCCTTCTGCAGCACGTCGATCCCGACCAGGCGGTCGCCAATGTTCACGCCGTTGTCGTTCAGGATGACGGCCGCGCCATCGGCCGAGAACGGGCCGACCTGCCACGACGGCCCCCGATCGAAGGGGTCGCTAATGCCGGTCAGGTAACCAAGGTGGGAGCGGAGAACCGGCCCGTGGTTCCACTGGACGAACCGATACTCGCTGCTGACCGTGTGCCCGCCGTCAGAGGCCATGTAGAAGGCCGTGATCGGCTGACCCTGGTAGCTCAGCACCTGGCCGCGCGTCCCGTCGACCGCGGCATTCGACTCGGCGCGTTGATCGGTGAGCCCGCTATAGGCCTGGTCCGACTCGCTGGCCCGAAGGTCGAAGTCGCCGCCACCCAGGTGGGCGACGGCGTAGGTGCGTGCCGCAATCGCCTGCGCCTTGAGGGCCTCGACTCCCCAGTAGGGCGGCATCTCGGCGGGCACCACGCCCTTGAGGTAGTCCTCCATCGGCAGCACATTAACCGGCAGAACCGTCGCGCCCCCCTTGGGGACGATCCGCAGCAGCCCCGCATAGCGGCGTTGCTCCGCGCCACTGCGGAAATCGCCGCCCATGACTTGCATGATGTTGGTGCGGATGCCGGCCGGGCTGCTGCTGTGAATCGTCAGGGTGTTGGTGATCACGACCGGCGCCGCGTGCGACCCGTCCGCGGCGATCACGTAGGCGATCGGCTGCCCGGCGCTGTTGGCGTCAAAGCCCAGTGACGAACCCGCTGGCGCCTGGAGCTGGGGCAGGCCCTCGACGGTTAGCGGCCCGGCGATGAATGCCTGGGGACCGAAGAGTCGGGGCCAGGGCCGCGCCAGGTCGATGGGATCGTCCGTGAGCGCAATGCGCACCATCCCGGAGGTGTCACGCGTGTCGATCCGCGTCCCGGTGTAGTACGTCGACAGGATCTTCTTGTAGTCCTGACCGGCGGCGGCGCGCCCTCGCGCGCCCCACTGGCTCATGCCGAGCCCATGGCCGTTGCCGCGCCCTTTGAAGAGGAAGCCGCTGAGATGAAAGGTGGTCGGAGCCCCGACGGCCAGCGTGGTACCGTGCGTATCCAGCTCCGTCGTAAGCGAGAAATCCCCGACGGCGGCCGGGGCCAGGGTGACGAGCGTCAGGGGCACCGTTGTCCCCGCTGCCACCGGCAGTCCGAGCTGATGGGTATCCTCGGTCGACGTCTTGCCATCCGCACTCTTCCAGATGAGGTGGACCAGATCGGCGGCGGTCCATGCGGTGGACGTATCGTTGCGCACCTGCAGGTCGAGGCGGACGATCCCGCCCATCGGCGGGTTTTGGGGGAGGACCGTTCCTGAGACCAGCGTCGCCGTGCCGGCGGCGCTGGCTGCAGACGCCGATCCAATCGCCGCGGCGATCACGAGCGCGCTCGTCAGGAGGGCCAGGCGGCCAGACAGCACATTGTTAGTATCCAAAAAATGGTCGTCCGCGCCGCCTCGGCGGCGGGGCTGGCGCTGACGCTGCTGGCAAGCTCCTGCACCCCCGCCACGCCCAAACCGTCACCCTCGGCGTCCGCGGCGGGCGCCAGTCATCTGCAGCTGATCGAGGCGGAAGATGCCCAGACCCTCGATCCCGCCCTGATCGATGACCCGACCTCACTCCAGATCGGCAGCGAGATCTTCGAGGGGCTGACGGCCCTCGACGTTAATAACCGGCCGGTCCCAGCCCTGGCCCAGCGCTGGGAGATCTCGGACGCCGGCCGGACCTACACCTTCCACTTACGGCCCGCCCGCTATCAATCCGGCGCCACCGTCCAGGCGCAGGATGCGCTGGCTGCATGGAAACGGGCACTCGACCCTGCCACCGCCAGCCCGAACACCATCTTCTTCTCGGCCCTCGGGGCCCGCTATCCCGGGGATCCGCTCACGAGCGTGGAAATCGTCGACAGCACAACGCTGCGGCTACACCTGCCGCGGGCCGATAGCGAGCTGCTCACCCTGCTGGCGCTGCCGCCCTACTGGGTGACCGACCCCAAGCAACCCGCATCGGGCACCGGACCATACCGGCTCGACCGTTGGGACCGCGGCCGTGCCCTCCACCTTTCGGCCTTCGACAACTACTGGGGAGCGAAGCCCTCGGTGCGCACGGTCGACATCGAAATCGAGCCCGACAACGTCAAACGCCTGGATCGATTTACGAGCGGCGGTGTCGATATCGCCCATGGCTTCACTGGTCCGCAGCTGCTCGCGTTTGCGCGCGATCCGCAGCAGGCGGCCAAGCTGCACAAGGTCCCCAACGCGCGCACCACCTGGCTCGGCTTCAACACGGTCGCGGGCAGCGGCTACGGTCCGCCCGATCGGATGGCGATCGCGCAAGCAATTGATCGTTCGCGGGTGACGGACCTGGCGCTCTTCGGGTCCGTGCTTGCGGCACCGGCCACCGATCTGCTTCCCACCGGCGTGCCGGGCCATCTCAACCGGCAGTTGCCCGCTTACGACCCGGCCGCGGCCCGTAACGCGCTCGATCAGGCGGGATTCGGGCCGAGGATCGACCTCTACTTCTCGACCAACTCGACGGTAGGGCGAGTGGCCAGCGACCTGCAGGACCAGCTGAACGCCGCCACCGGCCGGACCATCGTGCTGCACCCGATCGGCGACTTCTTCAATCAAGCGGCGCTGGACAAGCTGCCCCTTTTCATCGATACCTGGAGCGCCGATGTGCCCTATCCATCCGATTTCCTGGAGAACGTGCTGCGGGCGAGCTCGCAGTTCAACAATCTGCGGCTCTTCGACAACGGTCTGGAGCAAGCGCTCGACCAGGGTCGAGCCGCGCTCACCTGGGACGACGCCATGAAGGCCTACCAGCAGGCCGAGGGGTTGGCGCTCGCGCAGAATCGGCTGATCCCCCTCTACAGCGGCGTCGAGCCCTACCTGGTACGTCCGGGGCTTCACGTCCCGTTCAGCGGCGGCACGATCGCCTACCGCTGGGAGAACGTTCGCTAGGATCGTTCGATGAAGGACCGCAGCTCCCATCGCGCACGCGTCCTTCGTTACGGCGGCGAGGCCGGCGCCCGCGTGGACGATCAGCTCGCCGCCGAGGAGCCGCTCGAGGTCCGTATCGGCGGCCAGCCACTCACCCTGATGATGCGGACGCCCGGCCACGACCGCGACCTGGCGCTCGGCTTCCTCTTCGGCGAGGGCATCATCCGCTCGGCCGACGACGTGCGGACGCTCACCATCGTGCCGAACGGCGAGCATCCCGACCTCGAGAACGTCATCGACGTCGAGCTGGCGTCATCGGCCCCCGGCGTCGACCAGCGCTGGCAGCGCAACTTCCTGTCCGCCTCGAGCTGCGGGCTGTGCGGCGTGAGCAGCATCGAGGCGATCCACGAGGCGGCGCCGCCGCTCCCGGACGACGAGCTGTCGATCGATCCTGAGGTGATCTATGGCCTCGACGCACGCCTGAGGGAGGAACAGGCGATCTTCGCACGGACCGGCGGCCTGCATGCCGCAGGGTTGTTCACGCTCGCGGGCCAGCCGGTCGTCGTTCGCGAGGACATCGGCCGCCACAACGCCGTGGACAAGGTTATTGGCTATGTCGCGGGTCAAGGCCTTCTGCCCCTCGACCGCCATATCCTGATGGTCAGCGGCCGGACCTCGTTCGAGATCGTCCAGAAGTCCCTCCAGGCCCGCATTCCCGTCCTGGTGGCGGTGTCCGCCCCCTCGAGCCTGGCCCGTGACCTGGCCCAGGCATCCAACCAGACACTGATCGGCTTCCTCCGCGGCCGCAGCCTGAACGTCTACAGCGGCCGCCAGCGCATTAGATCGTGAGTCGCCTCCTTAACGCTCAGTAGTTTCCGTGACGACATCGCGTCGGGAGAGCGATAGCGTGCCGACGTATGAGCCCCACCTCGCTCGCCGGCATCCCGGACGCCTTCTGGCGCGACCCCGTCGAACGCGCCAAGACCGACCCCGCCGCCTTCGGCGAGCTCTACGATCGCTATTCAGCCAGGATCTATCGCTTCGTGCGCTCTCGGATCCACGACGATGGGCTGGCCGAGGACGTCACCGCTGACGTCTTCATGAGCGCGCTGCGGGGCATCAAGAGCTACCAGGACCAGGGTCGCCCCTTCAGCTGCTGGCTCTACCGGATCGCCGCCAACGCGGTGGCGAGCCATTATCGCAACCAGCGGCCACAGCTCTCCCTCGACGAAGCGATCGACGTCGCGTCCCCGCAGCCCGACCCGGTCGACGAGGTCGTTGCCCGTGACCGCGTACGGGCCGTCTGGCAGGCCGTCGATCGCCTGCCGGCCCAACAGCGCGCCGCCATGATCTTGAAGTTCTCCGACGACCTGACCATGGAAGATATCGGCGCCATCCTCGGCAAGTCGTCGGCCGCCGCCAAGCTCCTGATCTACCGGGCGGTGCAGCGCCTCCGAGCCGAACTTGTCATTGAGCCAGTTCCGGCATGACCTTCTCGACGAACTCGTCGAGGCGGGGCTTGCCTTCCGACGGCCACTCCGCGATCAGGTAGCCAAACCCGGCCGCGCGCAGCTGGGCCGCTCGGCGGCGCACCTGGTCCCAGGGTCGCGACAGCGAGAGGGACGCCGACCGAAGAATCGTCTTTGGATCCCGTCCAGCCTTTTCCGCCAGCTGGTCGAGCAGCCGGGACTTGCGGGACAGTGAATCGTCGGAGCCAAAGGCATGCCATGCGTCCGCCTGGCGGGCGACGATCGGCAGCATCAGCTGCTCACCGCCAGCGCCAATCCAGATGGGCGGATGCGGTCGCTGCACCGGTCGCGGGTGATAGCTCGCCCTGGCCAGCTGGTAGTGCCGGCCCGCAAAGGTGGCGCGATCCTTGGTCATCAAGAGGCGCATGACCTCGACACCTTCTTCGAGGCGCTCCGACCGCTCCTTCAGCGGTGGAAACGGGATGCCCAACTGTTCGTGCTCGGGCTCGTGCCAGGCGGCGCCCATGCCGATCTCGAGCCGCCCGTTCGAAATGTGGTCGACCGTGATCGCCTCGGTCGCCAGGATCGACGGGTGTCGATAGGTGATGCCGGTGACCAGCGCGCCCAGGCGGATCCGCTTTGTCACCGCGGCCAGGCCCGCCAGCAGGGTCCACGCCTCCAGGCAGGGCCCATTGGGGTCGCCGTAGAGCGGCGTGAAGTGGTCGAACACCCATGCGCCGTCGAATCCGGCAGAGTCCGCGAATTGCACGCGGTCGACCAACTCCGGCCAGAGGAGTTGATGCTGCGCGGTATCTAGACCAATCCGCATTTCTCTGCCACAATACAGGGCGATTGAGGTCGTGATTTAACCGAACGTTCATTCGGCTTTGGCCAAAGCATTCCGCGGGGCCACGAGAGTCTTTTGTGGGGATCGCAATCAGGGAAGGAGGAATCATGAATCTTCGCCCACCGCTCGCGCGTTCGTTGGCCCGTTTCCTGGCACTGGCGTTATTGCCAGCCAGTGTCGCCGGCATCACCTCCGTTGGTGTGTCCGCCGGCAAGTCGACGCCCAGCTCGACCTGTCTTACCGGCCCGGTCAAGCACGTCATCTATCTCCAGTTCGATAACACGCACTTCAACCGAGACCGCTCGAACGTGGCCTCGGACCTGGAGCAGATGCCGCACCTGCTCAATTTCCTGAAATCCAACGGCACGCTGTTCACCAACGACCACACCATCTTGATCTCGCACACCGCCGGCGGGATTCTGTCGAGCCTCACCGGCCTTTATCCGGACCGGCAGGGACAGACGGTATCCAACAGCTACGACTTCTACCCGTCGACCAAGCTTCCCAGGTTCACGAGTTCCTTCAAGTACTGGACCAACCCCGTCGACCCTGCGCTCGACACGCTGCCAAACATGATCACCGACGGACAGAAGAACACGCCCGCTCCCTGGGTGCCGTACACACGCGCAGGTTGCGATTTCGGCGGCGTGGCGACCGCCAACATCGAACTCGAAAACGCGAACCAGTTCGCAACGGGCGACGTCGCGCAAGTATTTGGTAATCCTTCGCCCCAGCTCACCGAGGCCAAGACCCAACCGGGTCTCGCGCAGACCGACTTTGTCGGCATCGCGATTCACTGCTCGCAGGCTACCGACAGCAAATGCGCGGGGAACACCAGCGCCAAACCAGACTCACTCAAGGACGAGCCCGGAGGCTACGTCGGATACAACGCCCTCTACGGCGCCAAGTACGTCGACCCCGCAATCACCGGGGGCAATCCGTGCGTCAATGACACCGCAGGCCAGCCGATCACCGATCCCGCCGGCAACTGCGGTTTCCCGGGTTTCGATGGGATGCTGGCGAAGAACACGCTCGGTTATGTCGAGCAGATGCAGGCAGCCGGTGTGCCTATCACCTACGGCTATATCTCAGACGCCCACGATATTCACGTACCCAACGTTGCGACAGACTCCTACGACAGTCATGCGAATGGCCCGGGCGAGGCCGACTTCAAGGGGCAGCTGGCCGCCTATGACAACGCCTTCGCCGCCTTCTTCGATCACCTTGCCTCGAACGGCATCGACAAGAGCAACACCCTCTTCGTTGTCACGGTGGACGAGGGCGACCACTTCGCAGGTGGCATTGGGACGCCGCAAGCGGATGGCTCCTTTTCGTACTCGCACGCAAACTGCGCGAATCTCGCGGCCTGCCCGACCAACCAGCTCGGCGAGGTCAATGCAGACGTCAAGGGCCTCCTTGCCGCACAATCCCCAGACCCCATCCGTCCGGGATTTGACATCCATTTCGACGACGCCCCAACGTTCTACGTCAACGGGCAGCCCGGTCGCACCGATCCAAAGGTTCGCAAGCTCGAGCGCGACGTGGCAAGTCTGACCTCTCTTGACCCCTACACTCGCGACAGTACCGGGAACGTGCAGTCCGTCTCGCTGACGAGGGCGCTAGCCGACCCCGTTGAAGAGCAGGCCTTACACATGATCAACACCGATCCGAACCGGACTCCGACGTTCACCTGGTTCGCCAACCCCGACTTTTTCTTCCAGACCTCCCCGCCCAGCTGCGGTGGTAACCCGTGCGTCAATCCCAAGTTCGCCTGGAACCATGGCGATATCCAGGCCGAAATTGGGAACACATGGGTAGGCTTGGTCGGTCCCGGGATTGCCCAGCGCGGGATCGATGCCTCGACATGGACCGATCACACGAACCTCCGGCCGACGATGCTGACGTTGATCGGCCTGCGGGATGATTACCAGACCGATGGGCGCGTATTGATTGAGGCCCTGAACACCAGTGCCACGCCCCAGACCCTGATCGCACATCGCGAAACAGTCCGTCGTCTCGGGGCGATCTACGAGCAGGTCAACGCGTCGTTCGGACAGTTCTCTATGGACACGTTGGTGGCCTCCACGAGGGCACTCAAGAGCACCGATGAAAGCGTCTACAGCTCGATTGAAGATTCGATCGCGAGTCTGGCGTCGCAGCGGGACTCGCTAGCCAGCCAGATCAAGGTGGCGCTCAGTCGGGCCGCCTTCGATGGCCAGGCCCTCAACGAACAGCAGGCGAAGGACTGGATTGCCCAGGCCCAGTCGCTTCTCGACCAGGCGACGGCGCTGGCAGGGTAATCGAGTTCAGCCGTATGTGACAGAGGCCGGCGCGTCCGCCGGCCTCTCTTCTTGTCGTTACCGGTTCGTGACGAATCGACGGGATGGCGGGCGTACGATGGCCGCGATGGGCGCGGGTGAGCAGTCGATCCAGCGGCAGGTGTTTGAGGTTCGCCGTCCCAGCCAGCGGACGGCCTGGGCGCTGTGGATCGTCGTCTCGGTCATTGGCGGCGTGCTGGCTGCACTCGCTGCCTGGCAGATTCGGACTTTCTTTATCCGGGGACCGGCCTTCATCAGTCAAGACGCCAGGTACGTGGGGACAGTCGTGGAGGCGCTCATCCTGGGCGGTGCTCAGTGGCTCGTTCTGCGCCGTTACCGCCTCGCAGTCGATTGGTGGGTCCCGGTGTTGGTTGCGGCGAATCTCCTCAACGTCATCGTCGTGATACCAAGCGTCCTTCGCCTCCATGATGGCGCGGGCGTGATCAGCCCGGCCACGGCCATGATCGGCGGCGCCTCCGCCTTAGCCGCCGCGGGGCTCGTTGTCGGCACTTGCCAGGCCCTCATCCTCCGTGGTTCAGCGGGAAACGTCGCCTGGGCCTGGGTTCCGGCAACGATCATCGGCGGTGCATTGGCTGGTGCCGTAACCACAGCCGTCTCGGTCCAACTGTTTGGCCTTCCGTACGGCGCGTTCCTCAGCGTGCTGACCGCCACCGGTACGCTGCTCACGGCGGCCAGCCAGGCGCCCGTCCTGCTCCGCCTCCTCCGCTGAAGTCGGCCCGCTCCCCACGCCGACAGGCAGCTGTCGCAAGCCGACCCTATAGTTACGGGCGGACGTGAGGACGACATCAGCGAGCCCCGGTGTGGAAAGGCGAGCGTGAGATCAGCCCCGCGCACCATCTTCGCCTGCCAGGAGTGCGGCAACCAATCCTCCAAGTGGGTGGGACGCTGCCCGGAGTGTGGCAACTGGAACACCTACGTCGAGGAACAGGTCCGAGCAGAGCCAGCCAGCCGCGCCAGTGGAGCGCGCCACGTCAGCCTCTCGACGGCGCAGCCGATGCCGCTGTCCGAGGTCCGCTTCGCCCAGGCCAACCGGCTCCGGCTGGCGATGCGCGAGCTCAACCAGGTGCTGGGTGGTGGCATCGTACCCGGGTCATTGGTGCTGGTAGGCGGCGACCCCGGGATCGGCAAGTCGACGCTGTTGCTCCAGCTGGCGAGCGAGGTGGCGACCACCTATGGACCGGTCTTATATGTCTCGGGCGAAGAGTCCGTCCAGCAGCTCAAGCTGCGCGCGCAGCGACTCGGCGTTGAGGGCGACCGTCTGATGGTGCTGGCCGAAAACGATCTCGAGGGCATCATCGAGCATCTCGAAAAGGCACGGCCCATGATGGCTGTGATCGACTCCATCCAGACCGTGTTCCTGGGAGGCGTCACCTCGGCGCCGGGGAGCGTGAGCCAGGTGCGTGAGTGCGCCGGCCGCCTGATGCTGCTCGCCAAGAGCAGCCACATTCCGATCTTCCTGGTGGGCCACGTGAACAAGGAGGGCGCCATCGCCGGGCCGCGCGTCCTCGAGCACATCGTCGACACGGTGCTCTACCTCGAAGGCGAGCGTCATCACAGCTTCCGGATCCTGCGCAGCCAGAAGAATCGATTCGGTTCCACCGATGAGATCGGTGTTTTCGAGATGCGCGACAGCGGCATGCACGAGGTCAGTGACCCAAGCCGCGCGTTCCTGCAGGACCGCTCGCTCAGCGAGGTCGGTAACGTCGTGCACGTCGCGTTGGAGGGCAGCCGCCCGCTATTGGTGGAGCTCCAGAGTTTGACCACGCCGAGCCGCTTCGGCGCGCCCCGCCGATCGGTCAACGGCATCGACCTCAACCGGCTGCACATGCTGGTGGCGGTGCTCGAGCGACGGGCCAAACTCGACCTGGGACAGGACGATGTCTTCGTCAACGCGGCGGGCGGCGTGCGACTGGGCGAGCCGGCCTCCGACCTCGCGGTGGCGCTGGCAATCGCATCCAACAAACGGAACCGGCCCGCAGGCGCCGACCTGGTCGCGATCGGCGAGCTCGGCCTCAGTGGCGAGGTGCGCCGCGTGAGTCAGCTCGAGCGCCGCATCCTCGAGGCGCATCGTCTCGGGTTCAAGCGGGCAATCATCCCCGCCGCTGTCGAGCTGCGCGATCCTGACCTCAAAGCGATGACGATTCACCGCGTGGAAACAATCTCGGCAG
>JAXDLN010000096.1:0-154968 GCA_034666565.1 Chloroflexota bacterium
CGTCGATAACGGCCGGCTGGTGGGAATCATCTCGCCCAGCGACATCAACCGCCTTCTGCAAAAGTCTCTGTCGGGACGCGCTCCAGCGCTAACTCGCAGCGCTTAAGGAGACGTGGGAGCGCGGCATGGGCGACGCCGGCGCTCCGGGGCCGCGAAACTAGAATAAGAAGCATGGCTGAGAGGAAACCTGGGACGAAGGCCCCGCAGAAGTCCGCCAAAAGCACCACTGCGGCTGGCACGGCGTCGAAGAGATTTACGGACGAGGAACGAGCCGCGATGAGGGAGCGCGCCAAAGAGCTGAAAGCGGCCGCGGACCACGCGGACGGGGAAAAGGACTTGCTCGCGAAGATCGCCGAGATGCCGGAACCGGATCGCGTGATGGCGAAGCGACTCCACGCCGCCATCAAAGCGGGCGCGCCCTCCCTGTCGCCGAAAACCTGGTACGGGATGCCCGCGTATGCCAAGGACGGCAATATCGTCTGCCACTTCCAAAGCTCGCAGAAGTTCAAAACGAGGTACGCGACCTTCGGCTTCAGCGACAAGGCGAACCTCGATGAAGGTGCGGTATGGCCGGTCGCCTTCGCGCTGACGAAGTTGACCGCCGCCGACGAGGCAAGGATCGTCGCGCTCGTGAAGAAAGCGGTGAGCTGAGGACTGCACTTTATCTGACACCCCTCACCGGCAGGATGGCGAGGGCCCCGATGATGGCGCAGATCCCGGCGACAGCGTAAAGCACACTGTAATTGCCGCCGCCGATTGCCAGGATGGCCGGCGCACCGGCCGGCGCGATGGAGAAGGGTAGAGCGCCGGCGATGTTGAACACGCCGAGATCTTTGGCGTTGTTGGCTTTGTTCGGTAGTACATCGGCGACGAGCGCGAGGTCGACGGCCGCATAGATGCCGAAGCCGAGTCCGCTGATTGCCACGCCCACCAGGAATCCGTTGAAGTTGCTGGCGATCGCGACCGCGAACATGGCCAGGCCGTAGATGATCGACGCTGTGAAAACGAAGATCTTCCTCCGGCCGGTCCAGTCAGAGAGCTTGCCGGCGATGAGTGAAGCGGCGATGATTACGACGGACTGCGCGAGCGTGCCGAGGAATATCTGTTGCGGCACGTCGGCCACGGCGCTGCCGATTTTGCCCAGCAGGAAGAAGGCCTCGTAGGTGGTCAGGAGGGCGTAGGCCAGAAGGAACATGAAGCGACTGGCGAAGGCCCAGGCGAAGTCGGGGCTGGTCCGCGGTTTGACGTAGAAGGTGCTAGCGAATTCCCGCAGCGACCAGACCGGCCTGTCCATCCTGGCAAGCCGGCGGTCCTTCAGCGTAACCGCGAAGAGCAGGATGAAGAACCCGCCAGTCGCGCATGGGACCAGGAAAGTGGCGATCGGGTTACCGGTGAAAAGTTTGACGAGAAAGGTGCCACTTACCGACGCGATCGGCAGACACACGCCCAGGACACCGGAGACCAGGCCGCGTTGCGCGCGCGCGACCTGGTCGGGCAGCACTGCGATTAGGGCGGCGAGGAGTGCGTTGAAAAACAGTTGGGCTATGCACCATCCGACGAGTACGACCGCGATGTTGGGTGCCAACGCCACAATCAGGATGCCGAGGGTGCCCCCCACGAGGCCTACGACCATCCATGGGCGTCGCATGCCCAGCCGCGACGAGGTGCGGTCGCTCATCCTCCCGAAGAACGGATTACCGAACATTGACACCAATGCGCCGATCCCGGCGACAAGCGCCAAGCTCCTCGGTGCCTGCTCGATCCCCACCAGCGAGTTGACCCTCAGTGGCAAGGTGACCAGCACCGGCGCGAGGAAGACCAGGTTGGTGCTCATGAACGCCAGGGTGTATAGGGAGATGAATCCCCATCCGACCCTGTGCGTGGCGGGCGATTCAGTGGCCAGCGCAGCCGTCATCGATTCAACGATGCCATCCAGCTCGCCACCTGGGCGCGCGAGTTGAGCCCGAGCTTGTTCAGGATGTTGCCCACGTGAGTGGCGGCCGTACGATCGGAAATGAACAAGCGGGCGGCGATCTGCTTGTTGCTCAGTCCGTCGGCGACTAAGCGCGCGACCTCCAGCTCCCGCTTTCCGAGGGGCGCGCCCTTCGCGCCATCAGAGGTGGCGACGTCCGCTTTATCGGATTCGCCAAGCGCGAGGTGCAATGCCGCCGCGCGGCTCAGACGGGCGCCCGCCTGAAATTCGGCCTCGAACTTCGACGACCCCAGCGCTCCCATGGCCGACTCTTTGGCCTCGGCCAGCACTGGAACAAAGGGGCCCATGATGTCCGCGCCGGTCTGCCTCCCCGCGGCTTCTGCTGCCCCGAGCAGCTGTGCCGCTGCTCTCGCCTGGCCGGTGTTGGCCGCATACCAGCCTGCAGCCCCGAGTCCATAAGACTGGCCCAGCCGGTTGTCGACGTGCCGAGCGACCTGCAAGGCTTCGCGGAAGTGCGAGCTGGCGGTATGAAGATCGCCTGACATCATTCCCACCATGCCGAGGTTGCGAAGCATGGCTTCGAGTTGGTACAGGTCACCGGCTTCTCGGCTGAGGCGCACGCCCTCCAAAGACGCAGCTTTGACCGTCTCGAGGTCCCCCTCGAAGATCGCGTGAATCGCCCGAGACTGCATCAACTCGATGGTCGCTGGGAAATCATCGAGACCCACGGTGATCGCTTCGGCCTCATCGAGGTAGCCTCTCGCCGCTTCATGCTCGCCAGCCATGTTTTCAACGGTCGCGGCTATCGATAGTGCCTCGGACAACAGCGCGGGTGGCCCAGTCCCGCGAGCGGTCACAATGGCTCGCGCGATCCATGGCCTGGCGGCCGCGGGATCGGCCTGCAGCAGGCTCAGCCATCCACGAAGGTAATAGGCCCGCACCATCGTGAGCGGAGACGCCTCGCCGGACGCGAGCAGTGGGTCGAGCCAGCGCAGGCCCTCCGTGGTTCCATGCGTAATCCAGTAGTACTTCATCGAGGCGGCGATATCGAGCCCGCGGGAAGAGTCGCCGCGCGCCAGGCATTGATGAAGAACCGCTCGGATATTGTCGATTTCCAGCTCGGCCCACGGGAGCCACTCGAGCAGCCGGTATCGAGCCTGGTCCGCAGATCGTAGACAGGTCGTCCGGTAGTGCTCGACGCAACGCTCCCCGAGAAGTTCCTCCTCATCTGCATCCTTCAGCTTGAGGCTGGCGTACTCGCGCAGGGTCTCGTGCAGTCGATAGCAGGCGAGTCCCCTGACGTCCTCTTTGGTCACCAGCGATTTGTCGACCAGAGCTGACATGATGTCCAACGCCCCCGTGGCAGGCACCTCACTGGAGGCGCAAACCGACTCGACATCCTCCAGGGTGAATCGACCGGCGAACACGCATAACCGCCTGAACAGCAATTGCTCGGCTACCGTCAAGAGGTCGTAACTCCAGTCAATCGTCGTTCGAAGGGTCTGATGACGCGGGAGTGCCGCGCGGCCTCCTCCGGTTAGAAGAGCGAACCGGTCAGTCAAGCGATCGAGGATCTGCTCCACGCTGAGGACTCGGATTCTGACCGCCGCGAGTTCGATCGCCAGCGGCAAACCGTCGAGCCGGCGGCACAGGGCGACGACGACCGCCTGGTTCGAGTCGGTTAGCTCGAAGGTGCCCGATGCCGCTCCCGCCCGCTCACTAAACAGCATGACGGCTTCGTTCTGTCGCAGGTGAGCGAGCGGTTCCGTTCCGTCGCCTGGAGGGACCTGCAGCGGCGGAATGGGGATGACGTGCTCGCCTGGCACCTGGAGCGGCTCTCGAGTTGTCGTGATCACCGTCAGCCTGGGCGCGGCGCGAAGGACTTCGGCCACCAGTGGAGCGACGTCCCCGAGGAGGTGCTCACAGTTGTCGAGAAGGAGCAACAGCTGCCGGTTTTGCAAGTCCGAGAGCAGGATGTGCAGCGGCTTCATTGCGGCCTGGTCTCGGAGGTCCAGGGCTGCGAGCACGGCATTGGTCACGAGGGCCCCATCGCGAACCTCGGCGAGCTCGACCAACCAGGCGCCGTCGGCAAACCCGCGTCCCAGGTCGGCCGCAGTGCGTAGTGCGAGGCGGGTCTTCCCGACACCTCCTGGCCCCACGAGGCTGACGAGGCGGGCCGTCGTCAACTTCTTTCTGATCTCGGCAAGCTCGCGGCGGCGCCCGACGAAGCTCGTCGCCTCCGCCGGCAGATTGCCCAACCGGTGCTTAGGTCTGGCCATGGTGACTACGTATCGAATCAGTAATCCTGACGATTCGCGCGGCAGGCTGCGGCCTCAGGCTGACAAGTATGACGAAGGAGCTAGCGGCGCAGCGAGTTGAGGTGACATTCGTCGGCCCGCCTCCGGCGCGACAAATCGCGCAGGCGATAGGGGTCACCGAGGTCGAGGTCGACGGCCACCGCGTTTGCTGCCTGGTTTGTGGCAGCTTTCAGCCATTTCTCGAAGCACTGCACGGTTACGAGGTCATATGCATGTCTTCCACCCCGGCACTTTCCATAGGAGATGAGTCATGAACGAGCTAAACAGTCAAGCCGAGACCGGGCGCAACGAACCAACACCAATCGCCTCGCTCGACGCACAGCTGACGGAGCTGATCGAGTTCGTCTGGGCCTGCGAGGCTGCGGCCCGCCGGGAAGACCGGATCGACGCCGCGATTGGGCTGAAGGTAAAGGCGATCACATGGGGAGGTGGTTGATGGCGGCAAACTGACGCCGCTCGTCGTGAACATCAATTGGTGGTCATTGTGTCGATGACCTCATTCAAAAGGAGATTCAGATGAGTCCACTTCGAAAGACGGCATTTGCGGCGGGCGCGCTCTACCTGCTCAGCTTCGTCTCGATCCCGACCCTCTTTCTCTACAATCCGCTGCGCGCTTCGAACTACATCGTCGGGCATGGCTCGAATACCGGCATCATCGTCGGCGCCATCCTGGAGATGATCGTGGCCCTCGCCGGTATCGGCACGGCGGTCGCGCTCTTCCCGGTGGTCAAGAGGCAGAACGAGGGAGCCGCGCTCGGCTTTGTCGCCACGCGAACGCTGGAAGGCGGCGCCATCCTCGCCGGCGTGGCGTGCGTCCTGTCCCTCGTGACCTTGCAGCAGGCGGGAACCGGAACGAACGGGTTGGTCACCGGCCATGCCCTGATCACCATGTATGACCGGATCTTCTTGCTCAGCCAGAGCTTCATTCCTGCCGTCAATGCGCTGTTGATCGGCTCGCTGCTGTACCAGTCGCGCCTGGTGCCACGGTGGCTTCCGCTGCTCGGGTTCGTCGGAGCGACCCTGCTGGTCGCTGGCGACGGCGCCGTGATCTTCGGTCTCACGGCGCAGCATGGCGCGGTGGGTGTGGCCGCAATCCCGATCGCGATCTGGGAGTTTTCGCTGGGCGTTTATTTGGTCGTCAAAGGCTTTAAGCCCTCGGCCATCACCGCCCTTTACAACCGGCCCGTCGCAGTGGACCAGCGTTATCTCGTCCCCGCGGACGCTTCCCGGTAAGCGATCCCGCCTTGACCTTCACAACTTGGAGCCCGGCGTTGGCCGGGCTCCTTATGAAATTCAAAGGAGTCAAAGTTGAATTCAAAACTCGTCCGCATCGCCACGACAACCGTCGCCGCACTAACCCTTGTCCTGGGGGCCGCTTCCCCTGTCCAGGCCGCAGGCCTGGGTAATTGCAACGATAGCGGCGCCACTACGCCCTGCTTTGAGAAGATCTGGTCGGAGGGGGTCCAGATCAAGATGACGTTTATCGACCTCAACCCCACGCCATCCAACGCCCCTACACACAACTTCTACGTCATGGCGCCCCAGACCCGCACCCCCCAGGGCAGTGTGCCCTTCCTGCATGATCACGTCATCGGCGACGTGCCACCGCAGAGCCATGGCGACGACCGTGGCAACAACCGTGTTCGTTACCACGGCTACTTCGTCCTCTGCAGTGCTCAGGGCATCTCCAGCGGTGGCTGCGTGCCTACGATGACCTCAATCCCCGGTCTGGGAGCGATGCCCTTCGCCAAGACAGTAAACGGGCACAAGCTGACCTCCGCCGACCGCATAGTGTCAGCGGCAAACTCCGGGCTCCTCATGCTGTTCGACACGGGGGGAGAGTTCATCGCCACAATCAAACCCCGGCAAGAAGACGAATCCCGATAACACGCCGCTGCCCATTCCCCTGGGCGAGCGGGTCGGCTCAGCGCAGCTCGTTGATGCGGATAAGGTTGCCCGCGGGATCGCGGAAGGCGCAGTCGCGAACCCCGTACGGCTGCTCGGTCGGCTCCTGGACGACTTCGGCGCCGCTGGCCTGCAGCCGCGCGAAGGTGCCCGTGAGGTCGGCAGTGGCCAGGATGAGGGCGGCGTAGCTGCCCTTGGCCATCATCTCGACGATGGTGCGGCGCTCGTCGTCGGTGACGGGGCCGGGGCCGATGCCCGCCGGGTGCAGGACGATGGACGTGCCGGGCTGGCCGGCGGGGCCGACCGTGATCCAGCGCTTCCCGCCGTATCCGACGTCGTTGCGGACCTCGAAGCCGAGGCTGTCGCGGTAGAAGGCCAGGGATGCGTCCGGGTCGTCGTGCGGGAGGAAGGTCGCCTGAATGGTGAGGTCCATGGCAGTCATGCTCGTTGCGCCTCGGTGACCGGCGCTTCTCGGTTCCGGATCGGTCTCGTCACCTGTTTCGCCACGCACGGCGGCATTCCCGCCGTCGCGCGCGCCGCGTCGCGCCGGTAGGTACTGGGCGGTATACCGACGAGTTCGGTGAAGCGACTGCTGACGGTGCCCAGCGACGAGCAGCCGACCGCGAAACAGACCTCGGTGACGCTGAGCTCGCCACGACGCAGCAGCGCCATCGCGCGCTCGATGCGCCGCGTCATCAGGTGGCTGTACGGCGACTCGCCGTAGGCGAGGCGAAATTCGCGGCTGAGGTGCCCGGCCGACATATACGCGCCGCGGGCGAGCGCCTCGACGTCCAACGGCTGCGCGTAGTCCCGGTCGATCCGGTCGCGGACGCGGCGCAGTCGCGCGAGGTCGCGCCGGCGCTGCGCCGATGCCGGTCTGACTTTTCGGTGTACGGTCGCACGGACATCTTTGCGGTTCGGGTTTAAGCCGACCTCCATGTTCTTCAGCTTAAAGCCTATGTAATACAGCCCGAAACACATGAAGGCTCAGCTACTTCTCTCCACTGCGGACGCGCCGGTGCCCACGTACTCTGCGAGGTGCTGGCCTTTGAGGGTGTGCCGGGCGGCGGCCAGGTCCGCCGGCAGGCAAGCAGTGCGAGACTTTCAATTCCATATCCCACACGTTAGATAAGTCGCGCGGTGGAATGCTTCTCCATTCCTGATCGGTGTGGGGGCGTATTCCGCAAGACCGGTCAGAAATCAAGAAGCAATCGCGGAGCGACGGGGCCTAGGCTTACCGTATGACGCGGCCAACACCGCGAATTTGACAGGAGGAAAGCAATGAAGATCAAACTGACCACCATTTACGTAGCCGACCAGGAGAAGGCCTTGCGCTTCTACACCCAAGTGGCCGGCTTCGTGAAAAAGGCGGACGTTTCGCAAGGGGGGTATCGGTGGCTCACCGTGGCGTCGCCCGAAGACCCGGATGGCACCGAGCTGCAGCTTGCCAGCAACGACAACCCCGCAGCGAAGGCCTACCAGGAGGCGCTCTTCCAGCAGGGCCAGCCGGCCGCCATGTTCTTTACGGACGACGTCCAGGGCGACTATGAGCGGATGAAAGCCGCCGGCGCCGAATTCAAGATGCCGCCCACCAAGGTGACAGGCTCGACCATCGCCCAGGCGAATGACACCTCAGGCAACCTGATCCAGATCGCGCAGCTGGACCGAGCACGAAGCGGAGCGGGGCGCCGGTAAGCCGGTCGCCCTTAGCTCTCGTGGGACGCGGTCCATGCGAGCAGGCGGTCGGCGTCCCAGGAGTTGACGACTCTGGGGGGATCCACGCCGGCTTCTGCCGCCTGCTCGCACCCGAGCCCGATCCATTCCAACTGACCGGGGGCGTGGGCGTCGGTGTCAATGCTTACGTAGCAGCCCGCGCCGACCGCCAGGCGGAGCAGCTCGGCGGGAGGGTCGCGCCTCTCGGGGCGGGAGTTGATCTCGACCGCCGTTCCCGTCCTTAAGCATGCCGCGAAGACCGTCTCCGGATCGAACGTCGAGGGCTTACGACCCCGTCCGACGATGATCCGACCGGTGCAGTGCCCGAGGATGTCGGAATGCGGGTTCTCGATTGCCCGCACCATCCGTAGGGTCATCTCGGGAGACTCCATTCGCAGCTTGGAGTGGACGCTGGCGACCACCACGTCGAGGCGGCTCAGCAGGTTGTCTTCCTGGTCCAGAGTGCCGTCTTCGAGAATGTCGACTTCGATTCCGGTCAGGATCCGGAAAGGAGCGAGCTCGGCATTGAGCTGGTCGACCAGCTCGAGCTCCCCGCGGAGCCGCTCGGCGTTCAGGCCGTTGGCAACGGTCAGGCGGGGGCTGTGGTCAGTCATCGCCAAGTAGGCATGCCCGAGCGATGCGGCCGCTTCCGCCATCACCCTCACCGAGCTGCCGCCGTCGGACCAGTCGGAGTGACTGTGGCAATCTCCCTGCACGGCGGAGCGCAGCTCGGTCGCCGCATGGCTCAAAGCCGGGCCGCCTCGGCGCTCGAGCTCCAGCAGGTACCCCGGTGTCTCTCCGGAAAGTGCTTCCGAGATGATTTTGGCGGTAGTCGCACCAACCGCTGGGATCTGAGCAAACCTTCCTGATTCGTGCAGCGCCCGTAACTGCGCAGGTTCAAGCGCCGCCACCGCCCGAGCCGCGCGGCGGAAGGCGCGCACTTTGTAGGACTCAGCACGCCCCCGCTCCAGCAGATAAGCGATCCTCTCGAGGGCCTCAACCGGGCCGATCTCTCGGGTCATGGGCTTAACTCCCTCGTTCTGACGCGGCGGCTCGCTCCAGCGCGCGGAGCAGGGGCTCAAGCTCGTACGAACCGTCATGCCTCGCACCATTGATGTAAAAGGTCGGCGTGCCGTTCACGCCGCTCCGCACGCCGCTCAAGAAGTCGTCGTGGATCCGCTCGGCGTAGACGTGCTCGGCCAGCTCTCTGTCGAACACCTCGACGTCGAGGCGGAGCTTCTCAGCGTAGGCGCGGAGGTCCTGGTCGCGCAGGCGCCTCTGGTTCTCGTAGAGGAGGTCGTGCATCTGCCAGAACTTGCCCTGGCTAGCGGCAGCCTCGGCGGCCTCGGCGGCCTGTCCGGCGTGGGGGTGTGAGGTCGTGATCGGAAAGTTGCGAAACACGAAGCGGAGCCGCCTACCCATCCGGGCCTGTACCTCCTTGATGATGGGATACGCGGCGCCGCAGTACGGACACTCGTAGTCGCCGTACTCGACGAGCGTCGCCGCCGCATCCGCCGGCCCCTGGATGTGATCCCGGTCTTGGTTGACCGGCATCGTGAGTACGGCCTTCCACCGGGTTGTGCTCATGAGGCGCGCTGCTTCCCCAGGTTCTCGAGGGCGCGGAGGATTCCGTCGGCGCCGGGGTTCACACCCACGGGAGACACGTAGCTCCACCGCACGATGCCGTCGGCATCGATGACGTACAGGGCCCGCTCGCTCGTGCCGTCCTTGGCCCGATAGACGTGATACGCCCGAGCCACCTTACCCTTGGGTTCGAAGTCCGCGAGCAGCGGGAAATGCAGGTTCCGATCCTTCGCGAAGGCCAGATGACTCCAGACCCCGTCGACCGAGATACCCAAGAGCTCTGCATTGAACTTCTGGAACTCGGGGAGCACCTCCTGGTACAGAGCCATCTGGTCGGAGCAGACGGGGCTCCAGTCCTCCGGGTAAAAGGCCAGGATCACGGGCTGACCCCGGAACTCGGCGAGCGACACGGTCCGGTCGGGCCTCGAGGGAAGTTCGAAATCGGGCGCTTTGGTCCCCGCCGGCAGCGGCATGGCAGGATGGTCGACACTCGTGGTGGTCATATCTGAACCTTACCGAGGCCAGCGCGTCGCCGCAGCCCCGCGTTCGCCAATTGCGCATAGCGAAAGCAGTCCGTGGTGTGGTGGTTGCTCATGATGCCCTGCCTAGATCGCCGTGCGACCGCCATCCACTGCCACGATCGCGCCAGTGATATAGCTGGCGCGCGGCGAAGCGAGGAATCCCACGACCTCTGCGATTTCCTCCGGGTCCGCCGCACGCTTAAGCAAAGTGGTCTTTCCTAGCGCTGCGGTCCGGTCGGGTGCCGCGCCTTCGGTGGACACCGGACCAGCCGCGACGGCGTTTACACGAACGCCCTTGTGGCTAAACTCGGCAGCCCAGGCGCGGGTCATCGACGCGAGAGCGGCCTTCGTCGCGCCGTAGGCAGCGCCACCCGCGAGCCCAACCTGGCCGGCCATGCTGCTCATGTTGATGATGCTGCCATGGCCTCGCGCCGCCATCCCAGGCGCGAGGGCTGCGACAAGGAGGAACGGTGCTCGCACGTTGCTGGCGAACAGCGCATCGAACTTCTCGGCGTCGAGACCTGCGGTGTCGCCGAACACAGAAAACCCTGCGTTGTTAACCAGGATGTCAATGTCGGAAGCATCTTCGGCGAGGCGTCGAACCTCGGTTGAATCGCTGAGATCGGCTGCGACAAAGCGCGCCCGACCGCCGCGAGCCTCGATGGCTCGGACGGTCTCGGCGCCCCGGAGGGCGTCGCGGCCGTGGACGATGACCTCGACGCCCCCATCGGCGAGTACTACAGCAATCGCACGGCCGATGCCGGACGTTGCGCCCGTGACCAGAGCTTTCTGGCCTTCAAGGGGTCGGCTCCCCCTCATCGCTTCCCCTGCAGCGCTGCGCGCGCCGAGGCAACGATGTCGGCGCTGGTGTTGGCGTGGCCGTCGATGCCCCAGCCGCCTTCCGGCGATTCGGTGATGAGCACCCAGGTGCGGCCAGCGAGGGTCGGGTCGCCGGCTGCGGCGACGACGATATCCGTCAGTTCTTTGACGACGCCGAGCTGCTTGTCGCGATCGAGCACGTTGATCGGAGTCAGCACCTGGACGCGGACGTAATTGCTGTCGCCGGCGGCATTCGCGATCGCATCGGCGGGCAGGTCATGAATGAACGCGGCGGTGTTATCCAGGAAAAGTGGAATCTGCGGCACTTTCTCCCAGCGCATGACAGCCTTTGCCAGATCCTGCGCCAGCATGTGCTTGTCGTTGAAGGTGCCTTCGGTGGCGTAGACGTCGATCATCGGCATGAGAAATCTCCTATCTCGAAACGACGGTGGCTGCAATCGGTTCGGCTGCCGTCTCGGTGAGCCGAACCACGTCACGCGGATGGGAGACCATCGCCACGTGACTCGATGGGATCTCGACGACGGTTGCCCCCATCCGCTTGGCGAATAGACGCTGGGCGGCTGGCGGAAGTGCCTGATCATCGGTTGCGATCAGGTACCAGGAGGGCAGAGTTTTCCAGGCTGGGATGCCCATCACCTCGTTAAAGCCGGTCGCGGCCAGCGGCTGCTGAACCGCGTACATAACCCGGGCCTTGACCGGGTCGACATCAGCCGCGAAGTGGTTGACGAAGTCATCCTCTGTCAGCCAGACGAAGCCCCGCTGGTCGACGAGCTGGTGAGCCAGGGCCGGGGGCGTTGGTCCCTGAGAGAGCAGGGCGCCGAGTGATTCTCCGTTGTCGAGCCCGAAGGCCGCGATGTAGACGAGACCCGCGACGTTCGGTGCGTCTGTGCCGAGCGCGGTCATGATTTGACCGCCGTAGGAGTGGCCAACCAGGATGGTTGGGCCGCCCTGAAGCGCCAGCACCTGGCGCAGCCGGGCGACGTCATCGGCCAGCGAGGTCAACGGAAACTGGGGCGCCGTGACCTTGTAACCCTTCGCCTGCAGCTGCTCGATGACGGTGCTCCAACTGGAGCCGTCGGCCCACGCGCCATGGACAAGAATGATGTTCGGTCGATTGCTCATTTCGAACTCCTTTTACGGGTCCTGTACGGTTGCCCGTGCTTGATATCGTCATGGTCCCACCGGATCGCGCCGACCCACATCACACGGTCGAGTGATTTCTATTGGGCGGAGTTGGGCCTGCTGGCTTAGGACCGCGAGTCGTGAACGCCGGCAAGTCGGGTGAGCTCGACGCGGGAGTTGACGTCGAGTTTGCCGAAGACATGGCGCAGGTGGCTGTTGACCGTGTGAGGCGAAACGAAGAGGCGCTCGGCGACCTCGCGATTGCTCAACCCGTCCGCGACCAGCCGCGCGACCGCGAGTTCAGAGTCCGTCATGGCGGCCCAGCCTCTTTCTGGTCGCGGCGCCGAAACCAATCGACGGCGCACCCCCAATGCCCTGAGCCGGCCGCGAATCCTGCCGGCGTCCCACGCCGCGCCTGTCCGCGCATAGAGCTCCAGCGCGCGACCGTGCGCATCTAATCCTTCCTGGGTGGCGCCGCCTTCGACGCTGGCGTCGCCGAGGTCCTCCAGCGCAAGGGCCAGTGCCAGTGGGCGGGACCCGCCCTCGTAGAGTTCGACTGCTTCGGCAAGATCTTGGCGGCTGCGATTGAGAAGCCCGCTGACGTGCGCCGCGGCGGCGGCGATCGAACGGATGCTTGGGTTGAGCCGAGCGCGACGCTGGGCAGCAGCGCGCGCCGCATCGCCGAGTTCGTCGTCATCGACGGCGAGGGCGATTCGAACGAGGCGGGCCTCGTCGGCAACATCCATCGGAAAGAGGGGCACGATGGAGGTGCGCTGGTCCTCGCCTAGGGCGCAAAGCCACCGGTGCGCGCGTGCGGCGTCGCCTTCCGCCATGGCCAGGAGCGCGAGCAGCCACGCGGCGTGGCGGCGGACGCTGGGTGCGCCCTCATCAAGCATTACGTGCGCAATTTCTGTGGCCCGTCGCGTCAGCGGCTGGTCGCCGGTGTGAAGGGCGACGCGTCCGAGAGCGACCACCCCCACTGCATCCAGGACACTGCCGATCTGGCGTGCGACATCCGGTGCGGTGAACCGAGCGTCAAGAGCGGCGGCCGCGTCGGGAAGGCGACCCATCTGGAGCAGTTGACGCCCTCGACCCATCTCAAACAGCCCGAGTGCCCATCCCTGTCGATCGCGTTGAGCGGCTGCGACGTTTTCGATCGACATTTGGAGTGCCTCGTCGAGCCGGTCGAGCATCGTCAGCACGTCACAGCGCCACTGATGGGCGACGCGTCCGCGGGCGTCATCGCTGGCATTGAGACTGGTTCGCAGCGCCGCCTCGACGAGTTCGAGCGCTTGCCCGAAGCGCCCGTCGGCATACGCAAGAGCGGATTCCGCAAGCTCAAGAACGAACTGCCCGTCGACGTCATGAGCCTGTTGAACCGCGATCTTGGCTTCATCGAGTCCAATGCGCGCTTCCTCAAGCCGACCCGCCGTCACCAGGTTGTAAAAAAGGATCGCTAGATGTCGCGCTCGCAGGTCGGTTCCCAGACCGGGGAGGGCGAGGGCTTGACGCCCCGCTTCGGCACGCACGTCGTGGGAGATGGCGATCATGCTGGCGATGCTGAGGCGGACCTCCGCCTCCTGCTGAGGAGGAAGCACCTCACGCAATGCTGTATCGGCGAACGCCTTTGCTTCACTGGCACGACCTGCGGCGTGCAGCCAGACCGCCGTTTGGGCGACGAGCGGACCGCGCAGGGGATGCTTACGCGGCGCGAGCTCAAACGCGCGCTGGCTCAAGTCGGAGGCGGCCATCGGATCGGTTGGGCCCAGTGCCTCAGCCGCCTTTAAGAGGGTGGCGATGGCAACCTCGTCTCCGGGCTCAGCACTCGCGGCGAGCTGGGTCGCCACCTCGACGGGCAGCGCTCCGCTCGCAAGCAACAGGGCGGCCGCCTGGCGATCGAGTGCGCGGCGCACCGACACAGACAGACTCGCCCGCACCGCCTCGAGGGTGAGGTCATGATTGAAGGCGAGCTTCTCGTCGCGTTCGACAAGAAAGCCGTAGTGAATCAGCTCCTCAACCGGCCCCAGCAGTGCCGACGGGGACAGGCTGAGCATCGCCGCCAGGTCGTTGAGTGAAAATCGCCGGCCAAGTGCGGAGGCCACGGTCGCAACCTGACGCGCCGAGTCAGACAGGCGCTCCAGCCTCGCGCGCATGCTCTCGCTGACGCGGTGCGGTATGTGGGACTCCGCAAGCACGGCCCGACCCGACTCGACACGGACATGGCCCTCCTCTCGAAGCCCCGAAAGGAGCTCGACGAGGAGGAAGGGGCTGCCCTCAGCCCGCTCCGCCATCTCCAGCAGCCCACTATCGGGCTCCGCCAGCAGGACATCCCGGGCGACCTGCGCGACCCCTGCCTGGTCAAGCGGACGGAGAACGATCTTCACCGCCCCCTCGCGCTCCAGGCCGTCGATCGCGGTCCGAAGTTGGCTCGATCCCTCGCCGGGGCGAAGCGCGATCACCCAGCCGACCGGAACGGTCGTCAGGCGGACCGGTAACGATCGGAGAGCGGCGGCCGTCCCGTTGTCGGCCCACTGCAGGTCATCGAGGCAGATCACCAGCGGCGCCTTGAGCGCGGCTTTCTCGAGCAGTGTTTCCAGGTCCTGCAGCAGCCAATATCGCTGCTCGGGCGACGTGTGCTCGCTGTGCAGTGCCGCACGCTCGAGGATCGGCTCGGGGCCGTCAAACAGGGCTTCCATCAGGGGGGCCAGCTGGACCACGTTGTCACCGGGGTTAGCCGCGCCGCTCCCAACCTTGATCGACAGCCGGCGCGCCATGGTCGCCACTTCCTCGAGCAGCCGGCTCTTTCCCAATCCGGCTGCCCCCTCGACCACGATGACCGAACCGATACCGGAAAGTAGCTGGTCGAGGTGCGGTCCTATGGTTGCGAGGTCGTCGTCGCGGCCGCGGACCGGCTGTCTGGGCTCCTTCGCCTTCGCTCCAACGTTGGTCGGTGCCACCAAAGGCTCTCCGGATGAAATAGGGCTACGGGCGCAACCCCGTCATCGTATGAAAAGCGGACGTTCCTTCGGTCGCGACCAGGCCGCGCCAACTGCCGCGATGACTGTCCCGAGAACCAGGTAGAAGGCCCAGAACAGGCTCGTGGGCCCGGCGACGAGCACCATCTCGACGGTGATCCAGACCATCAGGGTCAGTCCCACCGCCACGGCGGCGATGGGGCCGATCGCTGCTCGGCGGGCCGTGATCGCCGCCGCCACGATTGGGCCGACGCCGACAAACGCGAGGAGTAAGAGCCCCGGCAGCAGGAAGGAGTGGAATGGCGTTCCAGCCAACATGCTGACGGGCACCCCAAGCAGATGGCCGTCCGGCGCCAGGATGAACTGGATTCCGCCAAAGAGGGCCCCGATGCCAAGAAAGATCTCGAGGACCATGGCCAGACGCCCGAGTCCCGGAATGCGGTGAGACGGCGACGCTGGTCGGGCGGTGTCTGCGGGAGTGCGGATCGCGGTTGCCATTTTGATTACCTCAGGATGAGTTGCGACTTTGCCGAGTAAAGGGGCGAGTCGCGGACCCGCCCCTTATGAGTCGAGAGACTGTCGCGATCTAGGCGGTCAGACGCTCCAGCTTCGTGGTCAGAACGGGCACCTTGACCTTCCTGGGCTCCCGGATCGCGAGGAAGATCTCGAACGCCAGCGCCACCAGTACCGCGAACGCCGCCAGCGCCAAGCCGATCGCCGCGTACAGCGCGTAGGTCCCAATCGTCCACCAGCCGTAGGCGTTCAGAAGGAGGCCGCGAAGCGTCTCGCCCTTAAAGAGCGTGGCAACCTGACCAGCCATCTTCTGATCCGTCGGGTTTGCTATCGCCTGTGCGCTCATCTGCGAGTAGGTCAGCCCACCGGCCACCTCACTCAGATGCACGCCGATGAAGCTGTTCGCATACACCTGCGCCTGTGAGCCGGTCGTCAGCTGCTGGCCGCCGTAGTTGCTCATCGCCGCAGCGTCAGCGGCTGGCAGGGACGCAATCGCCTTGTTATCAGCCGCCGGGAAGTAGATCTGTTGCGCTGTCAACTCGGTCGAAATCTGGTTGTGAATGAAGGAGTTTCCCCAGAAGAGGAATCCCGCGCAGAAAACCAGGATACCGATAAGGCCGACCTGGAGCACGATTACTCGCCGCCGCATTGTCGTCGTCATGTCGAACACCTCCACAAGATTTGCTTCCCGGATGTTGCTCCAGGGGCTCGATTCCATCCTGACCCGGTTTCCCTCGATCGATCAGGACCGATAGTCCCGATCTAACGGTGACCCTGCCTTAGAGGCGGGCGAGGCCGATCGACGCCGGCCTGAAGGATGGCTGGCAGTTGCACTGCGCAGACCACCGCTCGCCATCGGCGCGAGTGCGGGCAGTCAGCTCAAACATGACCCAGGCATACGCCGCCGGGTCGTGGCCGTCGAAGGGGATGGGGTCGAAGCCAAACGCGCGAAGGTCGGGCGGGCCGTCGTCGCCGCCGATCACGATCGCTGCGCCGTCCAGCGGGACCAGCGGCGCGATCGCCAGGTAGCCCGCGTTTGCGGCCGCTTCGGGATTAACCCCGGTCGCGACAGATCGATCGGCTTCTTCCAGGCTGGCAAAGAGGTCCTGTCGCCCGACGCCTCGTCTGGCCAGTTGCTCCGCCATGCGAAAGACGCGCTCCTGCGTTTCAATGCCGTGAGTCAGCTCGCGCCGCCCTCGCGCCCAGCGATCGGCGCTGGGGATCAGGGCCCGATAGGCGGCCACCCAGTTCGTCCGTAACCCGTCCCCGATGGGCGTCCGCGTCTCAACTGGACCAGGTCGTACCGCAGTAATCATCACGTCCAGCATGGTCGATCCCCGACTCAACGCGTAGGGACCGAGGTCCCATCCAAATGAGGACGGTTGGTCCCGCGGTCGATCGCGCGCCGAAAGGGGCGGCGCATGGCGCGCCGCCCCTTTCCCGGTTGCGAAGTCTTTAGTTGACCCCGGCGCCGACCAGCTCCTTCACGATGTGGGTCTGGCGCAACGCACCGCGGTTGAGGACGACCTTTAGGGCGCCCGTCCGGCCGGCGTCGGCGAAGGCGTCGTACGCCTCCATGACACCGTCGATCGCGAAGCGATGCGTCACGAATACGGTCGGATCAAGCCGGCCACCCTGGATCAGGTTGAGTAGCCGCGGGATCGAGTAGGTGTCGACGAGTCCGGTCGTGATGGTGACGTCCCGGCTCCACAGCTTCTCGAGATGAAGCGTTGCCGGATGCCCATGCACGCCCACGTTGGCCACGCGGCCGCCGGGGCGGACCAGCTCGGCGCAGAGCTCAAAGGTGCTCGGCACACCGACCGCCTCGATCGCGACGTCGACGCCCAGACCATCGGTCAGCGCCATCACAGCCGCGACCGCGTCCCGCGCGCCATTATTGATGGTCACATCGGCCCCGAAAGTCTTTGCGCGGGCCAGGCGACCATCCGCCAGATCGATGGCGATGATCTTGCCGGGCGAGAAGAGTCGGGCGGTGAGGATCGCGGCGAGGCCGATCGGGCCGGCGCCGACCACGGCAATCGTGTCCCCGGGCGCCACTTTCCCGTTGAGCACCCCGACCTCGTAGGCGGTCGGGAGGATATCCGACAGAAGGAGCACCTGCTCGTCGGATAGGCCGTTCGGGATCTTGTACACGGAGGTATCGGCGAAGGGCACCCGCGCGTACTCAGCCTGGAGGCCATTGATCGTGTGGCCGAAGATCCAGCCGCCGCCGCCAGTGCAGGCTCCATAACGTCCCTGCTTGCAGTAGGCGCAGCGGCCGCAGGCACTGACGCACGAGAGCAGGACGTGATCACCTTTAACCACGGTGCCGACCGCTGATCCGACCTCGACCACCGTTCCAACCGCTTCATGCCCGAGGATCGTTCCGGGCTTGGTCTCCGGCACGTCGCCTTTGAGGATGTGCAGGTCGGTGCCGCAAATGGTCGTCGCATCGATCCTGACGATCGCGTCGGTCGCACGCTCGATGAGCGGCTCGGGGACCGTATCCCAGCTCCGCTTTCCGGGTCCGTGATAAACAAGCGCCTTCATGATTTTCTCCTTACCTGGTTGTGGTCGCCCTACGTTAGGTCCGCGAGTTGTGGCGCCACAGGGCCATAGGGCCCGGTTATTTCGGGACGGCTCGCGATCAGAGAGGGAGGGAGATCTTGACCGTCGTCCCCTCACCGGTCACGCTCTCGATCGCCAACTCGCCACCCATCGCCTTGATGCGCTCCCGAAGGTTGCGCATCCCCTGACCGGGTTGCGCCGCCGCGGTGTCGAAGCCCCTGCCGTCATCCTCAATCTGTAGCACGCCTCGGCCATCCTCGCGAAACAGGCTGACCCGGCAGGTCGCGGCCTGCGCATGGCGGCCAACGTTCGAGAGTGCCTCGCGGGTCAGTTGCACCAGGTCCGCCGAGCGCGGGGCCAGCTCGGCCGCGAGTTCCTCATCGATGTCCGGCACCGTTGTGACTCCGCTCTTTTCCGCGAAGTCCGCAATCAGGTCGTCGAGCGCCTGGCGCAACTGGCGGTCTGCCAGAAGACCCGGTCGCAAGCCAAAGATGTAGTTGCGGAGGTCTCGGATCGCGCGGTCGATTTCGCTGACGGCCGACTCGACCCGGGTCCCGACCTCCGGGTCGCCGCTACGCTGGGCCACCGCCTGCAGTCCCATCCCGACGGCGAACAGCGATTGGATTACCCCATCGTGCAACTCCCGGGCGATCCGCTCGCGATCGTCCAGCACCGCCAGGCGCTGCAGCTCCCGCTGGGCTCGGGCATATTCGAGCGCCACCGAGGCCTGATTCGCGAACGTCTCGACCAGCCGAACCTCCTGTTCTTCGAAAGCGGCGCCACCGACCGGGTTGGCAACGGCCAGGGTGCCGATGGCGCGACCCTGCACGATGAGGGGCACGAGCACCATTGGGCCCATGTGGCCGAGGCTGACCATCGGTTGGTAGGTCCGTGGGTCGGTCGATGCGTCGGCGAGAACCGTGGCCTGTTGCGTGCGCATGACGTCGCCCGACACCGACCCAGTCATCGGCACCCGCAGTCCGGTCAACTCTTGCGCGTAGGCGCCGTCGGCCATGGCGACCTTTAGCTCTGATTCACCATCCCCGTCGAGGCTGGGCACAACGATGGCGGATGTCGCCGCCCCCGCGAGCTCGCGGGCATCCTGCGCCACGGCTTTGAGGACGCCTTCGAGCTGCTGCCCCGCCAGGATCGCGTTTCCGATCTCTCGGACTGCCTCCAGCCAGCGCTCGCGCCGCCGCCCCTCTTCATAGAGGTTGATGTTCTCAATGGCCACCCCGGCTTGCGCCGCGAGAACCTTCAGGGCCGCCTCGTCCTGCGCATCGAACTCGGGCGCCCCCTGTTTCTCGGTCAGGTAGATGTTGCCGAATACCTTGCCTCGCGCAACGACTGGGGCGCCGAGGAAGGACGACATCGGCGGATGATTCGCTGGGAACCCGATGGAACGCCCGTCCTCGACGATCCGCCGCAGCCGCAGCGGCTTCGCGTCATGGATGAGCGCGCCCAGGATGCCTTTGCCCACAGGGAGCGGACCGATGGCGCGTCGCTCCTCGGCTGTGATCCCCACGGTGATGAACTGGCGGATCCGGCCGTTCGGTGCGAGCACGCCCAGGGCGCCGTACCGCGCCCCGGTCAACTCCACCGCCAGCTCAATAATGCGTTGCAGAACCGTGGGCAGGGACAGATCCGCCGCGAGGGCAAGCCCCAATTCAAGGAGCTGGTCCCGGCGGTCCTTGCCCGACGTCGACATCGATGCCATCGCTCAGGACCCGGGTGTTGTCGTGCGACGGGCGAAATAGGCGGCAGCCTCAGCCCGGCGGGCCACCTCGAGCTTCGAGAGGATGCTCGTCACGTAGTTCTTGACGGTCTTCTCGGCCAGGTGAAGCTCCTGTCCGATCTCCCCGTTGGTCTTGCCCTCGGAGATCAAGGTCAAGATTCGTTCTTCCTGGGCCGACAATCGGGCGAGTCGCTCGTCCTTGAGGAACTGCTTTCCCTTCCGCAGCCGGTCCAGAACACCCTTTGTGACCGCAGGGTCGAGCAGACTCTGTCCGGATCCGACTGTGCGAACGGCCCGCACCAGGTCTGCCCCCTTGATCTGCTTGAGGACGTAACCGGCGGCGCCCGCCATGATGGAGGCGAACAGCGCGTCGTCGTCGGCGAACGTCGTCAGCATCAGGACCTGGGTCTTCGGCAGCCGGGCCCGGATCTCGCGGGTTGCCTCGATCCCACTTCCATCCGGGAGCCGGATGTCCATGATGACCACATCCGGACGAGCCCACTCGACCCGGGCGATTGCCTCTTTGACGGTCCCGGCTTCACCGACCACCGTGATGTCGGGTTCGGGCTCGAGCAGCGACTTGATCCCATCCCGGACGACTTCGTGGTCGTCAACCAGGACCACCCGTATTGGCGTCTCGCTCATCAGCATATCGTCGCAAATTCGAGGATGCGGCTAAAAAAGGTCCCGACGAAGCCGGGACCTTGGTCGGTGTCATCCTCCCCGACGGGCGCCTACCGTAGATACCACTATGGATACACCTGCCGGCTACCTGCATTGGGGTTTCATCCTGATCTCGATCCCAAACCTGCTTCTGATCGGCCTGATGATCGTGCTGTTCGCCCTCGCCCTCGTTATTCCCCTGCCAGGGGAGAAGGAGAAGCCATGAGCAGCTGGACGGGCCGCGCCCGCGAGGGAATGGCAAAAAGGCTGCCAATGGAAAACCTTCTGCCCGACCGCCAGCCGTACTACGTGGGCTCGTGGGTCTACGTCTTCGGCGTCGTGACGATCGCCGCCTTGGTACTAACCGTTTTGAGTGGCGTCATCCTGGCGCTCGCCGGGCCAGACTGGTGGCACTTCTCAGCGGCCGGCCGATTCTTCAACAGCTTGCACTTCTGGAGCGTCCAGGTGTTCTTCGTCTTTATGGTGCTGCACCTCTGGGGTCAGTACTTCATGGCCAGCTGGCGAGGCGGGCGCGCCGTGACCTGGATGATCGGCGTGGTCATCTTTGCGATGTCGATTGCGGCGGCCTTCACCGGCTACCTCTCGCAACAGAATTTCGCGTCGCAATGGATCGCGGTCAGCGCCAAGGACGCGCTCAACGCCGCCGGTTTGGGCGCCTTCTTCAACGTCCTCAACTTCGGGCAAATGTACGGCATCCATGTGGTGCTCTTGCCCGTCGCCATCATTGTGCTGGTTGCCCTGCACATCCTCTGGGTCCGCATGAAAGGCGTCGTTCGGCCGATTGACTCTTCCGGGCCGGCGCTGCGTTCGACTTCGGAGGAGGTGTGACGATGCAACGCAATCGTCCGACGTCAGAGGACTCCACGCCGACCATCCGGACGGTGCCCTATGACTTGCTCAAGGAAGTCGCCATTGCCATGGTGGCCTGTCTCGTCCTGGTGATCGTCCTGGCGGCCGCCCTCTCGTCCCCCGACGTGCCGTCGGTCACGATCCAGAGCTGGGCGCAGGCGGACCCGGTTGACTTCACCGCCACGGCGGCCGGCGAGCTGGCCGGCTCGACGACAAGCGCTGGCTACGGCGCGCCGTACAACACAAGCGATGCGGGCCAGACGTTAGGTCCCATCGCGCCATCGAAATGGGCCGGCGTCCGCCAACCGGTCGATGGGGCAAATGATTTCGTCATCAATCCGCTGAAGCTCGCCAGTGTCGGTGATTCGCAGTTGACCACCGCGCTGACCGATTTCCAGGGAGCGTCCGACGCCCAGAAGACCGCGTGGCTCGACGCTTACACGAAAGCCCTCGGCGACGCCAAGGTTCAGGACGGGAAGGTCGCGGTTGCGAGCGGGGACTACGGCGCCGTTCCGGTGCTGATGGATCGTCTCCTGACCGTTGCGCGGTCCGGTGGCCTCGATGGCCTCCTGCTCAGCAGCGGACATTTCTATCAAACCGATTTCACCAAGCCGCTGCTGTTCATGGCCGACGGTTCGTACCTGGCCGGCCTGGCGGACCAGCAACATCTGAGCGGCAGTCAGTGGGGCATGATGAATGAGACCGGCCAGTACCCAGGACAGTCCTGGCTGTGGCTGTACACGGTCTGGTACCAGATCCCTCCGTTCAACACGGCGCCAAACGGCGACCTGCTGGTGATCATCCTGATGGGCGTCCTGACGCTGGGGCTCCTGTTGGTGCCGTTTATCCCCGGGCTGCGCGACATCCCGCGGTTCGTCCCAATCTACCGGCTCATCTGGCGCCGCTACTACCAGGAAGAAGCAAGGCGGTGAGCGCCGTGTTCATTCGGTATTACGTCGAACTGGCGCAGGCGATGCCGGACCTGGAGCGCTTATTGCTGCAGGCCCCCGCGTCATGGTTACCCAATCTTGCCGAGAACGCCGACGAGCGCGGCCAGCGCCTTCTGACCGAGGTCGGATTTCCGATGGATGGCCACCGAATCGTCAAAAGGGTCTCGATCGAGGTGGGCGCCCCGGTTCGGTCGTCCGCGCGGACCTGGATCCCCATTTCGTGGCAGGCCACGGGTCCCAGCGGGCTCTTTCCCGTCCTGGAAGGTGACCTCGAGATCGCCAGCCTGGGCGCCGAGCGCACTCAACTCGCCTTCAGCGCTCGCTACCGTCCGCCGCTTGGCCCCATCGGGCGAACGGCAAACCGGGCGCTGCTGTCACGGGTGGCGGAAGCCACCATCAAGGATTTCGTCGACCGAATCGCGGAGCGGCTGGACGGTCAAATCGCCCTGGTCCGCCCAGCTGCGAGCTAGCAGCCACATCTAGGAGGTGTTTCGTATGTCTTTGATGGCCACCAGCTCAGGGCGAATCACGGTGAGCCTCAGCCGTAACGGCCAGCGCGCCGTCACCGCCCTCACACAGACGACCTACTGGCTCTCGGGCGCACTCGCAGTCGTCGCCACGGTCGCCGGCGTCGCCACCTTCTTTGTTCCGAATCTCCTGGGTGGTCCCGCCGTTATGAACGGCTCGGCTCGGGGTACAGCACTGGTGATATTCGCGATCGCCGTACCCACCCTCATCATTGCGATGCTGGCGACGTCGCGAGGCTCGCTACGTGCGCTCATCATTTGGCTCGGGGCGGCCGCCTACCTTCTCTACAACTCGCTGGTACTGCTGGTCCTCACGCCTGCCAACCGGCTCTTCCTGCTCTACGTCGCGATGCTCTCGCTCTCGATCTGGTCGATTTCCGCGCTGATCCGGCAGATCGACGTGGGCGCTCTTCGCGACCGGTTTTCCCTCGGGCTTCCGGCGCGCGGCATCGCCATCTACACGGCGGTGATCGTGCTCCTGAACGCGCTGATCTGGCTACGCGGCATCGTTCCGACGATCTTTGCGAGCGGATCACCCGCATTCCTGAACGGGACCGGCGTCGCGACGAATATCGTTTATGTCCAGGACCTCGCCTTCTGGCTGCCACTCATGGCGGCGGCGGCGATTTGGCTCTATCGGCGGAAGCCGTGGGGCTACCTCGTTATTGGATCGGTGCTGACCATGTGGGTCATCGAAAGCATCAGCATCGCGGTGGACCAGTGGTTCGGCCACAACGCCGACCCGGCTTCATCGATCGCGTCAGTCGCCTTCACCCCGATCTTTGCGGTGCTGGCCGTCGTCGGAATCATCCCCCTGTACTTCTATTACCGAAACCTGGATTGATCGATGCCAAGCGCCTTTGAGCGGCTGTCGATCGAGGACCAAAGCAACCTCTGGGCCGAGGCGCCAGACACGCCCATGCACATCCTCGCCATCCTCCAAGTTGAGCCAGGTGCGTTCGTCGATGTTCGCGGGCATCTCAAGCTTGACGAGATCCGCCGGCGGATCGCCCGCCGCCTGGACCGGGCCCCTCGATTGCGGCAGGTTGTTCGGCCCGGCAGCTTAGTCACCGGACCCCCTGTGTGGGTCGATGAGATCGGATTCAGTCTCGACCGACACGTTCGAGTCGGTTCGATTCCGGAGCCGGGGGGCGAGGCGGAGCTGCTCGACGTGGTGGCGCGGATCGATGAGCAGCGACTGAATCGATCCCTCGCACTCTGGGAACTGTGGCTCTTCACGGGGCTTTCGAATGGTCGCATCGCGATCGTGCTGAAGCTCCACCATGTAATTGCCGACGGCCTGGCCGCCGTGGAGCTGATGGCCTCGTTCTTCGACTTCACCCCCGATCGCGGTGGCGACGATGGCCCGGTCGAACCCTGGCAGCCGGAACCCCCGCCCATCCGATGGAACCTGATGTTGGACAATGCGACGGCCACGGTCGGTGCGCTTGCTCGCGGCCTCGCCACCATGCGGAGGCCCGGCGGCACCTGGCGCACCGCACGCACCACTGTCCATGGACTCCTCTTTCTGGTGGCGCAGGCGAGGCGCGCGCCACGCTGCTCGATCAATCAGCCGATCGGGCCGCGCCGCCGGCTGGCCGTCATCCGGATCCCGCTTGAAGAGGCGAAAGCCGTTGCGCACTCCTATGGCGGCAAGGTGAACGATCTGCTGCTAGCTGTGGTCGCAGGCGGCCTTCGTGCGCTTTTGCTGAAGCGAGGTGAGTCGATCGAGGGGCTCAAGCTCATGACTTCGGTTCCGGTCTCCATGCGCCACGACTCGAAGCTCGGAAATGAGGTCGGCGTGATCACCGTACCGCTCGCCATCGACGCCCCCGATCCCGCCGCCCAACTCGAAGGCATTGTCCGGGCCACGCACGCCGCTAAGAAGGGACAAGGCGCGGCTGCGGGAACGATGGCATTTTCGCAAATGGCGAGATTCGGACTGGCCCGAATCCTCAGCCGTCGCCAAAGATACGTCAACCTGTTCATCAGCAACGTCGCCGGGCCACCGATACCGGTTCACGTTCTCGGCGGCAGGTTGCTCGACGTTATCCCGGTCGTGCCGATTGCCGGCAACTGCACGCTGGGCTTTGGAGCGCTCTCCTATAACGGATGCCTGGCGATCACGGCCGTGGCCGATGCTGATCAGGTGTCGGACCTCGATGAGGTCATCCGGGGGATGGACCGCAGCTGGTCGGCCCTGAAGATCGGAATCCCCGTGGCGAACCTGGCCTCGTGAATCGATCCGGGTCCGAGTCGGCGGGATCGTGACCCCTGGCATTCGGGACCTTGGTCCCTACTCGCCTCGAGCCACCCGGCACATGCTTGCAGCAGGTTTCATTCGTTTACCTGGTCTCGTCGGCCCGAAGCAACGGATTCAGGAAGTCAGGGGAGGAGCCCTTTAACCATGGTGCAGACGCATGTCGACGGTAAGGCGACGTTCCAGCCGGGGTTGGAGCCGACCCCATTCACGCAGTTTCCTGTCAGCCGCCGCGGTTTTCTCAAGACCGTCGGGGGCGTGTCAGCCCTGGTCGCGGTGGGCGCAACTGGAGCAGCGACCTGGCGCGCTGTCGATCAGGGCGTGTTCAGTACCAACCAGGGACCGGCGTACGAAGCGTGGCTAGCCTGGAACGATCAGGCCGGCGGGGTACCGCTCAACCTCGTCAGAGCCGCGGTGCTGGCGGCGAATGCGCACAACAGCCAGCCGTGGCTGTTCCGACTCGCTCCGAATCGTATCGAGCTCTACGCCGCCACCGCAAGAAACATTGGAACCATGGACCCGCTGCGGCGCGAAATGTACATCTCGCTTGGCTGCGCCCTCGAAAACCTGCTGCTGGCCGCCGACGCACACGGCCTGGCGACGACGGTGCAGCTGATGCCTGACTCGACTGATGCGACACTTGCGGCACGGGTGGACCTGGCTCCCGGGGCGAGCAATCGATCGGCACTCTACGAGGCCATCCCGAAACGCCACACCAACCGGGCCGGGTATGCGGCGAGGACGGTGGGCGGTCAGACGCTGAGCTCAATGGAGGCCCTGATCGACATGCCGGACGTCGGCGTGGTGTGGCTGACGAGCCAGTCGCAAAAGCAAGCCTTCGCTGAGATGACCAATCGGGCAACCGCCGCGATTATCGCCGACCCCGAGCAGGCGGCTGATGACTTCGCGTGGTACCGCGGGGATTGGAGCGGGCTCCAGGCGCACAAAGATGGGCTGACGCTGGATACCGCAGGGGTTTCACCACTCATCCGAACGGTCGGAAAAGTATTGGGCGTGTCGCGGGCGCAATCCGACCAGGGCTGGGTTACATCGACCCGGGACATCCAGCTGCCAACGGCGGCGGCGTTCGGCATCCTTGTTATCCACCAAGCCAACGACAACGCTCAACGGATTCAAGCCGGCCGCGTGTATCAGCGCATGCAGCTATGGGCTACCGGCCAGGGACTCGCGATGCAGCCCTTGAACCAAGCGGTTGAGCGAGCCGACCGTGAGCAGACGGCCGGCCTTGGCAGGGTCTTCAGCGAGGCCGTCGCGGCGATGATCCCGCAGGCATGGCACGCGGTGATGCCCTTCCGGATCGGTTACCCGACCGTGGAGGGACTTGAGAACCCGCGCCGGCCGGCCGAAGACGTGGTCGTCCGCGGTTAAGTGGGAGGAGATGAGAGTCATGAATGTGATCGCACGGAATGTATTGGAGGGGGCGATAGTCGTCTTGGCTGGACTCTACGCGTATGTAGGCATTCACGAAGCCGGTACAGCGCGCCTCTTTGGGATTGTTGGTGGCGTACTGATCGTGGCCGCAGTCTTCGCCAGAAGTCCCTTACGACTCCTCGGAGCTGGGCTGCTGGTGATCGGGGCGCTTCCCCTGGCGATCGCGACGTGGTGGAGCATCATCACGCCGCTAATCGCGTTGCTCGTGCTCCTGCTCGGTTGGATCGTCCTCGCTCGTAAACCGACCATGCCTGGCGTTCGTCGCCATATGATCCTGATTTCCGCCAAAACACGTAGCGAAACCTGGAGGTAAACAGAATGACAACGCAGACAACGGAAAAGACTCGTACCGAACACTTCAAGATTGATCCCGACCACCTTCTCGCCGAGATGAGGCGGCTGCTTAACGAGGGGAACGTCCGCCGAATCAGCATTAAGCAGGGAGAGCACACCGTTGTCGAGTTCCCCCTGACCGTCGGGGTGGCCGGAGCCGTCCTTGCTCCCTGGCTGGCAGCCGCCGGAGCGATCGCGGCGCTTGTTACTGACTGCAGCATCGTTGTCGAAAGGGCGGAGCCGGCTTAGCCACGGAGGGGGCGGACTCAGTCCACGTACCACTCTGTATAGGCGGCAAGCGACAAGGTGTAGGGATTGCCGAGATCCGGATACTTGGCCGTCATCTTCGAGACGACCTCCTCGCCGCGGCTACTCGACCTCCCTCACCATCTCGATCTAGTCCATCCTTCATGCGCAGGAGTGTCAAGCATCAGCCGAAACACCTGTAAGGCATCAGCCGAAACTGTGTAAAGCATCAGCCGAAGGCGTTTTGTCGCCTATCAGCCGAATTCGCACAAAAAGGGTCAGCCGACGGTCGGATTCGAACCGACGACCCGCTGTTTACAAAACAGCTGCTCTGCCAGCTGAGCTACGTCGGCGTGCGCCCCGATTATATGAGGGCTATGAGGTGGCGACGGTTGTGTGCGCCGGCTCGAGCGGGTTGATGGTGACCTGGTTGACCGGGACGTTGTCGCTCAGGAATGTGGTCACAAACGTTTTGCGCGTGGGATCCCACCAGGTGATCAGGTAGTTCTGACCCGGCGGCATCGAAACTTTGAAGTTCCCGCTAGCGTCGGTTGAGGTCGAATAGATCGTGCCTCCAGAGTCGTCATACGTGTGAGCTTTGACGATCTTCCAGTGGGTGGCGATGCGCACCAGCCGATTTGCGACCGGTGTCGGGGTTTGGTCGCTCACGATCAATTGGCCGGTCAGCAGTTGGTTCGCGTGTAGCGCCGTGTTGGCCTGGGCGGCCCACGTGGACTTTGGGTAGTTGGTGACCAGCTCCGTCATCGCGTCGCGGGCTTGCTGGAAGCGCATCTGCTGGACGAAGGCGAGCCCGGCGTTGTACAGCGTCTGCGGCAGCGATGACGCCTGCGCCAGCTTGGCCTCCGGGCTGTCGGGGAATTCCTTGACGAGGTTTTCGTACCAGGTGAGCGCGTTCGGATAGTCCGCCGGCTCCAGCTGCGTGTACCACTGGGCAAAGCCGGCATAGGCGGTGGCCAGCCCGGCGTTGGTCGAGGCGGTCAGGTTGCCGGTGGAATCGACCGTGGCCACCAGCCGATATTTGTCGATGCCCGCCTGGAATTGCTTGTTCGCAACGAGCGATTGGCCCCAGGCGCTGAAGAGGTCGGCGAGCGCGGCGTTGGCGCGGGTCGCCCAGTCGGCGAGGCCGACCTTGATCGCTGCCCGGAGCTGGACTTCGCTGTCGGCGAACTTCCCGTCCTTGGTCAGCTGGACGCCCCAGAGGAAGTGGGTCTCGGCCGTGCCGGACTGAGCGCGGTCGGCGACCTCGCCGAGCAGGATTCGCGAGGCGGGATTGCCGGCCACCGACTCGACCGTCGCGTACTGGTTGAGCGCCTGGCTGTAGGCGCCGTGCGCCTCCGACGCCTGCGCCTGCGAGAGCTGATTCTGGGAGAAAGCGTAGACGCCACCCGGGATAGCCAGGAGAAGCAGCACGATGCCGACCGGCACGAGGAAGAGCCGGGTTTTGCCCGGTCGTTTGACCGGCTGGTCCGGCCCTGCGGGGGTGTATTGAGCTGCCTGGCTCATTCGACTGGCTCGAATAACGAGTTGACGTTTGCGAGCCTGCGCCCGTAGACTAAGGCACCTGCATTGTTGAGTTTGTGAATTCAGTTAGTCAACTTAAAGTAGAGGAGAGGCAAGCATGGCCACGTCCGCAACCGAGCTGAAGGGAACCAACTACGCCCACCCGGAGGTCCTGGTCGACACTCAGTGGGTCGCCGATCACCTCAATGACCCGAAGGTGAAGATCATCGAGGTCGACGTCGATACCAGCGCCTACGACACCGGCCATATCAAGGGGGCAATTGGCCTCGACTGGCGCAAGGACCTGCAGGCCAGGCCGATCCGGGACCTTCTCTCCAAGGACAAGCTCGAGGAGCTGCTCTCGTCGAAAGGCGTCAGCAACGCCGACACCGTGCTGGTCTATGGCGACAACAACAACTGGTTTGCCGCCTGGTTCGTCTGGAACCTCAAGTACTACGGCCACCAGGACGTGCGCTTGATCAACGGCGGACGCAAGAAGTGGCAAGACGAAGGCCGCGAGTTGGTGACCAACGCACCGACCATCAAGCCGGCGACCTACAAGGCGGGCCAACCGGACAAGTCAATTCGGGCGCTGCGCGATGAAGTCCTCGCCGATCTGGGCAAGGCCGGCGTGGCGCTGGTCGATGTCCGTTCGCCCAAGGAGTACAGCGGCGAGTTGCTGGCGCCGGAGAACCTTCCGCAGGAGGGGGCACAGCGCGGCGGGCACATCCCGGGCGCGGCGAATATCCCCTGGGGCCAGGCGGTACGCGAGGACGGCACCTTCAAGTCGGCCGACGACCTGCGCGAGCTTTATGGCTCGAAGGGCGTGACTGCCGACAAAGCGGTAATCGCCTACTGCCGGATCGGGGAGCGCTCGTCGCATACGTGGTTCGTCCTGCACTACCTGCTCGGCTACCCCAACGTCCGGAACTACGACGGTTCCTGGACGGAGTGGGGGAGCCTGATCGGGGCACCGATCGAACGATAAGGAGGGTCTAAAGCCCCACCCTGCCCTCCCCCGCACGGCGGGGGAGGGAAATAACCTCCCGCCGCGAGGCGGGGGAGGGGAAGACTACGGCGTGACGGCGCCATGACAGCCGTAACGTTTTGCCACTTGGCGTGACCTCCGCGTCGGCGTAACGTTATGGCTGACGGCGAGAGCGAATGGCCGGCGGCCTTAGGAGTGGCGCCAGCCCAGACGCTGCCTAACGAAAAGAGGGGTGCGTGTCGGTGAGGGGTCTACGTCGTCTGATCTTCGTTCTCGTCGTTGTCGGCCTGTTGGCCGGCGTTCCACTCTCGGCGGTCGCGAGCGAGAGCATCCTCTCGGGCGACGTCCGGCAGGCCGACACTGCATTCAACCAATCGCTCGTGGCGGCCGTCCGCGGCGGCCTGGATAAGGGCGCGGCCGACACCATGATGTGGCGCTACACCCAGGTCAGCGCCATCACGGCGTCAGCCTGGTGGCAGGCTCCGATCGCGGACCACCACAAGCTGGACGAGCTAAACCAGCTCAGCGCCGAGCTCGATGCGACCTATCAGCAACAGGTCACCGACAGCCGCGACGCCCTTCAGCGCGAGCTGCACCACTGGAACCAGATGCTGACCGATGCGCAGAATGCCGGCGTCTCCGCCGACGGACTCGACGCCAGCACTACTCGTTTTGCCAGCTACGCCGCGCTCGCGACCACGCCCAACGCCCTGGTCGCCCTGTCGTCCGTCGTCAGCGATCAGTACTCGATCCTCGACGGCCGGATGGCCGCCTACCGGACGGCGCGCGACCAGGTCGACGCCGCGGCGCAAAACGCGAAGACCTTGCTGGCCGGCGCCGGCCAGTACCCACAGCTCAGCCTCACCGGTTTTGCGGCGCAGATCGGGGCCGCCACCGACAGCCTGCCATCCGTCCATAGTGCTGAGGCCTTCGGGCCGATTCTCTCGCAGCTGCAGCAGACGGCGTCCGGCATCCAGGGATTACTGAATGCCCGGACCAACGCCTACAACCAGCTAGCCGACACCCGGTCGACGCTGGCCTCAGCGCAGTCGATCGGGGCGGCGCTGAGCAATCATCCGAGCACGATCAGCTACCTGGCCGGCCAACTTCCGGGTGCGGCGGATCAGGCGACCTTCGAGTCGATCAGCTCGCGCCTCTACCAGGAAAAGCAGGCGCTCGCGAGCGCCATCTACCTCAAGCAGCAGGTCCCGGTCTCGTATAACGCCGGCGTCGGCAAGGTGATCGTGATCTCGCTGTCGCGCCAGGTGCTGACCGCCTACCAGGACGGCAATGCGATCCTGACCACCTTCGTGGCGACCGGCCGGCCGCAGCTGCCGACCCCGCCCGGGGTGTACCACATCTTCGCCCGCTACTCGCCGTACAAAATGATCTCCCCCTGGCCCTACAGCAGCCCCTGGTGGTACCCGCCGTCGTGGACCAACTGGGCGATGGAGTTCATCGGGGGCGGCTACTTCATCCACGATGCGCCGTGGCGCTCGTGGTACGGCCCCGGCGCCAACCTCTACAACGGGACGCACGGGTGCGTGAATGTGCCCTACAGTCCGATGGCCACCCTCTGGAACTGGGCCCCGATCGGAACGACCGTCGTCGTCCAGTACTAGCGCGCATCCTTATATATATATGGCGGGGGCACCGAGGCCCCCGCCTTCGTTTAGGCGAAGACTGGATTGACGATTGCGCCAAACTCTGCTATGATTTGAACTCGCCTAGCAGTCGCTAGGTCTTTTTTGTGTCTGGACCCTTTTACCCCCTGGAGATTCAATGCCTGCCCTAGCTTCGACCATCACCCTGCAGTGTCAGACCTGCAAGGAGCGCAATTACACGACCGTCAAGAACAAGAAGAACGATCCCGACCGGCTGGAGATCCAGAAGTTCTGCCCCCGGTGCCGGAAACACACCGCCCACAAGGAAACCAAGTAGGGTGGCAACCTTCTTATACTGTTCGCGCCGACCGGCACAGGGGTGTAGCTCAGTTGGTAGAGCAGCGGTCTCCAAAACCGCGGGTCGGGCGTTCGAGTCGCTCCACCCCTGCCAGACTCAGGTATAACTACATGGCCAACAGCGTTCCCACCGAACCAAGGTCGAACAGAGTGCTGCAACGCCCGACTCCGGCGCCGCGTCGCGGCCTTATCCGCAACTTCGAGGACATCCTCGGCGAACTCCGCAAGGTTATCTGGCCCAGCTGGGGCGAACTGCGAACGATGACGTTTGTCGTCATCGTCACGGTGGTAGTGGTATCGATCATGCTCGGACTGATCGACTATGTGTTGAGCCAGACCCTGGTCAAGCTGGAGTTCCCGAAAGTTGGCTGAGTCTAAGAACGGCAAACCACAGGAAGCCAAGGGTGCGGAGACCGCCGCGCCTGCCAAGCCGCGCGGCCGTCGCCCGGCGCCCAAGGAAGCGGCTGAAGCCGGCCGTGTCTGGACCGGCGAGCGGGTGACCGTCGGAGAAGGCCACCCCGCGCCACCGGAGACGCCGTCGGCACCGCCCGCGGCCGTCGTCCCGGTCGATGGCGGGCAGCCGGTTGCAGCCGCTGAAGGCGAGGCGCGCTGGTACGTGGTCCACGCCTACTCCGGCCATGAAGAGAAGGTGCGCAACAACCTGATGAAGCGCGTCGACTCGATGGATATGCACGATCGGATCTTCGACGTGCTTGTCCCAACGGAGGACGTGATCGAAATCAAGGATGGCCAGCGCCGCCATGTGGCGAAGCGCACTTACCCGGGCTACATCCTGGTCCATATGGTCATGTCGGACGAGTCCTGGTATGTCGTTCGGAACACGCCGGGCGTCACCAGCTTCGTCGGCTCCGGCAACAAGCCGGTGCCGCTGCAGGACAAAGAGATCAAGTCGATCCAGAAGCAGATCAAGGCCGAGGCCCCGAAGGTCCGCGTCGAGTACCAGGTGGGCGAGAACGTGCGCGTCATCGACGGACCGTTCTCGGACTTCCACGGCAAGGTCGACGAGATCAACGCCGACAAGGGCAAGCTCAAGGTGCTGGTCAACATGTTCGGCCGGGAGACTCCCGTCGAACTTGACCTCCTCCAAGTGGAGCGGTTGAAGTAATGGCCAAGAAGAAAGTCAAGGCGATCGTCAAGATCCAGATGGAGGCCGCGAAGGCCACACCGGCGCCGCCGGTCGGCACCGCACTCGGTCCGCACGGCGTCAACATCATGGAGTTCGTGAAGACCTACAACGACCGCACCGCCTCGATGGCCGGCCAGGTGATTCCGGTGGAGATCACGATCTTCGAAGATCGGACCTTCATCTTTGTCACCAAGACCCCGCCGGCTGCCGCCTTGTTGAAGAAAGCGGCAGGTGTGGAGAAGGGCTCGGCCAAGCCGAACAAGGAGAAGGTCGGCAAGGTCAGCAAGCAGCAGGTGCGCGAGATCGCGCAACTCAAACTCAAAGATCTGAACGCGTACGACGTCGAGGCCGCGATGAAGATGGTCGAAGGCACGGCGCGCTCACTCGGCATCGAGGTGTCTGCCTGATGCCGCAAGCGCGAGGCAAGAAGTACAAGGCAGCCGCGAACGCGATCTCGCGCACCGAGCAGTACCCGCCGGATGAGGCGGTCCGCCTGGTGTTGAAGAGCTCGACCTCGAAGTTTGACGGCTCGATCGAGGCCCACCTGCGCCTGGGGGTCGATCCACGGCACGCCGATCAGATGGTTCGCGGGTCGGTGGTCCTGCCGCACGGCACCGGGAAGAAGCGCCGGGTGCTGGTGTTTGCCACCGGCGAGAAGGCGCGTGAGGCGACCGAGGCGGGCGCCGATTACGTCGGCGCGGACGACCTCGTCAAGCGGATCCAGGAAGGCTGGCTCGATTTCGACGTCGCATTGGCGACTCCCGACCTGATGGGACAGGTGGGCCGCCTGGGCAAGATCCTCGGCCCGCGTGGCCTGATGCCGAACCCACGTGCCGGCACGGTCACGTTCGATATCGGCCGGGCGGTCAAAGATATCCAGGGTGGCCGGATCGAGTATCGAGTCGACAAGACCGGCATCATCCACACCAACATCGGCAAAGCCTCCTACAGCGAGGCGCAGCTGAAAGACAACTTCGCCGCACTGATGGACGCCGTGGTTCGCGCCAAGCCGAGCTCGGCAAAGGGCCAGTACCTGAAGTCGGTCTTCCTGTCGCCGACGATGGGGCCCAGCGTGCCCGTCGACCCCGCCCTCGCCGGCCGGATGAGCTAACCAGACCTCGCGGCCGATGGCGAATACGAAAACCGGCGATCCCGCGGTCGACACCTTCCTGAAGGGCTACCCGCCGCCAGTGCGGGAGATTGCGGTCAAGGCACGCGAGGTGATCCTTTCCGTCATGCCGGACGCGACCGAGAAGGTCTATCCCGGCTGGAAAGTCATCCAGTACGGGGTGGGCGCCGACATGAAGTCCGTGTTTGCCGCGATCTCGCCGCAGCGTGAGCGGGTCAACCTCGGCCTGGCGAACGGCGCCGGGTTGCCCGATCCGGAAGGGCTGCTCGAGGGCACCGGCGTCGGCATCCGGCACGTCAAACTGACCTCGCCCGAGGCGGCGGCCGCCCCCGCCGTGCGCATACTGGTGCAAGGCGCACTGACCGCGACCAAGAACGGCGGCTCCTGATATACTCACGCCCCACAACTGAATAGCCGAAGACCGCTGGTGCCGGCCGAGCCGGCTTAATGGTCCAGCGCAGGCGAGCCGGATGCTTAAACGGCCTCCCTCGCCTTTGGAGCGAAGGAGGTTTTTTTATTGGCAACCGGGCTCAAGAAAGACGAAAAGACCGATAAAAAGGCGGAGAAAGCCGCGACCGTCGCGGACCTGACCGCCCGGCTCAAGGCATCGTCGACGGCCGTGCTCGCGGACTACCGGGGCATGACGGTCGGCCAGATGCGTGACCTGCGCACCAAGCTGCGGGGCGACGGAATCCAGATGGTGGTGGTCAAGAACACGCTGGCCCGGCGCGCCGCCAAAGCCGCCGGCTACGAATCGCTCAGCGCCGAGCTGGTCGGACCGATCGCGATGCTGTTCGCGGTCGACGACGTGTCCGCGCCCGCCCGGATCCTCAACGACTATATCCGGGCCAACCGGAAGATGGTCATCAAGGCCGGCCTCCTCGAAGGCCAGGTCATCAAGGCCGATGCCGTCACCGAGCTGGCCGACCTGCCCTCGCGCGAGGTGCTGCTCAGCCGCCTGCTGGGCGCGATGCAGGCCCCGCTCGGCAACCTGGCCAGCGTGCTGCAGGCCCCGATCACGAAGTTCGCCCGTACGATTGACGCCGTTCGCAGTCAGAAAGAAGCACAATCACCGGCCGCCGCGGCCGCAAGTTAGGAGGAATCAAATGGCAAAGGTAAGCGTCGACGATTTCGTATCTGCGCTGAAGGAATGGACCGTGGTGGACGTCATGAACGCCATCAAGGCCATCGAAACCGAGTTTGGCGTCACGGCGGCGGCCCCGGTTGCGGTGGCGGCGGCGCCGGCCGGCGGCGCGGGCGCTGCGGCAGCACCGGAAGCCGAGCAGACCGAGTTCCAGGTGGTGCTGACCTCGGCGGGCGACGCCAAAATCGGCGTGATCAAGGTCGTCCGCGAGATCACCGGCCTGGGGCTCAAGGAAGCCAAGGACCTGGTTGACCAGGCCCCAAAGCCGGTCAAGCAGGGCATCAACCGCGAAGAGGCAGAAGGCGTTTTGAAGAAGCTCAAGGACGCGGGCGCCGGCGCCGAGATCAAGTAAGACGCGTTGGCTTCGCCCTGCCTGAGCGTTAGGCGGGTCATCCCCTCCCCCGCTGTGGGGGAGGGTCAGGTTGGGAGATAACCATCACCCGATACCTGGTTGCGACCAAGGGTGCGCTGGTCGAGCCTGTCACGGATCAGCTGGCCGAATGCCTGCGCGAGGGCAAACAGGGATTCTGGCTCGACATCGAGAACCCCGATGACGCCGACTTTGCCCTGCTCGAGCACACCTTCAAGTTTCACCAGCTGACCCTCGAGGACATCCGTCACCAGAACCAGCGGCCGAAGGTCGAGGAATACACCGGCTACGCCTTCGTCGTCCTCTTTACGGCCGAACTGGACGGGTCGAAGGTCCAGATCCGAGAACACCACCTCTACCTGTCGTCCCAGTACCTGGTGAGCGTGCACATCGAGCCGTCCGATCCGATGGACCGCTTGCGCGATCGGATCAAGGCCAACCCGGATCTCACTAAACGCTCCTTGCCGTACCTGTTTTACCTGGTGGTCGACCAGCTGGTGGACGCCCTGTTTCCAGTCCTCGAGAAACTGGATGAGTCGACCGATGCGGTGGAAGATGGAATCATCCTTCGACCGGACACGGCGGCGCTCACCGAGTTGTCGGATCTGAAACGGGCGGTCGTCGACCTCCGTAAGGTGCTCGGGGCCCAGCGGGATGTGTTCCAGCGGCTGACGACGCGTGCCATCGGCGAGGTGGGTGACCAGGAGATGTCGATCTACTACCGCGACGTCTACGACCACCTGGTGCGGCAGTACGAGACGGTCGACTCCTTGCGCGATTTGCTCAGCACCGCGATGGACGTCTACCTGTCCACCGTTTCGAATCGGCTGAACCTGCGGATCACGCGGCTGACGGTCTTCGCCACGCTCTTTTTGCCGCTGACCTTTCTGACCGGGTTTTTCGGGATGAACTTCGCCTGGTTGGTGGCGCATATCGCGCCCGCCTGGACCTTCTGGCTGCTGGCGGTCGGGATCATGGGCTTGACGACGCTCGCCCAGCTCCTCTACTACCGGCGGCGCGGCTGGATCTAGCCGGCAGGTCGAGCCCGAGGAGCCTACACCGCCGCCGCCCGGCCCAAACGCCTGTACGGTGGGTTCAGGTTTGGGGTCGGTTCGGCGTTGTTCTTCCTGGGAGAACGGTCGTGTTCAAATGGATGCTCTTCTTCATGTTGATCGTGGCCGGGATCCTGGCGTTCGTCAGCTGGGTGATGGGGGTCCCGATCCCGGGGTTTTCCGGCTTTCAGCAGAACCCCTTCAACCAGTAGCCGAAACCCCTTCCGCTGGGCCCGACGGAGTGCTAGACTAACGCGCGATTAGTCTGACCGAGCTCCGAACGACGACCTGACCCGACACCCCATACCCCGGGGAACCCGCCCTGGGCCCGCTCGCGAAGCCGTACCGGTTTCGCGGCAAAGATGTTTGCGCGCTTGACACCGCGGGTACCCTGATGTTACTATTGCCGTTCGGTGCTTCCAGGGTTGCTTTTCCGCGTCCCTAGAGCAGTCTGCCTGCCCACCATTTTTTCCTGCTTCATCTGAAAGGAGAGTCCATGATTCAGCCTTCCTCTAACGGCTCTCGCGTCAGCTACGGCAAGATCCCGGAGATGCTTCCGGTCGCCGATCTGATCGAGACCCAGATCCGGTCCTTCAGCTGGTTCAAGCGTGAGGGTCTGCGGGAGCTGTTCGAAGAAATCAACCCGATCACCGACTACACGGGCAAGAACTACGAGCTCAAGTTCCTGGACTACGAGTTCGGCCAGCCCAAGTTCGACAAGGAAGAGTGCCGCAACCGCGACATGACGTTCGCGGCCCCCTTGCGCATCAACACCCGGCTGACGATCCGGACCGGTGAGAACGCCGGCGAGATCAAGGAGTCGGAGGTGTTCATGGGCGACTTCCCGATCATGACCGAGGAAGGCACCTTCATCGTCAACGGCACCGAGCGGGTGGTCGTCTCCCAGCTGGTCCGTTCCCCGGGTATCTACTTCACCAGCAGTGAGGATCGGGCCTCGGGCCGGATGCTCTTCGCCGCCAAGCTCATCCCCAACCGCGGCGCCTGGCTCGAGATCGAGACCTCGGGCAAAGACGTCCTGACCGTCAAGATCGACCGCAAGCGGAAGATCCCGGTCACCACCCTGGTGCGCGCGCTTGGCTACGGCAGCAACAACGAGATCAAGGCGCTGTTCGCCGACGTCGACAACAACGCCGAGCACAAGTTCATCCAGTCGACGCTGGACAAGGACTCCTCGACCGACGTCAACGACGCGCTGGTCGAGATGTACAAGAAGATCCGCCCCGGTGACCCGCCGACCGTTGACAACGCGCGGGCCCTGATGACGGCGCTGTTCTTCAATCCCCGCCGCTTCGACCTGTCGAGGGTCGGCCGTTTCAAGCTGAACCGCCGGCTCGGACTGGGGACGGACATGAATATCCGGACGCTGAGCAACGACGACTTCATTGCGATCATCCGCAAGCTGATCGAGCTCAACAACGGGACCGGTGAGGCGGACGACATCGACCACCTTGGCAACCGCCGCGTGCGTGCGGTCGGCGAGCTGCTGCAGAACCAATTCCGCATGGGCCTGATCCGCATGGAGCGCATCATCAAGGAGCGCATGACGATCTGCGACGCGGCCACCGTGACCGCGGCGAGTTTGATCAACGCGCGGCCGGTCGTTGCTGCCATCAAGGAATTCTTCGGGTCGAGCCAACTCTCGCAGTTCATGGACCAGACCAACCCGCTGGCCGAGCTCACCCACAAGCGCCGCCTGTCGGCCCTGGGCCCCGGCGGCCTGTCGCGCGAGCGCGCCGGCTTCGATGTCCGCGACGTGCACCATTCCCACTACGGCCGCATCTGCCCGATCGAGACCCCGGAAGGTCCGAACATCGGCCTGATCGGTTCGCTGGCGACCTTCGCCCGGGTCAATGAGTACGGCTTCATCGAAACGCCGTTCCGTCGGGTGTTCAGCACCATGACGGCCGATAAGGCCAACCGCGATCGGCTGGTCGGCAGGACGCTCCGGGACGATGTGCTCGAGCCGGCCAACCGGAAGACCAAGCTGGCCAAGAAGGGCGATGTGCTCGACCGCGAGATGGTCGACACGCTGATCAAGGCCAGGGCCGGCGACGTCCCGATCAAGGCCTGGGTTTCCGACGAGGTCCAGTTCTTGTCGGCCGACGAAGAGGACCACTACATAGTCGCGCAGGCGAACGCGCCGATCGATGCCGAGAACCACTTCACCGAGGAGCGGACCACCGCCCGCACCAAGAATCTGTTCCTGGTGGCGGACGTCAACCGCATCGAGTACATGGACGTGTCGCCGAAGCAGACCGTCAGTGTGGCGACCGCGCTGATCCCATTCCTCGAGCACGACGATGCGAACCGTGCCCTGATGGGATCGAACATGCAGCGGCAGGCGGTGCCCCTGGTCGTGACCGAGGCGCCCATCGTCGGCACCGGCATGGAGTCGGCCGCCGCCAAGGACTCGGGCGAGTTGATCGTGGCCAAGGTGGCCGGGACCGTGATGTCGTGTGCCGCGCCGCCGCCCGCGGATTCGGCCGCGGCCAAGCTGGATAGTTTCAAGCGCGAGCTCGGTATCCTGCTCAAGCCGGATGACGGCTCGGCCGAGCAGTGGTATCCGATCCACAAGTTCGAGCGCTCCAACCAGGGGACCTGCCTCTCGCAGCGGGTCATCGTCAAGGCCGGCACGCACGTCGAAGCCGGCACGCCGCTGGCCGACGGTCCGGCGACCTCGGAGGGTGAGCTGGCCCTCGGCCGCAACATCCTGGTGGCCTTCATGCCCTGGGAGGGTTACAACTACGAAGACGCGATCTTGATTTCGGAGTCGGTGGTTCGCGAGGACAAGTACACCTCCATCCATATCGAGGAATACGAGATCGAAGCCCGCGACACCAAGCTGGGTCCGGAGGAGATCACGCGCGACATCCCGAACGTGAGCGACGAGACACTGAAGAACCTGGACGAGCGCGGCATCGTCTATATCGGCGCGGAAGTTCACCCGGGCGACATCCTGGTTGGGAAGATCACGCCGAAGGGCGAGTCGGAGCTCAGTGCGGAGGAGCGCCTGCTGCGCGCCATCTTCGGTGAGAAGGCGCGCGAGGTCCGTGATTCCTCGCTGCGCGTGCCGCACGGTGAGCGCGGCATCGTGGTCGATGTCAAGATCTTCAGTCGCGAGACCAAGGACGAGCTAGCACCCGGCGTGAATCAGCTGGTGCGGGTCTACGTTGCCCAGAAGCGAAAGATCGCGCAGGGCGACAAGATGGCCGGCCGACATGGGAACAAGGGCGTCATTGCCCGCATCCTTCCCGCCGAGGATATGCCGTATATGCCGGATGGCACGCCGGTCGAGCTGGTGTTGAACCCGCTTGGTGTGCCGAGCCGAATGAACCTCGGCCAGGTGCTCGAGACGCACCTGGGTTGGGCGGCGCACGCCCTGGGGTTGACGGTCGCGACGCCGGTATTCGACGGCGCGTCGGAGGAAACGATCGAGAAAGAGCTGGTGCGGGCGGGCCTGCCGGAGTCGGGCAAGATCATGCTTCGCGACGGCCGCACCGGTGAACAGTTCGACCACGAAGTGACGGTCGGCTACATCTATATGTTGAAGCTGGCCCACCTGGTCGAGGACAAGATCCACGCCCGGTCGACGGGCCCCTACTCGCTGGTGACCCAGCAGCCGCTGGGCGGCAAGGCGCAGTTCGGCGGCCAGCGGTTCGGCGAGATGGAAGTCTGGGCGCTGGAAGCGTATGGCGCCTCGCACATCCTGCAGGAGATCCTGACGGTCAAGTCGGACGACATCGTGGGCCGCGTCAAGGCTTACGAGGCGATCGTCAAGGGCGAGAACACGCTGGAGGCCGGCATTCCGGAGTCATTCCGGGTCCTGGTAAAGGAGCTCGAGGGCCTGGCGTTGGGCGTCGAGATCCAGTCTGACGGCGAGAAGCAGGTCATCCTGTCCGAAGACGACATGAGCGAGATGCCGCTCGACCTTGGCATCAACCTCGAGCGCGATGAGATCGATGAGTCGGACCAATGGGCGACCGGCGCGCCGCGGGCTGCGCAGAATCCCCTTGATTCTTTGAGGTAGTACATGACACTAAAACTGGAAAACTTCGACGCACTGAAACTATCTCTGGCATCGCCGGAGACGATCCTCTCGTGGTCGCACGGGGAAGTCACCAAGCCGGAGACGATCAACTACCGGACGCTTAAGCCGGAGCGCGACGGGCTGTTCTGCGAGCGGATCTTCGGTCCGCAGCGCGACTGGGAATGCCACTGCGGCAAGTACAAGCGCTACCGCTACAAGGGAATTATCTGCGACAAGTGCGGCGTGGAGGTCACGCGCTCCAAGGTTCGGCGCGAGCGGATGGGGCACATCAAGCTGGCCTCGCCGGTCAGCCACGTCTGGTACTTTAAAGGTATCCCGTCGCGGATGGGCCTCCTCCTCGATATGTCTCCGCGCAACCTCGAGAAGGTCCTGTACTTCGCGAACTACATCGTCACGAACATCGATGAGGACGCCCGCAAGGAGTACCTCTCGAAGTCCTCGCCGCAGCACAACGACCGCGTGATCAAGCTGCAGGAGGAGCGCGACGTTGCGGTCAAGGAGCTCAAGGACGACCTTGACCAGCGGATCAAGGCCAAGCAGGAAGACACCAAGACCAAGAGCAAGGCGCTCGAGGAGTCGCTCGACGAGACCGTCGACGCCATGACCTCGCGCGCCAAGGAACTGGTCGACAAGATCAAGGCCCAGAAGGGCAAGAAGGCGGCGACCAACTTCACCATCGGCGAAGGTGATGACGAGCAGGTCATCATCGAGAAGGGCACGCTCTTCGAGGACAAGCTCGCCCGTGAGCTGCCCAAGCAGGTCGAGAAGAAGATCGACCACGTGCAGGCCGCGACCAAGAAGCGTCAGCAGGAGCTCAAGGGCAAGTCCGACGAAGAGATCGCCAAGTGGCGTGAGGACTACGAGCAGAAGGCCGGCACGCTAAACGACCGGCTGAAGAAGGACACCGAGGGCCTCTCGGGCGATATCGAGTCGTCCAAGACCCAGCTGGACTCGCTCTACGTCAAGCAGCTGCTGTCCGACCAGGAATTCCGCGAGTTCACGGAGAAGTTCGGCAAGGTCTTCAAGGCTGGCATCGGCGCGCAGGCGATTCACGATCTCCTGGCGCGCATCGATCTGCTGCAGGAGTCCGGCATCCTCCGCGAGGAGTCGAAGTCGACCTCCGGCCAGAAGCGACAGAAGGCGATCAAGCGGCTCAAGGTGGTCGAGGCCTTCCGCAAGTCGGGGGCGTCGGCGACCTGGATGATCCTCGACGTGCTGCCGGTCATCCCACCGGAACTGCGCCCGATGGTGCAGCTCGACGGCGGCCGGTTCGCCACATCGGACCTCAACGACCTCTACCGCCGCGTCATCAACCGCAACAACCGGCTGAAGCGACTCCTCGAGCTCGGCGCGCCCGAGATCATCGTGCGCAACGAGAAGCGGATGCTGCAGGAAGCCGTCGATGCGTTGATCGACAACGGCCGCCGCGGCCGGGCGATCACCGGCACCGGCAACCGCAAGCTGAAGTCGCTCTCCGACATGCTCAAAGGCAAGCAGGGCCGGTTCCGCCAGAACCTGCTCGGCAAGCGTGTCGACTACTCGGGCCGCTCGGTCATCGTGGTCGGCCCCGAACTGAAGCTGCACGAGTGCGGGTTGCCCAAGAAGATGGCGCTCGAACTCTTCAAGCCGTTCGTGATGCGCGAGCTGGTGAGTAAGGGCTACACCCAGAACATCAAGTCCGCCAAGCGGATGGTGGAGCGCGTTCGTCCCGAGGTGTGGGACGTGCTCGACGAGGTGATCAAGGAGCATCCGGTGCTCCTCAACCGCGCGCCCACGCTGCACCGTCTCGGCATCCAGGCGTTCATGCCGGTGCTGGTCGAGGGATCGGCGATCCAGATCCACCCGCTGGTGTGCAGCGCCTTTAACGCCGACTTCGACGGCGACCAGATGGCCGTTCACGTCCCGCTCTTCAGCGGCGCCATCGCGGAAGCCAAGAATTTGATGATGTCGTCCAACAACATCCTGTCGGCGTCGGATGGCCACCCGGTCATCAGCCCGACCCAGGACATCGTGCTCGGCACCTACTACCTGACCATGATCAAGGCGACGCCCAACATCAAGGACCAGGAGCTGCCAACCTACGGCACGGCCGAGGAAGCCCTGCTCGCGCTCGACAACAAGCGTGTCCATGTGCAGCAGGAGGTGCGCGTCCGCATCGACGGCAAGCTGATTCGGACGTCGCCGGGCCGCGTGCTCTTCAACACCGTGCTCCCGATCGGCGTGCAGCCGGCGGAGGGCCACGGCGATGCGATGGTCTACCAGAACGCCGTCTTCGACAAGAAGGCGCTGCGGGCCATCGTCGCCGAGTGTTTCCGCCTCCACGGCAACGAGCTGACCGCACGGGTCGCCAACGACATCAAGCGGGTCGGCTTCGCCTACGCGACCAAGGCCGGGATCACGATCTCGGCGATGGACATCAAGACGCCGGCGGGCAAGGCCGCCATCCTGGCGGGCGCTGAGAAGAAGCTCGGCGATATCGACCTGCAGTTCAAGCGCGGGCTGATCACCGACGACGAGCGCTACACCCAGACGGTTGACCTGTGGACGACGGCGACCGAAGAAGTGACGGCCGCCACGATGAAGAGCTTCGACGCTCTTCACCCGGTGTTCATGATGGCCAACTCCGGCGCCCGCGGCAACATCCAGCAGATCCGGCAGCTGGCCGGGATGCGAGGCCTGATGGCCGACCCGACGGGCCGGATCATCGACCTGCCGATCAAGGCGAACTTTTCCGAAGGGCTGACCGTGCTCGAGTACTTCATCTCCACGCACGGCGCCCGCAAGGGTCTGGCCGACACCGCGCTGCGTACGGCGGACTCCGGCTACCTGACCCGACGGCTGGTTGACGTCGCCCAGGACGTGATCGTTCGCAGCGAAGACTGCGGCACGACCTCCGGCATCTGGGTGACCGAAATTTCGGAGGAGCGCGCGCTGACCGAGCCTCTGTTCGAGCGGATCGCCGGTCGCGTGGCGGCCGCCGAGGTCCAGGACCCGACGACCCAGGCGGTGCTGGTCAAGGAAGGTGCCGAGATCAGCGACATCCAGGCGCGCCACCTGATCCAGGCCGGCGTGGCCCAGGTCAAGGTGCGGTCGGTGCTCACCTGCCAGGCGCGCGAAGGCGTGTGCCGCCTCTGCTATGGCCGCAACCTGGCGACCGGTAAGCTGGTCGAAATCGGTGAGGCGGTCGGCGTCATCGCCGCCCAGTCGATCGGCGAGCCCGGGACCCAGCTCACCATGCGGACGTTCCACACCGGTGGCGTCGCGGGTACGGACATCACGCAGGGCCTGCCGCGCGTCGAGGAGTTGTTCGAGGCCCGCATCCCGAAGGGCAAGGCGATCATCTCCGAGATCGACGGCGAGGTGGAGATCATCCGCACCGAGACCGCTCGCAAGGTCAAGGTGACCTCGCGCGACGTCTACGACATCCCCTACATCCTGACGGACAAAATGCAGCCGCTCATCGAGTCGGGTGCAACCGTGACGGAGGGGCAGGAAATCGCGAGGGGCGCCAGCGAGGACGGTCAGGAAAAGACCATCACCTCACGCGCCTCGGGCGTGGCCCGCGTCGAGCGCAACCAGATCGTGATCCGGAGCATGGACGAGGAGTGGCGCGAGTACCCGATCCCGCACGGCTCGCGGGTCAATGTCCAGAGCGGGCAGAAGATCAAGGCCGGCCAGCAGATCACCGAGGGCTCGATCAGCCCGCAGGAGCTGCTGCACATTCTCGGCCGCGAGGCGGTCCAGACCTACCTGGTCGACGAAGTCCAGAAGGTGTATCGCTCGCAGGGTGTCGACATCAACGACAAGCACATCGAGGTGATCATCCGGCAGATGATGCGGAAGGTCCGCGTCGACACCGCCGGCGACACCGACCTGCTGCCGGGCGAGATCGTCTCGCAGTGGGAGTACGAGGAAGCCAACGCCAAAGTCCTCGCCGAAGGCGGCGATCCGTCGGTCGCCCAGACCGTTCTGCTCGGCCTGATCAAGGCCGCGCTGAACACGGCGAGCTGGCTGTCGGCGGCGTCCTTCCAGGAAACGACCCGGGTGCTGACCGAGGCGGCAATCTCCGGCAAGGTCGACCGGCTGCGTGGCCTGAAGGAGAACGTGATCATCGGCAAGCTGATCCCAGCCGGCACCGGCCTCGACTACTACCAGAAGCTGCGCGAGGAGTCGTTCAAGATGTTCGCCGAGCTCCCGCAACCGGTTCCCGCAACCAGCAGCTAACGCAAGCGATAGGAAAATAAGAGGGCCGCCCCCGTCGGGGCGGCCCTTCTGTTTTTCGGGCCAACCCGGAAGCTCCCTCCCCTCTTGCGGGAGGGTAGGGTCCGGGCTTTCGTTATACCGGCGTGATTCGCCGCCACGGGGAGACGCTGCTCCTGCTGCTTGTTGGCATCCCCTCCGCTACCGTCGGGTGGCAGATCGCGCGCACCTGGGGCTTGCCCGGCTGGCTTCCGGCGCTGCTCGCCGGGCTGCTTGTGGTGCTCATCGTGGCTGCCGTGGCCGAGCCGCGCCTCACCGAGCTCGCCGCCACGGGGGCGGTGGTTGTGCTCTACGCGCTTCCGATCGTGGGCGCGATCGTCCGCTGGCGCTTGGTCCACGGTCCGACGGCGCTGATCGGCGACGGCGCCTATCAAATCCAGCTGGCGCGCAACTTGCTGATGCGCGGCGTGGACCCCTACGGGTTCGACTACACCGGCACCGGGCTGGAGCGGGCGCCCTGGGGCCAGCCCTTCGCCAATCCGGCCCTCCACCATCTCGACTACTGGCCGGGAACGATCGTCGTGCCTCTCCCGGTCCAGGCCGCCTTCCAGTTCGTGACCGGCTGGTGGGATGAGCGGATCTGGCTGCTGCTCGCCGGCGCTGCTGTCTTTGTCCTGCTCCGCTGGCTGATCCCGGGAACGGCCGGTCGTATCGCCGCCGTCGCCTTCTTCTTGATCCCGGGCCACAGCCTGCTGGCGGTGCTCGGCGACAATGACCTGCCCATGATTGGGCTGCTGCTGGCCGCGACCCTGGCCATCGCGCGGCGGCGCTTCCTGCCCGCGGCGATCATCATCGGACTCGCGATCGCGACCAAGCAGACGGCATTGATCGCGTTGCCCGTGCTGGTCGCCTGGGGCTTTGCCAACGGCATCACCTGGCGATCGTTGCCGCGATACGCCGGCCTGGCTACGCTCGCGGTTGCAGCGCTGATCGCCCCGTTCGTCGTCTGGAACGCGTCTGCCTTTGTACGCGACACCGTCCTCTACAACGTCAGCAGCGGCGGCGAGGCGTATCCGATCCAGGGAATCGGGCTGTCGAGCTGGCTGCTGCAGGCCGGCATCATCCACGGGGCACGCGATGCCTTCCCCTTCCTTCTGATCCAGCTGCCTCTGGTGATCGCCGTCTGGGTCCTCGGCTGGCGCTGGCTGCTCCGCCACCGGCTCGCCGGCGACGCCATCCTCTGGATGGGTCTCGCCTTCTTCGTGTTTCTCTTCACCAACCGGTTCGCGCAGCCGACGTACCTCTTGCTGGGCATCGAGCTGATCACGGTCGGCCTGGTGGGCCGCCTGGCCGCCACCCGGCGCGAGCCGGCCGAGATCGACTTTGCCGAGTCAGCCGCCTGAAGCCGGCCGCGATAATTGAGGGGCATGTACCAGTGGCTCGTCTACGCCCACATCGGCTCGGTGCTGCTCTTCGTGCTGGCGCACGGAGCCTCGGCCGCCATGGCGCTCCGACTCAAGTCCGAACCGTCGGCCGACGGGATCAAGGCGCTGGTCGTGCTCTCGACGCTCTCGAGCCAGGCCATGTATCCGTTGCTGATCCTGGTCATCATCACCGGTCTCTGGTTGGGCGCCGCCGGCGGTTGGTTCGGGCGCGGCTGGATCTGGGCCGCGCTCGTGGTGCTCATCCTGACGATCGGCCTGATGAACGGGATGGGCCGGCAATACCACCCGCTCCGCGTGGCGGCGGGCCAGGTCCGCGGCAGCGACCGCCGACGCCAGGCGGGACCGTCCGCAAGCCCGGATGAGATCCGCCGGCTCGCGCTCTCGACCAGCCCGTGGCCGATCACGATCCTGGGGCTCGCGGCGTTGGGCGGCATCCTCTGGCTGATGCTTTTCAAGCCCTTCTGATCGGCTAGGATTCCTGCTCGTGACCCTTCGCTGGCAGAGCATCGTCGTCGATTGCCACGACACCGAACGCGTCGCCCGCTTCTGGAGCCGGGCGCTTGACCTGCCGCTTCAGGGACCCCACGACGGCGAGTGGTGGCTGGAGCCGGGCGACGATCACCCGGACATCCTATTTCAGCAGGTCCCGGAGGCCAAGTCGGTGAAAAACCGGGTGCATCTCGATCTGCGGCCGGACGACCAGGCGGCTGAGGTTGAGCGGCTGCTCGCCCTGGGGGCCCGTCACGCCGACATCGGGCAGCGCGACGTGAGCTGGGTGGTGCTGGCGGACCCGGAGGGCAATGAGTTCTGCGTCCTGCAGCCTCGCCGGCTCCCGCAGGTTGACACCGGACCGCTAGCGGCCGTAGAATAGCGCTTCGCGCCCGAAAACTCGGGCGAGGTCAAGGCATGCCCACCATCTCACAACTGATCCGATCCGGCCGCAAGCCGCTGGTGAAGAAGACGAAGGCACCGGCGCTGCAGGGCTCCCCGCAGAGGCGGGGCGTCTGCGTGCGTGTCTATACCACCACCCCCAAGAAGCCGAACTCGGCCCTTCGCAAGGTTGCCCGTGTGCGGCTCACCTCCCGCCAGGAAGTCACGGCCTATATCCCAGGGATCGGGCACAACCTCCAGGAGCACTCGGTGGTGCTGATCCGCGGCGGGCGCGTCAAGGACCTCCCCGGTGTCCGCTACCACGTGGTCCGCGGCACCCTCGACACGGCCGGCGCCAAGGGGCGCAAGCAGGGCCGTTCGAAGTACGGCGCCAAGCGCGAGAAGGCAAAGAAGGCCTAGCGTGCCGCGGCGTCCGCGAATTCACAAGCATGTCATCCTGCCCGACCCGGTGTACACACACGAGGGCGTAGCGAAGTTCGTCAACGTCGTGATGCAGCGGGGCAAGCGGAGCACGGCCGAAAAGGTCGTCTACGGCTCTCTGGACCGCATCCGGAAGGTGGCCAAGAAGGACCCGATCGAGGTCTTCGACGCGGCCTTGAAGAACGCGACCCCCGTCCTGGAGGTCAAGCCCCGCCGGATCGGTGGCGCCACCTACCAGGTTCCGGTCGAGATCCGGCCCGACCGGCGCTCGGCGCTGGCTCGTCGCTGGATCGTACGTTACGCCAGGGCCCGATCTGGGAAGAGTATGCAAGAGAAGCTCGCCGGCGAGCTGATGGACGCCGCTAACGGGGTGGGGGCGACGATCAAGCGGCGGGAAGAGACGCACAAGATGGCTGAGAGCAACAAGGCCTTCAGTCACTTCAGGTATTAGGAATTGGCAGAAACAAAAATGGCTCGGACTTACGCACTCGACAAGGTACGGAACATCGGCATCATGGCCCACATCGATGCCGGGAAGACGACCACGACCGAACGCATCCTCTTCTATGCGGGCCGGATCCACAAGATGGGTGAGGTGCACGACGGCGCCGCCACCATGGACTGGATGGTCCAGGAGCAGGAGCGAGGGATCACGATCACCTCAGCGGCCACGGTCGCCAACTGGCGCGGCCACCGGATCAATATAATCGACACACCCGGACACGTAGACTTTACGGTCGAGGTCGAGCGCAGCCTGCGCGTCCTCGACGGTGCGGTCGCGGTCTTCGACGCCGTCGCCGGGGTCGAGCCGCAGTCAGAGACGGTCTGGCGGCAGGCCGACCGCTACGAGGTACCTCGGATCGCCTTCATCAACAAGATGGACCGGATGGGCGCCGACTTCTTCGCCGCCTGGAAGTCGATCCGCGAGCGGCTGGGCGCCAACGCCGTTCCGATCCAGCTGCCGATCGGCAGCGAGGAGAAGTTCGAGGGCGTGGTCGACCTTATTAATAAGGTCGCGATCACCTATACCGACGACCTGGGCACCACGATCGAGACCGAGGAGGTCCCGGCGGAGATGCGCGAGCAGGTCGAGCTCTACCACAAGCAGCTGGTCGAAGCGGTCGCCGAGTTCGACGACGTCCTGCTGCAGAAGTACCTGGACGACAAGCCGATCACCGGCGCCGAGATCGTCGCCGCCATCCGCAAGGGCACGGTCGCGAACCGTTTCGTGCCGGTGCTGGCGGGGGCCGCGCTGCGCAACCGCGGGGTGCAGCCGATGCTCGACGCCATCGTCGACTTCCTGCCGTCCCCGCTCGACAAGCTCGGGGTGGAAGGGATCAACGCCAAAAGCAACGCGACCGAGTGGCGCAAGCCGGCCGACAACCAGCCCTTTGCGGCGCTCGCCTTCAAGATCGCGACCGATCCCTACGTTGGCAAGTTGACCTTCTTCCGTGTCTACGCGGGCACGCTGAAGTCCGGCTCCTATGTCTGGAACGCGACCCGCGGCACCAAGGAGCGGGTCGGCCGCATCCTGCAGATGCACGCCAACCACCGCGAGGAGATCCCCGAGGTCTACGCCGGCGATATCGCCGCGGCCATCGGCCTGAAGCAGACGACCACCGGCGACACGCTCGCGGACGAGAACAATCCGATCCTGCTCGAGTCGATCGTCTTCCCCGACCCGGTCATCAGCGTGGCGATCGAGCCGCGCACCAAGGTGGACCAGGAGAAAATGGGCCAGGCGCTGGCCAAGCTGGCCGAGGAAGACCCGACCTTCAAGGTGCGCACCGACGAGGAGACCGCCCAGACCATCATCTCCGGGATGGGCGAGCTGCACCTCGAGATCATCGTCGACCGCATGCTGCGCGAGTTTGCCGTCGACGCCAACGTCGGTAAGCCGCAGGTCGCCTACCGCGAGACCATCAAGCGCAAGGCGCACGGCGTCGGTCGTTTCATCCGGCAGTCGGGCGGCCGCGGCCAGTACGGGCACGCCGAGATCAACATCGAGCCGAACGAGGCGGGCAAGGGCTTCGAGTTCGTCAACAAGGTCGTGGGCGGCTCGATCCCCAAGGAGTACCACTCCGCAGTCGAGAAGGGCATCATCGAGGCGCTCAACAGCGGCGTGCTGGCGGGCTTCCCGGTGGTCGACGTCAAGGCGACCCTGGTCGATGGCTCCTATCACGAAGTCGACTCCAACGAGATGGCGTTTACCATCGCCGGCTCGATGGCGGCCAAGGATGGCATGCAGAAAGGCCAGCCCACGCTGCTCGAGCCGATCATGAAGGTCGAGGTCGTCATGCCCGAGGAGTTCATGGGCGAGATCCTGGGCGACCTGTCGTCACGTCGCGGTCAGATCCTCGGCATGGAAGGCCGGGCCACCATGCAGGTGGTGCGCGCCTACGTGCCGCTGGGCAACATGTTCGGTTACGCCACCGACCTTCGGTCCAAGACCCAGGGTCGCGCCGTCTACAGCATGGAATTTCATCACTACCAGGAAGTCCCGAAGTCAATCGCGGAAGAGATCGTCGCGAAGTCAAGAGCCTAGAGGAGGACGTTAAGAAGGAGTAACAATGGCGAAGAAGAAGTACGAGCGCACCAAGCCGCACGTGAACGTGGGAACCATCGGTCACATCGACCATGGCAAGACCACCCTGACCGCGGCCATCACCAAGGTCCTGTCAAAGAAGGGATTCGCTGAATTCCGCTCCTTCGACTCGATCGACAATGCACCCGAAGAGAAGGCTCGCGGCATCACGATCGCGACCGCGCACGTCGAGTACGAGACGGAGAAGCGTCACTACGCGCACGTCGACTGCCCGGGGCATGCCGACTACATCAAGAACATGATCACCGGGGCCGCCCAGATGGACGGCGCCATCCTCGTGGTGGCCGCGACCGATGGGCCGATGCCGCAGACCCGCGAGCACATCCTGCTGGCGCGCCAGGTCGGCGTGCCGCGGATCGTGGTCGCCCTCAACAAGGTCGATGCGGTCGATGACCCCGAGATCCTGGAGCTCGTCGAGCTCGAGGTTCGCGAGCTGCTCTCGAAGTACGAGTTCCCGGGCGAAGACATCCCGGTCGTCAAGGTCTCGGCGCTCAAGGCGCTCGAGGGCGACCCCCAGTGGGAAGACTCGATCACGAAGCTGATGGATGCGGTCGACAGCTACATCCCCGTGCCCGAGCGCGCTCTCGACAAGCCGTTCATGATGCCGATCGAGGACGTCTTCTCGATCGAAGGTCGTGGCACGGTCGTCACCGGCCGCATCGAGCGCGGCCAGGTCAAGGTCAACGAAGAGGTCGAGATGGTCGGCATCAACGACACCCGCAAGACGGTGGTGACCGGGGTCGAGATGTTCCACAAGCTGCTCGATTCGGGCCAGGCGGGCGACAACGTCGGCTGCCTGCTGCGCGGCATCAAGCGCGAGGAAGTCGAGCGCGGCCAGGTGCTGGCCAAGCCGGGATCGATCAAGCCGCACACCGAGTTCGAGTCGCAGGTCTACGTTCTGACCAAGGAGGAGGGCGGCCGGCACACCCCGTTCTTCAAGGGTTACCGTCCGCAGTTCTACGTGCGGACCACGGACGTGACCGGCGAGATCGAGCTGCCGGAGGGTACCGAGATGGTGATGCCCGGCGACAACATCGCCATGAAGATCAAGTTGATCACCCCGATCGCGGTCGAAGAGCAGATGCGCTTCGCTATCCGCGAGGGCGGCCGCACGGTCGGCTCGGGCGTGGCGACAAAGGTAATCAAGTAGGGTCGTGGCCCAGAAGATCCGTATCCGGCTGAAGGCCTACGATCACCGCGTCCTTGACCAGGCCGCGGACAAGATCGTGGAGACCGCGCGGCGAACGAACGCGTCGACGGCCGGACCCATCCCGCTGCCCACCGAGATCAACAAGTGGACGGTGATCCGTTCGCCGTTCATCGACAAGGACTCGCGTGAGCAGTTCGAGATGCGGACTCACAAGCGGATCATCGATATCCTCGACCCGAATCCGAAAGTCGTGGACGCGTTGATGCGGCTCAACCTGCCGTCGGGCGTCAACATCGAGATCAAGCTCTAAAACGATGGCGACGAAAGGGTTGCTGGCCAAGAAGATCGGGATGACTCAGGTGTTCACTGAGAAGGGTGAGCTCCTGCCGGTCACCGTGCTCGAGGCCGGACCCTGCGTCGTGATCGCGCTGCGCGCGATTCAAAAAGACGGCTACGGCGCGGTGCAACTGGGCTTTCTTGCGGCCAAGGAAAAGCAGCTCAACAAGCCGGCCGCCGGCCACTTCAAGAAGGCCGGGGTCGCCGCTCATCGCCACGTGCGCGAGATCCGCCTCAAGGCCGACGCCAGCTATGAAATTGGCCAGGCATTGAAGGCCGACCTCTTTTCGGCTGGCGAACTGGTGGACGTTACCGGGACGACCAAAGGTAAGGGCTTCTCCGGGCAGCACAAGCGGCACCACTTCGGGCGCGGCCCGGTGACGCACGGCTCACACAACATCAAGCAACCCGGCTCGATCGGCTCGTCGTCCACGCCATCCCGTGTCTACAAGGGAATGCGAATGGCCGGCCAGCTGGGCAACCAGCAGCGCACCACGAAGCACCTGAAAGTCGTGCGGGTGGATCTCGACCGCAACCTGCTGCTGGTCAACGGCGATGTGCCGGGGCACAAGAACAGCGTCGTCCTTGTTCGGGACTCGACCCGCCAGCCCAAGGGGAAGAAGTAGTGGCAGCCACCGAGAAGGCCTCGGCCACGGTCTACGACCGCGAGGGCAAGGAGAGCGGCCAGCTGGACCTGCCGGACGGCATCTTCAACGCTCCGATCAACGCGGCGGTGCTCCACCAGGCCGTGAAGCGCCAGCAGGCGAATGATCGCCAGGGGACGCACCAGACCAAGACCCGCGGCGACGTCTCGGGCGGCGGCAAGAAGCCGTGGAAGCAGAAGGGCACCGGCCGCGCCCGCCAGGGCAGCACCCGGGCGCCGCAGTGGCGTCACGGCGGCGTCGTCTTCGGCCCTCATCCGCGTAGCTACGAGGAGAAGATGCCGCGCAAGCAGCGGCGCTTGGCCTTGCGCGTCGCGCTGTCGGTGAAGTCGCAGGAAGGCGCAGTGCGCGTCGTCGAGGAGATCGCGCTCGAAGCTCCCAAGACCAACGTGGTCGCCAATCTCTTCGACCAGCTCGGCGCCGGCGTGCGGACGCTCTTCGTGATCCCCGAGCACGACCTGATGCTGGAGAAGTCGACGCGCAACCTGGCCGGTGTCAAGACCATCCTCGCCACCAATCTCAATCCCACCGATGTGCTGACCGCCGACACGCTGATCTTCACCCGCTCCGCGCTCATCCAGGTCGAGGAGTGGTTGTCGTGAGAGCCCCGGTGCAAGTGGTGCAGCGTCCCTTGATCTCTGAGAAGAGCTACGCCGCGATGGCGACCGGCAAGTACCTCTTTCGCGTCCATCCCAAGGCGACCAAGACTGAGATCGCGCTGGCGGTCGCCGATGCCTTCAAAGTCGAAGTGGTCGCGGTGAATACGATGCACGTCCGCGGCAAGGAACGCCGGCGGGGCAAGACGCACGGCTTTCAGTCGAACTGGAAGAAGGCCGTGGTCACGCTCGCCGAAGGTCAAAAAATCGAAAGCATGTTCCAGGGTGTCTGATCCATGCCACTGAAGAAATACAAGCCCACCTCGCCCGGCCGCCGCTTCATGTCGGTCAGCGCCTTCGACGACCTGACCAAGGGCAAGAAGGCCGAGAAGCGGCTGCTGGTCTCGATGAAGACCGATGCCGGCCGCAACGCCCAGGGGAAGATCACGGTTCGTCACCAGGGTGGCGGGCACCGCAAGTTGTACCGGATCATCGATTTCAAGCGCAACAAGCTGGGCATCCCAGCGACCGTCGCCGCGGTGGAATACGACCCGAATCGCAGCGCGCGGATCGCGCTTCTGCACTACGCCGACGGCGAGAAGCGTTACATCCTGGCGCCGGTGGGCCTGACCGTCGGTGACAAGGTGGTGAGCGGGCCGGAGGCGGACATCCGGCCGGGCAACGCGCTGCCGCTCGCCGACATCCCGCTGGGCAGCACCGTGCACAACATCGAGCTCAAGCCGGGGCGCGGTGGCCAGGTGGTGCGCTCCGCCGGCATGTCGGCGCAGCTGCTCGCCCGCGAGGGCGACTACGCGCAGATCCGGATGCCGTCCGGCGAAGTCCGGCGCATCGCCGTAATCTGCTACGCCACCATCGGCCAGATCGGCAATGTCGAGCACGAGAACGAGAACGTCGGCAAGGCCGGCAAGAGCCGCTGGCGGGGCAAGCGTCCGTCGGTCCGCGGCATGGCGATGAACCCCTTCGACCATCCGCACGGCGGTGGCGAGGGCCGCTCCGGCGCCGGCGGTCATCCGCAGACGCCCTGGGGCAAGCCAACCCTGGGTTACCGGACACGGCGCAACAAGAAGACGGCGAACATGATCGTCCGACGCAGACCACCCAAGCGGAAGAGTAAGGGCTAAGACATGTCACGATCAACCAAGAAAGGACCGTTTGTTCACCCGTCACTGATGAAGAAAGTCGTGGCGATGAACCAGCAAAAAGAAAAGAAAGTGATCAAGACCTGGTCGCGGGACTCGAGCGTGTTCCCCGAGATGGTGGGACACACGCTCGCGATCCACGACGGGAAGAAGCACGTGCCGATCTTCATCACCGAGAACATGGTCGGACACCTGCTGGGCGAGTTCGCGCCGACGCGGCGCTTCCGGGCCCACGGGCATCACACGGAAAAATCCACCACCCTCAAGTAATCATGGAAGTACAAGCAAAGGCCAAATGGGTAAGGACCTCACCTCGCAAGGTGCGGCTCGTCGCGCAAACGCTGCGCAATCTGCCCGTGTCCGAAGCGCTGGTCGCCTGCTCCTTCATGCCGAAGTCGGCGGCGCGTGATGTCGCCAAGGTGATCCGTTCGGCACAGGCGAACGCCGAAAATAACTTCAACCTGGTCAGAGACGACCTGGTCATCAAGGACATCCGGGTCGAGCCGGGTCCGATGTTGAAGCGCGGCCAGCCACGCGCCATGGGTCGCCTCTTCAGCATCTTCAAGCGAACCAGCCACATCACGGCCATCGTCGAAGACCGGCCGGGCACGGTTCGCCGGCGCACCGCTGCCCTGCCGCGAGCGCCTCAGCCGGCCGCCCGCCCATCGCCGACCGCCGGCGCGACTGCTGCCGCGCGGGCTGCCGCCGCGATCGAACCGGCCACTACCGAGTCGGACGAGCGGGAGGCGCCGGCCAAGCCGAAGCGGGCCAAGGCCGAACCCAAGGCACAGGCGTCAACCGAGGCCGAAACGGGTAAGAAGACACAGGCCAAAAAGACCGAAGGCAAAAAGAAAGACGACACCAGAAAAGACACCAAGGAGAAAAAGGGCAAGTAGTGGGACACAAAGTTCACCCGAACGGCTTCCGGCTGGGCGTCTACCGTAACTGGGAGGCGAAGTGGTTTGCTCCCGACAAGGAGTACAAGCCCCTGTTGCTCGAGGACGTCCGTCTCCGTCGGATGCTGTTGGCCCGCCTCAAGAATGCGGGGGTGGCCCGCATCGAGACCGAGCGCTCGTCATCGGCGCTGACGATCACGCTGCATACCGCCAAGCCTGGCATCGTCATCGGCAAGGGTGGGACCAGCGTCGACCAGCTGCGCGACGAGCTGGAGAAGACCACCGGCAAACGGGTCCGGGTGACGATCCAGGAGATCAAGAAGCCGGAGCTGAGCGCCCAGCTGGTGGCGGAGAACGTGGCCGCCCAGCTGGAGAAGCGCATCGCCTTCCGGCGTGCGATCAAGCAGTCGCTGATGAAGACGATGCGCGCCGGCGCGCAGGGCGTGAAGATCCGGGTCCGGGGTCGTCTCGGCGGTTCGGAGATGGCCCGCGTCGAGTGGAACCGCGAAGGTCGCGTGCCGCTTCACACGCTGAAGGCCGATATCGACTTCGGCCAGACCGAAGCCAAGACGACCTTCGGACGCATCGGGGTGTCGGCCTGGGTCTACACCGGGAACTTCCCGACCGAGGCGCCGCCGAAGCCGGCGGCCGCCGTCGAGGAGCCAGTCGACGCCGGCCTTCCGGCGGACGTGCCCTCGCCACTGGCCGAGCTGGTCCAGGCGGCCGTTGCCCCGGCGCCCGTTGCCGTCGAGGCCGCTACTCCGGCGCCCGCGCCGGTGCCAGTCGCGACCACTGAGGCACCGGCGGCCAAGCCGAAGCGTGCCACCCGAACGACGAAGGCGACCGCCACCGCCGACGGTGGCGGCGAGACGCCGGCACCCAAGCGTGCCACCCGCGCCCGCGCCACCACGACAAGCGAGAAGCCAGTCGCACCAAAGACACCGCGCCCCCGTGCCGCGAAAAAGAAGGAATAGAAAGGAATAGAGATGTTGCTCCCAGCCCGCGTCAAATATCGCAAGCTCCATCGAGGCCGCCGGACCGGCGTCGCCACCCAGGGCGCGGACCTGGCGTTTGGCGAGTTCGGCCTGCAGGCCTCTGAAGCAGCCTGGATGACGAACCGGCAGATCGAGGCGGCCCGCCGCGTGATGACGCGCTTCGTGCGGCGCGGTGGCAAGGTCTTCATTCGAGTTTTCCCCGATAAGTCGGTCACCAAGAAGCCGGCCGAGACCCGTATGGGGAGCGGCAAGGGTGCGCCCGAAGGCTGGGTGGTCGTCATCAAGCCAGGACGCGTCCTCTTCGAGATGGGTGGCGTCACCCCGGAGATGGCCAAGCGCGCCTTCCAGCTGGCCGCCTACAAGCTGCCGATGAAGACCCGAACCCTGGGCATCAAGTCGGGCGTCAAGGCGGCGGCCGACGTGAAGATCAAGGGCCCGGCCGAGCTGAAGCCGGGCGAAGTCGCGGAAGGTGGGGTTCCTGGCGCCATCGCTGGTGCGCCTGCGGCTGCCGCCGGACCGGCGGCACGGGGTCCGAAGGCCGCTCCCGGCGCCGCGCCAACCATCAAGGCCGCACCTGGCGCCGCGCCGAAAGCCGCACCCGGCGCTGCCCCGAAGGCCGCCGCCGCGGCACCCGCCAAGCCGGCCAAGCCTGCCAAGGGTGGTGGCAAGAAATGAAGATGAAAGACCTTCAGGGCCTGTCGATGCTGGACCTGCAGAAGAAGCTCAAGGACTCCCGCCAGGAGCTCTTCAACCTGCGCTTCCAGATGGCGACCGGCCAGCTGCAGAACCATCGCCAGATCCGGCACGTGCGCGAGGACCTGGCCCAAATCCTGACCACCATCCACCTGACCGAGCGCAACCCGGAGCCGGTCGTCGCGCCTGAGGCAGTGGCGCCCAAGCCTCGCCGCCGTCGCGCCGCCGCCACTGAGGAAAAGGCATGACGGACCAACAGGAAGCGATCGATCGCGCCATGCGCAAGACGCGGACCGGCACCGTCATCAGCGACAAGATGGATAAGACCGTGATCGTCCGCGTGCAGACCCTTAAGGAGCACTCCAAGTACAAGAAGCACATTCGGCAATCGACCAGGTTCAAGGCGCACGACGAGCAGAACCAGTGCAAGGTCGGCGACCAGGTAAAGATCATGGAGACCCGGCCGCTGTCGCACGACAAGCGCTGGCGGGTCGTGGCCATTGTGGAGAAGGCGAAATAGCCGTCGTCATGGTGCAGCAAGAGTCGCGGTTGAAGGTGGCGGACAACACGGGAGCGCGTGAGATCCTGGTGATCCGGGTCATGGGTGGCCACTATCGCAAGTACGCTTCCATCGGCGACGTCATCACCGCCGCCGTCACGGTCGCGACGCCCGGCGGGCAGGTCAAGAAGTCCGAGGTCGTCAAGGCCGTCGTCGTCCGCACCTCGCGAGAATTTCGCCGCACGGACGGCTCGACCATCCGTTTCGACGAGAACGCGGCCGTCATCCTCGGCCCGCAGAACAACCCGCGTGGCACCCGCATCTTCGGGCCGGTGGCGCGCGAGCTTCGCGACAAGAACTTCATGAAAATCGTTTCCCTGGCACCGGAGGTGCTCTAGAACATGTCTCGGCTTCATCTCGATATTCATCGCGACGACACCGTGCAGGTCATGTCCGGGAAGGACCGTGGCAAACGCGGCGTCGTCGTTCGTACTGTGCCCGCCTCGGGCAAGATCGTGGTCAAGGGCGTCAACGTGTTGAAGCGTCATCGCAAGGCCAACCAGGAGAAGGGCGGCACCAAGGTCATCCAGGGCGGCATCGTCGACTTCGAGTCGCCGCTCGACTACTCGAACGTGATGCTCGTCTGCAATAAGTGCGACAAGCCCACCCGCATACGCAAGACGGTGCTGCCGAACGGAAAGAAGGCGATCGTCTGCGTCAACTGCGGCGAGATCTACGAGCGGGTGAGGGACAAGGTATGAGCGTCGCCGCCAAGTCAAAGGGTGCCAAGCCCGCCCCCAGCCCGAGGGGTCCGAGCGTGGTCGCCAGCCCGGCGGGCACGGAGCTCCGGCTGAAGCAGCGCTACCAGGATAAGATCCTCCCGGCGCTGATCCAGCGTTTCGCCTACACCAACGCGCTCCAGGTGCCGCGCCTGGAGAAGGTGGTGGCGAACATCGGGATCGGCGAGTCGATCTCGAACCCCAAGGCGCTGGACGCGGCCACCGCCGATCTGAAGAAGATCACCGGCCAGCAGCCGGTGGTGCTGAAATCGCGGAAGGCGATCGCGAACTTCAAGCTGCGCGCCGGCCTGCCCATCGGCATCAAGGTGACGATGCGCGGCGCCCGCATGTACCAGTTCGTCGACAAGCTGATCTCGGTCGGGCTGCCACGAATCCGTGACTTCCGCGGCATCTCGCCGACCGGCTTCGACGGTCATGGCAACTACACGCTGGGGCTGCGCGAGCAGCTCGTCTTTCCAGAGATCGAGTACGACAAGATCGACAAATTGCGGGGCCTCGAGGTGACGTTCGTGACCACGGCTCGCACCGATGACGAGGCGCGGGCGCTTTTGACCGAACTCGGGTTCCCGTTCAGGAAGTGAGGTTAGGACTCAGTGGCTAAGAAATCGACCGTCAACCGCGGGCTACGCCCCCACAAGCACGCCGTGTCGCAGCACAACCGCTGCAATCTGTGTGGACGCCCGCGCGCGTACATGCGGAAGTTCGGCATCTGCCGTATCTGCTTCCGTAGTCTCTCATCGCAGGGGCAGGTCCCGGGCGTGAAGAAGTCGTCATGGTGAGGAGAGAGTCATGAGCACCGATAGCATCGCGGACATGCTGACGAGGATTCGCAACGCGAACACCGCCGGCCACGGGCGGGTGGCGATCCCGGCGTCGAAGGTCGGGGTCGAGATCGCGCGCGTCCTCAAGGAAGAGGGGTACATCGCCTCCTACGACGTCGCTGCCGTCGAGCAAGGGCAGAAGCTCGACATCACCTTCAAGCCGAAGACGCCACGCGGCAAGTCGTTGGCCGGGCTGCGCCGGATCAGCAAGCCCGGGCTGCGAGTCTACGCCCGCAAGACCGAGATCCCTCGCGTGCTCGGCGGGCTGGGGATCGTGATCCTATCGACCTCGCACGGCGTGATGTCCGGTCAGAAAGCAACCAAGGCGGGCCTCGGTGGCGAGGTCGTGTGTTACGTTTGGTGACCCTATGAGTAGGATTGGCAAGCTCCCGGTCAAGATTCCGAGCGGCGTTACCGTGACGCTCACCGATCACACCGTGCTGGTGAAGAGCGGCAAGGCGGAGCTCAGCCGCAACCTGAATCCGCAGATGAAGGTCACCGTCAAGGACGGCACCGTCGTGGTCGAACGACCGAGCGAGTCGAAAGAGCACCGCTCGCTGCACGGCCTGACCCGGACACTGGTGTGGAACATGATCGAGGGGGTCAGCAAGGGCTACGAGAAGCAGCTCGAGCTGGTCGGCGTGGGCTATCGCGCCAGCCGCCAGGGCGAGGCGCTCGTGCTCAACGTCGGCTTCTCGCACCCGGTCCGTTACCCGGTGCCGCCGGGCATCACGATCGACGTCCCCGAGCCGACGCGCATCAACATCAAGGGCGCCAGTAAGGAAGACGTCGGCCAGGTGGCCGCCGAGGTACGCAAGATCCGCCCGCCGGAACCTTACAAAGGCAAGGGCATCCTCTATCGCGGCGAGCGCATCCGCCGCAAGGCCGGCAAGACGGGCAAGACCGCAGGAGCGGCGAAGTAATGAACAAAGTTCGTGATCGTCGCGCCACTCGGATCCGCCGGCACAGCCGGCTGCGCGGCCACCTCGAGGGTGGACCGACGCGGCCGCGGCTGGCGGTCTTCCGCAGCCTCCATCATGTCTACGCGCAGGTGATCGATGACGCCTCGGGGCGGACGCTGGCGGCTGCCTCCAGCACCGACGCCGACCTCCGCAAGTCGCTCAAGTCGGCATCGAGCGCCGAAGGCGCGGCGGCGGTGGGCAAGTCGATCGCCGAGCGGGCCCGCAAAGCGGGCATCGAGACCGTTGTCTTCGATCGCGGCGGTTTCCCCTACCACGGTCGAGTCAAGGCGCTGGCCGAAGCCGCGCGCGGCGCCGGATTGAAGTTCTAAGCGAGAAAAGTGAGAAACACATGAGTTACCAGTACGGAAGAGGTCAGTCGGAGTTCACAGAGAAGGTCGTCCATCTGAACCGCGTCGCGAAAGTCGTCAAAGGTGGACGTCGCTTTTCGTTCAGCGCGCTGGTCGTCGTTGGCGACCAGAACGGCCGCGTCGGCGCCGGCCTGGGCAAAGCGGGCGAGGTGCCCGAGGCCATTCGCAAGGCGGTCGAGTCTGCGAAGAAGCACCTGATCACAGTGCCCATGGTCGGCACCACCATTCCGCACGAGATTCGATTGAAAAAAGGCGCGGCCAAGGTCCTGCTCAAGCCGGCGGCGCCGGGAACGGGCATCCGCTCGGGCGGCGCCATGCGCGCCGTGGTCGAGTTGTCGGGTATCAAGGACATGATCACGAAGTCCCTCGGGACCAACAACCCGGTCAACACTGTCCGCGCGACGATCGCTGCGCTGCAGGCGTTGCAGACGGCGGATTCGATCGGACAGGCCCGGGGCAAGCCGGCCGACGAGATGGCACGCCTCAGCCGCCGTGGGCCCGCGCCCGTCGTCCCGCCCGTCGCCGAGACGCCGGAGCCCGAACCCGAACCGGAGCCAGTCGCCTAAGCCATGGCGCGCTTGAAAGTGACCTACGTGCGCAGCGTGATCGGGCAGAAGCCCGACCAGGAGCGGACCGTGCAGGCGCTCGGCCTGCGCCGACTGCACCAGACGGTCGAGCACGAAGACAGCCCGCAGTTGCGCGGCATGGTCCACAAGGTCCGGCACCTCGTCAAAGTCGAGGAATTAACGTGAAACTGCACGAGCTCCAGCCGTCGCCCGGCTCGCACCATGCCCGCAAGCGCGTTGGCCGTGGTCCCGGCTCCGGCCACGGCAAGACGGCGACCCGCGGCCAGAAAGGCCAGGGCGCTCGTACCTCGGTAAACCTGCCGAAGACCTTCGAAGGTGGCCAGACGCGGCTCACCATGCGCATCCCGAAGCTGCGTGGGTTTCACAACAAATGGCGCAAGCACTTCGCGGTGCTCAACCTGACCCGCCTGAACCGCTTCGAAGACGGCACCGAGGTGCGTCCGGAGACCTTGCTCGAGGCCGGCATCATCAAGAATGTGCGCGACGGGATCAAAGTCCTCGGCACCGGCGACCTGCGCCGAAAACTCACGATTCACGCGCATCGCTTCTCGGCCGAGGCGAAGCGCAAGATCGAGGCCGCCGGCGGGACGGCTGCCGTGATCGAGGTCCCGCCGCCAATTCGCGAGAAGACGAAGCGGGCGAAGAACCGGCCGAAGCCAGCTCCCGCTCCGGAAAAGGCCGAGACCCCCGAGGTGGCCGAGACCACGGAAGCGACCGAGGCACCCGGCACCGCCGCTGCGCCGGCCAAGGCCTCCAAGAAGGCAAAAGCCGAGCCCAGCGAGAAAGGCGAAAAGGGCGGCAAGGGCCAGCCGGCCCGCGCGTCAGCTTCGGAGGATTCCCCGAAACCCGATAAGGGTAAAAAGAAGAGCTAAGGCATGCTAGAAGCGATCGGCAACGCGCTCCGCATTCCGGAGCTGCGCCGCAAGATTTTATTCACGCTGGGGCTCTTTCTCGTGTTCCGGATCCTGGCGCACATCGCCGTCCCGGGCGCGGACAAGACCGCTCTCGACAGGTTGTTCAACAGCAATGCCTTCCTCGGCTTGCTCGATCTCTTCTCGGGAGGCGGGCTCTCGACCTTCTCGATCATCGCCATGGGGGTCAACCCCTACATCAACGCCTCGATCATCATGCAGCTGATGACGGTCGTCTCCAGCCGCATGAAAGAGCTCAGCAAAGAGGGCGAGTTCGGGCGTCGGAAGATCACACGCTGGACGCGCTGGCTGACGGTGGCGCTGGGCCTGCTGCAGGCGTGGGGGCTGACGTTGGTCTTCAGCCGCCAGGGCGTGCTGACCAACCTCAACTGGTTCGGCATCATCGAAATCATGGTGACGCTAACCGCCGGCACCGTGATGCTGATGTGGTTCGGCGAGTTGATCACCGAGTACGGCATCGGCAACGGCATCTCGCTGGTCATCTTCGCCGGCATCGTCGGCCGGATTCCGAACACGATCTACAACCTGCTGACCGGTGGTGGCGCGTCGCAGAACCTGGCGCCACTGCTGCTCTTCGCCGCCCTGGCGATCGTGGTCACGGCCTTCATCATCGAGGTGCAGCAGGCCCAGCGAAAGATCCCGATCCAGTCGGCGCAACGCGTCGTGGGCCGCAAGGTCTACCAGGGGCGAAGTTCGCACCTGCCGCTGCGCGTCAACCAGGCGGGCGTCATTCCGATCATCTTCGCGATCTCGATCATGTTCTTCCCGGTCATCATCGGCAACTTTCTGGCGACCGCCCCGTCGCCCTGGGGCGATATCTCGCGGGCGCTGCGCACCTACTGGGTGCCGGCCGGCCCCAACATCCCGACCGACATTCTGTACAACTTCGTGTACTTCATTCTCATTTTCGGGTTCACCTACTTCTATACGGCCGTGACGTTCGATCCGGTCGACACGGCGGACTATCTCAAGAAGCACGCGGCCTTCATCCCGGGGATCCGGCCCGGCGTGGCGACGGCGCAGTACCTGGACCGCACCATGACCCGGATCACGTTCGCCGGCGCGCTCTTTTTGGGCGGGGTGACGGTCTTGATTCCATTGCTCGCGACGGCGCTGACCCGAATACCGACGCAGAACATGTACCTTGGCGGGACCGCGATCCTGATCGTCGTGGGTGTGGCGCTCGACACCATGAAACAGATCGAAACCCAGCTGATCATGCGTCAGTACAAGGGGTTCATCAAGTAGCGACTACAAGTCGCATCCCTGGCTCATGAACCTGATTCTTTTTGGTGCGCCCGGCGCCGGTAAGGGGACCCAGACCGGGTCCCTGATCGAGACGTACCATATCCCGGCGATCGCGACCGGCGACATGCTCCGCGCCCAGCGGCGCGCGGGGACGGCGCTCGGCGAGCAGGTCAAGAGCTTCATGGACCGCGGCGAGCTGGTGCCGGATGACCTGATGATCGCGATCATTCGGGAGCGCCTTCAAAAACCCGATGCTAAGAATGGCTTCATCCTCGATGGCTTCCCGCGTACAGTCGCCCAGGCCGAGGCGCTCGATGCCACGCTCGACCAGCTCAACCGCCGGGTCGACGCGGTCATCTACCTGCGCGTCAGCCGCCAGGTCCTGATCGACCGGCTGTCGCACCGGTACAGCTGCCGCAGCTGTGACGCCGTCTACAACTTCACGCCGCAGCAGGCAGTGGCAGTGCCGCGTTGCACCGTCGATGGCGGCGAGCTCTACCAGCGGCCGGACGACCGGCCGGAGATCGTGGCCCATCGCATTGACGTGTTTCTGACGCACACCGCGCCCCTGATCGATTACTACACGAAGCAACACAAGCTCGAGAACATCGATGGCCAAATGTCGGTCGAAGACGTTCGGGCCGATATCACCAAGCGACTGAGCGCCTTACGGAAAGGCGCGGGGTCCCGATGATCATTTACAAGTCGCAGGACGAGATCGAGCTGATGCGCGAGGCGGGGGCGATTCTGGCCGAAACCCTCGAGCATCTCCGCTCACTGGCCAAACCCGGGGTCACGCTGCTCGAGCTCGACCGCGAGGCGGACCGGTTCATTCGTGCTCGCGACTGCATCCCGGGCTTCGTCGGCTACCAGGGATACAAGAACGCGATCTGCACCTCGGTGAACGACCAGGTCGTCCATGGCATCCCGACGAATCGCAAGCTGCGTGAGGGCGACCTGCTGGCGCTCGACGCCGGGCTGATCCACCGCGGCTTCTGGGCCGATGCCGGCCTCAGCGTGGGCGTCGGCAAGGTCTCGGCCGAAGCCCAGCGCCTGATGGACGTCACCCGGGAGTCGCTTGCGATCGGCATCGACCAGGCCCAGGTTGACAACCGGATCGGCGACATCAGCGCCGCCGTCCAGCGGCATGTCGAGGCGGCCGGCTTCTCCGTCGTCCGGCAGTTCGTCGGCCACGGGATCGGCCGGGACATGCACGAGGACCCCCAGGTGCCCAATTTCGGCATCGCCGGGCGGGGGCCCCTGCTCAAGCCAGGGATGGTGCTGGCGATCGAGCCGATGGTGAACGCCGGCAGTCCCGACGTCGCGCTCCTGGGAGATGGCTGGACGGTCGTGACCGTCGATCACTCACTGTCGGCCTACTTTGAACATTCCGTGGCAATCACCGCAGATGGGCCCGAGATCCTGACGGTCTCGAAGAAGGCCCTGCCGGCGCGCTCATGATTAGAACCGTCGATCCTGTGGTATGCTATTCGTTCGTGCGCCGGAAATCCGGCGATTTCATCATGGGCATTTGCCGATGGTGAGTATTGTCGTCGGACGGGTGGTAGAGCCGATGCCCAACGCACTCTACCGCGTCGAGCTCGACTCCGGCCACAGGATCGTGGCACACGTGGCGCCGGCCGCGCGGCTTCGGTTTCTCCGGGTGATCCCGGGTGACCGCGTCCGTGTCGAGGTGTCACCGCTCGATCCGGGGCGCGGTCGAATCACGAGAAAAGAGCAGTCCGTCCCGTAAGTCAAGACAGAGAGTGAGAAGCCATGAAAGTTCGCGCGTCGGTTAAGAAAATATGTTCGAAGTGCAAGGTCATCAAGCGAGGCGGCGCGGTGCGGGTTATCTGCGTGACGCCGAAGCACAACCAGAGGCAGGGCTAGGAGGGTAAATGGCGCGTATCGCCGGCGTTGACATTCCTCGTGAGAAGCGGGTCGAAATCGCGCTGACTTATATCTTCGGTGTAGGTCCTCACACGGCCCGCCGTGTCCTGACCATTGCCAACATCGACCCGAACCTTCGCGTCAAGAATCTCAACGATGAGCAGGTCGGCCGCCTCCGGGACGTGATCGACAAAGAAGCCAAGGTCGAAGGCGAGCTGCGACGCGAGATCGCACTCAATATCAAGCGGCTCATTGAAATCGGCACCTACCGTGGCCTGCGCCACCGGCGTGGTCTTCCGGTTCGCGGCCAGCGCACGCGGACGAACGCGCGCACCCGTCGCGGCCCACGTAAGACCGTCGGCGTCCGTAAGAAGGTCGAGGCAAAGAAGTAAGTCATGCCAAAGAAGAAAGTCGTTCGCACCCGGCGTCGCGAAAAGAAGCACGTCACCGTGGGCCAGGCGCACATCCAGTCCACCTTCAATAACACGGTTGTTTCGCTTACGGACGCGCAGGGCAACGTGCTGGCGTGGGGCAGCGCGGGAAGTCAGGGCTTCAAGGGCTCACGCAAGAGCACGCCATTTGCCGCGCAGGTAACGGCCGAGGCGACCGCGCGCCGTGCGATGGAGCACGGCCTCAAGCAAATCGAGATCTTCGTCAAGGGTCCCGGCGCCGGCCGCGAGGCCGCCATCCGTTCGTTGCAGGCGGCTGGGCTCGAGGTCACGGCCATCACGGACGTCACGCCGATCCCGCATAACGGCTGCCGGCCGCCCAAGAGGCGACGCGTCTAATGGGCAAGTACCAGGGCGCCGTCTGCCGCCACTGCCGTCGCGAGGGCGTCAAGCTCTTTCTGAAAGGCGAGAAGTGCTTCACCAAGTGCACCCTCGACCGGCGTGCCATGCCGCCCGGCATGCACACTCAGGTCCGCCGTCGTAAGGTCTCCGACTACGGCATCCAGCTTCGCGCCAAGCAGCGCGCCCGCCGGATCTACTTCCTGCTCGAGGGCCAGTTCCGCCTCTACTTCGACCGCGCGGCGAAGATGGCGGGCGTGACGGGGCTGAACCTGCTTCGCTTGCTCGAGACACGATTGGACAATGTCGTCTACCGCGTCGGCTTCGCAGCCTCGCGGCGTGATGCCCGCCAGATCGTCTCCCACAAGCACGTCACCGTCAACGGGAAGGTTGTGAACATTCCCTCGTATGCGGTGCGGGTGGGCGACATCGTCGCGATCGCTCAATCAAGCAAAGAAGTCGAACGGATCAAGAACGCGCTCGCCGTCGGCGAGCAACGGCCCGTCGTGCCGTGGCTCAGCCTCGACAAAGACAACATGACCGCGAAAGTCACCGCGCAACCTGGACGCGACGACATGGATGCGACCATCCAGGAGCAACTCATCGTCGAATTTTATTCGCGCTAATTTAATACCAAGGAGAACCATGATCGATACTGCCCAACCCCAAGTCAAGAGCATCGAGAACTCGACCAGCTACGGCAAGTTCGAGATCGAGCCGCTCGAGCCGGGCTTCGGCACCACCCTGGGCAACGCGTTGCGCCGGGTGCTGCTGAGCACGTTGAAAGGCGCCGCCGTGACGTCCGTCTCGATCGAAGGCGTGGCGCACGAGTTCTCGTCGATTCCGTACGTCAAGGAAGATGTGACGGAGATCATTCTCAACCTCAAGGGCCTGAACCTGATTTCGTACTCGGACGATCCCGTGCGTCTGACACTGGACGTCACCGGACCGAAGGAAGTCAAGGCGTCCGACATCCAGGCTCCAAGTGATGTCGAGATCGTCAATCCCGAGCTCTACATCTGCACGCTGGACTCGAACAAGGGCCGGCTCCGCATGGAGCTGACTGTCGAGCGCGGCAAGGGCTACGTGCCGGCCGAGCGCAACAAGAAAGAGGGCCAGCCGATCGGCGTCATCCCGATCGACGCCATTTTCAGTCCTGTCGTCAAGGCGAACTTCCTGATCGAGAAGACCCGCGTCGGTCAGGAGACCGATTGGGACAAGCTGATCCTCGAAGTCTGGACCGACGGCACCATCCAGCCGGACCAGGCGATCAGCGAAGCCGCCAAGCAATTCACCTCGCATCTGAGCCTCTTCACGCGATTCACCGAGCGCATCAAGGACGCGGACGTGCCGCTGCAGAAAGGCAATGATCTGTCGTCGCGGCTGGCGGACGTGCCGATCGAAGACCTGGATCTCTCGGTCCGCGCGCTCAACTGTCTGAAGGCAAACGAGATCACGAAAGTCGGTCAACTGGTCGCTCTGCGCGAAGAGGATCTGCTGAGCCTGCGGAACTTCGGCCGCAAGTCGCTGGATGAGATCAAAGAAAAACTAGTACAGCGCGGCTTTTTGACGCCGGACGAGCTGACCAAGGTCCTGGTCTAAACGCCAAACCGATGCGGCACCAGAAAGCGGGACGCAAGTTCGGACGGAGTACGGCTCATCGCAAGGCGATGAGCCGCAATCTGATCACGTCTTTGCTCGACCACGGCCGCATCCAGACCACTGAAGCCAAGGGCAAAGAGCTTCGCCGCTGGGTCGAGAAAGTGATCACGACCGCGAAGACTGACAACGTCGCCGCGCGCCGCGCGGTCGATGCCGTCGTCGAGGACCGCGAGGTCACCGAGCGCCTGTTCACGAAGCTCATGCCCCGCATGAAAGACCGCCCCGGTGGCTACACCCGTGTGCTGAAAATCGGACCGCGCCTCGGCGACGGCGCGGATATGGTTCTGATCGAGCTCGTCGATCGATGAACGTCAAGCTAATTCTCGAGTACGAAGGCTCGCACTATCACGGCTGGCAGGCCCAGGCGGGCACGCCGACGATCGAGGCTGCCCTGCGCCGCGCGATCGTGTCGCTGACTGGCGAGTCGCCGGTCCTGACCGCGGCGGGTCGAACCGACGCGGGTGTGCACGCGCTGGGCCAGGTCGTCAATTTCAAGCTCGAGCGCGACGTTCCGGTTGAGCAACTGCCCGGCGCGCTCAACGCGCGGCTCGCTCCCGATATCGCCGTCCGGCATGCCGAGATCGTCGACGAGAGCTTCAATGCCCGGTACTCGGCCCGGGCCAGGCACTACGCGTACCGGATTCGCCAGGCTCTCCCGCGGGGCGCCTACCAGCGTCAGTACGCGTGGGGCCTGCGTGACACGTTAGATCTCGCCGTCATGCAGGCCGCCGGTGACCGGCTGACCGGTACGCACGACTTCGCAGCCTTTGGCCGCAGCCCCCGTCCCGGCGGTCACACGGTGCGCCGCGTCCATGCAATAAAGATCAGCTCCGCCGGCGATTGGATCACGATCGCCGTGGCCGCCGACGCGTTTCTCTACGGCATGGTTCGCCGGATCGCCGGCGCGCTCGTCGACGTGGGCCGCCGTAAGCGAACACTCGATTGGATCGACGCGCTGCTCCACGGTGGCTCCGCAACCGGCTTGCGTCTCGCGCCGCCGCAGGGGCTCGTCCAAGTCGCGGTGGAGTACTAAAGCCATGCCTTTACCCGGAAAGACCTACAGCGCCAAACCGTCGGAGATCACAGCCAGCTGGTACATCGTCGACGCCAGCGGCCAAACGCTCGGCCGCCTGGCCGCGAACGTGGCCAAGGTGCTGCGCGGCAAGCACAAGCCGACGTACACCCCGCACCTCAATACCGGCGATCACGTGATTGTGGTGAACGTGAAGGGCATCCGCGTGACCGGGAAGAAAGTCACGGACAAGATCTACACGTCATATACGGGCTATCCCGGCGGACTGCGGAAGCGCGCGTACGGTGACATGGTCGTCAAGCATCCGACGCATCCGTTCCGTCACGCGGTGGGCGGGATGCTGCAGCACGGCACGCTGGGCAAGGCGCAGCTGGGCCGCCTGAAGGTCTACGTCGGCGACGCGCATCCGCACAAGGCTCAGCAGCCGGTAGCAATCCGTTTTGGAGCAAAAGGGGAGATCGAAGTCATTGGCCGATAGCGGAACGTATTACTACGGCACCGGACGTCGCAAGAACGCCGTCGCGCGCGTCCGGCTCTACCCGGGCGAAGGCACCATCATGGTCAACAACAAGCCGCCACTGCAGTACTTTGGCCGGCGCATGCTGGAGATGGTGGTGGTCGAGCCGCTGCGGCTGACCGAGACGGCAAAGCGCTTCAACGTCAGCGCGATGGTCGACGGCGGCGGGATGTCCGGCCAGGCGGGCGCCGTGCAGCACGGCATCGCGCGTGCGCTGATCGTCGCGGACCTCGCGATGCGGCCGGTGCTGAAGAAGCACGGCTTGCTGACCCGCGACCCGCGCATGAAAGAGCGCAAGAAGCCCGGCCTCAAGCGCGCCCGCAAAGCCCCGCAGTACACCAAGCGCTAGGCCTCTCCGCCCCGCGGGAGAATTAGCTGGGTATGTGTGGCCGGATCGGCTCTTCGATGCCTCGCGCGGAGCTGCTCGAGACCTATCACTGGCTCAGGGACGCGCCGGAGGACGACCCGCGCTACAACATCGCCCCGACAGATCCGGTGCTCGCCGTCGGCCCCGATCGTGCCGATGTGGTGCGCTGGGGCATCGATGGCGCAAAGGGCGGCCTCTTCAATCTGCGGGCCGAGACGGCGCTCGGCAGGCCGTACTACCATCGCCTCCTGCTCACGCAGCGCGTGCTCGTGCCGGCCAGCCACTTCTACGAGTGGCGAAAGGTCGGCGAGCGGCGGTTACCCATGGCCGTCTCTCGCGCCGATGGGAGGTTCCTGCATCTCGCCGGCCTTCTCGCCCGATGGGAGGGCAAGCCGGCCGCGACGATCCTGACTACGACGCCCAATGCCGATATCGCCGCCCTTCACAACCGGATGCCAGTTGTCCTCAATGACGACGACGCCGCGACCTGGGTGCTGGAGGATCTCTCGCTCGAGCAACTCACGGCCTTCCTCCAGCCCTGTCCGGTCGGGTGGCTGCGGCTGGCACCGGCGTCGTTGCGCGTCAACGACGTCCGCAACCAGGGCCCGGAGCTGCTGGACCCGGAGACGCTCCCCACGAACTACCAGATGGAGCTCATGCCTCCCGGCTAAAGCTCGGCTAGCTGGGCGGGGCGCCTCGCCTGCGCGACATCCACCAGGCGACGGCGGCGACGATGATGATCAGGACCACCACGCCGGCGATGATCTTGTTCGTCGTGATGGCGGTCGTAATCAGGGGCACGATCAGGGCGAACGCCAAACTCACGTCCATGGCCTTAGAGGATACTAGTCGCCGAAGTGGACGTGATCCTGCGCGACATCATCGTCTTCCTCCAGAGCGGCAACATCTGGCGCCACGTCCTCGATCTGATCGACATCGGCCTGGTCGCCTTCTTCCTCTACCGGCTCTTCCTGCTCGTCCGGGGCACCCAGGCCGTCCAGCTGATGTTCGGGGTGCTCCTGCTTGCCCTGATCGGCTTGCTGGCGAACCTGCTCGAGCTCCGGCTGCTCTCCTGGATCTTCCGCAACGCGGCCCCGGCCGTCCTGGTCGGCATCATCGTGCTCTTTCAGCCCGAGATCCGTCGCGCCCTCGACCAGTTCGGCCGCATCGGGTTTATCGGCCGGCCGCTGTCGCATTATAATCTGCAGATTTTCAACCGCATGATCGACGAGGTGATCCGGGCCACCACCAAGCTGACGCAGCGTTTCACCGGCGCGCTGATCGTCTTCGAAAAAGAAACCGGATTGGAAAATTACGCCAACAGCGGCATCCGCATCAATGGGGAGCTGACCGCGGAATTCCTCGAGGCGATCTTCTTTCCGAACTCGCCCCTTCATGATGGCGCCGTGATCGTTCGAGGAAACCAGATCCTCGCCGCTGGCTGCGTGCTGCCGCTGGCCGAGGAAGGCACGGTGCGCGAGCGGATGGGCACCCGCCATCGCGCCGGGCTCGGCCTCTCGATGCAGACAGACGCCGTCGTGCTGATTCTCAGTGAGGAGCTCGGCCAGATCGCCGTCGCCCACGAGGGCAAGCTCCTACGCAACCTCGATCCGGATCGGCTCCGCCAGGTGCTGACCTCACTACTTCAACCTCGCACCGAGCTGCACCGGCCGCCGCTGCCGGTCTGGCGGCGTCCGCCCGGCGCTTCGGTAAGATAGCGTCTCTGCTGGCCAACCTTCGGCTCAAGCTGCTGGCGATCGCGTTTGCCGTCGCGCTCTGGAGCGTGGTCGCCTACGCGCAGAACCCAACCCAGGACCGTAAGATCCAGCTGCCGGTCACGGCGTCAGGGCTCCCGGCGGGCCTCGTCGTGATCGGGAAACTGCCACCGGTCCCGGTGACGGTGATCGGAACCGCGGACAATCTGGCACACTTCGTCCCCGCCTCGCTGCACGTCACGGGGAATTTCTCCAACGTCAAGGTTGGCACCAACAAGGTGCCGGTTGACGTCCAGAACACCGATCCGAATATCACCATCGTCGCTGCCAGCTCGGTGACCGTGACGATCGACGATCTCGGGAGCACCACCCAGACGGTCTCAATCGAGCGGGTCAACACCCTGCCCGCCGGATTCCATGAACAGACCGCCCAGACGACGATCACGCCCGCGACTGTCCGGGTCGACGGCCCGAAAAGCCAGCTCGGCGGCATCCAGGCGGTGGTGATCGTCGATCTCGCCATTGTCGGCCCACCCGGCAACACCTCACCGTTCACCGTTCAGGTGTGGAACGCCAGCAAGAAGCCGGTGCCGCAGATGACGGTGACGCCGCCGCAGGTCAGCGTCAAAATGGTCATCCAGGCGGACGCGATCACCCTCAACAAGGGGGTGGGCTTTACGGTCACCGGCCAGCCCGCCGCTGGCTACCGGATGACCAACGTCCAGGTCGCGCCTGCCGAGGTCCAGGCTACCGGCCTTCAGGCCGCCCTGGCCGCGCTCCAGCTGGTGGCAACCGATCCGGTCGATATCACGGGCCAAAAAAGCGACGTGATCAAGACTGTGACCATCCGGCCCCCCGACGGGGTGACCGTCAATCTCAAGACCGCCACGGTGCACGTTTTTATCTCGGCCATCCCCGGAGTGTCCCCGGCGCCGTCCTAGGGCGTAACCTTGCGCCCGCCCGTGCGTTTCACCAAAACTACGAACTAGCTTCGTTCGTTTGTTCGCGCCTAAACGGGGAAGATAGGAGGCTGCAGTATGTGCGGGATCATCGGCTACCTGGGCGAGCGCTCCGCGGCCCCCATCATCATGGAGAGCCTCAAGCGGCTCGAGTACCGTGGCTATGATTCCGCCGGCGTCGCGATCTTCAACGAGGCGGACGGCCAGACCTCGGTTGTAAAGAGCGCCGCCAAGGTCGACACCCTGGTCGAGCGCCTGACCGAGGAGATGCCGCAGGGCCACCTCGGCATCGGCCACACCCGCTGGGCCACCCACGGCCGCCCGACGGTGATCAACGCGCATCCCCACACCGACTGCCACCAGCGGATCATGGTGATCCACAACGGCATCATCGAAAACTTCGCGGAGCTGCGCAAAGAGCTGCAGGCCCGCGGCCACGTCTTTATTTCTGAGACCGATACCGAGGTCGTGCCCCACCTGATCGAGGAGAACGACAAGGGAGACCTGGTGGCCGCGGTCCGGGCGGCGCTGGCGCGGCTGAAGGGCGCCTACGCGATGGCGATCTTCTCGCAGAGCGACCCTGACTTGCTGATCGGCGCGAGGCTCAACGCGCCGCTCGTCGTCGGCATCGGCGACAAGGAATGGTTCGTCGCCTCCGACATCACCGCCGTGATTCCGTACACGAAGAAGGTCCTGCTGCTCGGCGAAGGCGAGATGGTGACGATCACCAAGCTCGGGCCTGACGTGAGCACCATCGGTGGCGCCGCCGTCAAGCCAAAAATCATCGAAGTCAAATGGGATATCAGCCAGGCGCAGAAGGGCGGGTACCCGCACTTCATGGCCAAGGAGATCAACGAGGCGCCCGAGGCCGTCTCCAACGCCCTGCGCGGCCGGCTCAGCGATGAAGGCGACGTTACCTTCGAGGAATTCGGGCTGACCGATCGCCAATTACTCAAAGTCAAAGACATCAAGATGGTGGCGGCGGGGACGTCCTATTACGCCGCACTACTCGGCAAATACATCATCGAGGACCTGGCGCGCATCCCGGTCGAGGTCGAGCCGGCATCGGAGTTCCGCTACCGCCAACCCATCATCGACCAGGACACCCTGGTGATCGGCATTTCGCAGTCCGGTGAGACTGCCGACACGCTGGCCGCCATCCGCGAGGCGAGAGAGCGCAAAGCCAAAGTTGTCTCGATCACTAACGTCGTCGGCAGCTCGATGGCCCTGGAAAGCGACGGCGTCATCTACTTGCATGCCGGCCCCGAGATCGGGGTCGCGTCGTCCAAGACGTTCATTGCGCACCTCACGTGCCTGTACTTGCTCGGCATCCGGCTGGCGGCGGTGCGTCACCGCCTGGCGCCCGAGCGCCTCCGTGAGCTGACCGCCGAGCTCAAGGCGCTGCCCAAGTCGGTCCAGCAGGTGCTCGATCGCGCCGAGGCGATCCAGGCCCTGGCCCGTAAGTATTCCGGCCATCGTAACTTCATGTACATCGGGCGGGGCATCAATTATCCGATCGCCCTGGAGGGCGCCCTGAAGCTCAAAGAAATCTCGTACCTGCATGCCGAGGGGTACGCTGCCGGCGAGCTGAAGCATGGGCCGATCGCGCTGCTCGACCAGAATTTTCCGGTCTTCGCGATCGCGACCAAAGCGGCGACCCTGGAAAAGATGGTCAGCAACATCCAGGAGGTCATCGCCCGCGATGCCCCGGTGCTGGCGCTGATCAGCGACGGCGACGAGACGCTCGCCGAGATCGAGGCCGACCGGATCGAGGTGCCCGCGGTGTCGGAGTTCCTGTCGCCGATCCCCAACGTGGTGGCGATGCAGCTGTTCGCCTACTTCGTGGCGACCGAGCGCGGCTGCAATGTCGACCAGCCGCGCAACCTGGCGAAGAGCGTCACCGTAGAGTAAGCAGCGTGACCCCTCGGGTCGGCGTGGATGTGGCGGCGATTCCGCGCATCGCGGAGGCCCAGAAGCGCTTCGGCGATCGGTTCCTCCGGAAATTTCTTACCGCGCGCGAGATCGACTACTGCGGCGGGAGCGCCGAGCGCTGGGCCGGCCGCTGGGCGGCCAAGGAAGCGATCGGCAAGGCGATGCCGAGCGGCGTCCGACGTCCGAGCATGCGCGATGTCGAGATCCTGCCGTCGGAAGACGGTCGCCCGCACGTGCGGGTCGCGCCCGCGACCGCGCTGACCGGGCGCGACATCGACGTCAGCATCGCGCACGACGGCCATTTCGCGGTTGCCGTCGCCGTGATCCCAGAGGCCGAGGCCATCCAGCCTGATGGCGAGCTGCCCGACGGATTCAAATTGCCGGCGCGGCCGCGTGACGGGCACAAGGGGACGTTCGGCACTGTGGTCGTACTCGCCGGCTCCCAGGGCTACACCGGCGCCGCCTATCTGACGAGCATGGGCGCCGCACGCTCGGGCGCCGGCATCGTGCGTTTGATGGTTGCCCAGTCGATCTATCCGATCCTGGCCGAGAAATGCACGGAGGTGGTCGTCGGTCCAATCCCCGAGATCTCCCCTGGCGTCGTCGGCCACGCGGCTCTGAGCGCCGTCCTGCGCGGCTTTACCGGCGCCGCTTCCGGGATCGTGGGACCGGGGATCGGGCGCGACACATCGACGCGTCGCCTGATCGAGGATCTGCTTCCGAAAGTGACCGTACCGCTCGTGCTCGATGCCGACGCCCTCAACCTGCTCGCCGAACACCGCAGCATCCTGCCCAAGCTATCGCCCAGCATCGTCCTGACGCCGCATCCCGCGGAATTCGGACGGCTGGCCAACATGGAAACCAGCGCCGTCCAGAAGGACCGGCGCGGCATCGCCTCACGGTTCGCGAAGACCTGGAACAAGGTGGTCGTCCTCAAGGGCGCCGGCACTGTCATTGCCGCGCCGGACGGACGCATCACCCTGAACCCGATCGCGACCCCGGCTCTGGCCTCCGGGGGAACCGGCGATGTCCTCGCCGGGCTGATCGGAGGCTTGATGGCGCAGAAGTTGCCGCCCTTCGAGGCAGCGGTCACCGGCGTGCATATTCACAGCGTTGCCGGGACGGACCTGGAGGCGTCGCTGGGTCAGGCTGGTGTGCTCGCGTCCGACCTGCTGCCGCAGATTCCACGCGTGATGGAGCGCCTGCGCTGACGGAGCAGGGCGCGACCAAGTGGGCCGACGTGGACCCGTCGGCCATCGCTCACAACACCGGCCTCGTCAAGGAGCTCGTCGGCGCGAAGACGGCGGTGATGGCGGTCGTCAAGGCCAATGGCTACGGGCACGGCGCCGTGCCCGCGGCGAGAGCGGCGCTCGCAGGTGGCGCGTCCTGGCTGGCGGTGTCCTCGATTCCCGAGGGTCTCGAGCTGCGCAAGGTCGGCATCCGCGAGCCGATCCTCAATCTCGGATACACGCCACCGAACGCGCTCTCCGCGGCGGTCGCGGCGAAGCTAGCGCTCACGGTCTACGACCGCGCGGGCCTCGCATTGCTGCAGACGGCGGCCACCGAGATCCGCGTCCACGTCAAAGTCGACAGCGGCATGCACCGACTCGGCGCCACCCCCGAGGAGGCGATCAGACTGGCGACCGAGATCCACGCCGACCCCCATTTGCGCCTGGAGGGATTCTGGACGCATTTTGCGGACGCCGACCGCGATCTCGCCTTCACGACCCAACAGCTGAGGATCTTCCTCGATGCCCGGGCGGCGCTGGTTCGCGCCGGTGTCGCCGGCTTCATCTGCCACGCGGCGAACTCGGCGGCGATCCTCCGCCTGCCGGAGGCCCGGCTCGACCTGGTTCGCGCCGGGTTGGTTCTCTATGGCGTTCGGCCCGCACGAGACTGGCGTGACCTGCCCACGCTTCGGCCGGCGCTGACGTGGCAGACCATCGTCACCAATGTGGCGACGGTTCCGGCTGGGGAGAGCGTCGGATACGGCCGCCGCTTTACGGCAAAGCAACCGGCGCGGGTGGCGACGATCGCCGCCGGCTACGCCGACGGCCTGCACTGGCGAGCGGCCGAACGGGGCTGCGCGATCGTCCGCGGCACGCGGGTCCCGTTCGCCGGATCGATCAGCATGGACCAGGCCGCGCTCGACGTCGCCGCCGTGCCCAACGTCCAGGTTGGGGATATCGTGACCTTGATCGGTAGCGACCGCGATGCTGTGCTGACGGCCGACGATCTGGCCGATGCGGCGGGCACCATCTCGTACGAAGTGCTCTGCGGGATCTCCAACCGGGTCCCGCGCCGATACCTGTAGTTAAAGCTCGTGGGCACGCCATCCAGCGGCTCCTTATCGCTAAAAGGAGTTCCCGGCGCAGCAATGGCCGACCTCGTCGTTGTTAACCGGGCTGCACCGGGTTTTCATGCCAAGATCGCGTCTGTGCTTGCTGGTAGCCGGAAAAGGGGGCCTATTGGGTGGCGCCGCCAGTCGGTACCCATTGACAGCAGGCTCAACTACGCGCACAGTGGAATCCTCAGGCCAATCTGCGGCCCCCTTTCACCTTCCCTGAAGGTCGGGACTCCCGGTCATCCCCGAGGAAGGAAGAATCATGGCTATTGCCACTCCGCCAACCACACCCTCCGCTTCGCCTCCCACAGCGCCTATACAGTCATCCACAGCTGAATGGTTAGGCAAGGACAGAAGTCCAGCAGCCATTCTCGGCCTAAGCATAATCACTTTCGGAATCTATTTCCTGGTTTGGCATTACAAGATCAACGCCGAGATTCGTCGTCACGACCCGGAGATCAAGGTCTCGCCTGGCCTGTCGGTGATCGCGATGCTTTTCCCGATCGCAAACCTCGTCGCTGCTTACGGCACGGCTGCTCGAATTCGCCAGATGCAGCTAGATGACGGGCTAACCCAAACAATTTCGCCGATAGTTGCCCTGTTATTGATCATGCTCCTTGGCATCGGCTATCCGTTGTACATAGCGTCAGCGATGCGCGAGCACTGGCACATGCACCGGCGGTCGCAGAGGATGCTTAAGCCCGCCTGAGGACTGGGGATGGTCGGGCCGTATTCGTCGTAACTTATAATTAGAACCGCCCTAGGGGAGCGGAATGCTGAGAAAGTCGGGTCCGCCGACTGACCCTAGAACCTGATCAGGTAATACCTGCGGAGGAAACGGGCTCGAGCATTCCGCAACTGCTGGGCAGCACATATGGGAGCCGTCGAGCAACGTCATGAGCGACTCGCCCGCATGCGCCTCTACCTGATCACGGGCGATCAGGGGGATGAGGTTGAGACCGCGCGCATCGTGGAAGCTGCGCTCAAGGGTGGCGCAAGCGTCATCCAGCTCCGCAAGAAGACCATGCCCAAGGGCGAGCAATATTCCATCGCGCTCGCGTTGCGGCGGCTGACGCTGCTGCATGACGCGCTGTTGATCATCAACGACCACGCCGACATCGCGATCGCCGCCGACGCCGACGGCGTCCACCTCGGTCAGGATGACCTGCCGCCGTCTGCCGTCCGCCAGCTTCCAGGCTTCCATGGCCGGCTGATCGGACGGTCGACCCACAGCCTCGAACAGGCTCGGACTGCCATCGATGAGGAGGCTGACTACATCGCGGTGGGACCGGTGTTTCCCACGCCGACCAAGGCCGGCCGGCCTGCGGTCGGTATCGACCTGGTCGCGGAGGTCGCCGCCATCGCCGATCGCCCATTCGTGGCGGTCGGTGGGATCGATCACGACAATGCGCCCGCCGTCGTCGAGGCCGGTGCGCGCGCGCTTGCGGTGGTGCGCGCGGTCTATGACGCCGTCGATCCCGCCGAAGCGGCCCGCCGCCTGCATGAGCTGATCGTCACCAGGCTGGAGGTGTCTCGCCGATGAGCGATGTCACGGTCACGCTCAACGGCAAGCCGCGCAAGGTCGAGGACGGGGTGAGCCTGCTCGATTTGCTCAAGGAGCTGGATGTGGCGCCCGCCCGGGTCGTGATCGAGCACAACCGCGAGATCCGACGGAAGGATGATTTCGCGAAGACCGTCGTCCACGCCGGGGACGAGTTGGAGCTCGTCTACTTCGTAGGTGGTGGTTCGAGCGGTGGCGATACCTTTGCCATCGGTGGGCGGACGCTGCGGTCGCGCTTGATCCACGGCACCGGAAAATACGCCTCGAACGAGGTGCTGGCGCGTTGCCTCGAGGCGGCGCAACCCGACATGATCACGGTTGCCATCCGGCGCCTGAACCTCGACGGGGGCCGTTCCGAGCTCGAGGGCATCGACCTGCGTCGCTTCACGCTTCTTCCCAACACCGCGGGAGCGACCACGGCTGACGCCGCGGTGCGGATGGCGCGGATGGCCCGGGCGGCCGGGATGTCGGAATTCATCAAAGTCGAGGTCGTCGGCGATGAGGACACGCTGCTTCCCGATCCGCAGGGAACGCTGGAGGCCACGCGCCAGCTGGTCAAGGAAGGCTTCATCGTGATGGCCTACACCAGCGATGACGTGGTGCAGGCGATCCGGCTCTACGAAGCCGGCGCGGCCGCGGTGATGCCGGGCGCGGCGCCCATCGGCACCACCCTCGGGTTGCAGAACCTGTTGAACCTCGAGCTGATTGTCAAGAAAGTGAAGGTGCCGGTGATCGTCGACGCCGGCCTGGGCGTGCCCTCCGAAGCCGCGCGCTGCCTCGAGCTGGGCGCCGCCGCCGTCCTCGTCAACACGGCGATTGCGCGGGCCCAGGATCCGCCGGAGATGGCGCGGGCTTTCGCCGAGGCGGTCGTCGCCGGGCGCCGTGCATTCCTGGCCGGCCGGGCGAACATCGGCCTCAAGGCCGTCGCCAGTAGCCCGGTCGAGGGCATCCCCGTTTAGCACAACGCTCGCACGCCGGCCGCGGACGCTCGCCGAGCTCGGCGAACGCGGGATCTTGCGGTCGATCAGTCGCTACCTCGATGCGCCCTCGTCGGGGCTGCTGGTCCCGGCGCCCGGCGATGATGCGGCCGTCTGGCGGGGCGATCCGATCGTGGTGGCGACCACAGACACGATGGTGGAGGAGATCGACTTTCGACTCGAATGGCCCGGCTTTGATTTCAGGCAGCTTGGCCGGCGGCTGATGGCGATCAACCTCAGCGACCTGGCGGCGATGGGCGCCGAGCCGCGGCACGCCCTCGTCTCGCTCTCGCTGCGCGGGACGCTGGCGGTCGCCGATGTGGGTCGCCTCTATCGCGGCATTGCGGAGCAAGCCCATCGCTACCGCTGCACGGTTGCCGGCGGGGACCTGAGCGGCACGCTCGGGCCGCTGACGCTGACGGCGACCCTGGTTGGCCGGCTCGGCTCGGCCCGCGCGATGCTCCGGCGGGTGGGCGCTCGGCCAGGGTGGGTGATCGCGGTCACCGGACAACTGGGTGCCGCGGCCGCCGGGCTGCGCGTGCTCGAATCCGGCGCCCAGCCCAGGTCTCGCGATGAGCGGGCTTGGGTGGCGGCCCAGCTCGACCCGACGCCGCGGATCGCCGCCGGTCGCGCCCTGGTCGCATCGGGGATCCGGGTTGGCGGGGACATCAGCGACGGCCTTTCCCGTGAAGTCGAGCGGTTGGTCGAGGACACGCGCCTGGGCGCGACCATCGACGTCGAACGCCTGCCGCTGGCGCGCGGCCTGCACAGGAAACAATGGCCGCTGGCGGTGACCGACTCCGAGGACTTCGAACTGATCTGTGCGGCGCCCCCTGCGCGCATGCGGATCGCACAGCACGCCCTGGAACGCATCCAGGTTCCGCTCACCGTCGTAGGCAAGATCGATCCGCGGTCAGGGATTCGCTTTCGCAACGGCCCGCGGATCGAGCGCCTCAAGAAGGCCGGTTATGAGCACTTCCGTCAAGACTGAATCTGTCGAGGAGACCCGGGCGCTGGGTCGCCGCCTCGGCGCCACGCTCGTGGCGGGCGATGTCATCGGTCTCGAAGGCGACCTCGGGAGCGGCAAGACGGAACTCGTCAAAGGCATTGCGGAGGCGCTGGGCGTGACCGCCGGGGTGCATAGTCCGACCTTTGTTTTGCACCACCAGTACCGGGGGCGGCTGCCGGTCGAGCACTACGATCTTTATCGACTCGAAGGGATGGCCTGGGTCGACACCGGGCTCGACGAGCCGGCACCGGATGCCGTCACCCTGATCGAGTGGCCGGAGCGCGCCGGCGTGCTGGAACATTGGGCGACTATCCTGATCCGCCTGACCGGCGGGCGCGACAACCGGCGGCGGCTGACTCTGGTGCGCGGACCCGATCGCGTTCGCGCGGTATTTGAACGTGCGCCTGGCGATTGACACCTCCGGCATCGACCAGGCGATGGTCGTGCTGGACGGACGGCGAGTGCTGGCGGCGGAGGACTGGGTCCGGCGTCGCGATGACCAGCCCGTGCTCGCGCGCCTCGAGGCACTGGTGAAGAAGGCCGGCGGGGGACCGGATGACCTCGAGGCGGTAGCGGCCGCCCGTGGCCCGGGCTCGTTCACGGGCTTGCGGGTCGGGCTCTCGCTGGCGGCCGGGCTGGCCTACGCGCGGCATATTCCGCTCCATCTCATCGACAGCCTGCCGATCCTGGCCCGCCGGGCGGACGGCGACCCAGCCACGGCCGCCCTGCGCGACGCCGGTCGGACCGAGGTGTTCGCCTGGCGCGAGGGCGACCCCGTCCGGCGGATGCCGGCGGCTGAGCTCGCTGGCTGGCTCCCCAATTCGGCCCGGGTCATCGCCGAGCCGGCCGGGATGCTGGCGACCTGGTCGCCCGCCCAGGCTCACCTGGAGATCCCGGAGGCTGAGCGGCGGCGTTTGAGCGCCGCGCTTGCCGATTCCGCCAATTGGACCTTCGATTTGCAAAAACCACTGCGATATGATGAAGTCCAGGCGCTCTACGTCCAGCCCGCGGCAGCGGAGGAGCGCGCCAGGAAGGCCACATGATGCAGCTGAAGTCCCGAGTGCTCGTCGACGCCATGCACGAGGATGACATCCCGCAAGTGCAGGCGATCGAGCGTGAGATATTTCCGACGCCCTGGCCGCGCAATGCCTACTACCGAGAACTCCATCACAACCGGTCGGCTTACTATCTCGTGCTCAGGCGCGACGAGGACATCGTCGGCTACGCCGGTCTCTGGAAGATGAGCGACGAAGCGCATATCACGACCGTCGGCGTGCGCGCCAACCAGCAGGGCAAGGGCTACGGCCACGCGCTGATGGCCGCGCTGATCCAGCGTGCGTATCAACTCGGATCGCGCTGGCTGACACTCGAGGTGCGGCCGTCCAACGAAGTCGCCGTCCGCCTCTACGAGAAGTTCGGCTTCAAAGTGATCGGCCGCCGTCGCGGCTATTACACCGACAACAATGAGGACGCGATCGTGATGTGGTCGGACTCGATCCAGTCGCCGACCTTCAAGAAGCGCTTCAAGGACATCATGCAAACGCTCGAGATCGAAGGGCTCGACAGCAGCACGCCGGAGTAGTCACCAACACCCGGCGCGTCCTGGCGATCGAGACATCCTGTGATGAAACCGCAGCGTCCGTGGTTACCGATGGCCCGCGCCTGCTCTCCAATGTGATCCGCTCGCAGGACGCGCTGCACGCGCCCTATGGCGGAGTCGTTCCCGAGCTCGCCGCCCGCGCCCACCTGCAGACGCTGGTCCCGGTGATCGAGCGCGCCATGGAGGACGCCGCCACGCGCTGGGAGCAGATTGACGCGGTGGGCGTTACGCGCGGGCCAGGGCTGATCGGCTGCCTCCTGGTCGGCGTCAACCTGGGGCAGGCGATCGCGTATGCGCGAGGACTCCCGGTCCTCGGCGTCAGCCACCTGGCCGCCCACGTCTACGCCGGGCTGCTCGAGGACGATCAGCTTCGCCCGCCGGTGCTGGGGCTGGTTGTCTCCGGTGGGCACAGCGACCTCATCCGGTGGCAACCGGACGGCGAGATCGCGGTGATCGGCCGGACGCGGGACGATGCTGCCGGGGAAGCCTTCGACAAGGGTGCGCGCATCCTCGGGCTGCCCTTTCCGGGCGGCCCGGCGATCGACAAGCTGGCGGCGAGCGGCGACCCGAAGGCCGTGGCCTTCCCCCGGCCCCGGGCCCCCGGGCTGGACTTCAGCTTCAGCGGCGTCAAGACGGCCTTGCTCTACGAAGTCCGCAAGCGCAAGACCATCAGCGACCAGGAGCGGGCCGACCTGGCCGCCAGCTATCAGGAGGCGATCGTCGACGCGCTCCTGCAGCGGGTCGAAGCGGCGCAGGCAGCAGACCCTGCTCCGACGATCGTCCTCGGCGGCGGGGTCGCGCGGAATCGCCGGCTCCGCGAGGCGGCCCAGGCCCGACTTGGCAGTCTCGCCCGCCTGATCATCCCGGCGCCCGAGCTATGCACCGACAACGCCGCCATGATCGGCGTGGCCGCGCTGATCGAGTGGGACCGGCGAGGCCCGGATCCAGCGCCCTTCGACGCGGACCCGAGCCTCGGTTTCAGCTAGTCCCTACGGGGCAGCCTCGACTGCCTGTGCCAGTACTTTTGCGCCGAACGCCGACGGATGGATGTTGCACGTCCCGTCCGCCAGCTTGATCAGCAAGCCCGCCGCGCAACTGTCGCCGCCGGCTGTCGACAGCGCGATCGCCCCGAAGGCACCGAATCCGTCGCCGACCCGACCTCCGAAGCCCAGCGTGACGGCGGAGACCAGGCCGTTGAGTTTCGAAATGACAAAGACCGCGACCGGGTCGTTGTAGTTGGTTACGTAGTAGGTGAGCGCGACAATCCTTCCCTGGTAGCCCGTGCTGCGGATGGCCTGGTAGATCGCTGTCAGGTTTGCCTGGAGGCTAGCGAAGAGTGCCGGGAGGCCGCCGACGATGCACGGCACGACATTGTTGCAGGCCTTCTGCAGCAGGAAGATGTCGTTCGCCCCAATCGTCATCGTCACCAGTGAGGTGTGCTTGTGCGCTCGCAGGAACGCTACGGCATAGCTGAGCTGCGATCCCTGATAGTTGACGTGGAGGTCCCCGACTGAACGGAAAGCCTGGCATCCATTATCCGGAGCCGAGGTCGAGATCAGGCTGCCACTCGTTTCGCCGGGACATGTCGCATTCCGGACGCCCAGGTCCAGCATGCCGGCCAGGTCTTCTGGGTAGCCGACGAACCCGTCGGCATCGCTCGGGGAGACGAACGGGCTGAAACCGAACGGCACCGAATCGCCGAGCGCCAGGTACGTGGGTGACTCGCCTGCCAGGGCAGGCGTCGCCGCCAGGGCGAGCGCGGCGGCGGCGGCGAACGCAAGAACACGAAAGCCCCTCTTCATCGGGATCTCCCTCCTCAGGGTGGTTGCTGCTCCCCCGAGCGTATTCCCTGTTGGGTAGCCTGACAAGCCCCGCCACGGCGAGCGAGCCCTTGTTGGGGCGCTCCAATTGAGCTATCATTAGCACTCGGGCTAATTGAGTGCTAAACCGTATTGTCACCACCTAAGGAGGGTCCATGAAGCTACGTCCACTGGGCGACCGCGTCGTGATCAAGCCCGTCGAGCGTGAGGAAAAGACCAAGAGCGGCATCGTGCTGCCCGACACCGCCAAGGAGAAACCACAGGAAGGCATGGTCGAGGCCGTCGGCAACGGCCGGTTCATCGAGACCACCGGCAAGCGGGAGCCGCTTGACGTCAAGGTGGGTGACCGTGTCGTCTACGCGAAGTACTCTGGGAGTGAGATCAAGCTCGACGAGATCGAATATCTGATCCTGTCCGAGAAGGACATTCTGGCCGTCGTCGCCAACGGCAAGAGCTAACGACCGCAGATCGACAACGAGCCAGCCTTCGGGCTGGCTTTTTCTTTATTTAGCCGGCTTCGGGCGCGGGATCATCGGGAGCCCCAGCATCGCTTCATTCATCGCGGCATATTGTTCCTGGCTGCGCCAGTCATAGTGCGGATTGAGCCAGCGGACATAGCCGCGGTAGTCGATCAGGAATAGCGATCGGTGTGCCACGCCGCGCTCCTCGTTCAGCACGCCGTATTTCCGCGTCACCGACTTATCCCAGTCGGCGAGCAGGGGATAGGGAAGATCCCCGAGGCTCTTGGCGTAGGCCTTGTGCGCCCAGATGTGGTCGACGCTGATGGCGAGTACCTGCGTCTCCGCCTTGACGAACTGTTCGTGATCACCTCGCAAGGAGGTGAGCTCATTGGTTCAGCCGGGGCTGAAGTCGAAGACATAGAACGCGAGCAGCACGTGCTTGCTGCCGCGGAAGGAGGCGAGGCTGACCGGGTCGCCGTCAGGGGTCCCGGGCAGGGTGAAGTCCGGCGCCTGGTCGCCCACGCCCGGCATGGACGGCATGGTGCTCGACATCGACCTATTGTAGTGCCGTGATTTTCCGCGATCGGCTCGATGCCGGCGAGCGCCTGGCGGCGGCGCTCCAACATTACCGGGACGCGCCGGCAACCGTCGTCCTCGGCATTCCGCGTGGGGGCGTCGTCGTGGCCCGGGCGATTGCGGTGGCGCTGCATTTGCCGCTTGGCATCTGCCCGGTCCGCAAGCTCGGCGCCCCCGAGAACCCGGAGCTGGCGATCGGCGCGGTTGATGATCAAGGCGTCATCGTGCTCGATCACAAACTGAGCCGTCACCTGGGACTTTCGGACGACGATCTGCTGGACGCCGCCACGCGACAGCGTGAGGAACTACAGCGGTGGCTGGCTGGATTGGGTTCGAATGCCGTCCCGCCGTTAGAGGGGCGGACCGCCATCCTGACCGACGACGGCGTCGCGACCGGATACACCGCCCAGGCGGGCATCGAATCGGTGCGCCGGCGCGGGGCGCGCCGAGTCGTGCTGGCGGTGCCGGTCGCGCCACCCGATACGGCGGCGGTACTGGCTCCGCAGGTCGAGGAGTTCGTCTGCCTTACGACTCCGGAGCCGTTCTACGCCGTCGGCAACTTCTTCGAAGACTGGCCACAGGTCACCGACGACGAGGTGCGAGCGCTGTTGCTGACCGGTAACACGTTGTAGCGGAGGTTTTACACGGGCAAGGACAGCCTCCCACCGCCGGTTACAGCGGTGTGAAGCTCTTCGCCAAGGGCAAGGTGGAGAAGGGCGCCCAGCAGTCCGCGGCGCCCGCGTTCAGCCCCATCGACCGTGCCGGCATGCTTGGCCTCCTCGACCAGGTGGTCAATGGTTCCCAGACGGGGGTGCTCGAGTTGCACGAGCCGAAAGGGAACTGGGTGTACGCCTTTCAGGCGGGCGCCCTGACCCACGCGAGCGGGGGCCGGGTCCGGGGCGCGCGACAGGCCTTCGACCTGCTCTGGGAATTCCAGAGCGGCGAGTGCTTGTTCAGCCCGGGGGCCGATCCCAACCTCGCGGGCAACCTCTATATCGACAAGGGTCGCCTCCAGGACCTGCTGCGACGCAGCCAGGCCGCGTTGCAGGGGCCGTCGGCGCCGTACATCCCTCCCGGTCAACAGCACCCGATCGCACCGGCCACCTGGCAGCCCCCGGCGGCGGCTCCTGCCTGGGGTGCGGGCGGCTACGCGCCGCCGCCCGGTTATCCCCAGCCGCAGCCGCCGGGATATCCTCCGCAACAGCCGCAACCGCCTCAGCAGGGTTACCCCCAGCCGCCGCAGCCGGGCTATCCCCAGCCGCAGCAGCCAGGCTACCCTCCGCAGCAGCCCCAGGGCTACCCGCAGCCGCAGCAGCCTCAGGCTTACCCTCAGCCGCAGCAGGCGGGGTACCCGCAGCAGCCGCCACCCGGCTACCCGCCAGCCGCCTATCCGGGTGCGCCGTATCCCGGCGCGCCGCCGCAGGGCCAGCCCTACCCCCAACCCCCCTATCCGGCCTACCCACAGGCGCCGCCACAACCAATGCCACCGCAGGCGATGCCCCCGCAGCAGCCGCTGCTGGCCGCTCAGCCTCCCGTCGCCCCGCCCGCGCCGCGACCCGTGACGCCACCCAGCTTTTCCGTGCCGCCGATGGCCATCCCCAAGAAGCGCGAGGCAGCCCTGCCCGCCTACCAGCCACCGGTCGCCGCGCCGATGCCGGCCGCCGCCGAGCCGCCCAAGCCGACTGCGCCCAAGGACGACCTTGCCGCGCTGCGCGCCAGTCTGGTGGCGCAAGCGCCGCCCGCGGCGCACGTTCCGACCGCACCCGCCTGGGGCGTCCGCGGCGGGGAACCCGTGGCCCCGCCAGTCGGTCCCGGACGCAAGGGAGCCGGCAAAGGCAAGGACAAGGGCAAGGGCAAGGACAAAGGAGGCGCCAGGGTCGCCGTTGTCCAGGGGAAGGCTGCGCCCAAAGCCGACTCCAAGCTCAAGGCCGCCGTCAAGATCCAGCTCATCAAGTTCCTCCTATGGGCTTGCGAGCGCCGCTACTCGCCGGATGACCACTGGACATTGAAAGATGCGTTCGAGATCTCGACGATGGAATTGCGGGATCAGTTCTTTAGCGCCTTCTCGCAGTCGTTGAAGTCGTCCAAGAAAACGCGTGAGGACAACTTCGACGACACCGATGACATGGCCGCCGGCCGCATGCGCGGCCGTGGCCGCCGCCACTAGACTTGCCCTTGATTTGGCAAGCTCCCCCACCGCCGCCGAGCGCGGCGTCGACCTCCTCGCCGGACTGAATCCGCCGCAACGCGCCGCGGTCACCGCCGACGATGGTCCGTTGCTGATCTTCGCCGGGGCAGGCAGCGGCAAGACGCGCGTGCTGACGCATCGCATCGCCTGGCTCATTCAGCAGGGGCGTGCGGAGCCCGGCGAAATCCTGGCGGTGACCTTCACGAACAAGGCGGCGCGCGAGATGCGCGGTCGCGTCGAGAGCCTCGTCAACCTCAGCGCGGGGGCGATCTGGATGGGGACGTTCCATGCGATTGGCGTGCGCATCCTGCGCCGCGACGGCAGCGTCGATGGCATCGACCGGCACTTCATCATCTACGACGAGGGGGATCGGCTGGCCGTCGTCAAGCGAGTGATGACCGAGCTCCGCCTCGACGAGAAACGCTATCCACCGAGCGGCATGGTGGCCCTGATTTCACGCGGTAAGGATGAGGGGATCAGCGCCGAGGACCAGCTGAAGGCGGCCGGCACGCACAACGAGGAGCTGGCGGCGCAGATCCGGCTGCGGTACGACGCGTTTCTACAGCAGAACAATGCCCTGGACTTCGACGATTTGCTGATGCGCACCGTCTGGCTCTTCGATCGGCATCCCGAGGTGCTCGAGAAGTATCAGCGGCGATTCAAATACGTCATGGTCGACGAGTACCAGGACACCAACCGTGCGCAGTACCTGATGGTGCGCCATCTTGCGGGCAAGCACCGGAATCTCGCCGTCGTCGGCGACGACGATCAGTCGATCTATAAATTCCGTGGCGCCGACGTGCGCAACATCCTGTCGTTCGAGCACGACTATCCCGACGCGAAGATCATCAAGCTGGAACAGAACTACCGCTCGACGCAGATGATCCTTGACGCGGCCTACCATGTCATTAAGGCCAACCCGAACCGAGCTGAGAAGCGCCTCTGGACCGATCGGCCCGGTGGCCCAAAGATCGTGGTGGCGCAAACCTACGACGAGCAGGAGGAGGCGCAGGCCGTCGCCCGGGAAGCGATGCGGCTGGTCGCCGAGGGCGACAACCGGTTAGGTGACATCGCCGTCCTCTACCGCACCAATGCCCAATCCCGGGCGCTGGAAGAAGTCCTGCTCCGGCGCGGCGTGCCATACCGGCTGATCGGCGGCCTACGGTTCTACGAGCGCCGCGAGGTCAAGGACGTGATGGCGTATCTGCGGCTGATCGCCAATCCACAGGACACGCTGAGCTTCTCGCGCATCATCAATGTCCCCCGCCGAAAGCTGGGGGAGAAATCGCTGGCGCAGCTCGGATACTGGGCGGACGCGCATGGCATGTCGGCCTGGGACGCGCTGAACAGCCTCGACGAAATGGATGACCTGACCCCGGCAGCCAGGAGCGCGCTAGCCGAATTCCGCGACCTCATCAACGAGGTCCGTGCTGCGTCACTGGAACGCCGGCTCGTGGACACCATCGACCAGCTGTTGATGCGCAATGCGTACGAACGGTATGTGAAGGATGCCGGCTCGGACGGCGACGAGCGCTGGGCCAACGTGCTCGAGCTTCGCGGCCTGGCCTCCGAGTACGATGGGTTGCCACCCGGCGAGGGCTTGCAGGCTTTCCTCGAAGAGACGGCGCTGATGAGTGACGTCGACACCATGCAGGAGGGAACGCAGGGGATGACACTCATCACCCTGCACATGGTGAAGGGCCTCGAGTTTCCGGTGGTGTTCATGCTGGGCATGGAGGAGGGTCTGTTTCCGCACAGCCGAAGCCTCGATTCGCCGGAGGATCTCGAAGAAGAGCGGCGGCTGGCCTACGTTGGCATGACCCGCGCGAAGGATCGCCTGTATCTCTTTCACGCCTTTCGGCGACACCTGTGGGGCAGCGCCAATCTCAATCTGCCGTCGCGCTTCTTGAAGGACATCCCTCCGGAGCTCGTCGATGGTCCGGCGGGCATCCCATCCGGCCTTGATGGCGAGGCCATGGCCCCAGCGCGCCTCGTCGAGGCCACACGGCCGGGTGCGCCCCTCGAGCTCCGGCAGCGATACCACCCTGGCGACAACGTCGAGCACCGCTCATGGGGCCATGGCCGGGTGATGAAGAGCACGATGACGCGGACTGACGAAGAGCTCATCGTCAAGTTCGACAAGGTCGGTGTGAAGATCCTGGCGGTCAGTCTGGCGCCGATCACCAAGTTGTGAGCAGCCCCATTCCCTCCCCCTCTGGGGGAGGGCAGGGTGGGGGCATTGAAAACGCGCGAGCGCGCGTTATCGAGTTGCGAAGGCTGATCGACGAGGCGAATCGCGAGTACTACGTCCTCGACCAGCCCGAGATCACCGACGCCGAGTACGATGCCCTCTTCCGCGAGCTGGTCGAGCTCGAGACCGAGCATCCCGATCTGGTCACGCCCGACTCGCCAACGCAACGCGTCGGCGGCCCGCCCTCGGACGCGTTTGCCAAGGTCACGCACCGCACGCCGATGCTCAGCCTGGCGAACGCGTTCGAGCGCGACGAGGTCCGCGAATTCGACAAGCGCGTCCACCGAGCGCTGGGCGATCTCAAGGTCGAGTACGTGACCGAACTCAAGATCGATGGGCTCGCGATGAGCCTGCTGTACGAGCAGGGTCGCTATAGGATCGGCGCCACCCGCGGCGATGGCTACGTCGGTGAAGACGTCACGCCCAACGTGAAGACCATCCCCAGCGTCCCGCTCTCGGTCACGATCCCAAAAGAATTCCCGCAAACGTTCGAGGTGCGGGGCGAGGTCTACATGCCGAAGCGCAGTTTCCAGCGCTTGAATGCGGAGCTGGCGGCCGAGGGCAAACCGCCCTTTGCCAATCCACGAAACGCCGCGGCGGGCGCGGTGCGACAGCTCGACCCGCGCATCACCGCGCGCCGCCGCCTCGATACCTTCATCTACGCCCTCGATCCGCCGGGAACCGCGAAAAGCCAGGAGCAGATCCTCGAGCGGCTCGCGCAGATGGGTTTTCACGTCAACGACAACCGCCGCACCCACCCCGACATCGAGGCGGTCATCGCCTTCCTCGACGAGTGGACGGAGCAGCGCCACGGGCTCGACTACGAGATCGACGGCATCGTCATCAAGGTCAACGACCTCGGGCAGCAGGCCGAGCTCGGCTTCGTGTCGCGGAGCCCGCGCTGGGCGCTGGCGTTCAAGTTCCCGCCCGAGCAGGCGGAAACCGTCGTCGAGGACATCAAGATCTACGTCGGCCGCACCGGTGCGGCCACCCCGGTGGCGTGGCTGCGGCCAACTCAAATCGCCGGTGTCACGGTAAGCCGGGCGACGCTTCACAACGAAGACGAAGTCGCCCGAAAAGACGTGCGGCCGAAGGACCACGTCATCATCCAGCGCGCCGGCGACGTGATCCCCGAGGTCGTTCGAGTCTTGGAAGAGAAGCGGCCAGCATCAAGCCGGCCGTGGCACATGCCGAAGAAATGCCCGGAGTGCGGAACGGACCTGGTGCGCGAACCGGGTGAGGCGGCAACCCGCTGCATCAATCCAACCTGCCCCGCCCAGGTGCTCGAGCATTTACGCCACTTCGTCGGTTCACTCGATATCGAGGGCCTGGGTTACGCCACGCTGCAGCAGCTGATTGACCGGAAGCTGGTCAAGGATCCGGCAGACCTCTATCACCTGACGAAGGAGCAGCTCCTGTCACTGGACGGCTTCGCGGACAAGTCGGCGCAGAACTTGCTCGACCGCATCGACGCCAGCAAGTCGACCACGTTTCTTCGGTTTCTCGGTGCCCTCGGTATCAACCATGTTGGGTGGACCATGGCCGGCCTGCTGGCCGACCACTTTGGTGCCATCGAGCGCCTGCAGGCCGCCAGCGTCGACGACCTCCGCGCGGTCGGCGGGGTGGGCCCGATCGTGGCGGAGGAGGTCCACGAATACTTTCAGCGACCCGAGTCGCGCCGTCTCATCCAGCGGCTGCTAGATGCCGGCATCACCATCAAGCCACCCGAGCGCGTCGAGGGCCCGCTTTCTGGCAAGACGCTCGTGCTGACCGGGACCCTGAGCTCGCTAACCCGCGGGCAGGCGGAAGAGCGCATCAAGTCGCTGGGTGGAACCGTGGGCTCGAGCGTGACGAAGAAGACCGACTACCTGGTAGTAGGCGCCGATCCGGGGTCCAAGCTCGAGAAGGCACAGCGCCTGAAGGTCCCTGTCCTCGACGAGGCCGCCTTCGTCGCCCTGCTTGGCGAATGACCCCAGTCCCCTCCGGGAGGGCAGGTGGGGCCGCCTAGCCCATTTTGCCGAACACGGGCGGTCGCAGATAACGCTGGGTGAACGCTATCAGAATTTGTAACGAATTGTGACAGCTCCTTAACTTCTCTTTCAGGGTGCGCGACGCATTATGCGATCGTGGCGTTCCCAACCGTTCTTAGCGCGCCCACCGGCCGCGCCATGGGGCGCTTCCGAACGATCGGCGCTCGTGGGTTGCTCGCCTTGCTGACGGCGGCCGCCCTCATGCTGGTTTCGGTGCTGGGCGCCCTGCTGCCGGACGCCACGCTCCCGCTCACCTGGTATGTCCCGGTCCTGGACAGCGCCATGGTGGTCACGCTGGCCGTGGTCCTCGCGCTCTCCTCCGCGGACGTCGTGCTCCGCCGCCACAGCCGGTCGCTACCGCTGGCGTTCGCCAGTGTCGTCCTCGGCATCTTGTGGCTGCAGCACATGCTCACCTTCCCCGGGGTCCTACCGTTCCGGTTGCCCTTTGCGAGCAACCAAACGGCCAGCTTTCTCTTCCACGCGGCCCACATCGGGACGCCGGTGCTCTACGCCTGGATCCTGCTGCATCGGCCTCGCCCGCTGGCGCGCCCTCGCCGGACGCTGCATCGAACCCTGGCGGCGGCGTTGGCGATCAGCGTTGCCGTCATTGCCATCAGCGTGGGGCTGGCGCTGGTGCTGCCCCCACTGATCGTCGGTGCCCGCTTCACCGAACTCAACACGCTGCTGCAGGCCGCCCCATTCTTCGTGGTGGCTTTCGCCGCGGCGGTCTACCGCAAGGGGCGCTGCCCGGAGCGCCGCATCGAGGCGAGCGTCATCGCGGGCCTGGTGCTAGTCACGGTCGAGACCATGATGTTCATGTTCATGCGGGCGCGCTACGACGGCTTCTGGTACGCCGGGCACGCCCTGATGATGCTGCCATGCGTGGCGCTGCTGGTCGGCACCGTCGGCCTCTATGTGGCAGCGCGGCACGAAGCCGACGTCCAGCTGCGCGTCATGGAGCGGCTCAAGGAGTCGCAGCGGCATCTCCAGGTCATCATCGACACCTCGCCGAGCGCCGTGATCACCGTCGATGAGAACGGCATGATCACCGGCTGGAACCGGAAGGCAGAGGAGATCTTCGGCTGGTCGCACGACGAGGCCATCGGGCGGACGCTCGCCGCGACCATTATTCCGCGCCGTTACCGCGACCTCCACCAGCGCGGGCTGGCGCGGTTCATCGAAACCGGGGAGGGCAAGCTCGTGGGACGGCCAACCGAGCTGTGGGCGCTGCACCGGGACGGTCATGAGTTCCCGATCGAGATTTCGGTTTCGCCGACCCGTCGCGCCGGGGCCCGCGTCGAGTTCGTCGCCTTCGTAAGCGATATCAGCGTGCGGCGCATGGCAGATCGCCTCCGCGCCGTGCAGTTTGCCGTCACGCGGCCGCTGGCCAATGCCGCCACCTGGGCTGAGGCGGCGCCCCAGGTGCTGCAGGGCGTCTGCGAGACGCTCGGCTGGCCGGTCGGCGAGTTCTGGGCGGTTGACCAGGAGGCAAATGTCTTGCAGCTGGCGTATGGCTGGTATCGACCGACCCGGGATTTCGCAGCCTTCGAGTCCTCCGGCCGAGACGCTACCTTTGCCCGCGGCGTCGGTTTGCTGGGTCGGGTGTGGGCGAGCGGTCGTGCCCGATCGATCGACGACGTAGCCTCGGACCCGAATTCGCAACGCACAGCCGCCGCCACCCGGAGCGGCCTGCACGCTCAGTTCGCCTTCGCCGTCACCAACGGCCGCAAGGTCACGGGCGTGATCGCCCTCTTCAGCAACGATCAGCGCTCCCTCGATCGAGCCACGCTGCGGGTGATGGCGGACATTGGCAGCCAGATCGGCAACTTCATCGAGCGGCGCCGGGCCGAAGACGAATTGCGGCGGAGCGGCGACCGGATCCGCGCCATCCTCGACAACGTCGCCGACGGCATCATTACGCTGGACCAGCGCCTGGTGGTCCGCTCGTACAATCCGGCGGCCGAGCGGCTCTTCGGCTACGCCGCGGACGAGGTGATCGGCAAGGACTTCGTTCGCCTGATCGCGGAGGCGTACCGCTCAGAGGTCAAGCCGCAGCTGCGTTCGTACTTGCGGGCGCAGCAGGGTTTGTTCGAGATGGGAAGCCACGAGACCGCCGGCCTGCGGAAAGATGGTACGACCTTCCCGATGGAGTTCAATGTTGGTTGGCTTGGGCCGCAGCGGCTGGTGATCGGAAGCCTGCGTGACGTATCGGAGCGCAAAGCGGAGACCGAAGCCCTGCAATACCAGGCGCTGCACGATCCGTTGACCGGACTGGCCAACCGAACCTTTCTCCAGGAGCGGCTCGAGGAAACGATCCGGGCGGGTGAGCGCGAGATGAAGCCGTGTGCCGTGCTGCTCATGGATCTGGACGGGTTCAAGAGCGTGAACGATAGTCTCGGTCACGAGGCCGGCGACCGTCTGCTACTGCAGGTGGCTGAGCGCATGCGTCGTGTGCTGCGCAAGGCGGACACGGTCGCCCGCTACGGCGGCGACGAGTTTGCCGTGGTTCCCTGGGGCGCGACCGACGTCAGCCGCGCGGTGCTGATCGCGGAAAAAATCCTCAACGCCATGGACCAGCCGTTCATCATCGACGACCAGTCCATTTCGGTCAGCCTGAGCATCGGGATCGCGGCCTTCCCACAACATGCCGACGATGCCCCGACCCTGATCCGTCGAGCCGACGTCGCCATGTACACCGCCAAGCGGGCCCGAAGCGGCTTCAGCGTCTACTCGGTCGATCAGGAGGGTGGCGAGAGCGGTGAGGGGGTGCCCCTGGTCGGGAAGCTCCGCTACGCGATCGACCAGTTCGAGCTGGTGCTCCACTATCAGCCGATCGTGTCGGCGGTCGACGGAAAGCCGCTGAAGGTCGAGGCGCTGGTGCGCTGGGGCCACCCGGTACACGGGCTGCTGCCGCCGGACGACTTCATCCCCTCGGCGGAGCAGACAAACCTGATCAAGCCGTTGACGGCGTGGGTGCTCAACGAGGCGCTGGGACAGGTCCATGCCTGGTCGAAGGCCGGCATTGACATTGGGGTCTCGGTCAACCTCTCGGCGCGCAACCTGCTCGATACCGAGCTGCCCGACGCGGTGGAGCAGCTGCTGCGCACCTGGCAGGTGTCGCCCGAGAAGCTCAGTCTCGAGATCACCGAAGGCACGATCATTGCAAACGAAGCCGAAGACACACTGCAGCGACTGCACGCCACCGGGGTCCAGATCTCGGTCGACGACTTCGGCACCGGCTACTCCTCGCTGGCCTATCTCAAGCGGCTTCCCGTGCGCGAGATCAAGATCGACAAGTCCTTTGTCATCGACATGGCGACCAACCGAGACGGGGCCGCCATCGTCCGCTCCACGATCGACCTCGGCCACAGCCTCGGGCTGACGGTGGTGGCCGAAGGGGTCGAAGACGAGCCCACGGCGGCGTTGCTGCGCGAGTACCGCTGCGACTTCCTCCAGGGCTTTCACATCAGCCGTCCCGCCGCGCCGGGACCGCTGGGCCCCTGGCTGCGGGCGCGGGCGAGTCTCAACGGCGCGATGATCGCCTGACTTCTTCTAATCTATAAGTCTTGCCCGAACCCGAATCCGAACTTTCGTCCCGTGAAGTCGAGCACGTCGCGCGTCTTGCGCGGTTGGGGATCAGCCAAGACGAGGTCGTTCGCTACCGTGATCAGCTGCGTCACATCCTGACCGCGATCAATGCCCTGAAACGCACCGACACCTCGACAGTTCCGGCCACCGCCCATCCCCTCGAGGAGCGCAACGTGATGCGCGAGGACCGGAGCGAACCGTGCCTGCCCGCCGAGGCGGCGCTGAAAAACGCGCCGAGCCGCGAGGATTCGTACTTCAAGGTCAAGGCGATCCAGGAATGAAGCTCTTCCAGCGGACCATCCGCGACCTGCATCAGATGCTGCTCGACCGGGAGATCTCGTCGGTCGAGCTCACCGAGTCCGTGCTCGGGCATATCGATGCCGTCGGCGAGAAGACGAAGGCCTACCTGCTCGTCACCCGCGAGCTCGCCCTCCGCCAGGCGAAGGACGCGGACGATCGGCTGCGCGCCAAGCGTGACGTCAAGCCCCTGACCGGGATCCCGATCGCGCTCAAGGACGTGCTCTGCGTCAAGGACGTCGTCTCGACGGCAGGCTCGAAGATCCTGAGGGGCTTTACCCCGCCCTACAGCGCGACCGTCGTCGACCGGCTGGAGTCCGAGGGCGCCGTATTCCTTGGCAAGACCAACTGCGACGAGTTCGCGATGGGCTCATCAAACGAGAACTCGGGATACTGGCCTGTCCACAACCCGTGGGGACTCGACCGGGTGCCGGGTGGCTCGAGCGGCGGATCGGCGGCGGCCGTCGCGTCCGGCGAAGCTATCGCCGCCCTTGGGAGCGACACCGGCGGGTCGATCCGGCAGCCCGCTGCGCTGACCGGTACCGTCGGAATGAAGCCGACCTACGGCCGCGTCAGCCGCTATGGCCTGATCGCCTTCGCGTCCTCGCTCGACCAGATCGGTCCGATGACGCGGGACGTCGGCGATGCCGCCCTCCTCTTGCAGTCGCTCGCCGGACACGATGCGCGCGACTCCACCAGTTCGACCCGACCGGTCCCCGACTATCTCGCAACGTTGCGGAAGGGTGTCAAGGGCATGCGCCTCGGCGTGCCCAAGGAATACTTCGTGACCGGCATGGAACCGGCGGTCGAGCAGGCGATCAACGACGCCATCCGGCTGCTCGAGCAGCAGGGCGCCAGGATCGAGGAGGTGAGCCTGCCGCATAGCGACGTCGCGCTGCCCGCCTACTACATCATTGCGCCCGCCGAGGCCAGCTCCAACCTTGCGCGTTACGACGGCGTCCGGTATGGGTACCAGGCCGAAGGCGCGAAGAACCTGATCGAGGAATACATGCTGACCCGCCAGCAGGGCTTCGGCGCCGAGGTCAAGCGCCGGATCATGCTGGGGACCTATGCCCTGAGCTCCGGCTACTACGATGCCTACTACCTGCAGGCGCAAAAGGTCCGAACCCTGATCATCGAGGACTTCACGCGGGCCTTCGAGAAGGTCGACGCGCTGCTGGGCGCGACGTCACCGACGGTGGCGTTCCGGCTTGGCGCCAAGACCCAGGATCCGGTCGCCATGTACCTGAACGACATCATCACCATCCCCGCGAACCTCGGTAACGTCTGCGGCATTTCGGTGCCCTGCGGCCTGGCCGATGGCCTACCGATCGGGCTGCAGGTGATCGCGCCCGGATTCCGGGAAGAGATTGCACTGCAAGTCGCTTACGCCTTCGAGGCCGCGGCCGACTTCCGCAAGCTCCAGTCGCCGTTGATGCGGGCGGCCGCCTGATGCGGGCCTGCCGGCCCACGCGAGCGGCGCTTTAGTGCCATGCGAGCGTTTGAGGCAGTGACCGCCACCCGCTACGAAGTCGTCGTCGGGCTCGAAGTTCATGCCCAGGTGCTGACGCAGAGCAAGATGTTCTGCGGCTGCTCGACCGACTACCTCGTGGCGCCGGCCAACGCGAACACCTGCCCCGTCTGCCTCGGGCTGCCGGGATCGCTTCCGGTGATCAACCGCCGTGCGGTAGAGGCGACCATCCGCACCGCGCTCGCGCTGAACTGCGAGATCCCCGCGTTCTCGAAGTTCGACCGCAAGAACTATTTCTATCCCGACCTGCCCAAGGGATACCAGATCTCGCAGTACGATTTGCCATTCAGCCGCCACGGGCATCTCGATTTCGATGTCAACGGCGAGGGGCGGCGCTGTGGCATCACCCGCGTCCATCTCGAAGAGGACACCGGCAAGCTGCAGCACGAAGGCGCGATCGAGCAAGCCCAGTCATCGCTGGTCAACTTCAACCGTGCCGGCGTACCGCTGATGGAGATCGTCTCTGAACCGGATCTCCGCAGCGCCGACGAGGCGCGCGAGTACGTCATGCGCTTGCGCGCGATCCTGCAGTACATCGGCGTCAACAACGGTGATATGGAGTCGGGCCAGCTTCGCTGCGACGCTAACGTCTCACTGCGGCCGGTTGGCCGGACCGAGTTCGGCACCAAGGTGGAAGTCAAGAACATGAACTCCTTTCGGGCGATCCATCGCGCCATCGAGTACGAGATCGTCCGCCAGACGGAAGTTCTGGACGCAGGCGGCCGCCTGGTCCAGGAAACGCGCGGCTGGAACGATGCGCGCGGACTGACGGTCTCGCAACGCACCAAGGAGTTCGCCGAGGACTATCGGTACTTCCCGGAGCCGGACCTGCCGCCGCTCGAGGTCAGTCGCGAGTGGGTGGCCGAAATCGGGTCCACCCTGCCCGAGCTGCCGGCGGCGCGGCGCGAGCGCCTGATGGCGAACTTCGGCCTGAGTCCCTATGACGCCTCGGTCCTCACCTCGTCGAAGCCGATGGCCGAGTACTTTGAGGAGATGGTGCGGCTGGGCGCCCCCGCGAAGGCGGCGGCGAACTGGATTCTCGGCGACTTCAGCCGCTTTCTCAACGCCGATCACAAGGAGATCCAGGACGCCTCGGTCAAGCCGGCGCACCTGCAGCAGCTGATCGCGCTCATCGATTCGGGCGTCATCAGCGGCAAGATGGCGAAGCAGACGTTCGAGGCGATGTACCGCGCGCCGGATCCGGGGCCGGCGCTCACGGCAGCCAAAGGCTCGAGCCAGATCAGCGGCGACGCCGAACTCGCCGGTATCGTCGACCAGGTCATCGCCGAAAATGAAAAGTCGGTCACCGATTTCAAGGCCGGAAAAGAGCAGGCGTTGAAATTCCTGATCGGCCAGGGGATGAAGCTGTCCAAAGGCCGAGCCAATCCGCAGCGGCTCGAGGCGCTGCTCCGAGAGAAAATCTCCTAGTGCAATTGACGGTCGGCGAGCTCGCCCACGGCGGGGCGGCCCTAGCGCGGGTCGACGGCCGGGTCGTCTTCGTCGAAGGGGCGATCCCTGGAGAAACCGTCGAGGCCGAGGTCACCCATCGGCGGAAAGATTTCTGGCGCGCCCAGGCGACAGCCGTCCTGGAAGCGGCGCCCACGCGCGTCGATCCGCCCTGTCCGTATTTCAAGGCCGGCTGTGGCGGCTGCCAGTTGCAGTACCTGGCCTATCCGGAGCAGCTCGCCCAGAAGCGGCAGGTGCTGCACCGGCAGCTCGAGCGCGCGCACCTCGAATTTCCGATCGATCGGATCGACGTCCTGGGGATGGACGAGCCGTGGCGCTATCGGATTCGCGGTGAGTTCCATGTCTTGCGCCGCGCCGGCGCGGTCAGCCTCGGCTTCTATCGAAAACACACGTACCAGACCCTTCCAATCGACGCCTGCCTGATCCACGTCGCGGCGATCGAGCGGGCGCTCCCGGCGTTCGCGCGCGCCGCCGAGGATCCGGCGGCCGGGCGGGTCACCGCTCTCCAGTTCACCTGGGCGCCGGGGACGAGCGACCTGCTGTGGTCGCCATACCCTCCGGGCTCGGCCGATGCGGGATTCGGCGCGCGAGCCGCGGGCTGGATTCCGGAGCTGAACCTCAACGACGACTCCATCGGTATCGAGGATGCCGGCCGCCACTTCCGCGTCCGGCCCGAGGCCTTCGTTCAGGTCAACGCGCGGCAGCGTGACGTGCTCTATCAGCGCGCCGTCGACTTCGCGCAGCTGCGTGGTCGCGAGGGCGTCGTCGACGCCTACGCCGGGATCGGCATGCTGACAGCGCGGCTCGCGGAACATGCCAACGAGGTCATCGCGATCGAGGAGAGCCCGTACGCGGCGCGGCTTGGCGAGCTGAACATGCAGCTCAACGGGTGCGGCAATGTCGGCTACCGGCGCGGGCGGGTCGAAGACGCCGCCGCTGGGATCGACGCAGGCGTCGATGTGCTCGTGCTTGATCCGCCGCGAGCGGGGTGCACCGAATCGGCGATCGAGGCGATGGCGAACCTCAGGCCGCAACGCGTCGTCTACATCTCGTGTGACCCATCGACGCTCGCCCGAGATGTCAACCGTTTTTGTGCCGCCGGACGCTATACCCTTGTGGAGGTGGCTTTCGTCGACATGTTCCCCCAGACCTACCACATCGAAGCGGTGGTCAAGCTCGAACGCAACGCATGAGCTTCGTTCATCTCCATACGCACTCTGAATTCAGCCTGCTGGATGGCGCGAGCCGGATCTCCGAGATGGTCCGCCTGGCGGTCGAGACCGGGATGCCCGCCATCGCGCTCACCGATCACGGCGTCCTCTACGGCGCGGTCGATCTCTACCTGCAGGCGAAAGCCGCCGGCATCAACCCGATCATCGGCCAGGAGGTCTATGTCGCTACCCGTTCGCGGCATCAAAAGGAAGGACGGGCCGACCGCGATCCGCATCACCTGATCCTGCTGGTCAAGAACCTCGAGGGCTATCGCAACCTGATTCAACTCTCCAGCCTGGCGCACCTCGAAGGCTACTACTACAAGCCTCGCATCGACAAGGCGTTGCTGGCCGAACACACGCAGGGGCTGATCGCCCTCTCGAGCTGCCTTGGCGGGGAGGTGGCGAGCCGCCTCCTCGAGGGTGACGAAGCCGGCGCGGAGCAGGTCGCCCGCGAATACCAGCGGATGTTCGGTGAGGACTACTTCCTCGAGATCCAGGATCACGGCATGGAGGAGCAGGCTCGCGTCAACGAGGGCCTGGCCCGCCTCTCTCAGCGCACCGGGATTCCGCTGGTCGCGACCAACGACTCCCACTACACGCGCAAGGACGACGCCGAGGCGCACGACATCCTTCTCTGTTTGCAGACGGGCACCGTCGTTTCGGATCAAAAGCGGATGCGGTTTCACAACGACGAGTTCTATCTCAAGACCCCGGCCGAGATGGCGGAGCGGTTCCGCGAGTTCCCGGAGGCCGTCGCCAACACGGTCCGCATCGCGGAGCGCTGTCACCTCGAGCTCGACACCAAGCCGCTCCTGCCTCGCTTCGAGGTCCCTCACGGCGAGACCGCGGAAACCTATCTTCGCCGGCTCGCGGAGCAGGGGCTGAAGTCCCGCTACCCGGAGCTGGGCCAGGTGGTGCGCGATCGGTTCGAGATGGAGTTCGGCGTGATCGAGGAGATGGGTTACGCGCCCTACTTCCTGATCGTCAGCGACTTCATCGACTTCGCCCGCCAAAACGGTGTGGCGGTGGGTCCAGGACGCGGTTCGGCGGCGGGGAGCATCATTTCATATGCGCTGGGCATCACCACGCTCGACCCGATCCAGCACGGGTTGATCTTCGAGCGCTTCCTCAACCGGGAGCGAATCTCGATGCCCGACATCGACGTCGACTTCGATGATCGGAATCGCGACCGCGTGATCGATTACGTCGGCCAGAAGTACGGGCAGGATCACGTGGCGCAGATCATCACTTTCGGCACGATGAAGGCGCGCGCGGTGATCCGTGACGTGGGGCGCGCGCTCGACGTGCCGCTCCGCGAGGTCGACCACCTGGCGAAGCTGGTGCCGCCGACCCTCAACATGACGCTCGACAAGGCGATCCAGATGGTTCCCGAGCTTGCCCAGGCTGAAAAGGACCCGGTGTACGAGCGGCTGCTGAAGAACGCGCGGAAGCTGGAGGGCCTGGTGCGTCACGCCTCGACCCATGCGGCCGGCATCGTGATCACCCCCGAGCCGTTGCAGCACTACCTGCCGCTGCAGGCGAGCATCACGCGCGGCGAGCGCAACGGCCAGGAAAAGCGGACCGTGATGACGCAGTACGAGATGAACGCCGTCCAGAAGATCGGCTTACTCAAGATGGACTTCCTTGGCCTGCGCAACCTATCGGTCATCGAAGACGCCCTGAAGAACCTGGAACAGACCCGTGGCCTGAAACTCGATCTGGCGTCGATCCCCTGGGACGACGCGGCGACCTTCCGGCTCTTGCAAGCCGCCGACACCAATGGTGTGTTTCAGCTGGAGTCGGCCGGGCTGCGGCGGTTGCTGTCGGATATGCGGCCGACGATGTTCGAAGACATCATCGCGGCCAACGCGCTGTTTCGGCCCGGACCACTCGAGGGTGGATTGGTCGACCAGTACGTGAAACGCAAGCACGGCGAGCAGGAGATTGTCTACCCGCTGCCCGAACTGGAGCCGATCCTCAAAGAGACTTATGGCGTCATCGTCTACCAGGAGCAGGTGATGCAGATCGCCTCGCGCCTGGCCGGCTTTTCCCTGGGCGAGGCGGACGTGTTGCGCGCCGCGATGGGCAAAAAGAAGAAGGATGAGATGGCGAAGATGCGCGTCAAGTTCATCGAGGGCGCGATCGAGCGCGGGGTGACGCAGGCGAAGGCCACCGAGATCTTCGACCTGATGGCCTTCTTCGCCGGCTACGGGTTCAACAAGTCGCACAGTGCCGCGTACGCCGTGATCTCCTACCAGACGGCGTATCTCAAGGCGAATTACCCGCTGGAGTACCTGGCAGCCCTGCTCAACAACGAGGCCGGCAACTACGACAAGGTCGCCGCCGCCGTCCTCGACTGCCACGCGCGCGATATCGAGGTGCTACCGCCGGATGTCAATTACTCTGAAGCCGGCTTCTCGGTGCAGGACGGCAAGATCCGGTACGGGCTCGCCGTGATCAAGAACGTCGGCGTCCGCGCCATCGACCTCCTGCTCAGCGAGCGGCGCGCCAGCGGTGCCTTCAAGTCTTTGCTCGATCTCACCGTGCGCGCCGACCCACGCGAGATGAACAAGCGCGTACTGGAGAGCCTGATCCGCTCCGGCGCGACCGACAGTCTGGGGGAACGGGGGCAGCTGTTCGCCAGCATCGATCGCATCAGCGACCGGGCGGCCCAGATCATCGGCGAGCGCGAGAGCGGCCAGACGAACCTGTTCGGCCTGCTGCCGGATGCGGACGAGCTCGACGACCCCGCCGCCGGGTTGATCCCCGACTTTCCGCCGATGCCGGACGACGAACGGCTCAAGGGCGAGAAGGAATTGCTGGGGCTGTATCTGTCCGATCACCCGCTCCGTCGGATCGAGCAGGAGCTGCATGCCAAGGTCGATACCTATGCCAACCAGGTCACCCCGGACATGGAGGATTTCGAGGTCCGCATCGGCGGAGTGATCAAGTCGGTGCGCCCGATCGTGACCAAGTCAGGCAAGCCGATGGCATTCGTGCAACTCGAAGATCTGACCGCGACCATCGAAGTCATCGTCTTCCCGAAGGTCTTCGAGGAGCGACGAAACCTGCTGCTGTCCGACACGGTCGTGATCGTTCGTGGCAAGGTCGATGCCCGCGCCTCTGCCAACGACGACGATGAGCGCGCCGAACAGGCGAAAGTCATCGCCGACGAGATCCTCGCCTTCGACGATGCCGGCCACGAGCAATGGGTCCGCAACCAGATGGTCCACCTCGATGTGCCCGCCGACGCAACCCCAGACCAGATGGAAGCACTCCAGGACATCCTGGGCCGCTGTGCCGGCCCGGACCGGGTCGTGCTGCACCTGCAACGCGAGGACCAGGTCGTCGACATGGACCTGGGCGAAAAGTTCCGGGTCCAGGGTGGTGGGCTCGCCGGGGATCGCGCTCAGCGAGAGATCGATGCGCTGTTCAGCCGCCCCGTCTGGCGTCTGGAAGTGATCCGGCGTCGTGCGCCGGAGCGCCAGGTCAACGCTGGCCGGCAGCCGCGGACACTGGTCGGCTCGGCGAGCTCTTAGCCGATTCCGAAGCGCGGCAGGCTGTTGACAAACAGGTAGACCGCCAGCACCACCACGAAGGCGGCCACCGGCGCCCAGTCGAACACGCCGGGGCGACGCGGAAACCAGCCGCGGAACGGTCGCGCAAACGGCTCCGTGCTCTGCATGATCATCTGCGTGATCGGGTGCCAGGGATCCATCCGGAAGAAGCCAAAGAAGATACGCACGAGCAGCAGGATGATGATGAAGACGAGGGCGTAGCCGACGATCAGGATCAACGTCTTGACGATGTCGCCCGAGCCGATGAACGCGGCCAGCGCATACAGAATGATGATGCCGACCAGGAAAGACAGATCGAGGCCGCCCACCGGGGGGATGACGCGCCGGATCGGCGCCAGGTACCACTCGGTGGCGAGCAGAATGTACCGGCCCGCCTGCGTGTAGAGCATCCCCGGGAACCAGGAGAAGATGGCACGCACGATCAACACCAGGATGAACAGGTTGATCAGCGTCACGATCAGCGAAGCCCCGGGGAACATCGCTGGCTAGTTTACGGGGTTGCGGATAAATCTCCCCTAAGATTCAGCGCCGGCGACGTCGCGCCAGTAAGTCGCCGGTCGGATCCTCCGGTGGCTTCTTCGGCGGACGGGGCTGGGCGGCGCGCGCGGCGCGAATCCCGTCGACTCGCTCCTTCAACCGGGTGACGGTCGCTTCGGCTGGGATGGCGGGCACCGGCCGGCGAGCCACGGCGGCTCGCCAGGCGGGCATGTCTTCCAGCCGGAAGATCAGGCGGCGCAGGGCAACGTCGACCGGAAAGAGGAGAATCGCCAGCACCAATAGGAGCTCGCCAATCGGCAGGGCGGCTCGCACGGTCGGCACCGGAACGTTGAAGGCCTGCGAAATGTCGGTCAACAGTACGCCCCCGCCCGCCTGGGCGATCGCCTTCAGGGTAGCGACGTCGGTGCCGAGATCCCGGTACTCCGGCGAGTAGGGAACGACCAGCCCGGTGGTCGTTGTATGGCGAACCAGGCCGCCGGCTGACTCGCTGACGTGCAGGAGGTAGCTGCCCACCTGGTCGGTCGGCAGGTCGCCCTCGAAGCGGCCAGGTCCAGTGGACGACAGGATCAGGCTGGTGTCGGCCAGATCCGGGGTGACCGCGTTGACCGTCACCGTAGAGCCCGAGGTTGCCGGCGCCGTCACGAGGAGGTGAGTGTGGTCGCCCTGGACGCGGGTCTCGACCTGCAGCGCGGGATCACCTGGTTGCGGCAAGCTGGCGTGCACGATGTCGCCAAAGAAGCGATTGGCCGACGGCCATTGCAGCAGTCCGGCGGTCCATCGGCCCTGGGCATCGCTGGTCCAGGCGATGACGCGACCGAGGCCGTACTGCCAGGTCGCCAGTAACGGATCGCCCTGCGGGCTCTTCAGCACGACGTCGGCGGCCGCGCGGGGGGTGGTCGCGACATAGCCGGTCAGCGCGGGGAAACTGTCCAGCGGCACCCCGGGAATGATGTCGGCCAGCGAGGCGAGCTGGGGCGCGATGCGGCCCTCGACGATCCAGGGCTTGAGCGCCTCGCGCGTCTCTTTCAAGAAGATCTGTGGCACGTCCGACAGGCTGTTGCTCTGGTAGAAGCGCCCATGCCCCCAGCCCGCCATCGCCTGCATCGTCGCCGCATCCGAGGCGTTGGATGCGATCGCAACGGTCGACACCGTGATCCCGTGCGCGTGCATGGCGGTGATCACGGGCTGATAGGCGTCGTTCGCGTCGCCGTCGCCAAAGAGGATCACATGCTTGATCGCGGCCGTCGCGTGCGACAGGGCCTGGTCGGCCGCGTTCAGGTCGGGTGTGTAACTGGGAGGATCGCCCAGGCTCATCGCCTCGATCTTTTTCTTGATGGCGGCCTTGTCGGTCAGCGGTCCCAGTGGGACGACGACGGCGCCCATGTTGCCGCTGGTGACCCCGACCAGGTCGCGGGGCGTGAGCTGGTCGACGACCGACTCGGCCGCGCCGCGCAACACCTGGTCGCCCTGCATGCTCTCGGTCGACTCCAGCGCGAGCATCACGGCCACCGGCGGCTTCTGCATGTCCTGGGGCAACTGGATCTGGACCGGCAGCGTCGTCTCCAGGGTCGTGCCCGCATAGCCCCCCGGGCCGTAGCTGTCGGCGCCGCCGACGACCAGCAGCCCGGTGCCGAGGTCGCGGACCGACGCCTGCAGCAGGGCCATGCCGTCGGCGCCCAGGCTCGCGGCCGGGATATTGACCAGGACGACCGCCTGGTAGGCGGCGAGGTCGGCCGCCGATCGTGGCAGCTGGTCCGGGGTGATGACGGAGGTCCCGATGCCGGTCGACCGGAGCGCCGACTCGAGGCTCGCCGCCTCGCCCAGGGTGTTCTCGACCAGCAGCACGCGCGGCGGTCCGACGACCTGGATCAGGGATTCGCCCAGGTTGTTCTCCGCGTACGTGTCGCGCACCGGGTCGATCACGACGCGGACCGCGTGGAATCCCGGCTGGTCGGGCTTCACCGTCTGCTTGATCGTGGTTTCGCCGGGCGCCAGGTCAAGTGGGGTCGTGTTGATGAGGGTCCGGTCGAGATACCAGCGCGCCGTCGCATGAGTGGTCGTGTTGCTGACGATCAGCGCCTGCGCGTCGGCCTGCTGACCCTGGGTCAACGTCTGCGGCGCATCGAGCCGGTCGACGTAGACCTCGGCGCCGATCGGCACGGGAAGTGCCATCGTGTCGACGCGAACGCCTTCGGCACGAAGCAGTCCTGCTTCGCCGACCGCGTCGCCCAGGTTTCCGCGGCCGTCGCTGATGAGCACGATGTGCTTGCGGCTGTCCTCCGGAAGGATCGATCCGCCCAGCTGCAGGGCCGCCGCCAGGTTGGTGTAATGCGGATTCGGCTGGCTCTGGAACTCGCCGAACTGCGGGTTGGTGCTGAGGTTGACCTCGACCTGCGGGTCGCGGCCGAAACTGACGACGCCGGCACGATCCTCGCCGCTCCGCTGCTGCAGGATGCGCCGGACCATGGCGGCTTCGCTGTCCAGCGCGCTCTGCACGCTGGCCGACAGGTCGGCTGCCACGAGCAGCGATTGGTTGCTCGGCGTCGTCTGGACCTGGAAGCCGGCTAGCGATGCCGTCAGCAGCACCACGACGAGGGTCCGCAGGCCGAGCGACAGACGCGCGCGTCGCGGCGGTAACGGCGGCGGGAAGAGACGCCAGATCGCGACGATGACCGCCAGCGCCAGGACGCCCGCCACCAGGAAGATGGGGCGGGTTAGTTCAAAGCCCACGGTGGAAGGCCAGCCATTCGGCGGTGATGACCGCGAGCGCTGCCAGCGCGATCCAGGGCCAGATCTCCAGCTGACCACGGTGGGTGGCCTGGATGGCGACCGCGCGCGTTGGTGGCAGCGTCAGCCGATCGGGCGGCTTGAGCTGCGAGATCGCATCGGAGAACAGATTCACGCTGAACCACGAGCGCTGCACCTGGCCGGCGATTGCCTGCTCGACCGTGTACAGGCCGGTCGGATCGGTCTCGGCGAAGGTGGCGATCGCGCCGGTCGCCAGCGTGCGACGGCTGCCGTCGGGCCGAACCACGCTCACCGCCGTGGCACCGGGCTCGGGCACGATGGTGACGGGCTCGTCCGGAGAGAAGCTGTGGCTGGGGACGCTTGGCGGCAGCATCCACTCGCTGAGGTTCTGCATCAGGATGGGGAACGCGATCCGCAGCGGCAGGTCGGACTCGTGCAGGTCGAAGCCGATCAGCACCTGCCGGAAGGGCTCGTCGCGCACCAGCACCAGCGGCGTCTGCAGGCTGCTGATCAGCGGCCGCCCGAAGGTCGACGCGCGCAGGTCCTCGCTACGCGCCACGTGCACGTCTTGCAGATCGACGTTGGCCAGCAACGGGTCGCCGGCGTCGACGGCGCGGACGCGCCCGATGCCGACCGCAGGTCCGCCAGCCAGGGCCGACCCCGCCGGTGGATCGATCATCAGGACAGGACCGTCCGGCAAAAGGGGCGGCGCGAACCGATCGAAGACCGTCATCGCATAGGCGGAGCTGGCGCGATACGCCGCCGGCGCGATCACATCGAGTTGAAAGTCGGATCGCAGGCGTAACGCCTGTTCGAGAAACACGTTGCCCGGCGTCACCAGCAGCACCTTGAAGGCGCGTGGCGTGCGGGCGACGGCGGTCGCCGTGTCATCGAGGGCGAAGATGTCGCCGCCGGCAAGGCGCGCCGTCACCGAGGTCGCGTCCGACGGAACCGGCAGGACGAGGTCCTGCCCCTGGCCGGGCGGCAGTGTCAGCGGCCGGACGTCGAGCAGGCGACCGTCGGCGCGCCATTCCAGACTGACCGACCGGACTTGCTGGCCGAAGTTTTGCATGTGCAGGTACGCCGCGCGCGTCTGCGCGCTGGTGCGCACCGTCAGCGACGTCAGCCCGACGTTTTCTCCGGAGACGCCAACGCGGTGATACTCGACGGGAAAGGGTAGGCCGGCGGCGAACGACGAGCGCAGCGGCTGGACGATGCCGTCGGAGAACAGGTAGGCACGCGCGTCGTCGCCCGATCGAACCAGGCCGGCTGCCAGTGCCAGGGCGGAAGACAGGTCGGCCGGCCCGTTGCTTGGCGTCATGCCGTTGACCGCCCGATGCAGCGCATCGCGGTCGCCGGTCACGGAGGCGATGATGCGCGACGTCGGCCCGACGGCGATGACCGTCATCCGGTCCGACGGTCCGAGCTGGTCGATCACGGCATTGACCTGGCGCTTCGCCTCGGCGAGACGAGAGGGTGTCACGTCCGTGGCCTGCATCGAGGCAGAGGCGTCGAGCAGCACGATGCTGTGTCGCGCCAGCGAGGCCCCGGCCGGCAACACGGGCTGGAGCGCAGCCGCGACCAGGGCGGCGGCCGCGAGCAGTTGGAGAAAGAGCAGCCAGCTGGGCCGCAGGCGCTGCCAGGGCACATTCGCCTGGCGGTCGCGGATCTGGCTCGGCCAGAGGTGCAGCGCCGGCACCACCCGGGTGGGCCGGCGAATCTTCAAAACGTACAGCGCGATGATGGCCGGCAACGTCAACGCCAGGACGGCGGCGAGCGGGGCGAGGACGGTCATGACAGCAGGCCGATCCGCCGCAGGGTGATTTGCACCATCTGGTCGATCGGTTCCGACGTCGAAAGCCGGGCGAACCGCAGTCCACGCCGATGGGCGGCGCGCTCGATTTCATCGGTCCGCTGCGCCAGCAACTTCAGGTAGCCGCCCTGGGTGAGCGGCGTCGCCGTAAACTCTCGCTCCACCCCGGTCTCGGCATCCTTGAGGCGGGCATCGCCGGACCAGTCCGGCGTGAGCTCTTGCGGTGCGAGCAGCTGGAGCACGGCGCCCTCCTGGTGCGCTCGCTGTAGCGCCCGCAAGGCGGGATCCAGCGCCGACTCGCCGAGCCCGTCGGTGATCAAAACCGTCATGCCCGCCCGTTGGCGCCCAATCGGCCAGACCAGCTTCTCGTAGTTCGTCACGCCGCCGGCGGGAAACGATTGCAGCCGGGAAAAGAGGGTCGCCGCCGCGCGCCGGCCGCGACTCGGCGCGCCACCCGATGTCTCACCCTCGGCGAACACCGTCAAGCGCACGCGGTCGAGCGCGGCGAGAGCGACGTACGCGATCGCGCCCGCCAGCTGTCGCGCGGTATCGGCCTTGTTGGGTTTGCCCCAGTCCATCGACCCGCTGAGGTCGACGAAGAGACTCAATGGCAGTTCTTCTTCGGCGACGAAGAGCCGCAGCATGAAGCGATCGAGACGCGCGTAGGCATTCCAGTCGATCAGGCGAAAATCGTCGCCGGGGGTGTAATTGCGATAGTCAGCGAACTCGACGGATTGACCCCGGCGCCGTGAACGGCGCTCGCCACCCATCTGGCCACTGACAGCGCGCCGTACTTGCAGGGCCAGCGCCTCGAGCCGGCGCAGCAGGGCGGGCTCCAGCAGGGGGGCCATTCGGGCTATTCCCGGCCGGGTTCCTTGGGCGTCTGCTCCAGGATGTCGCTGATGATCTTGTCGGCCGCGATCCCGTCGGCCTCGGCCTCGAACTGCAGAAAAATCCGGTGCCGCAGCGCCGGCGCCGCCACCGCATTGAGGTCGTCAAAGGCCACGTTGTAGCGGCCTTCCAGCAGGGCGCGGACTTTTCCCGCGAGGATCAGCGTCTGCATACCGCGCGGGCTCGCGCCCCAGCGAACGTAGCGGCGCACCCCGTCGAGCTGGGTGCGGTCGGGATGGGTAGCGCTGATCAGCCGGGCGGCGTAGCCCAGCACGTGCTCGGCGATAGGGACCTCGCGCGCCACCCGCTGCGCGTTAAGAACTGCCTTCGCGTCCGCCACCGGCTTGAGCTGTGGCGTTGACTCGCCCGTGGTGCGTCGCGCGATCTCGAGGAGGTCGTTCTCGCTGGGGAACGGCACGAGGACCTTGAAGAAAAATCGATCGAGCTGCGCCTCGGGGAGCGGGTACGTCCCCTCGAGCTCGATCGGATTCTGGGTGGCGAGCACGAAGAACGGTGAGGGCAGCGGCCGGGTCTGCGTCCCCACCGTGACGGTGCGCTCCTGCATGGCCTCGAGTAAGGCGCTCTGCGTTTTGGGCGTGGCCCGGTTGATCTCGTCGGCGAGCACGAGATTCGCAAAGATGGGACCGGCCTGGTAGTGGAACTCGCGGCGGCCGGCCTCGTCGCCGATGACGTTGGTGCCGACGATGTCGGCGGGCATCAGGTCGGGCGTGAACTGGATGCGCGAAAAGCTCATGGTGAGCGCCTGGCCGAGCGAACGAACGAGGACGGTCTTGCCCAACCCGGGAACGCCCTCGAGGAGCACGTGCCCGCCGGCGATCAGGGCGATGACTGTGTCGCGCAGGAGTTCTTTCTGACCGACGATCAGGCGGGCCAGCTCGGCTTCGAGCGATTGCGCCAGCTCGGTCACCTGGGTTGCGTCAACGCGCGGTTCTTCGGCGATCATGATCCTCCCTGGCGCATAACGTTATTTCGGACCGGGTCCAGTCTGTTCCCCGAGTTGCGAGAAGTACTGGCGCACGAGGTCGCGCTCACTGCCGGGTATGAGGCTCTGGTTGGTGGCGTCCAGTGCCGCCTGCTGGTAGGCCTGGATCACCTGGCTGTAGGGGCTCAGCGGCACGTCCTGGCCGGGACCGAGTGGCGTGGGGTCGTTCTCCGATTGGCCGGGCACCGGCTGGCCCGGCACGTAAACGCGCTCGGTGCTTTTCGCGCCCGATCCGCTTCCCGTGCCCGAGCCGTTCGAGCCCGTCCCACCGGTGCCGCCGCTGCCATTGCCACTGCCTGATCCGGTGCCAGTGCCGGTTCCTGTTCCAGTGCCGTTCCCGGTCCCGTTGCCATTGCCGCTGCCGCTCGCTCCGGGCGATGCGCCTGCGCCTGGCGACGTGCCGGCCCCCGGCGAGGCACTCGCACCGGCGTTCGGTTGCCCGCCCTGGCCTTTGGCGTCACGGTCGGCCTGGGCGGCGAGCTCCTGACGCGCGGCCTCCAGCCCGTTGATGGCGGACGCGACCGCCTGGTCCGTGTTCTGCTGCTGCTGCAGCGAGTCCAGCTGGCTGGCGACGTCGTTGAGTGCCTGCGCAGCCGAGCTGGCATCGCCATTCTGGAGCGACGACGAGGCTTTGCTCAGCGAATCGCGCATCTGGCTGTTCTGCGCTTGCTGCGCGGCCTTGGCCAGTGCCTGGGCCAGTTCCTGACGGTCTTTGGGCGACATGTTCTGGAGCTGCGAGGCCAGGTCCCGGACCGACTGCGCACCCTTCGCCGGGCTGGAGCTGATCGCCTGGGCGGCGCTGTTGCCCGCGGCGGTGCCGCTGAGCGCGTTCGCGAGATTCTGGGCGCTGCTGCTGAGGGCGGGCGTGGCCGGGTCCGTCAGTCGCTGGAGCTGCTGCTCCGCCGGCGTGATCGACTCGAGTGCCTTGCGCGGACTATCGGCCTGGCGGATCTTCGCCTGTGCGTCCTGCAGAAGTTTCTGAACCTGCGGATCGACCGGTGTCGGCTTGGCGCTGTCCGCGACTTTCTTCGCGGCATCCTGGACGGCCTTCGCGGCACGAGCCTGGCTGGTGCGATCCGCCTGCCGCTGGGCCAGCACCTGGTCCATCGGGTTGGGCAGCAGCGCCAGCGCCAGGGCGAAAATCGCCAGCACCGCGACCAGGGAGGCTTCGCCCCGGTTGACCCGAACCGGAAACGCCGATGCCAGCCGGGTCCGCGTCGCGTGCTGCAACGCATCGCGCCGCTGCGCCTCGTCGAGCGTGCCGGACTCCGTCTGGCGTTCCCATGCGGTCGACAGCCGTTCCTTCAAGCCGAGGCGGATGTCCGCGAGGCGCATCAAGATCGTCGCGCTCGGCCGGCGGAGCAGCCAGGCGATGGCCGCCACGGCGAGCGCGACCGGAATGCCGACCACGGCCACCGTCGTGCGCCGCTCAACGGGCGTCAGTCTCGCGACGAGCAGCACGAGGGCGACCCATGCGGCCGCCGCCACCAGGCCATGGACGGCGTAGCGCGCCGCCCGGGCGCGGGCTGCCGCCAGACGAAGTTCGCGGATGATCGCGTCGAGGGAACTCATGCCGCTGCCCGAGTCCGCCGCCACGGGAGATGCCGGATGGGCGGCAGCAGGATGGCGCTCAGGATCAAGGCGATGAGCGAGATCACGAGTTGCATGGTGATCGTCGCCTGCCAGTACTGCCAGCCGGTGAAGAGCCCGCTGGGGATGGTGGTCCCACTCGGTTGCGGCGGCTGGGCGACAAAGCCCTTGCCGATTGGCACCGTGGTCATGTAACAGGACTGGACCCCATTCGGCCCGGCACTGCACGCCATCCCTCCGCCCTGCGTCAGGTAATTACCGCCGTTGCGGATGCCATAGCCGTTGACGGGCCCGTTGGTGCCGATCACGACCAGCGGCAGGATGGGGCTGAGGTAGGTCAAGGCCGGTGGCGCCGGCGCCCTGGTGGCGTTCGGGTTGATATCGGTGGGGAAGAGCAGTCCGAAGAGCAGGCTGCCTGCCAGCAGGATGAAGGCGGCGCCATAGGCAGAGACCGTCGCCGGCAGCGTCCGCTTGAACGCGGTCGAGCAGGCAAGGCCGATGATGCCGAGCGTGAGGGCGGCGACCGCCGTCACCAGGAAGGCAGTGAGCACCTGGTCGAGCTCGATCCCGCCAAACAGGAAGACGAGGCTGAAGATCGGCACCGAGAGCATCAGGAGCAGGATCACGAACGACATCGAGGCGAGCAGCTTGCCCCAGAGGATGGAAAATGCCGGTAGTTTCGTCACGAAGAGCAGATCGATCGTCTGCCGCTCACGCTCGCTGCTGACCGCGCCCGCCGTGAGCGCGGGCGTGATGAAGGCCAGCAGCACCATCTGGAAAAGGATCAGCCACAGGAAGAGGACCTGGCCGTAGTTGGCGGCCTGCGCGCCGTTGAACGAGTTGCGCGCCGTCGATGCGGTCGAGGAAAAGATCGCCCAGCCGACGCCGCCCAGCAGCAGGATGTACACCGTCATCGCCAGCGGCGACCGCCAGGTGCGCATTCTGGATCGATACTCCTTGGCGACGATTGGGTTCCAGAGCGCGATGGCGATGCGGTTCATCAGATGTCCTCCGAGGTCGCTTTCATGAACGCGTCTTCCAGGCCACCCTCGAGCTGGCTGAATCCCGACACCTTGATGCCGGCCGCGGTCAGGGCCTGCAGGATGCCGGCAGCGACGGCATCGTCGCCATCGTAGTGGGCTTCGACGGCGCCGTTGACCATCGTGACATCGTGAATCGCGGCCAGGGGCTTGAGCACGGCGATGGCTTCCTCTTTTTGCCCCAACACCGTGATGCGTAGGCGCCGTCCGGCGGTCAGCTGCCGGATCACGTCCTGCACGGGCCCGGTGGCCCGCATCCGCCCCTGGTCGATGATGCCAATCATGCTGCAGAGCTCGGTCAGCTCAGGCAGGATGTGGCTCGAGATCACGATCGTTTTGCCCATGGTTTGGAGCTCTTTCAAGATCTCGCGCATCTCCACGCGGGCGCGTGGGTCGAGGCCCGAGGCCGGTTCGTCGAGGAGAAGCACGGCCGGATCATGGACCAGCGCCCGCGCCAGGCAGAGCCGCTGCTTGAGACCTCGGGACAGCGTGTCGACCGCCTGGTCGCGACGGTCCGACAGTCCGACCAGCTCCAGCAGGTCGTCCGTGACCTTCTTGCGGCGTGACTTCGGCTGGCGGTAGCATGCGGCGTAGAAATCGAGGTACTCGCCCGCCGTCAGCTGGTCGTAGACGCCGAAGAAATCCGGCATGTAGCCAAGCCGATCGTGGACAAGGTCGGGATGCTCGATGACGTCGGCGCCGTCGACCAGCGCCCGGCCCGACGTCGGCTCGAGCAGCGCCGCCAGGATGCGCAGGGTCGTCGTTTTGCCGGCGCCGTTCGGACCGACGAATCCGAAGATTTCGCCTTTGGGCACCTCGAATGAGACATGATCGAGCGCCGTGCGACTGCCATACACCTTGGTCAGTCCTTCGACGGTGATCATTGAACCGTCCCCGTCAGCGAGATGCTGCCCGCCAGCAGGCCGCCATTCGTGGTGGTCAGCCGCAGCCGGATGAGGCCGCTGGCTGGGTCGGCCGCGCTGTCCGGCAGGGCGGTCGTCCCGTTGTCCTGGTAGGCGATGTCGGTCCAGGTGGCGTGGGTCCAATCCCAGACCTGCCCCGTGACCGCCGGACCGGTCTGGGTGGTGTTACTGGGTGGCCCGAACTTCGGCCCGTAGGGGTTTGTGGCGTTGATCGACACGGCGGTCAGGCGGGCGCCCCCGGTGAGCGCCGGGGCAAACTCGTAGGTGACGCTGCCGTTTTGCAACACCAACATGCCGGGCGGGCCTTGACCCTGGGAATCGCCCACGACATCCACGATGCGGCCGCCGACGACGCCGGCGGGCAACGGTCCGGTACCAATCTGGTCCACCGGCAGCGACAGCACGACCGCTCCGAGCGCCGTTGCCCGGGGCTGGCTGCCATTCACGTTGAGGTCCTGGAACGACTGGTGGGTCCAGGCGACCAGCATTGGTGCGGCGTCTGCGGAGGTTCCCTTGAAGCCCACGCCGGTGGGCAGCAGCGACATGATCTGCGTCTTGGCAAAGTTGTCGCGGTCGGCCGCCGTCATTGTCGGGCCCCCCGGACCGTAGCCGCCCTGGTAGATCCCGGACTGGTTATAGATCCGCATATAGAGAGGTTGCCCCAATGCGGTCGCGGTTTTTGGCACCAGGTTCAGGCTCGCCGACGCCCCGGGCTTGAGCGCGCCGATGGTCTGGAAATTGTCGCCGGCGATCAGGACGGCGTCCGTAAATGTCACCTTGGAGTCGTTCTGGACCGTTCCCGTGAGTTTGCCGTTGACGAGGGCCAGGTGGGCGGTCAGCTTCGGCGCGGTAGTAACCCCTTCCGTGGCGAACCCTCCCAGCGCGAAGGCCGTCATCCCCGACAGCGTCACCTGGTTGCTGGCCACGTTCACGCGCACGCTGCCCGCATAGGCGTATCCGTTATTGGTCGCGATCGGGCTGATCAGCAGCCGTTCGCCGCCCGCGCTCGCCTGATAATCGCCCCGGCTGGGGGGAATGATGCCCGTGTAGGTCTCCTGGTAGGCGTGATCCGACCCGGGCTGCACATGGACGATCGCGATCTGGTTGGTCTGCACGGATCGGCCTTTGGTAAAGATGCCCGCGCCGTAGGCGCCTCCGGCCGCGAGCAGGGCGATCAGCGGCACCGTCACCCAGGCAAGAGCGCGGCGCCGCATCGCGCCCAGCACGAGATAGTTGACGGGTCCCACCAGCAGCACATAGACCAGCACCAAGGCTCCGGTGAGTTGCAACGACGGGAGATCGAGGCCCGGCAGGTTGCCCAGCACCTGCGTCAGGACGCTGCTTCTGGTGGAAATCGACGGCTGCGAACCGAAACCCGTCGGCACCGGTCCCATCACAGCGTAAGGAACGTTCTGCGCGCTGCCTCCCTGCCCGAAGAAGGCGCGAGACATGACCTGGCGGAGGATCGTCCGGCTGGCACTCGCGACGGCGAGTGGTTGCTGGTTCCAGTCAAAGGTCGACATCGTGACCATGCCGGCCCCGTAGGGCCGCTCCAGGATGAGTGGCCGACCGGCGTCGCTCAACCAGGCCAGCCCATTGGTCACGGTCCCGGTCGCGATCTCGACGGCAGATCCGCCGCCAGCCGTGCTGTCGATGACGGACGTGCCGGTGACTTGCATCGGCAGGATCGCGGGCGGAAGGGCCGCCAGCGTCTTGCGCCAGGCGGCGCCAGTGCCGACGAGCAGGTCGCCGCCGGTCGCCACATAATCGCCGATGGCGGCGCGCTGGCCGGCCGTCAGGCTATCGGTCGGGAAGTCGTCGACGACCAGGATGTCGAAGGCCCGCAGGGGAATCGACGAATCCGGAATTTCATCGGGACCCAGATGCACCACGCGGGCCGCGATGCCGCCGGGATGGACGGCGGCAAAGTCGTCGAGCGCGACACTCTGATCCGACAGCACGCCAATCAGCGCCGACGTGGTCGCGCCGGCGGCCGAATCCTGGGAGACGACGACCCGGCCCTGCTGGGTGATGCGGGCGGTGATGGTCGCCCCGGTGGTGTTCTCCACCAGGTAGAGACGCACCCGCTTGCTCGCGCCACTGGCCAGGCTGATCGGCTCTTCATAGATCGTGAAGCCGCTGACTCCGGGTTGCGCGTTCAGCGCTTCCTGGACCTCGAGCGTGCCGTCGACACCGGCGCCGCTATTCCGGGCGTCGATCGTCACCGGCATCCAGCCGCCAGTCTTGACCACGTCCTGGTAGCCGACGTGGACGGTCAGGCTGATTGGGTTGCCGGACGCCTGACCCGGGATGGCGGCGATCGGGAGGGCGAGCGCGGTCAACACGGCAGCGAGGCCGATCCGCGCGGGCAGGCGCCACCCCCGGAGACGCATCTCGCTCATTAAGACGCCCGCGGAGCTGAAAAGTTCCGTTCGGGCAGTATGGTCGGGACCTTGGAGGCCGTCAATCGGCATCCGGCCCAGGTGGCCCGGCCGAAATGGACCGAGAGTGGCGCGCCCGAGGGCTAAAAGCGAACTGCCGGAGGAGGGACTCGAACCCACACGGACTTACGCCCAGGCGCTTTTGAGGCGCCCTCGTCTACCATTCCGACACTCCGGCCCGCGCGAACTGCGAGTATATCCGACGTTCCGGGATGGAACTTATTAGCAATGGTTGCGTCTAAAGGCAGGAATCGCTAATGGACGATCGCGACCTGGTGGGCCGGGCCCGCCGGGGCGATCCGGAGGCGTTTACCCAATTGATGATGCAATACCAGGTGCCGCTGTACAACATGGCGCTACGAATGGTCGGCAGACCGGACGATGCCGCCGACATTGCGCAGGAGGCGTTTACGCGCGCCTGGCAAAAGATCCGCACCTTGCGCGACGCGCCCTTCAAGTCCTGGCTGTTCCAGATCGCGGCCAATCTCTGTTACGACCATTTCCGGCGCGGCCGGCGATATGGCGAAATGCCCGACGAGGAATCCAGCAAGGTCATTGGCCTCGGCATCTTAACCCCGGATCCGCAGGAGCGTGCCGAGGCGAGCGAGCGCAACCGGCTCGTTCGCGAAAGCATCCAGGCACTGGAGCCTGATATGCGCCTGGCGATCATCTTGCGTGACGTGAACGGCATGGCCTACGACGAGATCGCCGACGTGCTGCGCGTGCCGTTGGGAACCGTGAAGTCCCGGATTGCACGGGCGCGGGCGCAGGTCCAGGAACACCTGCAGCAGTATCCGGATTTTTTTCCGTCGACCCGGGAGGACGCCCATGCCGAGTGAGCCGCGCGACCCCACCGAGCCGACGCTCGACGAGCTATCGGCCTATCTCGATCACGAGCTGGACGAGGACGCCAAGGCGCGTGTCGCCCAGCACGTCGCCGGCTGTGCGGAATGCCAGGCGCGCCTCGATGGCCTGCGCCAAGCGTCCTACGCCATCCGCGCGCTGCCGATGGAGACGCCGACACGGACGTTTACGATCCCAGCGAAACCGCGCGAGTCGTTCCGCTGGGCGCCCGTCGCCGGCTGGATCGGGGGTGTCGCGGCGGCGATACTAGTCATCGGCCTCGGTGTGACGCAGTTACACTTTCCGGGCCCCACGGCCAGCTCGACCGCTGGCTCCGGGAGCAAGACCACCGGAGGCCTCGCTTACGGTTCCGGCACTCAGAATGGCGCTGCTGCACCTCTTGCGGCGCCGGGTGTGTCCTCGAATGATCAGCGGTTTAATGGACAGACAAGCACTGCATCCGGCAACGTCGCCACGGTCACCGATCCAAGTAACAGCTCGCGGCGCCTCGTGCTCGACACAGACCGCGCGTCTTATGCGACAAACGGCAGGATGATGGTCACGGTCCAGTTAATCGGCTCCCCGGCGACCTCACTCAACAGCGGTGACCAAGGACTGACCCTCACGCTGGTCCACAACGGCGTGGGCGTCGCACTCAACCCGGTCGGCGTTGAGAGCTGGAACGGAACGCCGATCTTCGGCGGCTGGTATGACCTCGCCAGCCTTCGCCTGTCGGAGCCACGCCTTGGCGATTACCACTTGGAAGCGACCTGGGTGATTCCCGACGGATCCGGACGCGTGCTGCAGGCGTCGGTCCCGGTAAAGATCACGGCCTAGCTCTTTTCGGGCGGTGGACCTTCCAGGTCGGGCAGGTCCATGCTGTTGATCAGCTCTTTGAAGATCGACAGCCGGTCTTCCTCTTCCTCTTCTTTTTCGGGGAAGACGCCCGCCTTGTCGAGCACGTCCTGCGACACCAGGATCGGACAGGTCATTCGTACCGCTAGCGCGATCGCGTCGCTCGGCCGGGAGTCGATCTCGACTTCCTTGCCGTTCACCGCCAGAAACAATCGCGCGAAGAAGACTTCGTTGGTCAGCGACGTCACCTGGATTTTCTTCAGGCGCATCTCTGCACTCTGCAAAATGTTCGCAAGCAGATCGTGCGTGATCGGCCGCTCCGGGGTGATGCCCGTGATCTTCAGGGCGATGGCATTCGCTTCATAAATGCCGATCCAAATGGGTAAATATCGGTCCGTCTCTTTTTCTTTCAGGATCACGACGTGCTGGCCGCTGGGCATGTGGACACGGATGGAGTCGACTTGCATTTCGACGAATTTAGCCATCCTGAATTCGAGCCTATCTTATCATCGGGTTTTCAAGACAAAGACAATGGTTGCGGGATTCCGGCGCGCCTAAACTTTGATGGTGACAGCGCCACAGAACGAGCCAAAACAGAGGCCTCGGCTGGTTCTCATCGACGGCCACTCTCTCGTCTACCGGGCCTTTTTTGCGCTCCCGTCGCTGACCGACCGGGAGGGCCGAGTGGTCAATGCCGCCTACGGGTTCACGTCGATGCTCTTGCTGGCTCTCCAGGAGCACCCCGACTACGTGCTGGCGTCGTTCGACCTGGGAGGCCGGACGTTCCGGCACGAGGAGCTAGCCCAGTACAAGGCGACCCGGCGCCCTACCCCGCCCGAGCTGTCGCCGCAGTTTCCCCTGACCCGTGACATCGTGCGGGCGTTTGGCATCCCGATTTACGAAGTCCAGGGCGTCGAAGCCGACGACGTGATCGGCACGCTCGCCAGGCAGGCCCGCGAGCAGGGCCTCCACAGCACCATCGTGACCGGCGACCTGGACGCGCTGCAGCTGGTCAATGAGGACGTCTTCGTGCTGACCAGTAAGCGCGGCGTATCGGAGACGATTCTCTACACACCGGACCGCGTCCGCGAGCGCTACGGGCTGGAACCGATCCAGACCGTCGATCTCAAGGGCCTGGTGGGGGACGTCTCGGACAACATCCCGGGCATTCGCGGCATCGGCGAAAAGACCGCCATCAAGTTGATTCAGGAATTCGGCTCGGTCGAGAGCCTCGTCGAGAACCGCGCGAACGTCACGCCGCCTAAGGTCCAGAAGCTGCTCGATCAGCATTGGGAGCAAGCCCTGCTGAGCAAGAAGATGGCGACCATCCTGCTCGACGTTGACATCAAGCTTGATTTGAGCCACGGCTCGGCCAAGGAGTACCGCCCGGACGCGGCTCGCACCATCCTGGCCGACCTGGGCTTCCGCAGCCTGGCGGCGAGGGTGCCGACCACCTGGAGCGACGGCAGCACAATGTCGGCGCCACCGATCTTTGCCCCGCCCGCGCGAGAGCAGGGGAGGCTTCCCCTCGACGGGGAGCCCGTGCGCCAGCCCGCGCAGTCGACGCTCGCGTTGGAGACGCCTTCAAGCGAGGTCGTCACGGTCGTCCGCGAAACGGCCGAGCTCGAGCGGCTCGTCGCCGCCTTCGCGGCCGCTGACCGTGTGGGCTTCCAGGTCGTGACCCTCGACGAGGTGCCGAGACACGGCCGGATCGCCGCGCTCGTGGTCGGACTAAACGAACGCGACATCTTTTATGTGCCGGTGGCGCACGAACAGGAGCGCTGCCTCGAGGTGCGTGATGTGCTGCAGCGATTTGCCGCCAGCCTCCAGAGCGCGAAGCCGGCGAAGCTGGGCTTCAACCAGAAGGCCGATTACCTCGCGCTCCGAGCCCACGGCATCGAGCTTCGTGGCGTCGATTGGGATCTCCTGGTCGCGGCGTACTTGCTGAACTCTGGCGTGCGTTCGCCAAGCCTCGAGGCGCTCGCTTCGGACGTGTTGCATCGCTCGATCGAGGGGCGCGAGGCCCTGTTCGGCAGCGGCAAGACGGCGTTGGCCGGCGACCAGGTCGACATCATGCGGGCGGCGGCCTTTTTCGGCGACCGGATGCGGGTGATGCTGGAGCTCGCTCCACGACTCGAGTCCGAGCTCGACCGGCTGGGCAATGCGGAATTATTTCGCGATCTCGAAATGCCGCTGGTGCCGGTGCTGGCCGAGATCGAGATCGCGGGCGTGGCCATCGACCTGCCCTACCTGCAGCAGGTCTCGCGCGAGCTGTACGAGCAGTTGCACCGTTTGGACCAGGAAATCGCGGACGTTGCCCACGGGCCGATCAACGTCAACTCGCCGCAGCAGCTGGCGAGATTTCTTTTTGAAGATCTCAACCTGCCTGGCGGTCGAAAGACCAAAAGCGGCTACTCAACGGACGCCAACGTACTCGAGGGCTTGCGCGACCAGCATCCGGTCGTCGCCAAGATCCTGGAGTTCCGACAATTGAGCAAGCTCAAGGGCACTTACGTCGACGCCCTGCCCTTGCTGGTCGACCCGCGCACGCATCGCGTCCACACCAGCTTCAATCAAACCGTCGCCGCGACCGGCCGTCTCTCGTCCTCTGACCCCAACCTGCAGAACATCCCGATTCGGACGGAGGTCGGCCAGAAGGTGCGCCGTGCCTTCGTGCCCACCCGGCCGGGGGATGTTTTGCTCTCGGCTGATTACTCGCAGATCGAACTCCGTGTTCTGGCGCATATGACCGACGATCCAGTTCTGCTGGACGCCTTTGCCCGCGGCGAGGACATCCATGCGCGGACGGCGGCTGAAGTCTTTGGCATCCCGCAGGAGCAGGTCACGGCCAACCAGCGGCGCCTGGCCAAAGTCGTGAACTTCGGTTTGTTCTATGGCCTGAGCGACTTCGGGCTCGCGCGCGATACCGGCATGTCGACGGAAGAGGCGCGGGCGTTCATCGACGCCTATTTCCGCGCCTACAACCGGGTGCGCGAATTCCTCGAAGGCATCAAGATCCAGGCCCGCGAGCAGGGCTATGTCGAGACGGTGCTGCATCGCCGGCGTTACATCCAGGACATTCGATCGCCGAATCGCATGTTGCGCCAGGGTGCGGAGCGGATCGCCATCAACATGCCGGTGCAAGGATCCGCCGCCGACATCATGAAGCTCGCCATGATCCGGCTCAGTGGCTACATGCATGAGCAGCGCCTCGCCAGCCGCATGATCCTGACCGTGCACGACGAGCTCGTCTTTGAAGTCCCACCGGACGAACGCGATCGTCTGATCGAAGTCGTCCCCGACCTGATGGCGACCGCGTATCCACTGAAAGTGCCGCTGCAGGTCGACCTGAAACTTGGTCCCAACTGGCAGGACATGGAGCGGGTGCGGCTGGTTGCCGCCAAAGCCTGAATGCCCGAGCTACCCGAGGTAGAGACGATCGTGCGAGATCTGCGCCCGCAGCTCGCCGGCCGCCGGATCGAGTCGGTGCAATTAACGCGCGATCCAGCGATTCGCAAACGACTGGTCCGTTATCCAAATCCAACCAAGTTCGTTCGCCACCTGCGCCGAAGGACGATCCGGTCGGTCGAGCGGCGCGGCAAATATCTCGTCATGCCACTCGACGATAACGGCGAGCGCCTTGTCGTTCACCTCGGGATGACCGGGCATCTTCGGGTCTGGGAACCGGAAGAGGCCCCGGTCAAGCACACGCACTTCCGGGCCTTGCTCGACAGCGGCCTGGAGCTCCGCTATGACGACCCCCGGCAGTTCGGGCGGCTGCTGCTCGGCACCCAGGAAGAGCTGGTCGCCAGTCGTGCCTTCCCGGCGAGGCTCGGCCCCGAGCCGATCCACGGCGATCTGACCCAGGCCGAATTCGACAAGATCGTCAAGTCCCGCCGGCGGCCGATCAAATCGGCCCTGCTCGATCAGTCGTTCCTGGCCGGGGTGGGCAATATCTACGCCGACGAGGCATGTTTTCGGGCTGGAATCCGTCCTAGCCGGTGGACGCATCGGCTCACCGCGCGTGAACGCCGGGCGCTCTACGGGGCGATCCAGGAGGTACTGGAAGACAGCATTGCAGCACGAGGCTCGTCGGTCATCAACTACGTCGACGCCTTTGGGCTCCGCGGGACCAACCAGGAGAAGCTGCTCGTCTACGGACGAAGCGGCGAGCCCTGCGTAAAATGCGGGACGCCATTGCAGGGGACCCGCCTGGCCGGCCGCGGCACCGTCTACTGCCGCACGTGCCAACGCTAAGCCGGCCCCGCTGGCCGGTCCTCAGCCGCCGGCTGATGATCACGGCCGGCGTCTTCTTCGCCTCTTTTCTCCTGATCGCCGTGCTGGTCAGCGCTGGCGCGTTCGGCACGCCGAATTTGCGGCTCACCCACTACATGCAGGGTCGCGGCAGCTTTGGCCAGGACCTTGGGCTTGGCATCTTCGCCTACCTCGGCAGCATCGAGCTGACGCTGGTGATCGCCGCCTTGCTGGGACTAGCCCTCTTTCGGGGGTTGCGCCTGCTGGCCGTGCTGCCGGTGGCCGTGATCCTGGTCGCGTCCGGGCTTGAAATCCTCGGCAAACTTGTCGTGCCAAGCGTCGCCCCCGGAAAATCGTTCCAGCGCTTTCCGGAGATTCTGCCGTCGCTCGGCCATCAGGTCGGGAAGTATTCGTTTCCCAGTGGCCACGTCCTGCGTGCGACGATCGCCTACGGCCTGGTGCTCTATCTCGCTGAGCGCTGGGAACTCTTCGGCCGCGATAGTTCGCGCCTCAGCCCGGTGCTGGTGTTGGTCGTCTTCCTGGTTGGTTACGCGGTCGTGTACCTGGGGTGGCACTGGTTCTCCGACGTCGTCGGGGGATTCCTCCTTGGCCTGACGCTGCTCTTTGGTCTGATCGCCTACCTGGAGCGCAAGCGCCTTGTCAACCCGGGCCACGCGCCCATCGAAGACTAAGGCCCGCCGCTGATCCCGTAGGCGATGTAGTCATCGGGTCCGACCTTCAGGTAAACCGCCATGTCGCACGGCAGTGGCGCGGAATTCGGATACATGTGGCCAGTCATTCCCCCTGGGCTCCATCTGGGCTCGCGTGAAATGCCATCCGGGGCAATATCGCCGGTCACAATATTCGATTCGGGTGGGCTGCGCCATCGGATTCCACGTGCCGAATGCGGCGCGACCGTAGGAAACCCAGCCCAGCACGATGAGTGCCGCGAGAGCCATCGTGATCATCCCCGCCCGCTTGATGACTCGTCTCATACTTTGCGGCCGCGGCGCCAACCCCGAACGATGGCCCGCCCGGCAAACGCCAGAGGGGTCACAACGGCAGCCATCAGGACAAGCGTCCAGAATACCGACGGAATCAGGCCGGGAGCAAAGACGTCGTTGGGACAGTCCATCGACCCCGCCACGCAGGAAACTGTCGCCATCGTCGCTGCGTACTGGATTGGAATTGGATCGCCCGGCTTCTTGTCGAGGACGTCGCCGGTTGCGTCGCTACCGACGTCGTGTCCGCGAAAGCTATGCCCGTCGACCGTGTACGTGTAGTCGACGGCAGGATCGCCTCCAAAGCCGTCGATGACCACCTCGACCACCGTTCCAGTCGCAGCTATGGGGTGGTCACGAATGGCGGCAACCGATGGATTCGAGATTGACTCGAAGGCCTGCCCGGCACCGACGATCACAAAGCTGAAGACGAATAATCCGATTGGCAACAAACACCCGAACGGGAGAACCCGCCGCATTTCCGTGATAACGGTGGCCCATGGTGCTGAGTTATGCCTGGTTTAAGGCTGAACTGGACTACCTACAATTAAGACGTGCCAAAGTTCTCGTTTACGGCTGGCTTTTCCCCGGCGGGGGGCCAGCCGGAGGCTATCCGCAAGCTTGCCGAAGGGGTCGATAAGGGCCAGAAACACCAGGTCCTGCAGGGTGTGACCGGCTCCGGCAAGACGATGGTCGTCGCCCAGATGATCCAGGAGATCCAGCGGCCGACGCTCGTCATGTCGCCGAACAAGACGCTGGCCGCCCAGCTCTGCAGCGAATTCCGGGCCTTTTTCCCCCAGAACGCCGTCGAGTACTTCGTCAGCTACTACGACTACTACCAGCCGGAGGCCTACATCCCGCGCAGCGATACCTACATCGAGAAAGACTCGTCCAGAAACGACGAGATCGACCGGCTGCGCCAGTCCGCCACGCGGGCGCTGCTGACCCGACCCGATGTCATCGTCGTGGCGAGCGTGTCGTGCATCTACGGCGTCGGGTCGCCCGAGGATTACCTCGGCGAGTCCGTGGAGATCCATGCCGGCGAGGGTTTTCGCCGCGACATCTTTCTTCGCAAGCTGACCAACCTGCAGTACCAGCGCAACGACGTTGACTTCGGACGGTCTCGCTTCCGGGTCCGCGGCGACACGGTCGACGTCCAGCCGTCGTACGACCAGATCGCGACCCGGATCCAGTTCAACGGCGACGAGGTGGAGCGGATCGTCCAGCTCGACCCGCTGACGGGCGAAGTCATCGGCGACGTCGAGTCGTTCCAGGTCTTTCCGGCGACCCACTATGTGACGCCGCGGGAGAAACTGCTGCGGGCTCTCGACGCCATCAGCGACGAGCTCGACGAACGGGTCGCCTGGTTCGAGAGCCAGGGCAAGCTGCTCGAAGCCCAGCGGCTCAGGCAGCGGACGACCTTCGACCTCGAGATGATGCGGGAGACCGGCAGCTGCGCCGGGATCGAGAACTACTCCCGGCACCTCACCGGTCGGCGTCCCGGGCAGGAGCCTTACACCCTGATGGACTTTCTCCCCAAGGACACCCTGATCGTGGTCGACGAGTCCCACGTCGGGGTCCCGCAGATCGGCGGCATGTACGGCGGCGACCGGTCCCGCAAGATCCCCCTGGTCGATTACGGCTTTCGGCTGCCGTCGGCGCTCGACAACCGGCCACTGACGTTTGCCGAATGGGAACGAAAGGTACAACAGGTGGTCTATGTCACCGCCACGCCCGGTCCATACGAGCTGGAGCGCTCCCAGCAAACGGTCGAGGTCGTGATCCGGCCTACCGGTCTGGTCGATCCGACGGTCGAGGTACGCCCGACCACCGGCCAGATCGACGACCTGCTCGGGGAGATCCACAAGCGCGTCGATAAGAAGCAGCGCACGCTGATCACCGTACTGACGAAAAAGATGGCGGAAGACATGACGGACTACCTGCGTGAGATGGGCATCAAGGTGAACTACCTGCACTCCGATGTCGACACCCTCGAGCGGGTCGAGATCCTGCGCGATCTGCGGCTGGGCGTCTACGACGTGCTGGTCGGCATCAACCTGCTGCGGGAAGGCCTCGACCTACCGGAGGTCGCGTTGATTGCGATCCTTGACGCCGATAAGGAGAGCTACATGCGCGATGCGCGCTCCTTGATCCAGACGATCGGGCGGGCGGCTCGCAACGTCGAAGGGCACGTCATCCTGTACGCGGATGGCGTTAGCGGCTCGATGCAACGAGCCATGGACGAGACGGAACGGCGCCGCAATATCCAGATTGCCTACAACGAGGAGCACGGCATCACGCCGGCCACCATCATCAAGGCCGTCTACAACCTCGAGCGGCAGCAATCGAAGGCGATCGAAGACACGATCGCCACCCTGGCATCCGGCTTGCCCCCGGACGAGATCGAGCGCCTGATCAAAGATCTCGAGCGTCAAATGAAGAAGGCAGCCCGCGACCTGCAGTTCGAGCGCGCCGCCGAGCTTCGGGACCGGCTGGTGGCGCTGCGTCGCGACGCCATGGACTATCGAGACTCCCTACCGCCGGCGGCCGCCGCGGAGTCGGGCCAGTGGCACAAACCGAAGACCAGTCGGATGAGGGCGAAGGTCCGTGGGTAAAGCCCCCACCCCGAGCCTCCCCCAGAAGGGGAGGGAGCAGAAGCCAGGGCAGCACACCGAGATCGTCATTCGGGGCGCACGCGAGCACAACTTGAAGGATATTGACCTGACGATCCCCAGGGATAAGCTCGTCGTCTTCACCGGGCTGTCGGGATCGGGAAAGTCATCCCTCGCGTTCGACACCATCTATGCCGAAGGCCAGCGCCGTTATGTCGAGTCGCTCTCGTCGTATGCCCGCCAGTTCCTCGGCCAGATGGACAAGCCGGATGTCGACCAGATCGACGGGCTGTCACCCGCCATCTCGATCGACCAGAAGGGGACCAGCCATAATCCGCGGTCGACGGTCGGCACGGTCACCGAGATCTATGACTACATGCGACTGATGTGGGCCCGCATCGGCCACCCGCACTGCCCGATCAGCGGCCACGAGATCACCCGGCAGACGACCGAACAGATCGCCGACAAGGTCATGGAACTCCCAGAGGGGAGCCGGGTGATGATCCTAGCGCCGGTCGTCCGGGATCGGAAAGGCGAGCATCACGACGTCCTGTCCGAGGCGCGCAAGTCCGGCTTCGTCCGGGCTCGGGTCGACGGCAACCTCTATGAGCTGACCGAACGGATCACGCTCGACAAGAACAAGAAGCACAACGTCGAGATCGTGGTCGACCGGCTCGTGATCGACAAACAGGGCATCAGCCGGTTGCGCGAGTCGGTCGAGACGGCGGCCAAGATGGCGTCAGGCCTGGTGCTGGTGGTGCCGACGGATGGCAAGGGGCAGGAGCTGCTCTTCAGCCAGAATTTCGCCTGTCCCTATGACGGCTTCTCGATGGAAGAGCCCGCGCCACGCAACTTTTCGTTCAACAACCCACACGGCGCCTGCCCGGCGTGCACCGGGCTCGGCAGCAAGCTCGAGATCGACCCCGACCTCGTCATCCCGGACAAGAACCGGCCACTGAGCGAAGGCGCGATCCGCAGCCTGGGCCGCTCATCGTATTTCTACAACGACCTGGTCGAGGCGGTCGCGCGACGCTACAAGATCCCCATGGACAAGCCGTTCGGAAAGCTCACCGTCAAAGAGCGGCAGATCATCCTCTACGGCAACGACGGCGATCCGTTGCGGGTGAAGTATCAGACGAGCGAGGGGCAGCGGCGCTGGTACGAGACCTCCTACGAGGGCATCATTCCCAACCTCGAGCGGCGTCACCGCGAGACCGAGTCCGAGTTCATCCGCGCGGAGATCGAGCGGCTGATGACGCCGCGGCCCTGCCCCGTCTGCAAAGGCAAGCGGCTCAAGCCGGAATTCCTGGCGGTCACGGTGGCGGATCGCTCGATCATCGACGTCTGCGACCTCTCGATCACCGCCGCCCAGAACTGGTTTGCCAAGCTTCAGCTCTCGGAGCGTGAACTCCTGATCGCCCGCGCGATCCTCAAGGAGATCCGCGAACGGCTTCAGTTCCTGGTCGACGTCGGCCTCGATTACCTGAGCCTGGCGCGCGCGGCCGACTCGCTCTCCGGGGGGGAGGCGCAGCGGATCCGGCTCGCCACGCAGATCGGCTCCAAGCTGATGGGGGTCTTGTACATTCTCGATGAGCCGTCGATCGGGCTGCACCAGCGCGACAATCGAAAACTGATCAGCACGCTGCTGACGCTGCGAGACATCGGCAACACGGTCGTCGTCATCGAGCATGACGAAGAGACGATGCGGACGGCGGACTTCATCGTCGACATCGGGCCGGGCGCCGGCGAGCATGGGGGGAGGATCGTGGCTACGGGCACCTTCGACGACATCCTGAAATCACCCGAGTCGATCACGGGCGCGTTCCTGCGCGGCGAGCGATCGATCCCATTGCCGACGCGGCGCCGCAAGGGGAACGGGCAGATGCTCGTGGTCCGCGGCGCGACCGAGAACAACTTGAAGAACATCGATGTGTACTTCCCTCTGGGCAAACTGATCTGCGTTTCCGGCGTCAGCGGCTCGGGCAAGAGCACGCTGGTGAGCGACATTCTGTATCGCCGGCTAGCGCAGCACTTCTACCGTGCGAAAGACCGCCCGGGCGCCGCCCGCGAGGTTTCCGGGCTCGGCTTCATCGACAAGGTGATCAACGTCGACCAGTCGCCGATCGGCCGGACGCCGCGGTCGAACCCGGCGACCTACACGGGTGTGTTCACGTATATCCGCGAACTCTTCTCCGAGATGCCGGAGGCGCGGGTGCGCGGCTACAAGCCGGGCCGGTTCAGCTTCAACGTGAAGGGCGGCCGCTGCGAGAACTGCGAGGGCGACGGCATCATCAAGATCGAGATGCACTTCCTGCCGGACGTCTACGTGCCCTGCGAAGTCTGCAAGGGCAAGCGCTACAACCAGGAGGCGCTCGAGGTCACCTACCGCGGCAAGACGATCGCCGACGTGCTCGACATGAGCGTCGAGGAGGCGACCGCGTTCTTCGATCGCATCCCGAAGATCAAGCGCAAGCTGCAGACCCTGTGCGAGGTGGGCCTCGGCTATATCAGGCTGGGACAGCCGGCGACGCAGCTATCGGGCGGCGAGGCGCAGCGCGTGAAGCTCACGGAAGAGCTCAGCCGCCGTGACACCGGTAAGACCTTCTATATCCTCGACGAGCCGACCACCGGGCTGCACTTCGCGGACATCGAGCGGCTGCTCAACGTTCTCCATCGCCTCGTCGATGCCGGCAATACCGTGGTCGTCATCGAGCACAACCTCGACGTGCTCAAAACCGCCGACCACATCATCGACCTCGGGCCGGAAGGCGGGGACAAGGGTGGCGAGGTGGTCGCCGTGGGCACTCCGGAGGAGATCGTCCGTAACCGGCGGTCCTACACCGGCCAGTACCTCAAGCGTGTCCTCGACCCGGAGCTCGCGATAGCCTAAGGACGTGGCGACCGCGACCCAGAAGGCGGCTCCGATCACGGAGCGGCCCGAATATCTTCGAGAACGACTGAAGGCGCTGCCGGAGACGCCGGGCGTCTACCTGATGCGTGACGCCCAGGGCCGCGTGATTTACGCCGGCAAGGCGCTCAGCCTGCGCAACCGGGTGCCCAACTATTTCCAGGCCTCCAGCGTTCTGCCCGAGCACATCGCCGCCATGGTCGCTCGCGTCTACGAATTCGAAGTGATCACCACGGCGACGGAGAAAGAAGCGCTCGTCCTCGAGCAGACGATGATCAAGCGCCATCGTCCCCGGTTCAATATCCGGCTCCGCGATGACAAAAACTACCTCTACATCAAATTGCCCTTGACCGAGGATTTCCCGCGCATCACCCTGGTCCGCCGGCCCGCCAACGACGGCGCCCGGTACTGGGGCCCGTACACGCACGCGATCGCGTTGCGGACGACGCTCAAAACGGTCCGGCGTGTCATCCCCTATCGGAGCTGCAAAGACTCGGAGTTCGCGCTGGGGCGCCCCTGTTTTTACTTTCATTTGAATCTCTGCTCGGCACCCTGCGCGGGCTTCATCAGTCGCGAGGACTACCACGAGCAGCTCAACCAGGTGGCGAGTTTCCTCGACGGCCGCTCGGATCACGTTGCGAAGCGGCTCAAGGAGCAGATGCAGGCCGCGGCCGACAAGCTGGAATACGAGGCCGCGGCCCGATACCGCGACCGGCTCGACGCCATGGAGCGGATGGCGGAGCGCCAGAAAGTGCTGGCGATGGGCCGCTACGACCAGGATCTCTTTGGCCTGGCGCGCGCGGACGGCCAGGGATCGGTCCGGGTATTCAGCGTGCGCGAGGGAAGGCTATCCGGCTCCGAGAACTTCGATCTCGTCGGCCTCGACAAGGAGCAGACCGATGCCGACATCCTCAATGCGTTTGTCAGCCAGTATTACGTCAACGCCACCCACATCCCGAAGGAGGTCTTCGTTCCGGCCGTGCTTCCAGACCGGGAGCTGATCGAGCAGTGGCTGACCGAGCGCCGCGGAAGCAACGTCGCCGTCCGGGTTCCGCAGCGTGGTAAGCAGCGGGAGCTGCTGGCGCAGGCCGCCGCCAATGCGCAGGAGACGATGCGGCAGCTTCGCATCAAGCTGGACTACGATGCCGACCGAACGGCCTCGCTGCTCAACGACCTGCAGACCCGGCTGGCGCTCCCAACGCTCCCCATTCGGATCGAGTGCTATGACATTTCGAACATCCAGGGTAAGTACTCGGTGGGCTCGATGGTCGTCTTCGAGGACGGCCGCCCCAAACCGGCCCACTACCGGCATTTCCGGATCAAGACGGTCCAGGGCGCGAACGACTTCGCCATGCTGCAGGAGGTGCTCCGCCGCCGCTTCAGCCGGCACGCCCGGTCCGAAGAAGGAATCCCGGAGGAGCCGAGCTTCAGCCGCCTGCCCGACATCGTCCTGATCGACGGCGGCAAGGGCCAGCTGTCGGCTGCCCGCGAGGTGATGGAAGCCGTGGGGCTTGGCGCGGTGTCGACCTTCGGCCTGGCCAAGGAGCAGGAGGAGCTGTTCCGGCCCGGCCAGAGCGAGCCCATCCGTTTGCCGATCGACTCCGAGGCGCTCTTCCTGGTGCAGCGGGTTCGCGACGAGGCGCACCGGTTCGCCATCACGTTTCACCGGGTGGTGCGCAAGAAGGATGCCTTTGTCTCGGTGCTCGACGGCATTACCGGCCTGGGCCCGGTCCGGCGCCGGGCGCTGCTACGCCAGTTGGGGAGCATCGAGAACATCCGCAACGCCACCGTCGAGGAGCTCATGGCGGTCAAAGGGATCACGCGGCCAGTGGCCGTCGCCATCAAGGAGATGCTCTGATGGCCGCCGCCGTGGAAGCTCTGGCATAATTCGGGCCGTGGATCGGGCGGTCCGCCGTTGCTCGTTTTGCGGAAAGGCGCAGGGTGAGGTCCGACTGGTCGCGGGCCCCAGCGACGTCTACATCTGCAACCTATGCGTGGCCCTCTGCAACGAGATCCTGGCCCATGACGCGCCGCCCGAACTGCCCCAGCGGACTCAGGCGCCGGAGCCGCCCGGCCAGGGGTCCGGCCAGGGCACGCTGAGCCGCTCCGAAGTCATCTCCAGCTAGCCAAACCGCCGGCCGCCAGCCAAAAACGGGGGAGGCGCCAGCCATGCCGCCGACCGCCGTTATAGGGGCGTGCCGGACTCGCCGAACCTGTCTAGCGCGCTCGGCGAAACCGTCGACCACGGGCGGCAGTTCCTCGCCCGCGTCGAATCGCTCGCCGAGACTCTCTCGGTCGAGCTGGCCAGCCACGAAGAGGCGGCCCGCCGCTGGGCCGGCGAGCGCCAGGCGATCAACGCCGAAGCGGAGAAGCTGCGGGCCCAGGTCGAATCGCTGAACGCGACCCTGGCGGACGTTCGCAAGACGGTCCATCGTGTCGAACAGGAGCGCGACCAGGTCACCGCCGATCGTGACCAGGCGCGCCAGGCGGTCGGAGCTGCCGAGCGAGAGTTGGGCGGCGTGCGGGACCGGCTGGCAGCGGCTGAGCAGGCGGCCACGACGCGCCAGGCCGAGCTCGCTGCCGCGACCGCGGATGTGGCCCGGTTACGCGAGCAGCTCGCGGTCGTGACCAAAGACCGAGATGCCCTCCAGGCCGACCAGATCCAGTGGGGCCTGGACCGTGAGCAGATGCTTGCCGAGCTGACCCGCGGGAAGGAGCGCCTCGCCGAGGTCGACGGCGAGCGGACCGCGCAGGGGGCTGAGTACCAGGCGCTCGTCGAGCGCCACACCGAGCTGACCGAGCAGTCGAACAAGCTGGCGACCGACTGGGTGACCCGCCGGACCGCGCTGGCGGCCGAGATCCACGCCCAAAACGAAGAAATGGAACAGGTGCGCAAGCTCCTCCAGGAGAGCCAGGAGCGAGAGCGGCGCGTGGTCGGCCTGCCGCAGGCGCCGGCATCGTCCGCATTGGGAGCGCCCAATGCCGAGCAGAGCCATGTCATCAACTCGCGGCTCAATACGCTGGTCGGCTTCTCGAGCGTCCTGCTCGACGAGCGTGCGCACCCGCTCACCGTCGAGGAGCGGCGCGAGTACCTCAAGTACTTGCATGACAGTGCGGTGAAGCTCACCGAGGCGGTCCGTGCCTTGACCGGCGGCCACCTCCCCGCGGACGCCGCTCCGGTGGTCGACCGCGACCGGCGACCGCCCGATATCCTGGTGGCGGATCACGACGCCGGGTCACGTCAGCGGATCGAACCGTTCCTCAAGCGCGCCGGCTACGAGGTTATCTACGTCGACAACGGTCCGCGCGCGCTCGAGAAGGCTTCGCACCTCCAGCCGCTCGCCATCCTGATCGACGGTCAGCTGCCGCCCAGCGGGGCGCCCGCTCTCGTCCGCGAGCTGCGGAAGGATCCGCGAACCCGCGACATCCCGCTCGTGCTGCTGGTGGCGCCCGACGCGCCGTCTGTGTCCGTCGCCGATTGCGAGGTGCTGGTCAAACCGATCGATCGCCAGCAGCTCGTTCAACTGATGGTGCGCTTCGATCTGATGGCGGACGGCAAGGTGGCCAAGAAGATGCCCGCCAACCTGCTGGTCATCGACGACGACGCCCAGGCGGTCAGCCTGGTCAAAGCGATCCTGAAGCCTTACAACGTCCGAGTCAGCTCGGTCGATAACGCTCGGGCCGGGATCGAGCAGGCGCTGCGCAACAAGCCTGACCTGGTCATCCTCGACCTGGTGATGCCGGGGGTCGATGGCTTCGAAGTGATCGCCGCCCTCCGCCGCGACAAGGACATGAGCCGGGTGCCGATCCTGGTCCATACGGCAAAGTCCCTGACGCCCGAGGACCGGCAGCGGCTGGAGGGCAAAGTCGAGTCGATCGTTGAGAAGGCGGAATTCCAGCCCGAGCGCTTCCTGGAACTCCTGCTGAAGCGCGGCGAACGGCGCAAGCGCGCGGCTTAGCCCGGGACTTCCTCCGCCGCCGGTCTGGCTTCCGCCGGCTGCACCTGCGGATGGCCCGCCAGGCGTTCGCTTCGCAGCAAATAGGCAATCACGGGGAGCGTAAGTGCGATCACCACGAGCGACGTCACCTGCGCCTGCTTGAGGCCGCCCAGGATGACGATGTTGTCCCGTAGAAAGAAGATGAAGAACTGGCTCACCGAGTAGAGGACGATGTAGATCATCGCCAGCATGCCCTCGGGGTGGACCCGGGTGCGCAGGTTCCAGAGCAAGACGAACAGCGCCAGGCTGATCAGGAGCTCGTACAGGCTGGCCGGTTGGACCGGGACGTTGAGCGGCCCAAAGGTATTTGGGTTGGTGTATTCGAACCCCCAGCCGTTCGTCTTGTAGCCCACGATGTCGCCGTTGATGATGTTGCCGATCCGGCCGATCGCCTGGCCGATCGTCATCCCGATCGCCCCGATGTCCAGCAGGCTCCAGAACGGCAGGTGCCAGCGCCAGGATGAGATGGCCACCGCGATCGCGCCTCCCGCCATCGCCCCGAAGAAGGCCATGCCGCCCTGCCAGACGGCGATGATCTCGGTCGGGTGGTGCCAGTAAAAAGTGGGGTTGTTCTGCACGACGTAGTAGAGGCGCCCGCCGACAATACCCAGCACGGCGGCCAGCAGTGCAAGGTTCATCAACTGGTCCCGGTTGATCCCCCGCCGATCAGCTTCGCGGAGCGCGACCTGGATGCCGGCGTAGAGTCCGATCGCGATCATGATCCCGTACCAGTGCACCTTGAGGCCCCCGATCGTCACCAGTACCGGGTCGATCGGAATCTTGATCAGCACCGCCCCAGTTTACGAGGTCAGGGTTGCGGGATTTCCCAACGGTAATCTGAGGTCATGGCGGTCCGGGCGTCGTTCACCGATGAGGTCAAGGCGGAGCTGGCCAACGTCCAGCCGGCGCGCCCATGCTGCCAGCAAGCCGAGCTCGCCGCGATGGCCGAGGCGCTGGTCGGAAGCCCGGACGGCAGGCCGGTCACGCTCCGTATCCCCCGCAACGCGGTGGCGCGGAAGGTCGTCCACCTGGCCAAAGTTGCCGGCGGTCGGGTGGAGACCGTGCGCAAGGGTGCGACCGAGAAGCGGCCCAGTTACCGGTTGCGCCTGACCCTGCCATCCGGACGCGGTTCCGATCAGACCTGCTGCGCTCGGGCCATCCTGCGCGGTGCCTTTCTGGCTCGCGGGCTGATGGGCAACCCGGCCGACGCCTATCACCTCGAACTCGCGCTGCCCGAAAACGGGGCAACGCTGGTAACCGCCGCCGCGGCGCGCACCGGCATCCCCCTCAAGCGAACGACGCGCCGAGGTCGGACCGTCTTTTATCTGAAAGGCGCCGAGCCGATTTCCCGCCTGCTCGGGCTGATGGGAGCGAACCGCGCCGTGATGCGCTTCGAGAACGACCGGATCCTGCGCGACATGCGCAGCCAGGCGAACCGGCGGGCCAACGGTGAGACCGCGAACCTCGACAAGCGATTGCGCGCGGCGCTGCAGCAGCGCGAAGCGGTTCGCCGTCTGAAGGCACGCGATCCTCGACTGCAGACGCTCGCCCCCGCGCTCCGCGAGATCGCCGAGCTCCGCCTCGCACATCCTCGGGCCGGACTGAAAGAACTCGCCGAGCTGGCGCAGGTCAGCAAGTCTGCGGTCGCGAATCGGCTGCGGCGACTGGTGGTGCAGGCGAATCGAAATGGTCTAATAGATTGACAAGGAGGAGGACGTCATGCCGGTAAAGGTTGGCATCAACGGGTTTGGCCGCATCGGGCGCAACGTTTACCGTGCTGCCCGCGGTCGGGCCGACCTCGAGATCGTCGCCGTCAACGACATCACCGATACGAAGACCCTGGCCCACCTCCTCAAGTACGACTCCATCCTCGGCAACTTCGAGGGCGACGTCGCCGCCGACGGGGATCATCTAAAGGTTGACGGCTCACGGGTCAAAGTCTTTGCCGAGCGGGACCCCGGCAACCTGCCGTGGCGCGACCTCGGGATCGACATCGTCATCGAATCGACCGGCCTCTTCACCGACGCCACCAAGGCGAAGGTCCACATGGACAAGGGTGGCGCAAAGAAAGTGATCATCTCGGCGCCGGCCAAGAACGAGGACATCACGATCGTGCTCGGCGTCAACGGCGAAAAGTACGATCCACGGCAGCACCACGTCGTCAGTAACGCCTCGTGTACGACCAACTGCCTGGCCCCGGTCGCCAAGGTGCTTCACGACAGCTTCGGCATCGAGGCGGGGCTGATGACAACCGTCCACTCGTATACGAGCGACCAGCGCCTGCTCGACGCCCCGCACAGCGACCTGCGTCGGGCCCGGGCCGCGGCCCTCTCGGTGATTCCGACCACCACCGGCGCCGCCAAGGCGATGGCGCTCGTCATGCCGGAGCTGAAGGGAAAGTTTCACGGTATTTCGCTTCGCGTCCCAACGCCAAACGTCTCGCTGGTCGACCTCGCGGTGATGACCCGCGACCCCGTGTCCGCCGAGACGATCAATGAGGTGTTACGCGAGGCGGCCGCGAGCGATCTGAAAGGCATCCTGGCCGTCACCGACGAGGAGCTCGTGTCCAGCGACTTCAAGGGCAACTCCAACTCATCCATCGTCGACGCCCCTCTCACCATGGTCATCGGTGACCGTCATGGCAAGGTCTTTGCGTGGTACGACAACGAATGGGGCTATTCGTGCCGGGTCGTCGACCTCACCGTGTTCATGGGCGACCGGCTGAACTGACCACGGACGCAACGATCGGCGGCGCGCTGCACAAAGCCACCATTCGTGACGTCGACGTCGCCGGCAAGCGCGTGCTCGTTCGGGTCGACTTCAACGTTCCGATGGAGGCGGGCCGCATCGTCGATGACAGCCGGATCCGCGCCGCGATCCCGACCATCACGGACCTGGTCGACCGGAGCGCCCGCGTGATCTTGATGACGCACCTCGGCCGTCCCGACGGCCAGGTCGATGAGGCCTCCCGAACCTGGCCGCTGGCCGAGCGCTTGAGCCATCTGATGGAGCGCCCGGTACGCCATCTCGATGACTGCGTCGGCCCCGCGGTCGAGGCGGCCGTGAGGGCCATGCAGGACGGCGACATCGTGATGTTGGAGAACGTCCGCTTCCACCCGGGGGAGACGAAAAACGACCCGGCCTTCGCCAAGCAGCTCGCGGCGCTGGGCGACCTCTACGTGAACGACGCCTTCGGCGCCGCCCACCGCGCCCACGCGTCCACCGCCGGAATCGCGGAATACTTGCCGGCGGTCGCGGGCTTGCTGATGGAGCGCGAGATCAAGACGCTCGGCCGGATCATGGTCGACCCGCCCCATCCGTTGGTCGCCATCATCGGCGGCTCCAAGATCTCGACCAAGATCGGCGTGCTGCGCAGCCTCCTGCAGCGCGTGGATCGCCTGTGCGTCGGCGGCGCCATGGCCTGCACCTTCTTCAAAGCCAAAGGGCTGGAGATGGGCCGCTCGCTGGTCGAGGACGACCAGCTCGACGTCGCCCGCTCGCTGCTGGCTTCGCCCGGACCGGGCAGCGGTACGCTGGTGCTGCCGCTCGACGCGGTGATCGCGGCCGAAGCCAAGCCAGGGGAGAGGGTCGAAACGGTTGCCATCGACGCCGTTCCCGCGGACATGAAGGTCCTCGACGTGGGCCCGATGACCGTCGAGCGCTTCCTGCAAACCTGCGACGGGGCGCATGCCGTCGTCTGGAACGGACCGCTCGGCGTATACGAGGTCCCGCCATTCGACCGGGGAACCGATGCGCTGGCCGAGGGGCTCGCGGGCAGCGATGCGGAAACGATCATCGGCGGCGGTGACCTGGTCGCCGCCCTGCAAAAACAGCACCTCGCCGACCGGATGTCCTTCGTCTCGACCGGTGGCGGGGCGACCCTGGAGTTCCTCGAAGGCAAGATCCTCCCCGGGATCGCGGTGCTGCGTGACAAGAACTATGCGTAGGCCGCTGATCGCCGGCAACTGGAAGATGCACTTCACGGTGCCCGAGGGGCTCGAGTACGCGCTGCACCTGCGGCACGATCTCGAGCCGTTCGCGACGCTCGTCGACCTCGTGATCCTGCCCCCCGCGGTGATGCTCTGGGAGATTGCGAACACACTCCGCGGTTGCCCGGTCGAGGTGGGTGCGCAGAACGCTTCCTGGGAAGACCAGGGGCCGTTTACCGGCGAGATTTCACCCAAGATGCTGGCCGGGTGGTGCCACTACCTGCTGATCGGCCACTCCGAGCGGCGCCAGCTCTTCAATGAGACGGACGAGCAGCTCAACCGCAAGCTGCAGGCGGCGTTCCGGCACCACCTGAACGTCATCCTTGCCCTCGGCGAGACCCTCGAGGAGCACGATCTCGGCCGAACGGAGGAGGTCATCACGCGCCAGCTCAGCGCCGCCCTCTACGGCATCGACGTCAAGCGCGCCATCGACCTGACGATCGCGTACGAGCCCGTTTGGGCAATCGGGACCGGACGCGCCGCCACACCCGAATACGCCAACGAGACCATGGGCCTGATCCGTGGCCTGCTGGCGGGGACGTTCGGCCCACTTGCCTCCGAGATTCGAATTCTTTACGGCGGCAGCGTCAACGCGGCCAACGCGCGGAGCCTGATGGAACAGCCGGAGATCGACGGGGCATTGGTCGGCGGCGCCAGCCTGAAGGCCGCCGACTTCACCGCAATCGTCCGAGCCACGGCCGAGGTCGTCCAGTCGGCGCGAGCGTGAACGGCGCGCCGGCGCGCCCCCTCGTGCTGGTGATCATCGACGGCTGGGGATACCGGACCGATCGCACGGGGAACGCCATCGCGGCGGCGAAGACGCCGAACTGGGATGCGCTGTGGCAGCGGTGGCCGCATACGACGCTGGCCGCCGCCGGTCTGCCGGTCGGCCTCCCTGAGGGCCAGCAGGGCAACTCTGAGGTCGGCCACCTCAACATCGGGGCCGGCCGCATCGTCTATCAGGACCTCACGCGGATCAACCTCGCCATCGAGGACGGAAGTTTCTCCAAGAACCCGGTGCTCCGTGAGGCGATGACGTCCGCGGCTTCAGGCCATTCGTTGCACCTGATGGGGCTGGTCTCCCCAGGGGGTGTCCACAGCTCGACCCAACATCTGTATGCGCTGCTCGAGATGGCGGACTCGCTGGCGGTGGCTCATGTCTTTCTCCATGCCTTCACCGACGGTCGCGACGAGCCGCCCACCAGCGCCGCCGGCTACATGGCCGAGCTCGTCGAGCGCATCGCGACGATCGGCACCGGCCGGATTGCGTCGGTCAGTGGGCGCTACTACGCGATGGACCGCGACAAGCGCTGGGACCGGACCGAACGCGCCTATCGAACCGTGGTGGAGGCGAACGGACCGACCGCGCCCGACCCGCTCGCCTTCATCAAACAGAGCTATGAGGCCGGCATCACCGACGAATTCCTGGTTCCGACCCGCATCGTGCCGCCTGGTCAGTCACCCCCGCCCCCGATCGGCGACGGCGACAGCGTCATCTGCTTCAACTTCCGTCCGGACCGCGCCCGTCAATTGAGCCACGCCATCGTGGACGAAACCTGGGACCATTTCGAGCGCCGGCATCGGCCCAGGCTCGCGCATTTCGTCACCTTTACCGAGTACGAGAAAGGACTCCCGGCCGAGGTCGCGTTTCCCGACGAGCCGCTGCCGGGCGTGCTGGCCGAGGTCGTGGCCAATGCCGGCTGGCAGCAGTTCCACACCGCCGAAACGGAAAAGTATGCGCACGTCACCTATTTCCTCAACGGCGGGCGCGAGGCGCCGTTCCCCGGCGAGGATCGGCTGCTCGTCCCTTCTCCGCGTGTCCCGACATACGACACGCACCCCGAGATGAGCGCCCGCGCGGTCACCGATGAGCTGCTCGACCATATCGGGAGTGGCCGGTACCGCTTCATCGTCGTGAACTTCGCAAATCCCGACATGGTCGGGCACACCGGCGTCTTCCCGGCAACGGTCAAAGCGGTCGAGCTTGTCGATGCCATGCTCGGCCGGATCGCCGACGCGGTGCTTCCAGCCGGCATCCTGGCGATCACGGCCGATCACGGCAATGCTGAACGGAAGGTCGACGCAAGCGGCGCGCCGCTGACGGCCCACACGACGAGCCCGGTGCCGTTCATCCTGGCCGGCGATGACGGCGTGAAGGCGCTTCGGGACGGCGGCAAGCTGGGTGACGTCGCCCCGACGTTATTACGCGTGGTCGGGCTGACCCCACCCGCCGAGATGACGGGCGACGACCTCACGGCGCTGACAGCACCCAGTCCTGCTCGAGCTGGCTGAGAAAGACGCGAGCCAGCGTCGCCTCGCGTACCAACAGGTCGAGCTCGTGGTTGCGCGTAAATCCCGAACGCGACCAGTTGCAGCTGCCAAAGAGCACGATCTGCCGGTCGAAGATCCCAACCTTGGCGTGCAGCAGTTCGTCGCCCGCTTGAACATACATCCGCACCGTGGCGCCCGCCGCCTCGAGCTCCGACATGGCGGCTGCGTTCTGCGGCTGGGTCGGGTCCAGGATGGCGCGAACTCGGACACCGCGGCGAGCCGCGGACGCCAGCGCGTCGAGCACGAGCCGATCGCTGAGCACGAACATCTCGATATCGATCGACTGGCGGGCGGCGCCGATCTCGGCCAGCGCCGCGGCCCGGATCCCTTCGCCCGGGTGCGTGACCAGCACCTGGACCTGCCGGTCCGCCGCCGCCGGGGGTAGCGACGCCGCCTCGCCCGCGAGGGCGAGGTCCTGGCGAAAGACCCGTTCGAGGTTGTCGACAACCGGCCCGACCGCCAGCACGTCGAAGTCGTGGTTGACACGCGAATGCGTGCCCCAATTGATGCCGCCGACGATCGCCTCGACGCCGTCGACGATCAGCAGCTTCACGTGGTCGATGGTCAACCGCTCCAATGGAAACGCCACAACCCGGACACCGCCCTGCTCGAGCTCGGCCCAGATGGGCCGGCTGCTGCGCTCCGAGGGGTCCTTGATGGCGGTGACCGTCACGCCTCGATCGCGGGCGTCGAGCAGGAGCGCCGCCAGGTCGGACCGCTGAAACTCGTAGAGCTCGAGGTCGATCGACTGTCTCGCGCGACGCAGCTCGCCGGTAATGGCTGAAAAGGCGCTCGGCCCGTCGGGCAGCGGCACGAGCCGGTCGGCTCCGCTGCGGATCGGTGCCGCGGGAATGGCCGGGAGGGCCAGGGCGACCGTGGAGGGGGTACGGCCCGGGGCACAGGAGGCGGCCAGCAGCGCCAGGAGGAGGAGGGGCAACCGGAGGCGGTGGACCGGGCCGTACACCCGCGCATACTACTACGAATTTGTGTATATGTCAACGCGATAAGTTACAGGCGGGTCGACCTGTGGGGCGGCGAATAGGCGGTATAATTCAGCGGCCCTAAATCACATGAAAGCCTTTCTCGGTATCGTCGAACTCTCGCTCGCGCTGCTGGTCATGCTCGGTGTGCTGCTGCAGACGCCCAAGGCGAGCGGGCTCGGCGGCACCATCGGGGGCGGCGGAGATTCGGGCGGCGGTTACCGCACCAAGCGCGGGCTGGAAAAGAACCTTTTCTATGCCACGATCGGACTGGTCGTCCTGTTCGTGGTGGTTTCCGTCGTCTACATCAGAGTTTGATCCGGCGCGGGCTGCTCGCCACCGCGGTGGGCGTGCCGCTCCTCGCACTCCTGACCGTTCTCGTCCTGGTGTTTCGTGGCGTCATCCTGGCGCCCGAAGCGCCGCGCAGCGGCGGCACCTTTGTGGAGGGCGTGGTCGGCCAGCTCGGCTCGCTCAACCCGCTCTTCGGGGCGGCGACGGCGGGCTCCAACGACCTCGACGCGCTCCTCTTCGAGCCCCTGGTGCGGGTGCTGCCCAGCGGCAGCATTCAGGGGCGGCTCGCGTCGCGCTGGGAGGTGAGCCCAGACGGGCGGACCTACGCCTTCACCATTCGTCCCAACGCGCGCTGGTCGGACGGGACCGTGGTGACCGCCGATGACGTCGTCTTCACGGTCCGCACCGTCCAGGACCCGCAGTTTCCAGGGACGGTGCTCAACCAGAGCTGGAAGGACATCATCGCGACCGCTGTGGACTCGAACCATGTGCGCTTCGCCCTGCCCGGCCACAACGCCGGCTTCCTCGCCAACCTGGAGCTCCTCGACATCCTGCCCGGGCACCTACTCGCGGGAAAGGCGATGGCGGAGATCGCCTCAGCCTCGCCCAACCTCAACCCGGTCGGCACCGGTCCCTTCCGGCTGGTGGCCAACCTGGGGGATCGGATCCAGCTGGAACGCAATCCGTTCGCCTGGCGGCGACCGTGGCTCGACACCATGACGATCCGCAGCTTCGCGTCGCAGGCGGCCGCGCTCGACGCCCTCGACCGCGGGCAGATCGACGGCCTCGCCAATCTAACACCCTCCGGCGCCGCCCAGGAGCAAGCCAACAAGCAGGTCAGCGTGCTCAGCGCCTCGACCTATCAATATGCCGAGCTGCTCTTCAACCTGAAGAGCGACGAGCCCTACTTCCAGGACGTCGCGGTTCGCCAGGCGATCGCGAAGGCCATCGATCGGTCCGCCATCATTCGCGACGTGCTGGGGGGCCAGGCGGTGCCGGATGACGGGCCGATTCCTCGCTCGATCAGCTGGGCGTACGACAGCGCCGCCCAGCAACCGTCCTACGACCCCACGGCGGCCGCCAAATTGCTCGACGACGCCGGCTGGGCGCTCGTCAACGGCATCCGCACCAAGGGCACGGTGAGCCTTAGCTTCGGGCTCACGGTCTCGAGTGACGTGCCGCCCTATGAGCGCGTCGCCGCCAAGGTGGCAGACCAGCTGGCCCAGGTCGGCATCGTGGCCGAAGTACGGCCGGTCACGACCGCCTCGCTGATCCACGACTACCTCAATCCGAGGACCTTCGACATGACGCTGACCGCCTTCGACAATGGGCCGGATCCCGATGTCTACACCTTCTGGCATTCGTCACAGTCGCATACAGGCGGATTCAACTTCTCCGGGATGAAGAAGAATGTCTTCATCGACAGCGACCTCGAGGCTGGCCGCAACACGCTCGACCTCACGGCGCGGGCGAAGGCCTATATGACGTTCCAGGAGGACTTCGCCAAGGAAATTCCTGCCGTCTTTCTCTATAGCCCGCGCTACGTGATGGCAATCAGCCGCCGCTTCCATGGCGTCCACATCGACTCGGCGGTCGAGCCCGAGGAACGTTATGCCTACATCAGCGACTGGTACTACGAAGTGGGGCGCTGATATTAGAGAGTGGTGCGGCTGAAAGGACTTGAACCTTCAAGAGCTTGCGCTCACCAGGCCCTGAACCTGGCGTGTTTACCGATTTCACCACAGCCGCGTCGAACTACAGATTTTGCCACAGCCGCCCATGGCCCGCGCGTTCGCTGAGCTGACGGCCTCGGAACTGGCGGTCTTTCGCCGGCGCCTGGACACGCCGGCAAAGATCCAACGGTTCCTGGACGAGATTCCGTACAACACCGAGTCGGACCGGGAGACCTTCCGCTCGCCGCGGCGGGTGCTTGCGGACCGGACGGCGAATTGCATCGAAGGCGCGGTGCTGGCGGCCGCGGCGCTGCGTGTCCAGGGGGACCCACCCCTGATCATGGATTTGACCGCGGTCCGCGACGAAGATCACGTGATCGCCGTGGTTCGGCGGCGGGGTCTCTGGGGCGCGATCGCGACCAGCAAATTCACCGGGCTGCGCTATCGAGAGCCCGTCTATCGGACGTTGCGTGAGCTGGCGATGTCCTACTTCGAGCAGTACTTCAACCTCGCGGGGGAGCGCACCTTACGCGGCTACGGCCGCCCGGTGAACCTGGCTCGCTTCGACCGGTTGCACTGGATGACGAGCGAGGACGACCTCTGGCCGATCGCCGGGCACCTCGAGCGGATCCCTCACGTCGCATTGGTCCCGCCGGCCGCAGCCCGTGGGCTGACGCCTCTCGGTCCCCAGTTGCGCGCCGCCGGGCTGCTCGTCCACCCCACCGCCGGTCCCAGGCGACGTGATTGACATTATCGGTAACACTTGTTAAATTAGCGAAACTATCATTCAAATGGCACGGCAAACCGGCCGTGCGGGGCATTCGCTGCGGAGGAAGGGAATGAGAAAGGGCACAACGGAACCGGATATCCCACTGGAAGCGGTCCAATCGCTTTTGACGCGCGTCATCTGGCAGGCGGTCGCCGATCTCAGCGTCGAGGCCTACCAGCCTGAAGCCCAGCGCTTCTTCGCCGGCCAGACCTTCGTCGAGTACTGCGACATCCTCGGCTGGAACGTGCGCCGCGCGCGCGCCAGCCTGGGGAAGTTCCTGGACAGCGGCTCGCGCATCTCAGGCAACCACCTGCTGACCGGGCCTGAGTTCGCCGCCCAGCGCGGGTCGGGCGCCGCCGCCGTCGCGTTCTAAGCTCGGCCTTTTGGCCGCTGCCAAAGGTGGCTGGCCGAACCGCTAGACTGGAGGTGGAAAGTCCATGAACCTCCTCCTCGTCGAGGACGAGCGCAAGCTCTCGACGCTGCTCAAGCAGCTCCTGGAGGATGAACGCTATGCCGTCGACATTGCGTCGGACGGCGAGCGAGCCCAGGAGCTTGCCGAGACGGCACGCTATGACGCGATCATTCTCGACCTTATGATCCCCAAGAAGGACGGCATGGAGGTCTGCCGCTGGCTCCGCCAGAACCGGATCCAGACACCGGTCATCATGCTCACGGCGCGCAGCCAGATCCACGACCGGGTTGCGGGGCTCGACGCCGGGGCCGACGACTACCTGCCGAAGCCCTTCGCCTTCGAGGAGCTGCTGGCCCGTCTGCGTGCCCTGATGCGCCGCGAACAAAAGAATGGCCATGCCAACCGCTTGCAGGTCGCGGATCTCGTCCTCGACTTGAAAACCCACCAGGTCCGCCGTGGCGACACCCCGATCGAGCTGACCGCGCGGGAGTTCGCTCTCCTGGAGTTTCTGATGCGTCACCCCAACCAGGTGCTGACCCAGGCGCAGATCGCGGAGCGCGTCTGGGATTACAACTTCGAGGGCACCACCAATCGCGTTGCGGTTTACATCTCCTACCTGCGCGACAAGATCGACGAGGGCCGCTCCCCGAAGCTCATCCAGACGGTGTATGGGGTCGGCTACCGGCTGTCGGGATGATGTTCCGGGGCGCGCTGGTGCGCCTCGCCGCGCAGTACTTCGTGCTGCTCGTCCTGATCCTGGGGTTCTTCGACCTGATCGTCTACGTCACCGTGTCGCAGTCCCTGCAGACGAAAGCCGATAACGACCTGAAGCACGCGGTCAGCCAGGCCGCCAAGCAGCTCGTCATCACCGACTCGGTCTCGGTCAACGCGCAGGGACTGCTCGATCCGAGTGTCGCCGACACCTTCATGCGCGTCATGAATAACCAAGGCCAGGAAGTCAGCCAGCCCCAGCCAGCGCTCAAGAAGCTGTTCAACAACCCGAGCCTGAAGGGGCCGTTCGATGGGGCGAAGGCGGGTCAATCTGAGGACACGCGCGTCTCGAACGCCGCGGAACTCTACATGGTGCACACCAGCGCCATCGTCAACCCGAAGTCGAAGAAGGTGGTCGGGGTGCTGCAGGTGGCGCAGCCGATCTCGTGGGTGGGCGATGCGCTCTCGGGTCTGGTGCGGCAACTGGTGCTGGCGTCGGTGATCGGCATCATGCTCGGCGCCCTGGCCTCGCTGCTCATGGCGACCCGCTCGCTCCGCCCGATCAGCCGTGCTTTCCAGCGGCAACGCGAGTTCGTCGCCGATGCCTCGCATGAGCTGCGCACGCCGCTCACCTTGATCCGGACGAACGTCGATGCCTGGCTCCGGCGATCGAATGGACAGACGCGTACCTATGCGCAGAGCATCGTCCTGGAGGTGGAACAGCTCAACCGAATCGTCGGCGATTTGACGACCCTCGCGCTGGCCGATGCAAGGCAGCTTCGCCTCGATTCCAGGCCGGTCGAGCTCAACGAGGTGGTCAGAGGCCTGATCACACAGGCCACGCCGCTGGCCGACGAACGGGGCGTGCAGCTGCGCCCGGACCTGAACGGCGGGGTGCGCGTCGACGCCGACCTGGCCCGCGTCCGTCAGCTCCTACTGATCCTGATCGACAACGCCCTGACGCATACGCCGTCGGGCGGGGAGGTGTCGGTAGGGGTGATCCGCCAGAACGGCCGTGCGCACGTGACCGTGACCGACACCGGCGAGGGGATCCCGACGAGCGATCTCCCACATGTCTTCGAACGCTTCTACCGGGCGGACAAGGCGCGCACCCGTGAGAACGGTGGCAGTGGCCTTGGCCTGGCGATCGCCAAGTGGATCGTCGACGCGCATAAGGGCGAGATCGAGGTGACCAGCACCGAAGGCAAGGGGACGGAAGTCGCGATCAGTCTTCCCGCGCTCGACTGAGATGGGAGGCCCGGCGTACCTGGGCGGCAAAAAGGCCCCGAGCCGGCGGAGGCTTTGGATCAGCCTCGTGGTCACGGCCATCGTGACCTTGCTGGTGTTTGCCGGTCTCTGGTTGCTGCCACACCTGGCGTGCGGTGCCTCGGCGGGACAGACGCCCGGATGTGTGGTCCCTCAGTCCGGAGGGGCTACTCGACCTTGATCTCGCGCACCGGCTGGAGGGTGAGCAACGCGATCAAGAAGAAGCCGGTGACGATCCCGAACATCACGCGATAGCCGACCGCACTCGTGCGGTTGTTGTTGAACGCGTCGATGATCGGCCCCAGGAGCGGCCGGGCAATCAACCCTGCGCTGGCGGTCGCGATGTTCGACACGCCCATGTAGCGACCGGCCTCTGCCTTGGGGATCAGGTCCGTCATGAACGCCCAGTCGACAGACAGGAAGGTGCCCAGCGAGATGCCCACGATCAGCCCGAAGCCGAGGATCCATGGCAGGCTGGGCGCGAAGATCAGCAGTGTCGACCCGACCGCGCCGATCAGGCAGGCGGCCATGATCAACCGCTTCTTGCCGTAGCGCTCGGCGAGGAAGCCGGCGGTCATGCAGAGTACCGCCGCGAGTACGAGGATGGTCGCTTGCAGGGCGCTGCTGTAGAGCGACGCCTTTCCTTCTGAGTAGTTGAAGGTGAAGCGGATGAAGTTGAAGGCGTAGGTCCCGATCGCCACCGGTGCCATCAGGAAGAAGAGCCGGGAGACCATCAACCAGGCGAAGTCGCGATATCGCCTGGTATCGATGGCGACGCTCAAGAGCACCGACCGATGGAGGCGCTGACCCGAGGGGGACGTGCGCCGGCGATCGGGCACGCCGAAGATCACAAGCGCGCCGGCGACGGCGATCACCACCGGCAGGGTCAGGATGGCGAGCCGGACATGGTGGGTAGGAATCAGTAGCGCACCAACCACCAGGAAACCGACGATGGTCCCCACCATGTTCATCAGGCCGTAGTAGCCCGACGCCTCGCCGCGCTGGTTTTGCGGCACCTGGTCGGGCAGCATCCCCTGGTAGGGACCCTGGGCCGTATTCGACGCGATCTGGAAGAAGACGTAGGCGAGAAGCAATCCCCAGAACGAGGTGACAAACGCGATCAGCGTGAGGAAGATGATGTCGCCGATGACGCCGAGCGCGATGAACGGGCGACGGCGCCCGAGCGCGAAGCGGCTGTTGTCGCTGATCGCCCCGATCGCCGGTTGCCAGACAATGGCGAAGGCGGCGCCGACCGTATCGAGCACGGCGACGTAGGTGTTGACGTCCGCCGCGATGGCGAACGGTCCGAGGTGGATCGTCATCGGGTCGGTGAAGCGGTCGACAAGCAGCGGGATGATGGTGCCGCCCAGCGGTTGCATCACGTAGGCGATCGCGAACCAGAAGGCGCTGAGCACCAGCATGCCGGACCACGGGAGATGCGTGCGCTCCGCCGACTCGTGCATCGTCCGCAGAAATCGCCGCTCGGTCGCCTCCATCCCCGACCGAGTGTAACGACGCCCGAGGTGGATTTGCTACGGTAGCGTGCGGATGGGTCGCTCGAACATCACGGTTGTCGGCGCCGGCAACGTCGGCGCCACCCTGGCACAGCGCCTCGCCGAGCGCGGCTACGCGGACATCGTGTTGGTCGACATCGTGGAAGGCCTGCCGCAGGGTAAGGCGCTCGACATGCGGGAAGCCGGACCGATCGTTGGCTACGACTCCAGCATCACGGGCACCAACGGCTACGAGGAGACCGCCGGCTCGAAGATCTGCGTAATCACCTCGGGCGTGCCGCGCAAGCCGGGCATGTCCCGCGACGATCTCGTCAAGACCAATATGAACATCGTTCGGGGTGTCACGCAGGAGCTGGTGCGCCGGTCACCCGACGCGATCTTGATCGTGGTCAGCAATCCGCTGGATGCGATGGCGCAGCTGGCGCATGACGTGAGCAAGTTTCCTCGGCAGCGCGTCGTGGGCATGGCGGGAGTGCTCGATACGGCGCGGTTCCGCACCTTCATCGCCCAGGAGCTCAACGCCTCGGTGCGCGACGTCCAGGCCTACGTGTTGGGAGGGCATGGGGACACCATGGTCCCCCTGGCCCGCATGTGTACCGTGGCCGGCATCCCGATCAGCAAGCTGATCAAGCCGGACCGCATCGATGCCATCGTCAAGCGCACCCGTGATGGCGGCGCCGAGATCGTCAACCTCCTCAAGAGCGGCAGTGCCTACTACGCGCCCTCGGCCGCGGTCGCGGAAATGGTCGACGCGATCATGTTCGACCGCAAGCAAATCCTGCCCTGCGCAGTCCGGCTCGAGGGCGAATATGGCATCCGCGGTCTCTTCGTCGGCGTGCCCGTCAAGCTCGGTGCGGACGGCGCTGAGGAGATCATCGAGCTCGAGCTGCTCGACGACGAGCGTGCCGCCCTGCAACGATCTGCCGACTCGGTCAAAGAACTGGTCGGTGTCATGGGCCTTTAGTCGCCGCAGCCCTTCCCGGTATCCTTGAGTCAGTGACCATCGAGATCCGCAGCGGGTATATCCCGGCCTCCAAGCGCCTGATCGACCAACCGACCGGCGAAGAGTTGCGAGCGCTAACCGCCAAGATGCCAAACGCGCAGCGCACCATTTACGACAACTACAACGTCCATACGCGGGTCGATTCGCGCAGTACCAAGAGCACCTACATCGTCACCGACCGTCCACAGGAGCACACGGCGCAAACCGTCTTGCCTGAAGAGGGGCGCAAATGGGCCAAGATCCAGGACGACTACATCCGTGACCAGGAGATGGTGGTCGTGGACGGGTACATCGGGAACGAGGCGAAGTTCCTGACGCCGGCCCGGCTCATCATCGAGGCGCGCAATGCCAATGTCGCCGGCATGCAGCGCCACCTCTATTACCCGATCAATGGCCGGCGGATGCAGCCTGAGATCACCATCATCGACACCCCCAACCTGACGGCGCCGGGCTACCCCAGCGACCGCGCGATTTTCGTCGATCTGGAGGCGGGCATCACCCGGGTGATCAACTCGGACTATTTCGGCGAGTCGAAGAAGGGCGGCCTGCGGATGTGGAACAAGAAGGTCTACGACGCCGGCGGCCTGGCCCTGCATGCCGGTTGCAAAGTTGTCCCCGTCGGCAGCCAGCAGCGCGTCTTGCTGATCGTCGGACTCAGCGGCACCGGCAAGACGACCACGACGTTCACCCGGCAAAACAACTCCAAGCCGGTCCAGGACGACTTCGTCGCCCTGATGCCGCAGGGAAGGATCTACGGCACCGAGAACGGCTGCTTTGCCAAGACCTTCGGTCTGGATCCCAAACACGAGCCGACGATTTATGGCGCGGTGACCAAGCGGGACGCCTACCTGGAGAACGTCTCGCAGAAAGAGGACGGCGGCCCGGTGGACTTTTTCGACACCAGCTACACGCAGAATGGCCGCGCCACATTCGAGCTGTCGGCCCTGGGCTGGGTCGAAGATGCGCGCAACATCGGGCCGGCCGACGTGCTGCTGATTCTCAACCGCAACGACAGCATCATTCCCGGGGTCGCCAGGCTCGACTCGGCGCATGCGGCGGCCTATTTCATGCTGGGGGAGACCCAGGGAACCTCGGCCGGTGGCAAGGACGAGATGGGGAAGGCGCTGCGGGTCCCCGGGACCAATCCGTTTTTCCCGCTCCGGCACGAACAGCAGGGCAATCGCTTCCTCGAGTTGCACCGCTCACGCCCGTTCGAGGTCTATCTGATGAACACCGGCAGCGTTGGCGGTGGTGACGGGTCCGCCGGCAGTAAGAAAGTCACGATCGAGTACTCGAGCGCGATCGTCAAGGCGATCGCCGAAGGCACCATCGCCTGGACCAGGGACCCCGACTTCGGCTACGAGGTGGCGGAAGGCGTGCCTGGGGTCGACGACATCGAGGTCCTCCAACCGCGCCGGTTGTACCAGCGGACCGGGCGGTCCGATGAGTACCAACAGTGGGTGCAACGCCTCAAGCAGGAACGGGCCGCGGAGTTCAAGAAATATCCGGGCCTCGACCCGGAGATCGTCGCCGCCGTTCGTTAACCGGCCTCGGTCTCTCCGATGCGCCGGCCGTAGTAGTAGGCCACCACGATGGCGAGCAGCACGAGGATGGCCAGCGGGATCGTGAACGGACCGAGGGCGCTTGCCACCTTCTCGTACTGCTGGCCCAGCTTGTAGCCGGCAAATGCCAGCGCCAGGTTCCACGGAATGGCCCCCGCGATAGTCGCCAGCGTGAAGGGCACGACCGTGATGCGCGAGAGGCCCGCCGGAAACGAGATGTACGTGCGGATCACCGGGAGCAGGCGGCCGAGAAAGACCGCAAACAGACCCCAGCGCTCGAAGAACCGGTTCGCGAGCCGCAGGTGACCGGCGGTGAGGCCGACGCGCCGGCCCGGACCGAGGATCAGCACCTCGCCATAACGGCGAACCAGGAGGTAGGCGATCAGCGAGCCGAGCAGGTTGCCCGCGCTCGCCGCGATGACGACCCCGATGAAGGAAAGCTTGCCCTGCGAGGCCAGCGCGCCGCCGAGCGGCACCACGATTTCGCTCGAGATCGGAATCCCCGCGCTTTCCGCGGTCATCGTCAGGAAGATGGCGATGAGCCCGCCCGCGGTGATGATCTGGATGATCTGGTGTGACATCCGGCGAAGCGTAGCAGCTACCCTGAGGCGGACGTGACGAGAAAAAGCCCGCGGGACGTGGCCGATGACGCCCTCGGCCAGCTTGTCGAGCGGCTCGCCACCTCACATCACCGGCGACGGCTGGCGCGGGTGGGTTGGGCCACGGCCGTCGATCCCCCACCGGGCGGATGGGCCGAAGGAGAGCCTGCGCCGAGACCCGGAAACGCGCTGACGGTCCTGGTTGACGGGGCGGAGGCCCTCCAGGCTATGGCTCATGGCATCGCCAATGCCCAGTCGCATGTCCACGTCACCGGCTGGCACATCACCCCGACCTTTGCCATGACCCGCGGCGAGCGATCGATCGTGTTGAAAGAATTGCTCGCTGAGGTCGCCACGCGCATCCCCGTCCGGGTATTGATCTGGGCGGGCGTGCCGGTGCCGGTGATGCAACCCTGGCGGGGCGATGTGCGCAAGGTCCGCGACGAGCTGACCGCAGGCAACCGCATCCTGTGCGGCCTCGACGCCAGGGAGCGGCCGATGCACTGCCACCACGAGAAAACGATCGTGATCGATGATCGGATCGCCTTCGTCGGTGGCATCGACCTGACCCGTTTTCACGCCGACCGATGGGACACCCAGGACCACAGGTCGCGCGGCGCCGTCGGCTGGCACGATGTCGCGGCTCGGATCGCCGGGCCCGCCGTGCGCGATGTCGCGGAGAACTTTGCAATGCGCTGGCAGGCGATCACCGGTGAGGCGCTTCCGCCGGTTGCGACGCCATCATCGGCGGGGGACATCGAGGTGCAGGTGGTGCGCACGGTGCCGGACGGCACCTACCCGCGGCTCCCCCGGGGGGACTTCCGCATCCTCGAGTCCTACCTGCGCGCGCTCCGCGCCGCCCAGCGGTTTATCTACCTGGAGAACCAATTCCTCTGGTCGCCAGAGATCCTCGCGGTCCTTCGGGAGAAGCTCGCCAACCCCCCGACGGCGAACTTGCGAGTGGTGCTGGTCCTTCCCGCCAAACCGGACAGCGGGAGCGACGATACCCGAGGCCAGCTCGGCACGCTGGTCCAGGCCGACGGCGACGGGGGCCGCTTGCTGGCGTGCACGCTCTACGCGATCGGTGGCGAGAAGGACTGGCCCGTTTACATCCACGCCAAAGTGGGGATCGTCGACGACGCCTGGATGACCGTCGGGTCGGCCAACCTGAACGAGCACTCGCTCTTCAATGACACGGAGATGAACCTGGTCACCCACGACGCGCGTCTGGCTCGGCAAACCCGCCTGCGTTTATGGTCGGAGCATCTGCAGCGGCCGGTGAGCGAGCTGGCCGGTGATCCGACCGACGTGATCGACCGGGTGTGGAAGCCGATCGCCCAGGAGCAGGCGGAGCGCCGAAAGCAAGGACAACAAATGACGCACCGGCTGACCATGTTGCCCGGGATATCCCGACGCTCGCGCCTCCTGCTTGGTCCCCTCCAGGGCCTGGTGGTCGACGCCTGACTAGCGCGCCGGGAAGCGCTCTTTCAGCTCTCCCACTGCGAAACGGGAAGAAAGTACGGGTAGATATTGCAGCGCCAGCCGATCAGCGGATGCACGCCCAGCCGGCCCGGCGGATCCTCATCGACAAAAGGTTGCCGCACTTCCTGCCAGTTGGGCTCCCCGTTGCACTGCGGGCAGCGCACCGGCGGCCGGAGATCTTCCATGCACAGCCATGGTATCTGGCCCGTAGGATTAAACGATGAAGTTGCTCGGTTTTCAGATTCCGAACTACACCTTTGCGGGCGTAACGAACGACAAGCTGTTCGAACACGTCGTGACGCTCGCCACCACCGCAGAAACGGCCGGCTTCGATTCGGTCTGGGTCATGGACCACTTCTATCAACTGCCCAACATTGGCCCGCGGACCGACGCGATGCTCGAGGGCTACGCCACCCTGGCCGGAATCGCCGCGCGTACCAAGAAACTCCGGCTGGGCACGCTGGTGACCGGCGTCACTTACCGCAACCCGGCCTTCCTGGCCAAAGAGGTGACCACGCTCGATATTGTCTCGTCGGGCCGCGCGATCCTCGGGCTCGGCGCGGCGTGGAACGAGGACGAACATCGGGGTTACGGCTACGAGTTTCCGCCCGTCGGTGAACGCATCAGCCGCCTCGAGGAGGCGCTGCAGATCTGCCGGGCCATGTTTCGTGAGGAAGCGCCGACCTTCGAGGGACGCTACTACCAGATCCATGGCGCGCTCAACTTTCCAAAGCCCATCCAGCCGAACGGCCCGCCGATCATGATCGGCGGCGGTGGCGAGCAACGCACGCTCAAATTGGTTGCGCAGTACGCGGACATGTCGAACATCTTTGGCGACGTGACCATGGTCCGCCACAAGCTGGACGTCCTGAACCGGCACTGCGAGGCGGCTGGCCGCGATCCGAACACAATCATCAAGACGCGGCTCGGTAGCCTGATCATCCGCAAGAGCGACGCGGAAGCGCAGCGGCTCTACGAGCAGGTGCTGAACCGGCCGGGAATCGACAAGGATCGAGTGCGGACCAGTTTCATCGCTGGGAGCCCTGACCGAGTGGCGGAGGAGGCGCAGAAATTCCTCGACGCCGGGCTCGACGGGCTGATCTTCAACATGCCGCATATGGAGGATCCGGAGGCGATCGAGCTGGCGGGTCAGACGCTGGCCGGCCTGCGGCAGACGGCTGCGGCTCGATAGCGATTCAGACGATGGCCGAGGAGCGACTCTACTCGATCACGGAGGCCGCGGACAAGCTCGGCGTCTCCCCGGCGACGATTGCGACCTGGATCCGGCTTGGCATCGTGACCGCCAGCCGCCAGGACGAGCTCGGCCGGAATCGCTACACGGAAGCCGACATCAAGGAGATGGAGCGCCGGTTCCAGGAACGGCAGGCCCGCAAGCGAGGCCCCGGCCTCCCTGGGTCCGGCACGTAGAATACGGTGGTTTTGCGAGGGGGGGAGGAGGACGCATGCAGGCACGGCTGCTGACCATTGCCCCTGAGAAGGCGGGCGCGGACGCACTTATTCTGCCGATGTTTCAGGGGCAGGCGAAGCTGCCACCGGAAGCGGTCGCGCTCGACAAGAAGCTGAAAGGCGCCATCACCCAGTTGCTGGCGGACCGCGAGTTCCGGGGCAAGTTCATGGAACTGGTCCCGGTCCATAACCTCAACACGCTTCCCAGTAAATGGACGGTCCTGGTCGGCGTCGGCAAGGCCGAAGACCTCGACATGGTTCGGCTGCGCAACGCGTTGCAGGCGGCCGGCCGCGTGCTGCGGAAGCGCGGTCACCGCCGGATTACCGTTGTCCTCCCCAAAGATGTGGCTGCGAGGGCAAGCACCGCCGATGTGGCGCGGGCCGTCACCGAAGGGATCGGTCTCAGCAACTTCGATGTTGGATCGCTAAAGACGCGTCACGAGCATGCGGTGACGCAGATCAGTGCACTCAGCATCGTTGGTCTCGACGGAGACAAGGCGGCGTCCGCCGCCGTGAAAGATGCCGTCGTTCTGGCCGACGCAACCAATCGCATCCGGGAATGGGTCAATGCGCCGGCGAACGCCTTCACGCCGACCGTCTTTGTGGAGAAAGTGAAGGAGGCCGTCAAAGGAACGGGCCTTGACCTGAAAGTTCTCGAGGTCGACGACATGCGCCGGCTCAAGATGGGCGCGCTGCTCGCCGTGGCGCGTGGCTCCGACGAGCCGGCGAAGATGATCGTGCTCCGCTATAACGGTGGCCGCAAGGGCGGCCCAATGCTGGCGCTCGTGGGCAAGGGCATCACCTTCGACAGCGGCGGCATCTCCATCAAGCCGGCGCAGAACATGGAGATGATGAAGTCCGACATGGGCGGCGGCGCTGCCGTGGTCGGGGCCATGCTGGCGATCGCCGAGCTCGAACCGAAGATCAATGTGATCGGCGTGGTGCCCACCACCGAGAACATGCCGTCCGGGCATGCCATCAAGCCGGGTGATGTGGTGACCGGGTCAGGTGGAAAGACGATCGAGATTATCAACACCGATGCCGAAGGGCGCCTGATCCTCTCGGACGGGATTACGTACGCCGTCAAAGAGGGGGCAACCCACATCGTCGACATCGCCACCCTGACCGGGTCGATCATGCGCACCCTGGGCCCGCTCGCCATCGGCGCCTTCGGCAACGACCCAACGCTGATGAACCTGGTGCGGCGCGCTGCCGACCTGGCCGGCGAGCGCGTGTGGGAACTCCCCACCTGGGCCGACTACGACGGGTTGATCGACAGTGAAATCGCCGACATCAAGAACTCGACGGTTCCCTGGGCCGGTGCGACGACCGCGGCTCTCTTCCTGCGCGAGTTCGTCGAAGGGCGACCCTGGGTCCACCTCGACATCGCCGGGAGCGCCTGGCAGGATGCGTCGGAGTTGAAGACGGTCCCCAGGGGCCCAACCGGATCGGGTGTGCGGGTCATGGCTCAGTTGGCGCGCTTGCTCGCCGAGTCCTAGACCGTCAATCGCGCGATTCCGGCGGAGTTACGTACGGCGCGCCTGCTCCTCCGGCAGTGGCGGGCGGACGATCTCGAAGCCCTCGCCGACATCTACGCGCAGCCCGAGTACCTCGCCCACATGGCCGCGCTCGACCGGGACGGGACCGCCAGGCAGATCGAGCAGTTCATGCGCCGGTGGCGTGAGGATGGTGTCTGCCAGTGGGCGGCGGTCGATCTCGGAACCGAGCGGCTCATCGGCCGAATTGGCCTCTTGCGTCACCACGATTGGCCGCTCGCGACGTCACCGATCGAGGTCGGCTGGACGCTCCACCGCGACTACTGGGGCCAGGGCCTGGCGACCGAGGGGGGACGGGCGGCGATGGATTGCTGGCGGGACCTGTTACTCGACGATGCTCGGCTCATCTCGATCACAGTACCCGCCAACGCCAGGTCTCGAGCGGTCATGGAACGACTTGGGCTCACCTACCGGGGAATCGCGCAGTGGCGGGGCCTCGATGTCGTCTGGTACGCGATCGATCGCTGAGACTTAGCGCTTGGCCCATCCCGGGTCGGGGTACCGTGGGCGCGCGGTGGCGACGTCGGGCGGCCAGATCAAGACGGCACGGCCTGCCTGGATTTGCTGGACGTAGAACGGTTTGGCGGCGTTGGCGCCCCGATCGTCGAACTTGATCTCGCCAAAGAAGGTATTGAGGTCCATGATCGCGAGCGCGTCGCGGACCCACCGCGGCTGCGCCGAGTTCGCCTGCTCGATCGCCACCTCGAGCGAAAGGCAGGCGGCGGTCGCGGCGGCCGCGTATTGGTTGGGCATGTGCCCGAATTGATCGGCGAAGGCGAGCGAGTAGTGGAAGCTGTCGATGAAATAGCTCGTCCGGTTTCGTGTGCCCGGCGCCCACTGCGTCGTGCCCACGCTGTAGTTCGCCGCCCTCTGCAGGTCTTGTGTGAATTGCGGCGTGCCCGGCCCATCGCTGAAGGCCAGCAACTTGGGCTGGATCTTCATCTGCTCGGCCTGCTGGATGGTCCGGACGCTCTCCGCCGGATGGCCAGCCTCGAGGAGCAGATCGGGGCCGGCGCCGGCCGCCGCGCCGAGTACGCCGCTGAGGTCGTTCACGCCCGAGGTATAGCTGCCGCCGTAGGCGACGTTCAGGCCTTTTGCCTGCGCGTAGCCGACCGTCGCATTGAACAGCTCGGAGGAGAGGCTATCGCTGGCGGCCAGCATCGCCATCGAGGCGGGTTTGGGGTTCTGCGCGAGGGCCATGTCGATCACGCCCTCGAACTGGCGGCTCAGAGGCGTCAGGACACTGAATAGATAGTGGTAGTGGTTGTTGAAGATGGCGTCGGACGACGCCCCGCTGGTCACCATCGGCACCTGGTGCTGCTCGGCAACCGGCGCGGCACGACTGGCGGTGGCATCGTTCGACGGGCCGAGCAGCAGGGTGTCGTGGTTCTGCGAGATCAGCTGTTCGGTGACGGCGGCGGCGATCGAGGGGCGGCTCTGGTCATCCGCGATGTCGATGTTCAGCCGGTGGCCGGCACCCTTCACGGTGACGCCGCCCTTGGCGTTGATCCAGTCCTGGCAGAAGAGGTAGCCTTCCTTCGCCATCTGGCCGCTTTCCGCTTGGCTTCCGGTAAGCGATAGGACCGCGCCCACGTTGATCGCGCTCGCGAGAGGGGGCGTGATGAAGCCGGGCATGGGGGCGCATGCGGCAAGGAGTGAAAAGAGGACGATCAGCCCCGCGAGAGGGAGCCGCGATCTCGGCACGATGCGTGATTATGTGCCCCTCGCCGGACGGCGGCGCGGCAAGTGGTTGACAAATAAGCTGATAGCGGAGCGGGCAGCGGGCGAAGCGCCCTCTAAACTATCCGATTGGCTGCACCGGTGGCGAGTTAGCCAAGTGGTAAGGCAGAGGTCTGCAAAACCTCCACCGCGGGTTCGAATCCCGCACTCGCCTCCAGTTTTTGAATACGATTTG
>JAXDLN010000097.1:0-26544 GCA_034666565.1 Chloroflexota bacterium
CGACATGCAGCCGCGGGACTCATCGCCGCCGGTCGACCCCATGGTCGACCACGACGGAGGGTGGGACGCCTACATCCCGGATGGCGGTTCCGCGCTGATCCACCTGAATCCGGGTGTCGATCCGGAACAGGCCGGCGACGCCCTGCTGCGCGTCGACGGGGTCGAGACCTGGGTGCGATCCAATGACTCGGTCCTGGTCGCGGGTTTGAAACCGGGTCGCATCGTCGCCGCGCCCAGGTATTCCACCGGTGGGTTCCACGGCGCGCCGATCACCGCCCGGACGGTCGCGGTGGTCGGCGGCGGCGACCCTGCGGTCAGCAAGATCGCCGGCGCGCTCGCGGCGCGGCGACCGCATCTCGCCGACTGGGCCCCGACGCTCGCTCCGCTGCTCGGGGTCGACCTGGGCGCGGTCGATGGTCGCAACTTGCTGCGCTAAGACTGGCGGGTCGCGTGCGCCGGCACCAGCCGGCGTTGCGTCAGGAAGGCGCGCACCCGCTGATCCGCACCTTCGTGAATGGAGGGGCCGTGGCCGAAGTAGGCCTGCTCGAAACGCAACCCCTGGAGTCGCTGCGGCGCCAGCCTGGCGCGCCGGTGCGAATGATTGACCGTCCATGGTGGCGTGCGAATCCCGCGTTCGTTGTTCAGCACGTCGCCGAGAAAAAGCGCGGATTCCGATCGAGAGTAAAGACATATGCTGCCCGGCGTGTGTCCCGGGCCGTGCACCACTGTGAGCCCGGCGATAACGTCGCCATCCTCGAGGAGCCGGGCCTCACCGGCCGTGCTGATGATGTACCTCGCGAGCCGTGCCGGCAATCGCTCAGCCATGCCCCACAACGTCATACGGTTGCGAGGCCGGCCCTTTTGCAAGTACGGCACATCGTCTCGGTGCACCGCCAACCGCGCCCCGGTCGCCTGGCAGAGCGCGAACGCCGCCCCCGCGTGGTCGATATGGTGATGGGTCAGGATCACCCAGTCGATGGGACCCTGGGCATGTTCTTGGACAAAGCGACGCACCGCCCGAAAGCTGCTGGTGTAGCCGGGGTCGATGATGACAAGCCCCTCGTCGCTGCGGTGCAGATAGGCATGCGCGCCGCGGACGCCAGGGATCGGCTGGATCACCCCGCCATTATTGGCCAAGTCTCGACCGGCCCACACGCGCGGGGTGGGGGTCTTAAGGCCGCCCGATTCCGGGCTCTGGTACCTCGATTGGCGCCGGCGGCGGTTCCTGGATCTCTGGCTGCGGCAGCCCAGGCGCAAGCTCCGGCGGCTGCGGATCGGGGACCTCTGGCTGGCCGGGGTTCGGAATCACCGGGTCGTTCGAGGCTTCAGAACGACGAATGTGCTCCATGATTGGCAGTTTAGCCGACATACCCACTATAATGTTTGCAGCATAGTATCGTTCTGCGGCGCTCAAGGAAGGAAGGAGGGCGTTATGGATTCTGCTCCCCGGGCCTCGGCCACGGATTCGGCAAACGCGACCAACGGTAGCGGCCGTCGTGGCCTGATCGATCTTGCCCGGGTGGCTGTCGAGGATACGGTCCGCCTTGTCCAGCAGGAGATTCAGCTGGCCAAGATCGAGATCAAGGAGATGCTTACCAGCAATCTCAAGGCGGCGGTGTTCCTCGGGATCGCGGCGTTTTGCGGACTGCTCTTCTTTATCATGCTGCTGGTCACGATCGCGCTCGTCATTCCGGCTCACGCGCTGGCTGCCGGGATCGAGACGGTGCTGTTCCTCGTCCTTGCCGTGATTCTCGGGCTGATGGGTAAGGGCATGCTGAAGATCGGAGCGCCGCCCAAGACCATGACCACGCTCAAGGAGGATGCCGAGTGGGCCAAACAAGTTCTGAAGCGAAACGGGAAGTAGAGCAGACCCGCGCCCACCTCGGGCAAACGCTGGAAGCGCTGCAACTGCGCGCCAAACGCAACCTTGATGTCAAGACGCAACTCCAGACCAACCGCGCCCTGCAGTTCGCGATCGGTGCGCTGATCCTCGCCGCCACCGGCTTTGCAGTGTTCGGCTATCGCCAGCGGCAGCGCCGCTCGCCCGCGGAGCAGCTCGTTCGCAAACTCAAGTTGAATGACCTGCGCGGGCGGTTGGACGATTTCCGCAGCGACGCGCAGGCCTGGGCATCCGCGCAGCGGCGCATCGGCAAGGCGGATGGCAAAGCAAAAGTCGAAGTCCAATCCAAGGAGAGCATCGGACGGCGCCTGCTGGTCAGCGCCGCCGAGGCCGCGCTGACGGCGCTGGCGACTGGCTATGCACGCCGGTTGGTCAGCGGCTCGAGCAGCACCCCGCCCGAGCGTGGGCATGCGGCCGTCTCGAAGAAGCGATAGACACCCGCGAGCCGACTCCACCTAAGGGCGCGCCCGCGACCGGCCCGCGCCCACCTGGACCCGAGCCTCCTGCCCCGCCTGGAGGAGAGGCTAAGGGTCCGTCCCCCAACGGCGGAGGGCAGGGTGGGCGCCCACGCCAGCGCGCCTCGGCGGCACAATCGCGCGGCTGGTTGCAGGACCGGCTCGACTGGCTCAAGATCCGGCGCCACTGGATGACGGTGGTCGGCATCGTCGCGGCCCTGATCCTGCTACTGGTCCTCGGCACCTTCGCCTATGCCTTCGCCACCCTGCCCGATCCCAGCCGGATGGACCTGGCCGGTGGCGACGTCAAGATCAACGACCGCAACGGCGCCCTGATCGAGGAACGCAACTCCCAGGGCGTTCGTGTGATCCCCGTCAAGTTGAAGGGGGAGATCAGTCCCAACCTCGTCAACGCGACGATCGCGGTGGAAGACAAGCACTTCTACCAGCACCATGGCGTCGACTGGGGCCGCGTCATCAAGGCCGGCATCATCGACGTCATCGCCCGCCGCCCCGCGCAGGGCGCCAGCACGATCACCGAGCAGTTGGCCAAGATTGCGATCTTGCAGACTCCGCAGAAGACGATCCTGCGCAAGCTTCGCGAGGCGATGGTCGCGACTGCAATCGAATCGAAGTACACGAAAGACGAGATTTTACAGCTGTACCTGAACAGCATCTATTACGGTCATCACGCGACCGGCGTCGAGGCCGCGGCCCAGGTCTACTTTGGAAAGCATGCCAAGGACCTCACGCTCGGTGAGGCGTCGCTGCTCGCCGGTCTGCCGAACGGCCCCAGCTATTTCGACCCGGCGCTGCACAAGGACCGGGCGCTGGCCCGGCAGGCGGTCGTGCTGGACGCCATGGTAAACAACGACATGATCACCACCGCCCAGGCCGAGCAGGCGAAGGCCGAACCCCTGAAGTTTGTCTTCAAGGAAAATCGGAGCAGCCAGGCGCCGCACTTCGTCGACTACGTCTTCGAGCAGTTGGAGAGCACCTATGGACCGTCGGCGGTGAACAAGGGCGGCTTCTCGGTGACGACCACGCTCGACCTCAAATTGCAGAAGGCGGCCGAGCAAGCCGTGGCCGTCGGCCAGCAGAAGTTGGGGCCGTTGGGCGCCGACAATGGTGACTTCCTGGCAATGGATCCCAAAACGGGCCAGATCCTGGCCTTGGTCGGCTCCGCCGATTACCTGAACAACGACATCAAGGGTCAGTTCAATGTCGTGACCGCTCTACGGCAGCCGGGCTCGTCCTTCAAGCCGTACGCCTACGAGCAGGCGTTCAAGTCGCACACGCTCACCATGGGCAATATGCTCGACGATACGTCGCGCCATTTCGCCGGCGGGCAGTTCCATGACTTCGACTTCCGCGACATGGGCATGATCACGGCCCATAAGGCGCTGCTGCTTTCCCGCAACATTCCCGCGCTCGAAACGATGCAGGCCACCGGCGTCGACAACGTCGTCAATCTCGCGCACGACATGGGCATCACCACCCCGCTCAAGAGCGAGGTCACGACCGCGATCGGATCCAGCGAGGTCCGCCTGTTGGACCACGCCGTCGGGTACGGCGTCTTCGCAAACGGTGGAACTCGGCACGATCCAGTATCCATCCTCGAGGTGAAAGACAGGGATGGCAACACACTCGACAAGCCGAACGCGCCCGGTGGCAAGCAGGTCATCAGTGCCCAAGAGGCGTACCTGATCACCTACATCCTGAAGGACTACTCGAGCCAGTGGAACCTGGGGTGGAACAAGCCGTTCGCCGGCAAATCGGGAACGACCAACAACTACCGCGACGCCTGGATGATGGCCTACTCCCCCAACCTGGTGATCGGCGCCTGGGTTGGGCACACCGGACCCGGCAACCAGGACATGAACGGGGTCTACGGCACCATGGTCGGAAGTTCTGTGCTCAAGGATTTCATCAACAACGGTTTGACCCAGGCGCACTTCAACGTCGAGACGTTCAAGCGTCCGGATGGGCTCATCGATGGGCCGCCGTGCTCCAGCAATGCCAACGTGTCACCGTCATCCTCGCCATCAGCGTCGCCGTCGGCGAGCTCGAGCACCAGTTCCGAAAAGGAGCTCTACCTGCCGGGTACCGAATGCAAGGCCGCGCCGACTCCCTCGCCTTCCCCCAGCCCCTCGCCTTCCCCGACTGACGTGCTGTCGCCGCTCCCATCGATCCTGCCGAGTCTGACACCAACCCCGACCCCGGCCCCGAGCAGTACACCAACACCGGCTGCTTCCCCGGGCGCGCAGCCCACCTCGTCACCCTAGAATTGGTCTGATGGCCAGGAAGGCCGCGCCAAAAAAACCTAAATCGCCATCCAAACCCAAGCGCGAGAACGTGATCGAACGCGTGGCCGAGGAGCTCGAAGCCCGATTCTTCGAGGGAGCCGAGCTGGCCACCGAAACGTCGTCGGCTGAAACCAACATCGCGCTGGCCGCCCTGGGCGCGATCGAAGGCCCGCGGGACGTCAAGCAACCGGCCAGCCCAAAGGGCACCCACGGCAAGCGCAAGAGTCCTCGGCCCAAAAAGCGCTAATCCGTTTCCGGCCTATGACCGCGAGATCCGGCGGCTTGGGGCGCATCTGCACGGGCTCGACGATCGCGGATGGTCGGCGCGCAGTCACTGCCGAGGCTGGAGCGTCAAGGACGTCGTCGCCCATCTGAGCACGGACGAGGTCTACAACCAGGCCTGCCTCGACCACAGCCTGGACCGTCTGCCATCGGCGAGTGGTGGGCTGACGGGTTGGAACGCCCGGGGCGTTCGGGTGCGGCGGGCGATGCCCCCGGTGGAGGTCCTGCAGGAATGGGAAGCGCGCCAGGAGCGCGTCCGCCGGGCCTGGGGTGCCCTCGGCCTCAACGCCCGAATCGAGACCAGCGCCGGCCCCTATCCGCTCCGGCTGGAGATCTGGCACCTGGCGCGCGAATACGCCATCCACGCCGACGACATCGAGGTTCCGATGACCGCGCGCGAGCGCCAGGCGCAATTGCGCTGGCGCGTCGCCTTCGGCCTGTACGCCGCGCACGAGGAGGGGGAGGCGGTCGATGCCGAGGTCGACCGCGACCGGGTGCGGCTGCGCCACGGGCGGCGTGAGTACGACCTCGACTTCGAGACCTTCATCGCCTACCTCACCAACCGGCCCCAGCAGCTCACGGATCCAGCCGGCCGGCGGCTGGTGCGCCAACTCGGCGCGACGGGCTAGGCGGCGATGCCCAAGCAAGAGTTCATCTGCACCCATTGCGGGCGCCGGGTCTTCGCCGAGCGCGGGCCACTGACGGTCCTCAAGCTCTGCCGATCCTGCTTCGAGAAGGCGAAGGCGGCCCAGCGAACCGGGTCGAAGGAGGGCCCACCGCGTAACCCGTCGTGAACCGGCTAAGCTGTGCGCAGATTCCTCAGGGAGAGAAAGGAGTGAGAGGTTGATGAGAAGCGCGGCTCGCGGGATCACGATCGCGTTGGCACTGGCCCTGGCTGCGTGCGGGGGCACGACGTCGACCGGGGGCAACACCGCCACCTCGTACCAGGGAAAGACCATCCAACTCGGCGCCATCCTCTCGCTAACCGGGGCCGGCGGCGTCTACGGTCCGAGTTCCAAGAAAGGCGCGGACCTTGCCGTCGAAATCATCAACAACTCGGGCGGTGTCCTCGGCGCGAAGATCTCGCTCGACACCAGGGATGACGCGTCGGACAAGGCCCAGTCGGCGCAGGTCGCGCAGACCCTGATTCAACAAGGGAACTTGCTCGCTCTCCTTGGCCCAACCCTCTCGAACTCGGCGGTCGCCGTGCACCCGCTGGCAGAGAGCTTCAAGATCCCGATTCTCGCGGTCAGCACCACGGGCATCAACATCGTGCCCAACTGCAACGCCCCATCCACCGTCCCCTGCAAGTACGTCTTCCGGGATAGCCTCGGCGAGGAGACGGCCATCCCAACCAACATCAAGATTTACACCGCCAAGGCGCATCCCAAAACCGGCGTCTTGATGGTCGCCAACGATGACAAGTTCTCATCCGACGGCGGAAAGATTGTCCAGAACACGGTGGGCCAGTACGGCATCGACCTCGTCGACACAGTCGCCTTCAGCAAGCTCACCGCCGACTTCTCCCCGTTCGTGACCAAGGCGCTCCAAAAGAAGCCCGACGTGATGTTCATTACCAGCCTGGGCGGTATCCCTGCCAAGATCATGATCGAGGCTCGCAAGCAGGGCTTCACTGGTCAATTCCTCGGTGGCAACGGCTTCAACACCGCCGTCGTGTCAAAGCAAGCGGGGGCTGCCGGACAGGGTGCCGAGAGCGGCAGCGCCTGGTACCTGGACAACACGTTTCCCTCCAACGCTGAGTTCGTGAAGGCCTACCGGACCAAATACAGCAGCGACCCGGACCAATTCGCCGCCCAGGGCTATGCGGCGATCCTGATCCTGGCCGACGCGGCCAAGCGGGCCAACCTGACCTTCAGCGATGTCGCGGGCGACCGCAGCAAGCTCCGTGACGCGATGGAAACGGTGAACATCCAGACACCGCTCGGTCCGTTCCAATTCACCAGCACGCACGACGTCAAGCAAACCGTGTGGGTGATCCTGATGAATGGGAGCGGTGGGTTCAACCTGCTGGCATCGGTAAACCCTAGCTAGAACGCGTTGACCCAACAGGTCCTCAACGCGATCTTTATTGGGTCGATCTACGCGCTGTTCGCCGTCGGCTACACGCTCGTCTTTGGCGTGCTCGACGTGCTCAACCTCGCGCACAGCGCCGTCTTCATGCTGGGCGCGGTCATCACCTACTCGCTGGTTGCGCTGCACGGTATGCCGTTTCTGCCCGCCGCTGTCATCGCCGTCCTCGTTTGCGGCCTGCTCGGCCTGTTGATCGAGTTCGTCGCCCTTCGCCCGCTGCGCCGACGGAACGCGCCACCGATTTCAGCCCTGATCTCCACCATCGGACTGGCGTTGATCTTCGTCGCCATCGTCGAGCAAGCGACGCCGGGCACCCTCTTCAGCTGGCTCTGGCAGGACGGAGCCAACTCGGTACGGTTTCCCGCCGGAACGGTCCCTAACCCGACCTACCATATCGCTGGTCTGACGATCGAGGGCACCAAGCTCGGCATTCTCATCACCTCGGTGGTGCTGATGCTGGTGCTCGGTTACGTCATCCGCTACACACAGGTTGGCCGAGCCCTGCGCGCCGTAGCCGAAAACCGGCGTGCCGCGACCCTGCTGGGCATCAACGTCGACCGCGTCTTCGCCTCGACCCTCTTTCTATCTTCGGCTCTCGGCGGACTCGCCGGCATCCTCTTCGGGCTGGCCATATCCGACATCAGTCCCTACATTGGGCGTGATCAAGTCGAGCTAAAAGGCCTGGCGGTCATTGTGCTCGGCGGCATGGGCAGCATCCCGGGCGCCGTCGTCGGCGGCTATCTTTTGGGGCTGATCGAGGTCTTTGCCCTCGTTCGCTTCGGCAGCAACGTCGAGGCGGGGGTGGCCTTTGCGGCACTCTTCCTGGTGCTGGTGCTACGACCGCAGGGGCTTTTCGGCGCCACGCTGCGAGAGCGACTCTAAGTGCCGCGCTAGGCTAACGTGGATTTTTTCGTTCAACTCTTCACCAATCCGGTCGGCTTCTACAACCAGCACGAGCTGCTGATCGCCCAGATCGGCATCAATGCCATTCTCGCCATCGCGATCTTCGTCACCTTCTACTCCGGCCAGCTGACGCTCGCTAATGCCGGGTTCATGGCCATCGGCGCCTACACCACGGTCATCATGAGCCTCTACCTGCCGACCCCGCTCCCGGTGAACATGCTCGCCGGCGCCCTGCTCGCCGGCCTGGTCAGCGTCGTGGTCGGCCTGCCGGTGCTGCGGCTGCGCGGCGTCTTCCTGGCGATCGCGACCATCGGCTTCGTTGAAGCGCTGCGACTCGGCGTCATCCTCAATGTGCCGATCACCGGCGAAGGCCAGGGTCTCCACAATCCCACGGCCGACCCGCTGGGCGGCATCGTACCAATCCTGATCTCGCTGCCCATCCTCGCTTACCTCGTGTGGCGTCTCACCAAAACCCGGCTGGGCCAGGCGTGGTCCGCGATCCGCGAGGACGAGCTCGCCGCCTCGAGCAACGGGATCAACGTCCCCCTCTACAAGATGATCGCGTTCATCATCAGCGCCGTGCTCGCCGGCTACGCGGGCGCGCTGGAAACCCACATCAATTTCTTCGTCGACCCCACGGAGTACGGCATCACCCGCACCATCCAGATCCTCACCTTCGCCGTCGTCGGCGGGACCACCAACGTCTTCGGCCCGATCGTAGGCGCCGTTTTCCTGACGGCGCTGCCCGAGATCGTGCGCCAGTTTGCCGCCTATCGCGACGTCGTCAATGGCGTCATCCTGATCCTCGTCATCATCTTCCGGCCGCAGGGCATCGTCGGCCGCGGCGGCCTCGCCATCATCCGTCCGCGCTGGTGGATCCGTTGGAGAGCGCGTGAGCGCCCTGCTGCAGCTCACTGACGTTCGCCGCCACTTCGGCGGCGTGCACGCCGTCGACGGTGTCTCCCTCGAGATCGAAGAAGGCACTATCTTCGGGTTGATCGGGCCCAACGGCGCGGGCAAGACGACGCTGGTCAACGTGGTGACGGGCTACATCCGCACGCAGGGCGGCAGCATTCGCCTGACCTCCCCGACCGGCACGGCTGAGCTTGCACGGCGCCCACCGCACGCGATCGCCGGCCTCGGCATCGGACGGACGTTCCAGACGCTGCGCCTCTATCGCAACCTGACCGCGATCGAGAACGTCCTGATCGGGATGCACACCCGACGGCGCGATGACACGCTGCAGCAGCTGCTCCCGCTGCGGCCGCTGATGCGCCTGGATGATCGGCGTCACGACGAGGCCCGCGCGCTTCTACAGACGGTCGGCCTCAATCCGGACCGGCACGGCGACCGGCGTGCCTCGACACTTTCGTACGGCGATCAGCGCCGCGTGGAGGTCGCACGCGCGCTCGCGCTGAAGCCGAAGCTCCTCATCCTCGATGAACCGGCCGCCGGCATGAACCCTGCCGAGAAAGACCGAGTCCGAGAGTTGATCCAGAAACTCAACGCGGACGGCTTGACCGTTCTATTGATCGACCACGACATGCGGCTGGTGATGGGCGTATGCCAGCGCATCGTGGTGCTCAACTTCGGTCGCAAGATCGCTGATGGACCTCCGGCAACCGTATCCAATGATCCAGCTGTGGTGACGGCGTACCTCGGCAGCCACGCGCCGGAGAGCGCCAGCCACGTCCCGGGTTCGGAGGAGATGGACGTTGCCGCCACCTCGAAGCCGGCAGCTGCGGCCGAACCCGCTTCTCCCCTACTCGAGGTGCGGGATCTCGAAGTCGCCTACGGCGCCATCAAAGCGGTTCGTGGTGTCTCCTTCGGTGTGAGGCAGGCCGAGATCGTCGCCCTGATCGGTGCGAACGGCGCCGGAAAGTCCACCATTCTCAACACGCTTTCAGGCGTGCTCCGCCCGCATGCCGGGATCGCCCGATTTGGCGACCTCGATCTCACAACCGCAGCGCCAGACAAGATCGTCCGGGCCGGGCTGGCACAGGTGCCCGAGGGCCGCGAGATCCTGGCCCGGCTCACCGTGCGCGAGAACATGGAGTTGGGCGCCTGGGCGCGGCGCGACCGCGCCGCGGCCCATCGCCAAATCGACGACCTGATGAAGCAGTTCCCGATCCTCGGCCAGCGGCAGAATCTACCCGCCGGACAACTATCCGGCGGCGAGCAGCAGATCCTGGCGATCGCTCGTGGACTGCTGGCCCACCCGCGGTTGTTGCTACTCGACGAACCCTCACTGGGGCTCGCACCACAAATGGTCGATACCGTCTTTGAGGTCATCCAGCGGATCCACAACGAGGGCGTGACCATCCTGCTGGTCGAGCAGAACGCGCTCCGGGCGCTCGAGATCGCGGACCGGGCCTACGTCGTCGAGACCGGTCGCATCTTGCTCAGCGGAACCGGTATGGCACTACGCCGCAACCCCGAGGTGCAGAAGGCCTACCTCGGCGGCTAGCTCATTTGCGGTATGACGCGCCAGGTCGATTGGTAGATCCGGTCGTGCACCTCGGCGGTAGCGATGGCCCAGAGGACGGGACGATGCTGCTCAGCGTCCTCAGCCGACGTGACTTGCATCGGCCAGGCGTTCAGCGACTCGGCACGCGGATTGACGGGTCCGCCGGCGACGAGATGGGGATGCGTAAAGCCCGGTGGAAAGACGGCGCTGACGGTGACTGGCTCCAACGCCTTCCCGGTCAACCGACTGCTCGATTGCGACAGCTCGGGCCAGGTCAGCAGCCATGACCCGATCTGGCCGCCATTGCCGTCGGGTCCGGGCCCGCGCACCGATACCTCGCCTGTTCCGTGCAGGAGCGATGCATTTACCTGTTCCAGGACATCGACCGCGACCGGCGTGAGCGACTCAAATGCCGTTACGTAGAGCGCTTGTCGATCAGCTCCCGACGCTCCCTCGTACGCGTTCTCTTTCAGATCCTCGAGATGGCGCTCGATCCCGTCGATCCAGACGTATGCCTGCTCGCGTTTCATGCCCCCACCCTACCCTCCCCCAGAGGGGAAGGGCAAGCCCTCACTGGAAGAGGCGCACCAGCCGCTCGCGCTGATCGGCGTCGAACCAGGGCGGGTCGCCGGCTAGCGCGTTTTCGGTTGGCCGGCCCGGCGTCTTGGTCGCCGACAGCACCGAGCTGACGCGCCGGTCGCTGGCGATCCACTTGAGGATGGCCTGCGCCCAGGTCTTCACGCCCAACGCCGTGATCTCCTGCGGGCTCGGCGGGTTGTCGAGGACACCGTTGCGAAGCGGGCTGTGGACGAGGACGTCCAGGCCCAGCTCGGCGGCCAGTGGGAAGACTCGACGCTCCGCCTCGCGGCGACGCGGATTGTAGGGCACCTGGATCATGTCGAGCCGCCCGGTGCGCATCAGGTCGCAGAGGTCGTCGAAGGCGCCGGGATCGTAGTGGGTCGCGCCGACCGCCACCACCTTGCCCTCCCCTTTCAGCGCCTCCAGCATTTTCAGTTGCGCTTTCCAATTGACGAGGTTGTGCACCTGGTAAATCTCGACCCGCCCGAACAGACGCAATGCATGCTCGGCCTGCTGCCGGCCCTCCGCCGGGCTGCTCGTCCAGATCTTGGTGGCGATGATCGCCTGTTCTCGTCGGCCATGCAGGGCCTTGGCCAGCGTGTCCTCCGCGCGCCCGTACATCGGCGACGAATCGAAGAGGTCGATGCCGGCCGACAGCGCCTCGTTGACGATCGGTGAGCGGTCGGCCGTCGTATCGAAGGTCTGCCAGGTGCCCATCCCGATCACCGGCACCTCCAGCGTGGTTCGGCCGAGCTTACGTCGTTCCAGCGGGCTGTTTGAGATTGTCGATCGGCACCGGTTCGACCGGGTCGGCCAGCAAGAAGCCGAAGACCTGCGAGTAGAAATACAGTTCGCCTTCGAGCGAGCGCTTGATATTCTTCGCGATTCGGAAGCCGTGCTGCTCGCCTTCGAAGGCGACGTACGCAACCGGCAGGCCTCTACTACGGAGGGCCGCGACGATCAGCTCAGCCTGGTTCGGCGGCACGATCTTGTCCTCGAGACCTTGAAAGAGGATGACCGGTGCCGTGATCCGATCGAGGAAGTGGATCGCCGACCGCTCTCGATAGATGTGCCGCTCCTCGGGCCAGCGGCCGATCAGACCCTGGTCGTACATCGACTCAAACTTGTGGGTGTCGGCGTGAAAGACCTCCAGGTCGCTGATGCCAAAATGGCTGGCTCCGGCTTTGAAGAAATCCGTCGACGTCAGCGCTCGCAGGACCGTGTAGCCGCCCGCACTCCCGCCCGTGATCGCCACCCGGTTGCCATCCGCCAGGCCGCGGGCAACCACGTAGCGAGCGGCGTTGACGCTGTCGTCAACGTCCACGACGCCCCATCGCCCGTTGAGCCGCTGCCGGTAGTCACGGCCGTACCCCGAGCTGCCGCCGTAGTTGACCACCAGGTAGCCGAAGCCGCGCGAGGTCCAGAATTGATCGCCAAGGTCGAGCGCATTCGACACGGCACCTGTCGGACCGCCATGCACGTAGACGATCAGCGGCGGCCGCTCGCCCGCCGGCGCTTCGTAATCGGGATTCACCGGTGGGTAGAAGAAGCCATGGGCAGTCACGCCACCTTCGGTCGGAAACTCGATCGCCTCCGGGACGGACAGATAGCTTGACGCGACGGCCACCTCGCCGGACCGTCGGATCACGTCCACCCGGGAGTTATGCAGATCGACGGCGACCAGGGCCGGCATTTGTGTCGGCGAGCCGGCGATCGTGAACGCGTTGCCCGCACCTGCCTGAATGTAGGGCGCGAACGCCGTGAAGGGGGTGTCGACATTTTGCAGGCGCATGTTCTGCGGGTCGACCGTCACCAGCCTGGCCAGACCGTTCGACCGCACCTGGCAGACGATCCGGCGCTCCGAGTCGAAGGCATAGGTGCTCATCCCGAACATCCACGAGGTGGTCCCGAGCTCGGCTGGCAGCTGCACGACGGGCTCGACATCCTGCCCCTGCCAGCGGTAGAGATTCCACCAGTTGGTTCGATCGGAAATGAAATGGAGCACGCCGTCCGGTGACCAGGTCGGCTGGAAGATCGATTCCCGCGCCCCGCCGGCGACCTTGCGCGGCGTAATCAAGCCGCCGTCATTGGTCAGGGCGGCGACCCACAGCTCGGTTCCGTCCCAGGGCATGTTCGGGTGATTCCAGGTGAGCCACGCCAGGTGCGATCCGGTTGGACTGAGCCGCGGCGTCGAGTAGAAGTCGTTGCCTTCGACGAGCGTGGTTGTCACGCCCCCACCCTGCCCTCCCTCAGAAGGAGTATTGGCGATGCTGACGATGGTGTTGACGGCCCAGGTCGAGCCGGTTGAATGGTCTTCGCGAACCGCAATCAGCCGGTTCCGGCGCTCGTCGAGCACCATGTCGGCGTGCCGAATGTCCGTCGCCGGCGTGATCGCGACCGGCGTACGGCCGGGCTCCTGCCGATACAGCCGTTGGTCGGTGAAGTTCGCAAACCACACGGTGCCCTGGCGCACGAGGTAGGCGCCGCCACCGTACTCGTGGACCCGGGTGCGCGCGTTGTATTCGGACGGCGTGACATCCTCGATGGTGCCACCGGCTCGCCGTCGGACCACGACGTTGCGGCCAGCCTCGGCCGGACGCTGCTCGACCCAATAGATGTCCTCGCCATCCAGTTGGATCTGGCCGAGGCTGATAACGCCGGCGACGATCGCATCGGCGGTGATTGGCGAACGCCACGAACCGTATGGACTTGTTTTCTGGCGCGTGGATGCCTGTCGTTCCACGCCGACAAGGCTACCTGACGCGGCGATGCTACCTAAGCCACACGGTATATGGCGTTTATGAAGGTGTGGCGTGAATCTTGATGCCGGCGATTGCTTGGCGAGGGGCAATTCTGGGTACAACCATCGGTGACTCACCGGCCCACTTGTGGCCTTCTGCAAGCCCCGTCGGCACCGGCACCGGACTACCGGTCCGCCCCTGAGTGACGTAACGTTTGCGCCCGTTCTAAGGCGCGGCGTATTGGCGAGCCTGGGGAAGGCTGCCGGGAGGGCACGACATGATCGCTCAGCTCGAGGCGATACATAGACGCGGGGCACGTGCGCGTCTTGCGCTCGCGGCCGTCATTTGCAGCGCCGCTCTGGCGGCTGCCGCCTGCTCCGACGTACAGGCTGTTCCGCCACCAGCGACACCGACTACTGCGACTACGCTTGCGACGTCAACGCCGACTGCCTCGCCAACCGCAACTGAAGCCCCGGCACCGGCCCAGGCTCCCGCAGTAGTACAGGCTCCCGTCGCTGCTCAGCCTCCCCCACCGCCCGCCAACCCTTATGCCGCCGCGACGGCGGCCGGAGCATCTGCGGTGTGCGCTGACGGTACCTGGAGCTACAGCAAAAATAGAAGTGGCACCTGCTCTTCACATGGCGGAGTCCATTGGTGGACGGGGAATCTCGGTCCCGCTGGTCCGGGAGCGCATTGATGGTGCAGATCCATCTGAGCCTCGACTAGCGGCCAAGCCTAGGGGCCGTACACTCATCAACGTGCGTATCGAGAGCCCGGCGTTTACCGAGCGCGATATGCGCGCCTTCCTGGTCGAAGCCGTTGATTACGAGCGTCGTCGGCTTGCCGACCGGCTCGAGGCAGCCTCGGCGAGGCTCGGTCAACTGGCCCCCACCCTGACCCTCTCCCGGAGGGAGAGCGAGGATTCCGAGGGCTGGAGCGCGCAGGAGCTCCTCGCCCACATCGCCGTGCTCTCGAAGTTCTATGGCGTCCTCACCTCGCGGGTTGGCTGGGCAAGGTTTCCCAGATCGAGCTGCTCGAAGCGGTCCAGAGTCGCGACCCAGCTGGTGAACAGCTGAGCTCGCTACCGCCGGATCAGCTCGTCGCCATGGCGCAGCGGGATCATCAGCGGACCATTGCCTACCTTCGCGAAGCCGACGCCGAGGCAATGCAGCGCCGGGCGGTCCTCTACGAGGGCTTCTCCATGAGTGCCGCTGAGATCGCCCAGCTGCCGCTCTGCGCCCACCTCGAGATTCATCTCGACCAGCTCGAACGGACGTTGCGCCACTGACCCGCTATTTCGAGGACTTCCACGTCGGTGAAGCTCTCGACCTGGGCAGCGTGCAGGTCAACCAGGTAGACATCATCGAGTTTGCGAGCAAGTACGACCCGCAGCCGATGCACCTCGATCCCAATGCGGCGAGCTTCACCATCTACGGCGGCCTGATAGCAAGCGGCTGGCATACGGGCGCACTGTTCATGGGATTGCTGGTGCGCAGTTTGATCGCGCAGACCACCAGCCTCGGATCGCCGGGGATGGAGGATCTGCGGTGGCCCGCGCCGGTCCGGCCCGGTGACACCCTGACCGGGCGGATCGAAGTGCTGGAAACGCGAGCGTCGAACAGCCGCCCCAACATGGGGATCGTGAAGTGGCGCGGTGAGATGCGCAACCAGGACGGCGTGCTCGTTATGGGCGCGATCGGCACCAACTTCTTCGGACGAAAGCCCGCCTAGTCGCGAATGCGGGAGAAAAAGGCATCCGTCGGGCCGTTGCGGCTCTGCGGCCTCGCCTGGATGAAGACGGCGGCGAAGCCGTCGGGTAGCCCGCTCAGGCCCATGTAGTCGCCGAGAAAGGGCCCGAATCGGACCGCCGGAGCGGATCGGAGGTCAAACGGACCGGCGGCGTGTTTTTCGCTCCAGTGGAGACCGCGATCGCGGGAGCTGCTGAACCAGGCGTCGGTCGTCAAGGTGGAGCTCTTGGGCGTGAAGTGGCGAAAGTCGAACCAGAGCAGCCCGACGGTGCCGTCGCCGCTCACCGCGAGGGTCGGCAAAAACGCCTCGGGTTTCTCGCGCACCACCACCTGCGGCGCACGCCAGTGGAGTCCGGCATCTTCGGACCGCGCCACCAGGATGCTGGAGAACTCGGTGTGAGCTTCGAACCAGGCCACATAGAGCGCGTTGCCCGCCGCCGCGGCCGTGATGTCCTGACCGAAGAAGCGAAGCTGGCTTCCGGTCCCAGGGTCGACGGCATTGGTGTACGTGAATTGCGTCGCATCGATGGGTGCCGACCAGGTCTGTCCCTGGTCAGTCGAGCGGATGACGCGGATCTTCACCGGCAGCGGCGGCGGATGCGGCGTCCCTGGTAAGGACGATGCCTCGACGAAAACATCGACCAGCACGCCTCCCGCGGTCATCAGCAGCTGATTCTCCTGGGCCTCATCATTGCCGCGGTAAATCGGGGTTGGACTCGACCACGTGTGGCCGCCATCGTTCGTTCGCGCAAACATCACCCGGTCGACCGACGGCTCGATCCCGGGCGTGACCTCGTAGGTGACCCACACCGCATACGCCGTGCCCGGACGTCTGGGGTCGGCGAGGATCGCCTCCTTGTCTGGCTGTGCCGGCGGCGCGGTTGCACTTTCGAGGACCACCGGGACCTCCCAGCTGCTCCCGTGATCGCGGGAAACGCTCACGACGATGTCGTGCGGTGTCCCCGTGGAGCTCGGCGCCTGCGTCCCGAGCGACGCAACGTAGACAACACCGTCGCCGCCGATCGACACCCAGGGATCGCTGGCGTGGAGGTAGCGACCGCCGTCACAGGTCAACAGTCCGGGCAAGGGCGATCGGCTCCAGCTGGTGCCGCCGTCATGGCTCCGCGCGACCGTGATGCCGACGTGATCAGGCGACTGGTTTTCGAGCCAGCTGGCAACCAGTTGGCGAGGATTGCCAGGCTCTGTCGCCACGGAGGGTTCGGCTGGCCGGCGCGACGACTGCGCCTGTGGGGCGCAACCTGGCGATAGTTGAAGAGACCCGCTGATGATGCTGGGCGGTGGCAGGCTCGGCTCGTCGTGCGTTGCACTCTGACATCCGGCCACCAGAAATGCCGCCAGCCCGGCGAGCACCGCTCTGCCACGAGCCTCTGAGCGCATCCACCATTTTGGCGTGAACGGAACTTATGCCGTCTGCCGCCAGGTCGGGGGCAACTGGCGACCGGCGCCGGACTGGATGCACGACGCGAGCAGCGCCTCCATCCCCTCGAAGTCAACCGTTTTCCAGAGGGACACGCCCTGGCCCGCCTGGCAGCCCATAGCGTTGAGCGCCGCCAGCTGTTCTGGCCGCTCGACCCCATCCGCGATCGTCATCAGGCCGAGCGTGTTCGCGATGCCGATGATGGCGCGGAGGATGGCGCCGTCCGTCACGCCATTTCCGATGCCGGCGACAAAGGACCGGTCCAGCTTCAGGATGTCAACCGAGAAGTCGCGCAGCCGTCCAAGCGAGGAGTAGCCGGCGCCGAAGTCGTCGAGCGCCAGCCGAAAGCCTCGCTCGCGAAGCTCCTGAAGCACCTGGGCAACCGGCTGGCCGTCAGCCATCAGGACGCTCTCGGACAGCTCGAGGATCAGGGAGTGCGGGTCGAGCCCGGCGGCGTCGATGGCTTCCATCACCTCCGGCACCAGCTCGGGCCGTAGCAGTTGCCGGCCGTAGAGGTTGACGCTGACCCCCATCAATGGCGTGGAGGGATAGCGCACCTGCCAGCGCCGCGCGTCGCGTGCCGCTTGCTGGAGCGCCCAGCGGCCAAGCTCGACGATCATGCCGCTGCGTTCCGCCACGGCGATGAAGTCCGGGGCCGCGATCAGGCCGAACTCCGGATGGTTCCATCGCAGCAGCGCCTCAGCGCTGTGGATCGCCCCCGACTCGAGCATCACGACGGGTTGGTAGTCAAGCACGAACTGTTTCTCGGCGAGCGCGCGAGGCATGTCGGCCTCGAGCTCCAGAAGGTGAAGCGCCGCACTGGCAAGCGAGGCGTCGTACTCCACGTAGCGGGCCTTGCCTTTCGATTTGGCGATGTACATCGCGACATCCGCGTTGCGGATCAGCTCCTCCGCCGCCTCCTGGCCTGAAACCAGTCCGGCGATCCCGATGCTGGCGTGGATCGCGATCTGCTTTCCAGCGATGCCAAACGGAGCGATGAACTGCCGGGTGATCCGCTCAGCCACCCGGGCGGCGATCTGTTCATCCTCCATGTTCTTGAGCAGCACCGCGAACTCATCGCCACCGAGCCGAGCGACGGTGTCCCCCGGTCGAAGCGTCGAGCCGATTCGCGCCCCGACGGCGGCCAGCAGCTTGTCGCCAATGTCGTGCCCCAGCGTGTCGTTGACCGCCTTGAAGTCGTCGAGGTCGAGGAAGAGCACCGCGATCCGCCCCTCACGGTCACCGTAGAGCGCGTGATCCAGGTGGATCCGGAACGCGGCTCGGTTGGGCAGGTCCGTGACTGGGTCGTGGAATGCCTGGTGCGTGAGCTTCTCCTCGAGTGTCTTGCGCTCACTGACGTCGCGGGTATTCAGGACGAGACCGCGGACCGCCGGTAGGGCGAGCAGATTGGTAATCGTGACTTCGGTCGAACAGTACGAGTCGTCCTTACGCCGAAGCCGGCATTCGAGTGCGAGCGGGAGGCCCTCGATGTTGATCGCCTCATCGATCTTGCGCAGAACCTGCATTCGGTCCTCGTCGTGGACGAGGTCTCCGAACGGCCGACCGACCAGCTCGGCTTCGGTGTAGCCGAGGATCCGCTCCACCGAACCGCTCTGATAACGGATCAACCCCTCGCGATCGATCTGCGTGATGACATCCGATGAATTCTGGACCAGTGATCGGAAATGCTCATGACCCTTGGTGAGCTCCGCCGCGTTGATCGCCAGCTGCCGGTTCAGCGCCAGGTTGTCGCTGAGTGTCAGGAATTGGCGCACCACGACCAGGCCGATGAGCGCCAGCAGGCTCCAGAACACCACCGGGTCGAGCCCGGCGGGCCGTACCTCCTCGATGGCCGCGACCACCCCGGCCGCCACAACCGGCAGATAGGGCAGCAGAAGACCGGCACGGCCCAGCGGACCCTCGGCCTCTGCGGGGAGCGCCGGCGTCGAGGCTGCGCGAAGCGCGGCGATGGCGATCAGCAAGTAGCCGGCGACCCAGCCCGCGTCGATCGCATTGCTGGCCCCGTACTGGTTGGTCGCGGTCAGATAGAAGAAGCCGCTGTCCGCCAGCAGATTGGCGACAAGTCCGCACGCGAGCAGGTAGAGCGGCAGCCGGGTCACCCTAGGGGCGCGGGCGGCGAGGATCACGACCATGGTGCCGATAAGCACGTCACCGATTGGGTAGGCGAGCCCGATCAGGCTGCCGATCACGCCATCCGAGCCGGCGCGATAGACGGCCCCGAGGACGGTTGCCCAGCTGAGGATCAGGAAGGAGCCCGCGATCAACAGCCCATCGAGGACGGTGCGCGCCAACGACACCGCTTTCGAGGGGGCGGCCGGGAAACACAGCACCCCCGCGATCGCCAATGGCATCGCGGTCAGATAGCCGAGGTCGGCCAGGGACGGGAACGGCACCTGCTGACCCTTGACGAGCTCGAAATATGACCAGACCACTTGACCCGCGCCCCAGGCGAACGCCGAGGCGGCGATTAGCGCCCAGGCGACGCGGGTGCGACCCTGGTGCTGAGCCGCGGTATAGGCGCAGGCCGCGGCCGCCAGGAACGCGATCACGAACTCGGTGACGTCATCGAATCGCTCGGCGGTGGTGACGCCCCCCCAGCTGAACAGCAGCCAGGTGGCGAAGAACAGGCTGAATAGGGCCCACCCGGTGAGCGCGATCAAGAGGCGACGGTTGGTTGCCATCTGTGCCGTTTCGGTCGGCTATAGAGGCAACCAATCGCTCGGAGAATCCTGAAGGCCCTTGCCCAGTCGTTGATCGGACTGCGACACGGCCGTTTCCGCCGATTCCCCTCCCCGCCGCGCCCCTGGCCCTCCCCCACTCGCGGGGGAGGGCCAGGGAGGGGGCTGCTTACTTCCCGGCTTCGCCGACGGTGACCTGGAGCTCCTTGAGCTCGCCGGCACGAACCACCTTGACGGTCTGAGTGGCGCCGACCTTGGCCTTGCGCAGGCCGGTGTAGAGGTCCTCGAGGTTGTTGGTCGTGGTGCCGTTGAGGGCCACCAGCGTGTCGCCCTGCATCAGGCCAGCCTTGTCAGCCGGACTCTGCGGCTCGACGGCGACGATCAGCAAGCCGGTGTCCTGCTTGGCCTTGGCCTTTACCGCCTCGGGAAGCGGCACTTCTTGCGTCCCGATGCCCAGGTATGGGCGCCGGATCCGGCCGTCCGCCTTGAGGCTCGCCACCACCCGCTCCGCGACGTCCATCGCAACCGCGCGCCCATCGCCGCGCCCGAAGACCCAGCTGTTCATGCCGACCGCCCGGCCGTCGACGTCGACCAGCGGACCGCCGCTGAATCCGGGGTAGAGCGGCGCGTTGGTCTGGATCAGGTGCTCGATCTCGCTCCCACGCCAACCGCGCCAGGAGGACGAAACCGCGCTGATCGTCCCAAAAGTCGCCTTCAGACTGCCCGCGCGGCCGATCGCCAGCACGATCTGTCCCGGCCGTAGGTCTTCCACCCTGGCACGGGGCATCGCCGGCGCCGACAGGCCCTCGACCTTGAGCAACGCGAGGTCCGTGGCGGGGTCGCGCCCGACCAGCGTTGCCTTGGTGCTCTTGTCGTCGACCACCACCTGGATTTCGTCCTCCTGCTCGACGACGTGATTGGCCGTCAGGACGAGGCCGGTGTCCCAGACGATGCCGGTGCCGGCGCGCCCGCGACGGGCGTCGACGCGGACTACGCTCTTGCTGGCTTTCTCAACAAGGTTTGCGATGTCATCCGAAAGATCTTTGAGAGTCGCCATGGTATTCGATGTGCTCCTTTTTTGACTCAATAGTTCGACGCCTCTCACGCTACGGCTGAAGGCGATACGCCGACTTCACCCGAACGGCCAGTTTCCGACCCGGATGTTTGGCTAGGGCCGCAGCTCGCCGAACGGCTAGATTGGACCGGGCGCGTGCGTCGCCGTAAGCTAGGAGCAGTGGACCTGACGTTCATCAGAGACTCGTCTTACATCGGCGACGGTATCCTGATTGCCCTCGGCGCCATCGGGGTGGTCACCGGCGTCGCGCAACTTGCGTCGGGCCGGCTCCCGTACCCGAAGGCGCTTGCCCGGTTACGCCGTCAGCTCCCGGAGACCGCCGAAGACGTCAGAGTCGAAGGACTGGTCATCGCGCTGCGGGCAACCGCCCTGCTCCTACTATTTTTCGGCATTTTCATGTGGCACCTGCTGATCGGCCAGCGACCCGACCAAACGCTCCAGGTTATCTTCTGGGTCGCCGATGTCACGGTCGCCGTCACCGCTGTGTCTCTTGGGCTCACTGCACAGACCGTCGCCAAGCGGCGCCGATATGTCCCCCGTCGAGAATCTAAGGAGTCAGCCGCTCGGCCAGGTATTTGACGGCGATCGGGTATCGGTACTCGATCGCGTCGTGGGTGGCGTCAAAGAGTTCGAAGAAGACGTCGGTAACGCCGATGGCCGCGAGCGCTCGGCGAAAGCCCTCAGCGCCGAGGTCAAGGAAATACTGGTCGCGGTTGCCGGCATCGACATAGATGGCGCGCATCTTGCGCAGTCCGTCCGCGTGGTGCGCCACCATGCGGACAGGGTCCCAGCGTAGCCAGCGCTCCCAGACTTCGGGAATCATCTGGCCGGTGGTGGTGTCGTAGGGCATGCGGACGGTGCCGTCGTGATCGGCGGAATAGCAGGCGGCCATACACCAGTCATTGAGGAGCTCCCCGTCCCCCTCCTTGCTGAACGCCGGGCGGCTGCGGAAGTCTTTCCAGAACTCCTCGAACGAGCTCTTGTATTTGTCACGAAGGGTTCGAACCGACTTGCCGAAGGCGTTCGCGTAGCACAGCTCGAAGAGCGCGTCGCCGGCGTGCGTCGCCAGCCCACCGAAGAGATCGGGTCGCAGCATTGGCGTCACCATGGCCCCATAGCCGCCACTCGATTTGCCCATGATGCCGCGGTGGCGTGCCTCGGGAAGCGTGCGGTAATGTCCATCCACCCAGGGAACGATCTCATCGCAGAGGTAGGTGTGATATTTGCCGGTGCCGGGTGAGTCGAGGTACTGGCTGCCACCGATCGAAGTCCAGCAGTCGACATATATAAGGATGCACGGCGGCGCACCGCCGGCGGCGAATTGGGCGTCGGCGAGCTCCGGAAAGTTGCGCCGGAACGGGTTGCGGTTCCGCCACATGTCGATCTGGCCGGTCAATCCCTGGATGACGTAAATGCTGGGATAGCGACGCTGCGGCTCAGCATCGTAGCCGGGCGGCAGGTACACCCAGAGCGGTCGCTGGTGCGGGTCACGGAGCGGGTTGGCCTTGAGCAGCTCGCTTTCGAAGAGGTGTTCGTCGTAGCGCCCCTTCGTTTCATAGGACCAGGGCGGCAACTGTGGCACGATGCCACTATAAGGAGTGGCCATCACACGATGCGGTTGGGCGGAGGGGGATCCCTTGATGCGCGAGTACCACGACCGCGAGTGGGGCATGCCCGTCCACGACGATCGGGTCCTGTTTGAGTTCCTGGTGCTCGAAGGCGCCCAGGCCGGGCTCAGCTGGATGACCATCCTCCGCAAGCGTGACGCCTACCGGACGGCGTTCAAGGGATTCGATCCTGCCGCGGTCGCCCGCTTCAACGATGCGAGCATCGAGCGGCTGCTGGGCCTGAGCAGCATCGTGCGCAACCGGCGAAAGATCGAGAGCGCGATCAAGAACGCGCGCGTGGTTCGGTCGATCGCTGCCGAGCGGGGCAGTTTCGATGCGTACATCTGGTCGTTTGTTGGGGGCCGGCCGAGGCAAAATCAGTGGAAGACGATGGCCCAGATCCCAGCTCAAACGGCGGAAGCACAGGCACTAAGCAAGGACTTGATCGCGCGTGGGGCGAACTTCGTCGGCCCGACGATCTGCTACGCGTTTATGCAGGGAACCGGCCTGGTGAACGATCACCTGGTCAGCTGCTTCCGCTACAAAGAAGTCTCTAAGACCAGGGCGTAACGGGCTTCGGCTGGAGCTCGCCGTCCACGTAGACGGCGTCGACCTTCTCGTCGTAGAAGCAGAGCAGGTTCTCGATCTTCGGGCACTCCGGGATTGGCGCCGGATAGCCCCAGACGATATCGGTGAACTCTTTCCCGTTGACAGTGACCGACCAGTAAGCCGCCTTGCCTTTGTAGGGGCAGCGCGTCGAGGTGTTGGTTGGCTTCAGCAAATCGAACCGCACGTCGAGCTTGGGGATGTAATAACGGGTCGGGAGTCCGGTCTCGAACAGCAGCCGGGGCCGGGTGGTTTCGGCGACCACCTCACCGCCGACCACGATCTTGACGTGACGCGAGCTGTTGACCACGTCCACGCGATGGTACGGATCGCGCGGATGGACAAAGACCTCATCGTCCTCCTCGAACCAGTTGTCCATCTTGTCCCAGTAGAAGGCCACGTAGTCCTTCAGGTCCGCGCGCTCCGGCTGAAGGTAACGCCAGGCTGCCTTCTCGGCGACGCGATCACCGACTTTCACGGAGTAAAAGCTCGCCTGGCCCTTGCCCGGGTGGTTGCTCGTGTAGCTGGTCGGGACAAAGAAGTCCAGACGAACGTCTTTGACCGGGAAGTAGTAAATCGCGAGGCGCTTGTTCTCGAGCATCAGCTTCACGGCGCGCGAATCGGCAACCGTGATGCCGCCGAACAGGACGCGAACACGACGCTGGGTCGGTTCGAAAACAATGCCGTCGCCGACCGGTCGAGGCTCGACGTGCTCGATGACCTTGTCTTCTAGTGCCTTTGCCATACCTACCTCAACAACCCCCTTTTGATCCGAGTTGTTCCATCGGTGTTCAATCGAGAGCCATAACGAGTAGGCCCCCGAAAATGGCACTGTTCTTGAGAAATTCGACCCGGTGCCTCGACCGTTGCGCGGGGTCCTCGAGCTCCCAGAATCGGTGGGCGGCGAGCGTGGTCGGCACCAGCGACGTGGCCAGCGCCAGGGCCGCGAGGCGCGGCAAGATGCCAGCCGCCAGCATGCCACCAGCGCCGATGTGAACCGCGGCGTTTAGCGTGACCGCCGCCTTCGGATCCGACGGCGCGAACGGGAGGACGGCGGCGACCTTGTCGACGACGGGCTTGGCCAGCTTCGCGCGCGGCTCGGGATTGGCCATTACATCCATGCCGCCGGCGATAAACACGCCGGCCAGTAGAGGGCGAGCGACCGTCCGCATGAACCTCACCGATCCACTCTACGACTGATCTCGGTCTTGACACCATTCCCTACATATCCGCTATCATCTTTAGTGATGTCGTACTCAACACGGTCCATTTCGCCGGCAGCCGCCTGATGCCGCGCCGCCGCCGCTCCCGCTACGTCTTCCACCGCCGGTTGCGGCTGCTTCGCGAGAGTCAGCGCCGCACCAAGGGGCGGCGCGCGTTCATCCTTTTCGCGCTCGTCCTGTTCGCCCTCCCGCTGATGGCGATTCCAGCCCTCGCCGCTGAAACCGTCGGCAACCTCCCGGCGGTCGACGGTCTATCCGCCAGCGGCCTCAACCAGGACATGCTGATCTTCGACCGCCATGGCACGTTGATCGACGACATCGGCGACCACGGCGATCACCGGATCGTGGTGCCGTTGAACACGATCACCCCCCTCCTCAAGCAGGCCACCATCGCCATCGAAGACAAATCCTTCTACAACAACAACGGGATCGACCTCGCGGGCATCGCGCGGGCTGCCGTCGCCGATTACTCGCATCACCACCTCGCGCAAGGTGGAAGCACGATCAGCCAGCAACTCGTCAAGCAGGTCTTCATCGGTCCCAACCCACCGCCTACGATCCAGCGCAAGATCCGAGAGGCGGTGCTCGCGGTCGACCTCAACGGCCGCTACACCAAGGACCAGATCCTCGAGCTGTACCTCAACACCATCTATTACGGCGCGCAGAGCTACGGGGCGGAGGCGGCGGCGCGAGGCTTCTTCCACACCACCTCGCACAACCTGACGCTGGCGCAGGCGGCCATGCTCGCCGGATTACCGCAAGCGCCGACGGACAACAGCCCGCTCATCAACCCGACCCAAGCGAAGCTGCGGCAGGCCGAGGTGCTCGATGCGATGGTGACGCAAAAAATGATCACCGAGGAGCAGGCGCTTGCCGCCAAGCAGGAGAAGCTGCAGTTCTTCTATCCGACCAACCAGCTGCAGGCGCCCCATTTCGTGGATTACGTGCTGCAGGTGCTCGATAAGCAATTCCACATTCGCCCGAGCGACCGCAAGGGCTATCGCGTGTACACGACGCTCGACCTGAATCTCCAGCACCTGGCCGAGACCATCGTCAGCAACCAGATCAATGCCAAGGGCGGCTACTACGACTTTCACGACGGCGCCCTGGTGGCGATGGATCCGAAGAACGGCGAGGTGCTCGCGATGGTGGGCGGCGCCGACTACTATCGCCCGGGCGGCCAGATCAACATGGCTACGACAACCACTCGCCAGCCGGGATCCTCGTTCAAGATGTTGACCTACACGGCGGCGATTGAGAGCGGCCGGCTCAACATGGTCAGCCCGATCTTGGACCAGCCGATGGTGTTCCCGTTGGGCGGCGGCAAGGACGGCCTCAAGCCCTATGCCCCCCTGAACTACGACAAGAAGTCTCACGGCACCGTTCCGCTCAAGGTAGCGATGGGCAACTCGCTGAACATTCCGGCCATCAAGGTGGAGCTCACCATCGGCATCCCCGCGGTCCTGGACACGGCCCGGCGCATGGGTGTCACCAGCCTCAACAAACCCGACAGCAACTACGGAATCAGTCTGACGCTGGGCGGCTATGAGGTCTCCCCGCTCGACATGGTGACCGCCGCCTCGACACTCTCGGACCTCGGCTTGCGTCATCGTCCGGCCCCGGTCACCCTCATCCAGGACGGGCTGGGCCGCACCCAGTTCAAGTACGACCCGGCCAAGAATGAGTTCCGCGCGGTCAGCCGGCAGGTGGCCTTTATCGTGAACTCGATCATGTCGGACGATCGCAACCGCTGTTTGGAATTTGGTTGCGGCGGCGACCTGACCCTTCCGGGACGTCACGTGGCGGCCAAGACCGGCACCACCCAGGACTTCCGCGACAACTGGACCGTCGGCTTCACGCCGAGCCTCGCGGCGGCGGTGTGGGTCGGCAATCCCGACAACCATCCGCTGGCCAACAACTCCACCGGCATCGTGGGCGCCGCCCCCATCTGGCATCAATTCATGGTGCAGGCGCTGGCGGGGCACCCCGATGAGTGGTACGGCGTGCCGAGCGGCGTCGACCAGGTTGGCCAGAACTACTTCCTCCCGGGCACACAGTCGTTAGCGCCGACGCTCGCCGCGAGCTGGCCGACCTGCCGGTTCCGGTCGTTCAACCCCAATACCGTCACCGACGCGATGTTGACCGTCAACGGGATGCCCTGCGTGCTTGGATACATCCCGCGCGGCGTGCTACCCGGCCAATAAACAAAAACCCGACGGCTGCCACGTCTGCAGCCGCCGGGTGTGAAGGGATAGCCCGCTAGGGCCCGCCGCCGCGACGACTGTTGTAGAAGCCGAAGCCGCCGCCGAACAGGCCGAGGATGATCAGGATGATCCCGATCAACGTGTAGCCGAGGATCAACGCAATTATCCCGAGAACGATCAACAGTCCGCCTCCACCGAAGTACACCCTGCACCTCCTTTC
>JAXDLN010000098.1:0-52570 GCA_034666565.1 Chloroflexota bacterium
AGTGGTGTCCCCGACAGGATTTGAACCTGTGCCCCTGGCTCCGGAGGCCAGTGCTCTATCCGGGCTGAGCTACGGGGACACGAACGGAACCCGATTATAGGGAGGCCGGTGGCACCGCAGTCAGCGGTTCGCGACCAACCCTACGGAATCCGTTACAGGCGTGACCCCCTTGATTGACGGACGCCAATAAGCTGGCATCAAAGGACAGGCCAGATCGAGCGAGTCGCCTGTTCAGGAGGTGGGGACCTGTGCGGCGTTTCCTGAACCCTTGGATTTTGCTCGTCATCGTTTCGGCCGTGGTTTCCTGCGCGGAAGTCGTCTGGCCGAACCCTTAGTCGCGGGTCTTACACTGTCAACTTACGATTGCTAGAATGTAGGTTGTGCTTACCAAGGGGCGCCCGGGGCGATCGGCGACGGTCGGCCCCGAGGCGCCCGGGTCGCTCGGCCAGCGGATCCGCCAGGCCCGCCAGGAGCTCGGGCTGACCCTGACCGCGGTCGCGGGGAAGGATTTCACCCGGGCCTTTCTCAATCAGATAGAACTCGGGCGCTCGCAGCCATCCACCCAGACGTTGCGAATCATCGCCCAGCGGCTCCAGCGACCGATCGACTACTTTCTCGAAGCGCCCGGGGACTCCATCGCGGCACTCGAGCTGGCGCTTGCTGAGGCCGAGATGAGCCTCCTGCACGGCGAGGCCGCCCGCGCCGAGGCGCTGATGACACGAATCCTTGCCAGGGCCATCCCGCTCGAGTTGCGCACTCGCGCTCAGCTCGTACTTGGTACAGCCTATTTGCGGCAGGGACACCCCAGGAAGGCGATGCCGGTGTTGGAGGAAGCGATCGCGGCCGCTGAGCGTTCGAACTGGCCGCAACTCCTCGTCGAGCTTTACGACCGGGTGGGCAGCGTTCACTACCTGTTGCGCCGCGCCCACAGCGCGGGGCGCTGGTTCGAGCAGGCCTTTGAGCGATATGAGTCCGCCGGCCTGAAGGATCCCGTCCTTAAGGCGCGCATTCTCGGCCACCGAGCCAACCTCCATTACGTCGCCGGTCAGCCGGTCGAAGCCATCGCGGCGTATGAGTCCGCGATTGCTGCCGCCGAACAGGTGCTCGACATGCCGGCGCTCGCCGGTATCTACGAGGGTCTGGCGCTGTCCTTCCAGCAGACCGGGCAGTATGCGCGGGCGCTTTCATATGCGCAGAAGGGCCTGCGCATCTTTGAAACGCTGCGCGATGTGCGGATGGCCGGCGAGCTCCGCCTCAACATGGGCGAGATGCTGCTGCAACAGGGTCGGGTCGCAGAAGCCGAGCACCTGTTTACGGAGGGCGCCGAACGCCTCCGCCGCATCGATGACCGCGAACTGCTTCCACTGCTCGTGGTCGGAATGGCCGAATCCGCACTGGAGCGCGACGACACCGATCGCGCCAGCGAGCTCATCGAGCAGGCCCTCGACCTCGTCACGCGGTCGAGTGACCCCATCGCCAGCGTCGCGGTGCATCGGGTCGCGGGACGCGTGGCGCACGCGCGCGGGCGACGCGAGACCGCGCATCGCCATTTTGAACGAGCCCTCGAAGTGGCCTTGACGGTCGACAGCCCTGACCTGCGTGCGCGCGTGACCTACGACTACGCCCGCGCCTTGGAGGCCGAAGGGGATGCGGCCCAGGCGGCTGTCCGTTTTCGCCAGGCCTATGAGGCAGGCCGCTCTCCGCGACCCGCGGCGCCGACGTTAAGCGAGTCTGAAGGGTAGGTAAGTGGCACTTGACAGCGGGTGAAGATACGTCCGATAATGACGGCCACGGAAGGTCGCGTCGTTCGCCGAGAACGATCCCCCCGCGACCGTCCAGGTCGAACACGTCAAAAGTTTTGCCAACATCGCATTCTGCGATAGACTGATCACACACAGTCAAGGGGGATTCATGGACGGGTATTCGCGAAAGGTTGGAGCCAGGCTCCGCAGCCTGCGTAAGCAACGGGGCTTAACCCTTCAGCAGGTGGAGGTTCTGTCGAACAAGCGCCTGAAGGGATCGCTTCTCGCTGCCTACGAGCGCGGCGATCGGAATATCTCCGTCACCCGCTTGCACCAGATCGCCACCCTATACAGCGTGCCCGTCAACCAGCTTCTGCCGGAAGAGCTGGAAGGTGTGGGCGAGCCGGCCCTTCCGCCCAAACTCGCGATCGACCTGACGCAGCTCCATGGATTGCCGGAGCGCCAGGGGTCGATCCTCGCCCGCCACGTGGCGCGCCTGCAGCAGCAGCGCCAGGACTTCAACACACCAGTGGTGACATTCCGCGCCGACGACCTCGAGCAGCTGGCGGCGGCCTACAAGACCTCCCCGGAAATGCTGCGGCGGTCGTTGCAGGAATGGGGGGTCTTCCGCCCCGGGGAAGCCGGCGCCGAGCGCCCCGAAATCGAGCGCGAGTCGCCTGCCGAGTCCACGGAAGAGCGCTAGAAAGGGATCTCGCCCTGGGGCTCCCCGGGGGCATGCCCGCGCTCGGCGCGCAGGTCCGCAATCGTCGCCGGATGGGGCGCCTCGTCCTCGGGTAGCGCTTCCTCCTTGACGGGCAGGCTCTCGATCCGCTGGCGCGCCTCCTCCAGCTTGCGCTCGCAGAGCTGCAGGTACTCCCGGCCGCGGGCGACCGCCGCGATCGCTTCTTCCAGGCTCAGCTTCCCCTCCTCGAGCGACCGCAGCGTCGCATCCAGCTGTCCGAGCGCCTGCTCGTAGGTCAGGGCGGGATCGACCGTCATGGAATTACCTCGTCGACGGTGGCCTCGAGCCGGCCGGCCGCGAGCAGCACCCGCACCGGCTGACCCTTGCGGGCCTGATCGGCCTCGCGGATGATGGCGCCGCCACGGCCGTCGAGCGTGATGCTGTAGCCACGCTTGAGCGTCTGTTCCGGTGCCAGCGAGCTCAGCCGTACTGCCCGGCTCTCGATAGCGGCGGCTCGTTCCCGCACGCCTCGCCCGGCGAGTCCGAGGAGCCGCTCGCGCAGCGACTGCGTCTGCTGCCGCCCCAGCCCGATCCGCTGGTGGGTCGCCTCGTCAGACCGCTGTAACCGACGCCGGCTTTCCTGCAGCGCCCGCTCGCGCTGGCGCCAGACCTCGCGAGGCTCCCGCTGGCGCAGCATCCCCTCCAGGTGGGTGAGACGCTCGCGCCGCCGCATGTGGAGGTCACGAGCCAGCCGCGCCAGCGACTCGCCCCGCGCTTGCAGCTGGTGCGCCGGCGTGATCAGGGCGGTCAGCCCGGCCCGTTGCAGCCGCTGACCGCGCTCGCCCAGCTGCCGTAACAGGTCGGCCTTCTTCGGGACCACGATCTCGGCCGCGGCCGTCGGCGTGCGCGCCTCCCGGTCCGCGACCAGGTCGGCGAGCGTCCGGTCCGAGGTGTGCCCGAGTGCGGTGATCACCGGGATATTCATCGCCTGGATGGCGCGGACCACCGCCTCCTGGTTGAACGCCATCAGTTCTTCGAAGCTGCCCCCGCCACGCGCCACGATCACGACGTCGGCCACCAGGTCCTCGTTACATTGCCGGAGCGCCGCGACCAGGCTGCGCTGCGAGGCGGTGCCCTGGACCAGTGCCGGATAGAGCACCAGCCGCATGTTCGGAAATCGCTCCCAGATCGTCTGCTGCAAGTCGTGGATCACGGCGCCGCTGGGCGAGGTGATGAGCGCGATGCAGCTCGGGAGAAACGGCAGCGCTCGCTTACGCTCCGCATTGAAGGCGCCCTCGGCCTCGAGCCGCCGCTTGAGCTGTTCGATGGCGGCCCGGAGCTTTCCGGCGCCGTCGTAGTCGAGCTTGCTGACGACCAGGTTGATCCGGCCGTACTGGGCGTGATAGTCGACCTGGCAGGTCACCACCAGTTCCTGGCCGTTTTCCGGCAGGAACGGAAGCCGGCGGGCGGTGCTGCTGAAAATCACCGCGCCGACGGTCGCCGCAGAGTCCTTGAGCGTGAACCACACGTGGCCCCCCCGCAGCGTGACGCCGCTGACCTCGCCCTTGACGACCACGCTCTGGAAACGGGCGGCCAGGAGGTCATGAATGCGGGTGTTGAGCTCGAGGACCGAGAGCGGCTTGATCGCCTCCTGCGGCTGGACCGCCATCAGGGCACCGCCTGCGCCAGGTTGGCGTCCGGCCGGTAGAGGACGCGCTCCACCGCTCGCCGCAAGGCGTCCGCCTGCGCCGTCTCGTCGGTGAAGACGCGCACCAGCGTGGTGCGGATTGGCAGGCGGCGAAAGAGGTCCGCCACCGCGCTTCGCTCGACCGACCGGCTGACCGGGTTATAGATCAGGACCGGAAAGGGGTCGTTGAATGGGTTTTGCGGCCGCGGATCGACGGAGGCCAGGTCGACCTCGAAGGAGGCATGCGCCAGCGACGACGGCAGCGCCTCCCGAATGCGCCGAACGTAGTCGGCGGGCGTCGGATAGAGGAACGCTTCCGGGGCGGCAGAGAACTCGTAATAATCCTCGAAGATCAGCCGCCACTTGAGCTCGCGCTTAACGATTCGGCCCCATTCGTGCGAGAGCTCGGCGGCGCGACCCCCCTCGTGGCGCCAGCGATCCACGGTGTCGATCAGCGACCAATCGGTCAGCTCGCGGTAGCGGTCGAGGTGGTCGAGCGGGTTGCCGGGGAGGATCCGGTCGATCGTCTCCCGAAAGATCTCCCGCATATGGAGGTCGATCCGGCGCACCGTCCGGTGGTAATAGATGTTGTTGTAGAGGTAGAGCCGGGCGTTCAAGAAGAGGAGCAGCGCCTGGGCGCCGTGCTGATGGAGCAGCATCCCCTCCCGATCGAGGAAGGAATAGTGCAAGAGGCGCTCGATGTCGACCGGGCCGACTTTGACGCCACACATGTAGGCATCGCGTGGCACGTAATCCAGGTTGTCGGCGGTGTACATCCCGTTCAGCACCGGTTTGAGCGCCTTCACCCAGGCGGGCGCCGGCGCCCCGGGCAGGTCGGTTTCGGCGATCAGGTCGGCGATCCACCGCGGATCGATGCGTTCGCCGGCGGCCAGTGGGCCCGATGGGCTGGCGCCCATGGCCGCGATGGTCGACGCCAGTTCGCCGCCGATCAACGCCCGACCGATCACCTCGTGATCGACGCCGAACCGGTCCGCGTAGTTCTGATCGAAGAAATGGCCGAAGGGCCCGTGCCCGATGTCGTGCAGCAGGCCGGCCACGCGCAACGTCTCTTCGACGCAGGCCAGCGAGGGCACGTCATCGGTCAAGGCGCCCAGGTTGGGGTAGAGCCGCCGCGCCCATTCGCCGCTCAGGTGCATCGCGCCCAGGGCATGCTGAAAGCGCGAATGCTCGCCGCCGGGGAAGACCCACCAGGCTGACTGGAGCTGGTGAATCCGACGCAGCCGTTGGAGCCAGGGGTGATCGAGCAGGTCCTGTTCCGCGGCGACGCTCTCGCCATGGACGCGCTTGGTGATTTTGATGTAGCCGTGCAGTGGATCGGCCACCAGGTTCACCGCATCGTACTGCCGAGCAAGATCATTCATGGCTCGCGCACATTTTAATGACGTAGCATGACGCCGATGGAAAGGGCGGTGATCGTGGATGCCCTGCGCACACCGATCGGCCGTTATGCCGGTGGCCTGAAGGAAGTCAGGTCCGACGACCTCGCGGCGTTGGTCGTCAGCCAGGCGGTGCAGCGCAACCAGCTGGACCCCTCCACCATCGAGGACGTCTATTTCGGCGATGCGAACCAGGCGGGAGAGGACAACCGCAACGTGGCGCGCATGGCGGTGCTGCTCGCCGGGCTGCCGGTCGAGATCCCTGCCGCCACGATGAACCGGCTGTGCGGCTCGGGTATGCAGGCGGTGGTGGCCGCGACCCGCGAAATCGAGACCGGCAACGGGGACTGCTTTCTGGCCGGCGGGGTGGAGAGCATGACCCGCGCCCCCTACATCCTGGAGAAGCCGCAGCGTGAGTTCGCGCGCGGCGCCCAGACCCTGCACGACAGTACGCTCGGCTGGCGCATGGTCAACCCGACGTTCAAGCAGGACTGGACCATCAGCCTCGGTCAGACGGCCGAGGTCGTGGCCCGGCGCTACGGCATCAGCCGCGAAGAGCAGGATCGGTGGGCGCTCGCGAGCCACCAGAAGGCCGTGGCGGCGCAGCACGCGTGCCATTTTCGCAATGAGTTGGTGCCGGTCATCATGCCACGTGGGGGTGCGTTCGAGGCCGACGAAGGCCCGCGGGCAGATACCAGCCTGGAGAAGCTGACGGCGCTGAAGCCGGCGTTCGAGAAGGACGGCACGGTCACCGCGGGAAATTCCTCACCCCTCAACGACGGCGCGGCCTGCCTCGTCCTGATGTCCGAGTCCCACGCGCAACGCATCAAGGCGCGCCCCCTGGCCAGGGTGCTGTCGGCCGCCAGCGCCGGCGTCGATCCCTCCGTCATGGGCCTGGGACCGATTCCCGCGTCGCGAAAAGCGCTCGCGCGCGCGGGACTCAAGCCAAGCGACATGGATTGCGTCGAGTTGAACGAGGCCTTCGCTTCGCAGGTGATCGCCTGCGTGCGTGACCTCGAGCTCGATCCGCAGCGGGTCAATCCCAACGGCGGCGCCATCGCCCTGGGCCATCCCCTGGGCGCCAGCGGGGTGCGCATCATCGCGACCCTGGTGCATGAGCTCGCTCGCCGCAAGGCACGGTACGGACTCGCCACCATGTGCATCGGCGTGGGCCAGGGGATCGCGACCGTCGTCGAGAACCTCGTCCGCTAGCGCCTGCGCCCGTCTCAGCGGCGTCAACGCCCCGCGCCAGGCCCGTGAGCAGACTGCGACGCACCCTTCCCCGATCGCGAAACGCGGCTACGCCATGATCTTGACGAGGCCGTCATGCTCCCCATTAGTGGTGTCATACAACGCCGGCTGCTCGCGGCGGGCATCGCGAGTGCATTGGCGCTGGCGCCCTTGTCGGTGGCCGCGGCCGCTAGTTCGGAGGTCGACGCGCTGTGGAACCAACCCGACGGCGTCAGCGTCGACAGCGCGTACTACGTGGTCCAAACCTGGTGGGATGGCCTGACCCGCGCCACCCAGAGCGATCCGACCCAACGCGGCCTCGACGAGCTGGCCCAGGCGAATACCGACCTGCTCAACGCCTATACGCTGCTTCAACGGCAGCGGACCGATCCTGGGCCGCAGCCGGTCGCGATCATCGATCCCCTGCTCTCGAGCGTCTATAACGCCGTGACCGGATCCAATGTCAAGGCGCCAATCGGCTCGATGTTCAACTGGGCGAATCAATCGCTGTTGAAGCTAGAGGGGCGCGGTTCCACCAGTGAGATCGTCGGCAACCTGCTGCAGGACTATCGCGCCAAGCAGGCCGCCGCCATGCGCGACCTCCCCTCCGGCCACGCCGATACCGATGCGTTACTGGCTGCCAACGCGCAGCGGGAGACCGCCTTCCTCGTGAAGATCAAGGGCGTCGCCGCGCCCGCCGACGGGCTCGCCGCCGTGCTGGACGCGGCTGACCAGTCGACCCAGGGCAAAGACAAAGCCAAAGACAAAGGAAAGGACAGCGGAGGCGAGGGTCAGGGCGGAAATCCGAAGGGCGCGCCGCAACCCCAAAAGAAGAAGTAGCGCCGCGGCGCTGGGTTAGACGTCCTCCTCGTCTTCGACCCCTTCCAGGGTCAGCATCAGTCCATCCTGCAGGTCGTAGAGCGCGTCCATCGACTCCGCGATTGTGATGTCCTCGGGCGCCCGATTGCCCAGCGGATGCTCCATCTCGCCGGCAAGCCGCTGCACACGAAGCGCGAGGTCGGCCGGCAGCTGCGTTTCTTCGGCGATGTTGAGCATCTCGAGCTCATCCAGCAGCTGGTCGATATGACGAATTCGGTTCCGCCGGGCGTATCGAAGCTCGCGCTCCGCGTGCCACCGTTCGCGAAGCGTCGAGATCTGGACCGAGGTCTCCTCGATCATGCGCCCGCTTCCGAGGATCCGAGCCATGCTTCCCGAAGGCTTACATTACTTTCAAAGATCGAATTGGTCAAGAACTCAAAATTGTCGAGTCTTCGCTGAGTTCGGTTAGATCGGGCTACCTCCTGGTCCTGGTTGGGGCATTCCTCTTCGCCGCGGGCGGCAACGTGGTCAAAGCCCTGTTCAGGTTGGGCTACTCGCCCCTGGTGCTGGCGCAAATGCGGATCTGGTGGGCGTTTGTCGGCCTGCTCCTGTCACTACTGTTGGTCCGCCCCGCCCTGTTACGGGTCAGCCGCCGTGAACTTCCGGCGCTTGCCATCTTCGGCGGGGTCGGCCTGGCGGGGGTGCAGCTGAGCTATTACCTGACGATCGCCCGGATCAACATCGCGGTTGCCCTGCTGGTGGAGTACCTGGGCCTGGTCGTCGTCACGGCCTTCGAACGGTATCACCGGCGCCAGGTCGTGGGGGCACGGATCTGGGGGGCGCTTGCCCTGGTGCTGGTCGGCGCCTTCTTCGCCGTCGGCGCCTATCAACCGTCGCTCTTTTCGGTGAATCTTCCCGGTGTCATGCTGGGACTGGTGTCCGCAGCCTTCTTTGCCTTCTACCTGCTTCGGGCCTCAACGCTGGCCCAGCGGCTCGACACCTGGACGATGCTCGTCTACGGTTTCGGCGCCGGTAGCCTGCTCTGGGCAGGCTTCGACATTGCCACCGGGACCGCGCCCCCCGGCGACTGGCGGATCTGGGCCGTGATGGGACTCCTGGGTCTGATCGGCACCTTGCTCCCACACGGGCTTTTCCTGATGGCGCTTCGGACCATCCGCCCATCGTCGGCAGGGATCATCGGCACCGCCGAGCCGGTCTTTGCGGGCGTGATCGCGTACCTTGCCTTCGGCGACCGCCTGCAGCCGCTGCAGCTCATGGGCGCTGCCATCGTCATCGCGGGGATCATTACCGTCCAAACCGACACGGGTGAGCCGGTGATCGCCCCGGCACCGCTGCAATGAGTCTGGACCTCGAGCGTATCCGGGCCTTACTGGTCGAGGGCGAGGTCAGGTGGAGCTTGCACTACGAGCCAAGCTGCTCCAGCACCCAGGATCTGGCTCGCAGCGCCGCGATCGCCGGCGCCGACCAGGGCTGGACGGTGATCACCGACCTCCAACTCGAGGGTCGCGGCCGCCACGGTCGGCCGTGGATTGCTCCGAGCGAGACAGCCCTCCTCTTCTCCACCATCCTGCACCCACCGGTTGATGTCCTCCCCTTGCTTCCGCTGCTGACCGCCCTCTCCGTGGCTGGCGGCATCGAGTTCGCGACCGGTGTGGTCGCTCACCTCAAATGGCCGAACGACGTGCTGGTCAACGACCAGAAGCTGGCCGGCATCCTGTTGGAGCATCCCGGCGGACCGGCCGTCGTCCTGGGCGTCGGCGTGAATGTGAACCAGCTGGCGGCGGACTTGCCTTCGGGCGCGACCTCATTGCTGGCGCTGACCGGCCGCGCGTTGGATCGCGAGCCCCTGCTGGCTGCCATTCTCAACGACCTGGCCAATGCCTACGACCGCGCCGACCGCGAAGGGGTCGGCTGGATCGTGCCCGGCTGGCGCAGCCGGAGCTCGATGCTGGGCAAGCCGGTCGCCTTCCAGCGAGACGGCGCTACCATCCGGGGCGTCGCCGAGGACCTGGGTGTGGATGGGGCACTGCTGGTCCGCCTGGAGGACGGCACACGCGTCAGTGTCATCGCCGGCGAGGTCGAGCGACTCCGGCCCGACTAGTCGTAAGTCGTGCCGCCGTCTACGATATAGCCCCCCTCGTGGGTGCCCTGCGGGTCGTGATGCGTGAAATGGATCAGCCCGCCCTGCGCATTCCATACATATTCGCCGTGAATGATGACGTGGTCGCCCTCTTTCGCCGGCACGCGCCTGGCGATCGAGATGTTGTGTTCGACTTCGATCGTGAGGTCACCGGACGAGAGCTTGAGAATGAACTGCTCGTGCGTCCCCGTGCTGCTGGTTCGGTCAGCCAGCAAGCGCACGATGGTGCCATCAGCGGTCACCTCAACGTTTGACCGGTGGTTGTGGAAGTCTGAAACGATCGCGGCATCATCGGGCTGCGCCGACGCGCCACACGCCGCCAGCCAAACTACGCTGAACACAACGGCGAGTGCGCCGCGAGTGGTTGGACGGCGCATGGGCGCGCTTACGTTACTGGACTAACTGACCTTGACGTCGCCGAGCATCTGGGAGTGGAGCGTGCAATGGTATTTGACGTCGCCCGCCTTGCTGAACGTGACGACGAACTTCGTTCCAGCATTTTGCGAGCACGAATCGAAACTTCCGTCGTCTGCCGTCACCGTATGCGGCGCGGAGCTGTCAGTGAAGTCCCACTCGACGGTCTGACCGGCGGTAACCGAAACGGGCGTCGGATCAAACTTTCCGACCGTGTTCGGATCGGAGACCACCTTGACAACGGTTGTGCCCGACCCGCCGATGGTGCCACCGGACGGGGTACAGCTGGCGCCGCCGCTATCGCCGCTCGTGCTGCCGCAGGCGGCCAACACCAGCGCGCTCCCGGCGGCGACGATCCCCATTTTCCAAACGATCACGCTAGCCTCCTTGAACGTCGATTTGCCCCGACCTGAGTGTACGGGGGGAGGATGCGCAACGGCACGCGATCAGCCCTCGCCGGCCGAGAATCAGGTGTCTACCCTAGTGGGGCAACTCGGCGAACTCGCGGCGGGCATCGCGGACCCAGAAGGCGGTCGCGGCCACCGCTACCACCGCGCCGATGATCACAACCACCAGGTTGATGATGAGACCGGTGAGGAGCAGCGCGAGTCCGACCGCCAGCACGGCCGGCCAGATACTGGGCGGCGGAAGGTGAAAGGCCTGGTGCGGCTCGGCGGGTGGGTCCTGTTGGGTCTCAGCCATCAGAAATTGTTGTAGATGAGGGCCCAGGCAAAAGCGAGCCCGAACATGATCAGCGCCGTGACAAAGAGCAGCATGCCCAGCCGAACGTTCTTGCGGGCTTCGTCTCTATCCATGGCCCACCGAACTATACCTTCCCGATCATGCGATCAGCCACCATCACGGCGAACAGTAATCCGAGATACGCGATCGAGTAATCGAACAGGATTCGGGACCAGCGCTGGCGCCGGGCGAGCAGGTTCGCGACGGCGAGCGCGATGAAGCCGGCGCCGAGCAGCGCCGCCCCGACCAGGTAGATCGGACCAAGCGCGCCGGTGAGCACGATGGCCAGGGTGACGGCGACCAGGACCAGCGTGTAGCCGACGATCTGACGACGCGCCGCCGCCTCGCCATGGACCACCGGCAGCATCGGCACCTTCGCCCGCGCGTAATCGCCGCGTAGCCGCAGTGCCAGCGCCCAGAAATGCGGGGGTGTCCAGAGAAAGATGACGGCGAACAGATACACCGCCGTCAGGTCGACGCGATGCGTCACCGCGGCCCAGCCGACGACCGGCGGGATGGCCCCGGCCGCGCCCCCGATCACGATGTTCTGCACCGTCGAGCGCTTGAGCCACAGCGTGTAGACAAAGACATAGAAGAGCAGGCCGCTGATCGCCAGTGTCGCCGCCAGCACGTTGACCCAGAACGCCAGTACCACGAACGCCACCAGCCCCAGCACGATGCCAAACAGGAGGGCATGCGCGGGTGCGATGCGCCCGTCGGGCAAGGGACGGCGACGAGTGCGGAGCATCTCGCCGTCGATGTCACGATCGATCCAGCAATTGATGGCGCCGGCGCCGGCCGCCGCCAACGCGCCGCCCAGCAAGGTGAGGACAACGAGGCCGGTCGAGGGCCAGCCGCGCTCGGCCATCATCATCCCGCCCAGCGCCGTGATCAGAAGGAGCGGAATGATGCGCGGCTTCGCGAGGCTGAGGTAATCGAGCACGACGTCCCGCGCCGGACGCCGCCCGCTGTCCATTTCCCTCCCCCTCTCGGGTAGGGCCGGGTGGAGGCTCAGTCGCCCGACCATCACCGCAAGGATCACCGTTCCCGCCCAGACCGCGCTGGCGAGGGCCAGGTGAAGGCCCCGCAGTGCCGCCGGCAACCGCAACGTGACGACCGCGGCGCCGACCGCCACCTGGAAGGCGAGGGCGGCGAGGGTCAGGGCGACGGTCGCCCGCACCGCCGGGTGCCGCCGGTGGCGGGCGAGCACCGATGTCAGGCTGAGGATGATCAATAACCCGATCACCCCCGCAATGCCGCGATGCAGCAACTGGATGGCGGGCAACCCGTCGAAAGCGAGGCTGAATCCACCGCCGCACAGAGGCCACGCGTTGCAGGCGCCGCTGGCGCCACTGCCGACGACGAGCGAGCCACTGACGATCAGCACGTAGGTGCCGCCCGCCGCCCACACGGCCCGTCGCCTCGAGGGGCGGTCGGCGGCGCCGGCCGGCGCCGTCGTCAGTGCGGCGACAGCGGTGACGCAGACCGCCCCCAGCAGCGCCATGGCGGTTGCGAGGTGCGCCAGCACGATCATGGGAGGGAGCTCGAGGCGGACCGTGATGGCGCCCAGCACAACCTGCACGACCAGCAGGCCCAGGGCCACGGTCGCCGGGATCACGAGGTCGCGACGCTTACGCCAGGCGAGCCAGGCGACCGCCGCCGTCAGGACCACCAGAACACTGGTCAGCGAGGCGGTGGTGCGGTGCGAGTACTCGATGATGGCGTGCAGGTTGAGGGGCGGCAGGAGGCGGCCGTGGCAGAGTGGCCAGTCCGGGCAACCAAGCCCGGACCCCGAGACCCGCACCACGCCACCCAGCACCACGAGCGCGTAGGTCACCACCGCGGTGGCGACGCTCAATACGCGGAAGGCCTTCATGCCATCGCGTCCGTCAGTGCTCGGCGCCGGCCGTGACACCGCGGCGCAGGTCGCGAACCGGGCGGCCGCTGCGTACCGGGGGGACGCTATCGAAGTTGTAGGCCGGCGGCGGCGAGGTGGTGGCCCACTCCAGCGTGTTGCCTTCCCACGGATCCGTCGGCGCTCGCCGGCCTCCGCGGACGCTGATCGCGAAGTTGATCAGAAAGAGCAGGATCGCCGTCGCGATCATGAAGGCGCCGATGGTCGCCATCAGGTTCCAGGGCGCCCAGTCCGTTCGGTTGGCGTTCCAGATGGCGATCCGGCGCGGCATCCCCTCGAGACCGAGGAAGTGCATCGGCATGAAGGTGATGTTGAAGCCGAGCAGCTGGATCCAGAACTGGATCTTGCCCAGGCGTTCGTTGAGGTAGCGCCCCGTCATCTTCGGAAACCAGTAGAAGAAGGCGGCGAACACGCCGAAGACACTGCCACCGAAGAGCACGTAGTGGATATGGGACACGACCCAGTAGGTGGCGTGGATCTGGTAGTCAACCGCAAGTGATGCCATGAACACGCCGTCTACCCCGCCCATCAAAAACATCAAGACGAAGGCGACGGCAAACAGCATGGCGGCCGTGTACTTGATCGATCCGCCCCAGAGGGTCGCGAGCCAGTTCAGCACCTTCACCCCGGAGGGCACCGCAATCAGGGCGGTCGTCCCCATGAAGAACTCCTGCAGCGCCAGCGGCAAGCCGGTCGTGAACATGTGATGCGCGAAGACCATGAAACCGAGCACCCCGATGGCCGCCATCGAAAAGGCCATGGCCCGGTAACCGAAGATCGGTTTTCGGCTGAAGACCGGGATGATCTCGGAGACGATGCCGAAAGCGGGCAGGATCATGATGTAGACCGCGGGGTGTGAGTAAAACCAGAAGATGAACTGGTAGAGCAGCGGGTCGGCGCCGTGGGTGAAGAAGTGGGTGCCGAGCTGGCGGTCCATCAGCACCATCGCCAGCACTCCGGCGAGGAAAGGGCTGGCCAGCACGGTCAGGGCGGCCGTGATCTCGACCGACCATACGAAGAGCGGAAGCCGGAACCAGCTCATGCCGGGCGCCCGCATGTTTTGGATCGTGACCAGGAAGTTGATCCCGCCCATGATCGACGAGATTCCGAGGATGTGGAGGCCGAGGATCCACAGGTCCTGGCCGATCCCCAGCGCGTACGCCTTTTCGGTGAGGGGCACGTAGCCGGTCCAGCCGGCGGCGGCCGCGCCGTACTTGGTCAGGAGCCCGCTGTACATCGTGAGGCCGCCGAGGGGGATCAGCCAGAAGGAGAAGGCGTTGATCCGCGGGAAGGCCATGTCTCGGGCGCCGATCATCAGCGGCACGAAATAGTTGCCGAAGCCGGAGAAGACGGGGATGATCCAGAGGAAGATCATGGTCGTCCCGTGCAGCGTCATGATCTCGTTGTAGGTCTGGGCGGCCAGGAAGTGGTTGTTCCCCACCGCCAGCTGGGTGCGCATCAACAGCGCCAGCACGCCGCCGATCACGAAGAAAAAGAAGGTCGTGTAGAGGTACATGATCCCGATCTTCTTGTGGTCGACCGTCGTCAGCCAGGCCAGGACCCCGCTCGGCGTGCGTGCCTCAGTCCGCGGAAGGGCGATGCTAGCCATGCGCTCTTATCCCCATACTTGACCTCATCCTCCAGTCACCGTGATGGTGCCGCGCATGCCGCTGGCTTCGTGGAATTTGCAGACGTAGCTATAGGTGCCGGCCTTGGTGAACTTGATCTCGAAGGTGTCCCCCTCGTTCATCGAATCCGAGCTGGGCACCGCCTGGTTATCGAAGACCACGTTGTGGACCGCGGTGCCGGTGTTGGTCCATTCGATGACGTCGCCCACCTTGGCGGTGCCGCTGGCGGGCTGGAAGATGAGCGCGTCGGTCTCGGCGACCTTGACGGCCGCTGCAGCCCCACTTACCTTTTCCGCCGCCGCCGTGGTGCCGGGCGGAAGCGTGCCGCTGAGGAACGCCTGGTACTGATCGGGCGAGACGGCATTGACCTGCAGCAGCATTGACCAGTGATCGCGACCGCAGAGCTCGTTGCACTGACCGAAGTAGCTCCCCGGCTGGCTGGCCTCGATCCAGCCGCTGTTCTGAAAGCCCGGTTTGGCGTAGATCTGTCCCCCTAACCGCGGCACCCAGAAGGAGTGAAGCACGTCTTTGCTGGTGACCTGGAGGCGCACCACCTGGCCAACCGGGATGGTCAGGGTGGTGAAGCTGCTCTTGCCGTTGGGGTACTTGAACGACCACGCCCACTGGACCCCCGTGACCTGGATCACCTGCTGCGGCGCGGGTCCGTTACGCACATAGTCCATGCGCAGCGTGGTGCGGATGAACACGAAGCCAACGATCAGCACCGGGATCGCCGTCCAGAGGACCTCGAGCCGGGGGTTGCCGTGAGTCTGGGCAGGCTCTTTGTCGTCCCGCCGACGGAAGCGAAGGGCCGCATAGACGATCAGGCCGCCGACGATGACGAGCACCGCCATCGCGATCCAGAAGACGCTGGTGTAAACGCTGACGATGTCGCAGGCATTCGGTCCTGCGCAATTCAAGGGGCTGACGTCGACCGCAGGCACGCCCACGAGTGTACCGACCAGCGGCATGATCATCGGTGAAACCACCACCAGCGGCCGCCGGGCTCGCGTTCACCGTTGCGCTCCTGGGCGGTCCGGCGCGCATCGTGCATCGCGTCGTACCAGAACGTGAGCGCCAGGAAGAAGACGCTCATGAAGAGGAGCAACGAAAGGATCTCCACGAAGAGCGAGAGCAGCACCATGGTGCTGCCGCGCGGCTTCCAGAAGGCGAGCAGCTCGGCGGTGGCGCCCGGGATGTTCAGGGTCAACAGGAAGAGGCCCACCACGCCCAGCAGGAAGATGACGGCCTTCTTCGGCTGGCGATTGTAGAGCTGACCCAGCCCGGGCACGGCTGACAGCCACGTTGCCAGTGGCGCGCTGGCGCGTCGCCGGGCTCTCGGCTTCCCCTCCCCATCTGGGGGAGGGGAGGGCGGAGGCTGCGTCAAGACCGAAACAGGTTGAGTCTCAACCATGGGCGCTGGTCCGGTTAACGCTGAAACATCCGATAGCAGTAATAGGCGACGAGAAGCAGCGTGCCCAGGGCCCAGATCAGAACGAAGAAGAAGTCCCCGGCGCCCGGGTCGCGAGTGAGATTGATCAGCTCGACGAGCGCCGGCGACATCAGCCGCCCGCCTTGTGGGCCTTGGTGACGTCCAGCAGGTTCTCCGCCAGGATCACCAGGAAGGTGAAGCCAAACAGGACGACGAAGGCGAAGACCGTGCCGACGATGTTCTTGAGCTGCTGGCGTCTCATGGCAGAGTCGCGTATTGCTGCCACATCCGGATCCAATGCACCAGCAGGTTGACGTTGTCGTTGATCGGTGCCGGCAGCAGCCTGTTGACGCCCCACGCCGGCATGATGGTGCCCTTGTGTTCCTCGCCGGTGTTACCCAGGTAGATGCAGCGGTAGTAGTAGTCATTGTTGAAGAAGCCGAGGCGGTTCTGGTCGTTGAGCGGCGGGCCCTTCCCCCCTTCACCCACCGCGCCGTGGCATTGGGCGCAGTTGTTCTCATAGAGTTGCGGCGCCGTCGCGAACACCCCAAACGGGTTCGCCACCAGGTTCTGATGGGCGCCGGCTTGGTCGGTCGCCTGCCGGTTGCCGTTGTGGCAGATGATGCAGCCGCTCTCGTCGATGCCCAGCCCTTTGTACGCGTTGGGAATGAAGCCGGTGAGTTGCGCGACCACCGGCTTGTTCGTGGTCGGGTCGTTGACGACCTTACCGTTGGCGTCGAGCACGTAGTAGGGCTTCGCATTCGGATCCAGGCAGCTGGCGGCGGTGGTGGTGGCGCCGGCCGACGGTGCGGGGCTGGGTGACGCACTGGCTGACGGCGAGGCGCTCGCCGAGGGGGACGGTTTCGGCGAGGGCGACGCGGAGGCCGACGCCGACGGACTCGGCGAAGGACTGGCGGCGGCCGTTACCGGCCGGCAGATCAGGGTGTCCTGGCCATACTTGGCAAAGACCGTGTCGCTGATCACGGACGGGTGGTTGGGGCCGAGCCGCTTGGCCGCTTCCTGGGGGCCGATCTTCTGGATGTCGGGCACATGGCAGGTGATGCAGCGCTCGACCATGAACTGGCCGTTGACCTGCACTTTCGGAAACAGCTGCTGGACCTGGATGGGGAAGTCCTGGCCGTACTGCGCCGCGTACTTTTCCTGGATCGGGGCCCAGGGCCGGCTCAGGTCCTGGTAGAAGGCGTAGCCGAGCAGCACCAGGAAGGCGACGCTGACCACGAGGAAGGCGCGCCCTAGCACGGGTTCCCTCCGCAGGTCTGCGGATTGCCGAGCACCCAGCCCCAGTCCCAGACGAACTCATGGCCGCGGAAGAAGGTGCCGATGATCACCAGGGCGACCACGATCGTGGTGTAGAGGGCGAAGAGGATGATGGCGACCTTGCGCTCCGACGGCCGCCGGCTCGGATTGCGGTCGAGAAATGGGACCAGGATCATGAGCACGATGACGAAGGTCGGGAAGGCGACACCCGCCATCACCGGCGGGAAGCGCGAGAGCAGTTCCTGCAGGCCGAGGAAATACCAGGGCGCCTTCGACGGGTTCGGGGTCATCCCGGGGTTGGCCTTGCCAAGCAGAGGCGCCTGCAACCAGATGGAGACGATGATCAGGAAGACCGTCATGGCGACGGCGGCGATGAATTCCTTGAACACGAATTCCGGGAAGGAGACGATCATCTCGTCGTCGCTGTCGTCGCGGACCGTCGAGGGCGCCTCGACCTGGCGCCGGCGCGCTTCCACCCGGTCGCGGGCGGCGATCCGGTCGCGCGCTTCGGTGGCCATGCCTAACTACAGCCCCCCGCTGAAGCCATCTTTTCGGACGCGCCAGAAATGGACCACCATCAGTAGGAAGGCCGCCAGCGGCAGACCGACGACGTGTAAGACGTAGAAGCGGAGCAGCGCGTTGTCGCCGACCACGCGCCCGCCGATCAGCAGGTAGCGGGTGTAGGGGCCGGCGATCGGGGCGTATTTCGCCATGTTGGTGCCGACCGTGACGGCCCAGATGGAGAGCTGGTCCCAGGGCAGCAGGTAGCCGGTGAAGCTAAGCAGCAGCGTGATCAATAGGAGCAGGGTCCCGACGCCCCAGTTGAACTCGCGCGGCTTCTTGTAGGCGCCGGTCAAGAAGACGCGCGCCATGTGCAGCCAGACCGTGATCACCATCGCGTGCGCCGCCCAGCGGTGCATGTTGCGGATCAGCCCGCCGAAGGTCACCACGAACTGGAGGTCGCGCATGTCCTGGTAGGCGTGCTGGGTCGACGGGACGTAATAGAACATCAGGTAGAGCCCGGTCACCGTCAGCACAATGAACAGAAAGAACGATAGGCCGCCGAGACAGAGCGTGTACGACATCCGGATCCACGATCGGCGCACCCGCACCGGGTGGATGTGGAGAACGAAGTTCGTCAGCGCCGTGCGGGCCGCGATCTTGTCGGTCAGCGGCAGGCCGTGACGGAAGACGGAACCGACCATCTGTCCGACGATGGAGAACATTTCGTCGATCGCGGCGCGAATGACGCTCATGAACCCTCCCGGTTAGCGGATTAGACCTTCAGCCGGAACGAGCGATCGACGATGACCGAACGGTCGACCAAGAGTTTCCCATCCGGGGCCACTTCCAGGTGGACCCGGTCCATCGGCCGGGGCGCCGGCCCAAAGAAGTTGACGGCGTCACGAAAATAGCGGCTGCCATGGCAGGGGCATTTGAAGCCCGGCAGGACGGGATTCGCCTTGGTCGCCTGCTGACCGGTGTCTGGGTCTTTGGCGATCTGCGTTCCCGCCAGCACCAGGTCGCTGGTGGCGTCCGGGAAATACCGAGGGGTGCACCCCAGGTGGGTGCAGATCAGGCTGATCGCGTAGAAGCCGTTGGGATCGTGATTGATGACGACCCGCTTGTCGATGATCACCGTGGTGGAGCCGACCGCATAGGCGGCTGGCGGGTCGGCCTTGAAAGCCGGCGGGTCTTCGTAGGTCGCATTGGGGTACAGCCACCTGACGCTCTGGTAGAGGGCGATCAGGCTGGCGACCGTGAAGCCGGCCCAGCCGGCCATCGCGAGGAAGCTGCGCCGCGTCATCTCCCGGCTGTCCTGGACGAGACGGCGAAAGTCGGCAGCCATTACACGAAGGGGTTATGGGCTGGCGGCGTGAGGATGGTCGCAAAGATGACCGTCGACGCCATGATGATGATGAAGAGCGTGGCCACGAGCAGGCAACCGAAGTCTGCCTTGATCGCCGCTATCACGCCGCGCACGCAGTCGAGGATAACAAAGCCACGCGAGGCGAAACATCGGGTCTCGGCCCTAGTCGCGCAGGGCCGTCCGCTTGCGGACGTACTCGTGCACGAGGGAGACCACCGTCGCGTGGCTCCAGGTCAGCGGCGAGACCGACAGCTGCGCCTTGCTGTAGGGGTCGAGCTGCTCCGAGAGCACGCCGCTCGGGAGCGCGGCGCCCGCCACCCAGTCCAGGATGTCTCTAGCCGCCGCCAGGTCATCCAGGGTGCGCGCCTGGCTGACCAGCCATTGCCCGTACCACATGGTGCAGATGAACCACGGATTGCCGGGAACGTTGGCGATGTCCTGGCTCACCTGGTAGTACCAATCGTTTTCGTAGCGGGCGATGCCGCCCAGCTCGGTCTTGCACCAGAGCCGGTCGTACACCCCTTTCATGGTGCTGACGATCTGCGGATCGTCGGCCGGGAACATGCCGAAGTACCAGAGCCCATAGACGCTCGAATCGATGGTAAGGTCGCGCGCGGTGGTCCCGTCCGGCCGAACATAGATCCGGCGGAGGAAGCGGTTCGCCTCCGGGTCGAACAGGAACTTCCGCGTGCCCTGCTTGATCCCCTCCGCCACGCCGCGGTAGCGGTCGGCCAGCGCCGTCTCGCCGTAGAGCGCGGCAAAGTTGGCGGCAGCCTGCAGCCCGGCCCACACGGTGGCCACCGTGAAGCTCATCACGCCGCGACGCTCCTCCCACAGGTCGTAGCTGGGCTGCGGCAGGCCGGTGAGTGGGTCGATGTAGCTCGCCAGGAAGTCGCCCACCAGAATGATCAGCGGCCGGTAGTAGGCCTTGAAGAATTCGAAGTCGCGGTGGTGGTCGTAGTGCTGCCAGAGGGCGAAGAGGACCAGTCCGGTCTCGTCCTCCTGGATCGGGTATTGTGGCTTTCCGGTGGCATCGACCCAGGGGTGCCAGCTGCTCCCCGGGTCCCCGGCGGGCGTGTACTTGTGGCGGAAATAGCCCTCCTTGGTCACGATCCGCGCGCAGAGCTCGAAGAACCGCCGGGGCACATCGACGTAACCAGCCTGGTCCAGGGCGTAGACCGCCAGCGCCGCGTCCCGCGGCCACATATAGCTATAGGTGTCGCGGGCGAACTTGATGATGTCGGTATCGTTGGCGGCGAGCACCGCGCCACCACTGTCGATCTGAGTGCGGACCACCAGCAGGCAGCGGCGATAGAGGTCGGCGATCTCCGGCGACAGATCCGCGAACCCGCGTTCCTCTTTGTTGACCCAGGCGATCCAGTAGGAGCGGGTCCGTTCGAGAAAGGCCTCCGGTCCGCGCAGCGTGACGACGTCGGCGACCGTCTGCAGCTCGGCGAGGTTGCGGGCCGCGATCAGCCACTGGTACGCAGTGCCGGCCTGCCCTTGCGGAATGCGACCCAGGTTGAGCGCCAGCGTCATGTCGACCGAACCTTGCTCGATGGGATTGTTGCCGAGTTCGCCATCCTCCGCGTCGCGCCAGGTTCCCTGCGCGCCGCCGACATCCTTCTTGCCGCAGGCATAGCCGTCGAGTCCGATCCGATCGCCAACCTGGCCGCAGGCGGCGAAGCAACGCTGGCCCTTGTAGGCGACCAGACCCTTGACCGCCGGGTAGTACATGACGGTATCGCCGACCTCGGTGCCGTAGATGTGCCAGTCGAAGTGAAAGAAGAGTCGGACCTCTCGCTCCGGCCCCTCATTCAGGACGCGTACTCGCCGAAGCAGCAGGTCACGACCGAGGTCGACGGCGTCGTTGAAGGTCAGGCTGACCAGGAGGTCGGGGTGCCGCAGGGTGACGTTGGTGACCAGTGTGTCCGCCATGTACACGAGGTTGCGCGACCACGCGGGGTCGTCCAGCCAGGTAAACCGTCCATCCACCCAGATCCCGAAGCGGCACGGTTCGCCGCTGGTGTGGTTCTCCTGTCCGACCCGCGGATAATAGATGTCGCGCAGCTGGTAATTGCGATCGAAGGTAACCAGCAGGGATCCGTTGCCGATTGGCAGGTCGCGGGACACGTCGGCCATTATCGGTCGCCGGTCGACAACGTGGGAGATCGCGAGAGCCGTTGTTACGATGTCGTGCATGGCGAGCGCGGCAAAAACCGACACCTTGACCATCCGATCAGGGAAGCGCGCGGATGCGATCGACATCACCGAGCGGGTGCAACACGTGGTCCGCGAGAGCCGCGTGGAAACCGGCCTCTGCCAGGTCTATGTGCCACACACGACGGCGGGCGTCTTCATCAATGAGAACGCCGATCCCGACGCCCTGAGCGACATCCTCAACACACTCGAGGCGCTGGTGCCCTGGGAGAACGGCTACCGCCACGCGGAGGGCAACGCGGCCGCGCACATCAAGGCGTCGCTGGTGGGAACCTCGCAGACGGTACCGGTCAGGAACGGGCGCCTGGCCCTGGGACGCTGGCAAGGCATCTACTTCGCCGACTTCGACGGCCCTCGCGAACGGCAATTCCAGGTGACGGTTCTGTCCTAGAAACGGTCTTGTTGACGGTCGGTGAAAAGCCGTAACCAGTGTGAAGATGCCGGTATATACTGGCTAGATTCTTTAGCCGGGGAGACGCATGCTTACCAGCATCAAGTCGGTCGGCAGCTATGTTCCGTCCGGCATCCTGACCAACGCCGACCTGGAAAAAATGGTCGAGACGTCCGATACCTGGATCCGGGAGCGGACCGGGATCGTAGAGCGGCGAATCGCCGCTGTCAATGAAACGGCAACGGACCTGGCCGCCGAGGCGGCAAAGGATGCGCTGCGGACGGCTGGCTTACGTCCAGAAGACACCGACCTCATCGTGTGCAGCACGTCGACCCCGGACTCGATGTACCCCTCGGTTGCCTCACGCGTGCAGGAACGCCTGGGCGCCCGTGGCCCGGCCTTCGACGTGCAGGCGGCCTGCACCGGCTTTCTGGTGGCGCTGAGCGTGGCCGATCGCTTCGTCAGCGGCGGCGAGTCGAAGCAGGCGATCGTAATCGGCAGCGAGACCTTGACCAAGATCCTCAACTTCAAAGACCGCGGCACCTGCGTCGTTTTCGGTGACGGTGCCGGCGCGGTCGTCCTCGGGCCGGGCGTCGACGGCGCCGGCATCAAGTCATGCGTGCTCGGTTCGGACGGCGCGGGTGGCGACCTCATCTACGTCGCGCCCGGCGCCGACGGTCCCGAGGGACGCGGCCGCCCTGAGATCCGCATGGACGGACGGAAGGTCTTTCGCTTTGCCACCGAAATCCTGGCGCAGTCGACGCTAGAGGCACTCGAGAAGGCCAATGTCCGGTTGGAGAACGTCAAGCTGATCGTCCCCCACCAGGCCAACGCCCGAATCATCGAGGCGGCCGGCAAGCGGCTTGGGGTCGGCGCCGACATCATGGTCAACGCCATCGCGAACTACGGCAACACCTCGACCGCCTCCATCCCGCTGGCGCTCAAGGATGCGGTAGCGGCGGGCCGGCTGAAGCGCGGCGACAATCTCGTCCTGGTCGGGTTTGGCGCCGGGTTGACCTGGGGTGCCTGCGTAATCGAATGGGAAGGCGCGCCCGTCAGGGTCGCGGCCTAACCGATGTTTCGTCCCAAGACGCGGTACGTCGCTCTGCCGTCGCCGCGGGCCGGCGTCGGCGAAGAAATCGACCGGCTCATCTGTCCCAAGTGCGACACCTCGCTCGAGCCGCCGCGCCTGACCGCAGCGCTGGGCGTCTGTTATCGATGTGGCTATCACTTCCGGTTGCGCGCCCCGGAGCGCATCGCGATGCTGGTGGAGCCCGACTCGTTCCGCGAGGAGGACCAGGCGATCACGGCGACCGATGTCCTGGGGTTTACCGATTCGCAGCCCTACGTCAAGCGGATCGAACAGAGCCGCGCCAGCACCGGCGCCAACGAGGCCGTCACCTGGGGTGAGGCGATGCTCGCCGGACACCGGTTGGTGCTGGTCGTCCTCGACTTCGCCTTCATGGGGGGCAGCATGGGAGCGGCCACCGGCGAGAAGATCACCAACGGCATCGAGCGCGCCGCGCAGAGCCGGCTGCCGTTGCTCATCATCTCGGCCTCGGGCGGCGCCCGCATGCAGGAGGGCATGCTCTCCTTGATGCAATTGGCCAAGACCTCCGCTGCGCTCGGGCGGTTGGCGGCCACCGGCGTTCCCTACATCTCGCTCCTGACCGATCCAACCATGGGCGGCGTGACCGCCAGTTTCGCCTCGCTCGGCGACGTCATCATTGCCGAGCCGGGCGCGATGATCGGCTTTGCCGGGGCGCGCGTGATCCAGCAAGCGACCTACGAAACGCTTCCCGACGGCTTCCAGACCTCCGAGTTCCTGCTGGCGCACGGCATGATCGACCTGGTGGTGCCCCGGCCGGAGTTGCCCGCCGTCTTACGCCAGATACTGGACCTCTACGCCCCCAATAGGGTGGCCCCCGACCTCCAGTTGCCGCGGCAGGTCAAGGCCGCCGCCCCGGCCCCCGCCGTCACCCGGTGAGCGATAACGGAAGCGTCGCCGCCGCCACCTGGGAACAGGTCGAGCTCGCTCGCCATCCAGACCGCCCCTACGCGCTCGACTACATCCACGCGATCTTCAGCAACTTCTTGGAGCTCCACGGCGACCGCGTATTCGGCGACGACCACGCCATCATCGGGGGGCCGGCCAGCTTCGACTCGCGGACCATCATGGTGATCGCGCAACAGAAGGGCCGCACCACGTCGGAACGCGCGATGCGAAACTTTGGAATGGCCAACCCCGAGGGCTATCGCAAAGCGCTCCGCCTGGTCCGTCAAGCTGAACGCTTCAAGTTTCCGATCGTGGCGTTCGTCGACACCTCGGGCGCGTTCCCGGGGGCCGGCGCCGAGGAGCGTGGCATCGCCTGGGCGATCGCGGAAAACCTGGTAGCGCTCTCGGCGGCACGCATTCCCATCCTGACGCTCGTGATTGGCGAGGGCGGCAGTGGCGGCGCGCTCGGCATCGGCGTCGGAGACCGGCTCCTGATGATGGAGCACTCGATCTACAGTGTCGCCATGCCCGAAGCCTGTGCCTCGATCCTCTGGCGTGATATCGCTCGCAAAGTGGAGGCGGCCGAGGCCCTGAAGCTCACCGCCAGCGACCTGAAGCGGCTCGGACTCGCGGACGAGATCATTCCCGAACCGCCGGGAGGCGCGCAGAACGACTACGGGCTGGCGGCCGATGCGGCCGGCGCCGCGCTGCGCCGCCACCTCAAAAGCCTCGAAGTCATCAACACCGATCGGTTGGTGGAAGAACGCTACCAGCGCTACCGGAAGATCGGCGCTACCTCTTAACATCTAAGTCACTGAGGTGGCAACTAAAGCCCCAACCGATACGCCTGTCCAGCGCCGCGAGCGGCTGGATCCTGCGGTCTTTCGACTCCCGGTCGAGCGAATCCGCGAAGGCTATTACAGCGACGTCTATTTCAATCGGACGGTCGACGTGTTGCGCGCCGACCAGCGCCACACCCACGCCCTGATGCAGGTGTTCCAGAAGCAGCAGGCCGTGATCGGCGGCATGGATGAGGCGATCGCCATCGTCAAGCTCTGCTCCGAGGATTTCTCCCAGCTACGGGTGCACGCCCTCTACGACGGCGACGAGGTCGCGCCCTGGGAAACCGTGATGACGATCGAGGGCGACTATTCGCTCTTCGCCCGGCTCGAGACCGTCTACCTGGGCGTCCTCACGCGCCGCACCAAAGTCGCCACCAACGTGCGCCGCGTGGTCGATGCCGCCATGGGCAAGCAGATCATCTTCTTTCCCGCTCGCCACGATCATCACCTGGTGCAGACCGGGGACGGGTACGCGGCCTACGTTTCGGGCGCGATCGGGGTCTCGACCGATGCGCAAGCGGCCTGGTGGGGCGGCAAGGGCACAGGGACCGTCCCCCATTCGTTGATCGCCGCCTACAACGGAGACACGGTGCTCGCCGCGCAGAAGTACGCCGAGCATGTCGACCCATCGGTGAACCTCGTGGTGCTGGTCGACTTCGAGAACGATTGTGTCCGGACGTCGCTGGAGGTGGCGCGGGCGCTGAAGGACCGCCTATGGGGCGTGCGTCTCGACACGTCGGAGACGATGGTCGACGTCAGCGTGCAGAAGCTGATGGGCGACTTCGACCCCCGAGGCGTCAACCCGCAGCTCTGTCAGCTCGTCCGCCGCGCACTCGACCGCGAGGGCTTCCAGCAGGTCAAGATCGTCGTGAGCGGCGGTTTCAACGTCGAGAAGATCGAGCGCTTCGAACGCGAGCACGTCCCGGTCGATGCCTATGGTGTCGGCAGCGCCTTCTTCCAGGGCAACTTCGACTTCACCGCCGACGTGGTCATGGTCGAGGGACGGCCGTGCGCCAAAGTCGGTCGCCGCTACCGGCCAAACCCCCGACTCGAGCTGGTGACCTAGCCGTGCCCAACGTCACGATCGTGGTCGACGTCCTCAACGGCTTTTGCAAGCAGGGCAACCTCGCCTCTCCTCGCTGTGATGCGGCCATCCCTCGGATCCGCGAGGTCATCGAGGAACGCCTGAAGTCCGGCGACCACCTGATCTTCCTGGCGGACACGCACGACCCGAACGATCGCGAGTTCGAGGTTTTCCCAGTGCATTGCGTGCGCGGCACGATCGAGTCCGAGGTGGTGCCCGAGCTTCAACCGCTCCTCCACGACGCCACCTTGATCCGCAAGCGGCGTTACTCCGGTTTCTTCGAGACCGACCTCGAGGAACGGCTCAAGGCGGCGCAGCCGGAGCAGGTCACCGTCGTCGGCGTCTGCACCGACATCTGTGTGCTCCACACGGTCGCCGACCTGCGCAACCGCGATTACCGGGTCATGGTGCCGGCCGCGGCGGTTGAAACCTTCGACGGCCCCGGGCATCCCGGCGACGAGGTGCAGAACTGGGCGCTGGCTCATCTCAGGGGCGTGCTCGGCGCCCGGGTCCTTCAGACCTAGATCCGAATCTGGGGGGCTTTATGAGCCTATCGTTATAATCTAACCCGTCAACGTGAGTAGGACATACCCGGAAACGACGGGATCGTTCTGCGCCGCCTGTGGGGCCCCGTTCAAGCCGGATAGCCGCTTCTGCTCGAAGTGTGGTCGTCCAGTCGCTCGCCCCCTTGGGCGGTTTCGGGTCCGGCCCTGGATGATCGTGCCGGCCGTTGTGCTCGCGCTGCTCCTGGTTGTGCTCCCGGGCGTGCTCTACGTGTGGGCCGGCCTCCCCTCCACCGCGAATCTCAGTACCGCCCGCCTCCCGCTCTCGACTCGCATCTACGACCGGACGGGAACCATCCTGCTGGCCGAGATCCATCAGGGGTCCGACCGGCGCCACATCGTGCCGCTACGACAGGTCGCACCCGCGATGCAGAAGGCGACCGTTGCCGTCGAAGACCGTACCTTTTACCAGCACGGCGGCCTCAACCTGCTGCGCACCGGGCAGGCCGGCCTCGATGACCTGCTGCACCTTCGCTTCAACCAGGGCGGCAGCACCATCACCCAGCAACTCGTCAAGAACATCTATCTCTCGGGAGACCGCTCGATTCTGCGCAAGCTGGACGAAGCCATCCTGGCTGTCGAGATCGAGCATCAGTACTCGAAGGCGCAGATCCTCGAGGCCTACCTCAACCGCGTGTACTATGGCAACCGGTCCTACGGGGTCGAAGCCGCGGCGCAGAGCTACTTCGCCAAACCTGCCAGCCAGCTTTCGCTCGCGGAGGCAGCGTTTCTCGCCGGCTTGCCGCAGGCCCCGACCGAGCTGGATCCCTACAGCAATCTGAATGGCGCGAAAGCCCGACAGCGCGTCGTGCTGGACGCCATGGTTCGGGCACACGACATCACGCCGGCGCAGGCTCGAACCGCGTCCGCGCAGGCCCTCACCCTGCAGAAGCCGTCGACGGCCGACGACGTCAAGGCCCCCGGCTTCGTGCACTGGGTGGCGGCACAATTGGAGAAGACCTACGGCGACGAACTGCTGAAGAACGGCGGGCTGACCGTGATCACCTCGCTCGACTGGAACCTTCAGTCGCTGGCGGAGCGCCAGGTGCGGGACAAGGTGATGGCGCTCCAGGGCCAGCACGTGACCGATGGTGCGCTGGTCGCGCTCGACCCGACGACGGGCGCGGTGCTGGCCATGGTCGGGTCAGCCGGCGCCGATGTGCCGGGTGGTCAGTACAACATGGCAATCATTCCCCGCCAACCTGGATCGTCGTTCAAGATCTTCACCTACACCGCGGCGATCGAGTCCCAGAAATTCACGATGGGCTCATGGGTCCTCGACCAGCCAATCAATGTCCGCCTCTCCGACGGCAGCACCTATACCCCGCACAACTACGACGGCCGCTATCACGGCTGGCAGCCGATTCCGTTGGCGCTGGGCAACTCGTTCAACATCCCGGCCGTGAAGGTCGAACTGGGCACGGGCATCGATCGTGTTGTCGACGCCGCGCGGCGAATGGGAGTTACGACCCTGACCCAGCCCCCCGCGAGCTACCAGCCGAGCCTAACGCTGGGCGGCTATGAGGTGCCGCTGATCGACATGGCCGCCGGTGCCGGCACGCTGGCCGCCCAGGGGACGTACCGACATCCGCAAGGCATTTTGAGCATCGTCGCGCAGGGCCAGACACTCTACCGATACGACCCGAGGACCAACCAGCAGGCGGCGCTCAGCCCACAGGTGAGCTTCATCATGGCGGACATGCTGTCCAATGACCGCAACCGGATGCTCGCGTTCGGGCCCAACAGCGACCTGGTCATCCAGGGCCACCATGTCGCGGCGAAGACCGGCACCACCAATGACTTTCGCGACAACTTGACCGTGGGCTTCACGCCGAACCTGGCGGTCGCCGTCTGGGTTGGCAATGCCGATCACACCCCGATGCTTCACGTTTCCGGCATCGTTGGCGCCGCCCCCATCTTCCACGGCTTCATGACGCAGGCGCTGACCGGGCAGCCCGACAGCTGGTTTCCCGTTCCGCAGGGCCTCCAGGCCGTCAACATGAACGGCTACACCGCCTACCTGCTGCCCGGAACGGACCAGGTGGCGCAGTCGCAGCAACCCATCGCGCCGGCCGGATGCGACGAGAATTGCGGCGGCGGTGGCCAGGGCCGGCACAAAAAGCACGGTTAGCAGATCAGCGGTTAAGTCACTGCGTAACGGTGTTGCCGGCCTTGAGCGATTCGATCTCGCTCTTCAGTTCCGCGACCTGCCGTTCCAGCTTGGCGATTTCATCGCGCGTCGCCACCGGCATCGATGAGCGCATGCTCTCCGACACGCGGCGGCTGAGATTCTCGCCCCGACGACGGGTATTGGATGCGAACTCCTCGAATCGCCGCCGGCCCTCCTCGCGGCTGACGTGCCCCTGATGCAGCCAGGTGTCGATCAGGCGATCACCCTGCTCGAACGCCCAACTCGCGGCGCCCAGCACGATGGTGAAGCTGTCGCGGACGACCTCGCGAACGCGCTCGCTGCCTTCTGAGTGTTGATGCTCGTGCGGATCGTGATGCTCTGCCATGCGCTAAGTTTAGGGCTACGCCATGCCTATCTACGAATACCGCTGCGCGGACTGCGGGAAGCGGCCGTCGATATTCTTTGGAAGCTTTGGCGCGGTGGAAGCTTCGCCGGCCTGCCCGCTGTGCGGCAGCCGGCACCTGACGCGCCTGATCTCGCGCACCGCCCAGGTCCTGTCCGAGGACAGTCGCCTGGACCGGTTGAGCGATAGCGCCGACCTGTCCGACGTCGACGAGAACGACCCGAAGAGCATGGCGCGCTGGGCGAAGAAAATGGGACAGGAGATGGGTGGGGACGAGCTCGGTGAGGACTTCGACCAGGTGGTCGACGAAATGGGAGATGGCGAGTCGAATGGCTCAGGCGGCTTGGAGGATGACGACCTGTGACCCGGGCCCGCATCGAGCGCATACGCGGCCGCGAGATCCTTGACTCGCGCGGCAACCCAACCGTCGAGGTCGATGTGCTGCTCGAGTCCGGCGAGCTGGGTCGGGCCGCCGTTCCGTCGGGCGCCTCGACCGGGGCGCACGAAGCGGTCGAGCTGCGCGACGGTGACCAGCGCCGCTTTCGCGGCAAGGGCGTGCTCAAGGCCGTTGGCCACGTCAATGATGCGATCGCCGCGGCGTTGCGAGGGGCCGACCCCGCCGACCAGCGCGCCATCGATGAGCGGCTGATCAATCTCGACGGCACCGCCAACAAATCACGGCTGGGCGCCAATGCGATTCTCGGCGCCTCGCTGGCGGTGGCGAGGGCGGCGGCACTGGCGGCACGGCAGCCGCTCTATCGCTATCTCGCGGGCGATCGCCAACCGGTAATGCCGGTGCCGATGATGAACATCCTGAACGGTGGCAAACACGCGCAGACCAAAGTGGACTTCCAGGAGTTCATGGTGGTGCCTGCCGGCGCGCCGAGCTATCGCGAGGGGCTGCGCTGGGGCGCCGAAGTCTTTCACGCCCTCAAAGAAAGCCTGCACCAGGCCGGACTGAGCACCGGGCAGGGCGACGAGGGCGGGTTCGCGCCGGAGCTCGACACCAACGAAAAGGCGATGTCCTTGCTGGTCGGCGCCATCGAACGAAGCGGCCACCGCCCGGGCGAGGAGGTCTTCATCGCGCTCGATCCGGCCGCCTCCGAGTTCTACCAGGCCGGACAATACGAACTGCGAGGCGAGGGTCGAACCCTCGATCCCGGCGCGCTGGTCGATCGTTGGGCTGACTGGGTCGATCGGTACCCGGTGATCTCGATCGAGGACGGGCTGGCCGAGGACGACTGGGAGGGCTGGCGCCAGCTCACGCGGCGGCTCGGCAAACGCCTCCAGCTCGTGGGCGACGACATCTTCGTCACCAACGTCGTGCGTCTGCGCCATGGCATCGAGGAAGGAATCGCAAACAGCATTTTGATCAAGGTCAACCAGATCGGCACGCTGACCGAGACGCTGGAAACCATGGCAACCGCAGCGCAGGCCGGGTACTCGACGGTGATCTCGCACCGATCGGGCGAGACCGAGGACACCTTCATCGCCGACCTGGCCGTGGCCACGGGCGCCGGGCAGATTAAAACAGGTGCGCCATCACGCTCGGAGCGAGTCGCGAAGTACAATCGGCTCCTACAGATCGAGGAAGAGGTGGGTATTACCGCACAGTATCCGGGGCGCGCCGCGTTCGTCGGCATGTCCGGATCGCGGGTTCCCCGTGTCTAGGCGAGTCCCTCCCGGCGGATTCTTCGAGGGCGGTCAGTCGCCCTTTGGTCGGCTCCCGACCGAGCCCAGCTTCCCGACCATCCGAGTCTCGCGACGCGGTGTCTTCTGGATCATCGCCATCGCGCTGGCGCTGCTGATCCTATTCCTGCTCAAACCGTTCGCGACGCTCTACACGGACTACCTGTGGTTCCGCGCCCTCAACTACGGCAGCGTCTTCGGCGTACGCTTCGCCGCCCAGATCTGGTCATTCTTCATCTTCGCCATCCTCTTCTGGGTGATCGGCGGAGCGAATGTCCTCCTGGCGCTCAATTCCAACACCGGCCGACGCCTTTCGTCGATCGGAATCCGCCAGCGGCCGCTTACGGCGCCCTCCACAATCCTCGCCCTGCTTGTAGTTTTCCTCCTCGGCCTGCTCTTCGGCCGGATCGCGGCCGGATCGTGGCAGACGATCCTCGCCTACCTCAATCAGAAGCCCTTCAACGTCCAGGACCCGATCTGGCACAAGGACGTGTCGTTCTACGTCTTCACCCTCCCCTTGTACCGGTTCGTTTGGGGCTGGCTGCTGTGGGTCGTGATCCTGATGATGCTGGTCGTCGGCGGCCTCTACGTCTCCCGGACCAATCTCCAGAACTTCGCGCTACCAGCCCGGTCGGTTCGGCACCTGTCGGTGCTGGCCGCGGCTTTTGCCCTCCTGCTCGCCGTCCACTACCGCCTCGACATCTACGAGCTGCTGCTGAGCAAGCGGGGCTTCGTGTACGGCATCGGCTATGCGGATGCCGCTGCCCGCATCCCCGCCTACTGGATCATGACGGTGCTGATGGTGCTGATTGCCATCGGCCTGCTGATCAATGCTGTGGGGGCCCGACTCGTCGCTTTGTCCGCTGCCGTCGTCGCCTGGCTGGGCGCGGCGTTCATCCTGTTGGTGATCTTTCCGGGCATCGTCCAGCGTTTCCAGGTCGCGCCCAGCGAGCTGTCTCGCGAAACGCCGTACATCAAGAACCAGATCGACTTCACCCGGCAGGCGTGGGGGCTCACCTCCATCGCCGACCGGCCGTTCACTCCCCAGGACACCCTGACCGCCGATAAAGTGGCGAACAATCCGCAAACCGTCCAGAACGCACGCCTTTGGGATCCGCAGCTAGCGCTTCCCTACACCCTGGAGAACCTCCAGAGCCTTCGTACTTACTACCAGTTCTACCCGAACGAGGTGGCGGTCGACCGCTATCAGCTCGGTGACCAGTACTTACAGCTTCTGCTCGCCGCGCGCGAGCTGAACCCCGACAAGGTGCCGGCGAACACCTGGGTCGCACTCAAGCTGCAATACACCCACGGCTATGGCGTCGTCGCGGCGCGCGCCAACGAGGCCACACCCCAGGGCGATCCCGTCCTTACGCTCCAGGACATTCCGCCGGCCGGCGTGCCGCTGGTGACGCAGCCCGGCATCTACTTTGGCCGCCACACCTCCAACTACGTGTTGACTGACTCCAAGCAACCCGAATTCGATTATCCATTCACCACCGACCAATACACGGAATGGAAGGGCACAACGGGGGTGCCGCTGTCGTCGGCGCTCAGAAGCCTCGCCTTCGCCATCCGCTTTGGCGACATCAACATGTTGATCAGTCCCCAGCTGACTAGCCAGACCCAGGTGCTGTTCAACCGCGCCGTGCTCGACAGAGTCAGCGCCCTCGCGCCATTCCTGCAGTTCGACCAGGATCCGTACGTCGTCGTGGTCGATGGCCACATCTACTGGATCCTGGACGGGTTCACGACCACCGACCACTACCCATACAGTGAGATGCCGCCTGACGATGGCGGTCCGTTGACCGGCGTCAACTATGCGCGCAACTCCGTGAAGGCGGTAGTTGATGCCTACAGCGGCACCACGACCTTTTATCAGATCGATACCAAAGATGCGATCGCCAACACCTACGCTTCCATCTTCCCGGGCCTCTTCAAGCCGTTCAGCGCCATGCCCGCTGGACTGCAGGCCCACATTCGCTATCCTCGCGACCTTTTCAATCGGCAGGCGGAACGGTTCACCTACTTCCACATGACCGACCCGACGGTCTTCTACCTCCGCTCGGATCTCTGGAACATCGCCAAGGAGAATCTGTCACAGGGCGGCGGTGCATCACCGATTCGGCCGTTCTACGTCATCAGCCGGCTTCCGGGCGAGCCCAAGGAAGAGTTCCTCACCATCTTGCCTTACACGCCCAACGGCAAGACCAACATGATCGCCTATCTGGCGGCGCGCTCCGATCAGCCGGACTATGGGACGCTCTTCGATTTCCGTTTCCCCAAGGACAGCCTGGTCGTCGGCCCGCAGCAGGTTGAGGCCAACATCGATCAGGCGCCCTTGATAAAGTCTCAATTCGCCCTGCTGAATGCCGCGGGCTCGAGCGTGGTCCGCGGAAACCTGCTCGTCCTTCCGATCGAGACCTCGCTCCTCTATATCGAGCCCGTCTACCTCGAGGCAACGAACGTGGCGAAGCCACAGCTCAAGAAAGTAATCGTGGCGACCGGCCAGAACGTCGTGATGGAGGATACGTTGGACAAGGCGCTAGCAGCCCTGCTTGGCAACGCAACGCCTACCGCACCCTCGGGCACACCGCCGAGTGGCACGGTAGCCCAGCTGATCGCCCAGGCGAAGGCGCATTATGACGCGGCGCAGGCCGCCTTGAAGGCCGGCGATTTCCCGACCTATGCGACGGAAATCCAGAAGGTTGGGAGCATCCTGAATCAGCTGGCGGCTCTGCAATCGGCAGCGCCGTCGCCAAGCGCCTCCCCTAAAGCCTCCCCCTAAGCGCACCGGCCGGTCCGTGCATGAAAAGGGCGCTTGCCCAGCGGCAAGCGCCCGTCCAAAGCCCCCGGAACCTCAGTTAGTGGCCTCCCGGCAGCGTGTCGGCAACGGCGAGAACGACGGCGGCGACGGCAACCAGCAGGGCGACGAATCGGTTCATGAGCAGGCTCCTTGACGGCAGCGAGTGCTCCGACCGATTGGCCGGAATTTAACACCCGGTTGCACGCGGTGTCAATATACTTTCGGTAAGTGGTGTAGTGGAGCTATACTCCTTAGTGGCTTTATGAACTCGGTCGGTGAGCGTCTTCGACAAGCGCGACTGGCTCGTGGACTGACGCAGCAGCAGCTGGCGCGCGGGGTGGCGACCAAGGGGTTCATCAGCCAGGTCGAGTGCAACCGGGCTACTCCCTCCCTCGCCAAACTCCGACTCATCGCCGAGCGCCTGGGTATGCCGCTCGGCCACTTCACCGGGGATCCCTCACCGATGGAGCTCACCTACCTGCGCAAGAGCGCCGAGCTCGCCATCAAGGCCAGGGAACCGGTGCACGCCCTCGCCCTCGTCGACGAAGCCGGCCCGCTTGCTCGGACCGCCAACGAGCGCGCCGACCTTCAGCGGATCAGAGGCATGGCGCTCGACACGCTCGAGCGGTTGCCCGAGGCGCTCGTCGCGCTGCAGACGGCGGCCGCCGATGCGCCGCCCGACGACCCCGAGCTGAACGGCGCGATCTATACGGAAATCGGCACCGTGCTCAATGAACAAGAGCAGTTCAACTTCGCCGTCGAGGCCGGTCGACGTGCCCTGCTTTGGCTCGACCGCGCCAGACACGCCGATCCCGCGATGCGAGCCCGGGTGCTGACCAACCTGGGACGCTCCTGCTGGGGCCTTGGACAGCTGGAGCAGGCGCATCGCTTCTCGCTCCAGGCGTTGGAGGCGGCCACCGACGCCGAGAGCCTGTTCCGAATCGCGAATGCTCATATGTCCCTGGGCGTCACCGCTCGGGCGAAGGGACTTTTCGATGAAGCGATCGAGCATTGCAATCGCGCACTCGAGATCCATGCCCGAATCGGGCAGGAGCGCGCGGCCAATCGGATTCTGAACAACATCGGCGATGTGCATTACGCCGCCGGACGGAAGGCGGAAGCCTGGGAAGCGCAAGCCCGGTGCCTTGCGCGGGCCCGCGAACTCTCCGATGACTTCGAAGTCGGCGTCGCCGCCGGCGCGCTGGCCCGCTACGCGCTCGACGCGGGAAAGGACGCGGACGCGCTGCAACTCGCTCGCGAGAGCCAGCGCGCCGCCGAACGGTCGCAGGATCATCTGCACCAGGCCCTCGCGGCTGCGATCGAGGGGGCCGCCGCTGAACGCCTCGGTCACCCGGTGGTCGCCGATCGGCGCTTCAGGGCCGCGACCAGGCTGCTCCTCGAGCGCGAGGCCGGCGGAAAGCTCAGTGAGGTTTGCGCTATGTATGCGGAGGCGCTGCGTCACCGCGGGGAGCAGGACCGCGCCTTCGCCGTCATGCGGATGGCGGCAGAGCGTGACTTCAGCAATCTGTCCGCGCTTCTCAAGACGGGCACGTGAGGAATAGCCAAGGGCAAGCTCCAACGGCGACGGTGCTGGTGGCCGACGATGAGGATGCCAGCCAGCGAGAACTGCGCACCTTGCTCGAGCGCGGAGGATACCGCGTGATCATCGCCGGCGACGGGGCGGCGGCGTTGCGCACCCTGGCCGCGCACGACTGCAACCTCGTCCTTTGCGAGGCGGTGCTCCCGGATATGGACGGTTTCGAGGTTTGCCGGGCGATCAAGCAAGCGCCCGCCACCCACGAGATCCCGGTGGTGCTGCTGATGTCTAGCGACGATGAGGTCCAGCGCGAGCGCGCCATCCAGGCCGGCGCCGATGATGTCGCGGTCAAGCCCGTCGACCGTGCCCGGCTACTGGCCCTCGCGCGCGTGCAGCTGCGCATGGCCGGGCTGAACCAGCAGCTCAACAAGCTCGAGAGTGTGGTTGTCACCCTCGCCCGCGCCGTCGAGGATCGTGACCACACCAGCGTAGGCCTCTCGGAAAAAGTCGCCCATTGGGCGATGCAACTGGGCACCGCCCTCCAGCTACCGGACGATCAGCTGACGCTCCTGTACCGTGCTGCCCTGCTCCACGACGTCGGCACCGTGAGCGTTCCGGTCGACGTCCTGTCGAAGCAGGGCCGCCTCGACCCCGGCGAATTCAGCCAGGTGAAACGTCATCCGATCGTCGGTGAAGAAATTCTCGCCGCCCTGCCAAGTGCCGAACAGGTCCTGCCGGCGGTTCGGCACCATCACGAACGGGTCGATGGTGCCGGCTATCCAGACGGACTGGGCGGCGAGGAGATCCCCCTGTTCGCGCGCATCATCGCGATTGCCGATGCCTTCGTGGCGATGAGCAATGACCGCCCCTACCGCCCGCGGCGTGCGCGCGACGAGGTGATCCGAACCCTGCGACAGGGTGAGGGAAAGCAATGGGACGCCGCGCTCGTTGAACGCTTCCTGCGGCTGGTGAACGAGGCCGACGCGACGTCGCTGCCCGAGGCGCGCACCGCCGGCTAATCGGGCGCGGCAGCCCCCAGCAGCCTCTCAACGATGACGCAGTCCATCCATCGTCCATCGAGTTGCCCGTGCCGGCGATAAACGCCGACCTCGCGAAAGCCGAGCGCGGCACACAACCGCCGACTGGCCATGTTCTCCGGGAAGATGCGCGAAACCAGCTTCCAGAATCCGCGCGCCTCGGCCTCCGCGGCCAGGGCGCTCAGTGCCAATCGGCCGACGCCCTGCCCTCGCGCCGCGCGAGCCACGTAGATCGTGAACTCAGCCACGCCGGCATAGGCGGACCGGGGCCGGTACTCCGACGTCCATGCGAAGCCCAGGACGCGGGTGCCGTCCTCGACGACGACCGCCGGATAGCGATCGGTTCGAGCGCGCAGCAGCCCCTCGACCACCTCGGCCGTTCGCGGCTCGGTCTCGAAGGTAGCCGTGCGGTCTTCGATGCCCTGGTTGTAGATCTGGGCGATAGCGTGGGCGTCGCGAAGCTCGGCCAGCCGGGTTTTCGGCTCTTGGGTCATATTCTCAGCGTCCTCTCATCCCGCTCAGCAGCGGTGCTCATCCAGGCACGCGATCCTCAAGACACGAGCACTCTGCATTCGCTCCTCGAGAACGCGGCGGCGGCAGGCAGCCTCTATGGCTGGCGAATGGACGCGATGCTGCTCGGCAGCATGCTCTGGGCTCTGACCGCTGGCTCCGCGCAGCTCCGGCTGGCGATCAACCACTAGTCCGGCCAATCTTCCGGGCGGTCGACATCGTCGCCGATTCCTTCGGCGAGGTTGACCTCGATGACGGCTCCCGGGTGTGCATTCACCACGACCTGGCCTCCACGATCAGCGCGTAACTCCATCAGGTCGGCGAAAAATCGCCGGTCGAACACCGGCGGATTGCCGCGATGGTCGCCATACCGAGGCACCACGATCCGCCCCGCCGAGAACGCGCGGACCAGTTCTTCGACAGCCTGCATCGTCAGATAGGGTTGGTCGGCGACCCCGATCAATGCGGCGCGCGTTGCTTCAGGCAGGGCCCTGAGCCCGATGGCGATCGAGCTGCTGATTCCATCTTCGGGATGCGCGTTCTCGACCACCGTCAGCGCCAGCCCGGCGAGCGCGTCCCCAAGGGCCGGGTCATTCGACACGACGGCCACGACCGGGTCAAGACCGGCGTCCAGGAAACAGCGCGCGGTCTTCCGGACGAGCAGCTCACCTCGGTACGGTTGAAGCAGCTTTTGGCGACCAAATCGAGTCGATAATCCCGCGGCGAGCAGGATCCCGGCGATCAGGCGAGGGCCGCGGCCTTCAGCTCCTGGTCGACGCAACTCGCAAACCGCTGGGCCATCCGCTGCGCGACCTCTTGCACGATGCCGGTGCGTCCGAACTGGGCCACCACGCCGCTGACCGACAGGTCGGTGTTCATCACGACGCTGGTCCCGTTCTCACTCGCCTCGAGCTGTGCTGTCATCGTCGCTGACGCGCCCCCGCGTCCGCGAGTTTCGTTGCCCGCGGCCTTGACGCTGACGGTGTGCGTCGTCTCGTCCTTGCTTTCGATGGTGATTTGACCTTTGTACGAAACGCCGATCGGGCCCAGCTTGACCTCGACCTTGCCCTCGTAGGTCTTGTCATCGATCACCTGGGTGAGGGACGCGCCCGGGACGCAATGCGCGATCTTCGGCACATCGAGGAGGTAGGCCCACGCAGCCTCTACCGGCGCCGCCAGCTCGAACCGCGTCGTGATCACCATGTATCTAGCCTACCGATTTCGTTGGCTCCGTGCCGGAAGTAGAGACGAAAACGGCCGGCACCTTGCGGTAGCCGGCCTTCGAGCGCCTGTTGGAGGCGAGTCTACGTCACGACACCGTGATCGGCGTGCCCGGATCCACCAGATGGATCCAGGTCAGGCCAGGCGGCAGGTGCATCGGTTTGCCGTCAGCCCCAAGGATCTTCAAAGGCTGCTCGGGATCGGTGAGGTCCCACTTCGCCGTGTAGCGGTGGCCCTGGGTGAAGACGTCGGCCGGGCCGGTCCCCTGCAGGTCGAAATCGACGGCGGGCGCGCCCAGCACGTCGGTGAAGCCGGCGTCGTGATGGGCCACCTGGATCAGGATGACGTTCACCGGCTTGATCGGCTGCCCGGTGTTCTTGTCGATCAGCGGTCCCAGCTCGGTTCCATATGCGTAGGCGTTGTCCGCGGCGGAGTAGGTGTAGGTCACGCGATGGAAATTCGTCTGGTCGAAGACGACACGGTTGGCCACGGCAGGAGCCGGGCTCGCGGGCGGTGTCCCCGGCGCCGGCAACTGATAGGTGACGCGGGGCGCGTACTTCTTCAGCCCCTGGGCGAGGCGGTCCCCGTCTGTGTAGAGGTTGTGCGGCGCGCGACGGTTCGGGTCGCGGGCGAAATAAATGCCTCCATCGCTGCTTTCGCTGAGCGCGGGGATGTGCTCGGCCGCGATCGTGTCCAGTACCTTTTGATTGGCGCCCGAAAAGAAGATCACGCCGTGGTACGCATGCCAGAGGCGGATCGTGACCGGGCGCGCGCTCCGCACCGGCTCGATCCGCTGGCTACCCGAGGGTTTGAAGTAGATGACCGTCATGCGGGTGATCCCGCCTTCGGCGAGGTACTCGTAGACCAGGTCGGCCTGCTGCAGCCCCGATTGCGGCCGAGCTAGGATCGAGTTCTCGACCTGCACCATGGCCGGGCCAAGGCGGCTGGGCGTCGGGGTTGGGGTTGCGGTCGGACCTTGGGATGTGCCGCAGGCGGCCAGCAGACTTAGCGCCAGGCCGCACGCCAGCATCGAAAAACGCCCGTTCACACGCTTCATTGGCAGCCTCAGTATAAGAAAAGGCGATAGTGTAGCCCGCGTCTTCGCGTGGTAGCTTTCAAGCGATGCTTCCGCACGAAATGCTCCAGAGCCAGACCCAGGTCGAGCGCTCGCTGCTCAGCCGCACGATGGGCTGGCTGGCCGCATCGCTGGCCCTCACGGTCGTAGGCGTTACGTTGTACGGCGCCAACGTCGTTCCCCAGAATGTTCCCTGGATTCTCTACTTCATCGTCGCGATCGGGCTGATTTTTGGAATCCAGGCGGCCGCGCCGCGCAATCACACGCTGGCGGCGGGGTTACTCGGCGTCTTCTCCGTCGTGGAGGGCCTCTTCATCGCCCCCATCATTTATCTGTACCTACAGATCAGCCCAGACGCCGTCGGTCAAGCCTTGCTGGGCACCGTCGGCATCTTCATGGTCGCCGCCGCCGTGGTCTACCTGACCAGCATCAACATGGCGGCGTGGGGCCGTTACCTTCTCGGCGCCCTTCTCCTCGGCATCCTCGTCAGCCTCGGCACCCTGATCTTCCACTTCCCGATCAGCCAGCTGGCGATCAGTGCCTTCCTCGGCATCGTCTTCGTCGGGCTGACCTTCTTCGACTTCTGGCGGGTCAAGGCGCAGCGCGCGGGCGACAACAACTCACTCCTGCTGGCGCTCAGCCTCTACCTGGACTTCATCAACCTCTTCCTCATCCTGCTCCGCATCTTCGGCGGCCGCCGAAACTAACCGACGCGCAGCCGGCGGGCTGGCACGATTGCCTAGGCGGCGATGCCTATCTTGCGCAGCGCCGGACCCAGTTCGCGCAGGTCGCGCTTATGGCGTTCCCGCCAGTCGAGGATGAGGTCGGCAAAGGCCGACTTCGAAAGCCGCTCCCGGTGAACGGCGTTGGTCTTCGGGTCCGTGATCTCCAGTTCCACCCAGACGACTCCGGACGAAACCAGGCGCGCGGGGTAATCGTTCTCTTCGATCAACCGAATCAGCTCAAGCTCTCCAAGCATTTCCATCCACCTCGACGAAAACACGGTTCCGACGGCTCTTATTCGTACCCAACGGGGATTCCCTTTAAATCCGTCACTTTTGAAATCAGGCCGTCGCCGGATGGCGGAAGACGCCCGGTAAACTGAGGTCGTGCTGGCCGACCTCCACATGCATTCCACCGTCAGTGACGGCTGGCGCGATCCCCACGAGGTGGCCCACCTGGCCGCCGACCACGGCGTCCGGGTAATGGCACTCACCGACCACGACACCTTCTACGGTGTGAACCGGGCTAAAGAAGTGGCCCACCGTCGCGGGCTTGGCTACGTGACCGCCCTCGAGGTCAGCACCTTTCCGCCCAACCAGATGCGGCACATCCTCGGCCACGGGGTCGACCCCAACCATCCCCACCTGCTCGCGATTCTCCATCGCACCCAGGGCGTCTTCCGCAAGCAGACGGAGGCCTGGATCAAGGTCCTCGAGGAGCAGGGGATCGGGCGCGAGCTGGGGCTGGGCGCCTTCGCCTACAAACCAACGGTGATGCCGGGCGCCGTGCTCAAGCTCGTCCTGCAGCACGGCTTGATGACCGAGCCCGACGCCTGGGCCAGCGTTCGCAAGGCGGTCGACTTCATGCCGCCCGAGTTCTACGCCCCCCTCCCCTCCCCGCGCGAGGCGATCGATGCCATCCACGCCGCGGGCGGCCTGGCCGTGCACGCCCACCCCGGCTCGGTCCCCGACCAGGCCCTCATGAAGGAAGTGCTGCCGATGCTCGACGGTCTGGAGGTGTACACCCGCCGGCACAAACCAGAGCAGATCCCGGTCTACGAGGAGCTGGCCCGCCAGCATGGGCTGCTGATGACGGTCGGCACCGACTATCACGGCTTCAATGGCGACGACTACGTGGCTCCGAAAACGGTGATCGACATCCGCTACCTGGAAAAGCTGGGCTCCCGGGTGGAGTGGCCGGCGGTGGAGCAGGCGAGCTGAGCCCGACGCTGGTGGCGGCACCGGTGGCGGACGCCAGGGCGGCGCTGCTCGAGTTGGGCGGCCGCGAGTCGACGGGGGTCGCGGCTGCCATCGAGGCTTTGGCCGCAGAGCCCCCCTTCCAGGTGATGGCCTCCGCCTCGCAGGCGGCGCGGCCGCAATGGGCCGGCCTGGTCGACGACCTGTTCGAGCGACCCCTGTTGAAGAACGCCAGGGTGGGCTTGCGCAATGCGCTGATGTCAACGCTAACCGGCGACACGCTCTACCGCAACGTCTTCTTCTCGTTTGCCGACGCGGTCATCCTCTGGCACTACGGCCACACCCAGGCGCGCACCGGCAGCGCGCGGCTCGATGCCACATACGATGCGCTGCAGCGGCTGCTCGCCGGTGGCGACGCGTTCCTTGAGACCGCCCGACCGAAGGCCGAGCCCGACGTCGAATACTTCCACCGCTTGCGTCGGGTCCGGCTCACGCGCGACAACGCCTATCCGATGCTGCGACGGGCCGGCCGGCTGCTGGGCGCAGTCGAGGCGGAAATCACGCAGGAGAGGCTGCACGCGGTGCGTGGCAGCATGCTGACCAGCTACGTGACCTTCAGCGCCCAGGTGATCGCGATGGCACGCGCGCTGCGCGCCGAGCGAGACGCGATCGACCGCACCGACGTCCTCGGCGGGTTGCGGGCGATCACGACCCTGCTGGTGACGCCGCCGGCTGCATTGGCCGGCTGACCGGTAGCCGGGGCAGCGTCGCCCCGAGGCCGATCATGGCCAGCGCCCCGAGGGCCATCGGTAGCAGCGCGAATCGGAAGTGGCCGCTCCAGTCCCAGGCAAAGCCGCCGAGGGCCGGGCCGAAAAATGCCGCTCCGTAGCCAATGGTCAACATCAGACCGGTGGTGCGGGCGACCTCCGAGGGCGCCATCAGCGCGGGTAGACCCAGGTTGAGGATGAACGCCATGCTGCTGCCGGCTCCCGCGATCCCGGCCCAGATGGGCGCCGTCTCCACCGGCGCCAGGATGTAGCCGGTGACGCCCACGACGGATCCCAGGCCGGCGACAAGGAACGGCCAACGCCGCCCGACCATCGCATCCGCGGCGATCGTCAGGAGCAGGCTGATCGGCAGTTGCATGAAGTTGAGCACGCCGAGCGTGAGCGGAATCAGGTTATGGGCGTGACGTGCATCGAGCGTGTCAGGGATCCAGGTATTCATGCCGAAGTACACGATGCTCGCCGTACCCATCAAAAGCCCAATGCGCACCATCGGGCCACTGCGCCAGTCGGGAAACCAGGCCGCACCAATTTGTGGACTCGTCTTCATCGTTGGCGTGAACGCCAACCACAGCACCAGCACCATGGCGGCGGGCAGGGCCCAGACGGCGAGCGCACCCTGCCAACCAAGCGGATTGATCAGCAATGGCAGGGTGACGGTCGCCGCGATGACCTCGCCCACGAAAATGCCGTTGGTGTAGATGGCGATGCCCCGGCCGATGCGCTCGGGCAACCAGGCCTGCACCAGGCTCGGAACCGCCGGTTGGCTGACCGCGATCCCCAGCGACAACACCACCGTGAAGATGAACAGCGCCGCGGCGCTGGGAAAAGCGCCACGAAGTGCGGCACCCACCGCCAGGAGTGCCAATCCATAGGTCACCGCCTGGCGCGCGCCAACCCGGCTCACCAGGTAGGCCCCCGGGATCGCGCCGACGGCCATGATCAAGACAGGCAGGGATGTCAGCAGCCCGGCGGCACTGTAGGTAAGCGCCAGCGCGTGATGGAGTGCGGGCAGGGTCGGCGGGACACTCAGGACCACCGTGCGCAGGTTGATGCCGACCAGCCAGAGCAGGAGCAGAGTTAGAAGAGGTGAGAACGGGCGGCCGGGTTTAGAGACCGCCGACGGTCAACTCCTCGATCAGGACGGTGGGACTGCCGCAGAAACCGCCGGCGAACATGAAGCGCAGGTCGTCCGCCACTGCCACGATCTTCTGCATTAAGGCGATCACGTTCCCGGCGACCGTCAACTCCTTCACGGGCCTGGTCAACTGCCCGTGCTCGATCCAGTGGCCGGTAAGGCCCAGGGAAAACTCGCCGGAAACCGGATTGACGGTGTTGAGACCAGAGAGCTGGGACACGTGCACGCCGTTATCGACGCGCGCCAGCAGCGCGTCGCGGGAGAGCTCGCCGGGCGTGAGCACCAGGTTCGAGACCCCGACCTCCGGCACGCTCTTGTAGGAGCGGACCGCGCTCCCGGTCGACGTGCTGTTGGTTCGCTTCGCCGTGTAGGTGTTGTGCAGGTAGCCCTTGAGGACGCCGCCGGCGATCAGCTCGGTGCGCCGCGCCGGCACGCCCTCGCCGTCGAAGGGCCGGCTCGCCAGGCCTTCCGGGAGTCGCGCGTCGTCGGTGATGGTCACGATGTGCGCCGCCACCTTTTCGCCGACCTTTCCGGCCAGCAACGAGCGTCGCTTGATCACGGCATCGGCGCTGAAGGAGCTAGCCAGCACCCCAAGGATCATGGCTGCCGCATGCGGGTGCAGCACCACCGGTACGACCGACGTCGGTACGGGCTTGGCCCCCAACAGGCCGGCCGCGTTTTCGACCGCCTCCTTCACGACGCCCGCCAGGTCCAGCTCCTCCATGTCGCGGCCATGCGTGAAGGCAAACCCCGACTGCATCTCCGAGTCCTGTTCGGCAATCGCCTCCAGCACGCCGTAGGCGACCGTGCGCTCGAAGGACGCCTGAAGGCCACGCGAGTTGTAGATCTCGACGTGGCCGGTGCCGTCGCTGTAGACAGCGTCGGTCACCCGTCGGACGCGCGGATCGAGTGATGTCGCGCGTCGCTCCATCTCGAGGGCGAAGTCGATCTTTCGTTGCGGCTCGACCCGGCTGAGCGCCGGCGAGGCCAGGCCCGGGAGCGGCTGTGCTGTCAGCGTCTCGGGCAGGACGTTGGCCTCGTCGTCATGGTTGAACCGGCCGTTCTCGAGCGCCTCGTCGACCAGGCCGTCGAGCGCGGCGGGCTCGGTGTCCGACGTGTAGGAAAAGCCAACGCGATGCTCTAAAAAGGTGCGGACGCCGATCCCTCGGCTCTCGGCCGAGACCAATGACTCGATCTCACCCTTGTAGACCCGAACCGTGAACTCCGTCCCGCGCGAGATATAGACCTCGGCGTCCTCGGCGCCGCGCGCCTTACAGCGCGCCAGCACGCGCTCGCCGATCGGGTTCACTGCCGCATCGCGCCGCCCGGAACCATGCCGGTGCCGCCGACCGTCAGCTCCGAGATCCGGATGGTCGGTTGACCGACCGACACCGGAACGCCCTGGCCTTCCTTGCCACAGGTGCCCGGCGCTAGCTTGAGGTCGTTGCCGACCATGTCGATCTTGTGCAACGCCCGCGGACCGTTGCCCACGATGGTGGCGCCGCGCACCGGCCGGCCGATGCGGCCGCCTTCGATCAGGTAGCCCTCGGTGACAGCGAAGACGAAGTCGCCGCTGGTCACGTCGACCTGGCCGGCGCCCAGTTTTTTGGCATAGAGCCCCTGCGGCGTGGCGGCGATGATGTCCTCCACCGAGTGCGCTCCGGCGGCGATGAAGGTGTTGGTCATTCGCGGGATCGGCAGGTGCTGGTACGACTGACGACGACCGTTGCCAGTGACCGAGTGGTTCTGCTGGCCGGCTCGGAGCCGGTCGTACATGTAACTGACCAGGATGCCGTCCTGGATCAGGACGTTTCGACGGGTGGGGACGCCCTCGTCGTCGACGGCCAGCGTGCCCCAGCGGCTGGGCATCGTCCCATCGTCGATCGCGGTCACGATCGGGCTCGCCACCGCCTGGCCGATCTTGCCGACGAAGACCGTCGATCCTTTGCCGACGAAGTCCGCCTCCAGCCCGTGGCCGCAGGCCTCGTGGAACAGCACCCCGCCGAAATCATTGCCGACGACGACGGCCATCGGGCCCGCCGGCGACGGCGACGCATCGAGCAGCGCCACCGCCCGCTCAGCCGCGGCTCGCGCATACTCCGCCGCCGACGTCTCGTCGAAGAATTCGAAGCCGCGTTGCATGCCGGGCGCTTCCATCGCGGTCTGGATCTCGCCGTTGCACTCCGCGACCGCGTGCACCATCAGCCGGACCCGCGTCCGTGAATCCGTGTGATGGATCCCCTCCGAGGTCGCGACCAGGACCTCCTGGGCGCTCTGGCCATAACCAACAGCAACCTGCTTGATGGCGCCGCTCACGGCACGGGCGGCCTGGTCGGCCTCCAGCAGCAGCTCGATCTTCGCCGCCGGTCCGATGGTGTCGGGCGGAACCTCGATGCGTTGCGGCTGACGCGGCGCACCGACCAGTTCGCCGAAGGCAAAGCGTCCACCGCCGCGGCGGCCCACCTGCGCCGCGAGGTCCGCGGTCTTCAGCAGACCGTCCTCGGAGAGGTCTTCCGTGTAGACGTAGCTCACCGTGCCCTGGTGGATGATGCGCAGGCCCGCCCCGAGGTCGTTCCCGGAGCTGACGCGCTGCACTTTGCTCTCCTCGACGCTGATCGATTGATTTCGCTTTCGCTCGACGAAGAGTTCGACGAAGTCGGCCCCCGACCGGAGCGCGCGTTTGATCACGCTGTCCACGAGGGATTGGTCGAGGATGGGCATCAGCTTGAGTGTACCGGCCTTTTCCGCCGGGCTCGTTTTTCAGATGGCAGGAGTCGCAGCAATTCCTCGGCCACGGCGTCGAGAGGCTTGACGTTGCCCTCGGCTCGACACAGGATCAGCGCGCCTTCCATCGCGGCCAGCGTGGCGATGGCGATCGGCTTCGCGCGCGGCGTGGGAACGCCGACTGCCTCGAGCTGCTCGGCAAGCGCGGCCTCCCAGGACCGGAAGGTCGCGCGCACAACGTCCATGACTCCGGTCTCGTTTGGACCCGTGTCGATCGCGACGCCGGCCACCACGCAGCCCGCGGTGGCGCTCGAGGTCACAACCACCTGGCGCCACATGGCAATGAAGCGTTCCAGGACATCGGAGGCGTTCTGCGGCTTACCGGCACGGAGGTGCGCGAGCACCCGCTCAGACGTCCAGCTGATGGCATCCTCAGCCAGCTGTCGTTTCCCGTCGGGAAAATGGTGGTAGATCGAACCCCGCGGGGCTCCGCTGTCGGCGAGCACATCCGAAAAGGACGTGGCGCTCATACCTCGGGAACGGATCAGCGAGGCGGCGCTGCGCACCATGCTCCCGCGACTATCGGTCGCCATCGAATGCCCTCTTGACTATGACGGTCAGCATAGCGCATACTGCCAGGGCTACTATGACGCCCATCATAACCACTCGAGGAGACACCCATGCCCATGATTGATGTTTACGCCGTCGATGGAACGTTTGGCGACAAGCACGCCCTCGCCAGAGACCTCGCTGCCGCCGTGATGCGGTGGGAGCAGGTGCCCGACATCTCGCTGTTCCGCAACAATACGGCCGCGTTCATCCACGACCTGCCCGCCGATTCACTCTCGAACGTCGCGGGTGATAGCAACTACGTGCGGGTGCAGGTCCTGACGCCGGTGGGGGTGCTCGATCGCAACAAGCAGCTGGGCGTGGTCAAAGAGCTCACCGACATCGTCGCCACCGCCGGCGGTGACCCCACGCTGACCAACCGGACCTGGGTGCTGATCACCGAGTCACCCGAGGGTGGCTGGGGGATCAACGGGCATGCCAACTCCAGCGCCGACATCGTCGCGGCCGCCCGCGCCGAACTGACCGCCATCGGCGCCCAGAAGTCGGGGGCCAAGTAGCCCCCGACTCCCTCACGTCGCCGGTTCGCGCACCAGCCCGATGACCCACAGTCCCAGCACGGCCAGCACTCCGGCGGTGGCGATAAAGACCGAGCCATAGCCAAAGCTGGCCGCCAGCGTGGACCCGAGCAATGGCCCGATCGCGTTGCCGACCGCGGTGGCGCTGCTGGTCAGTCCGTATGCCGAGCCGCGCAGTTCCGCCGGGGTCGAGAGCCCGACGATGGCGTTGGTTGCTGGGATCAACACGCCTAAGAAGATGCCGACGCCGGACCGTAGCAGCAGAAACTGGCCGATGTTCTGGACAAACGCCTGCGGCAGGAAGAAGACAGCGGCGCCGAAGCAGGCGAAGATCAGGATCCGTCGGTAGCCACTGCGATCGACCAGGCGGCTGTAGAAAACCGCCGCCAGGGCGGCAAAGACCGCCGTGGCGCCAAAGGCCAGTCCGGCGTAGAGCTTGACCGGATCGGTGGCCGACGAGATGCGCTCGACGTAGAGGGGAAGGATGGGAAAAACGATCGCGGTGCTGAGCTGAACCAGCAGCAGGGTCACCATCAACGGCATCAGGGTCCGCGAGCGAAGGCCGCGTCCGAGCGTTTCGAAGAATCCCGGCCGCCGTGCGGTCGAGGGCGGCGAGTAATGCTCGTGGACGAATTGCCAGACGAGGAGACCGGAGACCGCGAGCATGGCGCCCGCGATAAAGAACGTCCCGCGGATCCCAACCGCCTGGGCAATCAAGCCACCGAGCACCGGCCCCGCGGCGATACCGACGTAGACGCTCGTCTGGAGCTGCCCCATGCTGGCGGCGAGCCGGTCACGCGGGACGATGGTCGCCACCAGCGCGGTAGCCGCCGCAATCGTGCCGGTGAAAACGCCCTGCAGGATACGCAGGACGAGGAACTGCTCCACGTTCTGCACCAAGCCCATCAGCGCGATGATCAAGCCGCCGACAATCATCGACCGGAGCACCATGACTTTCCGGCCATGCCGGTCGGCGAGCGCGCCCCAGATCGGGCTGAAGATGGCGAGCGATATCCCGGTGCTGGTGACCAGCGCCCCCGACCAGAAGACGACGGCGCTGTCCGGATGGACGCCGAGCTCTTTCAAGTAGAGCGGCAGAAAAGGCAGCACGAACCCGAAGGCGAGCATCGCGGTCGCCTGCGCCGCGCAGACGACGTAGAGGCTGGTCCGCCAGCTCGGGCTTACGTCCGCCGAGACATGACTCGGCGGCGCAGGCCGCGGTCTAAATCTCAGCCGGCGCCCTTCGCGTAGCTATGGAGCCCCACGATCCAGAGGTTGACGGCGTAGAGCGTGATCATGATCGAGATGAAGCCGGCGGTCGCGATCAACGCTGTGCGGCGTCCGCGCCAGGCCCGCAGGCTATGGGCGTGCAGATAGATGGCGTAGATGATCCACGTGATCGCGGCCCAGGTTTCCTTTGGGTCCCATCCCCACCAGCGGCCCCAGGCGTGCTCGCCCCAGACGGCCCCCGCCATGGTGCCGAAGGTCCAAATCGGGAAACCGAGCAGGATGGCACGGAAGGTCAGCCGGTCGAGGGTCTCCAGCGATGGCAGCCGGGCGGCGATGCCCGAGCCGTTCAACCAGGATTTCACGCTCGCGCTTCGGTCTTTGACGAGGTAGAGCGCCGCGAAGACAAAGCTCGAGACCAGGATGCCGGAGGAGGCCATCATGCTGGAGACGTGGATCTTCAGCCAGTAGCTCTGCAGCGCGGGAACGAGCGGCTCGGGCGATTGGTAGAGGCCATAGCCGATCCCCATCAACATCACGACGATGAAGAGCGCGACGCCGCCGCCCAGCGATGCGACCGGCCAGCGCACCGTCATCAGGAGAAAGACGGTGACCGCTACGAGCGCCAGCATCGAGCTGTACTCGTACATGTTGGCGAGGGGATAGTGCCCGTCGGCGAAACCGCGCGTGATGATGGCGGTCAGATGGATCGCGGCGCCGGGCGCGACCAGCGCGATCCCGAGCCAGCGAAGCGCCTCCGTGCGGTAGGCGAAGAAGGCGAAGTAGGCGAACATGCCGCCGACATAGAGCGCCATCGCGGCGAAGTACAGGTGTAGCGAGAGATCGGTCACGCTGCCGGGCAGCCGAGCCAGGTCGCCACGCACCAGGCTGAAGGCGAGCAAGTAAAAGGCCAGCGGAATGATGCGCCAGAACGCGGGGAGGCGCCGCTGGGCGGTCGCGGTCACGGTCCCGACGGGCTCGTTGACCGTCACCCGCGCCATCTCAGACGCCGGCTTTGGCCGCGACCCTGGCGACCGGGGTGAGCGGGATCATCTGCATGGCATCGTCGCGGAACCGAACGCGCTGAAACGTGATGCAGTTCACCGGGCAGTGGTCTTCGCAAATCCGGCAGTTGGTGCAGCGGTCGTAGTTGACCAGGATCTTGCCGGCTTTCCCGCCGAACTCTTCGCCGAGCACCGTGTTGCAGATTTCAACGAAACCGCCACTCGAGGTGTCGCGACTCTCGCCGTAGACCACGACGTCGAGCGCCTTCTCCGGGCAGACGTCGTCGCAGGCGCCGCAGAGGATGCAGGTCGACTCGTCAACGTGGTGCACGGTGTCGCACTGGAAGCAGCGCAGCGCCGCCGTGATCGCCTGCTCGTCGTTCCAGGGCAACTCGACGGGGGTCATGTCCATCCGCTTCTCAGCCGGAAGAATGGGCGGCTCCTCGCGCAGGTAGTAGTCGGCCTCGCGATGGTCGTCGGTGGTTTCGATAACCGTCAGCGGCTTCGCGTCGCGCGGGACCGCCGCGCCGAGCAGCTCGTTGATCGAGCGCGCCGTCCGGTGGCCCCAGGCGATCGCATCGACGATGAACGACGGCCCCTGGACACAGTCGCCGCCGGCGAACAGCTTGTTGACTTTCGTGTGCCCGCCGGTATCGGCTTCGAGCAGCTTGCGGGGCGTCAGCGGTACCCCCTGGTCCTGCGGGAAATCCATGATCTGGCCCGAGGCGAAGATCGCGTATCGACAGGGGATCACGTGCTCGGTGCCCGGCAATTTCTGCACGGTGTTGATCAGCAGCTTGCCGCTTTCGGGATCGAACTCGAGCTTGGTCTCGTCGACCCGGATGAACTCGACGCCGCTCACGTGGCCGCTCGCATCGGCCTTGATGGCGTTGACGATCACGCCGGTGTGCAGCGTCAGCCCGATCTCGCGCGCCTCCACCAGCTCATTGCCGAAGGCGGGCAGCCGATCGGCCGGCTCGATCGACACCATCCAGACCTTGCGGGCGCCGCTCTTGATCGAGGTCTGGGCGGCATCGGTGGCCACCGCGCCACCACCGATGACAACCACGTCGCCGCCGCCCGGGAAATTGTCGGGGACGATGTCGTATGACCGTACGCGCAGGAATTCCATCGCCGAGATCACCTCCGGCAGGTCGGAGCCGGGCACCGGCAGGATCCGTCCGGTCATCATCCCGACCGAGAGGAAAACCGCGTCATAGTCGCTGAGCAGCTGCTCGACCTTGATGTCCTTGCCCACGTTCTTGTTGACGTAGACATTGACCCCCATATCGACGATCATCTGGATCTCCCAGAGCAACTGGTCGTGGTCGAAGCGGAAGTGCGGGATGCTGGCCGACAGCAGGCCCCCAAGTTTGGCCTCGCGCTCGTAGAGGTCGACGCCGTATCCCATCAACCGCAGGTCCTGGGCCGCGGTCATGCCGGCCGGACCGGAGCCCACGACCGCCACCCGCTTGCCGTTCTCGGGAGCACGCTGCCAATCGATCTTGACCCGGCGCGCCCACGCGTAGTCGGTGGCGAAGCGCTTGAGCGACTTGATCGAGACCGCGTTCTCGGGCCCCTGCACCCACCCGCGCTTGCAGTCGGTTTCGCAGGGATGGTTGCAGAGCCGGCCCAGCATGGAGGGGAAGGGGTTGGTCTCGTGGATGACCAGCCAGGAATCGAGGTAGCGACCCTGGGACACGTAATCGACGTAGGCGGCGATGTCCTGGTGGATCGGGCAGGCGCGCTGGCAGGGCGACACCGGGACGTTGAGCCCCAGATCCTTGCGGCCGGCGAAGACCTTGTTGGACGCCGTGTCGGTGGTGGTCTTGCCGATTTCCTCCAAGACCTGGAAGGCGCTGACGATACCCACTGTCCTCGAGGTCTTCCTGAACAGCGGGCCCTCGTCCTCGGTCATCAGAACCACCGGCGTGTCTTCCCGATACATGATGTCGGCACCCGACTCGAGGGAATCGGCGACGTTGCGCCCCGGCAGCGGGCGACGCATGTACTGTTCCACCGGTCCACTCCCGTCGGCATAGGTCCCGAGCGCCTCGCGGTAACCGAAGAGTCCCACGATGCTCCCGTCCTTTTCGATCAGCAACGCATCGGCGCCTGACGCTGTCAGCTGCGCCAGTGCCTCGGCGGCGGTCCGATCGGCAGGAAAGGTCGGACCGATCGGCTGCAGGACTTTGCTGAGCGTCGGCATCAGGCAGCGGCCCGGGCACGGCTGACATCGCGCGCCGTCAGGGCGCCGACCGGCATCCCGGCCGACGTGGTGACGAGGACGAGCTGCCGGCCACTTTCGCGAAGCAGACGAACCGCCTCCGACACCGGTGCATCCGGCCGCACTTCAGGGAGAGGGGTGCGCACGATGTCGGCGGCTCGGGCGCCGAGCAGCCCCTTGACGTAGCGCTGGAGGATGTCGAGGTAGGACACGTAGCCGAGGCAGCGCTGATCGACGATCACCGGGAGCTCCGTCACCCGGTTCTGCGCCATCATCCTGGCGGCCTGGGCAAGGCTCGTATTCGGGAAGCAGAACGCAAACTGGCTCGACATCGCCTGCTCGACGGTGCGTCCATCCCGAATGGCCGTGGGCATCGTCGAAATTATAGGTGTCACTCGCATGACAGCCGACTGTAACGACGGCGTGACGGGTACCGAGGCGGTGGCTCGTTATACCAGTCGGAGTTGGCCAAGAACCTCGCGCACACATCGTCGCCTGACCTCGACCTGCCCCGCAACCTGGGCGGCTTTCGCGCACGGATTCACATTCCTTTCCGCAGCGGATTCAACCGCTTCGTCCGCATCCTGGGCATGCTGACCTTGCTCGCTTCAGCCCTCGGACTACTCGCCGCCGTCGCTGGCTTCCCACTCAACTGGCTGAGCATGCTCATCGCCCTCCTGGTCAGCCTGGTGTTGATCGGGTTCAGCGCCCGCCCCAGCCAGCGCAAGCCCAAGTTTTAGTCCGGCTCCAGCAGCCGAAGCACCGCGGCGCTCATCACCCGGTAACCGATCAACAAGCATCGCTCGTCGACGCGGAATTCTGCCGTGTGATGCAGGACCGGCCCGGTGTCCGGCGCGCCGCCTAGCAGGAAGAAGCAGCCGGGTCGCGCATCCAGAAAGTACGCCACATCCTCCCCCACCGTCAGCGGCTCGAACGGCACGACCGCATCGGTTCCGAGTACGTCTTCCGCCGCCGTAGCCACCAGCCCGGCCACGAGCGCATCGTTGACCACTGGCGGCGCCGCCGACTCGAGACGAAACTCGCACGACCCTCGCATCGCCGTGGCGATACCGCCAGCAAGCTCGCCCATGCGTTGCAGCAGGCGCTCGCGTAGCGCGGCGTCGAACGTTCGCAGCGTCCCCTGGAGTACGACCTCGCCGGCGATGATGTTGAACGCGGTTCCGCCATGGATGCTGCCCAGCGTTACCACCACGGGCGCCCGGGGCGATGTCTCCCGGCTGACCAGCGTCTGCAACGCCGTCACGATCTGGGCGGCGATCACCACGGCATCGACCGTCAGGTCCGGCATCGCCCCGTGCCCGCCCTTGCCTCGGACGATCAGCGTGAACCAGTCGGCGCTGGCCATCATCGCACCGGATCGAACCGAGACCTGGCCGGTCGGCAGCCCGGCCCAGACGTGGAGCCCGACCACGCGATCGATGCCGTCGAGGACGCCGGCTTCGATCATCCGTTTCGCGCCGCCGGCGATCTCCTCGGCGGGCTGGAAGACGAAGCGCACCATCCCGGGCAGTTGGTCGCGATGATCGGCCATCGCCCGCGCTACCTCCAGCGCGACCGCCATGTGCACATCGTGGCCGCAGGCATGCATCACGCCGCGCCGGGTCGAACGGAAGGGCAGCTCGCCGGCCTCGGTGAGGGGCAGACCGTCCATGTCGGCCCGGACCATCACCGCGCGGCCCGGGCGCCCGCCCTTGATATCGGCGACGATGCCGGTATCGGCTACGCCGGTTTGCAGCCGGTCGACCTGCAGCGCATCCAGGCGCTCGACGAGATACGCGGCAGTTTCAATTTCCTTGAACGCGAGCTCGGGTATGGCGTGCAGCTCGCGGCGATGGGTCTGCAGGTGCTGGCCGGTAGCGGCATCGACCTCGAGCACGCG
>JAXDLN010000099.1:0-4363 GCA_034666565.1 Chloroflexota bacterium
AAGATCTCGCCCTCGGGCACCTCAAACGACACGTTGTCCAGCGCTCTCCGCTTCCCGTAGATCATGGACAGGTTGTCGGCTGTGATCACTTCACGGTCCCTGTCAGGGAGACCTGCCCGAACTGAGCTCCCCCGGAGCCACCGGCGTCCACCTCTACCCTCACCTCGCCTGAGGCTGGATTGATCGCGGCGGACGGGAGCACCGTTAAGCCGCCCGAGGTGTACGTCAGAGCGGTCCAGGCCGATCGCTGCCAGTCCCAGAACCTGGCCTGCAGGTTTTGCGTCGTGCCCGGCGCAACGGGACCCTTCGGGCTCGAGAAGGTCGAGTCGATGGACGCGCTGTCGAGGTGCGATCCCGGCGCCAGCGCAGGCGTGAAGTCGTAGGTCACAGATCCGCTCGAGATGTTGAGCGAGCCTGGCTGCCCCGCCTGGGCGTCGCCCTGGACGTCGGTGAACCTGCTCATGACCATGCCCGCGGGCACCGCGCCCGGGCCGATCCCGGCTATCGGGAGGGGCAGGACCACGGCGGTCATGGTCGTCGTCCGCGGCTTGCTGCCGGCAATCGTGACGTCCTGGGCGGATTGCCTGCTCCACGCCACCACCATGGGCGCGATCGACGACATGAAGCCGAAGTTCGATCCCGAGACGAGGCCCAGGATCGTCGTCTTCTCGAAAGCCTCGCGATCGGCATCACTCGACTGCGAGGGAACCGCGCCCCCGTAGTTGTAGTAGATCGACGGGTAGATGCTTATGAAGGCCGGCTGTCCCGTGAACAGGCTTGGCGCCTTCGGCGTGACGTCGTAGGTGGCCGTGGCGCCAGGTGCCATCGCCGGCAGCACCTGATATGCGTCGCCGACGAGGACCACTGCATCGGTGAAGGTCAAGCTGGAGGTGTTTCGAATCGTGCCGTGGAGCTTGCCGTTGGCGAGCGTCGCGGTCCCTGTTAGCTGAGGAGCGTCGACCATCCCCTCGGAGGCGAAGCCGCGCAGCGTATAAGCCGTCATCGAAGGCATCGACACTGAGTTGTTGCTGCCAACGCGGATGAGGTCGGTGCTGAGCCCGCCGTTGTAGGAGATGCTGGGCGCGATCAACAGCGGCGCGCCCGCCACAGTGACCTGGTAGTCGCCGCGGGTCGGGGTAAGGATGCCGAAATAGGATTCCTGGTAGGCACGAGCCCAGCCTGGTTGGAGATGAACGATCGAGACCTGGTTGGTCTGAGTGGAGCGGCCCTTGGTGAGGACACCGGTACCGAAGGCGCCTGCTGACGCGACGATTGCGATCAGCGGCACCGTGACCCACGCCAGCGCGCGGCGGTGGAGAGCCCGCAGAGCGAGATAGTTGACGGGGCCGACCAGCACGACGTATGCAAGCACCAGCAGCCCGATCAAAAGCAGGGACGGCAGGTCGAGCGACGGCAGGTTGCTGAGAGCTTGCGAGAGGGAGCCGCTGCGCTCGGTGATCGAGTTACTCGAGGTGCCGAACTGGCCGCCGAAATTGGCGAAGTTCTGAGCGCTGGCGGTGGCGAACAGCGTGCGCACGAGGACCTGGCGCATCAGCGCGTCGGTCCCGCTCCAGCTCGAGATTGGATCCTGGTTCCAGTCAAACGTCGCGAGGTTCACGGCGCCGCCGCCTACGAACCTCTCGGTCATCAGCGGCCGGTTGCCGCCGGAGAGCCAGGCGGTCGCTCCTGCATTGAGAGGCCCGGTGGCGACCTCCACGCGACCCAGAGTGCCGAGCGCGGGGCTGATCGTGGCGGTGCCGCCGATCTGCATCGGCAGGATGTCGGGCGACACGCCGGCGAGCGTCTTGCGCCATGAGGCGCCGGTGGCGATCAGCAGCTGGCCGCCGTTCTGCACGTAGTCCGTGATGGCGGTGCGCTGCGCGGCCGTCAGCGTGTCGGTGGCGAAGTCGTCGATGACGAGGAGGTCGAAAGCGCGCAACAGGAGGGCTGAGTCCCCGATGTCCTCGAGGGTCAGGTGCACGACGTTGGCGGAGATGCTTCCCGGATGTTGGGCGGCAAAGCCGTCCAGCGCGGTGCCCTGGTCGGACAGGACGCCGATCAGGACGGTGGCCCCGTTGTTCGTCTGCGAGTCGGCCGAGACAAGCTCGTGCCCGTTGGCGACAAGGCGGACGGAGACGGTTGAAGGCACCTGGTCCTCGACCACGTACGTCCGCAGATGCTTGGTGGCGCCGGCGGGCAGGTTGAGCGGCGTCTGGTAGATGACAGCTTCGAAGGGCTGTCCGGTGGCGCCGGCAGAGCCGGCCGTCGTGACCTCGAGGGTGCCGTTGACGTCGGGGCCGTTGTTGGTCAGGTCGACAGTGACCGGCATCCATACCTGGGCCTTGACGAACGACGAATAGCCGACTTTGACTGTCATCGAGATAGGATTCGTGGCCGCCGAGGCGGCGCTCGAGGCGGCGAGAAGTGTCAACGCCGCCGCCACCAGGGCGAGGGCCGCGCGGGCGGAAGCGCGTCGGCGGCTAGCAGGCATCTATTCCTCTATATACGGGCGGTAGCCCGAATAGTAACGGTGCCTTAAGCCTCGGCTAACCCGCTCTGTGCCCAGACGGTCGCCGCCGTGACCGAGTCGAAGGTGCGCATCGAGAGCCCGTGGGCGTCGATCTGGGTGGCGGCGCTCTCGAACGACTGCTTGGCCAGCCCGCTGGGCGCCACCACGATGGCCATCCGCTTGAGGCCGGCGGCCACGGCCTGGGGCAGCCACACCTCGCGGCCCCACTTTTCGTCCTCGGGCACGACGACCTTCGCCTTGCGGGCATCGCTGACGTAGCCCGCTATGTGGCGCTCGCCGACCGCCCGAATCCCGGTCAGCAGGGCGGCCCGGAACTCGGCGCTCGTGGCATAGCCCTTCCACTCGGCGTAGAGGATCTTCGGGACGGCGCGCCAGCGGATCGAAAGATAGGGTTCGTCCAGGTATGTCTCGTCGTCCATGAAAAGCAGCCGGCGCCGACGTTAGCACCGTGCCATGAAGATTGGTCTGGCCGAATACGAAAGCGGAGTCGCGGCCGGGATGGAGGGGAAATCGGGCGGTTTCGACATAAAGCCGCGACAGTTAGCTCCTAGGCTCCAAAACATGTTGAACAAATCACTTGAGCTCTTGACCGGAAAGCAAACCTACCTCCGTATCGCCTACCTGCTGCTCGCCTTTCCGCTCGGCACGCTCTACTTCATCGTCATCGTCACCGGCCTGGCGACGGGGTTCGGGACCGCGATCGTGATCGTTGGCTTTCCCCTGCTTGTTTTGACCCTCCTGGTCTGGCTGCTCTTCGCGCACATCGAGCGCGGCCTGGCTGTCCACCTGTTGGGGGCCAGGCTCAGACCGATGTCAATCACCGATCCCACCTCGCGCACGATCCGCGATCGCCTGATGAGGACCCTCGCCAACCCGGTGACGTGGAAGAGCCTCGCGTATCTCCTTCTCGAATTTCCCTTTGGCGTATTCACTTTCACGCTCGGGGTCATCCTCATCATGGTCTCCGTCTCGCTGGTGCTCTACCCGCTCGTGTATTGGGCGCTGACCTGGCTGTACCAGCTGTATCCAGGCAGCTTTCAAGGCACCCTTTTTCCGGGCGTGACCGTCGACGGCCACCTGAGAATGTCGGTCCTCATCGGGTTCCTGGCCGTGAGCGTTTTCGGCCTGTTCTTCGCCACCGGTTCGGCCGCCGTTCTCAACGGGCTCGGCTGGCTGTGGGCGCGCTTTGCCGAGGTCATGCTGGGCGTCGACGAGAGCCGGCTCCTGCTTGACGCCGCGGCGGCCGAGACGCAGACGCAGCGAGCCCGCGCCGAGCGTTCCGATCAGAGCCGAAGGGAGCTGATAGTCAATGCCTCCCATGAGCTGAGAACCCCTGTCGCGAGCATCAGCGCCCATGTCGAGTCCCTGCTGAAGCCCGGCCGGGCGATCGACGACGAGACGCGCAGATACCTGACGGTGGTGGCGACGGAGACCGAGCGGCTGGGGTCCCTGGTCGATGACGTGCTCGTGCTGGCGCGGGCGGACGCGGATGAGCTACATCTCGACATTCGCGCGGTCGCGATCCCGGCCCTGGTGGACGATGTCTGTGACGCGCTTGCGCCGCTGGCCAGGCGCGAGCGAAATCTCAATCTCGTGCACTCGAGCGCTCCAGGTTTGCGACGCGCCATGGCGGACCGCGATCGGCTCGGCCAGGTGCTGGGCAACCTGATCAGGAACGCCGTCAACCACACGCCCGAGGGCGGCATCATCTCGGTCGAAGCGTCGGATTCGGGCGACCGCGTCACTGTCGCGGTGTCCGACACAGGTATCGGGATGGAACCCGGCGAGGTGGCGCTCATCTTCGATCGCTTCTACCGCTCGGACCAGTCTCGC
>JAXDLN010000100.1:0-2600 GCA_034666565.1 Chloroflexota bacterium
AATCGACGGTCAGAGCCTACACCGGGAGGAGATTGCCGTCCATCTTGCCTTCATTGGTCCTGGAGCGAGCCGTTTTCGCGCCATCGCGGCAGCTGCTCAACCATCACTGCGTCGACCGCATCCACGAACTCCTGGATGTCGCTCTCGCCCATCGGCGTGGAGAGGGCGCCCATTGCGCGAGGCGCCATCAGGACGCCGTGATTGACCAGCGCGAGGAAGAAGTCGTGGGTGATGTGATCGTTCGAAGTCGCCTTGCTCCGGTAATCGGTGACCGGCACGTCGGTGAAGTGAATCGCCAGGAGCGAACCGGCGCAATTCACCTGTGCCGGCATGCCGTGGGAGGCGAATACCTCGGTCAGCTGGTCCTTCACCCTTGCGCCCTTCCGATTCAGGTCCGCGTAGACGCCTGGCGTCAGCTCCTTCATCGCCGCCAGGCCGGCAGCCATACCTAGCGGGTTGCCGTTGTACGTCCCGCCCTGGGGGAGGTTGGGACGCCGGCGCGGGTCCATCAGCTCCATCACCTCGGCTCGCCCGCCAAAGGCTGCCACCGGCAGGCCGCCGCCGATGATCTTGCCCATCGTCGTCAGGTCGGGGGTGACGCCGTAGAGCTGCTGGGCACCGCCCGGCGCGACGCGCAGCGAGATCACCTCGTCAAAGATGAGGAGCATCCCCAGCTCGCGGGTCACCGCGCGCAGCCTCTGGATGAACTCGTCCGTCGCCGCGATCACGCCGCCGGCTCCGATGATCGGCTCGAGGATCACCGCAGCCACGCTTTCGCGGTGACCCTCCTCTCGAAGGATCCGCTCGGCCGCGTCCGGGTTGTTGAACGGAAGGACCACGCTCCCTTGAACCGCCCATTCAGGCGTGCCGATCGAGTCGGGCATGGCGGTGGGGCGCTCGGGCGGCCCTGCGTCCGCCGGTGAGGGATGCGTGCTGACCTCGGCGTAGTCGTGAGTGCCGTGGTAGCCGCCCTCGATCCTGGCGATGTTCGGCCGCCCGGTGAAGGCCCGCGCCAACCGCATGGCAAACATGGTCGCCTCGGTCCCCGAGTTGCAGAAACGCACGAGGTCCAGGCTGGGGACACGCTCACGTAAGAGGGTCGCGAGCTCCACCTCGATCGGGTTGGGCGCAGCGAAGGCAGTGCCGCGCGCGGCCTGCCGGTTGATCGCCTCGACCACCTTTGGGTGGGCGTGGCCGAGGATCATCGCCGTGTAGTTGCCCAGCATGTCGATCCGCTCCACGCCGTCCGCGTCCCAGACCCTGCACCCCTCGCCGCGATCGATGTAAAGCGGATAGGGATCGAAATAGGTGGTCGTCCTGGTGGTGCCGCCAGGCATCGCGTTGACAGCCCGCTGGTGCAGCGCCTGCGAGCCGGGAGTCGTGCGCTTGTAGACGTCTTCGGGATCGATCACCTGATACCTCGAGATCTTCCTCCTTCGCGCAGGTCACCTCACCTGGTGGATGAGGCGAACGAGCAAGTCCCGGCAGGCGTCGAGCGTTAAGCAGTGCAGACCCCTTGCCGGGCTGTTGGAGGATTAGTGCAATTGATCGAGCACCTCAGTGCGTGGGTACGTCGCGCCCATCGGCCTCGCGTCGGCGGGGCGCGAGGGCAGCGAAGCCAGGCCCTTGTTGAGTTTGCCCTGGTGTCGCCGATCTTCCTGCTGATCTTGTTCGCCGCCATCGACATCAGCCGCCTGCTCTACGCCTACACAGCGATCTCTTCGGCGGCTCGAGATGGCGCAAGAACGGCTTCGCTATCGGGATCCCTCTACAGCGACTGCGGGATCATCAAGGAAGTCGAGCTCGTCGGCCAGGGCTTCCCCGTCCGGATGGATCCGAACTCATTGGTGGGTAACACCGACCCCAACAATCCGAGCGGGCCACTGTCCCCGACGACGCCGCCTCCCAACGTCGGCTATGCGTACATCTGGCCTGCCGTGGCGACGGCAAATCCCGCTGACAACAACTGCGATTCAACGGTGCAACGTGCGATCAGCTCCTCGGTCAGGCACGTGGCGGTCGAGGTCCAATACCACTTCATGCCACTGCTTCCAATGATTTCGGGTTTCGCGCCCAACATCATCGTCAAAACGGTCTCGGTGGTTACCACCGAATGACCATCTGGGTCAGCTCCCGCCGGCGCCAGAGCGGGCAGATGCTTCCCATCGCTGCCGCTGCCTTCGTCGTCATGTGTGGTCTTGCCGGATTGGCGATCGATGCCAGCCGCGACTACCTGGTCAAACGCGACGCTCAGAATGCTGCGGACTTCGCGACTCTCGCTGCCGCAAAGCAGATGGCCATGGGGACGAGCCTGAGCGCGCCGCTCGCACCGAATTCGGCGCCCGTGGTTGCTGCGCACGACTACGCAGCGAACAATGGCTTCAGCACCATCTACTCAGGGGCTTGCGACCAGAGCTCTGGATCGTCGTTCAGCGCCACCTGGTTCGACGTGGGTGGCGTGCCCTGCGGTTCGACGAATGGTTTCAGCAACAAGGTGACCGTGAAGTCGCCTCCGGCGGCATTGCCCGGGGCGCCTGTGCCACTTGCGTGCCAAGGGCCCGGCGCGTTCTCGTGTGTCCAGGTGGTCATTACGAGCCGCG
>JAXDLN010000101.1:0-7854 GCA_034666565.1 Chloroflexota bacterium
CGGTCGCCTCGGCGGTGCGGCTGATGGTGCCGAGGTTCTGCGGATCCTGCAGGCTGTCGAGCATCAGGAGCACGGCGTCCGGCCGGTCTTCGAGCGCCGCGCGTGCCATCGGCTCCAGCTCCCAGTATTTCCGCGGCCCAACGTAGGCGACAACGCCCTGGTGCGCCTCCGAGTGAGCGATATCGTCGAGCTTGCGTCGATCCGTCGGCTCGATCAGGATTTTGCGACCGGCGGCAAGCTGGCGCAGTTCCTTCAGCCGCGGTTCCTCGCGCAGTCCCTCGGCGAGCAGTAGCCGCTTCACCGGGCGGCCGGCGCGGAACGCCTCGAGCACGGGATTGCGGCCGTAGATGATATCGGGCGGGTTCGGCAAGTCCGGTACTAGTTCCCTCCCCCGCTTGCGGGGGAGGGTCGGGGTGGGGGCACCCGCTTCCAGCGGGTGCCGTCTCGGGTGTCATCGATCTGGATTCCCATGGCGAGCAACTGCTTCCGGACCTCGTCCGCACGGGCGAAGTCGCGCCGGTCCCTTGCTGCTTGCCGCTCCGCGATCAGCTTGTCGACCTCGGCATCGACCACCTGCGGGAACTCGACGACGTCCAGGATGCGGTTCGCGTGCCGCAGCATCGCCATCGCGCCGGCGCGCTCCTCCGCCGTCGCCTTCCCCGACTCGAGCCGACTATTGAACACCTTGATGAACTCGAAAAGGTGACCGACCGCGGCCGGTAGGTTGAGGTCATCCCGCAGAGCGTCGTCCCAGCGCTTGCGGACGTCCGGGGCGGGCTCAGCCTCCGTGGGAATCGGGCCGAGGCGGACGGCGAATTCATCCAGGCGTTTGATGGCGCTGTCCGCAGCCTTGAGCAACTCGGGAGAAAAGGCGAGCGGGCTCCCGTAATGCGCTCCGGTCAGCAGTGCGTAGCGAATCGCGCGCGGCTGGTAGCCCTCCGCGACCAGATCGCGGAGCGTGGTGAAGTTCTTGAGGCGCTTGGACATCTTCTCGCCCACCGCGTCCTGCAGGTGCTGGGCGTGCATCCAGTAGCGGACGAAGGGCTTTCCGGTTGCCGCCTCGCTCTGCGCGATCTCGTTCTCGTGGTGCGTAAAGATGTTGTCGACCCCGCCGGTATGGATGTCGAAGCTCTCGCCGAGGTATTTCATGCTCATGGCCGAGCACTCGATGTGCCAGCCGGGGCGACCGATGCCGAGCGGCGTCTCCCAGGACTGCTCACCGGGTTTGCGCGCCTTCCAGAGCACGAAGTCCCGAGGATCATCCTTGCCGTAGTCGTCGACATCGACCCGGGCGCCGGCTTTCAGCCCCGCGTGGTCAAGATGCGCGAGCTCGCCGTACCTGGGAAAGGTGGCGATCCGGAAATAGGTCGAGCCATCGGTGACATACGTGTTGCCCTTCTCGTTGAGCAGGTCGATCAGCGAGACCATCTCGAAAATGTGTTCCGTGGCCCGCGGGTAATGCTCGGCCCGCTGGATGCGAAGCGTATCGAGGTCTTCGAAGAACGCCTCGATGTATTTCTCAGTGAACTCGTCGATCGTCTGGCCATGCTCGGCCGCCTTCTTGATGATGCGATCCTCGACATCGGTCAGGTTCATCACCTGGGTGACCCTGTACCCCTCCTGCACGAGGACCCGGCGTAGGAGGTCCTCGAATAGGAAGGTGCGGAAATTGCCAATGTGGGAATAGTCATGGACTGTCGGGCCGCAGGTGTACATGCGGACGTGGCCCACTTCTAGCGGCTTGAACTCTTCTACGTCTCCACTCATCGTGTTGTGGAGGCGCATCACCGTGACGTCAGCTCGCGAAGCAGCACCACGGCCTGGGCGGCGAGCGCCTCGCCGTTGCCGATCGGGCCCACATGGTCGGTGGTGGTTGCTTTCAGACCGACGGCGCCCGGGTCGATACCGAGCACGCCGGCCAGGTTGTTGCGGATAGCTTCACGATAGGGCGCCAGTCGAGGCACCTGCGCGAGCAGCGTGACGTCGACATTCTCCACCGCCCATTTGGCGCGGCGACAGTGGTCCGCTACCTCACGCAGCAGGTCGAGGCTACGGGCGTCCTTGTATTTCGGATCGTCATCGGGAAAGAGGGTGCCAATGTCACCGATGCCGGCCGCGCCGCAGAGCGCGTCGATCAATGCGTGGCAAATGACGTCCGCATCACTGTGCCCTTGGAGCCCCATGTCCCAGGGAAGCTCGACGCCGCCGAGCACCAGCCGTCGGCCGACGACCAGCCGGTGCAGGTCGAAGCCGGATCCTACACGCACAAGGGGTCGGCCGCAAGCAAGGCGGCGACCATCAGCGCATCCTCATGGGTCGCCACCTTGATGTTGATATAGGAGCCGGCGAAGACCTTGACCGGCTTGCCGAGTTTTTCGATTAGCTCGGCATCGTCCTCGACGACGATCCCTTCGCGCACCGCCATCTCGTGCGCCTCGAGGATCCAGTCATAGCGAAAGACCTGCGGCGTCTGCACCTGCATCAGGTCAGAGCGCTCCACCGTCCCGTGGACGAAACCGGAGCTGTCGACGTGCTTGTAGGTGTGGTGAACCGGAATGGCGGCGGTCGCCGCGCCGTGCTGGCGGGCGGCCTCGAGCCCGGCATGGATCAGCGCATCGCTGACCAGGGGTCGGGCGCCGTCGTGCACGATCACGAAGTCAGGCGGATCGTCGCGCAGGCTCTCCAGGCCGAGACGAACCGAGTCCTGACGGCGCTCACCACCTAGCCGGATGTCGATCGCCTTGCGCCAGCCGTCGCTTTCGAGCTCCCTGGTCACGTCGAGCAGGTTCCGCTGGGAAATCAAGAGGGTGATGCCGGTGATCTCGGGACAACGGTCGAAGGCCTCGAGCGTTCGGCGGATGAGTGACCGGCCCCCCACCGGCAACAAGACCTTCGCACTGGACTCACCCTGATGAAGCCCGGCCCCGGCAGCCGGGATGATGGCCTGTACCTGCACAGTTCACCCCTTTTTGTAGTGGCGGTTTGGTGGGTTGAAGTATAAGTGGGCGGTTAGTACCGGTTCTTGAGCGCGATGACGGACAGGTACTCGGAATCAAGCGCAAGAGTGCCGTCGCTCGCCGTGTTCATGGTCCGCATGAGGCCGGCACCCTCCGTCCGCAGCAGCTGGTAGCGCTCCGGCGGCAACATTGTCTTGAGCGCCATCAGCGGAGGGTTCGTGCGCTCCCAGAAGGCGAATCCAACGTCCACCGAGGGAAATGCAAATGTCACGGTCCGTGGCTCGAGCCGCAGCGACGACGTCTTGCCGTCGAACCGCCGCCGAACCTCTGTTGGGTCGCCCCACATGAACGGTGAGGGGAGCTCTGCGGCCCCCGGCGGCGCCAGAGAATATTTGACCAACAGGTCCGCGAATCTGCCCAGAAAGCCCTTATGGGCGTAGTTGGCCATGGCTACGAGCCCACCGGGCTTGACCACACGGAATAGCTCAGCAGCCACCCGCTCCGGCCTGGGCGCGAACATCGCACCGAAGACCGACGCCGCGACGTCGTAGGAGGCATCGGAAAACGGCAGCTCCTCGGCATCGGCCTCCTGCCAATCGATGTCGATGCCTTCAGCCGCGGTGCGAGCACGACCAAGCTCCATCATCTTCGGGGAGAAGTCTGAGGCCGTCACGTGGGCGCCGCGCTGGGCCGCGGCAATCGCGAAGTTGCCGTTGCCGGCTGCGACGTCGAGGACATCCATTCCTGGTCGGATATCGGCGGCAGCGGCGAGCGTCTCGGCATGCGGTTGCAAATAGCGCGCCACGTCGCGATAGTCGCCGAGACTCCACATCCACTTGCTCGCATCTTTCAGCCGTTCGAATGGATCCACGCGACTCCCTCTACCCAGAATGTCGAGCGTCGAATCCCACCACGACCCACTAGCATTTCGCGAGTGATCGAGCCGACCGTCTGGCGCCCGGGAGGATCCGGAGGCTGGGCAAGCGCCAGCACACCACTCATCCTGTTTGTGTCGTTAGGGCTCCCGGCCGGGGCCATCGGTGTGGCGTGGCCGCACATGCGGGCCTCACTTGGTGCGCCGCTGGCCGGTCTTGGCCTGCTACTCGCGGTGTGGACGATCGCCTACTTCCTAGCCAGCGCTGGCAGCGGACCGGGCACGGCCCGCTGGGGGACGTCGGCCCTGTTGATGGGCGGCTGCGCCCTGGCCGGCGCCGGTGCGCTCGGTCTTGCCCTAGCGAGTCAATGGTGGATGATTCCGATCGTCGCGCTGCCCCTGGGGGCTGGCTCGGGGCTCATCGATGCGGCCGTCAATGCGCACGCCTCGCTGAACCGCGGAGTGCGCTACATGGGGTGGCTCCATGCCTCGTGGGCACTCGGAGCAACGCTGGGTCCCCAGGCCATCGTGGTATCGCTGATCGCGACCGGCTCATGGCGGGCCGCATTTGTCGCGATGGCGGTCGCATTCCTCGGGATTGGGCTCGTGGTCGCGTCGCGCCGCGAAGACTGGGCTGGCCCGGTTGGTCAGGAGACCCCGCAGCCGCAGGTCGGTCAAAGCGCCGGCGCCGGATATCGACGGGCACTCCTGTTGCTAGCCGGACTTTTCTTGTTGGGCGCCGGCCTGGAGGGGACGGCGGGCGACTGGTCCTACACGCAGTTGACCATCGGCCGCTCACTAGCTACCGGCCTTGCCAGCACAAGCGCCTCCCTGTTCTGGGCCGGTCTCGCCGGCGGCCGAGTTGGGCTCGGGTTGTTCGGCAACCGGGTCACCCCCAATCGCCTCCTCGATGTCGGGTTCGTCGCGGCGGTGCTGGCGGCGCTCGGCTTCTGGCTGGCTCCGCCTCTAGTCGCGGCCTTCATCGCCTTGCCCATTCTCGGCATTGCCGTCTCGCTCATCTTTCCCCTCCTGTTATCGCTCACGCCGGAGCGAGTCGGGGCCGTGATGACGAACCACACCGTCGGTTATGGGCTAGCGGCGGGCAACATCGGTGCCGGCGCGATCCCGGCACTCACCGGCCTCGCGCTTCAGTCAGCCGGGGTACTTGCACTCGGCCCGATTCTCGCCGTCCTCGCCATCGTATTGGCGACTGTCCATGCGATCAGTCGGTTCAGTGGCTCAGAGCGGCGGCAATCTCTCTAGCGCGTACAAGGTCGTCGGGGGTCGTGATCTTGATGTTGTTCGGTTCGCCTTCGATCACGAGGACGTCGCCACCCGCCCATTCGACGACCGATGCGGTATCGGTGCCGACGAAACCCTGACGGGCGGCTCGATTGTGTGCTTCGAGCAGCCAGGTCGCCCGGAACACCTGGGGCGTCTGCACCGCCCAGACGTTTGTCGGGTAGCCGGCAATCCAGCCATCCTCGGTGAGGACCGTCGTCGGCGCCACCCGGAGCCCCGGAATGCAGCCGACCGACTGTCCCACTCCGGCTAGCAGACGCTCGACGAGTTGCTGGCTGGCAAAAGGGCGTACCGCATCGTGAACCAGCACGGTGTCGATCCTCCCGGCGTCGATATCACCGGCGAGCGCCTGGATACCGGCAAATTCGGAGCGATGACGGACGTCACCGCCCGGCACCATCCGGCTGAGCTTTCGAAACCGTGTCTTCAGCGCCTCGCACCTCGTGATCTCCGGGGCGCGAACCACCAACACAACCTCGCTCACCTGCGACGTCGACTCGAAGAGCGAAAGCGATCGCTCCAGAACCGAGCGGCCCTCGATCTCGAGGAAGACCTTGTTCTTTCCCGCTTGCATGCGAGCGCCTTCGCCGCCCGCCACGATAATGGCCGCCGCGGTCATTGTGGGAGCAGTGCGCGGACTCGGAGGCCGGCCGCCCGACTCAGTTCGATCAGATTGCTGATATCTGCGCCGGTCCCAACGCGATCGAGTGCCTGCATCAGGGCCTCACGCCGGAAGGCCCACGGTCCGCGAGCATCGACGAGCGTATCCCTCGGTATGGTCCGGCGCACCAGCCCGTCGACGACCTCCTTGCAGGTATCGGTTATCGGCACAGCGACGACCGTGATATCGGCCCCCACCCTACCCTCCCCCAGAGGGGGAGGGTTATTGCCTCTCGTGTCGCTGTAGATCACGACCCATCCTGCGTCGGGCACGTCGCGAACGGCTTCGCGAAGCCGAGCGACCAGCGCCTGGCCAGGCTCAACGGTTAAGACGACGTCAGCTTCCGGTGCCGCCGCCCTGGATCCTCCGCAAGGGTTTGGGCCGCCCGATGCTCGACTCGCTCGCCGGCGTGGCGAAGATCATCCGGCCGGCCGCCGTCTGGAGCACCGAGGTGACGATGACGCCGATGGTCTGGTTCATGTAGCGCCGGCCGTTTTCGACCACGATCATGGTGCCGTCATCGAGGTAGGCGACGCCCTGGTTCTGCTCCTTCCCTTCCTTGATCACCTGCACGTTCATCTCTTCGCCCGGGATGACGACCGGTTTCAGGGCATTGGCCAGGTTATTCAGGTTGAGAATGCGCACCCCCTCGAGTTGCGCCACGCGGTTGAGGTTGTAGTCGTTGGTCATGATCGCCGCCTTTCGCTTGTTGGCGAGCTTGATCAGTTTCAAGTCGACCTCGGTCACGTCCGGGACATCTTCGTCGATGAATTCGATGTCGACCAGTGGCTCCTTCTGCAGCAGGTTGAGCACCTCCAGCCCGCGGCGGCCGCGATTGCGCCGCAGCGCGTCACTGGAGTCGGCGATGTACTGAAGCTCGGCGAGCACGAAGTGCGGAACCAGGATCTTCTCGTGCAGGAACCCCGTTTGGGCGATGTCCATGATGCGGCCGTCGATGATGACGCTGGTGTCGAGCAGGACGCCCGTGTCCAGGGCGTGGGTTTCGATCAGCCCGCCGACCCGGCCGGGGCCGAGGACGAGGGCCATCATCTCGTGCCGCCGGTTGAGCCCCAGGGTCACGCCCCAGTAGGCGAATACCAGGGCGACGATCAAGGAGATCACGAACCCGAGGTACCATGGCAGCTTGGCCAGAAACAGGCCGACGAGCGCTGCCAGCAGCAGCCCGACCAGGAGTCCGACGGTGGCCGCTACCAGATCCGGTAGCGGCGTCACGTTTAGCTTATTTTCGAGCCAGAAGAACGGCTTGGTCGTAACGTACGGGAGCCCAAAGAAGCCGAAGAGGGCGCCCGCCAATGCCGTCAGTAGCAAGACGATCGCTCTCAGCGTGTAACCCGCGATGGGAGCTTCCGTAATGATGAATCTGGCGTACTCGACGCCCGCTATAAGTCCAAGCAACAGGCCCAGGAGCCGGAAGACGCGTTCCACGCGCAATGCGATCACCTCCTTTTTCCAGGATGGGAGCGACAAGCTCGCGGAGTTGCGCAAACAAGAGCGCCATCGTGCCCTAATTAAAGCATGAAAATCGCGAGCCAACGTGGGTTTTGGTCGCTGCGTCCAACTTCGCTCGAATTGGGCTGCTGGCTCGCCGCCGGGTGCCTGGCGGTGGCCCTGGCGATCTCGCCCGCCACCCCAGCCCCATTACCCACCCAGCCAGTTCGGACGATCGGAGTCGCGCAGGCCCCGGACCTGCTGGCTTACCGGCAGCACTGCATCGACCGGGTTCTGGCCAGCGACCTGGGCATGACCGAGGAATACGTCGTCCGTCAGATCAACCAGCAGTGCTCCACGCGGCGCCGTATCGCGAATCCTCCCGTGGCGCCTGTCTGCATCCGTGTCTTCGTGGGAGAGGGCACGCCGCTCGCCAGGCGAGTCCCCGGCTGCAAGACCGTTTAGCCGAAGCAGATATCGATCGCTGCCGAGATTGTTTCCACGCGGTGAATCGTCATCGCTTTGAGGTCAGGATCGCGCAGCTCGACAGCGGCGGGGATGATTGCCCGCTTGAACCCGAGACGATGCGCCTCGAGGATGCGGCGCTCGAG
>JAXDLN010000102.1:0-2700 GCA_034666565.1 Chloroflexota bacterium
CTGAGCTCCAGCACGTCGAGGTCGGGGATCTCATCCCCCTGGGCCCGGGCGAGGGCTCGGGCCTGTTCGTGAAGGAGTTCGTCCTCAACCAGTCGATGCTCTGGTGGACCGGAAAGGATGGGCAGACGACGTGGGCGTGGGGGTTGTATCCAACTTCCGGTGGGGCCACTCGGTTGGTGACACGGGTGCGTGCTCCTTTCTCGTGGCGCGAGCCCGCTTCGGCGGTCTGGATTTTGCTGGACGAGGTCGCCGACTTCCCGATGATGCGAAAGTGCCTGCTCGGCATCAAGCGTCGAGCCGAGGCGCAGGCGGCGGCGGACATCGTTCAGGCGCCCGCTGCGCCGCACGCGCCGGTTCGGAGCCTGTGAGATGGCGACGATTGGCAGCCGGCTTGATCTCGCGCGCATGGAGCCAATCCACCCAACCCGGCGGCAGTTCCTCACGGCGGCCGGCATTGGTGGGGCAGCCATCGGTATGAGCGGCCTAGGCATCGCGTCGTGGCGCGCCTCCGCGCAAGGCGTATTTGCGGCCGGTTCCGGACCGGCCTACGCAGCCTGGAGCGATTGGGACCAGGGGAGCGGACCGTTAACGCTCGTCCGAGCCGCCGTCCTGGCCGCAAACCCCCACAACTCGCAGCCGTGGCGATTTCGAATCTCGCCCTCCGCGATCGACGTGTACGTTGACCCGATCCGGAATATCGGCAACATGGACCCATATCGCAGAGAGCAGCACATCGGGCTTGGTTGCTCCCTCGAGAACCTCCTGATCGCCGCCCAGGCCAAGGGCTACAACCCTCAGCTTGCCATGCTGCCAGATGCAGGCGACCCGACGCTGATTGCACACGTGGAGCTCAACCCGGGAACTGCTTCGAATCTCGCTCTCTATCAGGCGATACCCCGACGGCACACGCACCGCGCCCCGTTTGATACCAGTCGCAACCTAACGCGGAGCACTCTTTCCGGCCTCGACCACGAGGTCGCGGACATTCAACAAGCCGCGATCGTGTGGATCACAAACGACACGGCGAAACGTCAGGTTGGTCAGTTGATCGTGGAGGGAGCGCAGGCAATCTCGGCGGACCACGACCAGAGCGTCGACAGCTTTCGCTGGTGGCGGGACAGCTGGCGCGACATCCAGAGCTACCAGGATGGCATGACGATTGACGCGGCCGGTCTATCACCGGTGATCACCGCCCTCGGCAAGATGCTTCCGCCGCAGTCGCGAGAGCAGAACGACCAGGCCTGGATCCAGCAGACCCGCGACAACTACGTGAAGACGGCGGCCGCCTTTGGCATCGTGGTCGTGCGCGACGCCACCGACAATGCGCAGAGGATCGCCGGCGGGCGCTTGTATCAGCGTTTGCATCTGGCGGCGGTCAGCCGTGGGCTGGCCATGCAGCCCCTCAACCAGATCACCGAGCGCATCGACCGTGAAAGGCTCCTCGGGCTGAATCCTCGGTTCACACAGGCGGCAGCCGACCTGATGCCCGAACCCGGTTGGCAACCGCTCATGTCATTCCGCGCGGGCTATCCCACTGTGGATCCGTCGCCGAGCCCACGACGCCGCGCGGAGGCAGTCCTCCTTGCCTGAAAGGCGATTCGGAATCGACCTCTACTGGCTCCCGCTCGGGGCGGGAGGCAACTTTGTGCGCTTCAACGGGCGCGTATATGAGGCAATCAAGGCGCGTCTCGACCGACGCCCCGTGTGTCAGCTCTACCACTCTGCTTTGCAGGTCTTCGTGCCGGAGGGACGCTATGTGGTCGAAAACACCCCCGTCATTGACGACCGTGGGCGAGAGCGAGGGGTGGTCATCGAAGGTCCCGTTGGCGCTCGGTGGGCCGGCCGGCTGCGAATCTTTCGATATGAAATGCGCCGGTGGCTCGACGGTGTCATTCCTGACATCACCGAGGCGGTTGATAGCCCGAGACGACTGAGCAGCGAATTGAGCGACGCTCGTCGCCTTCTGGAATTGATGCCGGAGATGCCGGTGCTCGTGTGGGGTCGCGACGCGCTTGGTGCCGGAGAGATGTGGAACTCGAACTCGATGATCTCCTGGCTGATCGCACGCGCCGGACTTGACGTCGGTTCGATAAAGCCGCCCGCTGGAGGCCGTGCCCCAGGCTGGAATGCCGGCGTCGTGGCGGCTGGAGAATTACCGACCGGTGTTGGCGCGAGACGGGTTTTGAAAACCATCGGATAGGGCCGTACCGGCGGGCCCTGGCCCTGAACTGCGAAACTCAAATGCCATGACCTCGGCCGCGATTGAAGTGGAACACCTCGCCCGCTCGTTCGGCCAAACCCATGCGCTGGTGGACGTCAGCCTGGAGGTCCCTCCGGGCAGCGTCTGCGCACTCCTTGGCCGCAACGGTGCCGGCAAGACGACCGCGGTCCGCATCCTCACCACCCTGCTTTCCGCCGACGGCGGACGAGCCCACGTGGCTGGATTCGACGTCTTCAGCCAGGCGGACAAGGTACGAACGCGCATCGGAGTCACCAGCCAGACCGCAACCATGGACGAGCTCTTGACCGGGCTGGAGAACCTTGACATCGTCGGGCGCTTCTGCCACTTGGGAGCGGCGACATCGCGCCGCCGCGCCAACGAACTGCTCCAAGAGTTTGACCTTGTCGACGCCAGGGACCGGCTGGTAAAGAAGTACTCGGGCGGCATGAAGCGACGCCTTGACCTGGCCGCCAGCCTGA
>JAXDLN010000103.1:0-3387 GCA_034666565.1 Chloroflexota bacterium
CCATCCATCTGTAAGCGCTGAAGACAAAGAGGATCCCGACGAGGACGATCCCGACGATGGCTACTCCAGACATGCGGACATCTCGAAGCCATTTGTTGGTGTAGGCACCGAACGACGGATGCAGAACCAGTCTGCCGCCAGCTGCCATCGGGCCTACAGGGTTAGGCATCGCTACGTCACATCTTCGGCATTTATCGCGCGGTGCGGTCATTCGCGGATGGGTGGGCCCGTTCAGGGCGGAACATCCTGGATAGTGCCTGTCGGGTGGAGTAATGCGACGAAGTAGGTGAGGGTGAACCGCCTTGGCCGGCTCGCGGTGAACCCCGAAAATCCGGAACCGCGTCATTCGGGCACAAACGGTCGTATCCGCAACCGGCGATACAGCCAATCGTGCCCACTTGGTCACCCGCCGACCTTCGACCTGAGGGGCGCCGGTCACGTGCTTCAGGTCGCGGTGGCGGTTGCATGCTGCGGGCGCCCGGTGGGCCGGTAGACCTGGATCGTTACCCCCTTCGGGGTGGCTCGCGAGTCGACCAGGTCAAGCGCTATGTCCGGGCCGGTGTCGGCGAATAGCCGCGTGCCGCGGCCGACGACAACTGGGAAGGTGAACAGGGTGATCTCGTCGACAAGCTGCTTGTCGAGCAGCCACCGGATAAGGGCGCCGCTCCCTTGCACCTGCAGCTCGCGTCCCGGCTTTGCTTTCAGCTCGCGGACGGCGGTCTCGATGTCACCGGAGAGGACGGTAGTGTTCGCCCACCGCGGTTTGGTGAGCGTGGTCGATGCGACGTACTTGGGCTGCTTGTCCAAGGCCGTCCAGATCGGGCTGTCGCCCGGATCGTCCCACGTTCCCCAGGAGCCGGCGAAGATCTCGTAGGTCCGCCGCCCGAACAAGAACGCGTCGGCGCGCTGGAAGATCTCGTCCATTACCGTCCCGGCTTCGTCGTCGAAGTGGGCCCATCCGCCGCGCTCGAATACGCCGCGCTCGTCCTCCTCCGGCCCGCCGGGCCCCTGCATCACTCCGTCAACGGAGACCTGCGTGGTGGTCGCCAGCTTCATGGTCGCAGTTCCCTCCTGGGTGGGTTTGTCGTTGGTTGGGTGGTCGATGTGGTCACAACGGTTCTCCTGAGGATCTAGCGCTGAATAGTTTCCTAGGCGAGGATGGCATCGAGCCCGCGCCTCTCGTTGCTTCAAGACATTTCCGTGGTAGAAAATCCCGTTATGGCCGAGATCCTGCTATTTCACCACGCGCAGGGGGAGACATCCGGATTCCTTGCGTTCGCCGACGAGCTCCGCGCAGCCGGGCACACGGTCCACGCCCCTGATCTCTACGAGGGCAAGACGTTCGCCACGCTCAACGGGGGCGTTGGCTACGCCAAACAGGTCGGCTTCGACATCATCCTCGAGCGGTGTCGGCTCGCCGCTGAGACCTTGCCGAACGAGCTCGTCTATGCAGGCTTCTCGCTCGGGGTGATGGGAGCGCAGATGCTGGCCCAAACGCGTCCCGGCGCGAAAGGAGCCTTGCTGTTTAGCGCCGCCGTCCCGGCCTCCGAGTTCGGCGGCTCGTGGCCGCGAGGAGTTCCGCTCCAGATCCACATGATGGAAGCCGACGAGTGGGCGGTTGAGGACCTCCCCGCCGCGCGCGGCCTCGTTGACACGATCGAAGGCGCAGAGCTGTTCCTGTATCCCGGCGATCGCCATCTGTTCGCTGACAGCAGCCTGCCCGACTACGACGAAGGTGCCGCGAAGCTGCTCAAGCAACGCGTGCTTAGCTTCTTGGACAATATCGCGTAGCTCGACGAGGACTCACCGCACCAGAAACTCGATCTGCGCGTTGCCGCCAGAGAATCGAATCCTGATCCTCAGTCAACATCGGGCCCGCTATCGCTTCCGCAAATAGAGATAAAGGACCGCCGAAAGAGCCAGCAAGACGTAGCCGGCGATCGCCACCGGCGTGATCCGTTGTGTACGGCCGATCACTATCAGAACGGCCGCCAGCACCACGCCGATCGTCGGAAACACTTTCATTGCTCAGATATTGTCGCGTGGAAGCGACTACCCTCCATTGGTACAGACTTTATGACGTCGCCAGTCCATCAACCTGATATCGATCTGACCTGTGCTTGAGATCTCGGAGCTGTACCAAAGCTTCGGCGAGAGAATCGCCGTGGACAAGCTTTCCCTTACCGTCGGAAAGGGCGAGCTCGTGGGTTTGGTCGGGCGGAACGGAGCCGGCAAGACCACGACGATGCGCGCCGTTATGGGCATTCTCCATCCATCAGGCGGCTCGATCACGTGGTCCGGCCATTCCGTAGGCCTGTCAGATCGCCTGCGCTTCGGCTACATGCCAGAGGAACGCGGTCTCTATCCGCAGATGCGCGTGCTCAATCAGATCGCCTACTTCGCACGGCTGCATGGGGTTGAGGCGCGGGCAGCCACCAACCAGGCGCAGCAATGGCTCACCCGACTGGGCCTCGAGGGTCGAGAGCAGGATCGTGTTGTAGCGCTCTCCCACGGCAATCAGCAGAGAGTTCAGCTGGCGGTGGCTCTGGTTTATCAACCGGCTCTGTTGGTCCTGGACGAACCCTTCGCAGGGTTGGACCCGTCGGCCGTAGATTCGCTGTCCGACGTCTTGCGAGCTGAGACATCGCGGGGCACGTCAGTGCTCTTCTCCAGTCACCAGCTTGACCTTGTCGAGCGCCTGTGCGACCGCGTAGTCATCCTCGAACAAGGACGCGTGCTGGCCGACGGGACACTCGATGAGCTGCGGGCTCGCATGCCGCGGAGGCTGCGTGTGAGGGTCTCGACTTCTGCGGACTGGACTGCCGGCCTGGCAGGCGTCGAGGTCATCAGCAAGGATCCACAGGGAGTGCTGCTCGCCGTGGCACCCGGGATGGATACCCAGGCCGTGCTGCGACTGGCGATGGCAGCGGGGCAGGTGGAGCAGTTTGCTTTTGAATCAGGAGGGTTGGTGGAGCTCTACCGCCAGCTGGTTGTCAATTGAGCCCTCTCAAGTCGATTCGGCTGATCGCCGGCAGGGAGATAGCGGAGCGCCTTCGCGGGCGTGCTACCTGGATCTTGACCGGGATCACCACTGTCATCGCAGTGGCGCTGATCGTGGGTCCGAGCCTGTTCAGCTCGACTACCAAGCCATATGTCGTTGGTCTGGTCGGCCCCTCGGCGCAAGCGCTGGGGCCGGCACTGGAGGCCACCGGTAAGGCGGCCGGCGTCGACATGACGACAATGAATGTGGCGGACGATTCGACCGCCCAATCTGAGCTGACACCCGCACAGTCGTCAGGCCGGGGCTCGGGCCAGCTGGCACAGCTGCTCTCATCACTCAGAGGGGGGAGGGCAACGCTTGACGTCGCGCTGAGGCTCGACACCGGG
>JAXDLN010000104.1:0-3861 GCA_034666565.1 Chloroflexota bacterium
CGTCGCCCCCGTCACCGTTACCCTCGTGAACCTGGTCGGCTCGTACGGGCAGAGCTACCAGCTATTGACCGCAGCCGCCTTTTTCTCGATGATCGTGCCACTGGTCGTGTTCCTCAGCCTCCAGCGCTACTTCGTCCGCGGCATCCTCGCCGGTTCTGTGAAGGGATAGAAAAAAGATGGCATCAGTCACCTACGACCACGTTGTCAAGCGCTACACCGCAGACCTCACCGTCGTCAAGGACTTCAACGTCGAGATCAAGGACAAGGAGTTCATGGTTCTGGTCGGCCCATCGGGATGCGGGAAGTCGACCGCGCTGCGCATGCTGGCCGGGCTGGAGGCGATCAGCGAAGGCGAGATCCGGATCGGCGACCGCGTGGTCAACAATGTCGCCGCCAAGGACCGTGACATCGCGATGGTCTTCCAGTCCTACGCGCTGTATCCGCACATGAGCGTGTACGACAACATGGCTTTTCCACTTCAGATGCAGCACATGAAGAAAGACGATATCGACAAGCGCGTCAAGAACGCATCGCGCATTCTCGGTCTCGACAACTTCCTGAAGCGCAAGCCTCGCGCTCTGTCAGGCGGCCAGCGGCAGCGCGTCGCCCTGGGACGAGCGATCGTGCGCAGCCCGAAGGTGTTCTTGCTCGACGAGCCGCTGTCCAACCTGGACGCCAAGCTTCGTGGGCAGACGCGCATCGAGCTGCAGAAGCTGCACCGCGACCTGGAGACGACGTTCATCTACGTCACCCACGACCAGGTCGAGGCGATGACCATGGGCGACCGGATCGCGATCATGAACGCCGGCATCCTCCAGCAGGTTGGGACTCCGGGCGACATCTACGACCATCCGGCCAACCTCTTCGTCGCCGGCTTCATCGGCAGCCCGACGATGAACTTCGTCCCGGCCACGGTGGAGAATGGCTCTGCGAAGGCCTCGGGCTTCGCAGTCAAGCTGCCGAAGCCGGTCAGTGCGACAAAGGGCACGCTCGGCTTCCGGCCGGAGGCGGTCACCGATCGCATCGTTGATGGTGGCACGGTCATGGAAATGAAGGTCGACGTGGTCGAGCGACTCGGCTCCGACCAGTTCCTGTACGGCCAGGTCGGCAGCGACCAGGTCACGGCACGTGTCGACCCGCGGATGGCCGTGCAACCCGGCGACAAGGTTCGGCTGGGCCTGGACACCCGCACGATTCACTTCTTCGACGCGGAGAGCGAACAAGCCCTTCTCTAGGGGCGCAGGGTTTGGAGCGGATCCGGGCGATCGAGGACTTCGACGCCGCCCGCTTCCGAGCCTTCATGCGGTCGGTCGGAGCGATACTCACGCGCCGTGCCCGGCGCCTCCAGTCCATCGAGCCTGTGCTCGCGGCGGCGGGCCTCGAGGGCCGCGCCTTCGGCGGCGTGCAGGAGATACCGCTGGACAGGGTGGTGGGCTCGGCGGCCCCGCCATCAAAGACGGGTGATTTCGATCCTGGCTTCCTACCCGTCAACCGGCGCATGCGCGACCGCTGGACCCGGATCTACCTGGCGATGGTCGAAGGGGACGAGCTGCCTCCGATCGACGTGTACAAGGTTGGTGACGCGTACTACGTGCTCGACGGACACCATCGCGTGTCGGTCGCGCGCAGCCTCGGCCGGGCCACGATCAACGCACGCGTCATCGAGGTCCGGACTCGGGCGCCTCTGGCGTCAAAGATTGATGCCGCAGCGCTGCTGCGTGCCGCTGAGTACGCGGCTTTTCTCGAGACGACTCAGCTGCACCGGCTGCGACCCGAGGCCAGGCTCGAATGCAGCCGGCTGGGCCGGTACGACGAGATCCTGAAGCACATCCTCGGCCACGGCTACTTCCTCTCCCTCGAGCAGAAGCGCAACGTGCCCCTGCCGGAGGCGGCCGCCAGCTGGTACGACAACGTCTACAGACCGGTCGCGGATGCGATACGAAAGCATCGCGTCCTCGAGCAGCTGCCCGGCTGGACGGAAGCTGATCTCTACGTGGAGATCACCCGTCGCTGGCTGGAGCAGAGCAAGGGCGGCGAGCCCTCCGGTCCTGACCCGGCGGTGCAGGCATTGCTCAACGAGCACGCGAACAACTGGTGGCGCCGCCGTCACGCAATCCGGATCACCGACCGCCGACAACTTGATGATCAGTCGAAGCCTGGCACGGAGAGGAGGGGCGGGGGCTCGTGATCGGCATCATCTTCGGGCCTCCGGGCAGCGGCAAGGGAACCCAGGCCGCCCGGATCGAAAAAGAGTTCCACCTCGCTCACCTGTCGACTGGCGCGATTCTTCGAGCCGAGGTCGCGCGCGGCACGGAGATCGGCAAGGAGGTCGGCCGGATCATGGCCGCCGGCGACCTGGTGCCGGACGACATTATCGTCAGCATCGTCCGGCAGCGATTGCCGGACTCCGAGGCCGGCCCTGGCGTGCTCCTCGACGGCTTTCCGCGCACGCTCGAGCAGGCTCGGGCGCTGGACGAGATGCTGGCCGAGGAAGGCCACCGCGTCGCCTTCGTGATCGCCCTGGACGTGCCGGAAGACGTCCTGGTCAAGCGGATCCTGCACCGTGCGGTAGTGGAAAGTCGGGCCGACGATACAAAACAGGCCATCGCCGAGCGCATGCACGAGTACCACAAGTTGACGGCCGCGGTGCTCGACTACTACCGTAAAAAGGGGGTGCGGGTAGAGGTCGTCGACGGCATGGGTGAACCAGATGTCGTTTTTGAGCGCATCCGGAAGGCCATCGGCATATCCTCTCGTTAGCTGGGAAAGGTGGCAAGAAAAGCCCGCGAATCTGATCTAGGCCAGTCGATGAAACCGGCCGTCAATGGCGATCGAGCGCACCTCGAGCAAGATGCTGCGCCCGAGATGGAACCGGGCATGCCGGGATCTCGCATCGCGAGCGTTTTTCCGCCGATCGCCGAATACGCGTTCCTCTCTGATTGCGAGGTCAATGTCCTGATCGCGCCGAGCGGCCGCGTGGAGTGGATGTGCTTGCCGAGGCCGGACAGCCCCAGCGTGTTCGCGGCCATGCTGGATCGTGCCGCGGGGAGCTTCCGGTTGGGCCCGTCCGGGGTGCAGGTGCCGGCCGGCCGGCGCTACCTGCCCGGCACCCTTGTCCTGGAGACCACCTGGCGGACGCGGACGGGCTGGATGATCATCCGCGATGCGCTGTGCATCGGGCCCTGGTACCACAGCCAGCGAAGGTCTGGCACGAACCGCCGGCCGCCTAGCGACTACGAGGCGGAGCACATCCTGTTGCGCACCGCGCGGTGCGTCGTCGGCGAGGTCGAGCTAAGCCTCGACTGCCAGCCCGTCTTCGATTACGGGCGGACGGCGGCCCGATGGGAGTACGCCGGGACGGGCTACGGGGAGGCGATCGCAACCGGCGGCGAGAATGAGGTGCCCCTCAGGCTGGTCACCGACATGCGGATGGGCTTTGAAGGACCCGGCGCTCACGCGACGAAGACTCTGCGCCAGGGGGAGCGTGCCTATGTAGCCATGGTGTGGCCACGGTCGCGCCACTCCACGGCCAAGGAGTACTGGGAGGAGCATCCAGCACCCGCGACCGCTGAGGAGGCGTTCCAGCGGGTCGAGCGGACCGCAGACTACTGGCGCGAGTGGATCAACCGCGGCGAATTTCCCGAGCATCCATGGCAGAGCTACCTGCAGCGCAGCGCGTTGACCCTCAAGGGGCTCACGTACAGCCCGACCGGCGCTCTGCTCGCAGCGCCGACCACCTCCTTGCCGGAGACCATCGGCGGCGAGCGCAACTGGGACTACCGGTACTGCTGGATGCGCGACGCCACCTTCACTCTGTGGGGCCTGCACGCGCTCGGCTTCGACTGGGAGGCTGACGACTTC
>JAXDLN010000105.1:0-2802 GCA_034666565.1 Chloroflexota bacterium
TCCTGGCGATTCCTGCCGCCCTGCTCGTCGGCGTTGCGTTTGCGGCCCTCGGCTCGGCCGTGACCACCTTCATCCGCCAGTGGCAGGACCTCGACATCATTCAGCTGGCGCTGCAGCCGATGTTCCTCTTCTCGGCGACCTTCTTCCCAATCACCGTTTATCCCCCCGCGCTGCAGGTCCTGGTGCAGCTGACGCCGCTGTACCACGGGATCGACCTCATCCGCGGCCTGACCACCGGCGCCATCGGCCCGGGATTGCTCGTCGACGTCGCCTACCTGGCCGCCCTCGCGGTGGTCGGGGTAACGGTCGCCGCGATGCGATTGCGAACTCAGCTGATCAAGTAGTCCTCGCGCGCCGTCCGATGACCGTTCCCCTTCATCATTTGAATGTGCTGCCGGCTGCATCGATCCCGCTCGAGACCGCTCCGGCTGTGCTCGAGATCGGGATGGTCCTTCTGCTCGCTGTCGGCGCCGGCTGGCTCGCCCGCCGGGTTGGCCTGCCCGCGGTCCTGGGCTACCTCGCCGTTGGACTTCTCGTCTCGCCCTTCACGCCCGGCTACGTGGCCGACCGTGGCCAGCTGCAGGTGCTCGCAGACGTCGGCGTCGTCCTGCTGCTGTTCGAGGTTGGCATCGAGGTCAACCCGCTCCGCCTCGGCCGCGAGCATCGCGCGGTTCTTCTCGCTGCGCCCGCCCAGGTGTTGATCACGACGCTGGCAACCGGCGGCGTCGCGCTTCTGCTCGGCGTGAGCTTTGCGGGATCGGCCCTGATCGGGCTGTCGATCGCTCTTTCATCGAGCGTCGTCGTCGTCAACATCACGCGCAGCCGGCGGCGGACCACCAACCCGGCGACCGAAGCGACGCTGCTCAGCTGGAGCGTGATGCAGGACATGTCGGGCGTGGCGTTCGCCCTGGTGCTCCTGGCCGGCATTGGGCTGGCCGACCGCCCGCCGCTGACCGCGGCTGCCTTCATCATCGCGTTTGTCGTGCTGGTCGCCCTGGCCGCGTGGGCTTTGCCGCGAATCCTTGACCGGCTGCACGGCGAGCACGACCTGTTCCTGCTGCTGTCGGTGGGCAGTGGGCTGGCGCTGGCCGGGCTCGGAGCTCGCTACTTCGGCGTGCCGCTCGCGCTGGCGGCTTTCGTCGCCGGCCTCGCTGTTGGCGAGAGCCCTGCCGCAGCCGAGGCGCGGCGCCGGATCCTGCCGTTCAGGGATCTGTTTGCGGTTCTGTTCTTCGTATCGCTGGGCAGCCTTGTCGACCCTTTGGCCTTGATCGGGGCGCTGCCCTGGCTGGCCTTCCTTGTGGTCGCGGTCGTGATCGCCAAGGTGCTCCCCGTCCTGCTGCTCAGCCGGTTGGCGCAGATCCCCGAAGTGCGGCCATGGCAGCTGGCGATCGGCCTCGGCCAGATCGGGGAGTTCAGCTTCGTCCTGGCGTCGATAGTGCTGGGGCGCGCGCTCATCCCGGCCGAGCTGTACAACGCGGTCCTCGTCGCGGTCGTGCTGACGATCGCCGTTTCGACCACGCTGGTTCGGCTCGGTCACCGGCCTTCTCTCGCCGCAGCGACCTAGTCGATGGCTGCCCTGTTACCGCTCGATCGGCAGAACGCCTACCGCGATCGCTACCGCGCTATGCGTCCGGGCTGGCGGTCGAGCGGTGAGCAGCTCGAAGCGCTCGTGCGCGGCTACCTCTCTCCTGAGAGCCACGTCCTCGACCTCGGCTGTGGCCGGGGAGGCGTCGTCGAGCTTTTTTGGCGCGATGTTCGGCTGGCGGCGGGCCTCGACCCTGACGTCCCATCGCTAGCCCAGCATCGCGCGGCCGGCATGCCTGTGATTCGCGGCCGGGGGGAGAATCTGCCCTTTGGTTCAGGCTCGTTCGACCTGATCGTCTGCCTCTGGGTGCTCGAGCATCTTGACCAACCCGAGGTCGTCTTCCAGGAGGTGCGCCGCGTGCTCGCACCTGGCGGCCACTTCGTCTTTCTGACGCCCAACCTGCGCAACCCGCTGCTGCTCCTCAACCGGTTGGCTAAGGCGCTGCCGCAGCTGCAGCGACGAATCGTGCCGCGCCTCTACGGCCGCCAGGAGGTCGACACGTTTCCCGTCCGCTATCGGGCCAACACGGCAGCCGCGATTCGCAAGCTCGCGGCTCTCAGTGGTTTGGACGTGGTCTCTCTCAAAGCGGTTGCCGACCCAACTTACCTCGCGCTGAATCCGCTGATGTTCAGAGCGTCAGTGCTGACCGAGCGCCTGCTGCCGGCAAGCCGAGGCGTCCATCTGCTGGGAGATCTCCGGCTGCGCGCCTAAGGTCCGAGCAGGTAGCCCATCCGGCGAGGCATTTTCGCGATTGCCGACATCACCGGATTCGGCCGCTCGCCTCGCTCCTCGGCGGTGTCCTTGGCGATGATCGCGCGGCGGATCACCGCCGCTCCGATCGACCTGAAAGGCTGCGGCGGGAACATGCGAGGCTTCGGGTTGACCATCGGCAGCCGAGTCGCATCTGTGTCTGCGCCGCGCACCAGGTCCGCGATCACCTTGCCCGCCAGGTGGCTCGGCGCGACGCCGTTGCCGGTGTACCCCAGCGCGTAGAAGACGTTGCCGGGCGCCAGGCTGCCGAAGGTCGGGAGGTGCGTGGGCGAGACGTCGATGGGTCCGCCCCAGGCATCCTCGAGGGGCACCTCCGCGAAGCTTGGAAACAACCGGCGGAAGCCCTCTGCCGCCTCCGCCACCGCGCGCTCGTCGCGGGTGAATGAGTCGTCGATCCGGTTGGACGCGCGTCCGCCGCCGCCCCCGAATGCGATCCGTCCATCCCG
>JAXDLN010000106.1:0-3235 GCA_034666565.1 Chloroflexota bacterium
CGTAACGGGGCTCGACAATACCATTGGCCAGAGCGAATCGCCGCGGCTTTGAGCCTGTGGGTGGTTTTGAGCGCTTGCGGATTGAGCAGCGCCCTGCCCTCAACGACCCCCGTCGCGGGCGCCACGAGCACCCCGCAACAAAGGGCATCGGCGCCGCGGATCACACCTCCGCCGGTAACCCCGCCGCAACCTCCCGCCAACCTGGCGACGTTCAGATGCGCTGACGCCGGCGGTGGGACCGCGGGCACGGCCAGCCTCAGTGGAGTCAGGGTCGCCGGGCAGTCGGGGTTCGACCGATTCGTGCTCCAGTTCGACACCAAAGTGCCGACCTTCATCGTCAAACGCCAGGCGAAGCCAATTTTCAAGAATGGCGCCAGCGGCCAGTCGGTAACCCTTAACGGCGCGGCCGGCGTGCTGGTGCAGGTCCGCTCTGCATCGGCGTCCGGCACTTACAGCGGCCCGACCGACATCTCCCATCCCGACTACGCGGTGTTGGTCGAGGCCAAGCTCGTCGAAGACTTCGAGGGCTATCTGTCGTGGGGCATCGGGCTGACCAAGCCAACTTGCGTGCGCGCATTCACGCTTTCCGATCCAGCGCGCCTTGTGATCGACTTCAAGACGCCTTAGCGATACTCTTCCCTGCGCATGACCGACCAACCACCTGCTGGGCCTGTCGGCACGCCGCTTCCTCCGCCAGCCGGCACACCGGTGCCTGCACCCGCCGGGTCCCCCCTACCTCCACCCGCCAAATCCGGCAGGTCGTGCTTCGGTTGCGGCTGCGGAGGCTGCCTCCTCGCAATCGTGCTAGTCGTTCTCCTCGTCTTTGGCGGCGGCTACTACTTCTTCATCCTCCAGGCGCAAGCCGCGGTGCCGTCGCCTGCCGCCCTGCAGGTGATCTCGACGCCTGTCGACGTCGACACCAACAATGGGGCCAACTTTCACACTGCGACACCGGGGCAGCAGCTCGTGGCCGGCAACTCGGTGCGCACCGGCGACCAGGGTCATGCGGCGATTCAATTCCCTGATGGCTCTTACGTGCGAATGGCGCCGAAAACCACGGTGACGGTCGACGCAGCGGAGCTCTCGCACGACGGGAACCTCCAGTCGGCGAGCCTGATCCAGAAGGCCGGTCGCACGTTCACGAACGTGCAGCACCTCGTGTCAGGTGCAAGTTTTAAGGTCGGCGGCCACTCGGTCAGCGCATCGGTGCGCGGCACCCAATTCGAGGTTTTGGTGCGCGCCAACAACACCAACCTCATCAAGGTCTTCGTCGGAACCGTAACGGTCCAGGGCACGACGAAAGCAACCCTCACCGCCGGCCAGCAGATCGACGCGGACGCCAATGGCAAGCTGTCTGGGCAGGGACCGATCCAGGCCGAAGCCGCTGACCCCTACTTCCTCGAAGCGCAATGCGCGGCCGCTGTTGGCTCTGGAACGAACCCCGGCACAGTTCAGACGTCGACTGGGGAAGGGCTTGCCACCGGTCAAACCGCTGAGGCTGACTACAGCTCTCCGGGCGGAACGCTCAGCTTTGCGCTCTGCTACCCAGGAAGCTTCATGACCTTGACGGTCATCGATCCGAACGGTGTGTCTCATTCATCGAGGCAGAGCGGTCGGACTGTGCAGGGCAACCTCAGCGGGCCGCCCGGCCGCTACCGGGCGATTGTCAAAGCGGAGGATGTGCCGGGCGGCGAGCCGTGGGCCATCTCGTTTGCCACCAACAGCTCCTGCAGCAGCGAACCGGTCGACACCGGCGGCTTCGTGCGTCAAACCCTTAGCAACAACCAGCTGTCGCAGGCGCTCGCCACCTCAGGGGTCACGCTCCAGGTCCAGGGCACGTCGCCGGCCTCGGCGCGAATCTCCTATTACTCCGACCTCGGCGGGGTCCCAATCGCCTGGACTGTGATCTTCTACGCGGCGAGCCCCAACCTCGGGGTGGTCCTGACCCAGGTCACAGTGCGAGGCATCAATCTCACGACGCAGGTAGCGTCGAAGCTGAGCTCAGTGATCGGCCAGTCGCTCAGCGTTCCCACCGACTTCACAGTCGACCGCGTGTACTCGTGCAAAGGATCGGGCGGGGGCGTGATGGTGATCGAAGGCCACCGCAGCACGGGTGCCTGAGGCCGCGTTTTCGGGCTCCCGAACCTAACTAGACCCAATCGGCGAGCCCATTAGGTATCGTTCCCGCCATGTCGATTACGTCGTCCAAGGCGGCGCCGAAGCGCCGAGGCGGTTACCGCCTGATCATCGTTCTGCTCGTCGTGCTGCTGTTGGCGGGGGCGGCATTCTTCTGGCTCAACAGCGCAGCGCAGGCCGCGGTCAATGCGGCAGGCACGCTGACCGTCTTTCAGCCCGCCGCCTCGATCGCCCACAACGGGGGCACACCGTTTCCCGGCGCGACCGGCGCGGTGATCCAGCCGGGGGACACGATCAAAACTGATACGAAGGGCAGGGCCGCGCTTCAGCTGCCGGACGGGACTGTCACCCGAATGGCCGGCGGAACCGAGATCACCCTGACCTCCGCCCACTTCGCAAAGAGCGGCAATCTCCACGACGTGACCATCTCGCAGAGGGTCGGACGGACCTTCACCAACGTCCAGCACCTCATCGGTGGCGCCACCTTCAAGGTCGCCGGCCAGTCGGCTGTCGCTTCGGTTCGAGGGACGCAATTCGAAGTGCTCATGAATGCCGACGGCACGATGCTGGTCAAGCTCTTCGTCGGCAATCTCAGCCTGATCGGCACGAACACCGTCAACCTCGTGGCGCCCCAGCAGGCGACTGTGAGCGCCAATGGGAACGTCGGGCCTGCCGGTCCCATCCTGCCCGATCCCAACGATCCATTCGGCCCGCAGATGGATGCCTCCAACCAGACGAGCCAGGGGACGACTCCTGGCACAGAGCAGGACTTCATCGGCGCGCCGATTCACAACGGTGAGCAGCAGTCGTACTCCTACAGCTTCGCCGGCAACGGCATCGTCAAGGCAGCGCTCGGATACAGCGGCAGCCTGATGGCTCTGCGGGTCAAAGCGCCCGACGGCACCATTTACAACAAACAAGGACCTCCGCCGGTCGTCGTGCTCGTGCCCACAGCGCCGGCCGGCATCTACACCATCACCGTCGTCGGTGTCAGCGGGCTGGGTGCAGCGGGCGAAGAACCGTTCGTGAGCGTCGCGTCGCTCGAGCCATGTCAAACGGCGACCGTCGCCCAGAACGGTGCGGTTCGTCACGGTTACAC
>JAXDLN010000107.1:0-2721 GCA_034666565.1 Chloroflexota bacterium
ACGCAGCTCTTCGAGCCAGCGTTCGCGTTGCTGAAAGATGTCGCTTCCCAGCAGATCCTCCCGCGGCTAGCACTGTAGCGATGCGATGTGCACAGGTGATCCTGAGCGCCTGCGGTGTCTGGTTGCATTGACGCAGGCACCTAATGTCTCACTCTAATTCCAGAGGCCGCGAGCCGCCTACGGCACGCCTTCGCGGTGGGACGGCGGCGTCTATCCCCCGGCGGGGGAGAGGTGAGCGGCTCCATTGGCACCGCCTGGCGATGGCTTCCTCAAGCTATCAAGTCGCTGGGGGGCACAAATTGATCCGCCAGATCATCGGCTGGAACTATGCCCAAGCAGGGTTCGACACTAAACCCTTTGCGCCAAAAAGCATACCGAGACATCAGAAACTATCGGCAGTCAGGACGGATCTAAACATGTTGCCGCCCAACAGGATAGGCAATATGCGGCATTTTACTGGTAACCCGCCATATTCAGTTCCGTCGTATTCCTCCAGGCAGGAGGGCCCATTAGCGATGACGCGGAGCGAGGGACACGTTCGGCCCGTTTCGACGGCGTGGCGGGGGAGGGGTTCCCTCTGCCGAGCAGTTCAGTGACGGCAAGAATCAACCCGGTAATGACCACGATGTCCGTCTCAATGATGTTTGCCGTGACTTTCTGGCGTCCGCCATGTTTTGTGAGACGTATCGGCTGAACTACGACGTGTCTATCAAAGGCATCGTCGCGACTGGGTGGTCAGAAAGGTCCGCGGCGCAGCTGCGCCACGGTGGCCGTCCACACGTTGTCTACGGCTTCCTGTAGCCGATTCTTTGATCCCCCGAACAGACCGGCTTCTACGGGTGGCCACTCGTCGCCTGCGCTTCGAGCATCCCCCAACATGTGCGCGACCTCGGTTTCCTCGAAGGGGTAGCTCTCGGCCGCGTGCGCGACGAACAGCCCCAGCCAGGGCTGGTCGAGCAGGCCTGGGTTACGTTGAGCCGCCAGATCGGTGGCTACAAGAGAGAAAAGGATTTCGGCGGCATCGAACAGCCTGATGTACTGGGAATCGGTGTGGTCGGGAAAGTACGACCGCAGCGCATCCAGCAGGAAAGCCGAGACTGGGTAGACCGGTCGGCGCGGAAGTCGGCCTGCTGCGAGGGCGTCCAGGAGTTGCTCGGTGAGTACACCTGTCTGGGCAGCACGCAGGGCGAGTCCGAGATGCCGCTCGTGGCCGACAATCTCCCAGGGGCCAGCCTTGTCGAGGACCGCCACCTTGCGGTTCGTAAGAAGGGACCAATCGACGGTGGCATCGACGGTCAGAGCGCGGACAGCGCCATAGTTCTCGTGTTCAACTGCCGCGATCGTGCCGGCGTACATCGTGAGCGTCGCTGGCAGTAGTGCCAACGCCTCCAGCTGTTGGTTTCGGACACTCGTGATGAGCGAACCACTTTCTTGGACAAGCGGTCTCGGCTCGGCGAGCGCGGTGATGATCTGTCGATATTCGACTTCAAGCGTAGTGCTTTCGACCCGACACCCCTCGATGACGAGAGGAAGCAAAGGCGCCGCGGCCTCGCGGTAGCCATCAGCGATCTTGATGTATTCGGTGATCTGCTCGGTCGGCACTCGACTGGCGAAGCCGGGTGAAAATTGTTCACGGTCGTTGCATACGTCGATCACACCGCGGGCGGCGCCGCGCATCAGCCGGCCGGCCAATCGGTAGTCGCCGCTACCGATCGCCTTGTCGAACGCGTCGCTGTCAGAGACCGGAGAGTCCTGCAGGAGCCGGTTCTGCAGCTCGTTGAGCTCTCGATGGGTTGCTGGCTCGGAGCCGGAGATGCCGCGGCGGAAAACGGTTCCCGACTTATAGCTCTCGTAGTCCTTGACCAGGGAGTGGATCCGGTGGCCGGGTTGCGGTGGTGCGACCGTGATAATCAGGACGTGTTGCCCGTGGAACTCGACATAGTCGACGTCCCAGTGTGGTCCGTCGACGTAGGTTCGCAGCATCCCGGCGAGATCGGCCGCGTCGTGCACCGCGACGCCGCCGAGCACGGCGCCAGGCGAAACGCCCACGACGAGGTACCCCTCGCCCTGGCACTCGCGCGCGGCGTTCGCCGGGTCGCGATTGGCGAAGGCGATGATCGCTTTGGCCGCGCTCACCTTGTCCTTGGCCTTGGAGAAGTCCAGGGTGCTTTTCCACTCCACCCATTGGGTTTCGGGCGTGGTCGTCGAGGTGGCGTGATAAATCGCTTCGACGAGTTCGCCGAAGCGGTGGCTGCGCCGAAATGACACACTCACGTCAAGGTTGAGACCCATAGCGGTCGAGCATATTCTCGCCGCCGCGCTAGGAGCGGCCCCTGGGGGACTGCTGCGGGCGAGACCAATCGGCCGAGCGGGCTGCAATGTGGTGGGGCCTCAGCGCCTGAAACCCCGGCTCTGCGAGCGCAGTTCCACGGCGCGAAGCTGCTAAACCACGGTGCTGTGCGCACCGAAGCATCTCTGGTCTACTCATGTCTATGACCAGCGAAGAACCGCGATGGGACGTGCTGATCGGATACCGCTCGCCCAGCTGGTGGACCGAGAACGATGGGCGCGGGGAGAATTACCTTCAGGTCACGTCCGGGGACGTGAAGAGGCCGCCTCTCACCAGCGAGTCGATCAATTGGGTTGAGCTGGGGATGACTCCGCGGTGGTTGGGAGACGACAGCAGCGAGTGTGTAGCGGCGATTCAGCCGAAGAACATGT
>JAXDLN010000108.1:0-4200 GCA_034666565.1 Chloroflexota bacterium
AGCGAGGCACCCTCGAGGCGGTCACCAACGCACGGGCAGGAGCCGTGGCGGCGGGCGCCACCGGAGACCCAGCCAAGATCGGCCAGGCCGAAAACATGCTCACGCAAAGCCTGCGAAGCCTGTTTGCGGTATCCGAGAACTACCCCGACCTCAAGGCGATCTCCGCCTTCACCAACCTCCAGGAACAGCTGACCGCCACCGAGGACAAGATCGAGTTCTCGCGCCGGTTCTACAACGGCAACGTCAGGGACTACAACATCAAGCTGCAGACCCTGCCCACCTCGCTCATCGCCGGCGTCCTCGGATTCAAGGCCTTCGGTTTCTTCCAGGCCGACGAGGGCGACCGTGCAGTGCCGCAGGTCAACTTCGGCAACACGCCCCAAGGTGGTCCGCCACCCCCGGGGTCGATGCCTCCGCCGGGCGGCTCGGGGCCCCCGTCGGCGGGCTCCTCAGGACCTCCTCCGCAAAGCTAGCTTAAGCAGGCTGAGTTTCGCGGCAAGCGCGCGACAATTGCCGCGGCCGGTCAACTCCGGCGCTACGAAGAGGAGGTCGAAACCCATGACGCCGGCATCGGTCGTTTCACGCAGTCGAACTGTGGTGGTCGCGCTTGCGGTGGCGCTGGCAGCGATCCTGGTGGCAAGCGTGGCCTGGCAGCTCGCCAACCCGCGCAGCGGTGCCATCGCACAGGCAAGCGCCGCCGCAGGCGTTCGCATCACGATGAAGGTCACCGGCCACCACCAGGGCGTATTCAAAGGCGACGACAACGCCACCGCGCGAGGCGGCGCGAACCTCATCAACGTGACCGGCTACCAGTTCGAGCTCACGGCTCCTCGAGATGCAGCGACGGGGCAGGGCACCGGCAAGCGTGTCTACAAGCCCATGGTCATAAGCCATGTGATGGGGGGCTCTTCGCCCCAGTTTCTTGATGCAGCAGCCACCGGCGAGAACCTGACTTCGGTCGTCATCAACTTTTACAGGACCGACCGGAGCGGCAGGGACGTCAACTATTACCGCGTGACTCTCACCAACGCATTCATCAGCGACGTCCGCCAGTACACGGGCGGCACCGACGTGCTCGAGGACGACTCCTTCAGCTTCCAAAAGGTCGAGCAGCAGGACCTGATCGCTCACACCGACTTCGTCGACAACTTCAACTCGATCACCTAGCCGCCCGCCGACCGAGTCCAATCGGAATTGAACCGGGACCCGTACGCCGCCACGGCGTGTGGGTCCTGCGTTTCTATATCCAGCTCGTGATTCACCTCCAGCCCGCTCCAGGTCCAGTTCGCCGACCCGAGCACCAGCAAGCCGTCGAACAGCCCGATCTTGGCGTGCAGCAGCGCTCCTCGTGGAATCGGATACCAGCGGACTTCGACTCCGCTCGACTTCAGCACGTCATATCCACGGCGGTTATAGGGCTGGTTCGGATCGAGTAACACACGCACTGTCACGCCGCGCCGGTGCGCCGCCGCGAGCTTCGCGATCACCTGCGGGTCGGTCAGCGTGAAGACCTCTGCCAGCACCTGGTGGCGCGCAGTTCTCAGCGCGGCCTCGAGCATCGCGCGAATTTCGGAGCCGGGAGCCGTTTGGGCCACCTCGCCCGTAACGGCGGCCAGCGGCGCCGGCCGGCCGCCGGCCAGCGCCCAGTCCTGCTCAAAGATGCGGACCACCCGCTCGATCTCTGCCGGCAAGCTAGTCTCGAGCACGTAGTCGTGGTTGCGGTCGCTATGGGCGCCCCAGTTCATTCCACCAACAACGGCCTCGCCGTCGGCGACCAAGAGCTTCACGTGGTCGATTTGGTGGCGGCCGTCATCGACTGGATATGCGCGCTCCGGTACTCGCAGCCGGTCAAGCGATTCGGCCGACCGCCGGCTGGCAGCGACAGTGGGATCGGTGATCACACGCACATCGACCCCCGCAGCCCTGCGCGAGCCGAGCGCGACGATCAGCCCAGAGCGTCCGAGCTCGTACACCTCGACCAGGATTCGGTGCTGCGCCGACTCGATCCGCTCGCCGATCACCGAAAAGATGCTTGCGTCCTGCCACAGCCGGACGGGCTCGGAATGGCCCGAGCCCGCGGCAGCCTGCGCAACCGAGGCCGGCGGCGGCTGAGGTAGGGGGCCCGAGCACGCCAACAGGCAAACGGCAAGCGACAGGAACACAAAGCGGTGCACGACGGAGGCCACGGTAAAAGGACAGCAGCCAAACGCAAACCCTGCCTGTAAAGACGACGCGGCCGCCTCAGATGAGCTGGATCGCCATCCCTGCGCGTGCTCCGAGAAATCGGTCGGCCCTCGCCTCGCGGATGCCGACCTCGAGGTAGCCCATGCTCCCGACGTACACGAACGGTTCGTTCGGCCGCGCCTCGGCGTACGTCGAAGCCGAGGCCGTGATGTCGTGATTGTGGATGCGCATCCTGCGAACTGGCGGCTTCAGGTTGGTGACCAGGTTGCCAAAGCCGTCGATCCAGAGCACACGTGGCGTGTGGTCGAGCATCTGGGGCGGGTCGGTCGGATGGCCCAGCGATTCAAGCGGTACCCCGGCGGCCAGCGCCGCCGCCGCGGGAGCGAAGACGTCGCGTCCCTCGAAAGTCGCCGAGCCACCGGACCGCGGCGCGAGCTCCACCGCCTTCTGCAGGCCGACCTCTTCGATGACGATCGAGAAGAGGCCATTGTCTGGTCCGACATAAAAGAGTCCGCCGGCCCGAATCGCAAGACGACGGCGCGCGCTGCCGACGCCGGGATCCACCACCACCAGGTGCACCGATCCTGCGCTGAAATGTCGCGTTCCGGCGAACAGCATGAACGCGCCGGCGAAAACATCGAAGCGCGGGACCTCGTGGCTGACGTCCACGAGCACGGCGTGCGGGCAACCCGCCAGCACCACTCCCTTCATCGCCGCCACGAGCGGCGAGCCCGACCCGAAATCGCTGGTGAAAGTGACGACGGGCGGCCCGGCTACGGTGCCGTGGCTACCAGTACCTGGTCTCCTTGAAGGGGTCGGCTTCATCGTGGTATCCGCGCTGCTCCCAAAAACCGAGCCGGTTGCGATCCATGAACTCTAGCCCGCGAAGCCACTTGGCCGATTTCCAGAAGTACTTCGAAGGCACGAACAGGCGCAACGGCCATCCGTGGTCCGGAGTCAGGTCGGCGCCATTCCATGCATAGCAAAGGAGGTTCTGCTCGTTGTCGAGCACGTCCAGTGGCACCGAGGTCGTGTAGCCGTACTCGCTGTGGGCCATGACGTACTTTGCCTCTGGCTTGGGCTTGACGCGCTCGAGGATCTCCTTGATCGGGACGCCGGTCCACCTATCCCCGAGCCGGCTCCAGCCGGTGACACAGTGGATGTCCGCGACGACCTCCTTGGAGGGCATGGCTCGCAGCTCGCCGTAGTCGAGGGTGATCGGGTTTTCGACCGCACCGAACACTTTGAAGTCCCACTTTGCGATGTCGGTCTTGGGGACGGGGCCGAAATGCAGAAGGGGCCACTTGTCCGGCGCGGTGAGGGTCTGGCCGGGCGGGATTCGGGCCGGGTCGACGCCCTCCGGCAGCTTCTTACCCTTGAAGAGAAAGGCCATGGCGCGAGTATAGGAACGCGGGGCGGCGCGCCCTTGTTCCCGGGCCGGCCGGCGAATTGGGCGCGGCTATACTGGCCCTTCCGCCCAATCATGTGTGGGTCCGTAGCTCAGTTGGGAGAGCGCGTGAATCGCACTCACGAGGTCAGGGGTTCGAATCCCCTCGGATCCACCAAATTTGAGGCCCGCTCATGAACCAACGAGCTCGAGCTGCGGCGCTGAAGCGTCTCGAGGCCTTCATTGGCGAATGGCGTGTCGATGCGTCGTTTCCGGGTTCCCCACCTGGCCGCTCGATCTTCGAGTGGGCGCTGCACCGCCAGTACCTTGTCCAGCGGTCAGAGTCGCCGCGTCCCGCGCCGGACGCCCTCGCGGTTGTCAGCGTCGATCCAAAGACCGGCGCTTACACCCAGCATTACTTCGACTCGCGAGGCGTCACTCGTGTCTACGCGATGACGCTGAGTCGCGGCACCTGGACTCTGACACGCGAATCAGCCGATTTCTCTCCGCTGGACTTCAACCAGAGATTCGTGGGCAAATTCTCCCGTGACCGCAAGACCATCAAGGGAGCTTGGGAAACTCGGCGAAAGCGTGGCTCAACCTGGGTGAAGGACTTCGATCTCGTTTTT
>JAXDLN010000109.1:0-47556 GCA_034666565.1 Chloroflexota bacterium
CCGCAGCGGCGAAAATGTTCGAACCGTACCTGGAGCGGGCGATTGCGTTCCTCCAGCCGGTCCGGCACCCCAATGGCATCGAAGGCGAGGTCATCACGCCGGAAACGGCGGCGAGGCTCAGCTCGAAATACGACCTGCGGGTCGCATTCCTGGTGAGGTCCTCCGTTACGGCCGCGGACATCGCCGATTCGAGGGGCCCGAATCCCTGGTTGGAGGCTGCCCCGCCCGACTTTGTGTCCACCGTCACCGCCGAAGTGCGCTCCTGGTCGGAGCATGTCCAGTCAGCGTGTCGGCGGCTCAGCCTTCCGTGTTTCGACGTTAGCAGCGACTTTGAACGTGCCATGGCAGACGCTGCCAGCGCGCTGATGGCCGACGCCCGGCCGGCATAAGCGAACCGACTTTTTTCCGCGACGGATTTGCGACAGACACCTGTCGGAACCGTGCCTCAGGATGGGAAGCATGGCCGCGTCAGGTGATCGATTGGGGACGCCACTTGAACGGATCAAGGCCGCCGTCGACGAACTGCCGCACTGGCTGGCGACCGTAAACGACGCGGCCCTGGGCGAGCCACTCATCGAGATCCGCGTCGTCATCGATCGGTCCGAGGCGGTTTTCGCCGACGGCGTCCGGCGGTTCGATAGATCGCACGAGTACAAGGCCGACGGCGCGCTGTCTGTGATCGACTGGCTGAAATGGAAATGCAAGCTCTCGGGCGGCGCCGCCGCCGAGCGGGTGGAGATCGCCCGTCAGCTTGACAAGCTGCCGCAGACCCAGGCGGCTTTGGCCAGCGGCACGGTGGGATATCAGCACGTCGCGTTACTTGCCCATGCTGCCCAGCGCGTGGGCGCCGCGGCCGTGCGCAAGGAAGAAGGCAGCCTGCTCCAGGTAGCGCAGACGATGGATCCGGGGAAATTCACCGGGGTGGCCAAGGACTTTGAGCACCGAGTCGACGCCAAAGGCGCCCTGGCGGAGGCCAACCGGGCGCACGCGCGGCGCTACCTACATGTGAGTGAGCCGCAGGATGGCCTGGTGCGGATCGACGGCCTGCTCGATGCGGAGGGCGGAGCGACCCTCAAGACCGCGCTACAGCCCTTCATGAAACCGATCAAGGACGATGACCGGAGCTTCGGCCAGCGCCAACACGACGCCCTGATCGAGCTTTGCCGCCAGCGCGGCAGTGACAAGCGCGACGGCGCCGGCCCGCGGCCGCAACTCATCATCCGGGCCAGCCTCGATACGCTGGCCGGAATCCCGGGTGCGCCGGCGGGTGAGCTCGAGGGCGGCGGCACGGTGCCGGCGGCGACGGTGCAGCGCTATGCGTGTGACTCCGCGATCAGCCGGATCACCGGCCGCGGTGAGCTGGATCACGAGCTCAGCCATGCGACCCGCACCATCCCGCCGTCGACCCGGCGAGCGCTCGAGGCCCGCGACCGGCACTGTGTCTTTCAAGGCTGCGGTCGCCAGCTGAACTGGTGCGACGGTCACCACCTGGTCTGGTGGACCATGGGTGGCCCGACGACGCTACCGAACCTGGCGCTGCTCTGCCGGCCGCATCACCGAATGGTGCACGAGGAGGGCTGGACATTGGAGCGAAGAGACGGCCGCTGGATAGCCAGGCCACCGGCTCGACGTGTTCCGGCGAGCGCCCGATCGGCCTGAGCGACTTTAACTAGATTGGCTTCGACTCGGCCGGCTCGGCGGCTACTCCGTCCATCGAGTCGGCGAGGTACTGAGCGAGATCCTGGACCTGCAACTGGCTCTCGGCGCCCTTGGCCGAGATCCCGTCGCGGAACATCGTCAAACAGAACGGACAGGCGGTCGCCACCCGGGGCGCTTGGGTTCGTAGCGTCTGCTCGACCCGCTCGTGGTTGATTCGCTTGCCGGTCTTCTCCTCCATCCACATCCGGCCGCCACCCGCCCCGCAGCAGAACCCCCGCTTGTGATGACGCTCGATCTCCACCAGCTCGGCGCCAGGGATCGCCTCCACAACAGATCGCGGGGGATCGTAGATGTCGTTCCAGCGGCCTAAATAGCACGAGTCGTGATACGTGAACTTGCCCTCGATCGCCTTGCTCGGTTTGAGCCGGCCCTCCTTGATCAAGCTGGCCAGCAGCTGCGTATGATGCACGACTTCGTACGTGCCGCCGAACTGGGGGAACTCGTTCTTGATGGTGTTGAAGCAGTGGGGGCAGGTCGCGATGACTTTCTTGACTTTCGCGGCATTCATCGCCTCGATGTTCTGCTGCGCCTGGGTTTGGTACAGGTACTCGTTGCCAATCCGGCGCGCCGGGTCGCCGTTGCAGGTCTCCTTCCGACCCAGGATGGCAAAGTCGACGCCGGCCTTCTGCAGCAGCCCGACGAAGGCCCGGGCGACCGCCCGGTTCGCCTCGTCGTAAGACGCGGCGCAGCCGACGAAGTACACGTACTCCGCATCGGGCTTCTCGTCGATGGTTTTCACGCCAAGGCCCTGTGCCCAGTCCGCACGCTGGGCGCGTGGCATTCCGTAGGGGTTGCCCTGGCTCTCGATGCTCCGCAGTGCCCCCTGCGCCTCCTTGGGGAATTTGCTCTCTTCCAATACCAGGCTGCGGCGCATGTCGATGATCTTCGGCACATGCTCGATCAGCACCGGGCATTCCTGCTGGCAGGCGCCACAGGCGACGCACGACCAGATCTCGTCTTCTTTGATTGCCTCGCCGATAAGTTTCTGAGTTTGCTGCGGCGCCCGGCGCTGCTCCGGCGGCGCGTCGCGAACGGTCTTGAAAAGATTTTCACGAGCATCGACGATGATCATCTTGGGGTTGAGGGGCTTGCCCGTGAGGAAGGCGGGGCACTGCTCCTGGCAGCGACCGCACTCGGTACACGAGTACAGATCCAGCAAGTTCTTCCACGACCACTGGGTCACCGCACTGACTCCGTAGTGTTCGGCGTGCTCGAGATCGATCGGCGTAAGGGCGGCGCCGGCCCTGGGCGGCAGCTTACGGAAAAACACATTGGGGATGGCGACGATGATGTGCAGGTGCTTCGAGCTCGGGATATAGACGAGGAAGGCGAGCACTGCCAGGATGTGCATCCAGAAGAAGACCTCGTGCGCCGGGATCGCGGCGTTGCCCTGCCAGCCGAAGCTCTCGAAAGCCCGTGCGATCAGGGAGGACACAGGCCGCCAGGACGCCGACGGGTCGCTGCCCTCAGCTACGCGCGCGGCGTTCTGGCCGAGCATCCCGATCATGATGGTGGCGATCAGCCCGAGGATGATCAGCGCGTCGATTTCGTTGCTCTCGTGAAACTGGCGCGGCCGGATGACGAGCCGGTTGATCAGGGCCATCAGCACGCCGACCAGCACCAGGACGCCAAAAAGGTCTTGTAAAAAGGCGATCCAGGTGGTGCCGCCAATCACGGCCAGGCTGAATCCCGGGAATATGCCTTCGCCGAAGGCCTGAATGATGGCGGTCAACAGGACGACGAAGCCATAGAAAATAAACAGATGCAGGACGCCCGAGTAGAGATTCCGGAACATCCGGGTATGCAGACCGACGTAGCTGAGGACGCCGCGTAGACGCTCGGGGATGTGGTCGAGGCGGTTCTCGTTCGGGCCGAGCCGCAGGATCCGATAGAGTTGGCGCGCCCGGATGGTGAAGTAGACGATCGCGACCAGCAGGACGGCCAGCACGACAATCGACTTGATCAGCGCCATCTCCGGTAATCGTACGGTCAGCTGATATGCGCGTGCTAGGTCTTACCGGCGGGATCGGATCCGGCAAGTCGATGGTGGCGCAGATCTTTGCCAAGCTCGGGGCCGTGGTGATCGACGCCGATCAGCTGGCGCGCGAGGTGGTCGAGCCCGGCCAGCCCGCCCTTCGGGAGATCGCGGTGACGTTCGGACCGGACGTGCTCCTCCCGGACGGGCGTCTCGATCGCTCCAAGCTCGCCCAGATTATCTTTGCTAATCCTGTTGAGCGAGCCAAGCTCGACGCCATCACCCATCCGCGGATCCGAACACGAATCGACGAGTTGATCAAAGCCCGACGGTCGGGGCCGGGCGTCCTGATGGTCGACATCCCGTTGCTCTACGAGAACGATCGAAAGCACACGGTTGAGAAAGTCATCGTGGTCTGGGTCGACCCGCAGACACAACTGCGACGGGTCCGCCAGCGAGACGGGCTTTCCGTCGAAGCCGCCCGCCAGCGGATCGCCGCCCAGATGCCGCTGGACGCGAAACGCGCCCGCGCCGACCACGTGATCGATAACAGCGGCACGAAAGAGGACACCCGCCGGCAGGTTGAATCCATCTACCACCTCTACGCGCCCGCGGCGACCTCGCCGGCCTAAGGCTCAGCCGACTTTTCGGTGTCGCCCCGCCGGCTCACGGCGCTCGGAAGGCTCGCGCCGCTGACTCGCCAGCGCCCGCTCCCGCAGATCGATCTCGATCGGTTGCCTGACGCGCACTGCGAACCTCGTGAGCCAGACAACCGCCAGGCCGACCACGAACAGGACGGTGCCGGGCGCCGCGTCGGACAACTTGCTCTTGAGGCCGATGACCTCGCCGACCCAGCTGCTCGACCCGGCCACGCCGTGGAAGAACAGCAGGATCCCGCCGATGATGCACGCCAGGCCGAGCAGCAACCCCGCCAGCGAGTAGATCAGCTGAAGCAGGGCCAGCCGGCCCCAGAAGTGCCGTTCGCGCGGATCCGCCGGCAACTCGAGCGCGGCCACGACGAACTGGAGCCAATTCAAAAGCCTCACTCCTCCCGAAATCCAGCTTAGGCGCGCAACGCTACAAGGACGAAGCGGGCCGCCAAACCGTCGCCGGTTGGTGCCCGCTTCGTGGCGAAGCCGTCGTAAATGCTGGCTAAATCCTGGAGTAGTAAACCGCTGGCGACTGTGACGGCGTGGGGGTTGGCGTCGTCGGGGCCGGCGTCGTCGGCGGCGTGGTCGGCGCCTGGCTGCCCGGTGCCTCACCCGATTCGTTGTCTTGCTTGCGGGCGCGACCCTTCAGTCCCGTTCCCACGTGCGACAGGATGGAATCGGCCTGCGCCTGCGTAATCGTCCCGGCCTTGACGGCGTTGTCGAGCACGCCCTTGGCCGCATTCTTCATCGCCGCCTTCACGGCGCTATCGCTGACTTTCTGCTGCGTCTCGAGGTCGGTCAGTGACTTGCCAGACTTCAGGGCGCTCTGCAGGTCGGCCGTGCTCATGTGCAGCGCCGAGGCCGCCGCGTTGAGCTCAGCCGTCCTGAGATTTTGCATCAGGGTCATATCGGCCTTGAAGCCGCCGCGGCGACCGGCGCCGAATCCGAAGCCAAGGCCCTGGCCCGCGTTGATGCGCGCCTTCATGGCATCGGCCTGCTGCTGTGTGATCTTGCCGTCTTTCACCATCTGGTCGACCGTCTGCAACTGCGCCTGCTTGAGCGCATCCCGCGTCGCGGCCGGCGTCAGGTGCAGGATGCCAGCGAGCTTGTCGACAAAGACCTGCGCATAGTTCTTCGAGGCGCTCGCCGACGGTGATGGGGAGGGCGCGGCCTCGACGGCGGCCACGCCGATGATCACGGCAGCAAGTCCTGCCGCCGGGAGCACGATCCAACGATTCAATCTCATTCGCGACTTCTCCTTCCTGGGGGTTGACGAAACCCCTCTATGGTGCCGAACGCCGATTAGAAGAGCGTGAGAGGCGAGCAAGAAGTCCGTAAAAGAGCCAACCCGGACGGACCGGCCGTAACCCTTTCCGTAACTGTTTAAAGAGGGTTTTTACGCCCGCTAAACGGGGACCAGCCAAGGAGGCATAGGCATGCACCCACGCAGAATACTCACGTTCGGGCTCGCGGTCGCCACCGCGGTGGGGATCACACTTCCGGCGACTGGCGTCAGCGCCGGAATCGCACGAGGCGCCTTTCGGGAGGCGGACCTGGTTTCCAATATCCCGGGGCGGGCGCAGCACCTCGACACGCACCTGGTCAATCCCTGGGGCATCTCAGCGAGCGCCAGCAGCCCGATGTGGGTCTCCGATAACAACGCGGGCGTCACGACGCTCTATGACGGGGCCGGCAATTCGTTTCCCCCGCCACCGAATGGTCCGTTGGTGGTCAAGATCCCTCAGCCCGACGGCACTGACGGGGGCACCCCAACCGGCACCGTCTTCAACGGCGGCGGCGGGTTCAAGGGCGACCGGTTTCTCTTCGCCACGGAGGACGGCACGATCGCCGGATGGAACCCGGCGGTCAGCGTCACGCGGGCCCGCATCGAGGTCGACCGCTCGGCGGTCGGGCTGGGCGCGGTCTACAAAGGCCTGGCGATCGGCAACAACGGCGTGGGAGACCACATCTACGCGAGCAACTTCCGGTTTGGCACCATCGAGGTCTTCGACGCCACCTATTCGATGGTCGCTCTGAGCGGCTCGTTCACCGATCCAGGTATTCCGGCCGGGTTCGCGCCCTTCAACATCCAGAATCTCGGCGGCGTGCTGTATGTGACGTACGCCATGCAGAAGCCAGACAAGCACGACGACCAGTCCGGCCCGGGCTTCGGCTACGTCGATGCCTATGACCTCAACGGGCAGCTGCTCCGGCGGGTTGCGTCCGGGGGCGCGCTGAATTCTCCCTGGGGGCTGGCGATTGCGCCGGCCAGCTTCGGCAATTTCCACAATAACCTGCTGGTCGGCAATTTCGGCGACGGCCGGATCAACGCCTATAACCTGGGGACCGGGGCGTTCCGCGGGCAGCTCAAGAGCGAAACAAGCGCCCCCATTCAGATCCCGGGCCTCTGGGGCTTGCGGTTCGGCAATGGCGGGGTCGGGGCGAGCCCGAACACCCTCTATTTCGCCGCCGGCATCAATGACGAGCAGGATGGCCTGTTCGGCAGCATCGTCAACGTCGATAACTAGCTGATGGTGTCTAGCTGGGGCGGCCGGGGGGCCGCCTCAGCTGGTCTCCTCCAAGGACAAGACCGGCTCGACGCAAACGTCGCGATCGCCGAAGCGGGCGATCCATTCGGCCCGGCTCGCCCCACCGAGCGTCGCCTGGACCGCCTCGATCGCGGCCGGATCGAACTGGCGCCCCTTCAAGTCCTCGCGATCGATCGCACGGCAGAACTCCGCCCAGAACGCGGCCTCCAGCGCGGCCACGGTCAGGAATCCGTCGGCCACCGAATAGACGTGGTAACAGGGCAATTCCCCGGTCAGACTCAGGCCGGATAGTCCCGCCCGCTGCACCGCTCGCGGCATGGCGGTCCAGCTTCGCATCAGGTCTGCCATCGACACCTCGACGCGCTGGCCGCGCCCGGTCATCGCACGACTCGCCAGCGCCGCGGCAATCAGGAATGCAGCTTGCAGCCCACCGGCGAGGTCGGCGACGAGGATGCCCGGAATGGCGGGCACGCCGTCGCGGAGCGGCATGAGGGAGAGCGCGCCGCTCACGGCCAAATAGTTCAGATCGTGGCCGGCCCGGCGCGCGAGCGGACCATCTGATCCGTATCCCGTGATCGCGCAGTAGACCAGCGCCGGATTGATCGCCGCCAACTCCAGGTAACCCAGCTTCATCCGCTCCATTCGCCCCGGGCGAAAGCCCTCGACCAGAACATCCGCGGCGAGCACCATCCCTAGAAATGCTTCACGGCCGGACGTCGAGCGCAGGTCGAGCGTGAGCAACTCCTTGCCCTGGTGCAGCGCGTCGAAGTATGCGTCTCCGCCCGGCAGGGAACGGATGGGATCGCCCGACCGCGATTCGATTTTGATCACGGTCGCGCCCTGTGCCTGGAGCAACTGCGTGCAGTATCCGCCCGGCAGCAGGCGCGACAAATCCAAAACCCGAACGCCGTCGAGCGACATCGCCTGCTAGGTTACTAACGTGCGGAATGCCGAGGTCGCCGCGATGCTCAACCGGGTCGCCGACCTGCTCGAGATCAGGGGGGAGAACTTCTTCAAGATCCGGGCTTACCGGGAAGCCGTTCGGCAGCTCGACAACCTCACAACCGAGGTCGAGGACCTGATCCACGACGGGCGCCTCAAGGATGTCCCCGGGATCGGCGAGGCGATCGAGAAAAAGATCGTCGAGTACGTGACCACTGGGCAACTCGAATTCCTGACAAAGTTGGAGGCCGAGGTTCCGCCGGCACTGCTGGAGTTGACACGAGTGCCCGGGCTCGGGCCTCGTACGGCCAAAGATATTTACGACGCGCTCGGGATCCTCAGCCTGGACGACCTGGAGCAAGCGGCGCAGACGCACCGGCTGCTGGAGGTCCCCGGCATCAAAGCCAAGACCGAAGAAAACATCCGTAAAGGCATCGCCATGCTGAAGCGCACCGAGGGCCGCATCTATTTCCCCGAGGCGTGGATCCTCGCCGATTCGCTCCTGGCCACGCTGCGAGCGCAGGTCGGTGTCGTTCGGGCCGAGATCGCGGGCAGCCTGCGCCGCGCCAGCGAGACCGTCGGAGACCTCGATTTGCTGGTGGCGTGTGAGGACCCCGAGGCGATGTGCCGCGAATTCGCCCTCCTCCCACAAGTCAGCGACGTCATCGGCCAGGGCGGCACCAAGACCAGTGTCCGCGTGCGCTCGGGCATGCAGGTCGACCTGCATGCGGTGAAGCCTGACAGTTTCGGCGCGGCCTGGCAGTACTTCACCGGGTCACAGGCCCACAATGTCCAGCTGCGCGGCCGCGCGCTTCAGCTCGACAAGCTCAAGATCAACGAGTACGGCGTCTTCAAGGAAGACGGCACCCGGATCGCCGGAGAAACAGAAGAGTCGGTCTATGCCGCGGTCGGCTGCGCCTGGATCCCGCCCGAGCTGCGCGAGGGCTGGGGCGAGATCGAGCTCGCAGCCAAGGGCCCGATAGCGGCGCTGGTGCAGATCGGTGACCTACGGGGCGACCTGCACACGCACAGCAACTGGAGCGACGGACGCAACGAGATCGCGGTGATGGCCCGCGCCGCGGCCGAGCGCGGCTATGAGTACATCGCGTTGACCGACCACACACAATCGCTGACGATCGCCCAGGGCCTGACACCTGAGCGCTTCCGAGCCCGCGCCGTCGAGGTCGCGGCCGTCAATGCGCAGGCGGGCATAGTCCGGGTCTTGAACGGCGCCGAGGTGGACATCCTTCCGGATGGGAGCCTCGATCTTCCCGACGACTGCCTCGCCTCGCTCGACGTGGTGGTCGCGTCCGTCCACACCGCGCTGGATCAGCCCAAAGATCAGATCACCCAACGGGTGCTGCGCGCGCTACGATCGCCGCACGTGGATATCCTCGCCCACCCCACCTCGCGACGCCTCGACCGCCGGGGCGAGACCCGGGTCGATATCGATGCGGTGATCGCCGAAGCCGTCAGGACCGGCACCGCGCTCGAGATCAACAGTAGCCCGTTCCGCCTCGATCTCAACGACAGCTGGGCCCGCAAAGCCCGGGAAGCCGGCGCCCTGCTTGCGATCGACAACGATGCGCATTTTCCGGCTGAATACGATTACGTGCGTTACGGCTGCGCCATTGGGCGCCGGGCGGGGCTCACCCCCGATCGCGTGCTCAATACCCGGGATGCGGAGGGCGTGCTGGCCCATTCCCGGGAAAAAGCAGCAAAAGGCGTGGCGAATCTCCGTTGAATAGAGTGACGGCGATCTAATCAAGAGCAGAAGGAGTCTCGGCTGATGCTTCAGGAGCTCGTGATCAAAGTGCCGGCTCCCTTCATGGGCCGGGCCGACGTCGGCTTCTCAACCCGCTACCCCGCCCAGCCGGCCCAGGCAAAGCTCAAGGACGTGCCATTTTTCATTGAGGGCCCTTCGGGCCCGATGCGCCGACTGCAATCGCGGTTGGAGCTCTTCCGCCAGAAGCGGACCTTGATTCCGGACGCCCCCGGCGAGGCCTACAGCTGGACCGACCTCATTCCTCTTAACGATGAACTCTTTATCCTCGCGTTTCGCGACGAGAGCCTGACCGATTCCCCCGATGACGCGGACTCGGAGCATCGATATATCGTCAATCTTGTTCGGCCGCTGGTGTTCCCCTTCCTGCGGGACTGCGTCCGGATCGGCGAGCTGGCCCTGCGCGACAACATCGTGCTCGCGGTGCTCGACAACAGCCGCGTCATGGCCGAACTCGAACTGCGCCGCGCGCAGATCGTGCCGCGTAACGGCTCGATCGTGCTGGGCGACCTGGACGCCAGCTGACGCTGGCCGGCTAGGGCGAAGTCGAGGCTTTCGGGCTCCCGCTCGGCGACGCTGAGGGCGTCGGCGTCGCGGACGGCGACGGGCATGGGGTCGCCGAGGCGCTGGTCACCGCGGTCGCCGAGGGTGACGCTGATGTCGACGGCGCTGGCGTGGGTGTCGGCGTCGTACTGGGCTTGGGGGTGGCCGTGGTGGACGGCGTCGGGGTGGCCGGCGGCACGCAGAAGCTGGGGGCCGGCGTTGGTGCGAGCAGCGTCAGGTTGGTCGGTGAGCTGGCCTTGCCGCCGCCCTCGAGCAGCAGCGCGGCGGGAACCACCAGCAGGCCCATGATGACCGTGACCACGAAGGCAAGCGCCCCCCATTCCTGGAGCCAGAAGGCCCGCGACGAGTTACGGATCAGGGCTCTTCGTCCGTCTCCGGCTGGGGTTTGTTGCGGGTGTTAAGGATGCGCACGAAGTCCTGCGCCCGCGCCAGCGCCTTCCAGCGCTCGGGGAAAAAGTCCTGAGCCACGACCTGTTTGGAGGGCAGCTGAAAGACGGTGACGCACCACTTGTTCAAGGTGTGCGACACCTCGACCTCGAAGTCGCCCTCGGTATTCAAATACCGAACGACCCGGTCCTCGTCGGATCTGCGTCGACCTGAAACTGCCATGTTTGGAACCAAATGCGGTGTCGCTAAAGCCATTCAACAGACCCCTCATTATAGGCTCGGAAACAGGCCCGCGGGCAGTCAGGCGGGCTTGCGCCCGTCCAGGCTTTCCAGGTAGCTGAGCAGCTCCTCGCGCAGCCCCGGCCGCTCCAGGGCGAACGCGATCGAGGTCTTCAGGAAGCCGCTGACCGTGCCCACGTCGTAGTAGGTGCCCTCGAACTCGAGCCCCAGGACCTGTTCCTGCTGGGCCAGGGTTCGGATGGCGTCGGTCAGCTGGATCTCGCCGCCGACCCCCTCGTGGGTGGTCTCCAGGATGCCGAAGATCGAGGGCTTCAGGATGTAGCGCCCCAGGATGGCGAGGTTGGAGGGCGCCTTCTCGGGGTCCGGTTTTTCCACCATGTCGACGACCTCGTGGATCCGGCCCTCGCTCTTCCCGACCTTGACGATGCCGTAGCGGGAGACCTGGCCGGGCTCGACGCGCTGCAGGGCCAGAACCGATGCCTGGCGCGGGCCGAATACGTCCATCATCTGCTTGATCGCCGGCGTTTGCGATCGAATGATGTCGTCGGCCAAAAAGACGGCAAACGGCTCGTTGCCCACCACGTCCTTGGCCATCAACACCGCGTGACCGAGGCCCAGGGGTTCTTTCTGATGGATGTAGGTGATGTCGACCAGGTCAGAGATCTTGCGCACCAGCTGGAGCTCGCGCGTCTTGCCGCGATCCTTGAGATAGTGCTCCAGTTCGAACGAAATGTCGAAATGATCGACGATGGCGCGCTTGTCACGGCCGGTGACGACGATGATCTGATCGATGCCCGCGGCAACGGCTTCCTCGACGCCGTACTGGATGATGGGCTTGTCGACGATCGGGAGCATCTCCTTCGGTTGTGCCTTGGTGGCCGGCAAGAAACGGGTGCCGAGCCCAGCGGCCGGGAAGACAGCTTTGCGAATTGGAGTCACGATCTAACTCTACCGCTTGGGCTTCTTAGATTTCTTCGCGGCCTGATCGCGGAGGGCGATCTGGATACGCTTCACGCCGGCGTTGTCGACCACCATCTTTGGTGGCCTCGCCTTGCGATCTCGCGCTCGAAGGCGAGCCGCTTCCTTTGGCGAGAGGTCGTCTTCCCCGCTCACAGCCCGATGGTGAGCTCCGCCGCGGTCGGGGCCGGCCCGCCCACATCGTGGGCAAAGGAGGCGAGAGGGAGACCGCCGCCAATGCGCACGCGCGAAAGATCGAACAGCTGGCCGGCGGAATGGCATGTCCCGGACAGGGTCGAGAGCGCGGTCTCGAAGCCGAGACTCTTCGCCTGCGCCATGTCAAACAGGTTGAAACTGCCGTAGGGATACGCGAAGTCGAGGACGGGATGCCCGAGCAGCCCCTCCAGCGTCAGCTTGCTTTGCCTGATCTCCCAGGTGGCACGGGCGGGCGCGAGTGCCGCCAGAGCGACGTGGTCAACCGTATGCGCCCCGACGGTGAACCCCATCCCATCGGCGGCGACGATCTGGCTGGGCGTCATGTATCCGCCCCATCCCATACGCCCGCTGACCACAAAGCTGGTGGCGGTGAAGCCGTGGCTCTGCAGGATCGGAACCGCGGAGGTAAAGAAATCCGCGTAGCCATCGTCGAAAGTCAGGACCACGGGCCGCGAGGGGAGCACGCTGTGGTGCTCGACGGCAACCACGGCCTGGTGGAGCGGGATGACATGGAAGCCGTGGTCGGCCAGGTACTGCATCTGGGCGCGAAATGCGGCCGGCGGCGTGGACAGGCCGAAGCCAACGTGGTCCTTGGGATTCGGATTGATGCGGATGTAGTGGTAGTAGAGGGTGGGCACATAGGTCACCGGGATGGCGGGGGTGGCGGCTTTCTTGACCACCAGAACGCCGAGAATGGGCCCGACGGTCGGGTTCGGGGACGACTGGGTCAAACGATGGACGATGAAGTTATCCGGATCGCCACCGACGTCCGCGGCGACGGCCGCCACGATCGAAAGTGGTGGCAGCGTTCCCTGCCGAGCCAGGCCCGCACCCGGCAGCAACGATGCAGTCAGGAAGAGCAGCAGCAGGATGCCACCCCGCGTGGCGCCGGTCGTCCACCGTCTCATGACTGCCAATGTAACGGCGGATTCCCGCCAGGGTTTCGGGACTAGCGGAAGGCCGCGATCGCGGGCTTGACCGCGCCCCGCTGGCGCCAGACCGCAAGTCCGACGAAGCCCAGCAACACCAGGGCGGCGCCACCCACCACCGGCGTCCACCTGGGATCGAGATTCCCGAGCCGACGATTCATCTCCGCCTCCAGCCGAACCCAGCCGGTGGGCGCCGGGCTGGCGGGAATCCGCAGCCCCCGGATCAGCCGCCGTTGCAACCGGTCGCGGCGCGGCGTGGCCAGGCTCACGCGAGGAAAGCTATCGTTCAGGTACGAAATCAGGGCGAGCGAGGCCGACTGCGGGTCGGGCGCACCATCGCCACCAGGCTGAGCAAAGACCACCCGGTCGATCGCGCGAGCGAGGGCGTCGACGTCGTCGGATCGAGCCGTCATCGACGCTTCTCCTGTTCGCTCATGCGCCGGCGCAGGCCGTGGACGGCACGAAAGAGCAGGAGCTTGACGGCGCCTTCGCTTCGGTTCAAGATCACGCCGATCTCCTTGTTCTTGAGCCGGCCCTCGAACTTGAGGAGGACAGCCTCGCGCTGGTCCAGCGGAAGCTTCTGCACCGCACGGTGGAGCTCATCGCCCTGCTCCCGGCGCAGCCAGAGTCGCTCCGGATCGTTCTCGCCGCTGCCCGCGATCGGGTCGGGCAGCTCGATCCAGGGCGGCCGGCGCCGCCGCTTCGACATCAAGTTTGAGGCGACTTTGTAGAGCCATGCTGAATATGGAATTCCTCGCCATTCGAAATCGTCGAGGCCCTCCAGCGCACGCTGGAACGTCTCGCTCGCCAGGTCCTCCGCCTCCTCACGCCGGCCGCAGTGGTAGTAGCAGTACGAGTAGATTTGATCGAAGTAGCGGTCGTACAGGGCGGCAAACGCCTTGCGATCCCGTTTGGCGGCTTCGATCAAGCGCGCCTCGTCTTGCAACTCCGCCGCCGAACGCTGGGTCACGCGGTTGACCTAGTCATATATGTGTGGTCCGTCCTGAAGGTTACGCGATCACCCCAAGTTCCTTGCCGACCGTAGCGAAGGCTTCTAGCGCCCGATCCAGCTGGGCTTCGGTGTGCACACTGGTGACGATGGTTCGAATCCGGGCCCGGCCTTCGGCGACGGTCGGAAAGCCGATCCCCTGGGCGAACACGCCAAGCTTGAAAAGCCGGTCCGAGAAGTCCATGGCGACCGCGCCCTTGCCGACGATCACCGGCGTGATCGGTGTCTCGCTGGCCCCGGTTTCGAAGCCGAGACGCTTGAGGCCGTCCTTGAAGCGAGCCGTATTCTTCCAGAGACGATCGATGCGGTCGGGCTCGGCGAGCAGCACGTCGATCGCCGCGATACAGGCCGCGGCCACGCCCGGCGGATGCGAGGTGCTGAACAGAAACGGCCGAGCCCGGTGGATCAAGAAATCCCGAATCGTTTGGGCGCCGGCCACGTAGCCTCCCAGCACGCCGATCGCCTTGGAGAGGGTCCCCATCTGCAGGTCGACCCGCCCATCAAGACCAAAATGACTGACCGAGCCACGGCCATTTTTGCCCAAGACGCCGCTGGCATGCGCGTCGTCGACCATGACCAGCGCGCCGAATCGCTCGGCGCGCTCCACAATCCCCGGCAGCGGCGCGATGTCGCCGTCCATGCTGAAGACGCCGTCGGTGACAACCAGCTTGACCCGCTTCGTGCGGTGCAGTTCGAGATGACGCTCGAGGTCATCCATATCGCAGTGCTTGAAGATCGAACGCTCGGCCTTGGAGAGCCGGATGCCATCGATGATGGAGGCATGGTTCAGCTCATCACTGATGATGACGTCGCCTTCTTTGACCAGCGACTGCAGGACGCCCAAATTAGCCGCGAACCCCGATTGCAGCACAAGCGAGGCCTCCGTGTCCTTGAACTCGGCAAGACGTCGCTCGAGGTCTTCGTGTACGGTCATCGTGCCCGCGATGGTGCGCACCGCGCCCGAGCCGGCGCCCCATTTTTCCGTCGCCTCGATCATGGCGGTCTTCAGCCGCGGATGGGTGGTGAGCCCGAGGTAATTGTTGGACGACAGGTTGAGGACCCGCTTGCCGTCGACCACGACTTCGGTGTCCTGCGCCGACTCCAACACACGGAGCGGGCGGAACAGCCCTTGTCGCCGTAGCTGGTCCAACTCGTCCGCCAGGAACTGGGTCTTCTTTTCCGTGATCATGTGCTCCTCCTAGCCGCCGTTGGGCAGCAACACGACTTTCCCCGACCGCCCACTTTTCATTTTCGCCATTGCCTCCTGGAAGTCGTCGAGTGGGAACCGGTGGGTGATCAGCGGCGATACGTCGACCAAGCCCTTACTCAGATAGTTCGACGTGCGCTCCCAGGTATCCCAGATCCGCCGGCCAAAAATGCCGTAGATGGTGATGCCCTTGGTGACCACGAGCTCGTTGAGGTCGAGCGTGACCGGCTGGTCACCGATGCCAAGCAAACTTATCCAGCCACCGCTGTGGAGGGCCTGCAACCCCTGCTCAATCGCCACCGGGTGCCCTGACATCTCGAGCACCACGTCAACCCCCACCCCACCGTTGGCCGTACGAATCTCGGAAACGGTCTGGTCCGATGGGGTAAAGACTGCGGTCGCGCCCATGCGTTGCGCGAGCTCACGCCGGTAGGGGTTGGGTTCGATGCCGTAGACCGCCGCCGCCCCCTCGGCCCGAGCGATGCCCACGGCGCACAGACCAATCGGGCCGAGTCCGAAAATCGCGACGGCGTTGTCCTTCAATGGACCGGCCGTGGCGGCATGCACGGCATTCCCGAATGGCTCCTGGAGCGCGGCGATTTCTGGAGTCAGGCCCGGGGCGTTCCGCCAGCAGTTCTCCGCCGGCAGCAGCACGTAGCGGGCGAAGGACCCGTCGCGGTCGACGCCGAGCACCCGGACGTTTTCGCACAGGTGATAGAGGCCGCGCTGGCACTGGCGGCAGGTGTGATCGACCACGTGGGTCTCGGCGGCGACGAAGGTCCCCGGAATCAAGTCGCGCACCTCGGGCCCGGTGGCGACGATCCGGCCCGACATCTCGTGCCCGAAGACCCGCGGCGGGTGGATGTGGCGGCGAGCCCAGTCGTTCCAGTCGAAGATGTGAACGTCGGTGCCGCAGATGGACGACGCCGCGACTTCAATGAGGACGTCCTTGCCCTTCGGTTCGGGGATGGCGACCTGGTCGATCTCGGCGCCCGGACCGGCCGTGGCTTTCACCACAGCCGTCATGGACGTCATGGCCTACATCTTACCGGCGGTCAAACCCGTATTCTGAGGGTCGGAATTCGTCCAGGAGGGAGCTATGCGAGCGTATGTGCTCATCAACGCGTCGGCGGGCAAGGCGATCGAGGTGGCGAAGTCGCTTCAGGGCGTCAGCGGGATCGCGCTGGCGGACGCCATTACCGGCGAGTACGACGTCATCGCTCAGGTGGAGGCGCCGGACGTCGCCGGCATCGGCTCGATCATCGTGGAGAAGATCCAGAAGATCGACGGCGTCTTCAAGACCGTGACCTGCCTAGCGGTACGCTAGCGCAGCTGCCCGTACGCGCGGTCGAGGGAGATTGACAGCAGCAGGCGCTGTTCGGTGACCATGGCGGCGTCGTACTCCGCCCAGTCGGGGTGCTCGCCGCGGACCTTGCGGTAGTAATGACGGAGCGCCTCATTAAGTCCCTCCCCTTCCACCAGCTCCGCGGTTCCCTCGGCGACCAGGTACTCGTAGCGGTCGCGACCCTGGACATGGAGGCTGGCGCGGGGGTCTCGGCGTAGATTGTGCGTCTTGGCACGAGTCTGGGTCACCGAGATCTTGATTCGGCCGTCGTCATCAAGCAAATAGAGGATGTTGGAAAGCTGGGGGCGTCCGTCCCGCTTGATGGTGGCCAGGATGCCGTCGTGGCGCACCCTGAGGAACTGCCGCGCGCGCTCGAGATCGATCATGCCCAGAAAATGCTACAGCCGGCGCCCGAAGGCACCGGCTGTATTGAAGTCAGCTTAAAAAGCTAACCTACTTCTTCTTCGACGACTTCTTCGCGGCTTTCTTCTTTCCGCCTGCTTTCTTCTTTGCGGCCATCCGGGCTCACCTCCTTCTTAGCAAGATTCTCCCGGTCGGCCGCTGTGACGCCGCCGCCAAACGCGCGTGAGCGCCACGGGTAACGTGGACGCGCGGGCGCCGGCGAGGCCGGGAACCGGAAGCAAAGAGAAGAGAGAAAAATGAGGGGAGCGACGGCGTGTCGCGATCGACCCTCGGTGTCCATGCTGCCACGCGTTGACAATCATCGATGTGGCCCGCGGAGTTTTTTGAGTGTTGCCCTTCTTCAGGTCCTCGCCCTGATCGACGCGACGATCAGAGCGCGGCTCAGCGCTCATTAAGTGCGACCATAGCATGAATTGAGCCGCTTTGCATACTCTCGGCCCAATTTTTTTCGCGTGGGGCCGCGATAATCGGGTCTTCGCGGGTTATCGACCAGAAATTTTCAGAATTTTTCTGCGCTCACGGACAGCGACCGCCATCGCAGCAGGTTTCGTAGTACAGACCGCAACCGCGACAGCGGAATTTGCGTCCATCCCACATCGTTGCGCCTCCACAGGGACATTCCGGACCTTCATGCGACCACTGCGGATGCCGCTGCATCGTCTGCGAAGGTCGAGAGGAAGAAACCACGGCGGTCTCTTCCTCTGTGATTTCTAGCTGCAACCGGATGTGCTGCCGCAGTTCAGACATTTGTAGCACGTGCCGTTGCGGATCATGATCGAGCCGCAGTCCGAGCAGGCCGGCGCGTCCTCCTGGCCCACGAAACTGATCTTGATCGGGTTCGAATCGGCTGGTGCCGGCTTGGTCGGCGCCGGCGACGTGGCCACCGTCGGGGCAGGCGATGCCTCGATCTCGATGACCGGCTCGCGCCGCACGATACCGATCGCTTCCTGCTGCGTGCCGCTCAAGAATTTGGACGCGAGCCAGCGGAAGATGTAGTCAGTGATCGACTTGGCGATCGGGATTTCCGGGTTCTTGGTGAAGCCGGAGGGCTCGAACCGGGTGTGAGCGAACTTCTTGACCAGGACCTCCAGCGGGACGCCGTACTGGAGCGCCAGCGAGATGCTGGTGGCGAAGGCATCCATCAATCCGGAGATGGTGCTGCCTTCCTTGGACATCACGAGGAAGATCTCGCCCGGCTGGCCATCCTGGTAGATGCCGACCGTGATGTAGCCCTCGTGGCCCTGGATGTCGAACTTGTGGGTGATCGCGCGCCGCTCGTCCGGCAGCTTCCGGCGCACGGCATGGGGCGGCTCGGTCGCCACCATCTCTCGGGCTGGCACCGCCTCGGTGGCCGCGCCCTTCTTGCTATCGAGCGCGGTGTTCAGCGGCTGGGAGCGCTTGGAGCCGTCGCGATAGATGGCGATCGCCTTGAGGCCCATCCGCCAGCCCTCGAGGTAGACCTCCATGATGTCCTCGGGCGTGGCGTTCTCCGGCATGTTGACCGTCTTGGAGATGGCGCCGGAGATGAACGGTTGCGCGGCGGCCATCATCTTGACGTGCCCCATGTAGTGGATGGTGCGGGAGCCCTTGGCCGGCTTGAAGGCGCAATCGAAGACCGCCAGATCGTCGGGGCGAAGGTGCGGGGCGCCCTCGATGGTGTCGCTCTCGTCGATGTACTGCAGGATCTCGGAAACCTGGGTCTCGGGGTAGCCGATCCGGCGCAGCGCGATCGGCACTGTCTGGTTGACGATCTTGAGCATCCCGCCGCCGACCAGCTTCTTGTACTTGACCAGCGCGATGTCGGGCTCGATGCCGGTGGTGTCGCAATCCATCATGAACCCGATCGTTCCGGTGGGCGCGATCACCGTCGCCTGGGCGTTGCGATAGCCATAGAGGTCGCCCAGCTGGCAGGCCTTGTCCCAGGCGTCGCGGGCCGCGCTCAGCAGCGGCAGCGGCACATGCGCCGGGTTGATATGGTCGACCGAGCTCCGGTGCTGGTCCATGACGCGCAGCATGGGCTCGCGGTTGACGGCAAAGCCGTTGAACGGGCCTTTCTTCTGGGCGATCCGCGCCGACTGCGCGTAGGCCTCGCCGGTCATCACCGCGGTCAGCGCGGCCGCCACGTCGCGACCGGCATCGCTGTCGTAGGGAAGGCCCGACGCCATCAGCAGCGCGCCGAGGTTGGCATAGCCCAGCCCGAGCGGCCGGAAGTCCTTGCTGTTCTTGGTGATCGCCTCGGTCGGGTAGCTGGCGTTGTCGACCAGGATCTCCTGGGCGGTGATCAGCACCCGGCACGCCTCGCGGTAGGCCTCGACGTCGAACTCGCCGCGCTCGTCGAGGAACTTCATCAGGTTGATGGAGGCGAGGTTGCAGGAGGTGTCATCGAGGAACATGTACTCCGAGCACGGGTTGGAGGCGTTGATCCGGTCGGTGTTGGGGGAGGTGTGCCAGTTGTTGACCGTGGTGTCGTATTGCAGTCCCGGATCGCCGCACGCCCAGGCAGCGTCGGCCATCATGCGCATCAGGTCACGCGCCTTATAGGCGTCCATGATCTGGCCGGTCGTGATGGCGAACGTGTGCCAGTCGGCGTCCTCTTCGACGGCCTTCATGAAGTCGTCCTTGACGCGGACGCTGTTGTTGGAGTTCTGGAAGAAGATCGAGCTGTAGGCAGGGCCGTTGAAGGACGAGTCGTAGCCGCCTTCGATCAGCGTCCAGGCCTTGCGCTCCTCCTCGACCTTGCAGTTGATGAACTCGACGATGTCGGGATGATCGGCGTTGAGGATGACCATCTTGGCCGCGCGGCGCGTCTTGCCGCCGGACTTGATCACACCGGCGAAGGCGTCGAAGCCCTTCATGAAGGAGACCGGGCCGGACGCTGTACCGCCACCCGCCAGCAGCTCGCGCGAGGAGCGCAGCGGCGAGAGGTTCGAGCCGGTGCCGGAGCCGTACTTGAAGAGCATGCCCTCGGTCTTGGCGAGCGTAAGAATCGACTCCATCCGGTCCTCGACCTTGTTGATAAAGCACGCGCTTAACTGCGGGCGTTGCTCGATCCCGGCGTTGAACCAGACGGGACTGTTGAAGGCGGCTTTCTGATGCACCAACAGATGCGTCAGCTCATCGCGGAAGATTTCCGAGGCTTCCGGCGTCGCGAAGTAGCCCTGCTTGTTCGCCCACCCATGGATGGTGCGCACCACCCGTCCGATCAGCTGCTTGACGCTGCGCTCCCGCTCCGGAGTCCCGATGACCCCGCGGAAGTACTTCGAGACGACGACGTTGGTGGCGACCTGCGACCAGGTGGTCGGGATCTCCACGTCGTGCTGCTCGAAGACGATCTCACCCTTTTCGTTGGTGATGACGGCCTCGCGCGTCTCCCACTGCACCTCGTCGAACGGCGCGACACCCGGGCGGGTAAAGTACCGCTTCCAGGGAAGGCCGTTGCGGTTGCGTTTCGAGACGCTGGCTGGGGCTGCCGCGGTCGCGTTGGGTCGGTCGGTCGACGTCTTTTGGGTGGATCGGGCCATCGTGGAACCTCCAAAGGGTGGGGTGGAGAGCGGCCCACATCGTATGCCGTAGGATGAGGACTGTCAAGCAGTTTACCACAGCCTGTAGGGTTTTCTGGTTGCCGGGGGCACAACATATGCCCGTCCCGGTCTGGTGCTGATCCGGGGTTTCGCCCTTTGTCTGCTGGGCATCGTCCTGCTTCGAATTGCCATTCGGGAGGGCCGGCGGGCCGGTCTGTTCAACAGCGCTTTCTGGGCCACGTTTCCCCAGTTCGCCCGCTATCGGCGCAAGCGGGTCTGGCCGACGCTGCCCGCCGTGGCCGGCGCCATCCTACTTATATGGGGGCTGGTTTCGCTCTTCCAGTGGCTTCTGGCCTACTACGCCGCCCGGATGGGCCACCCCCTGGGCTGATCTAGCTCGCCAGCTCGCGTTTGCGCTGCTTGATGCGTTCGCCGGCGTTCAGCACGCGCTTGCGCATCCGGATCCCCTTGGGCGTCACCTCGACCAGCTCATCATCCTCGATGAAGTCGAGGCATTCCTCGAGCGACATCTCGCGCGCCGGCACCAGCTTGACGGTGGCGTCCTCGGTCGAGGCGCGCATGTTGGTCTTTTGCTTCTGCTTGGTGGCGTTGACGTCGATATCGCCACCGCGCCGGTTGAGGCCGACGATCATGCCCTCGTAGACCTGGGTCCCGGGGCCGATGAACGGCTGGCCGCGTTCCTGGACGCCCTGCAAGCCATAGGCGACGGCCATCCCGGTCTGGCTCGCGGTCAGCACCCCGTTGCGCGTCCGCGGCGGCAGCTGCCGCCACCGCTCCCACCCCACCAGCCGGGTCGACATCACGCCCGTCCCCCGGGTCAGCGTCAGGATCAGGCTACGCAGACCGATCAGCGCCCGGGTCGGCGCCAGGTAGGTGAGCCGGGCGCCGCTGCCGGCGTCGGTGCGCATCGACTGCAGCTGCGCTCCCCGCGACCCGAGCGCTTCTGTGATCGCGCCCACCGCGTCGAGGCTGCAGTCGATGATGCATTCCTCGATCGGTTCGTGCCGCTCACCGTTGATCTCGCGGGTGATGACGGCGGGGCGCGAGACCTCGAACTCGTAGCCCTCGCGGCGCATGGTCTCGATCAGGATCGCCAGGTGCAGCTCGCCGCGGCCGCTCACCTCGAAGATGTCGGCCGTCACGCCGTCGGCGACTTTGAGTGCCACGTTGGTCTGGAGCTCGCGCTCCAGACGGGCCCGGAGCTGGCGCGAGGTACTGCTGGTGGTCGCCTCGCGGCCGGCGAAGGGCGACTGGTTGACCGAGAATTGCATCCGCAGGGTCGGCTCGCTGACCTCCAGCCGGGGCAACGGTTCCGGATGCTCAGGGTCCGCCACGGTGTCGCCCACGGCGATGTCGGGCAGGCCTGAGATGTACACGATTTCACCTGCCGATGCGGACTCGGCGGGCCGCCGCTGCAACGCCTCAACGGTCAGCAAGGTCGTGATCCGCTGGCGCGAACCGATGCCGGCCTCGCTGATGCGAACCACGTCCTGACCCGGCCGCAGGGTACCGCGCGTGATCCGGCCGATCGCCAGGCGGCCGATGTGATTGTCGTGATCGAGGTTGCTGACCAGCAGTTGCAGCGGGCCCTCCGCGTCGCCCAACGGTGGCGGAATGTAGGTCAGCAGCGCATCGAGGAGCGGCTCGAGCGTCGTCCCCGGGTGGCGCAGGTCGACCGTGGCCGTCCCCGTCCGGGCATTGGTGTAGATCACGGGCGCACTGAGCTGATCGGCATTCCTGGCCAGCTCGAGCAGCAGGTCATGGGTCGCCTCGACGGTCTCGGCGGGCCGGGCATTGACGCGGTCGATCTTGTTGACGACGATAATCGGCATCAGGCCGAGCTCGAGGGCCTGCCGGAGGACGACGCGCGTTTGCGGCATCGGACCTTCGAGTGCGTCGACCAGCAACAGGCAACCCTCGGCCATGCCCAGCACTCGTTCGACCTCGCCGCCGAAGTCGGCATGGCCAGGCGTGTCGATGATGTTGATCTTGACGCCGTGGTAGCGAATCGAGGTGGTCTTGGCCAGGATGGTTATGCCCTTCTCGCGTTCCAACACGTTCGAATCCATGATCAGCTCGCCCACCTGCTCGTGGGCGGCGAAGACGTGCGACTGCTTGAGCAGCGCGTCGACCAGGGTGGTCTTGCCATGATCGACGTGGGCGATGATGGCGACGTTGCGCAGGTCATCGCGACGCGCATTCTTCATGGGTTCGGCCCGTCCAGCTCTCGGTCGATCACGGCCTGGTCGCGCACCGCACCCGCATTAGCCCGATCGAGCCTGACGCGCTGCCGATCGAGACTGGCCGCCGAGCGGTCGAGCGCCAACCTGGACCGCTCGATCTGTTCACGGGCGGTAGCGATGGCCTCGATGGCCGATCGATTGTCGTCGACGCGCTCGAGCTCGACGAACCGGCCGTGGGCGCGGATCCGCTGCTCCTGGAGCTCGATCGTCCGCAGCCGCGCATCGAGGGCGGCCTCTCTGACGTCGGCCTGATACTGACGCTCGTCGGCGAGCCGCTCCCGCTGGTCGGCCAGCCTCTCCCGCTCATCGGCCAGCCGGTCCCGCTCATCGGCCAGCGAGGCCCCCACCCTCCCCTCCCCCAGAGGGGCAGGGTGATCGAGAGGCGAAGGCTTTCGTTTTGCGGCCACGTTTAGGCGACCCCCTCGCCGCGCCGGCTCGCCGCCTCGCCGAGAAAGGCGAGCACCAGCTGGTTGAACCGCTCCGGCTCCTCCATCTGTGGCGTGTGGCCGCTGTCATCGAAGATTTCGAGGCGGCCATTGGGAATCCGAGCCATCGCCGCCTGGGCGTGACTCGCGGGAAAAATGTGGTCGTGCCCTCCCCAGATCAACAGGGTCGGCATCCGCAGCTCGGGGAGCCGGTCCCCGACGACGACGCCATCGCGCAGCTCGCGCATGCCGGCGATCGAGCGCAGCGCCGAAAGGTAGGCGGCGCGATATTCCGGTGTGGCGAGCAGGGTGCCGTGGTTGGCGATCCGCTCATCACTCCAGATGGTGTTGACGCGGTTGGGACGTTTCAGGTACCAGCCCCAGAACCGCCGGATGACCGCCGGGTTCATCTGCCGCAAGGCCCGGGCCGTTCCGCGGAGCGTCAGCTCGCCGAGGCCTCGCGTCAACAGGATCGAATAGGCGAGCACCCGGCGCGGCGCACCGATGCCAAGCGCATCGACGAGCACGAGCCGCTCGACCTTCTGCGGCGAATCGAGGGCCAGGCCGAGAGCGACGCGCCCGCCCATGGAGACGCCCATCACCGCGGCCCGTTCGATGCCCTCGCAGTCCATCAGGTCAGACACCGCGCGAACGAAGAGGTCGATGGTGTAGGCGAGCACCGGCTTGTCGGAGCGACCGAACCCGGGCAGGTCGATGGCGAATACGCGGTGATGCGCCGCGAGCGGCTCGAGATTGTGATAGAACTCCACCGACGCCGAGCTACCCAGACCGTGTACCAGCACCAGCGGCGGACCAGTGCCACCGCAGAAGTAGTGCAGATTCACACCGTCGATGGTGAGGGTCTTGCTTTGGAACGAAGGGAACGGCTCGGCCACGAAGTGAGTTTATCGGCGCCGGCGTTACGCGGAGCGGGTCGAGACCGGGGCCGCGAATCCGAAATAGGCGAGCAGGCCACCCGTCACGAGGTGAAGCGCGATGTCGGCGCCACCAATGTAGAGCAGTCCGAATGGGTTGGCGACGCCGAACCCGATGAGACCGAGCAGCAGGAGGATCACGCCCGCCACCCGGCAGAATGTCTTCGAGTTGGCGACGCTGCTGGCAGCCGCGAGGCCGCCGATGCCGATCCCAATGTGCACCAGGTTGTGAAGCAGGTTGACCTGGAAAATTCCCAGAATCGCATGGTTGAAAAAGCCGAGGACTCCAGCGACGAGATAAATCGCGCCGAAGGCGGCCGCAACCGCCTGCACTAACGATCGATTACCCATCGGCGTCCTTCCGCAATGCCCGGTACGCTGCCTCGACGCGAACGGCGGCGTCGCCCCGCAATTCGGGCAGGTTGATGGCGACGTTTCCCAGCGCGCCGCTCAAACCGGTCTGTAACAACTCGCTTCCGACGGCCAGGTCCGAGGCGGTCATCTCCCACGCCCGGCGGCTGACCTCCGGTAGGAGCGCGATGGCACGCGACGTTACGGTGGCGGTCTCGAGCGGCACCTCGGCCGCCTGCTCGTAGGCTCGCGCCAGCGCCTCAGCCATCGCCCCTGATTTTCGAGCCTCGATCACGACCCGGTAGGCGTCGATGTCCTCCTGGCTCAGCTCGAGCAAGCGCGCGGCCAGCCGATCGAGTTCCGGCACGAGGCGGGTGAGTGCCTCGCGATCCTCGACCGTCTTTGATTTTTTGGCGCTGAGCTTGGCCACCATGCTGACCAGGGCGGCACCCATGGCGGCGGCCAGCGCGGCGGCACTCCCCCCGCCGGGCACCGCGGCGGTCGATGCCAGGGCCTGGAGGTAGTCGCCCAGGGTCTGGTCGCGCACCGCCGTCATTCCGCGGCCCACACCCGTTTTTCGAGGATCTGGTCCATGCGGAAGGCGGGCTCGACGACGGCGTCCTTGATCACGCCTACCGCTGCTGCCAGCGGGACGGTACCGACGATCTCCGATGCGTCGACCTCGACCCCGCGCCGTGTCGCCTCGTCGCGGATCGCCGTGAAGACTTTCCAGATGTTGGTGACGCGGTAATCGGTGAGATTCATCGAGACCTGGACCAGGCCGCGGTCGGCGAGCGCGAAGCCGAGGGCCTTGACGTTTGGCAGCCCGCCCGAAGAGGCACGGATGGTTTTTGCGATGTCCTTGGCCACCTGCAGGTCCGTCGTCCTGAGGTTGACGTTGTAGGCGATCAGCGGAATCCGAGCACCGACCGCCGTGGCGCCGGCTCGGGGATGGATGGCGGGCGGTCCCTCGTCCGGCATGCGGTCGGCGTCGCCGATGTGCTCGACCAGGTCCTCGAAACCTCCGAGGCGGACCTTTTCCAGCTCGCGCCGGTCGGGCCGCATGGCCGCCTCGCCGTAGTAATAGACCGGCACGCGAAGCTCCTTCCAGAGCCGCGCGCCGAAGCTATGGGCGAGATCGACGCAGACACTCATGGGAAGGTCAGCGAAGGGAACGAAGGGCACGACGTCGGTCGCACCCATGCGTGGGTGCTCACCACGATGCTGTCGCAGGTCGATCCGTTTGGTCGCGACCTTCGCCCCGGCCATCGCCGCATCGACCGCGAGGCTCGGCTCGGCGACGAAGGTGACGACCATCCGATTATGCGCGGCATCAGCCTGGACGTCGATCACGCGGGCGCCCGCGTCCTTGATCGCATCCGCAATCTCGGTGATCACCTCCAGCCGGCGCCCCTCGGAGAAGTTGGGAACACACTCTACGAGGGCTGCCACCGCACGCCTCCGGCCACCGTCATGATGACGCGATTCACGCCGACATAGTAGGGAATGGCTTCCGGCGTTTCAACGTCCAGGATGGCGCAGTCCGCGAAGCCGCCCACTCGCAGGCAACCCGCAACTCCGTCGAGCTTGAGCGAGCGGGCCGCGTGGACAGTGGCGCCGAGCAGCACCTCGACCGGCGTCATGCCCCATTGCACGCAGGCCAGGCTCATCGCGTGCGGCAGGCTTTCGGAATTCGAGGTCCCGGGGTTGAGATCCGAGGCGATCGCCATCGGCAGCGTCGCCTGCCGCATCGCCTCGATCGGAGGTCGCGGGCCGTGGGTGGTGAAATTCGCGCCAGGGCAGAGCACCCCCACCGTCCCCGCCGCGGCCAGTGCCCTGATTTGCGCCGGCGTCGCGAACTCGAGGTGGTCCGCGCTGCTCGCCTTCAGCTCCGCCGCAATGTCGGGACCTTCTCCAGGCGCCAGCTGCGCCGCGTGGACACGCAGTCCGTATCCGAGGGTTTGGGCTCGCGCCAGGATGGCGCGGGTCTCCCTTGCCGTGAAGGCCGGCGCTTCGCACCACGCGTCGCAGAAGATGGCCCATGGCCTGAAGGCGGGGAGCATCTCGTCGATCAGCGAGCGTACATAGACATCGCGGTCGAGGCCGGGCGGAGGGACGTGGGCCCCAAGGAACGTAGGCACGACCCGCAAAGGCGTCCGGCTCGGCAGCTTGCGCAGGATGTCGAGTAACTTCGCTTCGTTGTCGAGGTCGAGCCCGTAGCCGGTCTTCGCCTCGATGGTGGTCGTCCCGTTGGCGAGGAAACGGTTGGCGCGGCCCTGGGCGAGCTCGAGCAGCACCGCTCCATCGGTCTTACGGGTTTCCCGCACGGTACGCACGATGCCACGGTCGCCCGACTGCTGCGCCTGGTAGGGAACGCCGCTCACGCGCTCGAAGAACTCATCCGCGCGCGAGCCGGCAAACACCGGGTGGGTATGCGCGTCAACCAGGCCGGGGATGACGCAGGCGCCCTGGGCATCGAGCAGGTCGCCATCCAGCGCGACCTGCGACTCGAGGTCACGGTCCTCGCCGATCCACACCACGCGTCCCTCCCGCGCCGCCAGCGCGCCGTCCAGGATCCGCCCGAGCGGATCGTCGGTCGCTGGCACCATGGTCGCAAGCTGACCCGCGTGGCGAAGGGCGAAGTCGGCGCGAATCAAGTGGCCCGGTCGATACCGTGCTCGCGGGCGAACTCCACGGCGATCTCGTAGCCCGCGTCGGCGTGGCGAATCACGCCCATCCCGGGGTCGGTGGTCAGCACGCGCTCCAGCCGGTCGGCCATCGCCGGCGTCCCGTCGGCGACCACCACCATGCCGGCGTGAATGGAGTTGCCGATCCCGACGCCGCCGCCATGGTGCACCGACACCCAGCTCGCGCCCGCTGCCGTGTTCACCAGCGCATTGAGGATCGGCCAGTCCGCGATCGCGTCGCTGCCGTCGCGCATGGCCTCCGTCTCCCGATAGGGCGACGCCACCGAACCCGCGTCGAGGTGATCGCGCCCGATCACGATGGGTGCCTTGAGCTCGCCGGATTTCACCATCTCGTTGAATCGAAGGCCGACTTTCTCCCGCTCGCCGTAGCCGAGCCAGCAGATTCGGGCCGGCAACCCCTGGAACTGGACGCGCTCCCGCGCCAGCCGCAGCCAGCGGTGCACATGCTCGTTGTCGGGCAGCGTCTCCATGACGGCCCGGTCGGTGCGATAGATGTCGTGGGGATCGCCGCTCAGCGCGACCCAACGGAACGGGCCCTTTCCCTCGGAGAACAGCGGCCGGATGTAGGCGGGGACGAAGCCGGGGATCTCGAAGGCATCCGTGACCCCCGCGTCGAGCGCGAGACCCCGCAGGTTGTTGCCGTAGTCGAAGGTCTCCGCGCCCTTCCGCTGGAAACTGAGCATGGCCCCGATGTGCTCGCGCACCGAATGCTTGACCATCTCGAGGTACTCCTGCGGATCGCGCGCGCGCAGGTCGTTCGCCTCCTCGACGCTGAGTGGCGCGGGAATATAGCCGCGCAACGGGTCGTGCGCCGACGTCTGGTCGGTGACGACGTCGGGCGCGAAGCCGCGCCGCAGGAGCTCGGGGTAGACCTGGGCGGCGTTGCCCACCACGCCGATCGACATCGATGACCCGATTTGGCGGGCCTCTTCGGCCCAGGTGACGGCTTCGTCAAGATTCGCCGTCGCCTTGTCGAGGTAGCGCGTCTGCACCCGGCGCTCGATTCGGGCAGGGTCGACCTCGACGCAGAGCGCGATACCTTCGTGCATTGTCACCGCGAGCGGCTGCGCGCCGCCCATGCCGCCAAGCCCGCTGGTCAGCACGATTCGGCCGCGCAACGTCCCGTCGAATTTTTTGGCGGCCAGCGCGCCGAAGGTTTCATACGTTCCCTGGAGGATGCCCTGGCTGCCGATATAGATCCAGCTGCCGGCTGTCATCTGCCCGTACATGATCAGGCCGAGCCGCTCCAGCTCCCAGAAGTGTTCCCACGTCGCCCAACGCGGCACCAGCAGGCTGTTGGCGAGCAGCACTCGCGGGGCGTACTCGTGGGTTCGGAAAACGCCTACCGCCTTGCCGGACTGCACCAGCAGCGTCTCGTCGTCCTTGAGCCGGCGCAGCGCGGCGACAATCGCGTGGAAGGACGGCCAGTCACGCGCCGCCTTGCCGGTGCCACCGTAGACCACGAGGTCTTCCGGCCGCTCGGCGACCTCGGGATCGAGGTTGTTGCAGAGCATCCGCAGTGCCGCTTCCTGCTGCCAGCCACGGGTGCTGAGCTGGGTGCCGCGCGCGGCGCGGATCGGCGTGGCGACGCTCAATGGGCCCCCACCCGACCCTCCCCCGCACGGGGGGGAAGGGCTATGGCCGCCAGCGCGCCGCTGCGGATCAGCTCGACGGCGGTGCGGATCTCGGGCTCCAGCACCCGGTCGTGGTCGAGGTATGGCACCTTTTCGCGGATCGCGGCATGGGCGGCCCCGGTGAGACGGCCCGGCTTGAGCGGCGCCAGAAGGTCGATGCCCTGCGCGGCCCCGAGCGCCTCGAGCGCCAGGATGGCTTGCGTATTGGTGGCAACCTGGCGGGCGCGTTGGGCGCTGTGCCAGCCCATGCTGTTGTGGTCTTCCTGGTCGGCCGAGGTCGGCAACGAGTGGACGCTGGCGGGCGTCGACAGCAACTGGTTGTCGGTGACCAGGGCAGCCGCCGTGTACTGCAGGAGCATGTAGCCGGAGTCGAGGCCGGAGTGGCGCGTGAGGAACGGTGGGAGCTCGGAGAGGAAGCCCGTCAGCATCCGGAAAAGGCGCCGCTCCGAGATACTGCCGAGCTCGCTGAGCGCGATGCCCGCGGTGTCGAGCGCGATCGCCAGCGGCTCACCGTGGAAGTTGCCGCCGGAAAGCACCGCCTCGTCGTCGGCGAAGACGAGCGGGTTATCCGTCCCCGCATTGAGCTCGACGTCGAGAACCCGACGGAGGTAGTCGATGGCATCGGCGCAGGCGCCATGCACCTGGGCGGCACAGCGCAGCGAGTAGGCATCCTGGACGCGGTCGCAGAGCACGTGCGACTCGGCGATCCCGCTGCCTTCGGTCAGGGCGAAGATACGGGCGGCCGATGCCACCTGGCCCGGATGCGGCCGGACGGCGTGGATCCGCGGATCGAAGGCGGTGCGCGAGCCGCGCAGTGCCTCGACGCTGAGCGCCGCCACCACGTCCGCGGTCAACAACAGCCGCCGAGCATCGTGGAACAGCAAGCTGCCGGCCCCGGTCATGAAGTGCGTCCCGTTGAGCACACTGAGCGCATCCTTCGCCTGCAGTTCGATCGGCTGGATTCCGGCGGCGCGGAGCGCCGCCGCGGCCGGTTGTCGCTCGCCCTTGACCAGCACATCGCCCTCGCCGATCAGCACCAGGCCGACGTGCGCTGATGGCGCCAGGTCGCCGCTGGCGCCGAGTGAGCCGGTCTGTGGCACCCAGGGACAGATGCCGTGGTTCAGCAGGTCGAGCAGGCGCTCCGCGACCTGTGGGCTGACGCCCGAGGTCCCCTGGCAGAACTGGTTGACGCGGACGAGGATGCCGGCACGCACCAACTCCTCGGGCAGCGGCGGACCGACGCCGACCGCGTGGCTCATCATCAGGTTGCGCTGCAGCTGGCGGGTGTCGGCGGGAGGAATGCGGACGTTCTTCAAGGCTCCCACCCCGGTGGTCAGCCCGTACACGACCCGGTCCTCGCGGACGAGGCGATCGACGAGCGTGCGCGCGGACTCGAGCCTGGTTTTGGCGGCGGGGCCGAGCGTGACTCGCTCGCCATCGCGAGCGACCGCCACCACATCGGCGGGGCGCAGCGACTGGCCGTCGAGTGCGATGGACAAGCTGCGCCCATGTTACCCATGCCGGAACCCCCACCCCGGACGTAGAATTGGGTCGCTGATTTTGGCCAAGACCATAACCCCGCGGGGGCGAGAAGCGGGGCAATGACACGCGCGTCCATCGGACGCCTGGCGCTGAGCACCCTACTCGCCCTAACGCTGGGTGGCTGCGTCATCCCGAATCCCGGGATCGCTAAGGCAACGCCCTCGACGTCGGCACTCGCCATCGCCAGTCCGACGCCCCCGACCATCACGCCCCCGACCAACCTGGTCCGACCGGGCAGCTTGACGTTCCTCTCCGATACCACCTATCCACCGCAGGAATCGATCGATCCCTCGACCCAGCGCGCGGTCGGCTTCGACATCGATGTGGCTAAAGCCATCGCCGCCAAGATGGGGCTCGCCGCGACGTTCCAGACGACCAATTCGCCGCAGCTCGTTGGCGCGCTGCTCGCCAAGAAGGGCGATGCGATCATCTCGGCGCTCCAGATCACGGCGGACCTGCAGCGCCAGGTGGCGCTCGTTGCCTACTTCCGTGCCGGGCAGGCGATCCTCGTGCGCAAAGGCGACGCATCGAGCGTCGGCAGCATCAGCGATCTCTGCGGGAAGAAGGTCGCGGTGCAGGTGCAGAGTCCGGAAGAGAACACCGTCGACGAGGCCAACGGTGGGGCCTGCAAGGGCAGCAAGATCAACAAGATGGTCTTTCCGACCGACCTGCAGGCGGTGCTCATCCTGAAGCAGCGCGGCGTCGACGCCGCGCTGGACGACTCGCCGGTTGCCGCCTACTTCGTGAAGCAGACGCCGGATCAGCTGGAGCTCGCCGGGCCGCCCTTCAAAACCAACCCGGAGGGGATCGCGGTCGATCCCAAGAACGGCGAGCTGCTCAAGGCGATTCAGGAGGCGATGATGGCCATCTACCAGGACGGCACCTACCGCCAGATCCTGACCGCCTGGAACCTGCTGGACGGCGAGATCCCGGCCTCACAGATCATCGTCAACTCCAGCCCCACGACCTCTTAGCGGCGGCCGGCGATCTCCGGTGGCTCGACCTTCCAGTCGGCGTCCTCTTCCGGGGCAACCGGACTCACGATCCGCCGGTGATACGCCTCGATCCGGATGATGCCGACAACGGTGACCGCCAGTGCGAGCCCGATACCCAGCAGCGCCTGGCCTCGCGCCGTGGAAGCAGAGATCGTGGGGTCCGAGAAGGCGCCCACCGACAGCAGGTTGATGACAACACCACTCAGCCCGCCGACCGCGATAGACGCCAGCAGCATGGCGCCGGCCAGGCGGGCGAGCAGGGATTCGGTCTGGCCGAGCGCAAGCCACCGATCTCGCGCGATCACCGTGATGGCACCAAAAGCAAGGAGGAGCAGCAGTAGCAGGAGGACGGCCTCGACGAGGCCATACCGATAGCCAATGACGTCCGATGGCATGCCCTCCTCATCGTAGGCCGATGAGAACCGGTTAGCTGGCGAAGCGTGCCTGCAGGGCGACGAGCTCCGTCTGCGCATCGGCCAGCGCGCGCGATGGGGTGACGGTCCCAAGCACCAGGTCGTGGAGGTGGCGCTGCAGGACCGCCGACGCCTCGACGTAGTGCACCAGCTTGGGACGCGGCCGCGCATTCGCCAGGTTGGTCAAGAAGACGTTGATCTGCGGATTGGCTTTGCGCATCTCGGCTGAGTTCTGCAGCGAGGTCCAGATCGGCAGCTCCGAGGTTTGCGGCGCCTGGACCTCCGGGCTCGTCAGGTAGCGAAGCCACTCGACCGCGAGGTCAGCGTGGGCACTGTTGGCGAGTACGCCCAGGCCCAGGAAGCCACTGACCGAGGCCGCCGCCTTACCGGTCGAGGCCGCAGCAGGGACGGGCGCGACCGCTCCCTGGCCGAGGATCCGCGAATAGGTCGAGTCGTTCATCGCCCCCCAGACGAAGTTCCAGTTGGTGTTGAACGCCACGCCCCCGGCGAGGAAGGCACGCATGGCGTCGGGCTCGGTGTTCGCGGCACTCTCCGGGGCGATGAGGTGTTCGTCGATCAGTTGGCGCATGAACGCCGCGGCGCGCTGGGCCGGCTGCTGCTGGAGCAGGGGCTTCCCGCTCGCGTCAAAAAGATCGCCGCCGAACTGCGCCGCAAGCCGGACGAAGTCGGACGTCAGGCTCTCATCCAGCGCCCAGGAATCGATGAACGGCGTCAGACGGCGATGGATCACCGTCATTTGCGTATACCAGTCCTCCAGGGTCTTTGGAGCGTCGGGAAAACCGGCCGCCTGGAGCTGGGTCTTGTTGTAGTAGAGGCTCTGAACATTCAGGACCTGGGGCATCGCCCAGATCGTCCCTTTGTAGGAAAAGGCATCCAGCAGGCTGGGCAACAGGTCAGAGCGCGCGTCGTCGGGGATCTGGTCCTTGAGGCTGAGCAGCTGCTTGCGGTTGGCGAACTCCGGCACCCAGACCTGGTCGAGGGCGACGACGTCGTAGGGGGACGGCTTCGAGAGCCCGGCCGCCAGGATGCTCTCGTAGAGCTCGCGGTAATGCGCGGTCTCGATCGACACGAAGACCTTGTTGTCGTGCAGGCTGCGGAACTTGTTGGCCAGGGTTTGTAGGACCGTGGGGTCGTAGCCGACCTCGTCGAAAAGCAGGGACCGAATGACGGTCGCGCCCGGCGGCGGGGTCGGGGCGATCCCGCTCGATCCGGTCGCGCAGGCATCCAGCAGCGAGGTAAGCGCCACACCGCCGCCAATCCCGACGCCGAGGCGCAGGCCGCGGTCGAGAAAGGATCGCCGGCTGTACCGGCGTGACAAAAGCGCGCGCGTGTCGGGCACGACGCTGTGAGGCTATCAGTGGTTTGTTAACAGGCCCATCGGGTCGAGTCGGCGCGAGGCGACAATCCCGTCACGGCCGAGTAACAAGCGGTCAGACCGCGGTTGGATCGTCCCGTTCGAGTCTGGGGCCGAGCGCGCCTTCGTTGCGCTCCAGCTGCAGCTTTTGGCGCGTATCCCAGAGGGAGGCCAGCCAGACCACCACAGCGAGCGCCAGCGGAATCAACACCGCCCCGCGCGGGCGCGGTTCGGGCAAGGCGCCACGTGAACCGTAATCCTGAAACTCCGCCCAGCCGATGCCGTTGGCCTGTACCAGGAACAGGGCGAAGGCCAGCGCGGCAAGCCAGAGGCGTCCCCGCCCCGCGTACATCATGCGCACGAGTCCCATTCCTGAGACCGCGGCGAATGGCCACACATCCCGCGCCCGGGTCGGCCCCGCGTCGTCCGCTGCCTCGATCGCCATCCCATCCACCGTGACGATGAAGGCCAGGAGCGCGACTGCCCACCCCTCGCCGAGCAGGTCGATGGGAAGAAAGGGAAAGCCGGTCTTTGCAAATGCCGGCGTCAGCAGTTGTGCACTAACCCACGCGATCCAGGCCGCAAGCCCGCCACCAGCGATGAGAATCGCCGGCACGCGGTAGCGGCGGAGCCGGTGAACCTGGACGATGACAAGCGCCGCGACCACGATGACGGCCACGGGGGACTGCCAGCCAAATCGCTGCGGCCACTGCACCGGCGGGATTGCGGTCGACCACGGGGTCAGCAACGCCGTCAGCAGCAAGCCCCCGATCAGGAGCTCACGTTCAGAGCGACCGGTCCGAGCGAGAACACCGCCACCGAAGCGCTGCAGGCCTCGAGCCAGCAGCGATATCAGGGCGAAGCCCACGCAGACCGCGGCCAGGACGATGAAGATCCCGGCGTTCGCGTTGCCGCGCATCAGTACGGAGCCGACCACGAAAACGGCCGCCAGGGCCAGCAACCCCCGGACCAGGGTAGCGACGCTGGCCGGTTTTGGATCGAGCCACGGTGGGGGCTTGGAGGACATCGAGGGACCCAATCGGCAGTCTACGGGAGAGGGCGCGCACTCCATAGAATCGCCTTACCCGCATGCTGCCGATCCGCGACTACAACCCGCCACGCCGCCGGGCCCTGCTCACCTGGGGGCTGATCCTGATCAACTTCGGCGTCTACTTCTACCTGGCCCAGAACCCGGTGATGGATGAGAACGCGATTGCCCAATATGCCGTCATCCCGGCCGACATCACCGCCGGACGCCACCTGGGCACGCTGATCACCTCGATGTTCCTGCATGCCAACCTGCTGCACGTCGGCGGCAACATGCTGTTCCTGTGGATCTTTGGCAACAACGTGGAGGACAAGCTGGGCGAGCTGAAGTTCCTGATCGTCTACTTCGCGTCCGGCATCGCCGGGAGCCTGCTTCAGATCTACATCACGCCCGACTCCACCGTTCCGATGCTGGGGGCGAGCGGCGCCATCTCTGGCCTGCTGGCCGCCTACCTCCTCTACTTCCCGCGAGCACGCATTCTGACCTTCGTCGTGCCGTTTTTCATTTTCACTCTGCCCGCCTTCATCTTTATTGGCTACTGGATCGGGCTACAGGCCCTCAATGCCTTTCTCAACATCGGAGCGATCGGTGGCGGGGTCGCCTTCTTCGCCCACGTCGGGGGCTTTCTCACCGGGCTGATCCTTGCCCTGCTGCTGCGTCCGCGCGAATACGTCGATCCCCATCCCGGCTACGGTGGCTATCCCTAGCAGCTGGCGGCGAGCTGCGCTCGGGCTAGCGGGCGTACTGCCGGATGCGGCCGTTCTCGACGCAGTACAGGTGGTCCGATACCGGGAAGGCGGCCTCACGGTGCCGTTCGTGGACGTCATGGCGCAACCGGCCCATCAACTGGGCCCGCTCGCCGGCCGCGATCAGCGAGCCCCGCTCGGGAACGCCGACCACCGGGATATCCTCGAGCATCTCTTCCAACCAGGCCCAGACCTCCGGCAGCAGCATCAGCGCCGCCCCGTACGGCCGGGCGTCGACGTAGCTCAGCATCAGCATCTGGGCGCGACCGTTCTTGTCGGTTTCGAGGCCGGTGAACTTCATCCCGTTGCGGAACATCAAGGCCAGGTTGGTGAGCGCAATCACCTCGACATGGTCGCGGCCGACGTTCCACGCCGTCAGGTCCTGGGGCAGCAGATACCGCATGCCTTGCGCGTAATGGGCGGCGTAGGTGACGACCATGTCACCGAGCATCCGGCGGTAGACGACGGGGCCACCGGCCGATTCGAGGAAACTCGCCGGGCGCAGCACCGGGAGGATCAAGGGTGCCCCGAAGGCAGCCTCGCTGTCGCACTCCTGATCGAGCCGGCGCAGCCGCGCGGCAAAGAGCCGGTCGAGCGCCGAGGGCTGCTCGCGGTACTGCTGATAGAAGCTGTCCAGGTTGAACCGCAGGTCGCTTTCCTGGACCCGGCGAATGATCAATTGAAACGGCTCCGGTCCTTTCTTGACCGTCCAACCCGGGCGGAGCGCGGTCAAGCGCTTCAGCACGTGGTTCTGGAAGTCGTGGGCATTCATGGTCGTCTGCTGGCCCATTGCGGGTGTAACGAGGTCCCCGAGGCAGGCTTGCAGGCCGTCGCTGCGGTGTCGCATGCCGCTTAGCCGGTGGTTTAGCGGCGGCCGGCCGGGCCTTCGAGACCGGGTCGTAAAGGCCTTACAACAGGCCCGCGACGGTGACGCGGACGGTGCGATCGACACGATTGCCGAAAGGTTTTCGGAGGCGCTGTCGGAGCTGCGGTCACTGCGCCAGCCAGTGGATCCAGGGTGGCTTCGGCTCGCGGCGCGGATTGCCTACCGTGCCGCCGACATGTCCGCTGCGGCGGATTTCGCGCAGCAGACGCTCACGCGCGAGGAGGACGCGGCAACCTGGAACCTCCTCGGCCGGCTCCGCATCTGGCTCGACGACAAGGACGCCGCAGCGGCGTTTGCGCGGGCCGCCCAGTTGGAGCCGGACGTCTTTCTTGTCCCCTACCGCGTCAAGCGCGACCGCTTCACCCGCATGGCCGAGGGGGCCCTCGCCGCCATCCCGGAAAACTTCCAGGCACAGCTGACCAACACCCTGATCGTGGTCGACGACCTGCCCGACCTCGACGCCGTCCGGGAGGGCGAAGACCCCGACCTGCTCGGGCTTTACGAGGGGGCGACCGTGCTCGAGCATGGCCTGCCCGAGCGAATCGTCCTCTACCAGCGCAACCACGAAAACATCGTGGCGGACGAGCGGGAACTGGCCGAGCAGGTGCGAGAGACGATGCGCCACGAGGTTGGCCATCACTTCGGGATGGAAGAAGATGAACTGCCCTATTAGGTTTTGATGGGGAAGGGATTCCCCGAGGCCGGAAGGGCGAGCGTCCCGCCCTGGTCGATGGTGCTGAGCGCTGCGACGAAATCGCTGAACCCCTGCTGCGGGTCGTAGCCGGTCAACGACTGGTAGGTCGCGCCCAGCGTCGAGCCGCCCGCGCCGCACACGGTTGTCCAATCGAAGGTCAGCTGGGCGTGCAGGTAGTAGAGGAAGAGGTCGCCGCACCCAGCCGCGATCTGGTCCGTATCACCGGCGGTGTTGTCATTGACGTAGTCACGATGCCCCTGGAACCACCAGTCCTGCTCGGTCGGGTTGAACTCCTGCGCGATTTCCGGATGGCGTTCGAACGCCAGCACCCGGGAGAGCGATTCGCCGTTGGTCACGGCGCAGTCCCAGCCGTTGTTGATGGCAGCCTCGAAGACCTCGACGATCTCTGCGGTGAGGAAGCCCGGGGCACGAACCGGGTCGGAGAGCACGTGCACATCGGTGCCGGCGCAGGTCATGTGGTACGCGCCGCCGGCATTGGGATCCGCGTACACGTAAAAGGGCAGGGCGGGCGGGGTCAACCCGCCGAACCAGACCTGGGTCGCAGCGTAGTCCGCCTCGGCACTGTCGAGCATCGCCTTGGCGGCGGCATCGCCGGACGGCGTGCCGTCAGAGAAGACGATGAAGTTTTGTGTCTGCCCAGCCTTGGCCTGGCCCGTGGCCGCCGGATGCCGGAGCCGGTGCGCCTGGGCGACGGTCGACGAGAGCGTGATCCCGGGAGGCATGAAGACGCGCGCCGATACCTTTGAGCCAAAGAGGCTTCGCAGCATGATGGTCGCTTACCCTACGCCTTTTTCTTCGCGGCGGCACCGGAGGATCGCTCGATGCGGAAGCCGATCCGAACCTGCACCTGGTACTCGGTCAGACGGTTGTTCTGGACCACGGCCTTGGAATGCACCACCTCGACCGTCTCGATTCCACGAACTGTCTTCGCTGCCTCGGCGACCGCCTCCCGGGCGGCATCACTCCAGCTCTCCTTCGAGGTTCCCACCAGCTCCAGGATTTTCAGAACGGCCATACCTTTCCTCCTATAACCCGTAGAGTCGCTTGGCTGCGGCGACGATGTGACGAGCGGAGATCTCGGCCTTGTCCATCAACTCCGCCGGCTTTCCCGAGCCGGGCAGGCCTCGGACGGCAAGGTGCACGACGCGCGGCGGATCCATGTCGGCGGCCAGCGCCTCCATCACGGCGGCGCCCAGGCCGCCCTCCGGGTAGTGGTCCTCCACGACCACCAACCGGCCACGTGTCAAGGCCGCCGCCTCCTGCAAGGTCACCTTGTCGACGGGCTTGACGCTGTAGAGGTCGATGACGCGCGTCTTGATGCCCTCGCCTTCGAGCTCGTCGGCGGCCGCCAGGCAGTTATGGAGCGTGACCCCAGCCCCGATCAGGACCACACGGTCGTTGGGATCGCTGCGAACCAGCTTCGAGCCGCCGATGGGGAACTTGGTCCCATTCTCGTAGAGCACCGGGTAGGCGCCTCGCGTGGTTCGGATGTAGCTGATGCCATGCTGGTCGGCCATCGCCATGACCAGCTGCGCGGTCGACGTTGCATCTGAGGGGTAGAGCACGGTCGAGCCATGGACGGCACGCATCATGGCCAGGTCCTCGAGGGCCATCTGGGACGGGCCGTCCTCGCCGATCTCGACGCCGGCGTGCGATCCGGAGAGCCGGATAGTGGCCTGCGAGATCGCCGCCATGCGAATGAAGTCGTACGCGCGGGTCAAGAAAGCGGCAAAGGTTGACGCGAATGGGATGTAGTGGCGCACGCTCATGCCGACGGCGGTGGCCACCATCTGCTGTTCGGCGATGAACATCTCGAAATACCGGTCCGGATAGGCCTTGGCGAACTCGTCGGCAAAGGTGGAGTTACTCACTTCGCCATCCAACGCCACGACGGTCGGACGAGCTCCGAGTGCCTTGAGCGTGTCGCCGTAGGCCTTTCGGGTGGCGATCTTCTCCCCTTTCTTGTAGGTAGGGAGCGTGACCTCCACGGGCGCGTCTTTGATGGCGGGCTCGCCCGGCTCCGGCTTCAGGCCGTCGACCCGCAGGTGCCGGATGCCGCCCAGCTCCGTGATGGCGCGCTCGGCCATGTCCGGCGGCAGGGCCTTGCCGTGCCAGTTTTCCTTGTTCTCGATTTCGCTGAAGCCCTTCCCCTTGATGGTGCGCGCGATCACAACGGTCGGCTTGCCGGTCGCATCCCGCGCTTGCTGCAGGGCCTCATCGATCTGCTCCGCGTCATGGCCATCGATCACGATCGCGCGGCAGCCGAAGGCCTGGACCCGGTCGCGATAGACATCGGTCTGCCACTCGTACTCGGTCGGTCCCCGCTGGCCGAGGCGGTTGATATCGAAGATGGCGGTGAAGTTGGACAGCCCGTAGTAGCCCGCCTTGTCGAGGCCCTCCCAGATCGAGCCTTCCGCCAGCTCGCTATCGCCAGTGAGGGTCCAGACGTGGTAGGGCAATTGGTCGAGCTTGCGGCCGGCGAGCGCCACTCCGACGGCGATCGGAAGGCCCTGGCCGAGCGACCCGGTTGCGACGTCGACCCAGGGAAGGATCGGTGTGGGATGGCCCTGCAGCCGCGATCCAAATTTCCGGAAGGTGAGCAACTCGTCATCGCTGATCACCCCAACGGCTTTGAAGATGGCATAGAGCAGGGGCGAGGCATGGCCCTTGGAGAAGATCAGGTGGTCATTGGTGGGCGCGCTCGGATCGTTCCAGTCGTAGACGAGGTGCCGCGTGATCAAGACCGCCATCAAGTCGGCGGCGGACATCGAAGACGTGGGATGACCGGAGGCCGCAGCCGTGCTCGATCGGATGCTGTCGACGCGCAACTGCTGGCCGAGCTCGCGGATGAAGTCAAATCCCTGGGTCGTGCGGATTTCGCTCACCGAGCTTTTAGCCAATCAGCTCACCCCTAGGTCGTGTTAGCCCCCCGGTATTAGATTAGCCGCCCGCCGTGGCCTGCCGCTGGTCGGATCGGTACGGCCCACGGGGACGACGTCGAGGACGGCCGTGCCAGGTTTGCTGGCCCGCGCGCGCCGGTCGCGGTGAGCGAGCGGCGACCACCGCCGGCTCCACGAGGGAGGCGGCGACGTAGCGCCAGTCACCCTCGCTCAGCAGATGCGCAACATCGAGCTCGGCGAGGGCGGGTGCGCCCTGACGGCGCAGCGTCCGCCAGGCCGATTCATCCTCGGGAGTCAGAAAGGTCAGCGCGCGACCCTTGACCCCCATCCTGGCGGTGCGCCCAACCCGGTGGGTGAGCCATTGCGGCGAATCGGGCAGGTCGTAGTTGATCACCAGGTCGACATGGCTGATGTCCAGACCGCGGGCCGCGACGTTGGTCGCCACCAGCACGTTGGTCCGCAACCCGCGGAAGGCGTCCATGGTGCGATCGCGGACATTCTGCGAGAGGTTGCCCTGCAGGTCGGCGCTGTCGTGGCCGAGGTTGCGAAGATCCCGGCTCAGCTTGCGAACGCCGTGCTTGGTGCGGCCGAAGACGATCGCCGAGCCCTTGTGATTACGAAGCAACCGGCTAAGGGTCCGGAGCTTCTCGGGCCGGCTGACGCGCAGCAGGCCGTGTTCGAGGGTCTCCTCGGCGTCGCCGGCGACGACGACCCGAACGGGATCGTCGAGGTGACGCGCGATCATCCGGCTGACCCACTCGGGCATGGTGGCCGAGGCCAGGACGATCTGTGGTTGATAGGTCATCTCGATGATGCGCTCGACATCCGGTGCGAAGCCGGCATCGAGCATCTCGTCGCCCTCGTCGAGGACGAGCAGCTGCACCCGGCTCAAGGCCAGGCGGCGCCGAGACACCATGTCGAGGATGCGGCCGGGGGTGCCGATGACGACGTCAACCCCCTGGCGCAGCGCCAGCTCCTGGGTGCCGTAGCCGACTCCACCGTAGACCAGCGCCGACTTGAGGCCGGTTTTGAGCGACTGGAAGACACGGTCCACCTGGATGGCGAGTTCGCGGGTTGGGGTAACGACGAGGGCGCGGGGCCCGGGTCCGCTGACGGCGAACAGCCGCTCGACGAGCGGCAGCATGAAGGCCAGCGTCTTGCCAGAACCGGTGGGGGCCTGGATGACGACATCACGGCCGGCCAGCATCGGCGGGATGGCCTCCACCTGAACCGGAACAGGGCTATCGATCGAGTTGCGCGAAAGTGCGGTCAGTAAGCGGGCATTTACGCCCAGGTCAGCAAACGTCGTGGTCAAGAGGGTACTCCTCGGTCCCCTCTACCTTTCTTTTAATGACCGCGGTCTGCAGGACACCGTACTTTGACGGGGAGGAGAACCGAGAGCGGGTGACCCGAAATATGGGGGTCGCGTGGAAGTGTACCACCTTTAGCACAAACCTAAACTGGCCGATCAGCTTGAGCCGCGACGCCCGCCGGTCTGTTCGGTCTGGTGACGGCGTTTATGCTGTGGGTCCCCTGGAACTGCCGCGGGGCGCCGACCGAAGGCCCATTCTCGGGTCCCGGACCGTGCATCGGGGTACTGACGCTCCTGGCCATCCCCGTCTTCTTGATCCTGGAGCTCGCGGTGGTGGTGGCGTGGATCCTCCTGTACTTTGCGTGGAGCAATCGGCTCGCCCTACGCGGCCGACGCCGCTCGCTGATCGAGATTCCCGCCGTCCTCGGGTTCGCCGTTGTGGCAGCTTTTCTGCTGCTCGCGGCGGCGTGCCGGGAAGTCATGACGGCGTTGCCAACGACCCAATGAAATACCGTTCTTACGCGGTCCCGTCTTGTTGTGGACGGCCGGCCATCGCCCGCAACGCGCCGATCAATCGCGGAGCATCCTCGACCGCCCGGAAGTACGCCTCGTCGGCGGACTCAACCGCTGCCAGGGCCAGCTGAGCCACCCTCTCCCCTCGCCTCGTAAGGCCAAGACGAAGTGCACGGGGGTCATGCTCGTCCGGCTGCCGCGTGACCAGGCCCTTGGCCTGCAACGCGCGGACGACCTGCGAGGTCATCATCACGTCGGTCCCGGCGTGATCGGCCAGCTCGCGTTGACTGGGTTGACCCCCGTGCGTGACGAGCCACCAGGTGCTGGCGAGGAGCACGAATTGAACGTGGGTCAATCCAATCGGCCGCAGGGCAGCGGCCATCTGTCGCTGCCAGCGTAGCGAGGCATGCCACAGCAAGAAGCCGGGGCTGTCCCAGGCAGATCCGAAGCGTGAGGACACGATGCGGTGTCCCTTTGCTCGGGCGGCAACTCGGCCCCGCCTGGTAGCCATTAACTCTTCGGAAGGCTGGGCGCGGCTGATTGCAGCGCAAGGCGTGCCAGGGACTCCATCGCCTCAGGAACGTCGGCCGTGATCTGGGGACCGAGCTCGGGCCCCACGTCTTCCGCGGCGGGTCCCGTGATTACCACGCGGTGCGTGATGCGGGTCTTCCCGGCGGCCGTCAGTACCAAGGCGTGGTCGAACCTGATGGCGAGACCCGGGACGTAGGTCTCGTCCGAGAAGCCCTCCCACGGTCGGACCTTAAGGATCGTAAAGGGCAGTGGATCCTGGCCAGGAACCTTCAAGCTGCCGGTGCTGCCAGCGGCAAATGGGGCGCTCAGCGTCACCCACTCCAATCCCTGGTCCCAGCGCGGCCAGGCCGGAACATCGCTGTAGAGCGGCCAAATGGACTCAGGAGTCGCGTCGGTCTCGATCGAATGTTCATAGGTCCACATCTCATATCCTCCAGTCACCTTGATATGTGGGCATATCATATGCCCGCATAGTATCTGTCAAGCGGCTTCTAATGAGCCGGAGTAGACCGATGTCTGGATTGGTACCCCCAGGCGGAATCGAACCGCCGTTCCGGCCTTGAAAGGGCCGTGTCCTAGCCGCTAGACGATGGGGGCAGGACGCGGAATCATGCTAGCAAGGGCGCCCTGGGCACCTATCGTTTACTCGCCCCAGCGCGTCTTGAGCTGCTCGTAACCCAATGCGGTCAGTGTCTCAGCCATGTAGGCGGCGTTTCGGCTTTGGCCCCAGGTCACTACCAATGCGCGGGTGGCAAGTGATAACGCTTCATAAACCGCGAAGCGACGTCCGTCGTACTCTGGACGGACCTTCAGGTAAGCCTCCAAAAAGATACGCCGGGCTACCTTGGCCTGGGCGGTGTCCGACCAGTCTTTCGGCAGGGCGGGCCACAGATGACCGGAGAACTTCCCAAGATCAAAGCTTGGCTCCGCCTGGACGAAGTACTCCACGTCGATCATGCCGAAGCGATTCCCGTCATAAAGAAATTGGTTGTATTTATAGTCGCCGTGCGACGGTACCGGCGCCTCCGGCGGGAGCCGCTCCAACCTTGCACGGATCTGTGTCAGGAGACCGCGAAGCAATAAGTAAACCTTTGGCGCTGTCATCTTGAACTCTTCCAGCCGCGCCTCGAGCCGGCCGAGCTCGACATCAGCACTGTGAGGCTCACCTACCGGGATCTTCGATGCATGAATTTGACCGATCATCCGACCTGCGGCCTCGCACTCAGCCATAAAGATTTCGGAGTGACGATCGCCTTTGACTTCCTCACCCGATAGTTCCGACTGGAGCAGAAGTGAAAGGTCGGGGTAATAGCCGAGGGGTTCCGCGATAACAATATCCTCGCTCGCACGCGCGGGCAGATCCCAGAGCGCCTTCATGACCTCATAGGTCATCGCGCCGCGCAGGCTATGCTGAACCTTCCCGTACATCGCCAGCGGGCGCTCCTCTCCAATATCGGCTTCGTATCGCAAGATGCAGGAGATCTCGGGCATGTACTTGACCCGCACGCAGGTCAGGGAGCGAATGGTTGCGTCCGGCCGAAGTCGTTTGAAGTGTTTCTCCAAGATCGGCTGAATGCTTCCCGGAACCGACACTCGCGGCAGCCGGGGAAAGACCGGGTCGGTTGGAAAGAAGAACAGGAACAGGTTCAGGTGCGGGAAAAACCGTGCGTAACCATTTGGGTCGAGCGGATTCCCGTTCTGGGCGGCAAGTAAGCCCTCGACCCTTTTCCGGTACTTCTCACAGTCCTCGTCGTTGAAATACGCCTTGGTCCAGAACAGCGGCTTTGCCTCGATGCCGCCTGGCAACTCAAGCTCGGCTTCGTAGACATTCCACAGCACCCGAGGCGCCTCGTACCGCCGGCCCTGTCGTGCTCGAACTTTGCGGACGATGACCGACGGCAGCACCGGCCCGAGTACCTGCTCGGCGAGCAGACTCGCGATGGCGTCGGGTTCGGAGATCGATTTGATGGTTGAGTAACTGACGGTCATGGAGGCATGGACAGCTTAAGACAGTGCTCTCGTGGGATTGGGAAAAAGTAAAGCCGCCGGGCTAGCGATCAGCCCGGCGGCCAAATCATCTGCTACCGCATCCACCGACCGAAGAGTTCGCGCCGCTTCAACCAGGCCGCCGCGACCAGCCCCAGCAGCCCAATCGCAAGGCCGTCCAGTCCGAGAGGCGACTTGCTGGCCTGGTGGCTTAGGGCCTGACCCGTGTTCGCGAGGGTCCCGGCCTGGCCTGCAGCGGCAGCACCCGCGCCACCGCCCGTTGTAACCCCGCCAGCACCTCCCGCGGAGGTGGTTGTTTCGGTGGCGGTCGCAGCGCCATTGGCACTTCCGCTACTCCCGGCCCCAGCGGAGGTCGAGGTCTCGTTGACCGTTCCGGCTCCGTTGGTGCTGCCGCTACTCCCGGCCCCGGCGGAAGTCGAGGTCTCGTTGGCTGTCCCAGCACCGTTGGTGCTGCCGCTACTTCCCGCTCCAGCGGAGGTCGAGGTCTCGTTGGCTGTCCCAGCCCCGTTGGTGCTGCCGCTACTCCCGGCTCCAGCGGAGGTCGAGGTCTCGTTGGCTGTACCTGCACCGTTGCTGCTGCCGCTACTCCCGGCTCCAACGGAGGTCGAGGTCTCGTTGGCTGTCCCGGCCCCGTTGGTGCTACCGTTTCCGCTGCCCTGGGCAGCGCTGGTGTTGCTCGCGCCTGCCTGCGAACCCGCCGCCGAGCCGTTACCGCTGCCAGCCCCGGCCGAGGTCGAGGTCTCGTTCGCCGTCCCGGCCCCGTTGGTGCTGCCATTGCCACTGCCCTGGGCGGCGCTGGTGTTGCTCGCGCCCGCTTGCGAGCCCGCCGCCGAGCCGTTACCGCTGCCAGCCCCGACCGAGGTCGAGGTCTCGTTGGCCGTCCCGGCACCGTTCGTACTGCCGCTACTCCCGGCCCCGGCGGAAGCGGACGTCTCGTTGGCCGTCCCGGCTCCGTTGGTGCTGCCGTTGCCGCTGCCAGCCCCGGCCGAGGTCGACGTCTCGTTGGCCGTCCCGGCACCGTTGGTGCTGCCGCTACTCCCCGCGCCAGCCGAGGTCGAGGTCTCGCTAGCCGTTGTGGCCCCATTGGTGCTGCCGTTGCCGCTTCCGGCCGCGGCAGAGGTCGACGTCTCGCTAGCCGTTGTGGCCCCATTGGTGCTGCCCTGACCACTGCCCGCGGCCGAGGTTGCGGTCTCGTTCGCCGTCCCGGCGCCGTTTCCACTGCCATGTCCCGACCCCGAGGCGTCGTTTTCGTGATCGCTGGCGCTGTCCGAACTGGGCTTGTCGCCGCCCGCTTTGGTGTCGCCTTGACTGTCTCCTCCGTCGTCACTGTTGCCCGGATGGAACGCAATGGCCTCACTGGCGGCGGAAGCCTTGCTCATGACGCCGTCGATACTCCCGAGTTTGGGCACGACGGGTGGTGGCTTCTGCGATCCCGCAAACTGGACGACCAACGGAGAGCTGGCGGCGTGATAGGCCGGCGTCCATGTGACGTTGCCATAACTCGCCGAGCGTCCAATAACAAGTAGACCTGCGAACACCAGGCCAGAGAGCTTTAGCGGCCAGGTGGACTTCGAAATAAGAACCTCTGAGTCATCGGGTAAGTACGCGGGGTTTCGAGCCGTCGCCACGGAAATATTCAATGTTGTTCCCTCCCAGGACCCAAGCATTCCGCCGCCTTGTCACAGATTGTGAAACACGGATGCGTTCTTGTCGAGGTTCTGCTTGCTTGTAAGAGTAGCCCGTTGGCCAAGTTCTGTCAACTGCTGAGATAGATAAAGTGATATTGCTAATGCACTGATTGCCCAAGGGGAAAGACCAAAAAGAAGCCGCCGGGCGTGAGCCCGGCGGTTCTTCTTGTCTGCGAAACCGTTACCGAACGAGCTTCCTAAGAATCTCCCGCGGCCTTGCGAGCGCCAGCCCGAGCAGCGCCAGGAGGGCGCCGAGAGCGCCTGCGCCGGCAGCTGATCCACCGCCGGTGTTGGCCAAAGTCCCGGCGGCAGCGGCACCTGCGCCGGCCGCGCCGGCTTCGCCGGCGGTTTCCTGACCAGCCACTGTGGCCGCGCTACCAGAGTTGGTCTCGGTAACGGTGCCGTTACTCGCATTGGTCTCAACGCCGGAGCCGCCGCCAACCGAGCCGGTGCTGTCCGCGGCAGTCGAGGTCGTTTCCGTGCCGGAGCCGCCGCCGACCGAACCGGTGCTGTCGGCCGCCGTGCTCGTGGTCTCAGTGCCGGAGCCACCGCCAACCGAGCCGGTGCTGTCCGCAGCGGTCGAGGTCGTTTCGGTGCCGGAGCCACCGCCGACCGAGCCCGTGCTGTCCGCGGCCGTCGAGGTGGTCTCGGTGCCGGAGCCGCCGCCGACCGAGCCCGTGCTGTCCGCCGCCGTGCTCGTGGTCTCCGTGCCCGACCCGCCGCCAACCGAGCCGGTGCTATCCGCGGCCGTCGAGGTGGTTTCGGTGCCGGAGCCGCCGCCAACGGAGCCCGTGCTGTCCGCCGCGGTCGAGGTGGTCTCAGTGCCCGAGCCGCCGCCCACCGAGCCGGTGCTGTCCGCGGCCGTCGAGGTCGTTTCTGTGCCGGAGCCGCCGCCCACCGAGCCGGTGCTGTCGGCGGCCGTCGAGGTGGTTTCAGTGCCGGAGCCGCCGCCGACCGACCCGGTGCTGTCCGCAGCCGTCGAGGTGGTTTCCGTGCCGGAGCCACCGCCAACCGAGCCCGTGCTGTCCGCAGCCGTCGAAGTGGTTTCCGTGCCGGAGCCACCGCCAACCGAGCCCGTGCTGTCCGCAGCCGTCGAGGTCGTTTCCGTCCCGGAGCCACCGCCAACCGAGCCCGTGCTGTCCGCCGCCGTGCTCGTGGTCTCAGTGCCGGAGCCACCGCCAACCGAGCCGGTGCTGTCCGCAGCGGTCGAGGTTGTCTCCGTGCCGGAGCCACCGCCAACCGAACCGGTGCTGTCCGCGGCGGTCGAGGTCGTTTCGGTGCCGGAGCCGCCGCCGACCGACCCGGTGCTGTCGGCCGCCGTGCTCGTCGTCTCAGTGCCGGAGCCGCCACCGACCGACCCGGTGCTGTCGGCCGCCGTGCTCGTGGTCTCCGTGCCGGAGCCACCGCCGACCGAGCCCGTGCTGTCGGCCGCCGTGCTCGTGGTCTCCGTGCCGGAGCCGCCGCCGACCGAGCCCGTGCTATCCGCCGCCGTGCTCGTCGTCTCAGTGCCGGAGCCGCCGCCAACCGAGCCCGTGCTATCCGCAGCGGTCGAAGTGGTTTCGGTGCCGGACCCTCCGCCGACTGACCCGGTGCTATCGGCTGCCGTGCTCGTCGTCTCGGTGCCCGAGCCACCGCCGACCGAGCCGGTGCTGTCGGCCGCGGTGCTCGTCGTCTCCGTGCCGGAGCCGCCGCCGACCGAGCCGGTGCTGTCCGCCGCCGTGCTCGTGGTCTCCGTGCCCGAGCCGCCGCCGACCGAGCCCGTGCTGTCCGCAGCCGTCGAAGTGGTTTCGGTGCCGGAGCCACCGCCGACCGACCCGGTGCTGTCCGCAGCGGTCGAGGTCGTTTCGGTGCCCGAGCCTCCGCCAACCGAGCCGGTGCTGTCCGCGGCGGTGGACGTCGTTTCGGTGCCCGAGCCTCCGCCAACCGAGCCGGTGCTGTCCGCAGCCGTCGAGGTGGTTTCGGTGCCGGACCCGCCGCCGACTGAGCCCGTGCTATCCGCCGCCGTGCTCGTCGTTTCAGTGCCAGAAGCGCCGCCAACCGAGCCGGTGCTGTCGGCCGCCGTGCTCGTGGTCTCCGTGCCGGAGCCGCCGCCGACCGAGCCGGTGCTGTCCGCAGCCGTCGAAGTGGTTTCAGTGCCGGAGCCGCCGCCGAC
>JAXDLN010000110.1:0-2737 GCA_034666565.1 Chloroflexota bacterium
TCAGCGCGGTGCTCAGCTCCGCGGTGTCCGCGGGCACCACGGGGCAGGGCCTGGTCCTGATGGTCGCCTACTGCCTGGGCCTGGGCCTTCCGTTCATCGCGCTGGCGTTTGCGCTCGAGCGGGCTCGCCCGCTGGTTCGCCTGGTCAACAGCCACCGGCGTGCCATCGACCTGGCGTCGGCCGCAGTGCTGCTGGTGATGGGGTTGCTCCTTTTGACCAACAAGCTGACGTTCCTGGCCGCGGGCATCTCGCTGCTGGTCCCCTCCTGGCCGTCGCCAACGCTTTGACCGGGCTCGTTCTCGCGATTGGCCCGCCGATGTTTCTTGGTGGCGTGGGCGCCACGACGGCCTCTGTCGTTTCTTTCTGGATTGTCTTTTACGTTTGGATCGGGAGCGAGTTCTGGTTCGGTTATCGGTATCGCCGCCTGCCGAGCGGCGCGGCCACACACGACGCCGGCTCGAGGTATTGGTTGATCAGCTCGGTATGGGCGTCCGTCACGATCGCTATCGGCACGGCGTTTGGGTCACCCGGCACAGCGATCACGACCGGACGCAACGAGGTGTTCGTCACGGGCCTTGTCCTCATGGTCGCCGGACTGGCCCTGCGCTGGTACTCGATTCGGGTGCTTGGCGCCTCGTTCACCGTCGACGTGGCCACTCGTCCGGGCCAGGAGGTGGTGGAATCAGGGCCTTATCGCTGGATCCGGCATCCGTCTTACACGGGAGCGCTGCTCACGGTCCTGGGTCTGATCCTGTGCTGCGCCAACGTCGCCTCGTTCGCTGCCGTGGTTGTGGTCCTGCTGGGCTATGGGTACCGGATCAGAGTCGAGGAGCGAGCGCTGGCGGCTGAAATCGGCCCTCCGTATCGCGACTATATGCGCCGGACGAAGCGGCTGATTCCGTTCTTGCTATAGGACGCGACGGATTGCCGCGCAAGTGATCACAGCGCGCCGGGCAAGATGGCGACGAAATAGCCCGGCGCCTGGATTCGTGCCGAGGCTCCCGTGTTGACGTTGACGATCGACAACAACGGGGTCGAGGAGTTGGTCGTAAAGACGCCGGCATCTACAACGAGGTGGGTGGCGTCGATCCAACCGCTCGCGTTCGCCCTTGAGGTCACCGGCTGCGCGCTGATCCCGCCCGTCGGCGCGACCAGGAAGATGCCCGGGCCGCCGCCGCAGCCACCCTGGGAGCTGCTGACTGTGTTCGTCGCGATGACACCAGCCGGCGATAGTGGGCCGATCAGCGAGCAGTTGCCGCTCGTCGCGTCCGGCTTACGCGCAATCGGCAAGGCATGAGACTGGCCATCCCAGGACGTCATTGATCCGGTTTGGAGGTCTATGCACACAGCGCCGCCGGCTGATTCCGGTACGTACGACTCTTTGCCGGCGCAGACGGTCAGGAGCCGCGCGCCCGTCTGAGCGTTGACGACGTGGTAGCCATGAGCCGCCTCGAAGCTGTCGAATGAGTTTTGCGGTGGAGAGTTGATGCCGAGCGCCATGACCAGCCGCCCGGCATGCCACCCGGCAGGCCACTCGAGCAATGTCGACGAGTAGAACAGCTGGACGTGGTTGCCGCCGCCGTGCAGGTCCTCGACGTAGAGGCGAGTGCTGACTGGGTAGCGTGTGTAGTCGAGCACGGAAACTGCGATCCGCAAGTCGTCCGGGCTCACTGAGAATGCGGCCACCTGTTTCGAGCCGAGGGTGATATGGGTGACGAGGCCGGTGCTTTGGTCCGGACGCAAGAACCGGACGTCGGAGTCGCCATCGAGGTAGTAGACAGTGGTGTCTGAGGTGCTCAGGTTGCCGACCTGGACAGCGGCCACCGTTCGCTTGCGGGCCGTGGTGGAGGCCGCGACGTGTCCGTCGGCCGCAACTATCGACAGGGTGTAGGGCGTGCCGGGTTCAGCCAAAAAGTTGTTGACAATCACCGCGTAGGTGCCGGTCAGCGTCGGCGGAGTTGGCGATGGTACCGCAGTGGGGATCGGTGACGTGGTTGGCGGCGACGAGGATGGCGTTGGCGTGGTCGCGGCTGTGGTCGGCTGTGAGCACGCGGCGATCAGGAAAGCGATGCTCACCAGCAAGGTCTTCATGACTGCCCGAACGCAACGGGCCTGGATTAGTTATGAACCTGGCTCGATTGCGTCGTAGAGGCGGCGGCTGTAGATCATCGGCCTGACACTTTCGCGGTGCTCGCCCTCCGTGACCAAGCCGATGAGGATCCAGTGGTCGCCCGCCTCGATCGTGTCCCGCAACGTACAGACGGCATAGCCGGAAGTGTCGTTTTCGAAGATCGGGCCGCCGATTGTGCTGCGAGGGCGCCGCCACGCGATGCCCTCGAACTTGCTCGTTAGCTTGGTCGCCATCCGGCGGGCCAGCTCCTCGCGGCCGGCAGCCAGGATGTTCGCGGTGAAGCCGCCGGTGTGCTGAACCGCGGGCAGTGTGTTTGAGGTCTTGTCGATGCAGGCGAGGGCCAGCGGCGGCGTCATCGAGACCGCGCAGAAAGCGCTGACCGTCAGGCCCCGGGGGAGGCCGTCTTCGCCGAAGGCGGTGAGAATCACGACCCCGCTCGGGAAGCTGGCCATCACATCCCGAAACCGCTGCGGCTCAATCATCGAACGGAACATACAGAGGCCGACCTCGACAAACACTTGTTTGGGTGTCGGGAACGGCTCAAAATTGGAAGGTGCGCAGTTCGATCGATCTCTTCGCGCCCGCCACTCGCGATTGGTTTGGGGG
>JAXDLN010000111.1:0-2573 GCA_034666565.1 Chloroflexota bacterium
TGTTGGCCGAAACGCTGACTGGAGAGCTCGCGATGCTGGCCGCGACGACGGGCAGCATTGCCGCGCCTGTCAGCACCACGCGAATACGCGACCTGAGTCCGAGCTTAGTCACAGACAACTTACCCCCTTCGCAATGGACGCCACTTTGCCGCGGTCCCAGTTCGCGACCCCGTCAGGCTAACAACCCCACGGTGACGAATGCAAACAGTCAATAGAGTGGCCTTCGCCATCGGGCGGGAGCGCGCACCATTTGCAGGCATCCGGGGCGCTCTGCGCAAAGCCATGCACGGGGGCGTCATCGAAGTCCAGCCGTTGCGGCCGCTTGCCCTCCTTCTGGCCGGTGCGATCAGCGAGGCGTGCTTCTACGTGGCCGACGCGACGATCCGCTCGTCGCCCGGGAGGAGGTCGGTCGCCTGATCGTCCGGATCCTCGAAGGCCTGAAGGTCAAGGGCGAACTCGGGTTGCGGCAGCCGTCGGAGGCGCAGCTCGTTTAGCGCCGGCTCCTAACGACTTTTGAGGGCAGGGAATCGCTCGGCCAAGGGTCCGTACATCTCGGGACGCCTTGTGGTGAGGAACGGAAAGAGGTCCAACCAGTCGCGCCGCTGGTCCAGGTCGAGGTCCGCGACCAGCACCGCCGGCCGGTTGCGCGGCGCCCGGACGAGGACACGTCCGTACGGGTCGGAGATAAATGACGAGCCGTAAAAGCGCAGCGGGGGCTCGACGCCGATGCGGTTCACAGCGACCATAAAGGTGCCATTCGCGATGCCACTGCCGACGATCACCTTCTCCCATAGCGGGCGCGTATCGAACTTAGGAGCGTCGGGCTCCGACCCGATGGCCGTCGGATACACGATCACATCAGCCCCGGCCAGCGCGTAGATTCGCGCGAGCTCAGGAAACCACTGGTCCCAGCAAGTCGGAATTCCAATCCGCGCTTGACCGACGCCCACCACCGGATAGGGCTCCGGGTCGTCGCTCGGCCGGAAGTAGCTGTCCTCGTGGTAACCGTCCGAGGCCGGTATATGAACTTTTCGAACGCGCGCCACCAGCTCGCCATCTGGCCCGACGACCACGGCCGTGTTGTAACCGAGGCCGCCATCCGGGGCGCGTTCATGGAGGGATGCCTGGACGTGTACTCCGAACTCACGAGCCGTGCGGCGTGCGAAATCGGTGGTAGGACCGTCGGGAATCGTCTCCAATCGCGTGAGCGCGTAGGCCTGCGCGTCGGCGCGCACTGCAAAGTACGGCGACATCGTCAGCTCCTGGAGGCACACCAATCGCGCACCTTCGCTGGCGGCCATCTCGATGCCGGTACGCAACGCAGCCTCGTGCTCAACCGGATCTTGGTGCCATCGCTGCTGCACCGCTCCGATGCGGAAGGTGCCGCGGACCGGCGGCGACAAACGCGCCGGAGACTCAGGCGCCGTCAGCGCCTTGATCAGAACCGGCGCGCTCTGCCGCACGAAGCGAAATCTATACCCGCCGAAGCTCGCCCGACGGGTGTCACCGCTTTAGGCCTGGTTCTGGCTGGCCTTGGCCGCTCCCTGCAGCGACTCCTGCATGTTCGCCAGGGTCTCCTTCATGTCCATGCCCTGGCCTTCCGCCGCCTTTGCGATGTCTTCCATCGTGATGTCGGATGGCTTGTGACGCTCGTCGTACTCACCGCAACCGCAGTTCAAGCACATTTCCAATCACCTCTTCGTAATTACTCCTGATAAGTAACCGTGCCAGGTGTCCGTTTCACCCGATTTCCTCTCGCCACCAGTCCCTTGCCAAAGGGGACTTTCGACCCTTCCGGCCGGTCGACCTCGAGGTGGAGACTTCAGGCATGGACTCGCCGGCAACTTACCTGCATTGGGGTTTCATCCTGATTTCGTGGCCAAACCTGCTCGTGATTCTTGGCATGATCGCCCTGTTCGCGGTCGCTCTCGTGGTTCCGTTTCCAAAGCACGACGAGGTCGACGATGTCATCGGAAAGTAATCGCATCTGGACTCTGCGCGCTCGCCAGGCGATCGATCGCCACCTTCCGATGAACCACCTTCTCCCCGACCGGCAGCCGTATTACGTCGGTTCGTGGGTGTACGTCTTCGGGGTCGTCACGATTGCCGCCCTGGTCTGGGTCATCGTCAGCGGCGTGGTTCTGTCGTTCTTTGGGCCACAGTGGTGGCACGCGTCCAGCGTCGGCAGGTTCTTCAACAGCCTCCACTTCTGGTCGGTGCAGCTCTTCTTCATATTCATGGTGCTGCATCTGTGGGGTCAGTACTTCATGGCGGGATGGCGGAATGGCAGAGCAGCCACCTGGATGATCGGTGTCGTGATCTTCGGCATCAGCATCCTCACGGCATTCACCGGATACCTGTCGCAGCAGAACTTCGACGCCCAGTTCATCGCTCTCAACGCCAAGGACGCGATGAATGGAGCGGGGATCGGTGCATTTTTCAACGTCTTGAACTTCGGGCAGATGTATGGGCTGCACGTGATGCTGCTACCGATCGGAGTCACATTCCTCGTCGTTGCCCACATAGTCATGGTGCGGGCGCGCGGAGTCGTGAAGCCGATCGACCCCGAGGGC
>JAXDLN010000112.1:0-2962 GCA_034666565.1 Chloroflexota bacterium
CTGCTCGAGGTCGAAGTGGATTGCGCGCATCTTCTCGTGGATCCTGACGGCCGCCTGACCGGCGACCTCCAGGCGCCGCCGCCAGCGGGTGAGGCGCGTGGCACGCTCCTCGAGGAGTACGCGGCGCGCAACGAGGTAGTGCTGGCGGAGAGCTTCGCGTACGCCGACTCCTTGTCAGACCTCGGCATGCTCGAGCTCGTGGGCACGCCCGTGGCCGTGAACCCTGACGCGCGCCTTTCGCAGGTGGCGGGCCAGCGTGGCTGGCGCATCGAACGCTGGCGCATGGCACCGGGAAACTGGCGCCTGCCGATGCCAGACCCGCGCTCCCCGGAATATCGAGAGGCCGTGAGAAGGTGATCGCTTGCTAGCGCTGCAGTACGTACGGTCGATACCCGCGTTCGCCATCGTCAAGGCCTCTGGCGGGCGGCCGGACGTCGCCACCAGCGCGCTGTCGATGCTCAAGCTGGGCGACGTCCCTGAACCCGAGCTGCCCGCAAGCGATTGGCTGCGCGTGCTGCCGACCCTCAGCGGTATCTGCGGCTCAGACCTCGCTGCGATCGGTGGCCACGCTTCGCTCTACCTGGACCCCCTCACCAGCTACCCGTTCGTGCCTGGCCACGAGGTGGTCGGCACCCTGGACGACGGCAGCCGCGTCGTCATCGAACCCGCCTTGGGTTGCAAGGTGAGGGGCATCGACCCGCCGTGCCCTCGCTGCGCCGAGGGTCGCCCGGGCCTTTGCTACAACGTCACCGAGGGCCCGATCGAGGTCGGGCTGCAGACCGGGTACTGCGCGGACACAGGTGGGGGATGGGGCGAGATGCTCGTCGCGCATCCGAGCCAGCTGCATCCAGTGACAGACGCGCTCAGCGACGAGGCGGCGGTCCTCATCGAGCCGTTTGCGTGTTGCATCCATGCGGCGTTGCGCGGCGCCGCAACCAAGGACGACTACGTCGTTGTCTATGGCGCCGGCACCATCGGCCTGCTCACGATCGCCGCCGTGAAGCTGTTCACACCGCCCAAGCGCCTGGTCGCAGTCGCCAAGCATCCGACGCAGCGCGACCTCGCGCGAAAGCTGGGTGCGGACCAGGTCATCTCGCCTGCTGACGTGTTCCAGCGTGTGCGGTTCGGCACCGCTGCGCGGCGGCTCGATGGAATGGACAGGCCGCTACTGCTGGGTGGCGCGGACGTGACCTTCGATTGCGTTGGGAGCACCGAAAGCCTCAACGCTGCAGTGCGCTTCACGCGCGGCGGCGGCAAGGTCATCGCGGTCGGGATGCCCGGCGAAGAGAAGGTTGACTGGGCGCCGATCTGGCAGCGCGAGCTGACGGTGATGGGTGCGTACGCATATGGGTCGGAGCCGGCTCACAAGGGCAAGCGCACGTTCGAGCTGGCCCTCGAAGCGGCGCCCGAGCTGAAGCTCGAGCAGCTGACCGGGCCCTTGTTCGGGCTCGGCGAATACCGCGATGCGATCGCATACGCGATGAGCGCGGGCCGGCTCGGCGCCGTGAAGGTCGCATTCGATCTGCGAGGATTGAGGGCCTGATGGCAAGGCCGGGTGCGGTTATCGAGGTCGATCGCAACACTCCGCCCGTCCTGTTTCATTTCGGCGAAGGTGTGCGGCTTGAGAAGCTGCCGCTTGGCGCGCGCATCGTCTATCCGCCCGATCCGCTCGAACCGATAGCCCACGCCGAGCGCGCCATCAAGCGCGCACTGGCCAAGCCGCTCGACGACGATCCGCTCAAGTCGTTGCTGCGCCGAGGCATGAAGCTGACAGTCGCCTTTGACGACCTCTCGCTGCCGCTGCCGCCGATGGCGGCGCCGGACGTGCGTCAGCTGGTCATGGAGGAGGTCATCGACATGGCCGCAGAGGCCGGCGTCGAAGACATCCATCTGATTGCGGCACTTGGGCTTCACCGGCGCATGACCGAAGACGAGATCCGCCACATCGTCGGTGACCGCATCTTCAGCACCTTCTGGCCCGACCGCCTCTATCAACACGATGGCGAGGACCCCGAGGCCAATGTCTACATCGGCAAGACGTCGGCAGGCGAAGACGTCACGCTGCACCGGCGCGCCGCAGAGTCAGACCTCGTCATCTATGTGAACCTGACGCTGGTGCCGATGGACGGCGGCCACAAGTCGATGTCGACAGGTTTGGCCACATATCGCGGAATCCGCGAGCACCACAACGTGAAAACCCTCATGGGCTCGCTCTCGTACATGAACCCTCCTGACTCCGCCCTCCATCATTCGTGCATCAGGCAGGGCCAGCTGATCGAGGACACGGTCCGCGTCTTCCACATCGAGACCACCGTCAACAACCACGCGTTTCCCTCGATCGCGAACTTCATGCAGAAGCGCGAGACGGACTGGACCGCGCAAGACCAGGCGATGTTCCTGGGCATGAAGCAGTTCACAGACATCGCGCCGCCCGCATTCAAGCGCAGCGTCTTCCACGCGATGCGCGCGCCGTACGGCTTGACTGGCGTGAACGCGGGCCAGGTCGACGCGGTGCATGAGAAGACGCTGGAAGCTGTGCGCAATCAGATCAGCGTTCGAGTCGAAGGCCAGACCGACATCGTCACCATCGGGGTGCCCTACCTCGGTCCCTACAACGTCAACGCACCGATGAACCCCGTGCTGGTCGTGTGCATGGGCCTCGGCTACCTCTTCAACTTCTACAAGAACAAACCGGTGTTGAGGAAGGGTGGCGTGGCGATCCTCACTCATCCGTGCCGGTACGAGTTCGATGCGGTGCAGCACCCGAGCTACATCGACTTCTACGACGAGGTGCTCGCGGACACCACGAACCCCCAGGAGATCGAAACGAAGTACGAGCGGCGGTTCGCCGAGGACCCCTGGTTTCGGCAGCTGTACCGCAAGTCGCACGCCTACCACGGCGCTCATCCTTTTTATGCCTGGTACTGGGCAGCCCATGCCATGGACCACGCCGGCGACATCA
>JAXDLN010000113.1:0-3633 GCA_034666565.1 Chloroflexota bacterium
ACCAGGGCAGCGAAAGTGCTTCCTTTATGCCAAGTCAGATGGAGTGGTCGGACACCAAGCTCAGCGCACCCTGCCCCGAATTGGTTGAGATCGAAGTGCTTCTCTTCGCTCGCGTGTCGGGGCACAGATGGTATGGCCCGGCAATTGGAACTGACATCCAAGCTGATCGTTCCCAGGGCGAGACAGTCTCAAAATCTTCTATGCGCAGGCAAAAGGATGAGCCAATGGGGCGCACCGCCCGGATTTTGACGTGGTCGGCCGCCATTTTGGTGGGCCTGATCGTCCTTACGGTCGGTGCTGCCTACCTTTTCGTGACCTCGGACGACTTCCGCAGCCGGGTCGAAAGCGGCGCCAGCGCCTACTCCGGCCGCAAGACGCATATCGCCCAGGAAGCTGGCGCCAAGATGCTGCTGAAGCACCGCCTGCATCATCGGGCTGCGACTGATGTTGCCAACACAGACACAGAGAACCTTTTCCATCATCCGATGATGATCCGAGGGCTCACGCCGTCAAGTTCCGAGATGGGTCGCGCCGACACGATGCGCCTGAGTACCTCTGACCACGTCGCCTTTTTCAACCGCAGCACGGGTCTGCGGGAGGGAACAGTAGCCCGCGTATGTCGGCTCCTGGCACTTCTGCGACATACCAAGTGACGCGAACGAAGGCCGCTTTAGGCCCGGGAGCGGACATCGTTTGCTCTGGTCCGGGTAAAGCGCGTTTTATGAGTTCGCGGCCTAGATCGATTCCTGTTGGATTACAGCCCCCACTCCCGGCTTCGCCCGAGCGACCAATCCACATCGCCGCCGGGCATGGCGACGCCGGAGACAGCGCGGCCCATATGCTGTTCGAGTGCGGGCCGCCAGGGAACGAGGCTGAAGCCTAAACCATCGTCGATCATGGCGAACCGACCGCTGGAAAGCCGCGTCGATCCGACAAGCTGGCCGGTGACATAGTTGCCGGGAATGGCGGGCGGCCACTCTCGCCCACGCTCAGCGGCAAGCGCCTTGCCGGATCGCTCGACGTCGCCGGCCTCAAGGCGCTTGATCAAGTCTGTGGGAGCCCGTACGCGGCCGCCGCCGAGATCGGTGGCGTAGCCCCTGTCGGCCAGCCATTGCCGGCGTCTGGCCAACGCCGCCGTCACCTGCCGGCCGAACCCTTCATCGGCCAGGACGGTGCGCTGGTGGGACGCCAGCTCGCGGTCGAGCCAGGTCGCGCCGTCATGGCCGATCTGCTGGTCGAGGCCAGTGGGAGAGAGGACGCTGATCCGGATGTTCGTCCGGTCCCGCGCCAGATCGTAGGCCTGACCTCGCTCGGGAAGGTCGGCCGGGACGCGCCAATGGTCGGCGTCGATCCGATCGACATGGCCGGCCCGGCGCAGCGCCTCCAGCCGGCGGACGTGGGAACGGACGAAGGCCTCGGGATCACCGCCGATGCGATCGATGGTGGCGGTCGCCTGCTTCAGATGCTCGGCCGGACGATAGACGCCTTCCTTCCCGGCAACGGCCAGGATGTTGCGGTCCGCGGTGCGCGGACCGGCGGGACCGGAGCTGGCCGCCACGATCATGTCCCGCTGCACCTCCTCGGCCCGGGCCGGGTCCATCTCGAGGTGATGGACGCGCCCATCCACGCCGTCAATCACCAGCCGGACCCGTTCACCCATCTCGTCGCTGCCCAGGCCCTTATCGAGCACTCGGCCGATGATCGGCGCGGTCGTCTTCTCCCCGTGAAGGACATAGCCCGTGATGGGACGGCCGTCCGCCAAACCTTCCCGGGCCAATGCCCGGTGCATGGTCTTGATGATGTCGCCGCGCTCGCCCAGCTCCCGCAAGGCGGGCTCGGCCCTGGGCGAGACGGTCCAGCGCCCGACCTCGACCTCGGTGGCGAGACCCATGCGTTCCAGCTTGCGCGCCCGCTGGATCAGCAACGCCCGGTTCTGCCGCAGGCTGTCGAGCATGTCCCGGTCCGGCCGCAGGTCGGCGAACTCGTTGCGGCCCTGCTGCTGGGCGATCAGCATCCGGTCCAGCCGGGTGAAGCGGTCGGCGTCGACCTCCCGCTGCAGGCTGCGCGACACTTCCGGCTCGGTCTGCCGGCCCAGCTCCCGGGTGACGACCTCGCTCGCCCGCTCCCGGATGCCGTGGGCGATGTAGTCGCCCGCGATGTTGAGAGTCTTGGCATCGTCGGTGGCGCCCCGGACGATGATGTGGGTATGGGGGTGTCCGGTATTGTGATGATCGACCGCGATCCAATCGAGCTTGGTGCCGAGGTCGCCTTCCATCTGCTTCATCAGATCTCGGGTGGTGGCGCGTGGATCGGTTAGCTCGACGCCGTCCTCGGCCGACACGATGAAACGGAACTGGTGGCGGTCCCCGCGGCCCAGTTCGACGAAGGCGCGGCCGTCCTCCACGTCGCGCCCGGCCGAATAGACCTGCCCCTTCTCGCCGTCCTTCGTCACGCCGTCGCGTTCGAGATAGCGCAGGTGCGCGTCCACTGCGTTGGCGCTGACGAACTGCCGTCCCCGGGCGGCTCCGGGCTGCGGGTTGAGCTTCACAACGCGGGCCTTGACCGCGACCCGCCGCGACCGCGTGCGAACCCCGCCGTCCCGGCTCCAGGGGCTCCGGTTCTTGAGTACCGCTGCCACCGACGCGCCTCGGCCACGGGCATTGAACCGGCCGCTTCCCTTTCCGGCCGTGCTCAGCCGGTAGGGGTTGCCGCCCGCGCGCCGAATGGCATGCTGCGCCTCCCCAGCGAAGCTGGTCGGGCGGGCGCGCACACCACCGGCGCGGCGTCTGCCCGGTCGCAAGCCGCCCCGATCCCCGACCTTGCCCGGGCGGATGCGGAAGTCGTCGTCATCGTGTCCCATGAGACGACGATTGGAAGTCTGGCGATGGTCCACAAGAGGCAGAATGCAACGGTCGTAGAGTGGCGTAGAAGGGCTTGCGCTAGCGTAGCTCCGGGAGGGCGCGTCTCTGAGCGACGGCGCTCGGAGCCCTGAAAACCAAAGAGAAAGTGGCGCAAACGCCGCAATCCCACCTTGGAAGGCTGTCTTGAGCCGCGTAAAAAACAACGTGCAGACAAAGAGTTAGGAGCGCAGCGACGGCGGCGGGGCCACCCGCTTTATCTTGCCGTCCAGTTGTTGGGTTCCTCCACCTCAGCCCGTCGACAATCAAATGCACTCCACAGCGCGCTACAAGGCGATGCAGGCCGATCGAGGTCATGGCCGTCCATCCCGAGCTGATAGCTTGGCGAATAGCCCATCTGAGAGCGGTGCGAGCTCTGTGCGGGTTTGCGCCGTTTCGCCAACGAGACCTTTCGGCATCTGCGCACTGGATGTTGGTCGAGATTGCGAGGAGCCTGCTGCCAGACGTGTCACGAATAGGCACGCGGTGGTCCATGAGGCCGCCAACGCCGTGGCGGCTTCTCCTCCCTCCTCAACGCGAACGCCGACCAGCGATGCGACTGCTGCCATGTAAAGCAGCGTCTCTGACGGCAGCGGTCGACCTGTCGCAAGATGGTCCTCATACCGGCTGGGACCGGCGTTGTAGGCTGCAAGAAACCCGCGCTCGCCATAGCGATCGTGCATCTCTCGCAAGTAAGCGGCGCCAGCCATGATGTTGTCATGCGCATCATACGGAT
>JAXDLN010000114.1:0-3241 GCA_034666565.1 Chloroflexota bacterium
GCCAGCGCTCCATCGCGAGGTCGAGCTGTGCAGTCTGCAGACGCGAGACGCCGAGGTATGCGCGCGGGCCGCCCTTGCCCAGGGCACGAAGGCGCTCAAGCAGGCGGCGCCGCGGGCTTATAAGGACATCCACCTCGGGAGGCAGGATCGCGCCGCTGCCTTCCGCTGCCTCCTTTCTGAATTGGTCGGTCAGAGCCCTAGCCTCGATCTGGATTCCTGACAGCAGCAGGGCGATGACGGCCGCCGTGAAGGGGCCGGTCATGATCAGCGTCCGCAAGTGGATCTCAGCCAGGCCGAGAACCGAGCCCTCGATCGGGAAGAACGCGAGCCAGGCATCCCACGAGAAGTGGGCGGCGATCGCGACTAGGAAGCCGCTCGCGATCGCTACGACCTTCTGCCTGCGGCCTGGGAGCTGTCGTGCGATGCCGATGCCCGCACCGATCAATGCCGTGTATGTCGCGTGCCCGAAAAAGAGGCCTAGGACCTGGCGTGCGTACCACTGGAAGCCTGCCGCGTATCCGCCCGCGCCTTCGGCACTGAAGATCGAGTACAGGTTGGTCATGTAGGCGATCGATTCCATGAAGTTGAATCCGAGGCCCACCGCGGCGCCGTAGACGATGCCGTCGACCACGTCGTCGAACTCGTTGCGCATGACCAGGAACAAGAGGAGCACCGCGATGCCCTTGGCCAGCTCCTCCAGAAGGCCGGCGGAGAAGGCGTTGGAGGCGTCGAGGCCCGGGCCCGGCACGAGCGCGTGCTCGGCGATCGTGCCCCAGAGGCTCTCGCCCCAGATCACCATGCTGGTGGCGACGATCGCGCCCCAGGCGAAGGCCACCAGCACAAGGCGCCATGGCTCCTTCTCGTTGCGATCCAACCGGCGAACGATGAAGAGGCCGAAGGCAGTGGTGGGCAGGCATGCGAGGGCGCAGATGGCGGCCACGGTGGGGCCTGCTGAGTTGGTGAACACGAAGACGTCGATGAGCAGCAGCCACAGCAGGACCGCCAGCCCAAGGAGGACGCCCGCGCGGATGAGGTGGCGCCTGCGGTCGGCGGGATCGCGGTCGAAAGCCCGCACACCGATGAAGGTGCCGAGGGCGACAAGGGCGACGGCGAGCAGGCCGTAGAGGGCTGCGCGAGAGGGGATGGTGTCGAGGTAGACGTAGTCGAGGATCGAGCTGGCGACGAGGACGATAAGGACGACCACCGCGATGGCGATGGCGACGCCATAGCGTGCAGGGCGGCTCCGGGGTCGGGGGTTGGCGGCGCGTGGGAGGGGGTTGGCGCTCATCAGCGCTCGACCACGATGATGCGCCTGGCCAGGACCTCGACCGGGATGCCGTTCTGGAGGCGCTCGACGACGAAGACGTATTGGCCCGGGAGGTTGTGCTGCTGCGGAGAGGGCACACCGACCGGAATTGTGGTTTGGGCTGCGAGCTCGGCTGGTGTTCCGGGGCCGACTCTGCCGACTATCGCCTCGAAGCTGTCATACCAGCGGGCGTCCACGGTGATGTCCTGCGGGAGGGTGGACCAGTCCACCACAGCGGCGAACTCCTCGGTGCGAGGGAAGGTCCTTCGGTCGGGGCCAGTGGTGGTGTGGGTCGTTGGGTCGTACTGGAAGATGCCGACGATGGTGGCCTTGACGCCGGTGGCTTGGCCCGGAGGCTCGAAGTAGAGAAACTCGCCCAGGCCGATGGCCAGGATCAGGATCGCGACGACGTCAAAAACGAGGAGGGCGCGATAGAGGGTCCTGACCGGGTCGTAGTGGGTGGCGCGCACCGCCGCCAGTTTATCCAGCGGTGCAGCGCGTTCTATAAGTGGAAGCAATCAACCATGCAGGAGATGGCGAGATGCCGATGAGAACGGGGAGTCCCAAGCGCCAGCGCCAGTACAAGCACATCAAGGAGAGCCTGCTCGAGCGCGGCACCGGGCTCAAGAAGGCGAAGGAGATCGCGGCGCGCACCGTGAACAAGGAGCGCGCACGCGCAGGCGAGAGCCAGACCGCGAGCAAATCGTCGATCGATGACATCTCATCGGGGCGGCGCGGGGGCCTTCACTCGCACACCGGTTCGAAGGGCCGCACCTACGCCCAGCTACGCAACGAAGCGCGGGAGCACGGGCTCAAGGGGCGGTCGCGAATGAACAAAGCGGAGCTGCTGCGAAACCTGGGTCGCTGAGGTCGCTCTCAAGGACGCCTGGAGTCGGCGCGCCATGTTCGGACGGGCTCGGAGAGGTAGTTGGGGGTGGGTTTTGGCGTTGATGCGCGTGGCCCGGAGGAGGCGCCGGACGGCATGGTCCACGAAGAAGGCTGGCGTTTGGTGTGGGATCAGGGCGAGCTCGTCGTCCTCCCTCGGTAGCGAAGAGGTCTTGCGCCGCCGATAGACTCAGCTCTGTGTCGGCCGCCGAAATCATCCTGGTGGCTTTCCTGATCCTCTACACGATCGCCAGTGCCGTTTTCGCGTTCAACGTTTGGAACCTATCCAATCGTGTCGCCACCTTGTATGTGGGAAAGCCATGGTGGTTTAGAGCGATCGGTCGTGACAATCCCAATTCGTACAAGGCGGGGGGTGCGATCGGATTGGCGTTCGGTGTCGTGTTGCTCGCGTGGATTGCAATCCAAGCGAGCCGGTGAGCAGCCCGAGCGGCACCAGTTAGTACGCGGGGATCGGGCCGCCACTGAGCAAGAAAGAGATGAGCTCGAAGAAAACGATCAAAGCGTAGAAGGCACATACGATCGCGCCCGTGACAATTCCGGCGATCGCCAATCCTGAGCCCGATAACGTTCGCCCACTGCGATTGATTCGACGAAGGCCTGTGATGCCAAACCAGAGCGCAAGCGGGCCGAGCACAATGCCGAGCGGATAGATCAGAACGATTGAGCACACCCCGAGCACCAACGCCGCGATGGCGCGAGCCTCGTGCCTCGAAGAAGGTGCCGCCAGCTGGCCGGAGGATTCGTCAGGCATCAGCGCTGGTCGAGATCCTATCGTCACATCGCTGGTGCGGCGGAGAGGAGTCGAACCTCCACGTCCTTGCGGACACTAGCTCCTGAAACTAGCGCGTCTGCCATTCCGCCACCGCCGCTTTTCGGGGCGACGCCAAAGTATACCGAGGGCCGGTCTCACCGCCCGAAAGCGCGACATTCGTGCAGAAAGTGCTGGGTCGCAGCGGTTTTTGCGGGCCGTTTGTGCCCTTTTGGTCGTATGGCCGGGCTGCGGGGCTAGCTCGTGATGAACAGCGTGTG
>JAXDLN010000115.1:0-3196 GCA_034666565.1 Chloroflexota bacterium
GTGGCGTAGCCGAGGTTGCCGTGGATTCTCATCGCGGCTTCAATGGCGTCTTTGGCGATCGTAGGTGGCCACCACTTGCTCATCGAGGCGAGTGAAGTATGGGGCTTGCCCTGTTCGCGCAGCCACAGCGCGCGGTAGCAGACCCAGCGGGCCGCTTCGAGGTAGGTGGCGTGCTCGGCGAGGGCGAAGGACACCCCTTGGTTGTCGGCGATCGGTTTACCGAAGGCATGCCGCTGTGTCGCATAGACGGCGGCTTCGTCGAGGCTCGCCTGTGCGGCTCCGAGGCACAGCAGTCCGAGTGCGGCGCGGCTGAAGTCGAAGTGACTCATCACCGCGTGGAATCCTCTGCCCGGCCCGCCGATCAGATGCGAGCTCGGGACGAACACGTCGTCGAGGTGGATCGAACCCCATCCCAGCGGCAGGCAGCCCATGCCGGGCATGTGGTGCACCGTGACCTTGTCCTGATCGAGCGGTACCAGGTAGCAGCTGACTCCGGCCGAACCCTTGGTACCGGGCTCACGTGCGTAGACCAGCGCCGCGGACGAATGCATGGCCCAGGAGATCGCGGTCTTCTCCCCCGCAAGCGTCCATCCGCCGTTGACCGGTCGCGCCACGGTTGTCAGCCCTCCGGCGTCGGAGCCAGACCCTGGTTCGGTCAGGGCGATCGCGACGTTTTCCCGGCCGTCGATCATCGCTGGCAGATAGCGCTGTTGGATCTCCTCGGTCCCGTGCATCAATTGCGAGCCGATGAGTCCGATCTGCACGGGCGCGGAGGCGACGTTCACATCTCCGTAGGCGAGGGTTTCGGTGGCAAGCCCGAGCGTCACCGGGTCCTCGGCGCCAGTGCCACCGTACTTTTCCGGCAGCCCTATTCCCAGGACGCCGAGCTCGCCGAGCTGGCGGAGGATGTCGAATGGAAACTCGGTGGATGCCGCGCGATCCCGGTAGCCCGGGAGTAGGACCTTGCGAGAGAAGTCGACAAGGGTCTTCTGAAACGCGGCCTGATCGCGAGTGAACTCGAACGAAATCACGCGGCTGCCTCTCTACGTCTGCGCTGGCCACTGAGCCGAGGACTCCCTGGCTGAAACTTGACCACTTCGGTCTGACCATTCTAATGTTATTACCGTGATGCTCGTAGCGCCGTGCCCGGTTTCTCGGTGCCCTCGACTGAGCGGACCTCGGTGATGGACCCCGACACGTTCTCCTACCGTTCCGCGGACGGCAGGCAACTTGCCGGCTACCGCTGGACTGCTGGCAGGGGCCAAACGGGTACGGGCGTCGTCGTGCTCGTCCACGGCATGGGCGAGCACCTTCGCCGATACGACCACGTTGCCAGCGCCCTCACCGCCCAGGGTTTTGCGGTGTACGGACATGACCACCGCGGACACGGCGCCTCCAGGGACGCCGACGACGAACCCGGCCAGCTCGGACCCAACGGGTGGTCGGCGCTGGTCGATGACTTGAATCTGGTGATCGCCCAGGCGAAATCGGACCATCCTGGTCTCCCGGTTGTAATGGTCGCCCACAGCATGGGTTCGTTTGCGACGCAGCAATTTCTGCTGGATCACGGCGCCAACGTCGACGCGGTCGCTCTGACCGGAACCGCTGCCCTCGACCTTCTGGAATCGGCCTTGGACCTGTCCAGCGATCTGGACCTGTCCGCCTTCAACACCCCGTTCCAACCGGCTCGAACGGATTTCGACTGGCTTTCCCGCGACGAGTCAGTCGTCGACGCGTATCTCGCAGATCCGCTGTGCGGATTCGGGATCGACGCCGCGTCACTGAAGGACATGTTCGCCGGCGCCCGGCGACTCGCCGACCCCGCCCAGGTTGCACGCATGCGCCGCGACCTGCCCGTGTATGTGGCGGTGGGATCGAGGGATCCCGTCAACGGCGGGCTCACTCTGCTGTGGGCACTGGTGGACCGTTACCGCACCGCCGGTCTCAGTGATGTCACCGTCCGCGTCTACGACGACGGCCGGCATGAGATTCTCAACGAAATCAACCGGGCAGAGGTAATCGACGACCTTCTGCAGTGGCTACACCGCGTATCGGCACGACCCGCAGTGAGGACGAACGCATGACCGACACCGGAACCGACCTGCCGGCCCCCAAAGACCTTGACGCATCTACTGCACTGATCGTGGGCGGCACGGCGGGTATCGGGCTGGCCTCGGCCCGCGGGCTGGCCGCGGCCGGCGTACCCCGGATCGTGGTGGTCGGCCGCAACGCCGAACGGGGCCAGCTGGCAGCGAAGTCGATCGCCGAATTGGGTGCCGCCGCGCACTTCGTGGTCGGCGACGCCGGCGATCCCGGCTCGGCGGTAGCCGTTGCCGCAGAGGCCGATGAGATCTTGTCGGGTATCGACATCCTGATGTGCAGCACCGCCGCCGACGTGCGGCCGGAGCTGTTCATCGACATCCCGGGTGCCGAGATCGGTCGCATGCTCACCCAATTGGCGCTGCCGTCGATGCATATGGCCAGCGCGGTGCTGCCGGGCATGCGCACGCGCCGAAGCGGTGTCGTCGTGAATGTGGCGTCTGATGCGGCCAAGACCGCCACGCCGGGTGAAGCGGTTATCGGCGCCGCCAAGGCCGCCATCGTGATGTTTACCCGAACGATTGCGATCGAGGAGAAGCGCTACGGCATCCGCGCCAACGCGCTGACGCCCTCACTGGTTTACGGCACCGCCTCCACAGAACGCATCACGGCGGACGGGTTCAGCGCCAAACTCTTCGCTCGAGCAGCGCAGCAAGCCCAGCTCGGTGTGCCGAGGGCCGACGACATCGCTGCGTTAACAGTGTTCCTGTGCAGCCCCAAGGCGGCGAGGTTGACCGGGCAGGCGATCAGCGTCAACGGCGGCATCTCGGCGGCATAGACCCGCCCCGGGATTTTCTAGGTGGTATGGCGAAGGTGCGCCCAACCCATGCCTTGACCAAGGAGCAATGCAAGGTGATAGAAGCGTCCGACGAGGTTTTGAGCCGCGTCGAGGACGGCGTCGGCTTTGTGACGCTCAATCGGCCCAAGGCGATAAACTCGCTGAATCAGGGCATGGTGAACGAGCTCAGCGCGGTTCTGGCCGGCTGGGAGCAGGACGCTGCGGTCGGTGTGGTGGTGCTCTGCGGGGCCGGGGATCGCGGGCTGTGCGCAGGCGGGGATGTGGTGGCCATCTATCACAGCGCCCGCGCCGACGGGG
>JAXDLN010000116.1:0-3028 GCA_034666565.1 Chloroflexota bacterium
CCCGCGCCGCGGTCTCCGAGACGATTTGCACGCCCTCAACATCACGAGTGGCTATGGCTGCTCGCGGGTGCAGCAACCTTGCGCCAGTCACCCTGTCCATGCGTGCCGGCAATGGTCGGCCGCTCGATCGCGTCTAGCGCCCGTGACGCCGGCCACCCACCTTAGAGGAGCCGTAGACTCCAAATCTAGATAGGAGGCCCATATGTTTGCCCTGCCTGGAGCGTCGTCCGAACTCGGGCAAAAACTCAGCCGCCGGGCGGCAGAACGGATCGCGAGCAACTGGTCGATGCTGTTGCTGAACGGTCTGCTCCTGATCGTCGCCGGCGTGCTGATCTTCAGCATCGACTGGACGGTCCGTAGCCTCGCCACGTTCATCGGGGCGCTATTCATCTTTCAGGGCTTGATGGAGGTCCTGACGTCGGGCATCGGTGACCGTGTTCGCGGTGCCAACCTGCTTACCGGATTGTTGTCGGTCGCTGCCGGCGTCGTGATCCTGGCGTGGCCTGCGCCCGGACACGTTGCCGTTGCGGTCTTCCTTGGCGCATGGCTGATCGTCATGGGAACGCTCACCATCTCGAGCTCGTTGGCAGTGCGCGATCTCATGCCCGATTGGTGGCTTGCGCTGATCATGGGTCTGCTCGAGGTGCCGCTCGGAGTGCTGGCCCTAGCTGACCCGGGAGCCACGTTGGCCGCGCTGATCACCGTCAGCGGGATCTGGGCGGTCGCGATCGGGGTGGTCCGAGTCGTCTTCTCGTTTGAACTCAAGCGTCTGCCATACAAGCTGGAAGGCGGCGCGGCGCACACCAACAACGGGGCCCAGGTCGCCGACGGTGAGCCGGCGAGCGCGACGAGCGCATGATTGCGCCCTAAAGGTCGACCAGGTGAGCGAAGACAGACCGGCACCACGGACCGGCGCACCAAGCCCAGGCATGCACGCCTCGATCGCACCGGCCTCCACTGACGTGGCCGTCTCGACGAAGCGGTTGACCCTCGTCGCGACGATCCTCGGCTCGAGCATCGTGATTCTCGACAGCAGCGTGGTGAGTGTTGCGCTGCCCTCGATTCAGCGGAGCCTCGGGGGAGGTCTGGCGGGCCAACAGTGGGTAAGCAACGCTTACCTTCTCACGCTTGGCTCGCTGATCCTGCTCGGCGGGTCACTCGGCGACATATTTGGAGAGCGGCGGATCTTCGCGCTGGGCGTGGGCGCTTTTGGCGCCACCTCCCTTCTGTGCGCGGTCGCCCCCTCGATCGGTCTGCTGGTCGCCTTCCGCGCTTTGCAGGGAGTTGCCGGCGCGTTGCTCACCCCAAGCTCGCTTGCCATCATCGTCGCCACCTTCCCGGAGCGCGAGCGCGGCCCGGCGATCGGCACCTGGACGGCATGGGGAACGATCGCCGGCGCCCTCGGTCCGCTCGTCGCAGGCGCCATTCTGAACGTCGCCTCCTGGCGCTGGATCTTCGTCATCAATGTGCCCCTGGTACTCGGATGCCTGTGGTTGATCGCCAAGGCGGTCCCGCCGGGGCGACAAACCCAGGCGCACCGGAAAGTGGACGTCATCGGTGCGCTCCTGTGCGTCCTCGGACTCGGAGGCTCGGTGTTCGCGTTGATCGAGCAGCCGCGACTCGGCTGGTCGAGTCCAGCTGTCCTCGGCTCGCTGATCGGCGGCGTGGTCATGTTGGCGGCGTTCTTGCTGTACGAGTCACGCACGAAGGATCCGATGCTGCGGCTGGACCTGTTCAAGAGCCGAAACTTCGCTGTCGGCAATGTAGAGACGTTGGCTCTCTATGGGGGCTTGTCGGCGCTCTTTTTCTTCCTCGTCCTGTATCTCCAACAGGTTGCGCACTACACGCCGCTACAGAGCGGGTTGGCGCTGCTGCCTGAGAGCATCGTCATGTTCGCTCTCTCCTCGCGCTTCGGCGCGCTGGCCGACCGCATCGGCCCGCGCCTGTTCATGGGTGTGGGACCACTGATCGCCGGAGCCGGGATGCTCATGCTGCTCACGGTCGGCGTGCATGTGAGCTATCTGACGACGGTCCTTCCCGCCATGCTCGTGTTCTCGCTCGGCCTCTCGATCACGGTCGCGCCGCTCACCGCCGCAATTCTCGCTGGGGTGCCCGAGCGCGAGGCCGGGATCGGGTCTGCTGTGAACAACGCCGTCGCACGCGTTGCTGGGCTGATCGCGACGGTCACACTCGGCGCTCTGGTGGCTGCGCAGTTCAGCTCCTCGTTGGATCACAGCGTTGCGCGCCGACCACTGACTCCGGCCGGTCAAGCGGCGGTGGCGGAAGCGAAGCGGCTCACCCTGGGCCGGCCGTCCGTCGCGAACGTCCCACCGCGCGAGGCGGCGACGATCACCGCCGGCTCAAACACTGCATCGGTCGATGCCTTCCGGCTGGGAATCGAGGTTGCCGGCGGGCTTGTGATCATCGGCGGCCTGATTGGCGGCGCCGGAATCCGCAACCCTCGGCGAGTGGTCCAAGCCCAACATTGCCGCGGCGGCCAGCTCGCAGGAGCGCCACTCGACGCAGCTGGACTTCACGCCCCCGAGCCAGCGTAAGCCCGATGGGGCGGCGATCGCCACTCGTTCTGGTACCGCGCTTGTACCCACAGCGCCTCGCTGCGGGACCGCCATCCATAGGACCCTGCGGAGAGTCGATCTGACTGGCTTTTCCGCCCGCCGGTGCTTCTCGGTTTCGCTCGGTTTGTTCCCCAATTTGTTCCTCAAACGCCCGTTCGCCTCTCACCCCAACAGACGCCACCGGTGGCCATCACCTCAGGACTGAGGGGGCTCGGACGGAGAGATCACCGAGGCCTCGCAGGAGGGCGTCGAGGACATCCTCGTCGAATGTGTGCCGGCGTTAACGGGCCTACCTAAATCACATCGACCCGTTGGCCCGCACAGATAAGCGCTTGCCTTGGGTGCAGGCCAAAAGTCCGCGGCGCCGATTCAGCTATTTGCGGCCCTTTGGCTAATGCTCACTAGCTCCCCGGTCGAAATTCCAATAATGGATCTGTTGCCAATAAGCGAAC
>JAXDLN010000117.1:0-2672 GCA_034666565.1 Chloroflexota bacterium
CGACCTCGTTTGCCGACGGTGAAGCTTCCGCGACCGCTGGACTCCTGATCTCGCGCCGGCTGGTGCACCGCGGCTTGATCACGACCGCCGAAACCCTGCTCGACTGGATGGAGTCGAGCGCGACAGAGGACATCCGCGTGTCGCTGGCACGGGCGCGCCTGCTTGAGTGGCGCCGCCGCGAACCACAGCTGGCTCTGGCAGTGGTCGAGGCTGCTCAGCGTCGCATGCCACACGAGGCGGAAGGCCTCGAACTGCGCAAAGCACGACTGCGCCGCAAGGTGACGAAACGGTTGAGCGGCAAGCATCGAAGTCGGTCGAGCTTCGGTACTCAGCTCGAGGTTGTCACGGATATGTAACGCGCACGTTTCGGCGCACGAAAATGCCCCCCTTTTCGTTACTCAGATCGATGGGCCCGTAGGAGGTCCCATCGAGGTGAATATAAGTCCGGGCAAAGCCTTGACAAATTCAGGCACGCGAGGGAGAGGGATTGAAGATTTTCGCCAATAGCGTCGACCGGGAGCCAAGCGCGTCCCCGGATCCGGCCGCTCGCGAAAGGAAGAAGTTACGCTCCCAGCGCAGCCAGGCGCTGGTCGAGTTTTCCATGGTCGCCCCCCTCTTCCTGATTGTCATGTTCGTTGCCATCGACATCGGGCGACTGCTGTACGCCTACGCCGCAATCTCGTCGGCAGCTCGCGACGGCGCACGCACCGCTTCACTGCAGGTGTCGCTTTACAGCGACTGCGCGATCATCCAGGAGGTCGAGCTCGTCGGCCAGGGATTCCCGGTTCGCATGGACCCGAACTCGCTGGTCGGCAACAGCGACCCGAACAATCCGGGCGGACCGCTTCAGCCGACCGTGCCGCCACCTAATGTCGGTTACGCATACATCTGGCCGGCCGTCGCAACGGCCAATCCACCAGACACGAACTGCACCACGAGCACTCCGAGGGCCATCAGCCAGACGGTCAAGCACGTCGCAGTCGAGGTCCAGTACCACTTCACTCCGCTGACACCGTTTGTCGCGGGCCTGGCCAACAACATCATCGTCAAGACCGTTTCCGTGGTGACGACAGAATGAAGCGCTTCAATCCTCTTCACCCCGACTGGCGGAGCAGCCAGAGCGGGCAGATTCTGCCCATCGCGGCGGCAGGCTTCGTCGTGCTGGCTGCCATCGCCGGGCTGGCGATCGACGCCAGCCGTGACTACCTGGTCAAGCGCAACGCGCAGAACGCCGCCGACTTTGCGGCGCTGGCGGCTGCCAAGCAGATGACGCTTAGCGGCAGCGTCAGCGTTGCCATTGCGCCCAACTCCAACACCGTGATCGCGGCGCACGACTTCGCGGCCAACAACGGCTTTCCGACTCTCTACAGCAACGCCTGCGATTCGACCGCCACCGGCTTCACCACGACGTGGTTCGATGTCGTCGGGCTGCCCTGCAATGCGACCTCCGGGTTCACCAACAAGGTCACCATCAACTCGCCGGCGGTGAACCTCCCTGCTTCACCCGTGCCTCCCGTGTGCCAGGGCGCCGGAGCGTACTCGTGTGTCCAGGTAGTCATCACCTCCAGCGTCGCGGAGCTGTTCGCCAGCGTCATCGGGATCAACAAGGCTTACCTGACCGTTGGGGCAAGCGCTCACGCGACGCTCCCCGGCTCTACGATCAACGCGCCCTCACCGAGCGCTCTCGTCCTGTACCAGCCGCAGGTCGGCTGTACCCCGGCAACCCAGCAGTGCTTCAACGAGGCCAACCCGGTCGGCCGAGCTCAGCTCGCGTGCACCGGCGGGACCAACAACTGCCCCACGTTCTGGGCACGCCCTGGAACAAGTCCCAAGATCTATGGCTACGACGGCCTCTACGCAACGCCGTCGTCTGATTTCACCGCCCTGCAGTCGAACGGCGACATGGTGATCCAGGACCGCACCACCCTGTGCGACCCGTACAACGGCGCCGTGTGCGCCCCAAACAGCGTGATCGGAGCGCGCGGGTTTGCACTGCCGGCGAGCACGAAGGTCTACTGCCAGAAATACGGTGGAGGCGCCTCGTTCACCACGCCGTGCACGACAGCGGGGCAGCCGACACTCGCCGAGCTCGACGCCAACCAGGCCGGGTACCAGCTGCCGGCGTACTGGCAGCCGACGGTCGACACCACGGGTCTTAAATCCTGCGGCGCGCTGATCCTCAACGGCCAAGCGGTGAGCGGTCCATGCGCCGTCGCAGGTGAGCCGTACCTGATCGCTCCGGGCTTCTACCAGTACATCGTCATCAACCATGGAACCTATGAGTTCGACCAGGGCCTTTATGACATCACCGGGGTGGCTCCCGTCAACACCGCAACAGGAGCCAGCTACACCGCCAACGGAATCGACCATAGCAAAGAGGTGGCCGCGGATTTCGACCTGTGCACCGGCGGCCTGCCGAACTCCTGCCCCAACCTCACAGCGGGCATCTGGATCGGTCACGGTGGCGGCAACTACAGCGCTTACGTGACCCCGACCTCCGGCTCGTGCGCCGGCGGCTACACCGGATCCAGTGGAGGCGGTGGCGACCCGACCATCATCAGCGCCAACGCTGTCGTGTTCCGCTTCGAGCCTGGCTCAGGGGGATTCGTCAGCACCAACGAGGTGACGCAGCTGAACATGGCCGGGGCCGGCGTCAACAGCCTGCCGGCGGT
>JAXDLN010000118.1:0-4938 GCA_034666565.1 Chloroflexota bacterium
GCTCGCAGGGCGTCCGCTTCAAGACCGCCGAGCTCAACTGGCTCGGACGCGTCGATTCCCTCATCAATATCGTGATGATGTGGAAGACCTCGCCGGTGAAGACCATCGCGGACGCGCAGAAGATCGAATCGACCCTGTCCGGGACCGGCGCCGGATCGACCGTCTCGATCTATCCGACCGTCCTGAACAACGTGGTCGGAACCAGGTTCAAGCTGGTGATGGGCTATCGGGGCTCCAACGAAGCCATGCTCGCTATGGAGCGCGGCGAGGTCGAAGGTCATTCCACCGCCTGGTCGGCCGTGAAGGTGGCCAAGCCCGACTGGCTGCGCGACAAGACCGTCACCATCATCGTGCAGTTCGCCCTCAAGCGGCACCCGGAGCTCCCCGACGTCCCGACCGCCGTCGAGCTCGCCCGCAACGACGATGAGCGTCAGGTACTCGGCGCCATCATGAATGCGAGCGAGGTCGGCACCGCCTTTTTCACCAGCCCCGGGGTTCCGCCCGACCGTCTCGCCGCGCTGCGCCGCGCCTTCGATGAAACCATGAAGGACCCGGAACTTTTCGCCGAGGCCGAAAAAATCAGGCTCGGCGTCTCGCTCATGACCGGAGAGGAGGTGCAGAAGCTGGTGGCGCAAGTGAGCAGCCTGTCGCCCACGCTCCTGGAGAAGGTGCGCGCAGTCTATCCGGCGGCCGGGGCGAATTAGGGGACGGGAGAGTAGTGAGTAGTGAGTAGTGAGTAATTTAATTGCTGCTATTCACTACTCACTATTCAATTTCCTGCGGCGCGAGGATCAACTGAGAACCAACACCCGCTCGTTCCCGCGCAGGCGGGAACCCAGTTCTTTTTTCGCAAAATGACTGGATCAAGCGGCATCCTCGGCGTGCCGTGAGAGCACAAGCGACTCACTCACTCACAAGCGGAACCTCAGCTCATTCTTACGAGATGACTGGGTCCCCGCTTGCGCGGGGACGAGCGGGATGGTCTGAACTTTGACAATTTCCTCACAAGCCGCCGCTTACTCCGTACTCCCTACTCCCTACTCCCTACTCCCTACTCCCTACTCACCAATCTCCTCACTCCGCCGCCTCCGCCTTGGTGTCGCGCGGCGTGAACTGGCCGGTGCCGTTTTCCGTCATGTCGAGGCGGCGGGCGTGGAACGCCGCGAGCGACGAGCGATGCCCGATGGTGACGATGGTGGTCTTGGGCAGGCGTTGCTCGAGCATCCGGTAGAGCTCGGCCTCGAGCTTCTCGTCGAGCGCCGAGGTCGATTCGTCCATGAACAGCCAATCGGGCTTCTCGAGCAGCGCGCGGGCGATGGCGACGCGCTGCTGCTCGCCGCCGGAGAGGCGCTGCGACCAGACATCCTCGCGGTCGAGCTGGTCGGCAAGAAAGCCAATACGTGCATCCGTGAGCGCCTTGCAGATGTCGTCGTCTGCATTGGCGTCGGGCGCCGCCGGATAGGACACGGCGGCGCGCAGCGTGCCGATCGGAATGTAGGGTTTCTGCGGCACCACCATCACGACCGCGCCATCGGGGACACGGATCTGGCCCTCGCCGAACGGCCAGATGCCGGAGACCGAGCGAAACAGCGTCGATTTGCCGGAGCCGGAAGGCCCGGCCAGCAGCACGCTCTCGCCGGCCGCGAATGCAAGCCGTTTGGCCTCGACGATACGCCGGCCGTCCGGCAGCGCGATCTCGATGTTTTCGAGCGCGACCGACGCCGCGGCCGCCGCTGCCGTGGCGCGTGCGGGCCCCCCGGTGCCCAGCGCCTTGGCCCGCTCGATCGCCCCGGCGAATGAGGTCAGCCGGTCGACCACCGATTTGAAGTTGGCGAGGGAGTTGTAATAGTTGATGAAGAAGGTGAGGGCGCCTTCAACCCGCGCAAACGCGCCGGCGGTCTGCGTCATGGTTCCGAGCTGGATCGTGCCCGCGAAGTAGAACGGGGCGGCGAAGATGAACGGGATGATCGGGGAGATCTGGCCGTACAGCGCCGTGAACGCCAACAGCCACTTGCGCCAGAAAACGAGCTGCAGGTAGTTGCGGATGATGGCGCCGAAGCGATTTCCGAGCGCGGCCTGCTCGGCGCCCTCGCCGGCCAGAAGCGCGACCTGCTCGCTGTATTCGCGCAGCCGCGCCAGCGAGAAGCGGAAGGTCGCCTCCACGGCCTGGCGCTGGAAATAAAGGCCGACCAGCGAACGCCCGATCAGGTGCGTGATCGCCGTTCCGATCGCGGCGTAGATCAGCGCGATCCAGAACAGGAAACCCGGCACGTGGATATCGGTGCCCGGCAGCGTGAAGCTTTCCGACAGGCCCCAGAGCACGACCGCGAACGAGACCAGGGAGGACAGGGTCGAGATCAGCAGGATCGAATAGGAGTAGATGCCGTAGCCCTCCGTGCCCCCGTCGATGAACCGGTTCACGTCCTCGGCGATGCGCTGGTCCGGATTGTCCGCCTCCGAGCCCGCCAGCGACATGCGGTAATGGGCGTGGCCGCCGAGCCAGTGCGCGACAAAGTAATCGGTGAGCCAGCGCCGCCAGCGGATGACCAGCATCTGCTGCACGACGAACTCGATCACCGCACTCGCCACGTAGGTGAAGGCCCAGGGCAGGAACACGAGCAGGAGCAGCTGCCAGAAGGCCGTTTGGTCCTTGCCTTGAATGGCGTTGAACCAGTCCCGGTTGAAGAAGTTGAGCTTCACCGTGATGCCGACCTGCACCTGATTGACCAGCACCAGGAACACCACCATGGCGACGGCGATGCGCCGTTCCAGCGCCGCATAGCGCGGCAGCGGCCAGATGCGCGCCTGGCCCCGCTCGGTCGCCTCGAAGTAGAGATCGGCGATACGGGTCATCTGCCGCACCACCGGAACCTGCGCCAGCACATAGGTCAGGATCGAGAACACCGCGACCGTGATGGGCAACGGATTGGGCAGCGTGTAATCCCCGTAGGCGGCGGGCCAGAGCCCGGCCTTGTTGACCACCACCAGGAGGCCGAACACGATGGTCTCGATCGAGAAGATGGCGGCGAAAATCTTGAGAAAGCTCGAAATCCAGGCCGACAGATAGGTGGTGACGGCGCACAGCAGAGCCGAGACCCCGAGCCCGACCTCCCACAAATCTCCGCTGGTGAGGCCCATGAGGAGCGCGAAGAGGCCGAAAGCTGCGACGCCGAAGCTCAATATTTTCATGGTTGGTTCCGCGGGTGCTGCACTTGAGTTCAGGCCCCATCGTCTAGATCATCCGCCCACGAAGGCAAGAGGAGCGCCTCGCCAGGGGCCCAGGTCGCCGTAAGCGCGTTGACGCCGCTCTGCCGACCGCAGAGCCCGGAACCATACACCGCAGGCGTTCGAGAGGGTACGGCTGCATAGCCTCGAAAGGGGGCGTAGACGCCCCGATGCCGGGACCTCGCCTTCCCGCGGACGACGTCGGCAGGGCGCTCGCGTGCCGCAGGAGAATGGCCTTGTGCAGGGGCGAGGGGGCCGCGTACCCTGACCTCAAAGGCGGGTCATAACAACCATCCATCATCGCCGCGAGGGCGCGCGATCGGGCGCTAATCTGGGAGGAACGCCATGAAATGGTCGGTTAAATGCACACAGTCTGGCGGGCTGACCTGCCTGATCGGCCTGGCGTTGACCGTGGCCGCCGGCATCGGCCCCGCCCGCGCGCTCGACTACCCGACGCGGCCCGTGCATGTGGTCGCGGGCTATCCGGCCGGCGGCACGGTCGACATCCTGGCCCGCCTGGTGGGGCAATATCTGTCGGAACGGCTCGGCCAGCAGTTCGTCATCGATAACCGCTCGGGCGCCGGCAACAATATCGGCACCGAGGTGGTCGTGAACGCGGCGCCGGACGGCTATACGCTGCTCCTGGTCAATCCGGCCAATGGCATCAACGCGACGCTCTACGAAAAGCTGCCGTTCAATTTCATCCGCGACATCGTGCCGGTGGCCGGCATCATGCGGGTGCCGAACGTGATGGAGGTCAATCCCTCCGTTCCGGCCAAGACGGTGGCCGAGTTCATCGCCTATGCCAAAGCCAATCCCGGCAAGGTCAACATGGCCTCATCCGGCAACGGAACCTCGGTTCATGTCTCCGGCGAGCTGTTCAAGATGATGACCGGCGTCGACATGCTGCATGTTCCCTACCGCGGCGCGGCGCCGGCGCTGACCGATCTGATGGGCGGGCAGGTGCAGGTGCTTTTCGACAACATGCCGTCCTCGATCGAGTATCTCAAGGTCGGTAAGCTGCGCCCGCTGGCGGTGACGACGGCGACCCGCTCGGATGCGCTGCCGGGCGTGCCCACGGTGGCAGAGACGGTGCCGGGCTACGAGGCGAGCGCCTGGTTCGGCCTCGGCGCCCCCAAGGGGACGCCGGCCGAGATCGTCGACAAGCTCAACGCCGCCGTCAATGCCGGTCTGGCCGATCCCAAGCTCAAGGCGCGGCTCGCCGATCTGGGCGGCACCATGCTGGTGGGCCCGCCCGCCGAGTTCGGCAAGCTGATCGCCGAAGAGACCGAGAAATGGGCCAAGGTGGTGAAATTCTCCGGCGCCAGGCCGGATTAGGCAGGGGCCTGTAGCCCGCTCTTGTAGCCCGCATGAAGCGTCAGCGAAATGCGGGAGCGGCGTTCCCCGGATTACGCAAGCGCTCCATCCGGGCTACAAGAGCGCCCCGGCAGACCCATCAATGACAGCCTACCTCTCCGCCATCACCGACTTCATCTCGCTGCATCCGCAATATGCGGCTTGGGCGGTCTTTCTGCTGGCGTTCTCGGAGGCTATTCCGATCGTCGGCACCGTCGTGCCCGGCTCGACCCTCATCGTCGCCATCAGCGCGCTGGCGATCGAGGCCGCCATCAGTCCCTGGCTGCTGCTGGTCGCCGCCACGCTCGGAGCCATCGTGGGGGACGGGACGTCGTTCTGGCTGGGGCAGCGATGCCA
>JAXDLN010000119.1:0-396829 GCA_034666565.1 Chloroflexota bacterium
GTCCCTGAAACGCGGTACGCGAAGAGCGGCACCTACCACATCGCCTACCAGGTCTTTGGAGGCGGGGCCTTCGATCTCGTGATCATTCCCGCCTTCGTGAGCCATGTCGAGATGTGGTGGGAACAGCCGATGGCGGCGCGAGGACTCAGCCAGCTGGGTTCGTTTGCCAGGGTCATCCTGTTTGACAAGCGTGGAACCGGGATGTCGGACCGGGTCAGCGATACGCTGCTACCGACGCCCGAGGAACGCATCGACGACGTTCGGGCCGTGATGGAGTCGGCCGGTTCGACGCAGGCGGCGATCCTCGGTTCATCGGAAGGTGGCTGGATGGCGACCCTCTTCGCGGCCACTTACCCTGAGAGGGTCCGCGCCCTGGTGCTCCATGCGACCTATCCGCGGGCGATCCAGGATGATGATTTTCCGGAGGGCTGGCTCCCCCGCGAGCGGATGGAGCAGGACCTGCGCGAGACCGAGGAGGCCTGGATCAGCGGCCGGCCGTTCGGCGGGCTGTCACCGGGTGGCGAAAGCAACGTCGCCATCCAACGCTGGCGCAGCAAGATGATGCGCATGGCGGCGAGTCCCGGCGCAGCCGTCGCGCTGGCCAAGATGGATCACGCGACCGATATCCGATCGATCCTCCCCTCGGTCCACGTGCCCACGTTAGTGACCGTGCGCGAGGGCGACGAGAACCTGCCCGCCAGCCGCTACATGGCGGAGCACATTCCGGGCGCGAGGTTTCGCGTCTTCGCGGGCGATGAACACGGCATCTTTTTTGGCGATCAAGCTGCGATCCTGGGAGAGATCCAGGAGTTTCTCACCGGGGTCAGGACCGCACCCTTGGCCGATCGCGTGCTGTCCACGGTGCTCTTTACCGACCTGGTGGATTCGACGAGTCGGGCCGCGGAGCTTGGAGATCGCCGATGGAGGGACCTACTCGACCAGCACGACGCCCTGATCCTCGAGCAACTGGCCATTCACCGAGGCCGTCGCGTGAACTCGATCGGTCTGGGCGATGGCGTCCTCGCCACCTTCGACGGTCCTGCTCGAGCGATCCGGTGCGCCCAGGCCATTTGCACCGGCGTCAGATCGTTCGGACTGCAGGCTCGGGCAGGTGTGCATACGGGAGAGATCGAGTTTCGCGGTGAAGATCTCAGTGGCATCGCCGTCCACATCGGGGCACGGGTGTCCGCGCTGGCCGGCCCGGGTGAGGTGCTCGTTTCGGGTGCCGTGCCCTCGCTCGTGGCGGGGTCGGGACTGGTCTTTGACGACCGCGGCGAACGGCAATTAAAGGGCGTGCCCGGCAGCTGGAGACTGTTTGCCGCTACCTGAGCGCGTTTTCGTGATCGTGGTCGAGTCCGAGGGAGGCCGCGACCCCGAGCGCATGCCGCTCCTCAGCCAGACCGGCCCGTCCGGCACACGGCGCGCGCCGGCGTTCAGCAGCATGCTGCTGGCCACCACCTTCCTCAGCCAGGCCCAGCAGCTCGGCTACTTCGTCAAGCTCGACTACATCTTCCCGGTCGACGGGCCGCGCCTGGGCGAGGACTTTCCCGAGTACCGGGTCTACCTGGACCCCAGCCCGCAGGCGTTTTTCGGCGACAGCCCCGTTTAGGCCGGCACAAGCTCGCCGACCCCCCGAACGTTACACGCGCGTCATCATGCCCCGCTTCAGCCACCGGCTGGCCCTGAAGATCGTATTGCCCTTCGCCGCCCTGACGCTGGCCATCGGCGCGGTCGGCACCCTGACTGCCACCGGCGAGCTAAACGCCCGCAGCCAGGAGGCCTTCGACAACCAGCTGGTCCACGATGGCTTCGTCACCCAGTCCATGGTCGTGACGGGCGATACCCAGCGGCAGGCGGTCCTCCACCTGCTGGGCAACGGATCCGGGCTCAGCCAGAGCTGGGACAAAACCGCGACCTTGACAGCCTGGCTGGAGCGAGCACTGACGATTCATCCCAACGTCATCGTCGAGGCGATTGACACCTCCGGCCATGAGATCGTCGGCGTGGTCGGCCACGGCGCGCTCGCGGACACCGTGACGCAAAACCATGACCTGAGCGGCTGGCCGGGCGTCAGCAACATGCTGAGCGGCGGGGCCACATCGCTCGACATCGTCGCCTCCGCACCACGGCCGGCGGTCTTCGCCGGGCAGCCGGTGCATAGCCCGACCGGCACCTTGCTCGGGGCCATCCTGGTTGGCGACTACCTCGACGATCGGGCCGCCGCGATCAAGGCCTCCCTGCACGACGACATCACCTTCTACGACGTCAACGGCCAGGTGCTGAGCACGTCATCCAGCCTTCCTTCGACACAGTGGCCGGCCCTCGGGCTCGATGCGAATACCCGTAGCCGCATCACCCCAGCCAGCGTCGTCGAGTTGTCCCGCACGGCGGGGGGCCCCGGAACCGAGATCCTCTCGCCGTGGACCCTGCGCTCGGCGAATCTCGGATACGTGGGGACCACTGCCTCCAGTGCCGGCCTGCTGGCCGATACCAACCAGCTGCGCATCATCCTGGTCACGCTCTTTCTCGCCGGGGTTCTGTTCACACTCGCGATCGGCATCTGGCTGGCGCGCCGCATCACGCGGCCCGTGCATCGCCTGGTCGAAGCCACCCGCCTCGTGAGCGCTGGTGACCTCGAACACCAGGCACCGGTCACAACCAGGGACGAGATTGGTGAGCTCACCGCTTCCTTCAACCAGATGACGCGCAGCCTGAAGGACAAGAGCGCGTCGTTGAAGGTGACCATGATGCAGCTCCAGGACACCTACCTGATGACGATCGAAGCGCTGGCGGCGGCGGTCGAAGCCCGCGATCCGTATACGCACGGCCACACCCAACGTGTCGAGGAGTACGCGGTCATCATGGCCAGGGCGCTCGGCTGCGACGAGACCGAGGTCAGTGCCATCCGCCGGGCCAGCGTCCTCCACGACATCGGCAAGATCGGGATCGAAGACACGATCCTGCGCAAGCAGGGACGGCTCGAGCCCGAGGAGGAGCTCCGCATGCAACGGCACCCCGTGATCGGGGTCGACATGCTGAAGGGCATCGACTTTCTCGACCCGGTGCTCGCGCTCATCCGCAATCATCACGAACGCTGGGACGGTAACGGCTATCCCGATCAACTACGGGAGGACGAGATCCCGCTCGGCGCCCGGATCCTGGCGGTGGCTGATGCGCTCGACGCCATGACCTCCGACCGGCCCTATCGCGCGGCCCGCACCTTCGAGTACGCCAAGACCGAGATTCTCAAAGGCTCGGCGACGCACTTCGACCCCGAGGTCGTCACGGCCTTCATCAAGAGCCAGCGCGCCATCGAGGACCTGCTCCGTGAGGCGGCCGAGGAAGAGCTCGAAGACCATCCCGAGCCGGATGACCTCGGCGGCTGGCGTTTACACGTCGCCGGCCGCTAGCCCGGTTAGCCTTTGGCCTGAGCCGACTCCCAGAACGCCAGGCCCCTCCGAAGCCGCTCCATCTCCGCCTGAAGGAATGGGATGTCGACCCCACCCAGCTCCTTCTGGGACTCAGGAACTTTTCGGATGTGATCCGAGGTCTCGCCCAGGAGGCCTTCCTTGAACTGGATCAGGTCGGTATAGACCGCGCGCCAGTGCGCGATGTCGTGCGCGTCGTAGTTGTCCCGGTTTTCGCCTTCCATCAACCGGCTGAAGTCGACGATCCTTTTGAGGAAGTCGGGTGGCTCCATCGACGACCCATCATAGGTGGTTGTTTAAGCCGGCCTCCACTGGGTACGACCGAGCAAATGCTTTCCGATGTCGAGCTCCTCGATTCCTATTCCCGAGCCGTCATCTCGGTCGTCGAGTTGGTGGGACCGGCTGTGGTCGGCGTTAGCGGTGTGGGGACAGGGATGCTCATCACGCCCGATGGCTACGCCCTCACCAACAGCCACGTCGCCAGCGCTGTCAAAGCCTACGAGCTGACGCTCCGTGACGGCAGCGTCCTCAAAGCCGAACTCGTTGGGCAGGATCCCCATACCGATCTCGCCGTCTTGCGGGCGACGGGGACCGGCCTGCCTCATGCTCGCCTGGGCGACTCCGGCCAGCTCCAGGTCGGCCAGCTGGTGGTGGCGATCGGCCATCCGTTCGGCTTTCAGTCGACGGTTACGACCGGCGTCGTCAGCGCCGTTGGCCGCACCATGCGCTCGCAGAGCGGCCGCACCATCGAGAACATCATCCAGACGGATGCCGCGCTCAACCCGGGAAATTCCGGTGGCCCGCTGGTCGACACGCGCGGCCAGGTGGTCGGCATCAACACTGCCATCATCGCCATGGCGCAGGGCATCTGTTTCGCGGTGCCGAGCAACACCGCCCAGCGTGTCGCCTCCCTGCTGATCCGGGACGGCCGGGTGATTCGCTCCTACCTCGGCATCACCGGTGAGACCTGGCCGATCCACCGCCGCGTCAACCGCTACTACCAACTCGACCAGGACAGCGGTGTGCGGATTGCCCGGCTCGACCCGAATGGGCCGGCCCAGAGTGCCGGGCTCCAGAAGGAAGATGTCCTCGTCGGCCTGGCGAATCACTCGATGAAAGGCGTGGACGACCTCCAGCACTTCCTCACCGACTGGCCGGTCGGCATTCCGGCCGAGGCGCAGGTGCTCCGCGGCACCGAGCTGGTCAAGCGCACGATCATTCCGACCGAGCTCAGAAGCTAGCCCCTCAGCGCCGCCCCGATCGCGATCACGCCGAACCCGATGAGGGCGATGCCGGAGGCCAGGCCGAACCCGCGAATGATCGACGGCGTCAGCCGCTCGCGTACCCGGCTCGCTACGCCGGTCAGGACGAGCCACCAGGCCAGCGACCCGAGCCATACACCCACCACCAGCGCCAGCGCCGGTCCCCACCCGCCCGTGACGTGGAGATCCAGCCCGGCGAAGACGGCGGTGAATGACAGGATCGTCGATGGATTGCTCAGCGTCAGCACCACCATCGAGACGAATTCCTTCCCGCCTTGCAGATTTCCCCTTTCCATATTTCCCTCCCCCTCTGGGGGAGGGTCAGGGAGGGGGCGTTTCAGCGCAAGCGTCCCAATCAACGCGATGGCGACCCCACCCGCCAATCCAATCCAGCGTCGTTCTGCGAGCAGAATCGTCGTGACGGCTGCGACGCCGAAGGCGGCCAGCGCGGCGTAGGTGGCGTCGCCGGTCGCGACGCCCAGACCGGAGACGAAGCCGCTACGCCAGCCGCGGGCGAGCGTGCGCCGAAGGACCAGGAAAAAGATCGGTCCCGGCGACACCGCGATCGGGAAGCCGACCAGGAATCCGAGGGCCAGCGCCCTGGCCATCGCCGTCTCGCATGGCCAGCATTGTACGGGTCCCTATCCGAAAAAGAGAGGCCGAGCGTCGTGAGCCGGCCTCTCTCTTCGAGGAACGAACGTCTAAATCCCGGCGGCCGAGCGGCTGATCGTTCCCAGCACTTGCTGCTGGTAATAGAGCGTTGAGCCGTCATCAGCCTTGACATTCGATGGAAAGTGCGTCGAGACGGACAGTGTATAGATGTTGCCGGCCGAAATCGCCAGCCCGAAATAGTCGCCGATAAACGCGAGCCGGCACGGATCGTTGTGCGACGCACAGGCCATCTGGCCAAGGCCGCCCAGTCGCTGCAGGTCGGTGGTGGTGCCGTCCGCGTTGACCAGCAACCCGGGCTGCTGCGGGTCCCAGGTGGCGTTCGATGCGCGGATGTTCGGCCCGACCGCCACGGCGCCGGCGCCACCGTCCTTGTACGCCTGGACCGACACGTCGATGCAGAAGTTCGAGCGGCCGCGGTCCTGCGGGATGATGCTCGCATCGCTCGGGCACACCGCCCGGCGGTCGTAGAAGGCGACGGCGACGGCCCCGCCCGGCCCGGCTGCCACGGCAGGCTGGAAGTGGTCCGCCACCTTGCCGGACGCGATGTCGTCATTGACCGGAACCGGCGTGGTCCAGGTCTGCCCACCGTTGGTCGACTGGATGAGGAACGTGTTGTACTGCGTCCCGTTGAAGTCGTTGTAGGCCAGGTACAGGTGTCCCGGGAAGTCCTGGGAAACCGCGAATGCGTAGTTAATGCCATCCCGGAAGGTGGTGTTCGTCACCCGGCCGCTCGCCACCCCGATCGTCCTGCCCGAGCCGGCGAAGACCGGAGTGCTGAAGGTCTGGCCGTCGTCCGTCGACCGCGTGACGTACAGGTCCGCGATATTCGACTTGGTCCCGATGTTCGTATACGCGACGTAGAGATCACCTGCCGGGTCGACCGCCGGCTGGCTGAACTGGTCGCGGAGCTGGTCGACCGAGGCCGAGACGATCGTGGTCGCCTTCGAGAACGTCTGCCCGCGGTCGCGCGAGACAGCCGCGCGCAGCTTGACCGTGCTACCGACATTCCCGTCGACGATGTCCCAGGTGGCATAGACGTGATCCTGGAACTTGTTACCGAACTGGTTGGCGTTCGGGTAATGATTGACCGCGACCCATTGCTTATCCTCGACGTGGCCCAGCTGGAAGGAGCTCGAGTTCGGCACCTGTTCCAGTGCTTGGCCGCCGTTGCCGGTGATCCAGTGCGCACCCATGTCGTCGCTATAGGAGACCGTGATGGCGCCATCCGGGTGGAGGTTGGTCCAGAATGCGTTGAAGGGCAGCATGGTCTGGTAGACGCGGCCCTGTGTGTCGAAGCCGACATTGGGATCCGTCGTATTCGTCCAGCTCGGCGGCATGGCCTGATTCAGGACACCCGGCGTTGTTTCCGTCGTCGAGCAGTCGTAGCCCTTGACGATGCTGTTACCGGCGGTGCCGTTGGTTCCGTTGATGTTGTAGCTGCCAAGGTAGAAGTTGTAGATGGTCGAGAACTTGTCGAAGAAAAACTTCGATGCGCCCACCAGCTGTTCGGTCCCTGGCTTGACCGTGACGTGGGACTCCGAATGGTTGGCGTTGAAGTTATTCGGGCTCGGCCCGACACAGCCCCCGGCCACCGGCGGATTCTCCGGGTAGCCGCCGCCGCTGGTAGGCGAGCTGACCACCGAGTTGGTCGCAGTGACCGACGATAACCACAACGTGTTCCCATGGCCACCGTTGCCATTCCCAGCGACCCCGCTGACGGCGGCGCCGGTTGTCCCACCAACGAGCAGGCAAACGATCAATGCGACGCGACGCAGCCGTTGGACCGTTCGAAGCATCCCCAATCCTCCTAAATGCTTACTTGTCGTGTTCGCCGGCGATATCACCGGGGAGGTTGGCACCTCCCCGGCGTCGAATGCGTTGTTAGGGGACCGCGATACTCGCGACCACCTGTTGCTGTCGATTGAATGGGTTCCAACCATCGTTGAAGGTGCTCACCGAGGTCGTGTAGTCAGTTCCGCCTGCAGCCACATTGCCAAAATAGTCGCCGATGAAGGTGGCATTCGGCTGGCAAACGCAGAACCGGATCGGCGAGTTGAGTTGTGGGTCCCAGGTATGCTGGCTCAGCCGGACGTTGTGTTGATGTCCGCTGATCAGCGACAGGTCGGCGCTGTAGAACTGGATGCTGGTGTTGACGCAATAGTTGCTCGCGCCATACGGCGGGAGACTGCCGGTGTAGTTCGGGTTTGAGGTGTCGAGCGCGAGACCGGCGCCGATTGCTTCAGAGCCGCCCATTGGGCAGGAGAGCCTGCGGTCGTAGAAGTTGACGCTGACTGTGCCGTTGGCGGCTGCTGCCAGGTTCGGCTGAAATTCGTCCACTGGCGAGGCGTTGTCGTTCACCTGGATCGGGCTGGTCCAGCTCGTGCCACCGTCATAGGAGGCGGTCAGCATGATGTTCGACACGCCTGCACTGTCATCGTTGTAGGCGATGTACAGCGGGTATTTGCCGTTGATCTTGGTCAGGCCGACCGCGAAGGTGTTGTCGATGCCGTCGGTAAACGTCGTGTTGGCGTAGCCACCGACAAAGGATGGCACCGGGATGTTCGACACGGCCGTCGAAAGGAACGCCCATGTCTTGCCACCATCGGCCGACCTAATGGCCGAAACCGTGATGCAGCAATACCCGTGCTTTGCGGGGAAGTTCGTAATCGACGTGTACGCCGTCCCGTCGGGCGCCACGTGCGGCAGCAGATAGGTGTCGCTCGCTGTGTTGTTCACGGTCGGCAGGAGCACTGGGGTCGACCAGTCCGTATGGGTGCCATCCGGAAGCGCCTTTGCCGTGGAGACAAATGGCTTGCTGTTGATGCCATCGAACACAGCCCACATCGCGTAGATCGTGTTTTTGAAGGGACTCGTCGGGTTGGTGTCAATCGTGATCCATTGCTTGTCCGGCTCCTGGCCCTTGACCGGGTAGGGCGCAACGTAGTCCAGGGCACCATTGTGAGTCGTGATCCAACTCTGTGACAGCGGGACACCGGCGACCGGATGGGCCGGATGCACGGCGATGCTAATGGCCTCCGCCGGCACCGTGGGATTCGGCTCCTTGTTCGGATTGGTCTGGTAGTTATGTCCACCGCTGCTGTCGTAGTAGAACTGGTAGGGCAGGAGCAGTTCGTAGTAGTTGCCGTAGGTGTCGAAGGCACCGACCGGGTCCGTGTTGTCCGTGAAGCCTTCGTAGCCCGGGATGTGACCCTGTACCGGCCACGTCTGGCCGCCGTCCCAGGATTCGTAGAAGCCGAGCAAATGGTTGTACCCCTCGGCGCTGACGATCCACTTGACGGAGCCGATCAGGTGGTTCGCATTGGTCGGATCGACCCGAATGTCGGATTCGGAGTGATCCTTGACCAGGTCAGATGGTCCGACCCCGTAGGGCGGGTTGCTGCCGGCCTGCTGGGCGTACGGCCCCTGGTTTTCGCCAGTGGTCGCCGCCGTGCCGCATGCGGTCTCACCACTGTAGCCGTCGTTCGGGCCGGCGTTCGCCCCGTACTGCACCTCTGGCGTGTAGCAGCTCGTGCGCTGCGTCGTGGCGAACACGTTCGTGACGCCGTTGGCCCAATAACTGTTCTTGTAAGCCTGGTTGGTCTGCGTTCCCTGAGGCAAGTTGCCCACCCCTGGTCCCAGGCTGGCCGAAGCCGGCGAGCCGGCGTAGGCGACGACAAGGACGAACGGAATCGATAAGACAAGTAGGCGTCGTGCTTTCACTGCATCTCCTCCCCGTGAATCTCGCGAGGTCGAACTAGCCCCGCAAGGTGCCGCTTTGACGATAGCCCATTAAGTTTCCGAAAACAAGAGACACGAATTGGGCAGAATTCCGGGGGCGAGCTTGGTACCGCCGTTAACAGGAAACCTGACAGCAACAGGTTGTCTGGCCCCAGGGCACGGAGCATGGAGCGAGTGGAGGGCTCGGCCCACAGGTCTGCCGGACTCGGGAAGGCAAAGCCGGCAGAACCTGTAGAAAAGTGAAGCGACCCGTCGTTACGGTTGATAACCCGCCGGTGTGACCCAACGAGCCCTTACCGCCGCCCAGTCCAGCCGTTTCCGGAAGGACCTTCGCTCCGTACTAGCCGAACCCTTGCGGACTCGGTCTTCGGGAGCCTACCGATGTCGTTTCCTTCATCGGCTGGCTTTCTGACAGGTCGCGGGCGTAGCGTAAAGGGCAGGGAACACAGCCGCAACTCCAAACTGCGGTTCGCAAACAGATGATCGTCGGCGGCGGGTCAGGACCGGTTGGGCTTCCTCGCCGTGAGGAGGTTCGAGACCATTTCGGTCCGCACCCGGCCATCCGCAACGAGCGGCGCCAGGTGCCGCGCCGCGGCGCTTCGCAGCCGGGCAGCCGTGCTCGCGTCGAGTCCGGCAATGGTGCCGGCGATCGGCGAGGCGGCGAGTGTCGCGATCACCTGCGCGACGCCGCCTTCGTAGGTCAGCGGATGATGCAGCTCGATAACCGACACGCCCGTGAACCCCTCGTCCGCGAAGACAGACTTGAGGGCTGCAGCCGACGGCCAGCGGAACGGTGCGCCGTAGGGCTCGACCTGATCCGCCGGCAGGCACTCGCGGAGCGCGGCGTCCAGCGCCGCGAAGCTCGGCTGCAGCGCGATCTCGCGCCACACCGCCGCCACGACCCGGCCGACCGACTTGAGCGCGCGGTACATCTCTCGAACCGCGGCGGCGCGGTCGGGGAAAAACTGCAGGCCCTGCTGGCAGGTGACGACGTCGAAGACCGCGTCCTCGACCGCCAGCGGCGCGGCCGGCGAAACCACGTACTCGACCGTCGCCGCTCGCGCTGGCGGAGCCTTTGGTCTCGCGATCGCGATCATTGCCTCGCTGAAATCGGCGCCAACCACGCGGCCCTGTGGGCCGACTTGTTCGGCCGCGATCCGCGCGACGGTTCCCGGGCCGGTCGCGATGTCGAGGACGGCTTCGCCCGGTCGCAGGGCTGCGCGCTCGAGTAGCAGCCTCGCCCACGGAATGAAGATCCGCGGGACGTAGATCTCCTCGTAGGTCCCGGCGATGCTGCCGACCGAAAAGCAGCTGAAGGTGCGCTCGTCAGCCACGACGATAGCGCCGGTCGACAAAGGTCGCGATCCGGTTCGCCGCCTCGACGAGTCGATCCTCCGGCTCGTTCGTGAAGATAAAGCGGACATGATGATCGCCGAAGTCGTCTGACCCCCAGGCGTTCATTGGCGTGATCGCTACGTCTTCTTCCTGGAGCAGGCGACGGCAAAAGTCACCGGCGGCGACCCCAAATGCCTCGATGTTCGCGATGAAGAAGTAGCCACCGTCGGGAGCGACCAGTCGCATTCCCTCGATCGTTCGCAGCCGAGCGATGAGCGCGTTGCGCCGCCGCTGGTAAGTCTGCACGGACGCCGAAACGTAGTCCTGGGGACCGGAGAGCGCCGCGGCGGCTCCCGCCTCCGAGTACCCGCTCGCCATGATCCCGTTGAAGATGTGGACGTCGTGCACCGGCTGCAGCAATTCACGCGGGCCAACCGCCCAGCCGATCCGCCAGCCCACCATGTTGTAGTTCTTCGTCACGCATCCAACCGTGATGGTCCGCTCCCGAAGGCCTGGCAGCGTCGCGGGATTGATCACGGTCTTCCCGTCATAGAGGACCTTATCGACCGCGCCGTTGAAGATGACGAGTGCGTCATTCTCCACCGCGGCCTCGGCGAGAGCTTCCGTCTCCTCGCGACCGAAGACCACGCCGGTCGGCATCGATGGCGAGCCGTAAAAAATTACTTTGCAGCCCTTCGCCACTCGCCGAAGCTCCGACCGATCGAGATGCCAGCCCTTCGCCTCGACCTGGTTGGTGAACACCTGCACGCCGCCGGCCAGGCGCACCCGCTGCGCCATCCCGTTGTACGTCGGGTTGGTCATCAGCACCCGGTCGCCCTCGTTGACGTAACTCAGCAGCACGTCCAGCATCGCCTCGCCGACTCCGCAGGTCACGACGACTTCGCCGTCGGGGTCGTAGCGCAGGCCGAGGTCGGCGCGATAACGATCGCTGATGGCTTGCCGCAATTCGGGCAAGCCGTGCAGCGGCAGATAACTGTTGTACCGGTCGACGCCAACCGCGTCCCGGGTCGCCTGGATCGCGTGCGCCGGCGGCGCCAGGTCGGTATCGGCGTTCTCGAGCCGAAAGCTTCCCGGTCGCTCATCGGCGAGCTCCGCCATATCCGCCATCGTCATGCGGACCATGGACTGCACGCGGCGTGAGCTCGGCGGCGGCATCAGTACTTACTGGCCTCGAAGAAATTTCCGCAGGCTCGGCACTTGCACTGCATCGTCATCACCTGGCTGCCAAACAGCGAGATGACCTCGGTGTCCGTCGATCGACAGAACGGACACGTCCGGGCATCTTCCCCTCCCCCGCTTGCAGGGGAGGGCAGGGTGGGGGCGTTTTGCTGCTCAGGCACCGGCCGGCATGTACCTCTTTTCGGCGAGGCCCTGCAGCATCCCGAGCGTCAGTTCGTCGATACCGCCTGGAGTGATACGCCGGCGGATTGGGTCCCACGCCTTCCAGTCGATGGAGGGCGATGCGGGCGCAGCGCCCACTTGCTCGTCGAGACGGCGACGGATCTCGCGGACGCCCAGGCTCAGGGTCCCTTTTTGATGCAGCTCGTCGACGTCGCCACCCTCGGGCCCGATCCACACCGTGGCGTCACGACGCGCCTGCTCGGCGGCGGCGGTGGCCGGCGATTCGCGCATCCAGCTGCGGCCATGCATGGCGTGGTAGCGCTCTTCCTGAAGCATCTTCTTGAGACGGCTGCGCAGCACCTCGACGTCGCCGCCGGCGAGGGCCTCGATCATGAGCGTGAACGCGCTGTCCAGCACGCCGTTGGCGGCGACGAAGGCCGTCCACTCCGTCCAGGGCCGATCGAGGTAGGGCACGTTCGCGTAGCTGCCGGGTTCGTCCGGGACGTCAGGCGTACCGAGCTCGCGCAGCGACCCGTACAGTACGCGACTGTGCCCGATGTCGTCGAGTCCCATGGCGGCCGCCGCGATATCGGCCTCCAGCGTGGGCGCAGCGATGCACCACTCCGCATAGCGCATACCGAGCAGCTGCTTGTTATCGGCGAGGCTCTTGACCAGCGAGTAGAGGCTCAGGCTTCGGCCTCGCCCGGCGCCCAGAGCTGGATGACGGCGGCCTTCGGCACGATCATCATCTCGACCCAGCGCTCCTCGTCATAGGTCGCGCGCGCGTAGGCCATCGCCAGCTCGTCGTCGGGTGCGACGACGGCGCCGACCTGCCGCAACGGTTCCAGTCTGGTCTTGCGCGCGAAGACCTCGTACTCCTGGACGTCGTCGTGAACGCGCACGAACCCCATCAGACCGAAAGCCCCCAGGCGCGCAGCGCGTCGCGTCCGTCGGGGGTCATCCGCGCGGATGACCACGGAGGGTCCCAGACGACATCGATCGCGACGTCATCGATACCGGGCTCGGCCAGCAACCGCTCCCTGATGTCGGCGATGATCATGTCGCTCGCGGGGCAACCCATCGCCGTGAAGGTCAGCCGCACGCGAACCGTTCGATCCTCTAGCGCAACGCCGTAGACGACGCCGAGGTCCACCAGGTTGATCGGCATTTCCGGGTCGTTGATTTCGGCGAGCGCCGACCAGACCCGCATTTCCGACGAGGTTTCCCTCCCCTTCTCGGAAATCTCCCTCCCCCGCTCGCGGGGGAGGGCAGGGTGGGGGCTCATGCCTTTACCCGGAATTTGCTGAAGCTCTCCTGGAAGAGGGCGACCATCTCCGCGTTGCGGGGGCCGCGTGCCCGCCAGCGCGTCAGTACGTCATCCCAGGTGCACGGATCTTTGAAATCCCAGCGCTTTTCCTCGGCGTCAAACGTACTCGGGAAGGGGTAATCGAGTACGTAATGGCTGCCTTCCTGGTGCGCCGGGACCTGGACGCCGATCGATGTCATGAACGGGACGACGGTGGCGAGCCACTGCTGCCGCAGCTGGTCGTTGGTCAGACCCTTGAGCCGGTAGTCGAGCTGGGCGCTGTGCTGCTTCAAGTTGTCCGGTAGCCCGAACCACTCAACGGTCAGCGGAAACATCCAGTCGACGGCCCGCTGCAGTTCTTCCTTGGCGGCCCCGCCGGCCTGGCTGATGCGCTTGCTCCAGTTGCGACCGTTGCGCAGGTGAAAGTTCTCCTCGGCCATGACCTTCACGAGGCCGCGCTTCCAGGGTCCGTAAGAGCACTGCTCATGAATGTCGCCCAGCAGGCAAAAGCCGGCCTGGTCGTACATCGCGTTCGCCACCACCAGCTCGGTCCAGCTTTCCAGCGGCACATCGAAGGCATAGGGATACCGAAACGCCTTGGGATCGCGCTTGAAGATCAGCGCCTCCTGGCTCTCGCCCAGCTCCTCGAGGATGTGATAGGCGATGTGCGCGTGGGCCAGCTCGTCCTGGATGATGGCGATGCCGGTCATGAAGGCGTTGACGCTGGGCGCCTTGCGGGCCGCCAGGTAGTAGGCCGGCGCAGAGATCAGTTCCGTGTCGCCGGAGACGATCAGCGTGTGCTTCAGCTCACGCAGGTAGTCCGGCGTCATCTCGGAGACCGACTCGATCAACTCGCCTCGTTTGAGCAGGCCCTCGAACGTCGCCGAGTTGGAGGACTCCATCCGGGTTGATTCTAAGATGGGGTGGCGTGTCCGAGTTGATCGAGGCCAACGGGCTTCAGTTCTACGTCCGGGACCAGGGGTCCGGCACGCCCGTCATCCTGCTGCACGGCTTTCCCGATACGGCGATCTCTGGCGCCACCAGGTGCCGGCGCTCACCAAGAGCGGCTTTCGCACCATCGTGCCCGACATGCGCGGCCGCGGGCGCAGCAGCAAGCCGGACGCCGTTTCCGAGTACCGATTGTCCACGATTGTCCGGGATGTCACCGGCATCATGGATGCGCTTGGCGTCCAGCGCGCACACGTCGTCGGGCATGACTGGAGTGCCGCGGTCGCCTGGCTCCTCGCGGCGCTGGCCCCCGAGCGCGTCGATCGCCTGGTCGCGATCTCCGTCGGCGCTCCCGGCGCCGCGGGGAAGCCGACGCTCGAGGAGTTCCAGAAAGGCTGGTACCGCCTGCTCTTCTTGTTCGAAGGCACCGCCGAGGAGTTGATCCAGCGCGACGACTGGTATTTATTTCGTCTGTTCCTTGGCGGAGCCAGGGACACCGAGGCCTACGTGAAAACGCTGGCCGAGCCCGGGGCGTTGACGCCGGCACTCAACTGGTATCGCGCCAACCTTCCGGTCCAGGCGCTGCTCGGCCGCAGCGGCGGTCCGCAGCTGCCGATGATCAAGGCGAACACGCTCGGCATTTGGAGCGCGGGCGATCTCTACTTGACTGAGGAAGCGATGACGCGATCCGAGCAACGGGTGCAGGGTCACTGGCGCTACGAGCGGTTCGACGGCTCCCACTGGGTGCCGCTCGACCAGCCGGATCGCCTCAACCGGCTCCTCGTCGAATTTCTCTCCTAATCAGCCCATGAGCCTGAGCGCCTCGCGGAGCACCGTCCCTTTCGGGCTGTTCTCACCCGGCCCGTCGGGCCGGCGGAGCAAGGCGATCAGCGCCGGATCGCGACTGGCCACGATGGAATTGACGACGAACCGGTAGAGATCGATCGACGGCGTCCGGTCGAGAAACGCTGCGATGAACCCGCCGAACGCCGGCCGGGACGGATGACCGAGCAGCAGATCGAAGAGTCCAACCATGACCGTGGCGTCTTTTTCGTCGCGATACTGCTCGAGCAGGTGGGTCACCAGCGAAACCGGAAGGCCGGTGAGTCCGCGAAGGCATTCGGCGCGGACATCGGCCGTTCCGCCGCCAGCTGCGACCAGGGCATACAGCGGCAGCAGCTGCTCGCGCATCGCCAGTAGGCGAGCGGCCGTGACCGCCGGCTCGCCAGACATCTCGTGGGCGTCGCTCAGCAGCCGGACGCCGTGGAAGCACGCCAGCGCACCATCGACGTCGTTCAGCGTCACCAGCGCCGCGGCCCGCAGCTCACTGGCGGCGTCGAAGCGACCGATGATCTCATGCGTCCACAGGGCCGTCTCGAGCAGGGGGATCTCGTCCGTGGTCGCGCGGCCGCGAAGCGCCCGGACCAGGGCCGTCCGCTGGAAGCATCCCGAATCACGCCGCCGTGGCTCGGCGTTCAGCGTTTCGTACTTTTGCGCGATGACCTGCCGAATTCGTGGATCGGCACTCTCGCCCAGCATGCTGACCGCCGACGCGATCGCTTCCGGGTTCTTGGCTCGGCCCAGCAGGACCATCCCCAGCTCGACCTGGGCAGCCTTCTCGGCCATATCCGCCATTCCGCGAGACTAGACCACCGTCGGCGAGGGCCGGGTCCGGGAAAAAAATTTGCGACCTGCCGTTACGGTTTACAACTCACCGGTGTTACCCAGCGAGCCTTCATCCCGCTGCCCAGCTCAGCCCTTGCGAGCCAAACCTTCGCCGCCGACAGAACCGGTCGCCTTGCGGCAACCGACTCCCCAGCCCTTTCGGGCCGGGCCCTCGGACCTCACGATCCAAGAGTGGGGGCCTTGCGGCTCCCTCGTCGGCGACCTATTAGAGTCGTTTCCTTCTCTAACTGGCTTTCTGACAGGTCGCAGGGGGAACGTTAGCCGCCTGGCGACAAAGCCGCAATACGGAACATTCGTTCCCAAACGCCCGCTCGTTTTGTCCTTCATGCCGCCGCGACGGCCCCTCGCACAAGTCGTAACGGGACCTGTAACGAGCCGTGTCTCGATTTGAAGCTCAGCACCCTTACCGTTTGCGTTATCTGCAGTAGGGGCGTGGGCCACCAAAGGGACCCGCACTCAGGTAACGAATTGATGAAAACCAACCGCTGGCGTGGCCGCGCCGGGCAGTCGCTTGTCGAGATGGCGATGGTCTTGCCCATCCTGGCCTTCCTTACCTTCGGCCTGGTCGACTTTGGGCGCGGTTACTACTTCCAGGTCTCGATCACCAACGCCGCCCGGGAGGGCGCCCGGGTTGCCATCCTCAACATCTATACGGGGCCGCAAAACCCAAGCTGCTCCACCTCAAACGCCTACGCCACATGCCCCGTGCAGACGGATGCGAACATCATCACCGCCGTCTACCACGAGCTGAACTACAGCGCCATCGCACCGCAATCGATCACGATTTGTCCGCCCCACGACTCGACCATCTCCACGGCCAGCTGCCCCGATAGCAGCAACCGAGTGGACAAGTGGGTGTCGGGCGGCGCGGCAGACCAGAACTACTACGTGACGGTCAACGTCAAGTTCGACTTTCAGCTCTACACGCCGCTCATGCAGCAGCTCGTGGGCAACCCAGTCCACATGAATGTGTCGGTGCAAATGAGGACGAACTACTGATGGATCGGATGGAGCGCCGGCGCAAGTCGCGGGGGCAGGCCATGGTTGAGTTCGCCCTGCTCGCCTCTCTGCTGTTCCTACTGGTGATGGGCATTTTCGACTTCGGGCGGGCGATCTCCGTCTATATCAACATCGCTGAGGCTGCCCACGAGGGCGCCCGGCAACTCGTACTCCGCAGTAACTACGCGAGCACGCCGCCCGATAGCGTGATCATCAATGCCACCCTGGCAAAGATCGGCGGCGGCGGCATGGTGCTCAGGGAGGACCCCTGCCTGTCCAACCCGACACCGTGCACCTCTCCGTCGTACTCGGGAATGGCACCCAACTCCGGGTACATCTGGATCTCGCCGAACCGAACCCCGGGCAATCCGCAAGTTACCGTGCGGGTGACCTACCTGTTTGCGCCGATGACCGCCATGATCTCGGAACTAACCGGCACGGGTTTCATCATGACGGCGGGGTCATCGATGCGGGCGGAGTACTGACGTGATCACCCGAGTGCGGCGCCCCCGATCGGGACAGGCCATTGTCATTATGGCGCTGGCCATGGTCGCCATCTGCGGAATGCTCGCGCTGGCGATCGATGCCGGGCGCCTCTACTTCCAGCGCCGGCTAATGCAGGATGCGGTCGACTCGGGCGCACTCGCCGGGGCCCAGAGCCTGGTGGGTACGGTGGCCAACCCGAATGGGCAACCGAACTACGCCCTCTACTACGCGCTGGACGACACCTTTGCGGTCTTCAATCAGAACCCGTCCAACAATGATCCGAACTCGTCCTTCTATACCGCTCCGATCAATCACACCGTGACCGACACTCAGGGCGGGTACACCATCACCGCCGTGGCCCCGACCGGTTATAGCAATAAACAGGTCGAGGTCACGGTCAGCGTCAACGCGACCGCCACCTTCGTCCAGGTGCTCGGCTTCCGCCAGATCGCGATCGTGGCTACGGCCACGGCAGAGGCCGGCACCAACGCCAAGACGTACGCCCTGTTCGCCTACACCAGCGGCGGTAGCGGCAACACCATCCAGAACGACCAGAACGGCTATGCGCAAATCGACGACGGCTTTGACGGCACCGACGTCTGCCAGGCGAGCATCCAGGGCCTCACGGTCAGCAATTCGAAGTTTCACGTTCCGAACCCGACTCAGGTGTCCCTCAACGTAAATGGCGACCTGACCGTCAACGCCGCCAGCGACAATCACGCGCTCTTCTCCTTCTGGCGTAGCCCCGTCAATTTCGGGACGGGACTTGACGCCAAGCCCGACTACCTAGCGCCCGATACCTCCTTGATAACGACCGTGGTCAACCCGACAAACAAAGCGAAGATCCCACCGTCGACCTCGCAAGTCGTCAACGGCGTGACCATTACGAACTCGAGCACCTCGAAGTGGGTGTACGTGTTCACACCGGGACGGTACACCTCGTCGATCGTCATCCCAGCTCCGGGGGATAACAACAACAACAGCGTCTACGTCTTCCTCAACGGCGTGTACTACTTCACATCGGGGGCGGATATGACGATCACCGGTGGTTACGTCTCGAACACCTCGAATGGTCTTCCCCACTTCGTAGGGTCGCCGTCCATTGGCGCGAGCGACCTGCCGCCGGCATCGGATGGCACGAACGGGGTCGAGTTCATCTTTGACCAGGGAGGGGACTTCTCAGCGAACAACTCGAGTCTGCCCAATGATGGAAGCGTCTTCTTCGTCGCCCCCCACTTCGTCCCGACCGGCAGCACCAACATCGCCTTCTATATCACCAGCACGAACGGCAACAACGGCTCGGTATGGACGGAGACGTTCGCCGCCAGCTCTTCCAGCGTTCCGCGCTTCCAGGTCTGGGGGACGGTCTTTGACGCCGATCCGTCGGGATCAATGACCTTGACAGGCGTTGCAGCCGGTCCGCACAACACCTCAGCCACCGATAGCAACTCGAGCGGCCAGTACGCGATCAATGGTGAGTTCATCGGCGCCTTCCTCCAACTGAACGGCGGGAACGTCCTGGGGAACAGCATGGGGACCCCGGGCTGCCCCGGGTTTACTCCCGGGCACCCGGCGCTGCTCGTCCAGTTCAACTCCAAATTTGCTCCTGCCCCCGGCGTGAACTCCTACTTGGTCAAATAGCTCGGCGGCTCATATCAGCTTCTCGACGAGCAGGATCAGCCCAAGGGCGGCGAGAGCAACGCCAGCCACTCGCTCAGCGCCTTCCCGGATGCGTTCACCAATTCGCTGCCCGAGCCGGATCCCAAGCTGGGTCACGATGAACGCCTGGACGCCGATCAGGACCACAATGACGAGAACCGGAAAGTGCAGCAGGCCGATGGTGAAACCGATGGCCAGCTCGTCGATGCTGATGCTGAGGCCGAGGCCAAGCGCCGCCAGCCCTCGGGTGCGTGCCAGCAGGCTCAGCGACTTCTCATCGCCGTCCTCCTGGGGACGCAGCATGAAGAGCCCCAGGCCGATCAGGATCGCGATCGCCAGGTAATCGGCGGCACTCCCGACGGCCTGGCCGGCGAGGTTTCCCGCCAAGAAGCCGACCAGCGGCATGCCCGCCTCGAAGGCCGTGAAGATCAGGCTGACCCGGGTCCGGTCACGCGGGTTCAAGCCCGCCATGCCGAGCGCCGCGGCGACAGCAAACGTGTCCAGGCCAAGCGGCACCACCAGGCCGATCAGCTTCAGCCACATCCGGCCAAATTACACTTCGAGCGTGACCGCGCTCGACCTGATTCGCGAGAAGCGCGATGGCCAGGCGCACAATGACGCCGGCATCCAGTTTCTGGTCCGGGGCGCGACCGACGGGACCATTCCTGACTATCAATTGGCTGCCTGGCTGATGGCGGTTCGCCTCCGCGGCATGACCGATGCCGAAACGACGGCGCTGACGTTGGCGATGGCGGCGAGTGGCCGGCAGCTCGACCTGTCGTCGATTCCCGGGCGCAAAGTCGACAAGCACTCGACTGGCGGCGTCGGCGACAAAGCGACGCTAATCGTTGCGCCCCTGGTCGCGGCCGCCGGTGTGCCGGTCGCCAAGCTATCCGGCCGGGCGCTGGGCCACAGCGGCGGCACGCTCGACAAGCTCGAAGCCATCGCCGGTTTCCAGGTCGATCTATCCATCGATCAGTTCATGGCCCAGGTTCGCCGCATCGGCATCGCCATCGCCGGACAGACGTCTGACATGGTCCCCGCGGACAAGGTCTTTTATGCCTTGCGCGACGCCACCGCCACCGTCGATTCCGTGCCGCTGATCGCGAGCAGCGTGATGAGCAAGAAGCTGGCCGCCGGCGCCGACGCGATCTTGCTCGACGTCAAGTGCGGGCGCGGCGCCTTCATCGCCAGCATTCCCGAGGCTGAGGCGCTTGCCCGGGCCCTCGTCCGCATCGGCACGCACGCCGGGCGTGAGACGGTCGCCTACATCACCGACATGGAGCAGCCGCTGGGTCGCGCCGTCGGGAATGCCCTTGAAGTCAAGGAAGCGATCGAGACGCTCGCCGGTCATGGTCCCGCCGACCTCGAGGCGCTCTCGCTTCGGATGGGCGCCGAGATGCTGCGGCTCGCCGGCCATGCCCCGGTCGATCTGCGCCGGCTTCTCACCGATGGTTCCGCGTTACGCAAGTTTGCGGAACTCATCGTTGCGCAACACGGCGACCCTGGCGTGATCGACGATCCCGGTCGCCTGCCAACGGCGCCCGTGCAGCACCCCGTCCCGGCCATCAAGGATGGTTACGTCGCGCGAGCCGATGCGCTCGAGATCGCCCTCGCCGGCAAGGCCCTGGGAGCGGGGCGCGATCGCAAAGACGCGACCATCGATCTGGCCGTCGGCGTCGTGCTCGAAAAGAAAATCGGCGACGCGGTCAAGGCCGGCGATCTTCTGGCCGTGATCCACGCCCGCTCGGCCGAGGCTGCGCGCAACGTTACGGACCGGGTTGCGGCCGCCTTTACGGTCGCCGGCCAGGCGCAGCCCCGAGCGCTACTGCTGCGGCGCGTCACGGCTTCGGGTATCGAACGCCTCGACGCGTAACGCATCCGGCAAGGCCGTCGTCCGATGCTGAGCTCGTGCATCGGGCTTCGCGCGGTCAGGTTGGCGCCGAATTCGCCATGGTGCTGGCGTTTGTGTTTGCGCTTGGCATCATGAGCGTCCAGTTCCTGGGCCTGGCGCTGAGCGCGGCCAAGGTCAACCACGCCGCTCAGGAAGCCGCCTTTGTCGCGGGCAGCAGCCTGGAAGCGGCCGCCGGGAGTACGACCCCATGCTGGGCGGTCACCGGTGGGCTCGCCCACCCGCAGGGCTACGCCGACGCGTCCTTATGCCGCACGATACTCGACAACGTCGGCGACCTGAATCCCGACCAATTGAGCGTCTCGGTCTCGCCGACCCTCCTGAATCGCAGCAAGAATGTGCCGATCCACGTGACCATCACCTACCACCAGCCTGTCACGTCGCCGCTGCTTCGGCTCTTCATGGGCGAAACCTTCACAATCAGCAGCGACGCCTGGAGCCAATAAGCCAAATTTCCCTCCCGCTCTCGGCAAGGGCGGGGTGGGGGCCCGAGCACCGAGTACACTCACCTCGGCCATGGGGGAGTTGCAATACCACATCCGCGCGAAAGCGGGAGACATCGGCGAGGTCGTCTTACTTCCCGGCGATCCCGGCCGGGTCGAGCCGATTGCCAGGCTGCTCGATCGGCCACGACTGATTGCGCGAAATCGCGAGTACACCACCTACACGGGCGAACTCGCCGGTCGGATGGTGTCCGTCTGCTCGACGGGGATCGGCTCACCCTCGACGGCCATCGCCGTCGAAGAGCTGGCCGCCATCGGTGCCAAAACGTTCATCCGGGTTGGCACCACCGGATCGATCCAGAAGGGCGTGCATTTTTCTGACCTCGTGATCGCGACCGCGGCCGTCCGGGACGAAGGCACGACCCCGAGCTACGCGCCATTGAGCTACCCAGCCGTCGCCGACCTCGAGCTCGCGACGGCGATGCTGGCCGCCGCCCGCGCGGCGAACCAGGTCGCGCATGCCGGGATCGTCCGGAGCCACGACGCGCTCTACACGGACTTACATGCCGCCCGCATGCCTCGCCGTGAAGACCTGGAGCTCGCGCTGCAGGTCTGGAGCAGGGCGAACGTGCTGGCCAACGACATGGAGACGTCGACGATTTTCGTCATCTGCGCGCTGCGAGGCCTTCGGGGCGGGTCGGTCCTCACCGTGGTCAATGAGCCCGGCGAAGAGACGATCGACCCGGCTCGGGTCGCGGCGCTCGACCTCACGCCGATGTTCCGAGTGGCGCTCGGTGCCGTCCAGCAAATGACGCTACTGAAGGCCTGAGCGTGGACATCGGCAAGACGCTGACGGTCCGCAACAGCCTCGAGTGGCGCCGCTGGCTGGCGAAGCATCACGCCGATACCAAAGATATCTGGGTGGTCTATTACAAGAAGGCTTCCGGCAAGTCGGGGATCAGTTATGAAGAGTCTGTCGTGGAAGGGCTCGCCTACGGTTGGATCGACGGCCTGACCAAGTCGATCGACGATGCGACCTACGCCTGCCGCTTCACGCCCCGGCGCCCCGGCAGCAACTGGTCGGCCTCGAACATCACCCGCGTCAAGAAGCTGCTCGCCGAGGGCCGCATGGCTGAGCCCGGTCTCGCCACACTCCCAGAGTCACTTTTCCCTCCCCCTAGCCAGGGTCAGGGTGGGGGCGTAAAAAAGCTCAGGGAGGGGGCCTCGTGACCCTCCACCTGGTCGAGCACCCACTGGTCGCGCATTACCTGACCCGGCTGCGCGACCGGGAGACGACCCCGGACGAGTTCCGCGAAGCCTCGGACAAGATCATCACGCTGCTGCTCTACGAGGCGACCCGCGACCTGCGCACCCGGACGTATCGCATCCAGACGCCACTGGAAGAGACCAACGGCTATGCGATCGGCGACCGGGTGGTCGCGGTGCCCATCCTGCGGGCCGGTCTGGGGTTGGTCGGCCCGGTGCTCGAGCTGCTGCCCCACGTGACCGTCGGCTACATCGGCCTGGAGCGTGACGAACGGACAGCCATCGCCTCCCGCTACTACGTCAAACTGCCCCCGGACATCGCCGGCAAAGCCGTCATGATCCTCGACCCGATGCTGGCGACGGGTGGCACGGCGATCAAAGCCGTCGAGATCATGAAGGAATACCAGCCCGCAAGCGTTCGCCTAGTGTGCGTCGTGGCAGCTCCCGAGGGGATCCAGGCGCTGGAGGCGGCGTATCCGGACGTCCAGATCTTCACGGCGGCGCGGGATCGCGAGCTGAACGCCCAGAAGTACATCATGCCGGGACTGGGCGACTACGGCGATCGCCTCTTCGGTACCTGACCGCCAGCGTCCTGATTCTTGTCGTCTGTTTGCTGCTGCTGGTTCAAGCTGGCGCCGGCAGCACCCAACGACCTACTGGGCGTTCCCCAAACGCCGGCCCCGTCTGCGGCCAGATTTTTCGCGTTGGCTTCGTGGCCGACGTCGCCGGTCTCGATTCCCGCGCTGACGCGGCCGGCTGGCGCGGCGTTCGGGACAGTCTGCGCGGCCTGCCCTGTGCCCGCGCAGACGTCGCCGTCCCGAATCGTCCGGCGCAGTATCGCGAGCTCCTGCAGGCTTACGCCGGATATGACCTCGTGATCGCCGCCAGCTTCCTGCTGACCGACGCCGTCGTCGACGTCGCGCGGGCCAACCCCGGCACGCGCTTCGTCCTCGTCGACCCGATCGTCACGCCGGCGGCGCAACCGAACCTGGCCGTCGTCGTCTTTCGCGACGACCAGACTGCCTATCTCGCTGGCGCGCTGGCCGCCATGGTCACCAGGACCGGCGTGATCGCCGGCGTCTATGGTCCATTCGGCGCCGCGGACCAGCGAAACCGCGCAGGCTTCGAGCACGGCGCCGCGTACATCAGGCGGGGCATCCGCGTGCTCGGGGCCTATCAACCCGCGGCCGACGGCCTGCCCTACGCCAACCCGGGATGGGGCGCGGCGCAAGCCCGTGCCTTCGTCCGTCAGGGCGCCGATGTGATTTTCGGCACGGGCGGGTCGACCGGCACGGGAGCCTTACGGGGCGCGGCGCAGGCTGGCAGCTCGTGCATCGGCGCCGAAGATTCGTCACGGGACCCAGCGATCAGCGACTGCCTGCTCGCCAGCGCTATTAAGCACCTCGATCGGGGCGTTGCCTTGATGGTCGCTGATACAGCCGCCGGGCACTGGGCCGGCGGCACACGAACCATTGGTCTTGCCGAAGGCGTGGTCGAGCTCGTTCCCGTTCAGTACGAGCTGTTGGCCGGGCGACTGGAAGAGTTACGGACGATTGCCGGCAGGCTGGCCGCCGGGGCGCTGACGACGGGCGCGTAAGCAGAAAAATTTCCAACAATTAGCTGCTACAATCGCCCGGTTCGAGGGGTCTCACTACCACTGAAGGGGATGACGCATGAGGAAGCCACCCGTTCGTTTGTTTAGTCTCGGCATTGGCGTGATGCTGGCGGTTGTCATGGCGGCGTGCGGGAGCACCGCGAGCACCGGCACGACGCCGACGCCAAAGCTCATCAAGGTCGGCCTCGTGACCGATACCGGTACGCTCGCCGACAAGAGCTTTAACCATCTGGCCGGCGTAGGTTTGGCCAACGCAGCATCAACCGGCAATATCTGTACGAGCTTGACCTGCAAGGGCCAGCTCGGCATCCAGGGCGACGTCACCGAGTCGCACGCCAACTCCGACTACGTCCCCAACCTGACGAACTACGCCACCCGAGGATATGACCTCGTGATCGGCGTCGGCTTCCTCATGGCCGAATCGATCGGGACGGTATCCGGGAACTTCCCGAACATTCGCTTCGCGATCATCGACGGCGTCGGCACCGACTCGAAGGGCAACGACCTCAAGCACGCCAATGTCGTCGGCCTTCTCTTCAAAGAGCAGGAAGCGGGCGCACTCGTCGGCACCATCGCTGGCGTCCTGGAGAAGGACAATGCCGGCGCCAAGAAGAAGAACACCATCGGCTCGGTCGGCGGCATCAAGATTCCGCCGGTGGATCACTACATTGCGGGCTACCAGTGGGCCGCCAAGCAGGTCGACCCCTCGATCAAGACGCTCAACGGCTACTCGAATAACTTCTCCGATCCGACCAAGTGCGCCGGGATCGCAACCCAGCAGATCTCGCAAGGAGCGGACATCCTGTTCCAGGTCGCAGGCGGCTGCGGGAACGGCGTGCTGACCGAAGCCGGCAAGGAAGGCGTGTGGAGCATCGGTGTGGACGCGGACCAGGGCGGAGTCGACAAATCTGTCATCGCCAGCGCGCTGAAGCGGGTCGACGTTGCGACCTTCTCGGCGATCAAGGACGTCAAGAACAGCGCGTTCAAGGGCGGCGTCACGCTCTTCGGCCTTGCCAACGACGGCGTCGGCTACCAGGCGGACAATGGAACGTTGCCGTCGGACGTGATGGCCGCGCTCACCGACATGACATCGAAGATCAAATCCGGCTCGGTCACCGTGCCGGATACGGTTCCGTAGAGCAGCCCGAGTTAGAGTGAAGCGGCCAGATGGCCGCAGTAACTAAGCGCAGCGCCCGGCGGGAGCCGCCGCAGATCGTCAGGAGTCTGCGGCGGGCCGGCCGGGCGCTGGCCGTTCCCATCGGGTCCGTGCTGCTTGCATTCGCCGCTGGCGCGGTGATCGTTGCCCTAACAGGCGGAGACCCGGTCAAGGCCTACGAGGCGCTCGTGTGCGGCGGCTTCGGGCTGTTCTGCTTTGGTGGCGAGCCGTCCGTACTGCAGATTTCGAACACGCTGGTGTTTCTTACCCCACTGATCATGGCCGGGATCGCGGTCGCCCTCCCCTTCCGGGCGGGCATGTTCAACATCGGCGCCGAGGGTCAGCTGATCATGGGTGCGATCGCCTCAGCCACGGTCGGGATTCACTTCGCAGGCTGGCCGGCGTTCGTGCTGCTACCCCTGGTGCTGATCGCCGGCGCATTGGGCGGCGCCGTCTGGGGCGGCATCGTCGGCGTCCTCAAGGCGACCACAGGGGCTCACGAAGTTGTGACGACGATCATGCTCAATTTCGTCGCCCAGTGGTTCTTGCGCTTCTTGATCATTGGCGGGCCGCTCCAGCTGCCGGGTGGCAGCTCGAAGTCGTCGCCGATTGGCACGTCCGCGCAACTTGCGACGCTCGTGCCCCACGACAGCAGGATTTTTCTTGGGCTGCCGGGCGCCGTGTACCGCGCCCATACCGGCATCTTTGTGGCACTGGCCGCTGCTGGGGTCTTCGCCTTTTTGCTCTGGCGGACATCCCTGGGCTATGAGATTCGTGCCGTGGGCCAGAGTCAGCGCGCCGCGCGCTACGCCGGCATCAGCGTGCGAAAAACCCTGATCGTCAGCATGCTGATCGCGGGCGCCTTCGCCGGCCTGGCCGGCGCGGTCCAGATCGCTGGCGTCGACCACAATCTGACCGACCAGTACTTCACGGACACCACCGGCTTCGACGCCATCGCCGTGGCACTACTCGGCTTCAACAGTGCCGTGGGAATTCTGTTCTCATCGATACTCTTCGGCGCCTTGCACGGTGGTGGCAGCACTATGCAGAGCGATGCAGGGGTGTCCGGGAGCCTCGTTTATGTCTTGCAAGCGTTGATCCTGTTTTCGATCGCCGCGAATTTCCTGCGTTCCGTCAAGCTGCGCCTGCCCGCATTGGGCCGCCTACCCGCGAGCCCGGAAGCGGACGTCGCGGCGTCGGCCATCGCCGGGGAAACCGACACGGCCCTGGCCGGAGACGACAAGGACACCGCATGAACTTTTTTGGCGATCTCTTCGGCCTACTGGGGACCTCGGGCCTGTGGCACTCGTCACTGCAATATGCGGCGCTGCTGCTACTACCGGCCCTGGGCGGCGTGATATCAGAACGATCGGGCGTCGTGAATATCGCGATGGAAGGCATGATGCTGACGGGAGCGTTCTTCGGCGTCGCCGCCGACCTGGCCTGGCATAACGTGTTGCTCGCCGTCCTCGCCGCCATGGTCACCGGAGGCCTGATGGCCGCCATTCACGCTGTCGTCTCGATCCGTTTTCGGGCCGATCAGATCGTCTCCGGTGTCGCGATCAATATCTTTGCCGGCGGCATAACGGTCTTCTTGATCAATCGGCTCTATGGCCTGTCGGACGTGGGCTACGTCCCCTCGCGGGATACGCTGCCGAACCTGAACATTCCGCTACTGGGCAACATCCCATTCATTGGATCGATTTTCTTTAAGCAGAACATCATGGTCTACGTGGCGCTGATCATTCTGGTCGCCACCCAGATCGTGCTCTTTCGAACGCGATTGGGCTTGCGGATTCGGGCCGTCGGCGAGCACCCACAGGCTGCAGACACGGCCGGTATCAATGTCTATCTCCTTCGCTACGGCGCGGTGATCATGAGCGGCTTGCTGTCCGGGCTGGCTGGTGCCTTTCTTTCCATCGGCCTGGCCAACACGTTCGTCCCCGGCATGACGGACGGCCGAGGCTATATCGCCCTGGCCGCCATGATCTTCGGCAAGTGGACACCGTTCGGCGCCTTCGGAGCAACGCTGATCTTCGGCTTCGGCCAGGCCATCTACGACGCGAACTCGAGTATTCACATTTCGCCGTACTTTCTGAGCATGACGCCATACTTGTTGACGCTGATTGTGCTGGCCGCGGTCGTCCGCCGCAGTAGCCCGCCCGCCGCCGACGGCATTCCCTACGTCCCGGGAGCCGAATGAACGATCTCGCACCTGGCAGCAGTGCCGACCGCCTGGGCAGCACCGCCGAGCCGCTTGCCGTCGAAATGCGCGGCATCGTGAAGATCTTTCCCGGTGTCCGGGCCAACGATCATGTCGATCTGCAAGTCCGGCAGGGCGAGATCCTCGCGCTCGTCGGGGAGAACGGCGCCGGCAAGAGCACACTGATGAATATTCTTTATGGCCTGATTCGCGCCGATGCCGGCGAGATCCTGATCGAGGGTAAGCCGGCACCGATGCAGGGCCCACGGGATGCCATCCGGCAGGGCATCGGCATGGTGCACCAGCATTTCATGCTGATCCCCGTATTTACCGTCGGTGAGAACGTCGTCCTCGGCAGCGAGCCAGTACGGCCCGGTGGCTTTTATGACCATCCGAAGGCGCGTGCGGCCATTACCGAGCTGACTCGGCAATACGGGCTGGCTCTCGATCCCGACGCCCGCGTGGAAGATCTCCCCGTCGGCCTCCAGCAACGCGTAGAGATCGTGAAAGTTCTCTATCGCGGCGCAAGGATCCTGATTCTCGACGAGCCGACCGGCGTCCTAACCCCCCAGGAATCGATGGAATTGTTCCGGGTCCTGCGCGGCCTGGTGCAGAGCGGCAAGACGATAATTTTCATCAGCCACAAGCTCAAAGAAGTCCTCGAGATCTCGGACAGAATTACCGTCATGCGTCGCGGCAAAGTCGTCGGCCACCTGATCACGAAAGACACAGACGAACAGGAAATTGCCCGCCTGATGGTTGGCCGCGACGTCCTGCTTCGCGTCGAGAAGACCGAGGCGAAGCCGGGCCCGATCGCGCTACGCGTCGAGAATCTCCAGGCCAATTCCGATCAGGGCGTGCCGGCATTGCGCGGCGTGTCGTTCGAATTGCACCAGGGCGAGATCCTCGGCATCGCGGGCGTCGAAGGCAACGGGCAGAGTGAGCTGGTCGAGGCCCTCGCGGGCACAAGACGTTCTACTGGTGGCCGCGTGTTCCTGGCCAACCGGGAAGTCAGCAACCTGAGCGCGGCTACGATCAGGCTCGCCGGCGTCAGTCACATTCCCGAAGATCGTCGGGGCGCGGGCCTGGTCCTGAACTATTCCGTCGCCGACAACCTGATCCTGGGCCGGCAGCGGACTCCGCTGTTTGCCTGGGATGGGCTGGTGCTGCGCCTCAAGGCGATCTTCAACTGGGCGCAGCGATTGATCAAAGAGTTCGACATCCGGACGCCGAGTTCGACCACGCCGGCCAGGACGCTGTCCGGCGGCAACCAGCAGAAAATCATCGTCGCCCGGGAGATGGCGACCGAGCCGCGTGTGCTGTTGGCCGCGCAGCCCACCCGCGGCGTCGACATCGGCGCGATTGAATTTATTCACAGAAGGCTAATCGCGGAACGCGACGGCGGTGCGGCGATTCTGCTCGTGTCCGCTGAGCTTGATGAAGTCCGGTCGCTGTCGGACAGGATCGCCGTGATGTACGAAGGCCGGATCGTGAGCATCGAGCCCCCGGACGCGCCCGAGGAACGGCTGGGCCTACTGATGACCGGAGGTGGATCTGGCGATCGGCGCAAGGCTGGCTAGCGCGACAAACTCGTCCCTGCTCCTGGCCAGGGTCACGGTGGGGGCAATGCTTGTCTTGCTGGCTGGCCTGCTGGCGGCGTGCAGCGGTCCCAGCGCGTCGTCGGACAGCACGAGGACTTCCGTGTGCGTCGCGACCAACGCCGACGGGCTGGCCGCGCACACGTTCAATCAACTGGCGATCGACGGCGCGCACAGCGCCGACGCCCAGGTTCAGGTGGTCGCCTCGCATGCCGCCAGCGATTACTTGTCCAGTTTGCAGCGCTGTACCGCCGCACATCCGGATCTCGTGATTGCGATCTCACCGGATATGGCGACCGCCGTGTGGCGAGCGGCGCAGTTGCATGCGACCCAGAAGTTTGCCCTTGTTGATGCCGCCCCGATCGACGACAACGGCCAGACCGTCGACCTCGGCAACGTATCTGACCTGCTGTTCAAACAGCAAGAACCCGGGTACCTGGTTGGCGCGCTCGCCGGCCTTGTGGAAAAAGAGAAAGTCGGCAATGCCAGTCACAATGTGCTGGGGATCCTGGGCGCCAATCACGGCCCTGCCGTGGACCCGTACATCGCGGGATTCATCGCCGGCGCTCGCGCCGTCGACCCCGGCGTCATTGTCAAAATCACGTACTCGGACTCCCAGGACCCGGCGTTCTGCAAGCAGCTCGGCATCACCCAGATCTCCGCCGGCGCGGACATCGTCTTCGAAGTCACTGGGCGCTGTGCCTCCGGCTACATCGACGCCGCCTACGACGCGTCGGCCTATGCCATCGGCTCCGACAACGACGAGGCCTTCCTCAGCCCGGCCGTGATCACCAGCGCGCTGAAGCGCGTCGACCACGTGGTTGCGCTCACCATCCAGCGCCTTCAGGGTGGCCAGTTCCGTGCCGGTCAGCAGGTCTTCTCGCTGCAGGACGACGCGACCGGCTTCAGCATGCCCAGCAGCATCGTTCCCCAGGACGTGATCAATCAAGTGCTCGATCTGCGGGTCAAGATCCGCAACGGTGCCATCACGCCGCCCGATACGATCCCGCCCGGTGTCTAGCGGCCGGCCTTGGCGTCGACGAACTCGCGGCGGAGCCGGGCCCGCGTGACCTGGTCGGCAAAGCCGCCGTCGAGCGCCTGAAGATTCATCGCTAAGACCTGTTCGCGCGAACAGCCCAGCACCCGCACGGCCGTCTCAAACTCGTCGGACATGCTGACCGACGAGACCGTCGGCGAATCCGTGCTGATCGTGACTTTGATGCCGGACTCGTAAAAGCGCCTCAGTGGGTGGTCCTCGAGGCGACGCACGGCCTTGGTCTGCACGTTGCTGGTGGGCGCCATGTCGAGCTGAATGCCCAGCTCCCGTATCGTCGCCATTACGTCGGCGTCTTCCTGGGCGCGCACCCCGTGACCCAGGCGTCGGGCGCCCATCGAGATCGCCTGGCGCACGCTCTCGGGTCCGGCCGCTTCTCCGGCATGGATGGTGAGATTCAAGCCCAGCGCCCGCGCCATGCGAAACGCGTCTTCGTGCAGGATCGGCGGGTGGCCGGCCTCATCGCCCGCCAGGTCGAAGCCAATCACGCCCTCGCTGACAAACCGACCGGCCACTTGTGCGAGCGACAGGTTCTGCGCCGGCGGCATATCGCGCAGCGCGGTGACGATCACGCCACCCTCGACGCCAAACGCCTTGCGCCCCGCGGCCCAGCCGCTGAGCACGGCGCGGATCACGTCCGTTAACGACAGGCCCTGCTGCGTGTGCAGCCAGGGCCCGTAGCGAATTTCTGCGTACCGGACGTTGTCTTTACTCAGGTCTTCGCACAGCTCGTAGGTCGCCCGCTCCAGAGCCGGCACGCTCTGCAACACGGCGATGGGCAGTTGAAAATACTCGATGTACTCGACCAGCGAGGCCGTCCGGTCCGTCGCTTCGAGAAAGTCCTTGAGCTTCTCCAGGTCGTTCGTCGGAAGCGGTACGCCCCCTTCCTTGGCGAGTTCCAAGACTGTCTTCGGCCTCAGCGCGCCATCGAGGTGCAGGTGCAGCTCCGCCTTTGGGATCGCGTGAAAATAGGCGGCCTCATCCATCGAAGATTCCGCCGTATGCTAGCAGCCCGCTTTTCTCCATCCCCCTGCGGGGGAGGGTCGGGGTGGGGGCGGCCTAGGCCGATCGCGAACTGGGCCGCACGCGACGGGGCGGCGGGATGGCTTTGAACCGTCCGTCGCGGCGCTCCAGCGTCCAGCCCTCCTCGTGCACCATCCGATGATGCGGCCGGCAGAGTAGCGCCAGGTTGGGCAGCGTCGTCGGTCCGCCTTTGGTCCACCAGACCAGGTGGTGGCCGTCGCACCAGCTCAGCCGTCGGTCGCAGCCTTCGAACACACAGTGCTGGTCTCGGGCTTCGAGCGCCCGCCGGGTTGACGGCGGGATGGTCCGGGTGGCATGGGTCAACTCGTGCTCGAGCTCGCCGCGGCCCGTGATCCGGATGATCGCCGTGTCGCACGCGTAACGCTGCACCGTCGCGGCCGGCACCGTGCCGCCACCGTCGAGCTCGCCCGCCGGCGCGCCCGGTAGTCCCGCCAGGGTGTCGAGACTGGCCCGGATGATCAACTGCGGCCGCGGCCCGGCGCCGTCGCGCTTGCCAGCGGGACCCTCGCGCTTGCCGACGGCGCCTTGCCAGCAGAGTTGGATCAGCGCGTCGTGCTGCCGTTGGCCGAAGGTCCGCTCGTCATCCTTCATTGGCTTCGTGAAGGGCTCCAGCGCGCTGCGCAGCGTGGCGCCACCTTCGGCATCGAGCAGACCGTCGATCCGGACCATTCCGTTATGCGGCTCGCTCAGGTGCAGGTATCGCCGGGCGTGCGCCTGGTTGGCTTCGTTCAGAGCGCCCTCCGCATCGACCCGGTGCTCGAAGTTCTTGGTAACACCGAGGAATTGTCCCGGGTCATGGGTTTGCGCTGCCTGCAAGAGTCTGCCCTCTTCCTTTCGCACCGCGGCGGCCCCGACGTGCTCGGCCGTCCTCGCAATCATCGCCACATGCTGGTAGCCGAGATCGCCGCTGGCGAAGGCCGCCTCGGTTTTGGGCAGCTTCTCCAGCTGACGGGCGATCTCCACGCGCTCGGCGGCGGCGCCCCCCGACAGCTTGCACTTCCATTTCAACCAGGCGATGAGAGACAACGCACCGTCGGCGGCGTACTCGCCGGACTGGTCGAAGCGGCGCACCCCACTGGCGAACACGGCCTCCAGCGGGTCGATGCCGCTCTCACGGATCTGGATCAGCCCCTCGCCCAGGGCCTCGCCATCGGCCCCGCCGATCCAGGCTGCCATCGCCTGAACGCCGTCCCGCATCTTCTCTAATGCGGCGTCGAAGCGATGGGTCCCCGCTGTTCGCTCGACCTGCACGGCGGCCATGGTGTAAGCGTGCGCCATGACTGCGACAGCTGTGTGTCAATCACTCGAAGCTCACAATTCTTGTCGCTGGGTCGCGGACTCAGAGCCGCCGCAATGCGCGCCCAAACAGCAGGGCTCCGATGACGCCGGCGACCGCGTATCCGACCAGCGCGGGCACCGCGAGTGGCACGTAGCACTGCGGCGCCGTACTCGTGATGGGCGTGTGGCAGGCTGGCAGCCGAAAGACGATCGAAGCCAGAACGATGACCGGGAGGATGCTGAACCCCAGCAGGTATGCGCCGCTCCGTTCCGGCAAGCGCCGAACCTGCACCAGGACCAGCCCCAGCACGATCAAGGCTTCGACCAATCCCAGAGGGCCCAGGGCGAGTGAGACAAAGCCGAAGATCAGGCCAAGGACGAGAAAGCCGGCAGCGAACAGCAGCCGACGGCGCCCGGCGCTACGCGGCGCGCTTGTGCCCGTTACCGTTCGGGGTGGTGAGGACGAGGGCGAGCATCTCAGAAGGGCGGGTTGCCCAAAGCCGGTGCCGGCGGAACGCCGCGCGCAGCTCGGGTGTCAGTCCCCAGGCGGCGAGCACCGTCCGCACCCGCGCGGCCCGGCCGGTTTGCAGGTCGACCATACTGTCGCCGACGTACACGGCGCCTGTCCGCGACAACCCCAGGCGCCCAATGGCCGCCAGCAACGGGTCGGGCGCCGGCTTGGGTGGCGTGACGTCCTCGAAACCGATCACCACGTCGAAGAACGCACGCAGCCCGGCGGCGATGAGCTCGGCTTCGACCAACGCCCGGCGCTTGCAGGAGACGACACCAAGGGGCACCCCGGCCTGGCGCAACTTGCGGACCAGCGTCGGAATCCCGCGGAACACCCGAGCGTGGCCCAATGTCGCGTCGACCGACCGGTAGGTAGCGACCAGATCCTCCCACATGTGCGGGGCCACCAGTTGCATCTGCTCCGGCAGTGGTAGCCCACGGCTCTTCCGAAACAGGTCCCGGGCCGCTTCGTCCAACTGGTGCGTCCGCATCACGTGGGCGAACGCCGCTTCGATTAGGGGATAGCTGTCGACCAGGGTCCCGTCGAAATCAAAGATCAGCCCGCGGGCGTGCTGGTTGCGGTTAAACGTCTGGGGTCGAAGAAGAGAATCTGAATCCGTCGCCATCTGTGCTCAACATCCCTGGGCAGTTTGGACGCGCTCCCGGGGAGCTGCGCTGTCGAAGATCGACCCTTCCCAATCAAATAATGCCAGCCATATAACGCCGCCGTCTACGTTTCCTCTCGGAAGCTGTTCAGGCAAACAGGTGTTCGCTTACGGCTGCGGGAAGAGTCGTAGCAGCGAAATCGCCGGCATCGGCAGCTCAAACTCGAGGCTTAGCTCGCCGGCGGCGACATCGACCGTGGCGGATGGGACCAAGGGGTCGAGTCGATCATGCTCGCGAAGCATTGCCCATTGCTGCGAATCCGGCCAGTCCGGGCTTCCAATCGACACCCAGTTGGCGGTGATGTTGGAGTGCTCTGCGTCCACCCGCAAGTGCTCCTGGCGATAACGGCCGGGCGCCAGTCCGGCGACTCGCAAGCTGACTTTCCGGGCCAGGAGCGTCGCGCCGTCTGCCTTGGTCTGATCCAAGGTGCCGTTCCACACCAGGATCTGCACCAGCCCGTCCGGTCCGGTCGCGGCCAGTGCCTCGACCAACGAGCCGGCGCCGTCTCCGCGGACGGAGGTCGCGACGCGTTGCGGGCCGAGCAGCTGCAGCATCCGGATCGCCCAGTAGCGCGGCTTGCGGAGGTTGCCAACGGTGAGTAGGCCGAAGCCGCCATGCAGCAGGCGCGGAGGATGGCCCAGCTCCTCGAAGTGGTCGGAGACGACCCAGTAGGCCAGGTATTCGGCCCGCTGTAGCGCGGAGAACATCCCGTGCAAGACGAAGGGCCCGGCGAGCACCGAATCGTTGATCGGCGCGAAGTGTCTCGGGCTCACTCCCCACTCGGTCCACCACACAGGCTTCGGCGCGTACCCGACATCGGCGGCCGTCGCTGCAACGTCCAGAGGCAGGTTGCCGTAGGTGTGTGTCGCAAAGAAGTCGAGCGGTGCGTTGACCTCCAACAGGTGGGATGCGAAGTCAGCAATCCACCCGGCCGCGGCCGTCGCCGGTCCACCCACCAGCAGCTGATGATCGACCGCCTTGATCGCTGCCGCTGCCTCGTCGTACAGCCGGAAATATTCAGCACGGGTCCCACTCCAGAACACCTCGAGATTCGGCTCGTTCCAGACTTCGAAACCCCATGACGCGACTTCGTCGAGACCGTAGCGCTCGACCAGGTGCCGAGCGAGCCTGCCCACCAGCTCGTGCCATCGCTCCCAGCTCTTCGGTGGCGAAATGATTGCCCGGTAGTCGAAAACGGTGACCTTCGGATCGCGGGCTAATGCTGCCGGCATGAACGAAAGCTCGACGACGGGCCGAAGACCCAGTTGCAGCAGCCGGTCGTAAACGCGGTCAACACCACGGAAATCGAAATGCGGTATCCCGTCGCGCTCGCTGTAGACGCCCACCTCATCGAGCAGGATGCCGTGCGCGCGAATGCGATCGGCGCCAAGCTCCTCATGCGCCAGCCGCAGCGCCTCGGCGAACTCGGCCCCGACCTCGATGCCACGCTCATTCGGCCCATAGAACAGTTGCGACAAGTGCTCCGCGCCGAGCATCCGCCACGGCCGCGCCAGGCGGCCCGTGACCCGCGCGGCATCGACGTCGACGTCAATGCTGCCGGGCACATGGGTCGCGGCCGCCCGGACCGGGAACGAGCCGGCACCGTGCGACCCGTCGGCGGAACTGAGCGACGCCACCGAATACCAGTAGTCGATCCCCGGGCGGCCGGTCGTGTCCGCATACGCTGGTCCTGGCACGGCCAGTACGTCTCCCCCACCATGGTCGATCGTCTGGAACGTGCCGTTGGCCACGTCGGCTCGCTGCACCACGTAGCCGGCCGCGCCCGGAACCGGCGACCAGCGCAGCGTCACCTGTCCCCCACCGGGCTCGGCGCGGACTTCCTCGGGCGCCGGCAGCTCCTGCGCGACCGCGGCAGCGAGGGAGTCCCGGCGCTGCCCAACGCGGCGTTCCCAATCGAGGCGGGCAGCCGACTGCCGTTGCTGCGCAGACGGCTGCCCCGACCTCGACATCAGTTAATTGAGAACGTCTCGAGCGATAGATACGTATGTGCCGCCCAGGCGACCGGGTCCTGCGCGAAGTGCTGCTGCATGGCGCGATTCTGAAGTGCATTGTCCAGCGCGGCCATGATCATCGACTGGTCGAGCACCAGGATGCGATGGCCGACGGATCCGGTCGTTGGGTTGACGGCATCGAAGAAGCCAGCCGCCCCGTACACCCCGGGATAGTTCGCGCGCAGCGCCTCGATGTTGGCATAGGCCTGCCGAGGCGCGACATCGAGGGCGAGGAACGATGCATGCGGCGTCACGACGTCTTCCGTCGCGCATCCGTGGCACTGCGATAACCCCTCGTTCGGGTGGCTCTTGTCCGCCCCGAACCCAAAGTACGGGAACGTCAGGCCCTCGACCCCAAAACCGCCGTATCCGCCACTGTCGTCGGCCGTGCTCGACGGCGACATGCCCCAAACCGGGTAGTGGAGCTGCTCGGTGGCGTACTTGATCTGGACCTGCGCGGTGCGGATGTCAGCGAGGCCAAAGCTTTGCGGCCCCCAGGTGGTCTCAGGCACGACCTCGTTGGCCATCAGGCCTTCGAACGCCCCGCCGCCGAACGTCGGCACAAACGTTAGCTTCGAGCCGGTATAGACGTAATGCCCTTCCCATACGTTGAATGGTTGGCCCGACTGCGGGTCGACATACGTCTGCCACGATCCCGATGGCGGCCACTGTCCCTGCCACGAGAAGTCGGGATCGGTGCTCTGGCAGTCTGCGTAGGGAGCCGGTGGCGGTAGCGTCCGCCAGCTGCGCCACCACACGTTGCCGGGCATCTGGTGCAGCCCCATGCCGATGTAGGCGGATATCCGCGGATCGCTGTAGAAGGCGCCATTGTGGTAATAGTGCTGCCAGTTGTTGCCCTGGTCAGGCGGCAAGCCCACGTAGTACCCGCCGAACATCTGGCCGGTGGGCTGGTTGCCCGTGATCGCCGGGTTGACATTGCAATGCGTTTCCGCCCGCGCATCGTAGAAGTTGCCAAAGTTCATCGGGGCGATCAGACGGTTCACCAGCCCGCTGAGCTCCGGCATCGCCTGCCTGACCACGATCAGGCCTGAGGCGTACCAGCCGTTGTCGACATTGGAGATGAAATAGCAGTTGTCGAATGTCGGGGTGGTCTCGGTGGCGCAATTGATGTCACCGGGGTTTCGGATGACGGCACCGCTCGAGGTGTCGTACCACTGATAGAGGAAACCGCTGGACTGCTTCAGGCGCGCGACTTCGTTCAGCGTCGCGACCAGCTGCGAATGTGCTTGCTTGCTGCTGATCAGCCCGAGGTCCTTGGCCGCCACCACCGCCCACAGGTAGACCCCGATGTTGGCCGCGGAGGTGTATCGACCATACCCGGTTGGTGCCGCGGAACCACCGGCATACGTGAGGTTGTCGAGCGGCAAATGGGTGTTGGGGTCCACGTCGTTGGCGTAGAACTTCCAGCTGTCCGCGGCGATCGCCAGAAGGCTCGCTCGCTGCTGATCCGTAAGTCCCCCGGGTTGGTTCGAGGCACTCGCAGCCAGGTGGGGCGAAAAGCCCGCAGCCGCCACGACAGCGGCAACCACGACAGCACAAAACCGGGTACGCAACATAAACGTTTCCTCCTTAGCCTTTGAGACCGGTTGTGGCGATGCCTTGCTGCACGAACCGCTGCAGCAGCAGGAAAACCAACAGGACGGGCGCGATCAACACGACGGAGCCCGCCATCAGCAGGCCGTAGTCGACCGCGTTCTGGCCGATCGAGAAGGTCGCAACCGCGACCGGCAAGGTGTACATCTGGTCGCTGGTCGCGATGATCAGCGGCCAGAGAAAATTGTTCCAGCTCCCCAGGAAGATCAGGATGCCGAGGGTCGCCAGGGGCGCCCCCAAGAGGGGCAGCACCACCCGCCAAAAGATCGTGAATTCGCCCGCGCCATCCATGCGCGCCGCCTCCAGCAACTCGTCCGGGATGCCCTGGATGAACTGACGCATCAGGAAGACGCCGAATGCCTGGGCGGCAAAGGGCAGGATCAGCCCGGGATAACTGTTTACAAGCCCCAGGTTGCTCATCAGCACAAACAGGGGCACCAGGTAGACCGTCTGCGGCACCATGATGGTCGCCAGCACGATCAGGAAGACCCCGCTCTTGCCGCGAAAGCGCAGCTTGGCCAGCGCGTAACCGATCATGGAGCAGAACAGCAGATTCGACCCGACGACCACCGTGGCCACGATGACCGAGTTGACGAAGTACTGCGGGAAGTTCAGCTTGGTGAAAATCGTCGTGTAGTTGTCCAGCGTGAACGTCTGCGGTATCCAGGTCGGCGGCACGTGGTGGAGCTCGGCCGACGTCTTGACCGAGCTCGCGACCATCCAGAGGAAGGGGCCGACCAGGAACACCAGGCCGATCGACAGAGGTACATAAACCCACGACACCCTAAGGCGTCGGCGACGCACGGGACGGCTGGGTTCAGGTCGGGTCTCGGCGACGACCGGAATGGCGACGCGAACCGGGGCGGCAACGCTCATGTCTCGCTCCGCAACAGCCGGAACTGGATGAGCGTGATCGCCGCGATCACCACGAAGAGGGTGTAGGCCATCGCGCTCGCGTAACCCTGGTGGAAGAAGTTGAAGCCCTGCTGGTAGACGTACATCGAGATCGGCAGCGTCTTGTTCAGCGGGCCGCCCTGGGTCATCACAAACGGCTCTTCGAAGACCTGCAGGAAGCCGATGGTGGTGAGCACCGAGAGAAACAGCGTCGTTGGCCGCAGCATGGGTAGCGTGATGCTGCGGAATTCCTGCCAGCGGTTGGCGCCATCGATGCGGGCCGCCTCATAAAGATCGTTCGGGATGCCCTGGAGGCCCGCCAGGAAGATGATCATCGCATTGCCGAAGTTGCGCCAGACCATCAGGGCGACGATGATGCCCACGGCAAGCGTGGGATTGCCGAGCCAGTCGGGCCCGCTGATGCCGACCGTGTGGAGGAGGCCGTTGACAAGGCCGAAGTCGGCATTGAAGAGGAAGCGCCAGATGACCGCGATCGCCACGATGCTTGACACCACCGGCAGGTAATAGCCAACCCGGAAGATCGCCCGGAACCGTGTGATCCCGTGATTGAGCGCGACCGCCGCCGCCAGGCCGACCGCGAGGTTCAGGATGGTGCCAAAAACGACGAAGATCGTGGTGTTCAAGGCCGCCTGCAAAAACTTCGGGTCATGCAGGAGCTTGGCGTAGTTGTTGAGCCCGATGAATCGCGCCGATAGGGGGTCGACGAGGTTGCCCAGGCTGAAATTCGTAAAACTCAGCACGAAGGAGGCGAGGATCGGCAGCGCCAGGAACGCGAGGAAGATCACCAGGAACGGCGCCGAGAAGGCCCACCCGGTGAGGGCCTCTCGGAGCCACCCGCGCCTGGCGGCTGGCCGCGCCCGCGTTGCGGACGCGACCAGCGCTTGCTGGGCGCTCATCGGCTAGCCCCCGATGATCTGGGTTGCTTGCTGCTGCATGCCTTTCGCGGCATCCGCCGGGGTCGCCTTGTTCAGTGAGGCCTTCTCCTGCCAATCATCGATCGCCTTCGCCACCTCTTCCCACTGCGGGATGTTCGGCGGTGAATGCGCGTCCTTCAACTGGGCGCCGAAGACCTTCAAGTTGGCATCGGCGGTGAGCGCCGAGTCGGTCCACGCGTCCGGCCGCGACGGTAGATCCTTGATTTCCTTGTACCAGCTGATCTGGGTGTCTTTCGACGTCATGAACTGGACAAACTTCCAGGCAGCGTCCTGGCTCTTGCTGTTCTTGAAGACCACCCAGTCGCTGCCGCCGACGAACGAGGTCGCCGACTTATCACCCTTGGGCATGGGCGCCACGGCCCACTTTGACTGGTCGAGGCCGGCCTTCGTAATCAGGCCTGCCATCCATGGCCCAGAGATGAACGCCGGGTCGTCGCCCGCGACGAACGCCTGAATCAGATCGAACCCCTGCGGCTGCGAGCTCCGGGTGAGGCCCTTCTTGAAGAAGTCGCTGTAAAAGGTCAGGGCCTTGATCGCCTCAGGGCTGTCGAGTGTGAATTTGCCGTTTTTCATCACATCGCCACCGGCGGACCAGATCAGCGGGATGTATTCCTGCCAGTCGTTGGTCTGCAGATCGATGCCGTACTTGCTGCCGCCGGCCTTCAGTTTCTGCGCCATCGTCATCAGGTCGTCCCAGGTGGCGGGCGGTGCGGTGACGCCGGCCTTGTCCGCCAGGTCCTTGCGGTAGTAGAGAACGCGAGTCTCCACGTACCAGGGCAGGCCGTACGCGGTCCCATTCGCCGAGGCGGTGTCCATCCCTCCGGCGAAAAAGTCATTCTTGTTAACGGATGACGGCAAGCCCGTGACCGCGTTGAGCTTGGTCAGCTCGCCCATCCAGGTGGTCCCGATCATGGCGACATCCGGGGTGGCACGCCCGGCGATCGACGTGATCAGCTTGTCATGGGCCGTGGTCCAGGGCAAGGGCGTGACATTGATCGTGATGTTGGGGTTCGCCTGCTTGAAACTCGCCATTGCCTGGCTGGCAGCCAGCTTGTCTCCCTCGTCACCATTGGCCCACACCTGCAGCGTCACCGGACCGTTGACACTGGCCCCGGTATTGGGATTGCCGGCTCCGCACGCAGCGGGAACCATCGCGAGCGCGAGAAGCGCGACGACGCGGAACGCGTGACCAAACGATTTCATCTCTCCCAGGTACCTCCTTGTGATCGGCAACCGCAACTCGAACGGATCATGATTTCGGTCGGAAGCACGGTCGTGACCGGTCTCTTGTGGCTTCCCGCCACGCGCTCGAGAACCAGGCGCGCGGCCAGCGCGCCGATCTCCGCCAGTGGCTGACGAACGGTGGTCAACCCGGGAGCGAGAAATCGCGCCACCGGAATGTCGTCCCACCCGGTGATGGCAAGGTCGGTGGGAATCGTGAGGCCCAGCTCGGCGGCGGCCGCGTAGGCACCCATTGCAATCTCGTCGTTGGCGCAGAAGAGCGCCGCCGGCCTTGATTTCACGGCCAACGCCTGCAGCGCGGCTGCCCGGCCTTCGCCTTCGCGGAAAGCGCTGATGACGGGACGGATCGGGATCGGGCCGCCGCGATCTCGGTGGGCCGCCACGAAGCCGTCCCAGCGCTCGGCGGCATCCGGTGACGATGCGGGGTCACCGATGAAGACGATCCGCCGACGACCGTGCTCGAGAAGGTGACGGGTCAGCGCCTCCGCGTTCCGCCGGTTTTCGGTTCGCACGACGTCCGACGAGCCGACCGCCGGGCGCGCGAGCAAGACGAGCGGTAGCCCGCCGCGCTGCAGTTCGGCGATCACCTCATCGGGCACGGTGCGGCCCATCACCACCAGTCCGTCGACGCTTCGGCTCAGGTCCGAGACCAGCTGCTCCGGTCGGGCGCGGCTGTCTGTCCCGACGATGAACAGGTTCTGGCCGAGCGCGCCGGCGGCTGCCTCCAGCCCTAGGATCACGCCGGCGTAGTAGGGGCCCGAAAGGTCCGGGAACACCAGCCCAATCGCTCGGTGACGCCGCGTCGCGAGGGCGCGGGCGGCACCGTTCGGCCGGTAGCCGACGGTACGCATCGAGGCCCTGACGCGCGTCGCTGTTGACCCGGCGACAGCGGGGTCACCGCGATCGACTCGCGAGACAGTCGCGATCGACACGCCGGCGTGGTTGGCAACGGTGTAGATCGTCGGCGGGCGCTTCCCCAAAACAACTCTCCCCTTGCTGGGTCGATGTAAGCCCTTACATGAACCTAGCACAGGCATCGCAATATAGGGAAGTGTTTATATCAAGTGAGGCGATAGCTCAAGGCACAGATCTCAAACTTCCCACTTGCGCATTTAGTGGCGTCGTGCCTAGACTGAGATCGCAATGGCCAGTGTGACTTACGAACACGTGTACAAGCGGTACCCCGGGAACGTCGTCATCACCGACATGAACGCGGAGATCAAGGACAAGGAGTTCGTGGTCCTCGTCGGTCCCTCGGGGTCCGGCAAGTCCACCGCCCTTCGGATGCTCGCCGGTCTGGAGGAGATCAGCGATGGCGCCGTCAAGATCGGTGACCGGGTCGTCAATGACGTGGCTCCCAAGGACCGCGACATCGCGATGGTCTTCCAGTCCTATGCGCTCTACCCCCACATGACGGTCTACGACAACCTGTCGTTCGGGCTGAAGTTGCGCAAGACTCCCAAGAGCGAGATCGACAAGCGAGTCCGTGATGCGGCCCAGATCCTGGGCCTCGATCAGTTCCTGGACCGCAAGCCGAAGGCGCTCTCCGGCGGCCAGCGCCAGCGCGTCGCGCTCGGTCGGGCGATCGTTCGCCAACCCCAGGTCTTCCTGATGGACGAGCCACTGTCCAACCTGGATGCCAAGCTTCGGGTGCAAACCCGCGTGCAGATTCTCAAACTGCACCAAAGGCTCCAGACCACCTTTATTTATGTGACGCATGACCAGGTCGAGGCCATGACGATGGGCGATCGTATCGTCGTGCTGAACAACGGCATCGTTCAGCAGTTCGATACCCCGCAGGTGCTGTACGAACACCCGGTCAACCTGTTCGTCGCCGGCTTCATCGGAAGTCCCGCGATGAATTTCCTGACCGTGAAGGTCGGCGGGGACGGCCAGGCCTCGCTCACTGGCGAAGGCTTCCAGGTTCCAATCGAAGACCGCGTCCTTTCCGAGGCCGGCGCAGCGAGAGGTCAGGAGGTCATCATGGGCGTGCGGCCCGAGGACATCAAGGACATTCGTTTTCCCGGCCGCGACGGCCTGCCGAAGATCAACAGCAAAGTCGAAGTCGTCGAGAGCATGGGCAGCGAGATCTTTGTCTACCTCAACATCGGCGGCAAGACGCTCACCTCCCGGATGGACCCGCGCAGCAGCGATATCCAGCCGGGCCAGAGCGTCCAGGTCGCGATCGACACCAACCACCTGCACCTCTTCGATGTCAAGACCGAGAAGGCGCTGGTTAGCCGTGGGGCGCCGGCCGCCGCGGTGCCCGCGATCGCCGAAGCTCAGCAAGTCCGCTAAGCGTTGAATCTCGGTCTGCAGGACCGGGTTGCCGCCGTTACCGGCGGCAGCCGCGGGCTGGGCTATGCGATCGCGCAGAGCCTGCTGGCGGAGGGTTGCCGCATCGCGATCTGTGCGCGGGACTCGGCGCGGCTCGAGCAGGCCGCCCGAACGCTTGGTGCCGGCGTGTTCGCACAGGCGGCCGACGTCACGGTGCCTGGCCAGGTGGAGGCCTTCATCAGCGCCGCTGCTACCCGGTTCGGCGGGCTGGACATCCTGGTCCACAACGCCGGTGGTGGCGGGGGCGCCGGCCTCGAGGCACCGGACAGCGATTTCAACCAGGTCTTCGAACTCAACGTGCTGGGCGCCCTGCGCGCGGCCCGTGCGGCCGTCCCATTGGTGCGCCAGCGCGGACACGGTCGGATTATTTTCATCGCGTCGGTGTATGGCCGGGAGAGCGGTGGTCGCGCCGGCTACAACCTGGCGAAGGCTGCCGAGATCAGCCTGGCGAAATCCCTCTCCCGTGAACTGGCGGCGGATAACATCCTGGTCAACAGCGTGGCTCCGGGATCGATCATGTTTCCGGGCGGGTCATGGGAGCGCCGGCAGCAGGCCGATCCCGATGGCATCGCCGCCTTCGTCAAGGCCGACCTGCCACTGGGCCGCTTCGGGAAGCCCGAGGAAGTCGCCGCGGTCGTGACCTTCCTTGCCTCCGACCGCGCCAGCCTGGTCACCGGCGCCAGCTGGACGGTCGACGGCGGCCAATCCCGCAGCAATATCTAAAAGGCCGCCCTTTCCCTCCCCCGCGAGCGGGGGAGGGCAGGGTGGGGGCTTATGCCTGACGAGGCCTGAGGATCCAGACCGCCGCGCCGATGACCAGCCCGAGAACCAGTAGCGTCATTGCGGTTCCCATCGGGGCGGTCGGAGCGTCGAGCGGCTGGGTCGCGTTGCCATCGACGATGGCCATTGGCTTGGTACCGAAGGGCGCGACTTTCACCACACCCATTGGCGTGACACTCATGTCGTATGTCACCTTGCTATCCGGAGCATTCAGGCTCAGGTACGTCAGCCAGCTGTCGCTGCGAACCCAGCCCATGTTCTTATCGGTCGACAGGTCATGGTAAAGACTGTCGGTCATTTTTTCCTGGAACTGGAGCGTGAAACCCTCGGCCCCGGGAACCGTCGTCCCCACGCCGGAGGCGCCGATCAACGCGCGCCACTCGCTGGTATTGACGGGCTTGTCGGACAGCAAATAAAGATCCGCCTGCACCTGTTGCCCGGCCGCCAGGACTTCAAAGGGAATCCACGGATGAGCGATCTTCATCGTGATCAGGACCGGCGCGCCGTCACCGAACAGCAGCCGCTGCTTCTCCGCACGTCCGGCGTTGTACTTCGCCGCCATGAAGATCGGGCTGCCTTTCGCGTACTGGAGCACGTGGGCACGAGTCTCGGCATCGACCGAGAAGCCGTTACTGGCCGCCCAGTCGAGCACGCCCTGGCCGCTGCCACGCAAGACGGTGATGTCGAGTGCGCGAACCTGGACCTGCTGCAGCACGACGGCCGAGTTGGTTGACAAAGCTTTCGCCGCGAACCCAAAATCGAGGATCGCCGGTTGCGGATGCGTCTCGCGGAAGAGTCGCTGGAGCGTCCAGCCTCCCCCCTCTTCGACCTTTGTCGGCACGGCGGGCAACGGCACGATCCAACCAAAGCTGGAGGCCGAGCCGTTGTAGCTGAAGCTGGTCATGTAGCGCTCGACGCCGTCGTGCCACGCGACCAGCGTGGTCGCCCGTTCGAGCCGGATCGCGCCGTTGGGTGCGATCAGGCCGCCGCAGGCGGCCGCCGGGAGCGCCTGCGTGAGAAAGAGCGCCAGGGTCGCCGCCGCCGCGGGAACGAGCTTATTGACCATTGGGAACCTCCTGGTCCTTTGTCCCGCTTTTTCATACGCCGGAGCGGGGCCCCGTACATCGACGTCAGTACTCAGACGCCGACGGATCAGAAAAGTTCCCAGGCGCTACTTAGTGCGCGGCGGCCCCAGTTCGCTCGAAGGCGTTGACCGGCTTCATGATCTGGACCTTTACCGGGGCCGCTTCCCTGGCAAAGGTCTCCCCGTCCGATGCCACCCCAACGACGAACCCGTAGTGATTCGGGACGGCCAGCTGAGGCCGGATCTTCTTGACGACGCCGGCGGCCTCGGACGGGCCCATCACGTAGGGGTCGCCGCCGACGCAGATCAGGGCGACGTCGGTCTTGATCTTTTCGATGTCCGGATTCGGGTCACCGTCACCCGAGAACCAGTAGCGGTGCCCGTCGAGGCTCAGGATGTACCCCACCCAGTTGTTGCTCTTGGGATGGGTTTGCAGCCGATGCTCCACGGTGCTGTAGGCGGCCACGGTCTCGAACTTGATTCCCGCGACCTCCAGGGATTCGTTCGGCTTGATCGCCTTGACGTTCCCGCTGACCTTCTCGGCCACATCCCGAGGAGCGACGAACTGTGTCGTCTTCTTCTGGATCTTCTCGATGTCCGTGGGCTCGAAGTGGTCGGCGTGGGCGTGCGTGATGAAGATCACGTCCGCGGGCTCTTCCTTGTCTTTAAGGCCCCAGGGGTCGATATAGACGGTGATGCCCTCGCCCTTCCACTTATAGGCTGACTGCTTGTACCAGGTGAACTTCTCGAGCATGAATGCCTCCTTAAAGGGAGCTGCGGACGGCCTGCCGGAAGGTTTAGGTTACCGCGTCAGGCGCCGAAGACCTGGACGACCAGCTGGCGGTCGCGCGGCCGGTCGAGCTCGAGCAGGAAGATGCGCTGCCAGCGGCCGAGGTCCAGCCGCCCATCAGCGACCGGGATATTCTCGCTACCGCCGATCAGCAGATGCTGGCAGTGAGCGTGGCCGTTGGCGCACTCGTCGACCGCAATCTCCCCGGTGCGGCGGCTCAGGTCGTTGTGCTGATACAAGCCGGCGGCGGCGGACAGGCGCTCGAGCATGGCGCCCATGTCCTGGAGCAGCAGTGGCTCGTTCTCGTTGAGCACGACGGCCGCCGTCGTGTGCTTCGAGAAGACGGAGGTCCAGCCCTGGGTGACCTTGGAGCGGCGCAGGACAGCGGCGACCTGGTCGGTCACGTCGATGAACTCACGGGCGGCGGTCGTCCGAAAGGCCAGCGTCTCCGCCCAGAAGGTCAGGCCCCCAACCCGGCGCACGCGCGCGCCAGCGGTCTCATCCTGATCGTCGAGCAGGCGGAAAGCAGGGTTGGTTCCGGTTGCCACAGCTCAGCTCCTTCAGGGGCGCAGCACACGTTTGCGACGCACTCGCTCGACTCGAATGCTGCGCCGGGAACCTTACGCCGGCCGTTACAAACCGTCCGCCGCCGTTACCGCCTGGTCGTGCGGACCTTGTCGAAGCAGTCGCTGCAATACACAGGGCGGCCCATCGTCGGGGTGAAAGGAACCTGGGCGGGCTTGCCGCACTCGGCGCAGATCACTTCATGGAGCTCCTTGGCGCGACCGGTGCCCCGAACGTTGCGATTGATCGACCGGCAATCGGGACAGCGAGACGGCTCATGCTGGAATCCTTTGGCGGCGTAGAACTGTTGCTCCCCAACGGTGAAAATGTAGTTGAGCCCGCAATCACGGCACGTCAAAGTCTTGTCACTGAAGCTCACGGCGAATCTCCTTTCTTTTGTCTTTGGATCTCAGAGACTTCGCCGGAGCGGTCCGCTTAGCCTTCGACCCATTTCCCCGGGCGCGATTATAGCAACGTTTGGCGATGACCAAAAGGGCCTGGCCGGATATCCTGCAAACGTGTGAGCAAACAGCTCTATGTGGTCGAGGACGACCTCTTTTTCAGCCAACGAGTCCGGGCGGCCGCTGGGCGGCTGGGGGTGCCCGTGGAGGGCCTCAGCCCGGCCGCTGCCCGATCGCGGGCGTGGACGCCGGCGGACGTCGTCGTCCTGCAGGCGACGCTGCGGCCGGAGCGGCAGGTCGACCTGGTCAGCGAGCTCATGCGGCGCGAGCCGGCGCCCCTGGTCGTGGCCGTCACCGGCCACCTGGAGACGGCGCTACGTCAGCGGCTCAAAGCCGCGGGCGCGCTGTTGGCCGCGCACTCCGCCATGGACCGGGTGCTCGCCCGGTCTCTCGGCATCAGTGATGCGCGTGATGCGACGCCCCATCACCCGGCGTGACGTCGCCGGCGTCGTGCGCGCTATGTTCCTGCGCGGGCCCTTCCATCATCCTGAGCATCTCGAGCCCGCCGGTCCGTAAGAAGCGCCAGCCCAGCACCGCCAGGATCACCAGGAAGATCACGTTCAAGACGCTCGTGTAATTGAGCGTCGGAGCCGCCACCAGGGTCGTCGCCGGATGGCGGGTCGGCACGAACCCGAGCCCCTGGAAGAGCAGGCCGATCGTAAGTCCGGCCAGCGCCATCGCCGCATACGACACGACCAGCAGGTAGAGCGCTATCCGCCCGCCGTAATACTTCCGATAGATGTCGAGGATTGGAAGGATGAGCAAGTCCGCGAACACAAAGGCGATCACGCCCCCAAAACTGATCCCTCCGTTCCACAGCACGGCCGCCAGCGGCACGTTGCCGACTGAACACACAAAGCTCAGGAGCGAGATCACCGGCCCGATCAACGGCCCCCAGACCTGCGACAGCACCGGGTGGCTGGTCAGGAAGAAGCCCTGCCAGAACGAGGTCGGCACCCAGGCGGCCAGCGCGCCGGCAATCAGCAGCCCCAGGCCAATGTCGGTCCAGACTGACGTCACGTCGCCCCAGAAGTTGTGACTGATTGCGGTCAGCCCCCGGCCGGAGAACAATCGATTGAGAAACGGCCCTTCCGTTATCGACATGTCCATGTCGGCGTGCCCCTGCATCCGTCCCCGCCGACCTCGCTCCGCCTGTCGTCGCGCTTCCTCGATCATCCCGGGCTTGAGGGTCCAGCGAAAGAGCAGCGCAAGGATGACGATCATTAGCAGGCCGCCCGCGAATTCAGCGCCGACAAACGACCAGCCGAGCAGGATCAGCAGGATCAGGCCGAGCTCGAACACCAGGTTGGTGGAGGCGAACTCGAACACGATGGACGCCGGGAAGCTCGCCCCTTTGCGGAACAATGAGCGAGCGATGGCGACGGCGGCGTAGGAACACGATGAGGAGGCGGCCCCGAACAGCGTGGCCAGGGCGAGACTGCGCGGCGAGTCCGAGCCCAGCGCTCGCTCCACCACACGGCGGGAAACCAGCGTTTGGACGATCGCGGAAAGAATGAAGCCGAGAGCGAGCGGCCAGAAGACTTCCCACAACATGTCGAAGGCGGTGCTGAGCGCCAGCACGATGGCCTGGATCACAAGGAAAGCCTAACCCGATACGAACGTACTAAGTCTTCAGCGCGCGCGACCAGCGTTCCTCGATGTGCTGGCTACGGTAGATCAGCAGGGCACCGGCCCAGGTGACGATGAACGCACCCACGATGACAAAGCCCATCACGCCGAGGTCCATTCCGCGGATCGCGTCCCAGGCACCGCCTCGGAGGTCGAGCTGCTGAACGAGCAGCTGGCTCAGCTCGAACACACCGACGAAGAGCGCGACAAAGACAGACAGTGCCGTGATGGTCAGGTTATAGAAGACCTTGCGCACGGGATTGGAAAAGGCCCACGAATACGCCTGCGACATGAAGGCGCCGTCTGCGGTGTCCATCAGCGACATGCCCGCGGCGAAGATCAACGGCAGCGAGATCAGGGCATAGAGCGGGATGTGCTGGGCCGCCGCTCCGGCGGAGATGGCCAGAAACGAAATCTCGGACGCCGTATCGAAGCCGAGTCCAAACAGGAAACCGACCAGGTACATCTGCCAGCTGTGCGTGATCAGCTTGAACAGACGGCCGAAGATTCGAGTCAACAGCCCGCCGGCGACCAGTTCGTGCTCCAGCCCCTGCCGGTCGTAGGCTCCGGCCTTCATCCGCCGGAACAGCCGGATGATGTCGAGCAGGATGATGAGGTTCAAGATCCCGATCAGCACCAGGAAAATGCCGGACACGCCGGTCCCAATCAGCGCGCCCAGGTTCTTCAACTCGCCCCTGCCACTGACGACGTTCGTGACCACAAACTGCGTGGCGATGCCGAGCAGCAGCGCGATCAGGAACACGACGCTCGAGTGGCCCAGCGAGAAAAAGAATCCCACGCCCAACGGCTTCTTCCCTTCCTGCAACAGTTTGCGCGTGGTGTTGTCGATGGCCGAGATGTGGTCGGCATCAAAGGCGTGGCGTAAGCCGAAGGCATAGGCGAGGCCGCCCAAGCCCAGCATCACGGGAAACCGCGGCGCGACCAGGAGCAGCATGATCCCCCAACCCAGCACGTGAAGCAGGGCCACACCGCCAAACAAGCCGGTCAGACGCAGCGAGACCGAGCTCATCGAGGTCGTCCGCCAGCTTCGAAAAACTGCGCGCGCGGTCGCCATCCGAGCACCGAGTATATCTTATTGCGAATCGTTCGCAATAGCGAACTGGTTACGGTTCGGTTGCGGCTGCGCCGTCACGGATGAGGTTGATCAGATTCCGGGCGGGGTACCGTACTCACGGTGAGCAAGAAGAGCCGGCGTAAGGCGGCTGCCAGGGCCACGGCCGAGGCGAGTCGCAAACCTCGTCGGCTTGGCCTCCTCCTGGGCGGCCTTACGGGGCTCCTCATCATCGCGGGCGCGATCTTCGTGGTCAACCTGTTGTCGAGCAATAGCCCCACGCTGCTGGCCGGTACGGACGGTCAAGCGCAGGGGCAGCCGGTGGACGGCATCAGCTGCGAGACCTCGGAGCAGGTCGTGTACCACATCCACGCCCATCTCGCGGTGTACACGAACGGCAAGGCGCGGATCATCCCGGAAGGCATCGGCATCGTTCCGCCCACGCAGGTCGTCCAGGCGTCGGCCGGGCCCTTCGTGGTCGCCGGCAAATGCTTTTACTGGCTCCACTCCCACACAGCCGATGGGATCATCCACGTCGAGTCGCCCAGCCAGCGCGTCTACACGCTCGGCAACTACTTCGACATCTGGAACCAGCCGCTGAGCGCGACGCAGGTCGGACCCGCGCACGGTCAGGTGACCGGCTATGTCGACGGCCAGCCCTTTCCCGGCGATCCCCGGTCGATCCCGCTCAACGCGCACACGCTCATCCAGCTCGACGTCGGCAGCGCGTCGCCGGGACCCCAGCCCTTTACGTTCCCGCCCGGCCTATAGCTTGAGACGCTCCGCAAAGGCGGAGATCTCCTCTCGCTGCACTTGCGGATCGGCGCTCGTCGCGCTGACAACCACGCGCGTGGTTCCTGCGGCCGCCAGGGCTTCGACATCGTCTTCGGACATCTCGATCGATCCCCAGCGAGTCACTTCGAGCCGTTGCGCGTCACGGCCGGCTTCACGTGCGGTCGTGCGCATGAGATCGATCTGGAGCGCCCGTTCCTGGCTGCCCACCCTGCCCCCGGCAAAGTAGCCGTCGCCACGTAACCCGGCACGACGGGCGGCCGCCCGCGTCGACCCGGCGACGTGGATGGGAAGTGTGCGAGCGTGGTGCGGCTTGGGAAAGCTGACCAGGTTCGAAAATGCGAAGAAGTCGCCGTTGAAGCTGACGCCGGTCACGTCTCCGGCCCAGAGCAGACGCATGACGTCGATGGCCTCGTCGGCGCGGCGACCGCGCGTCGCGTGGTCGATCCCGAGTGCGGCGGACTCGCCCGGCAGCGAGCCGAGCCCGATCGTGAGCAGCCGCATGCGGCCCTTCGAAAGCACGTCGATCGTCGCCAGCCGCTTCGCCAGCGCGACCGGATGGTGGTAGGGCAGCTGCAGGACGGCCGTCCCGAGAATGATCCGCTCGGTGACGGCCGCGATGAAGCCCAAGCACGCCAGCGGATCCAGGAGCGGTAACGACGGGTCGATCGGCGTCGTGCCCAGGGTCGCTCCCGGATACAAGACGACATGCTCGGGCATAAAGATCGACTCGAAGCCGCAGTCCTCGGCGTGTTTGGCATAGCCAGCAATGACGTCGGGATCGACGCCGTAATAGGCGCTGTTGTACTGGATCCCGAACTTCAACGGGTCGAGCCGTCAGGCGCCGCTCCGGCGTGCCGGCCGACGCGAGTGGCGCGGAACGTGCCATACGAGCGTTTGAGGCGTTCGAGTAAGCGGCGGCACTCTGGCAACCGGGACGGGATGAGCTAGGCCCCGCTTACGTGGAGCAGGCGCCCGATTCCGTACCCCGCCGCGGCGGAGACCATGCCGATGACCGTCATCTGCAGACCGCTGATGCGCCAATCGCCGACGAGCGTCAGGGACTTATAGGCGCCGACAGCAAACAGCACGAGCGCACACAATGGGACCGCCATGATGGTCGCCGCGGTCACGGAGATCCCAAACAGCGGCACGAACAAAAACGGGATGAGTGGAATCACCGAGCCGATCAGCGTGGCGAATCCGGTGACCAGCGCGCGGCCGACCGCACCCGTACCACTGACCGGGGATAGATGAAGCTCATCGCGCATCATCGTCTCCACCCACACCTTCTTGTCGCTCGTGATCTCTTTGACCACGCGCTCGAGCACCTCGCCGTGCAGGCCCTTGTCGCGGAAGATCTGGCGGACCTCCTCGGTCTCGACGTCGGGCACCTCCTCGACTTCTTGTTGCTCTTTGGCGAGCATGGCCAGGTAATAGTCCCGCTCCGCCAGGACCGAGGTGTACATGACGCCGCCCATGGCGATCGACTCCGAGAACGTGGCGGCCAGCGCCGCGGCCAGGATGATTCGCAGTTGCGCGGTCGCGGCGGCCACGCCCAGCACCAGCCCCAGCACGTTGACCAGCCCATCCTGGCCGCCGAGGATGATGTCGCGAAGCGAGCGGCCAATACCGCCCTTCTGCGCGTCGGGCTCATGCAGGGGTTGCGCATCACGAGCGAGCTCGGCCATCGGTGCCTATCTTCGCAGTTGCGCCCTAGCCGGTTCGGGCCGCTTTTGCCTGGCAGCGGGCGCAGCGCCCGTGCACGACCAGGTCGGCGTTGCTGACCATGAATTCATGCTCGTCGGAGATGTGATGCAGCACCGGCACCATGTGATCGCCCTCGATGTGGAGGGTCGAGCCGCACTGGTCGCAGACCAGGTGGTAATGATCGATCCCTTCTTCGGCCAGCTCGTAGTAGGCGCGGTCCCGGATCCGCGTCTCCTTGACGAGACCAAGCTCTTCCAGCACCTCGAGCGAGCGATAGACGGTGGCCAGGTTGAAGCGCGGGTACTGGCGGCGGATCTGGCCGAGGATATCTTCGGCGCTGAGATGCTTCTTGCTCTGGCGCAAGGTATCCCACACCAGCTGGCGCTGCATCGTCAGCCGGTAGCCGGAGGTGTGGAGCGCCTCGGTCGCCGATGGCCGGTTGCTCATCAGCCCATTCTGACAGGGGATTCGACCTCGACCACCGACCGTTCGCCTGCTGTTGCGCCTTTGTCATCCAGCTTGAAGAAAATTACCCAGATGGCGGCGAAGTAGATGAGGTTGCCCAGCCCGAACATGACGAGACCGGCGACCAGTTGGTCGTCGAGCGGTGAGAGCGGCGTCACCCGGGGCGCCGCCGCGTAAAACGGATAGATCACGACCGGCGACAGGATGAAGGCCAGCCCGAGGATGGTGGGCGGCACGCCGGCAAACCCGAGATACGCGATCTTGCCGATCACGCTCATGGCAAAGCGCCGGCCGGCGGGAACCATGATCGGCCACCAGAAGAGCACGCCGGCGGCCAGGAAGCTCAGGTGTTCGAGCACGTGCAGCGGCTGATTACGCAGTGTCGCCTCGTAGAGGAACGGCAGGTGCCAGACGGCGAGCACCGCGTTGAAGCCAATGTTCGCCAGCAGCGGCGAGACGCGGACTCGGTCGAAGGCGTGAAACACTTCGGGGAGTCCGAGCAAGAGCAGGGGCGGCACGATCATGGCGAGCAGCAGATGCTGCAGCATGTGCAGGCTAAAGAGATAACGATCGCCGCCGACGTCGATCGGCGAGGCCAGCGCAAGAAAGAGCGCCAGCAGGCCCGCCGCGAAATAGATGCGGGCCATGGCCGACCAGAAGCCGGACGAACCGCCGCGCAACAGCCAGGCGTAGCCGCCCGCGAGCGCCAGCACCCCGGCGAGGACGGTTGGCTCCCACGTCCAGCTGGTCAGGCTGAGGCTCGCATGTAGCGGCGTCACGGAATTAGCCTTTGACCCCCTCCTGGACGATTGGCTGAGCCAGCAACCAGAGGCTCGTCATCGTGTACCCCACCATGGCCGCGATCCACGGCCATTCGGCGCGCCGCCCCTGGCTCTCGCTACGCGCCGTCCGCCCCAGGTAGCCGTGGGCCAGCACGACGGCGGCGACGTGCACGCCGATGATCAAAACGATCTCGAAGTACCAGACCAGAGCGGTCGGAATCAAGTTGCGGTTCGGCTCGTAGTTTGCGGTCCCGAAGAGATTCAGGCCCATCCCGAACGGGTCCGACGCCTGGTGGATCAAGAGTTGCCCATTGATCGCCAGGTAATCGAAGTTGTGCGCCAGCAGGTATCCGAAGGCGATCGGCACCAGCGATGGCAGCAACCCCGCCACGACCTTCAGCAAGGGCTCGTCGAGGTGGCCGACCGCACGTACGGCGGTCGCAAAGCCGGCGAAGAGTCCCCAGATGACCAGGACCAGCAAGACGAACACCGCAAGCAGCAGGACCGTGTACCCGGCCGCGCCCGGGCGCAGCGCGTCGGGCAGCTGCGACACGAGGGTCTTCCACGCCGGCGTCGCCAGCAGTCCGTCGAAGCTGACGGAGACCAGCAGCATCAGGACAAAGGTCAGGCGGCTGACCGACGCCTCGAACGGTCGGTGCAGGCCGCCAAAGAATCCGCGCTGGCCGGCCGTTCCGAATCGAACGTAGCCGAGCCGTCCCCAGGTGGCAAACAGCACCGAGAACACCTCGCCCCGACGCAGCCAGGTCTCCGCCCCAAACAGGTACGCCATGACGACGTTGACGATCCCGTAAGCGAGCATCACCTGTGCCGTCCCGGCCGGCGTGGTGGTGACGCCGTTGAAGACGAGCTCGCCGCAGGCAAACAGAAAGAACAGGACGGTCGCCGGCCAATACCCGAGCCAGCCCGGCCACGGAAGCCGCGCCCGCGTACTGATCAGGCGTGCGGGTACGTTCAGCGGGCTGATGTAGGGCCAGTAGTTGCCGACGATCGCCACGCTGATCGGCACCGCGATCCAGAAGACCAGCCAGAAGGCGGTGACGATGACGTTGTCGGGGGTGCTCTGAGTGCCGAAGAGACCACCAAGAATCAAGACAACGGCGACGACGAACGTCAGCCAACCGGGCCAGCTCGGCACCTCCGGCACCGGTGGGACATCGTCGCCCGCCGGCTGCTGCCGGGTCACCGGTCTGCGGAGCACCAGTAAGAACGAGACGAAGACGACGACGCCAGCCCCGATCAAGAACAGATAGAGCGGCGCAGGCAGATCGTAGCGAGCGCCGAAGGCATGCAGCGGCGCGAGACCCATCGCCATCACGATACCGAAGGCACCGGTCTAGCTTCGCTTCCTCGGTCGAGCGAGGTTGCGGTGGCGCCGGCGGCGGACCTCCTGGACGACCGCGATGACGCCGAAGAGGATCACGAACGCCAGGATGCCGTAGAACGGTGCGTAGCGGCCGAGCACGGTGAAGATGCTCTCGCCAGGGGCAGTGGCGCCAGACGGCGCGGTCGCCGCGTACTCGCCGAATCCCGGCGCATTGACGCCCGCGTACGGGTCGCCGCCTGACGAACGCAGCGTCGGCAGTGCGCGCCAGCCGCTCGCATCGTTGTACTGAATCTCCTTGAACGCCCCGGGCGGGAAACGCAGGGTCAGGTGGTAGCTGGAGGCGAGCGTGACCGTCGCGCCACCGGGCTGCGCGACGCAGCCGATGCGGTAGACATTGCCGCGAATCTCGGCCCCGGGCGGCGCGGGCGGCGGGTTGGGATCTGGCGCGATCGTGCACGTGACGGTCTGCGTCCCGGCCGGCGCTTTGAAGGTGCCGGGCCCGAAATAGATTACGACCTGGTTGTCGCTGGTTTGCACCCCGCCACCGGCCACCTGGCCGTTCAGCACGGGCAGCGTCGCCTCGCCCGACAGCGGCGGCTTGTTTCCGGCCCGCAGGTTGGGCGGAGGCGATTCCCAGCGGTACGGCTCAGGTGGGACGACGATCCCGTCGTAGACCGGCGGGGCGGCGAGCCGGCCGTGGAGCAAGGCCGCGGCTGCCAGGCCCAGCGTGAGGGCAGCCATGCCGGCGCGTCGGGTCCGCGTCATGCCCAAAACCAGGCCCCCCAGTCGGCGATCGTATGCGCCACGGCGCAGGGCGCCACGCGTCCGGTCAGCGCCCGCAAGCCGCCGAGGGCGAGACCGACCGCCGTATCAAGCGGCATGGCACCCAATCCATAGCGCGGCAGATGGATCAAGGCGAACACGACCGCGCCGACGACACTGGCGGCCACCGGTCCGGCCTCGTCCGACCAGCGCCGGTAGAGCGAACCGCGAATGGCGATCTCTTCGAGGGTCGCGATCAGCGCCGCGAGCGCCGCCCAGGTCCAGAAGCCGTCGAGCCCACGGGCACTGAGCGACCCCGCCGTCAGCGGCACCAGCAGCACCGCGCCGACCAGCAGGCCTACGGCCAGGGACCCGACTTTGCTTACGGGGGGCACTTCCCCTCCCCCTCTGGGGGAGGGCAGGGTGGGGGCGCTGCGCTCCAACCAAGCAATGGCCATCAGGCATCCACCGAACACCAGGGTGCTCGGGAGGTCACCCAGCGGCAGCAGGAGCGCCCGCAACACGGCCGCGCCCAGGACCAGTCCGGTGAGCCCCACGGCCCGCCGCGGAGCGGCGAGTCCGGCCTGGATCACCGCGGCAGCGGGATGAAGCCTAGCGACCCGGTCGCAAAGACCGGTGGGTACACCGTCACGCTGTGGCGAACGCCCTGCCACTGCCAGATGACGCTGGCGGCACGCGTGTTCTGGCCCATCGCCTCGGTGGTGCTGGAAAACTTGATGCCGGCGCCATTCGCGAGTGTCCCCGCGGGTAGGTCGAGGCCTCGGGCCGAGGCCGCCATCGACACGGCACTGAGGTCGCTCGCGTGCGGCATGACGTAATGGAACAGCGCCCAGGCTGCGCCGAAGCCGGCTAGCGCTTCCTCCGTCGGCTCACTGCCGAACTCGCGGCGATAGGCGGCCGAAAAGCGCTCGTACACGCTCTTGCCGGTCGGCGTCAGCGCACCCGGGTTGAAGCCAGGCGGGGGCCGGTCGGCGGCGAAGACGCCGATCGCATCGGCGCCGAGCATGGCGCCGAAGTCCGGGACGCATTGCGCCATGGTCGAGCCGATGAAGGCGTCGACGTGCAGTCCACTTTTCAGCATGGCCCGCCGGAAGTCGACGCCGTCGGCGATGTAGGAGGCGAGCACGAGGATGTTCGGCTGGGCAGCACGAACCTGGGCGAGCACCGCCGTCCAGTCCGGCGCGTGCGCGTCGTAGACCACGTTGGCCACCACCTGGATCCCCTCCTGCTCGGCCTGCTGATTCACCGCCGCCGCAACGGACGACGGATACCCGTCCAGGTTATGGACGATCGCCATCTTCAACTGGCTCGGCGCCAGGCCGAGGCGCGGCGCGAGGACCTGGGCGGCGAAATGGCTCGACGTGCCGCCGAGGTTGGAACCTGCGGCTCCCACCCGAAAGACCAGCGGATAGGCGCGACCGGTCAGCTGGTCGGCCACCGCGCCAGCCTCCCAGTAGAGCAGCCCGGCAGCCTGCGCGGCCTCGCTCACCGGCATCGAGAGGCTGCTCGAGTAGGCGCCCAGGATGGCCGTGACCCCGTGCGCCTTCAAATCCGCGACACGGCCCGTGGCGTCGGACTCCGAGACCAGGTCCCTGGTGACGAGCTCGATTGGGGCCCCATCCACGCCACCGTCGGCATTGACCAGATCGCGGGCGATCTGCACGCCGGCATACTCCTGCTTGGCGAGCGGAGCCTGGGGGCCACTCAGGGGGAAAACCGCGCCGACCTTGACACTCGCGCCTCCGCCACCGGATGGGGCGGTCGCGCAGGCGGCGCAGGCCAGGACGATCCCGATGGCGGCGAGCTGCCGAAGTCGCACCGGTGCCATTCTAGATAGCATCAGGCGACCTACGTGATCCACTCCTCGGACTGCCCCTGGGGGCGCCAGCGTTTCGCGCGTAGCCGGACGGCCGGGATCGACCAGGCGCCGACGCCGAGCACGATAAGGAAGGTCAGAAACAGGGCCGCGATGGCACGCGGGTCGGGAGGCATCCGAGGAGCAGGCGCCACACCCGTCGGGTCATAGACGACGGCGCTGTTGACGGTATCGATGCCGTAGCCGCCGACGATCAGGACCCTGCCATCGGGTAAGCGCGTGGCGGTGTGCTGATACCGATCCATCGAGGGGCCGGTGCGGGACCAGCGGTTGTGCGCCAGATCGTACAGCTCGGCTCGCGATTGGCCCGTCGCGCCCACCACCAGGATCAGACCAGTCCGCAGCAGGGTCGCCGTGTCCGCCGAATGGAACTCGGACATGCTCGCGACGGTGACCCACAGGTTGGTGCGTGGGTCGTAGACCTCGACGCTGGCCAGCACGAGGTTCTGTTCTCCCAGGCCACCGGCGACGAGCACATCGCCGTCCGGCATCAGCGTCGCCACGTGTCCGAAACGCGCTGCGGCCATCGGCGCCGCGCTGATCCATCGATCCTGGGCGGTGTCATAGATTTCGGTTGACATGAGAAACGTGCCGCTCTCATCCTGGCCACCGGCAACGAGGACCCTGCCGTCGGGGAGCAGGGTGGCGGTTTGGCCCAGCCGCCGAAAGCCGACCGGCGCGGTCGTGGACCAGCGGTTTGCCAGCGGATCATAGATCTCGGCATCGGGCGGCTGGCTGGGGAACAGCCCACCATCGTGCAGTGTCACGTTGAGCCCGCCCACGACGAGCACCCGGCCATCCGCCAGCAGCGTGGCGGTGTGACGGGTCCGGGATTCGATCATCGGCGCCGCGATCGACCATGCGTTGGTGGCGGGATCGTAGAGTTCCGCGCTCGCGAGTGACGGGGCCGGGAACGGCATGACGAGTCCGCCTACCACGAGCACTTTGCCGGTTGGCAGCAGTGTAGCCGTGTGGCCGATGCGGGTCTCCGCCATCGATCCAGCCGGAGTCCAGCGGTTTCGCACCGGGTCGTAGAGCTCGGCGCTGGCCAGCACCTTGCCTCGGCCGTCCGTGCCGCCCGTAATCAGGACCCTCCCGTTGGGAAGCAGCGTCGCCGTGTGCTCCTCGCGGCCGGTCGCCGGGCTGGCAGCCCTCGACCACAATCCCGTCGCACCCGACGGCGGAATCGATGCGGTTCCGCCGCCCGTAGTGTTTGGTGCCGTCGCCAGGACCAGAAAGAACGATGCGAGCAACCCGAGCCGCATGTCAGCCCGATTATCTCGCCGCTCGGGCACTAGCCTGCTTCCACATCGCAACCCAGCCCCTCCAGCGTGTACAGACCTAACACGCTGCCGGCCGCGATGCATGCCCGCTTGCGATGTCTACTCCGCGGGCCGCGCTCGCTGATCGCGGCCTGCTCAGCGCGGCATTACCGTGGTCGCCGGCGCTTTTGCCATCGCTTGTGCACGTCCATCAGGGTTTCGCCGCGATGGCGGCTGCTTGGACGTGGCCGTGTGGGCGGCAGCCTTGTCCCCCACCAGAGCAGCAGGCCGATGCCGACGGCGATCAAAACGACGGCGACGATCGGGCCGGCCAGGTTAGACCTGCTCGATGCCCTTGATCAGGATCGTGACGAACGCCCCCAGCGCCGTGATGCCGACGAGGGCGTAAAAGAACGGCGCGATGCCGTCGAAGGGTAGGCCGAGCGAGGCGGCCGCCGCGGCGGCGAAGACGGTGAAGGCGATGCCCGCCGAAGAGGCACGGCCCCAGGCCGTGTGGCGCACCTTCAGCGTGCGTCGACGAATCAGGAGGAAAGTGATGCCGCCCGCAATCGGAAACGCATACCGGAGCGTGACCAGCGCCGCCAGCCACTGCGGCAAGATGCCGATGACGGCCAGCGAGATCGAGGCGACGCTGAAGAAGACCCCGTCGACAATCGGATCGTAGAGGCGGCCCCAGCGGGTGGAGGCGTGGCCCCGGCGCGCCAGCCACCCGTCCAGTAGATCGGTCACCGCCGCCAGGCTAAACACAAGGACCAACGGGAGATAGACGCCGCCGCTCGCCCAGTGCGCGCCCCAGGCCACCCAGACCGCCGCCAGCGCGCGCAGTTCGGTGAGGCGGTTCGGCCAGCCGAGCGAGTGTTGGAGTTCGCCCGATTCGAGGTTCACCATCAGCCCCAGATGCAGGGCCAGGTCGAAGCTCAGGATGGCCCACCACAGCAGGCTGGTGGCGAGGAACCAGCTCGCCTCGGTGACGCCGGCGAAACGGAGGGCCACGGCCGCGGCGATCACGATCGCGACCGCCACCAGGGCGGTAAACCGCAACCACGACCCTCGCAGCTCCTCGTTCAAATGAAAGATCTGCATGGATCGAATCCAGGATGCGCGCCAGAACTCCGCCCAGGCGCGGCGACTGTAGCCACCTGCCTTCAGCTGATGGAGGAGGCCAATAACGAAGATGTTCGGCGGGAGATCGGGCTCGTCCTTCTGGCCCGATGTCTCCGTCGGCCGGCGGACCACCCCTTGAGTAAAGGCGCTTTCTCCCGGGGCGTCAAGGACCCTATGGGCGCGGCGCTAGGGGACGATCGGCGGCAGCGAAGGCATCGGTAGTGGACTGATCGAGGGGAGCACGCCGGGAAGGCCCGAGCCGGCACCAGGCGTGGGCGCGGGCAGCCCACTTCCTGCCGCTGCGGAGCCGCACGGGGCCGGCGGCGGGGCAGCCGGATCGGGAACCACGAGATCCTGGATCGACAGACCGGGCGAGACATCGGGCGGCGCCGGCTGACCGGTCAATTTGCAGAGCGTCGTCGGGACAACCTCGGCCGGGCGTACCCAGTCCGCGGGTTTCTTGGTTGGGTAGTACGCCTTCATGAACTGGCGCCACGACGACGCCGGCCCGATCTCACCCCACAAGCCGTTCATGGATTCGTTATGCGGGGTCGGCTGGGTCACCGTCCGCCCCATCCAGGAGGCAACGGCGACGTCGGTCGTGTAGCCGATGTACCAGGCGTCCTTGAAGTCGGTCGTGGTGCCGGACTTGGCGGCGACCGGGAAGCCGAGCGACTGATGCACCGCGCCCTTCAAGATGTCGGTCAGCTGATACGCCGCCGCCGCGGGCAGCACGCGGTCGCCGGCATCGACCTGCGGCGGGTGCGACTCGAGCAGCGTGCCGGCGGCATCCCGGACTTCCAGCACATCCAGTGGACGAACGAGGTGTCCACCGTTGGCGAAGGCACTGTACGCCGACAGATGATCGATCATTCGCAGCTCGCTGGCGCCCAACGTCGTCGGCAGGCTGGGATCGAGGGGCGTGTTGATCCCGAGGCTGCGGGCCGTGGCGAAGACCTTCTGCATGCCGACGTCCTTGAAGAGATGGACGGACGAGATGTTCCGGGACAGCTGGAGTGACTGACGCAGCGTAATGGTGCCCAGCTCCTTCAAATCCCAGTCATGCACCGGGTATCCGGGGAAGGCACGCGCCCCGTTGCTGTCATCGAGGGGTGACGCCGGGGTCCACCCATTCATCAGCGCCGTCACGTACGTATAGGGCTTGAACGACGAGCCGGGCTGGCGCGGTGAGACCGTGTAGTTCACCTGGCCGCCGATATCGGCGTTGGAGTAATCGGCACTCCCGACCATCGCCAGCACTTCGCCGGTATGCGGGTTCATCACCAGCATCGCGCCGTTGTTGACCTTGTTGCTCTTGGAAAAACGCGCGACCCCGTCGTGAACCGCCTGCTGCGCCAACGCCTGGGCCTTCGGATCCAGCGTGGTGACGATCTTCAGGCCACCGCGAAGCAGGTAGCCGGGGTCGTAGCGCTGCTCCAGCTCGCTCCAGACGTAGTCGACGAAGTGCGGCGCGAGCGAGGTCCGATGACTGGCGGCCGACTTTTGAGCCGCCGCCAGGATCGGGCGCAGATCCACGGCATACGCCTTGTCGGCGGCGGCCGCGCTCACGTACGAGTCGCGCACCATGGCGTCCAGCACGTCGCGCTGCCGCGCGCGCGCAGGGGTAAAGCCCTCGGTCAGGAACGGATTCAAGTAGCTCGGGCGTTGCGGCAGCCCGGCGAGAAAGCTTGCCTCCGCCAGGTCGAGCTGACGGGCCGACGTCCCGAAGTACGTTTGCGACGCGGCTTCGACCCCGAAGGACTGGTTGCCGTAGAAGATGGTGTTGAGATACATCTCGAGGATCTGGTCTTTGGTGTACTGCCGCTCGAGCTCGACCGACAGCACCAGCTCGCGCGCCTTGCGATCGAGACTGCGACTCGACGCATTTGGGCCCAGGAGGTAGTTCTTGACGAGCTGCTGGGTGATGGTGCTGCCGCCCTGGGCGGCGCGCTGATGCATCAGGTCATAGACTCCCGCCGCCAGCATCCGGACCGGGTTGACGGCGCCATGGTTGTAGAAGTCCTTGTCTTCGATGGAGATGGTGGCGTGGCGCAGGTCCCAGGCGATCCCGCTCAACGGGACCACCGTCCGGAGCTCCTGGTAGCGCTCCTCGAGCAGCGTCGTGCCGTCGCGGGCGTAGATCCGGGTGGTCTGGGGCAGGTTCTGCGCGCTCAAATGGTCCAGGCTCGGCATCTCGCCGGCGTAGGTGTAGAGCAGGGTCCCGGTGCCGATCAGCATGGCGAGCAGGCCGACCCCGGTCAGCAACAGGATGCGGCGAAGCCAGCGTGGCCCGGTCCTCCTGGCGCTCGACGCCGGGCGTGGCGCCGCGCTGGTGGAGAAATGGCGCCGCGATCGCCGGCGCCGGGGGGGAGGATGACCCATTGGGCGCCCGGTAAACGAAGACATCGGCCGGAAGGTTACCGCGATTTCCCCTCCCCCGCTCGCGGGGCGGGTCAGGGTTGGGCCTTTTCACCCTCAGTGAAGAATCGCGGACCTCGCATAGCTGGCCGCGGTATACAGCGGGCCGAGGAAGAGACCCATGAAGACGATGCCCGCGCCGGACAACGCCACGGCGGCGCGAATCGGAAGGCCCAGACGCACGTGCGGCACCTCGAACACGGGGGGATCGACCACGGCGACCCGGATGATGCGGACGTATCCCAGCGCCGCCAGCGCGATATTGAGGGCGCCGACCACTGCCAGCCAGGCAAAGCCGCCGTCGACCGCCGCCTGGAGGACCAGCAGCTTGCCGAAGAACCCCGCGACCGGCGGCAGGCCGGCCAGTGACACCACCGCCAGCCCGAGCGCGACGGCCAGCCCCGGGGTGTGGCGTGACATGGCGGCGAGGTCGCGGATCGCGTCGCTGTGCACCCAGCGCGCGTAGGCGATGATGGTGGCGAAGGCGCAGATGCTGGTCAGCGCCAGCGCCGTGAGAAAGACCAGCAAGGCCGCGATGCCGAGGCGCTTGAGATCGGTGAAGGCGACCAGCGCGTAGCCAGCCTGGGCGATCCCCGAGTAGGCCACGAGGCGCCGAACGCTCGACTGCGTGACAGCCAACAGGTTGCCCGCGGTCATCGCCACCGCCGCGATGACCGCGATCACCGCCGCGTAGGGGAAGTGGCTGCCACCAAAGGTCGATACCGCGATCCGGCCGAAAACACTGAAGGCGGCCACCGCGCCGATCGAAAGGGCGAGCATCGTGACCCGCGGCGGAACACCGGTCTCGAACCCGCGTGTCCACCAACGCACCGGGAGCAGTCCCATCCGCACCGCGAATCCGGCGAGTACCAGGCAGAGCGCCAGCAGCAGGGCCGGTTGGGTCCCGTGCAGCGACGCGAGCGCCTGGCCGGCCGCCGGCAGGCGTGTCTCACCGCTGAGGCCAAAGACGAGGGCCAGGCCGTAGAGGAGGGTCGCGGAGCTCGCCGCCCCGAGCAACAGGTAGCCAAGGCCGGCGCTGATGCCTCCGGCACCCCGACGCGCCAGCCCGGCTAATACATAAAGGTTGATGGCGAGCAGCTCCAGGGCCAGGAAGAGGCTGACCATTTCGGCAGCCGAGGCGGAGAGCATGGCGCCCATCGTCGCTAGCAGGAAGAACCCGGGCTCGGCGGCAGCGTGCGACTCGCCGGGGAGGATGTCGGCGCCGCTGGCCAGCAGGCAGAGCGCTGCGGCACCAAGCACCACGACCTGAACCACGATCGCGAACCCGTCGAGCAGGAAGGCGCCGTCGAGAATCGTGATCGTCTGCTTGAACTGGGTGGCCAGCGCCAGGAACGCCAGGAGCAGGCTGACGAGGGCTACCGTCGTGGTCGAGGTCCGAGGCGCAATGCGCGCCAGCACGAAGACCACGATCGCCCCGGCGACCAGCCAGAGCTCCGGCGAGAAGGCGAGCACATTGCCGAATGTCCTCATCCGGTCCCTCGCGTCAGCAGGCTGAGGACCGAGAAGTTGATGCTGTCCATCAGGATCGCCGGCAGTACGCCCAGCAGGACGATGAAGGTGGTTAAGGCCGCCGCGTTGAACAGCTCCAGCGTCCCCAGGTCGCGGAGCCGTCCGAAGCGCTCGGGCGTGGCGCCGAAAAAGATCCGCTGGACGGTCAGCATCATGACGCCGGCGAGCACCAGGATCCCGAGCACCGCGATCCAGGTCGCGATGCGCTGGCTTGGATAGGCGCCGACCACGATCATGAATTGACCGACGAAGCTGGCCAGACCAGGGAAGCCGATCGCGGCCAGCGCTGCGATGATCCAGAACACGGCCCCGCGCCCCATGTGGCCGGCCATCCCGCCCATCGCCCGGATCGAGGTGGTACCGGCACGCTCGGCGATGGCGGCCGCCATCACCACCAGCAGCGCCGCGGTCAGCCCGTCGGCAACCATCAACAGCACGGCCCCATTGATTGCAATCGGCGCGGCCGAGGCCGCCGCGAGTAGTACCAACCCCATGTGACTCATGACCACGTAGCCGATCAGTCGCCGCAGATCGTCCTGGGCGAGCGCCGCGATCGCGCTCCACAGCACGGTCACAATCGCGATCACGACCACGGCGCCGCTGATCTTGTGGAAAGCGTTCTGGAATTCACCGAGGTTGACGCGGATGATGCCGTAGCCGCCGAGCTTTACCAGCACTCCGCCGAGGATCAACGCCACCGGCGCGGACGCCTCCGCCTGGGCATCGATGAACCAGGTGTGCAATGGAAACGCCGGCAGCCTGACGGCGAAGGCGACGAAGAACAGCCACCCGATCAACGTCGCGGTGGCCGCCGGCAGGGCGACGTCGTGCAGCGTCGAGATGTCGAAGGTGCGAATCGGCGCCTTGAAGTAGAGGATAAGGATCGCCAGCAGCAGGAGGGCGCTCGCCGCCAGGTCGACCGCGAGGAACTTCCAGGCGGCGGACAGCCGGCGCGGCCCACCGAAGCGGGCGATCAGCAAGAACATGGGCACGGCTTGCAGTTGCCAGAAGAGAAAGAAGAGCAGGTAGTCGAGAGAGGCAAAGACGCCATTGACGCCGGTCTCCAGCAGGAGCAGCAGGATGAAGTACTCCTTCGCCTGCTCGCGCAGCCGGCTGGACGCCAGCACCGCGACAACGAAGAGCATGGTGCTGAGCAGGAGGAGCGGCATGCTGACCCCGTCGACCCCGAGGTGATAGCTCGAGCCGAGACCCTGTAGCCAGCCGCGCGTTTCCTCGTAGGCATAGGTGCCGCTCTGGTCGCGGAACCCGTACCACATGAAGACGCCGAAGGCGAACACCAGCACGGTGGCGCCGATGGTGAACGAACGGATCCGCTCTCGTTGAACTTCGGTCCGGGTCGGAAAGAAGAGCAGGCCGATGGCGCCGAGGGCCGGGACCCAGACCATGGCGCTGAGCAGCAGCGTCATCCGGTTTTCCCGATGATCCCGCCGGCCAGCACGATGGCCAGCGCGCCCAGCACGACCACACCGGCGACGTAGCCGATCAGCAACGGACGAATGCGAAACTCGCCCAACCAGCGCCGCGGCTGGCCTACGAACTCGATGCTGTCGCCGATCAGGTTCAGCGCGCCATCGACGATGTGCGTCTCGACCCACGACGCGGCGCGGCTCACCGGCAGCACGGCGCCGACCGCCGCCAGCCGGTAGGCCCGATCGACAAAGAGCCCCTCCCCCATCGCATGCCGGACGGGTTGCAGCGCAGCCGGCACGGGCAAGCGGCGCGCGTACGCGACGAAGGCAACCACCGCCCCCAGCACGGCGGTGGCGGCAATTACCTCGGCCGCCGCGAAGTGCGAGTTGGGGAGCGAAACCCCGGGAAAGGTCACGAACGCGATTGGATCGGTGCGGCCGCGGAAGCCGCGGATTCCCGAAACCAGAGAGGCGATGGCCAGCACCGCCATGGTGAAGGCGATGCGGCCGCCCGCGTCTCGGATCCGGTCTGGCTCGAAGCGGCGCCGCCGGGCGGTCTCACCGGTGAAGACCAGCGCGAAGATCCGGAACAGCGCCATTGCGGTGAGGAACGTGACGGCTGTTATCACGACGATCGCGAGCGGGCTTCCCAGCTGCAGCGCCTTCGACAGGATCGTGTCCTTGCTCCAGAAGGTGCTGAACGGGGGGACGCCCGCCCCGGCGGCGACGGCGATGAGCATCAGGACCCCGGTGAAGCGCATCCTCTGCCACAACCCGCCCATCTCCACCATCCGCTCGGTGCGGAGTTCCCGAATGATGACCCCGGCGGCCAGGAAGAGCAGCGCCTTCGGCCACGCGTGGGTGAAGAGTTCGAAGACGCTCGCCCCGTAGGCGCCGATGCCGAGCGCCAGCACCATCAAGCCCAGCTCGCTCATCGTGGTATAGGCGATCGCGCGCTTGAGATTGTCCTGGAAGAGCGCCCAGAGCACACCGAGGACGGCCGTCAGCCCGCCGGCGATGGCGAGCAGCGCGAGGCCTCGCGGACTCACGTGGAACAGCCCGTAGGTGCGCGCAATCAGGTACACGCCGCAGAGGGCGCTTCCCGCGGAGTGGATCAGGGCCGCGGCCGGCGCCGGGGCGTTGGCGCTCCCCGACAGCCATACGTGCAGCGGAAACTGCGCGGATTTCGCCGCGGCGGCGATGAAGACGAGGATCGCCATGGCAAAGAGCCCATTGGCACTGACCCGGCCGCCCGTGTAGTGTCCGGTTAGCGCCTGGAAGTTCAGCTCGTTGTACCGGAAATAGATGTAGGCGACGGCGGCCAGCAGGGCCAGATCCCCGAGGGCCGAGATGATAAACGCGCGCGACGCGGCGGCAACCGCCTCTTCACGCTGCCACCAGTGGCCGATCATCAGGTAGGTCGATAGCGTGACCAACCCGAAGAAGAGCAGCATCTCGAAGTAGTTGGTCGAGAAGGTCACTCCGAGCATCGCGAAGGTGGCGAAGAGCAGGACGCAGAAGAAGCGCACCACGCCGTCCTCGCGGCGCATGAAGCTAAGCGCGTAGATCTGAACCAGCAGGCTGACCAGGGCCACGGTGAGTGACACCACGGCCGCGAGCGGATCCGACAGCACGCCCCACTGCAGGGTGAACTCCTGCGCGCTCCCCGACTGGCCGGTGAAGAACGTCAGGAAGGTTGCCGGCCGCTCGAGGTGCAGGGGATGGGCGACCTCGATCGCGACCACGAGCAGCGCGCAAACAGCGGCGGCCAATGTAAAGATCACCGCGATCCAGGCGCTCACGCGCCGCGAGTCGACGGTAAACGCCAGCACGATCACCAGGGCAATCAGCGGCAGCAACAGCGCGAGGAGCGCGAGAAGCGTCGGGCTCCAGGTGTCGAGCGGTCCCTTGGGCGCCGCGGCGAGCAGGGCGAGCATCACGGCGCCGCTGGCCTAGCCGCGATCCGCGTCAAGGGCGAAACTGCGGTGTTGCCGGTAGATCAGCGCCGCCATGGCGAGGCCGACAGCGAGCTCTGCCACCGCGACCGCCCCCGCGTACAGCGCCATCGATGTCCCGGCGGTCGAATGGATTTTGCCAATGCCGAATTGTGCGAACGCCACGAAGGCGATGCTGCCGGCCATGAACATGAACTGGGTCCCCAGCAGCATGATGACGGCGCTGCGCCTGGCGACCAGGGCGAAGGCGCCCACAGCGAACAAGGCCGCCGAAGCCACCAGGACGAGATTGAGCCCGGCGCTCATTGGCTGGACCCGCTCCTTGACCCTCCCCTTCTGGGGGAGGGTAGGGTGGGGGCAGCCAGCAGGAGTCCAGTCCCAAGCGCCGCGGACGCGAGAATTACCGCCAGGACGGCGAACGCGACCGGGTAGTCGTTGGTCAACGTATCGCCCAACCTCAACGGCAGGGCGCAACAGACTTGCACCGGCCACGCGGTCGCGCCGAGCACCAGGGCGAGCATCGCGAACATCACCGCCGAGAGCGCTGCCCCAATGACCCATTCGGGGCTGAGTCGGCCCACGCTCGAGGTCCGTACGCCGGTGGTTGCCCGAAGCAGCCCGATCAGGAGGGCCGCACTGACGGTCGTGAAAACCAGCAATTGGATGGCAACCAGGAGGAACGGCGCGATCGCGAGGTACAGCAAGGCCACCAGCACCATGCTGGCGGCAAAGGCGCCGACCGCATACAGCGTATTCCGAAGAAGCACGCTGGCGAGCGCGCTCCCCAATAGAAGGATAAGCACCAGATAGACGAACAAAACGACCGGGGCCGAGGTGATGGGCTGCGGCAGCGCGCCGATCAAGGGCACGGCGTCAGATTCTATCTGGCGGTGCCGGGGTCAGTATTCGACCTCGCCTTCGCCAGGCGCCCAGTAGGTCTCCTCTTTGATGGCGGCGTGCTCGAAGCCGCACCGCCGCATGATGTCTCGGACGTTCACGATCATTCCGGGATTGCCGCAGAGGTATACGGTCGTGTCGTTAGGTTTTAGCTCCAGGCTGTCGGCATACTTGCGCACCAGGTCGTCCACCCTCCCCCGCTCCCCGGTCCACTCCGGATCTTCCCAGTGCCGGCTGATCGTCGGAATGTAGGTTAACCAGGGGTACTCTTCGGCCGCCTTGTACAGCTCTTTGTCGTACCCGAACTCGTTCGATTTGGACACCCCCTGCAGGATGACGAGGCGAAACGGCTGCGCCAGGCGACCTTCCTTCAGGTCTCGCGCCAGCGTGCGGACCATGCTGATGTAGGGCGCGATTCCGGTCACGGTCGAGACCAGGAAATGCTGCGAGTGACCGGACTTCACGTCGACGTTGAAGATCCCCTTCGCCTTCTTGCGCATGAAGACCTGGTCGCCGACCTGGAGCTGGTACAGCTTGGGTGAGAGCGCGCCTTCCGGAACTTTCTCGATGAAGAATTCGAGCTCGGGCTCGTAGGGACTGGAGACGATCGAGAAGGCGCGCTCCAGGACCTTCTCGCTCTGGTCAACACCGAAGGCCACGTACTGGCCCGCCTTGAACACCAGTTCCTCGGGCGGCTTCATCCAGACGGACCACAGCGTGGGCGAGTAATCCTCGCGGCGGGTGATCCGCGCCAGCATGTACTTGTCAGACGTGTCGGAAGCCATGGCCCCTAATCCTATTCGGCGCGCCGCTGTCCGACGGCCGGGCCGAAGATCAAGTCCAGCGCCACACCGAAGACCGCGAGCACGAGCCCGGCGCCGAGAAAGGTGAAGGTCGCGCCGCCCGACAGGTAGCCGCGTCCCCACAGGACCCCCACCAGGAAAGAGAACGCGCCCAGGACGGCGAGCCAGTACGCGGCATGACCCCGCCAGGCGAGTTGTGCAGCAAGGACGCCCCCAAGGCAGGTCAGGTACACGAGGCCGATCAAGGAGAGGGTCAGCAGAAAAGGATGTTGCGCAGCTGCGTCGAGGAGCCTCACCCGTCGCCGGCGGCAATCGGCCCGCCGCCGATGACGCGGTCGCCGGTATAGAAGACGGCGGCCTGACCGGGCGCGAGCGCCCGCTGCGGTTCATCGAAGTCGATCCGCGCCTGGTCGCCGAGGGGCGTGACAACCGCCGCGGCCAGGGGCGCGTGCGAGCGAACCTTGACGCTCGCCGCAAAGGCGGCCGCTGGGACGTGACCGGCGACGTAACGGACATCCTCGAGGCGGCAGCTCGAGCGAAACAATTGGCCCCGGCCGCCGACTCGGACCGTGTTCGTGGCCGGGTCGATCCCGCTGACGTACATGGGTTGAACGCTTGGCCCGCCGGCCGCCAGCCGAAGGCCCGAGCGCTGCCCGACGGTGTACATCGCGATGCCGTCGTGTTCGCCGACGACGGCGCCGCTGTCGTCGACGATGGGGCCGGGCCGGACCTGCTCACGAAAGCGTTCTTTCAGCAAGGTCCGGTAGCTGCCGTCGGCCACGAAGCAGATCTCCTGGCTCTCCGGCTTGGCAGCCGTGACCAGACCGAGGGCCGACGCCTTTTCCCGCACCTGGGCTTTGGTGAACTCGCCGACTGGAAACTTAAGGACGCGCAACTCCTCCTGGCCGAGCTGGTAGAGCACGTAGGACTGGTCCTTGCGGTCGTCGACCGCCGTATGCAGCATGTAGCCGGTCGGTCCCGCGGCGATCCGCGCGTAGTGTCCGGTCGCCAGCACGTCCGCCCCGAGCGCCAGCGCCTTCTTCAGCAGCAGACCGAATTTGATGGTCTCGTTGCAGCGGATGCACGGGTTCGGCGTGCGCCCCTCGAGGTAGGACCTGGTGAAGGGATCGATCACCGCCGCCCGAAAATCGTCTTCGAAGTTCAGCACGTAGTACGGGATGCCCAGGCGGTTGGCGACCCGTCGCGCGTCCTCGACGGCATCGAGCGAGCAGCAGCCGTGGTGCTTATCGAAATCCCTGGCGGCCATCTCCTTGGGCCAGAGCTGCAGGGTAACGCCGAAGACCTCGTGGCCCTGGTCGCGCATCAATGCGGCGGCGACCGACGAGTCGACGCCGCCACTCATGGCGACCGCGACTCTCACTGCGGCTCCAGCTGCTGGACCCCAATGCCGCGACTGCGGCAGTACTCGAGCGCGCGGTCCACCTCGGCTTTTGCCCCGTCCATATCGAGCTCGACCCAGCCGCTGCCCTCCGCCACGTCGGCGCGCCGGATGTTGGTCACGACTTTGAAATCCTTGCCCAGCCGGTAGATGATCGGGTCGTTGAGCGTGTCGCCGCGGAACGTCAGGCGCACTGTCGTCCGCGCCATGGAGTCAGCCTCCGGCGACCGCCGGCACGATGGAGAGGTCGTCGCTGTCCTTGAGCGCTGTCTTCAGCCCCGACCCGAAGCGAATGTCCTCGTCGTTCCGGTAGATGTTGATGAACTGGCGGAGCTCCCCCTTGTCGTCATAGAGGCGCTCCTTGAAACCCGGGAACTTCTGGTTTAGCTCGTCGAGCGCCTGCGACACGTCGCCGGCATCGACCTCAACAATGGCCGCGCCACGGGTCAGCTGCCGCAGGGCACCGGGGACACGAATCTTGACCGCCATGTGGTCGTCATTATAAGTTCAGCCCGGCCCATACCCTCCCCCGCTTGCGGGGGAGGGCAGGGTGGGGGCCTTCGATTACGCTGCGCGAACGACCTGGTCTTGCTTGCCGCGCTGCGCCACCACGTAGTAGATGGCGCCGACGACAACGATCAGGACCACCACGAGCTCGAAGATTGGAACTGAATCTCCGAACCCGCCCAGGCTGGCACCGCCTGGTAGAAGCACGGTATTCACGCTGGGGTTACTGGCCGGACGGGGCCAGAGGAAGTTGACGAGCATCGACGCGCCCCAGGCGAGACCCAGCAGATTGATGATCGTGCCCCAACCTCCGAGCTTGAACGGCGCGCTCTGGGTGGGCCAGCCGCGCAGGCGGGCGAGCAGGATGGCGATGTTGCCCAGCATGTAGGAGAGATAGATCATGCCGGTCGCGACGATGGCGATCAGTCCCGCGCCGGCATAGTAGATGAAGGGCAGCGCCGCCAGCGCGCCGACCACCAGGCAGGTGATGACGGGCGTGTGCAGCGTCGGACTGACCTTGTTGTAGAACCGCGAAAGCGGCAGCTTGCCGTCGCGCGCCATCCCAAAGGCCAGCCGGATCGTGGACGTTTGAATCGCCAGGCAGCAGACATAGATGGCCGCCAGCACGACGACCAGGTAGACGTTGGCCATCCAGGTCGGCAGCACCGCGTTCAGGACATCGGCGGGCGACGTGATGGTCGCCGGCACCGCACCCGCACCGGCGACGAATTTCTTCATATCCGGGATGGCGATGATCAAGGCGAGCAGGAAGACGGTGCCGATGATGAAGGCGCCGACCACGGAACCCAGGACCGCTTTCGGTGCTTCTACTCGCGGATTCTTCGTTTCCTCCGCCAGTGTGCTGGCGGTATCGAAGCCATAGATCACGAACAGGGACATGAACATGGCGGCCAGGAAGACGCCGACCTGGTTATTGGTACCGAGATAGCTGCTGTCGAACACGACACTGGCCGGCTGGTGGTGATAGAAGATCAGCAGGATCAGCGCGAAGACGACCATGCCGAGGATCTCGAAGACCACACCGGTGTTGTTGATCAGCGCGACCAGCCGTACGCCGAAGATATTCAGGATCGTCGTGCTCGCCAGCACGAGTAGCGCGATGATGACCTGGTTCCGCGGGCTATTTTCGAGACCAACGCCAAGGTTGTTGAGCAACGGAATCAGCACCAGACCGGGCACGGTCGCCACGACCCCGGTGACCGTGAGGATGCCGGCGAACAGGTAGACCCAGCCCGTCATCCAGGAGTACGCCCGGTTGGACAGATACTTGGTCCACTGGTACACGGACCCGGCGACCGGAAAATGCGAACTGACTTCGGCAAAGTTCAGGGCGATGATGAACTGGCCCAGGGCCACGATTGGCCAGCTCCAGAAGAAGAACGGTCCGGCAATCGCCAGTCCGATCGGGGCAAAGAGCGTGAAGATGCCGGTGCTTGGTGAGATGTAGGAAAAGGCGACGGCAAAGCTCGAATAAACCCCCAGGACTCGCCTGAGTTCTTGCTTGTAGCCAAAGCGGCCCAGGTCGTGGGCGTCGGCGGCCTCCTGGCTCCCGGCAGCAGGCTCAACGGTCGACGGTCGACGTGTGGCGACGTCGTCGGGCATCGGGTTCCCTCCTCTCCCTTAGGTCTCGGCCAAACGTAGCAGGCGGCCGCCACTTCGTCAATCTGTTCGTAGGCGCCCTACTATCTCCAGCATCGCCCACTTTGCCGCGATCGCCGTCCTGAATGGCCGTCTCTGGCCTGGGAAGCCCGGCCGGACGGCGTTGGCCGTCGCCGGCGAGCGGGTCGTGGCGACCGGATCGGACGCGGAGATTCGAGCGCTGGCCGGCCCCGAGACCATCGTCATCGATGCCGGCGGCGGCCTCGTGATGCCCGGGTTCAACGACGCGCACGTCCACTTCCTGATGGGCGCCCGGTACCTGAAAGGCCTTGAGCTCTCGGCGGAAACCACCGTCGACGGCATCCTGCAGCGAATCGCCGAGTTCGCCGCCGGCCACGCCAGCGAGGAGTGGCTGATGGGCCGCGGCTGGTTCTATGGGGTCTTTCCCAATGGGACGCCCAACCGGGCGATGCTCGACCGGGTCGTCCCCGATCGGCCGATGGCGATCGAAGCCTACGACAGCCACACGACCTGGGTCAATACCTCCGCCCTGACCCGGATGGGTATCAGGGACGACACTCCCGACCCACCGCGTGGCGAGATCGCGCGCGATGGGGCCGGCCGTGCGACCGGGATTCTGAAAGAGGCCGCGATGGAACTGGTCGACCAGGTGATCCCGCCGCGGACCGTCGACGGCGACGTGGAGAGCCTGGCGGCCGCGTCCGAACTCGCCTTCCGACACGGGCTCACCAGTGTCCAGGAGGCGGGCGCCGGTCGCAAGCAATTCGAGCTTTACCGCGCGCTCCGCGCGTCGGGCCGCCCGATGGTGCGCATCCGGCTCGGACAAAAGATGGAGCCGGGGCTGTTGATGACGGACTGGGAGCGGCGGCTGGTGGATTATGAAGCCCTAGCGCTTCCCCACCGCGGCGATCCCTGGATCTCGGCGGGGATCGTGAAGGCCTTCGCCGACGGGGTCATCGAGACCGGAACGGCGGTGATGCTCGCGCCCTACGAGGGGTTCGGCGCGGGCCAGCAGCGGTCGCTGGGCGATTCGCCCTGGGAGCCCGGCGAGCTGGAGGCTGCGGTGCGCGTCGCGGACGGTCGCGGCTGGCAGGTGCAGATCCACGCGATCGGGGACGGTGCGGTGCGGCGGGCGCTCGACGCCTTCGAGCGAGCGGCGGCGGCAAACGGGCACCGTGACGGGCGTCACCGAATCGAGCACATCGAGACGATCGACGCCGCCGATATCCCACGCTTTGGGTCGCTGGACGTAATCGCCAGCATGCAGCCGTACCATGCCGACCCCGAGCCCACGCAGCTCGACTCCTACGGATCGAAGATCGGCCCGGAGCGGGCCTCGCGCGGCTGGCCGTGGAACTCGATCCGGCGCGCCGGAGGCCGCCTGGCCCTCGGCTCGGACTGGCCGATCGTCTCCTTCGACCCCTTCCTCGGCCTCAACTCGGCGGTCAATCGCACGACCAGGGACGGTCGGCCGGCGGGGGGCTGGCTTCCGCACGAACGCCTCATGCTGGCGGACGCACTGGCGGGCTACACCTCGGGAAGCGCATGGGCCGCCCACGAGGACGGGATCAAGGGCACGCTCGAGCCCGGCATGCTCGCCGACGTGGTGGTGCTCGACCGCGATCTCTTCACGACGCCGCCATCAGAGATCGTCGCCGCGTCGGTGCAGACCACGATCCTCGCCGGAGCGATCGTCTACGACACAAACTCTGAGACCAATCGCTGAAAGTGGTAGACGCCGTTCTCCCGTTTGGCATTGAAGCGGCCGCGGTCGTATGACCGCGACCTGAGCCCGCGCTGGACGTGCTCGCAGAGTGCGATGTCCTCCTGCTGGATCTCGTCCGAGAAGGCGATCGTTTGCTGCATCGACTCCCAGCCCGGGCCGGTTCCGGGCTGCGCGAAGAACCACTCGAAGACGGTGAGCGTCTTGTCGACGCCGAGCGGGAGGATCAGGTTGGAGCTCATGTTGTCCTGGTAGATGTTGAACATCGTGTTGGGAAAGACCCAGTAGTACAGCGCGCTCTCCTCGGTTCCGGGCTGGCGGATGTAACGCCGGTCGCGACCGGGTTCCTCGCCGGGCTTCAGCTCCCGGATGGGGGCATGCTGCTTCGAGTAGTAGCGGAAGGTCTCGACCCGGTAAGCGTCGTAGTCCAGCTCTTTGAAGAGACCGGGATGCGCGATCGGCAGGTGGTACCCCTCCAGGTAGTTGTCGACGTACACCTTCCAGTTGCATTCGATGACGTAGTCCCTCCGCTCGACCAGCTGCATCCGCTCGACGTCGTAGCCTGCGCTCGAGACTTCCTGCGGAATCCGGCCGAGGACCTCGGTCAAGCGTGGCGCTTGCTCATCGAGGTTGGCGAAGACGAATGGGCCCCAGCGCTCGACCCGGATCGGGACGAGCCCGAAATCTGATTTGCTGAAGTTCTCGGTGCCGTCCATCTCGCGCGCGACCTGGAGCCGGCCGTCGAGCCCGTAGGTCCAGCCGTGATAGGGACACTGCAGGCTGCGACGGTTGCCCTTCGAGAGCACCACCTGGGCAGCGCGATGGCGGCAGACGTTGTAGAAGCCGCGCAGCTTGCCGTCGAGGCCGTGGGTGATCAGGACGGGCTCGTCGAGGATGGTCGTCGGCTTCAAGTCGCCCACCCGCGCCAACTCGTCGGCCCGGGCGACCAGCTGCCAGGTCCGGGCGAAGATCCGGTCGCGCTCGCGCTCGAAAACCGCATCGTTGAGGTAGGCGCTGGCCGGTAACGTGAAAGCGCGGGCGAGATCCTCGCCCGCGCTTACCGATCGGTCTTGCGTGATCGACACGCGACGAAGTCTAGACGCTGCGAACGCCCGCTGCCACGCGCTTGTCGGCGGGTACCACCTCATCGGGCCAACGATCGTGCACCGCGTGCTTGCGTCCCACCGCCCAGAAGATAACGGCGATCACGAGCATGATCGCGGTCGCACCGAAGACGGTCAGCTCGTAGGTCGATCGATCGATATCCACGCCACCCACCGAGACCGCCCCCGTCACCTTGTCCGAGAACAGGTTGGGCCAGAGCGAGAAGATGGTCGCCCCGACGACGTAGGCCTCGCACAGCAGCATGGTGACCCAGGCGCCGACAACGCCGCCGCCGATCCGGTACGGCCGGCGCGCGTTCGGGTACTTCCGCCGCAGCACGACCAGCGCCGGGAAGACCAGCACGTAGGAGAAGGTCGTGGTCGAGATCACCAGGCCGAGCACGATCGTGAAGAAGTTCTTCAGGCTGCCACCGGTGATCAGGAAGTTCGCGATCAAAAAGAGGCTGGCCAGGATACCGGAGAGCACGTTGACCGGCACCGGCGTTCCGAACCGCTTCGAAAAGTACCCCAGGCTGCGCGGCCCGGAGCCCTGCAAGGCGCCGATCGCCATCAGGCGGTCAGAACCCATCAGCCACACCGTCCCGCTCGAGAGCAGCGCGAAGACCACGGCGATCCCGACGATGCCGTTCAGAGCGTTCGCGGCCCCACCCCCCAGCGCGTTGCTCACAACCGTCTGGTAGCCGGCCACGAAGCCGGTGACGTTTGTGATGTCGTTGCTGCTCAGCACGAGGATGATGCCGATGATCGGCACGGCATACCCGAGCGTGCTGATGATGCCGGAGATGGCGACCGCCCGCGGGATGTCGCGCTGCGGGTTCTCCATCTCCTCGCTGGCATTGCTGGTCAGCTCGAAACCCACCCACTGGAAGACGAGAACGCCGATGACGCCGACGAAGGCGACACCGAGGCCGTCGAACATCCCGCCAAGGCTTCCCTTGAAGCCATGCTGGCTTCCGGAGATCAGCACCAGGACGGCAAAGAGGCCGAACAGGGCCATCTTGACGATCGCACCGAGGTTCGGCACCCACTTCATCGAGCGCAACGAGAGGATGTTCATCATCACCGCGACCCAGATGAACCCGAGGCCAACGATGATCGACAGCCCGGTATTGCCCCCGATCTTCGTACCCCAGAGGGCGTCCAGCGCGGCAATGGCGGTGGCCGCCAACGTGCCGCCCAGCCAGATCGGGTTGCTGAGCCAGTACAGGACGGCGGTAATAGCTCCGGCCATGTGCCCGAAGGCAAGGCGGACCCACTCATACGGGCCACCCTCAACCGGGAACGTCGTCCCGAGCTCAGACGTGAGGAGTCCATACGGAATCAAGAAGGTCGCCGCCGAGACGACGAGCCAGAAAATCGCCTGCGAGCCGTATGAAGAAGACTGGCCGATGGTATCGATGGCGAGGATCGCGCAGACCGTGAAGAAAATCAGGTCGAAGCGGAAGAGCGACTTTTTGAGCTTGCGCTTTTCAGCTAAGACGTCTTCGGATGCCGAAATCGCTGCCAATGCTTACCCTCCTTAGCGTGTTTGGCTCTTGGGCGGAGCCTGAGCGCAAATTTGCTCCTGAAGTGAAGACTTGTCAAGGACCAGGCGGCCAAATTGACCCTCGATATACTCCGCGGTGTGCCGCCCGAATACGACGCGATCATCGTCGGCGGGGGGCACAACGGGCTGGCCACCGCCGCCTACCTCGGTCGCGCTGGGCTGAAAACGCTCGTCCTGGAGCGCCGGGACGTCCTCGGCGGCGCCGCCGTCAGCGAGCACCCCTGGCCCGGCTACACGGTCTCGACGCTTTCCTACGTCCTCTCCCTGATGCCGCCGGAGGTGATCCGGGAGCTCGAGCTCCATCGTCATGGCCTGACGCTCTATCCGCTGGCGGCCGACTACTACGTCCCGTTTCCCGATGGCTCCCACCTGCTGCTCACGAAAGACCCGGCCCAGGCCAGAGGCGAGATCGCCAAATTCTCCAGGAAAGATGCTGACGTCTGGCCGGTCTTCAGCGCTTACCTGGCGAAGATCGCCCAGCTGGTCCGGCCCCTGCTCCTGATGACCCCACCCGCGGTTGGCGCCAAGTCGCCGCAGGATCTGCTCGAGCTGGCTCGCTTCGTCTGGAAGCTCAAAGGCCTGGACGTCAAGACCACCGGCGACTTCGTCAAGGTCATGACGCTGTCGGTCGCCGAGCTGCTCGAGGAATGGTTCGAATCGCCGCAGGTCAAGGCCGCGCGCTGCGTGTCAGGCGCGATCGGCACCTACGGCGGACCGTACACCCCGGGCACGGCGTACGTACTGCTGCATCACTACATCGGCGAGATCGATGGGCAGATGGCCGAGTGGGCCTTCGTGCGCGGCGGCACCGGTGCGGTGTCGCAGGCGATCGCCGACGACGCCACCGAGCACGGCGCCGAGATCCGCACCGGCGCCCGGGTTGGCCGCATCCTAATCGAGAACAACCGGGCGGTGGGCGTGTCGCTCACCGACGGAACCGAGCTCCGCGCGCGTGCTGTTATCTCGAATGCGCATCCGAAGATCACGTTTTGCGAACTGGTCGAATCCAACCAGTTGCCGCCGGATTTCGTTCGCGCCATCGATCGCTACAAAACTCGGTCGGGGACGGTGAAAGTCAACCTGGCGCTGGGCGAGGTTCCGCGGTTCGATGGACTTGAGCCCGAAGACTCGATGACGGCGGCCCGGTCGTTCATCCAGCTCTGCGACTCGATGGATTACCTGGAGCACGCCTTCGACGACGCCAAATACGGACGACCCTCGGCTGCCCCCTACTCCGACGGTGTCCTGCCGACGATCGTCGACGACTCGCTGGCGCCCAAGGACAAGCACCTGATGAGTTGCTTCACGCAGTACGTGCCGGCGAGCTGGTCGCAGGCGCCGCATCGCGAGGAGCTCGAGGCCTACGCCGATCGCGTCGTCGACGGGTACGCCCGCTTCGCTCGGAACCTCAAGGGCGCGATCGAGCATCGCCAGGTGCTCGGTCCCTACGACATGGAGCAGGAATACGGGCTGGTCGGCGGCAACATCATGCACGGCGACCTCACGCTCGACCAGCTCTTTTCCTGGCGGCCGGTCGCCGGCTATGCCGATTACCGCACGCCCATCAAGAATCTCTATCTGTGCGGCTCGGGGACGCATCCCGGCGGCGGGATCAGTGGCATCAACGGCCGCAACGCCTCACGCGAGATCCTCAAAGATCTCAGGCGGCACTGATAGATTCCGCCCCCTGCGGGAGGGCAGGGTGGGGCCGCTAGAGGACTTTCGACAGGAAGGTACGCGTGCGCTCGTGCTGCGGGTTGGCAAGCACGTCCCGGGGCTTTCCGGCTTCGACGATCACCCCGCCGTCCATGAAGACCAGGCTGTCACTAACCTCGCGAGCAAACCCCATCTCGTGCGTCACGACCACCATCGTCATCCCATCCTCCGCCAGACCCCGCATGACGTCGAGCACCTCGCCGACCAGCTCCGGGTCCAGGGCGGAGGTGGGCTCGTCGAAGAGCATCAGCTTCGGCTCCATCGCCAGCGCCCGCGCGATCGCCACTCGCTGCTGCTGGCCACCAGAGAGTTGCCGCGGATAGGCATTGACCTTCTCGCCGAGCCCGACTCGCTCGAGCAGCTTCCGGCCGCGCTCGACGGCGACCGCGCGGCTTTCTTTCTTGACCCGGATCGGTGCTTCGATGAGGTTGTCGAGTGCCGTCATGTGGGGAAAAAGGTTGAAGTGCTGGAACACCATACCGATCTCTGAGCGCTTCCGGCAGACCTCGGCATCGCGCAACTCGTAGAGCTTGTCGCCACGCTGCTGGTAACCGACCAGCTCGCCGTCGACCGAAAGCCGGCCGGCGTCGATCTTCTCTAAATGGTTGATGCAGCGCAGGAAGGTGCTCTTACCGGAGCCGGAGGGGCCGATCATACACAGTACTTCCTTCGGGGATACCTCGAGGTCGATGCCCTGGAGCACCTCGAGCCGCCCGAAGCTCTTGTGCACGGCCTCGGCTTTGACCATGGGAGTAGGACTCATTGCTTTAATGCCCCCTCGGAAGCAATACGGGCAGCTCCTCCGGGGCCGGCGGCGGCGCATGGAAGGTGAACAGCATCCGCCTGAACCGTTGAAATGGGGTCAGCGGCATGCCTCGCAACGAACCGCGCCCGAAATGCCGCTCGATGTAATACTGGCCAACCGTGAGGATCGACGTCATCACCAGGTACCAGATGCTGGCTACGATCAGCAATTCCAGAACGTCGTAGGTCGCGGTCGCAATCTGCTGCTGGCGCGTGAACAGCTCCGTGACCGAGGCCGTGAATGCCAGCGATGTGGTCTTCAACATCGAGATGGTTTCGTTTCCCGTCGGCGGAATGATGACCCGCATCGCCTGCGGCAACACGATCCGTCGCATCACGAGACCCCGGTTCATGCCGAGGGCCTGCGCGGCCTCCGTCTGGCCATGCTCCACCGAGATGATGCCGGCACGGACGATCTCCGCCATGTAAGCGGCCTCGTTGAAGCCGAGGCCGAGGAGCGCGGCCATAAATGGCGGGATCAAGGTATTCGTGTTCGCGTGCAGCCAGAAGGAGGTGAAGGGAATGCCGATGTCGATGCTCTTGAGGACCAGGTTCAGGTTGAACCAGAAGAAGATCTGCACCAGCACCGGGGTGCCTCGAAAAAACCATATGTAGAGCCAGCTGACCCAGGACATGACCGGGTTCGGCGACAAGCGCATCACGGCAAGGATCACGCCCAGGACGATACCGACGGCCATCGCGAGCACCGTCAATTCGAGGGTAACGAGAATCCCTTTGAAAATGAGGGTGTTGAAAAGGTAGTGGCCGACCGCAGCCCAGCCAGAGCCCTGGGCGGTGTGATCGTTCTGGATCGCGGTGACGACCGTGTAGAAGATGTAGGCGGCGATTGCCCCGACGACAATCGCCGCCACCCAGCGCCCCGGGTGTCGAACCGGGACCGCCTTGATCGCCTCCGGCTGTAACCCGACCGTGTTAGCCACGCGGGCTCGCGATTACCTGCTTAGGGCACGCAGGTCGCGCCGATCGAGCTGTTGTCATTGATCTTCACGTCCGAGCTCGCAATCGCCCCGTCCGCAACGCTCCAGGTCTGGAGAATCGTCTTGTAGTAGCCGTTGTCGATCAGGTACTTGACAGCGTCCTGAACGGCCTTCTCTACCGGACTGCCCTTCGCCATGGCGATGCCGTAGGGAGCCACACTGCACCCCTGGCCGCTGGTCTTCACCTTGCCGCCTGTCGCCTTGACCTGGTAGGCGGCGATCTGAGAGTCCAGAAAGCCGATGTCTGCGCGCCCGGAGAGCAACGCGGTGTTCGCATCCGTCTGCTTCTCAAAACTGGTCACTTTGAGGTCCTGCTTGCCGGCGGAGGTGCAGTTGTCCTTGGCCCCTGGAATCGCGGTGCCACCAACCTGCTTGCCGATGTATCCATAGGCGTCGGTCTCTTCCGTCGTGCCGGTTTCCACGGCGATGGTATGGCCACACATATCGGCGGCGCCGTTGACCGTGATGGTGCTCGACGCCGCGACGACCCAGCCCTCTCCGGCTTTGTAGTAGCTGACGAAGTCGATTCCTTTGGCTTCACGATCCGCCGTCGGCGTAAAGCTCGAGATGCCGAGCACGTACCGTGGGTTGCTGGCGGTGAGCTGCGGAATGATGCTGTCGAAGGTGACGTTGTTGAAGGTGCACGCCACACCCATCACCTTGCAGACCGCTTTACCGAGGTCGATGTCCCAACCGACGATGTCACCGGTGTTGGGGTCGATGTACTCGTCCGGCGAGTAGGTCGCATCGGTCGCGATCTGAATCGGCGTCGGCACCGACGATGGAACCTCAGCCGCGATGCTGGCCACTTTGCTCGGCCCCCCGGAGCTCGAGGCCGGGGTCGTCGATGTGCCGCCGCACGCGGCAAGTGTCATGGCCACCGTGACCAGGACGATCGGAATCCGCTTCATGTTTCTCCCTCCCCAATCGGTCTTCGAAAGCCGGAAATGAAGACGCTGCGAGAATTGTAGGCGAATGCCAACCACCCCCAATCTCGACGCCCAGGTCGACGGTCCCCAGTACCTTGGGCCGGCCACCTTCCTCAAGGCGCGCTCGCTGAGTGAGCCGGAAGAGCTCGACGTCTGGCGTCCGGACGTCGCGATCATCGGTGCTCCCTGGGACGATGGCACGACCTATCGGCCTGGCGCCCGCTTTGGTCCGCGGGCAGTTCGGGTGGCAAATTATCAACCGCCCAGCTGGCACCTCGACCTGGAGGTGGCGCCGTTCGAGGTGATGAAGGTCATCGACTATGGCGATGCGGTCTGCTACCCGGGGCTGACCGACCAGGCGCACGAGGCGATCCGGTTGCGGGTCGCCGAGGTCGCCTCGCGAAAAATCGTGCCGATGGTGATCGGCGGCGACCACTCCATCACCTACCCCTCCGCGACCGCGGTCGCCGATGCCTACGGCCGGGGCAAGGTGGGCATCGTCCATTTCGACGCCCACGCCGACACCGGCCGGGACACCTGGGGCAACCTGGCATCGCACGCCACGCCGATGCGACGGCTGATCGAATCGGGCGCGGTTCCCGGGCGGAACTTCGTGCAGATCGGGCTGCGCGGCTACTGGCCGGAGCGCGAGACCTTCGAGTGGATGCGCGCCCAGGGCATGCGCTGGCACCTCATGGGCGAGCTGCTCGATCGTGGCGTCGACACCGTTATCGAACAGGCGATCGCTGAGGCGCTCGACGGTCCGGAGCTGATCTATCTCTCGGTTGATATCGACGTGCTCGACCCCGGCTTCGCGCCCGGGACGGGGACGCCGGAGCCGGGCGGCATGCAGCCCGCCGACCTGCTCCGGGCCATCCGGAAGATCGCGCTGCGAACGAATTTGGTCGCAATGGACGTTGTCGAGGTCTCGCCGCCGTACGATCATTCCGAGATCACGGCCCAGAACGCCAACCGCTGCATACTAGACGCGATCTCGGCCCTGGCCGTGAAGAAGTCTCGAGGAGGGAAGCCGTGAGTACTATCGCCGAGCCGATCGCCCCCGGCCGCGTCGTCGAACTGACCGCCAAAGAGGAGGAACGGTTCCGCTCCAAGCGACACAAATCCGACCAGCTGTGGGAGCAGGCCAAAAAGGTCATCCCTCGGGGTGTGCCTTCGTCTTTTCAGGATGCGGCCCCCCAGCCGGTCTTCGTCGACCATGGGAAGGGCAGCCGCATCTGGGATGTCGACGGCAACGAATACGTCGACTTCCACAACGGCTTCGGCGTCATGGTGGTCGGGCATGCGCACCCCCTCATCGTCCAGGCGATCACCGAGCGCGCCGCCCGCGGAACGCACTTCGCGCAGCCGGTCGCCGACGACGCCGTGGTCGCGCAGGAATTGTCGCGACGCTTCAAGCAGCCGCAGTGGCGCTTTACCAACAGCGGCACGGAATCGACGCTCGACGCCGTGCGGTTGGCGCGCGGCTTTACCGGTCGCGATCGACTCATCAAGATCGAGGCGAGCTACCACGGCCACCACGACGCGTTGCTCGTCTCGGTTGAGCCGCCGCCCGACAAGATGGGCCCCGCCGATGCGCCGGTGTCGGTGTCGTACAGCGCCGGCACACCGCAGGCGGTCGTCGATCTGGTGACCGTCGTCCCTTTCAACGACCTCCAGATCCTGGAGCGCACCCTGGACCGGCATCGCGGCGAAGTCGCCGCGATCATCGTCGAACCGGTGATGATGAACATCGGGATCGTGCTCCCGGACGAGGGCTACCTGGCGGGCGTCCTCGAACTCGCCCACCGCCACGGCGCGCTACTGATCTTCGACGAGGTCAAGACCGGTGCGACCATCGCGGCCGGCGGTGCCACCGAGCGCTTCGGCGTCACCCCGGACCTGGTGGCGCTCGCCAAGGCGATCGGCGGTGGACTGCCCTGTGGCGCGGTCGGTGGGCGCGCCGATGTCATGGGCACCATCGATGCCCACAAGGTGGTCCAGATCGGCACCTTCAACGGCAACCCGCTGACGGTCGCGGCGTCGAAAGCAACCCTCTTATCCGTGCTGACGCCGTCAGCCTATTCGCACTTCGACGCGCTCGCCGAGGCGCTCGAGGGTGGGCTGCGCAAGGTGTTCACCGACTACCAGCTGCCCTTCCATCCGATCACGCTGGCGGCGCGGGGATGCGTCACCTATCGAAAGGAGCGCGTTCGCAACTATCGCGACTACCTCACGATCGATAAGAAGTATGCCTACCTGTCGTGGCTCTATCAATGCAACCGCGGCGTGCTGATGGCACCCGGCGCCGAAGAGAACTGGACGCTCTCGGTCCAGCACTCGGAGGACGACGTGCTTCGCTACGTCCGCAACTTCGAGGAGCTCGCCAAAGACCTGACGAGCTAAGCGACCGGGACCCGCGTCAAGTAATCGAAGATCAGCTGCGACCAGGACTCCATGTCCAGGTAGTAGCTGCGCATGGCGTCGAGGGGAAACAGGGCGCCCGCCAGTTTGTCGACCTCACGGATCGAGATCTCCGGGCGGTCGCCCTCCACCAGGAAGATCAGCCCGACGTGCACCCGGCCGACCGGCGTCGTCTGGTCGTTGATCGCGCCCAGCAGGCGCGTCGAGAAATGGCCGTCGTAGACCACCTCCTCCTCCCACTCGCGTCGTAATCCCGCATCGATCGGGTCGGCGGCGCCGGTCACATCCTCAGGATTGATGTGTCCGCCGACCCCGAGGGAATAGAGGTGCCGCAGCCGGCGCTCGCTGGAGCGTCGCAACCGATGCGTCAGGAAGTAGCGGTCATCATGGCGAAACACGACATAGGGAATGATCTGCGGCTCGGTGGCGTCCTCCTCGACCTCCCGCCGCGGCCGGAAGCGATAGTTTGCTCGGACGCGTGCCAGCAGGGCATCGAGATCGGTGGCGCGAAACCCCGTCCACTCGCTGCCGGCAAACAGGACGTCCCTCGGGACGACGAGGACATCCTCGCGGGCACTCACCGCAAAAGTTTAGTGCGAGGCGTCGCTTAATGATGGCCCGACGTCTGCTCGCGGTCGCCGTCGGAGGGCTTGGGTTGTGGTGTGGGCCGCGGGACCGGCTGGGGCGTCGGTTGCGGGGTGGCCTGCTCGCCGACCACGACCGGCGTCGCCGCGGTGCCGGCGTCCTGTCCATCGATCCGATCCAGCTCGTCTGTCGCCGCAAGGACGAGTTGCTTCACGTCGGCGTCGTCATCGGCGCGCGCGGCATTGGCTTGCTCGACCGCAGCCAGCTCCGTGCGCAGTGCCTGCAGTGCGGCTTTCGCCGCCGGGGGGTCGGCCGGATTCTTGAGCGCGGCCGCCGCGTCATTGATCGTGATCCGGAACGCGCGCAGGCTGTTCTCGGCCAGCAGCGGCTTGTGGTTGGTCGCCATCGCCCGCGCCTCGCGCAGCCGTTCACTGGCGAGTTGCAGCTGCACCGTGAGCCGATCGTTGGCAGGGGTAAAGGTCAGCCGGAGGCTCTCTTCCAGTTGCTTCACGGCGAAGAGCGGGTTGTCCGGCAGCGCAGCCGGCGCCGCGAGCGCGGACCCAGCGGCCGCCAGCACGGCAATCGTCGCCGCAGCCAGCGCCAGGCCGAGCCGGCGATAGCTGGTGAAGCGTGGGATCCGAAGGACCCGGCGCTGCGGGAGCACGGCCTGGAGGTTGAGCCAGAAGGGCGCGAAGGCCGCCGGCGGCGCCGGCGGCAGGGTGACCAGCAGCAGGTTGAGCTCGCGGACCTCGCGCAGCTCGGCGGCACAGGCTGCGCAACCGGCGACATGGCTGTCAATCCGGCGGCGCTCGTCCGCGGCCAGCATCCCGTCGGCATACGGAATCAGCCAATCGCGGGTCGTTGTGTGACTCAACATGGTGATGCCGCCCTCTGACTGATCAAACGGAGCCAATTCACGCCGTATTCGCCTCCTCCTCGTCGTGCGCGAGGCTCCCGAGGCGCTCCCGGAGGAGCTTCTTGGCGCCGTTCAGGCGCGACATCACCGTGCCCAGCGGAATGTCGAGGGTCTTGGCAATCTCGTCGTAGCTGAGCTCGCCGAACGCCTGCAGGGCGATAGTGTCGCGATAGTGCGACGGCAGGCTCGCGATCGCATGACGGACCGCCCGCTGCAGGTCGTGGCGTGTGGCGATGTCCTGCGGGTCAGCATCGCGGCTGGCGGGAGGCTGCTCCATGCCGTCGAGCGAGACGATCGGCCGCCGGCGCCGCAACGCGTCAGTGACCGCGTTGGCCGCCACCCGGTGCAGCCAGTGCTTGAAGGGTTTGTCGTGTCGATAGCTGGGCAGGGCCTTGTAGACCTTGATAAAGACGTCCTGGGCGACGTCCTCGGCCAGGGCGAGTTCCCCCAGCGCCCGGAAGGCGACGTTGATCACCAGCCGGTGATAGCGGAGCACCAACTGGCGGAAGGCTTCCTGGTCTCCCGCCGCGCTCCGGTCGATCAACCGGCGTTCTTCAGCGTCCTCCTCGAGCGAGGGTGCATCGTGGACCTTGGCCATTCCCCGACGGTGTGACGGTCATTCCCTCCCCCGCTTGCGGGGCGAGGGTCAGGGTGGGGGCCGTAACCCCGTGAGGAACTCTCGCACCTCTCTCGCTGGATCTTGTGGGGACCGGGCCATGGCATCCAACAGGGCGCTGGCGACGATCACGCCGTCCGCCTTCCCATCCAGCGCCGCCAGGTGCTCGGGCTTCGAGATGCCGAAACCCACCACCACCGGAAGCGACGTGTGGCGCCGGACCGATGCGATCAGCGGCAGAACGGCCGCATCGAGATGAGCGCGTGCCCCCGTCACTCCCGTGACCGCAACGCAGTAGACGAAGCCGGTCGCCGCCTGGCAGGCGGCCTCGATGCCGGCTTCGCTGCTGGTGGGCGCGACGAAGAACACCAGGTCGACCCGACTGCCGTCCGCGGCGCGACGCAGGTCCTCGGACTCGGCCGGCGGCAGATCCGGCACGATCAGCCCGTCGATGCCGGCATCAGCCGCGGCGCGACAAAACCGTTCGAGACCGAAGGCGAGGATGGGATTGAGATAGGTCATGAAGAGCAGCGGCACCTCGGTCTTTGTCCGCGCCGCCGCGGCCGCTTCGAGCGCTCGGGTGACGGTCATCCCCCCCTTTAGTGCCACCTGGGAGGCGGCCTGGATGGTGCGCCCGTCGGCCAGCGGATCCGAAAACGGAATGCCGAGCTCGATGGCGTCGGCTCCCGATTGGGCGGCCGCCTCGACCAGGGAGGGCGTCACATCAGGGCGCGGATAGCCGACCGTGAGGTAGGCGATCAGCGCCAGGCGACGCTCGGCCTTGAGCCGCGCAAAGGTCGCGGCAAGCCGGCTCACCCGCCGCTTGCGCCCCGGACGATGTCCAGGTCCTTGTCTCCTCGACCGGACAGGTTGACCAGGACGAGGTCGTCCTGAGCGAGCTCAGCCGCCAGGGGCATCGCGTGGGCGATCGCGTGCGAGCTCTCGAGCGCCGGGATGATGCCCTCCAGCCGCGACGTCTGATGAAAGGCGGCGAGCGCCTGCTCGTCGGTGACACTGACGTATTCGGCACGGTGCTGGTCGTTGAGAAAGGCATGCTCGGGCCCCACGCCCGGGTAATCCAGTCCCGCCGAAATGGAGTGTGTCGCCAGCACCTGGCCGTCCTCGTCCTGCAACAGATAACTGAACGAGCCATGGAGCACGCCAGGACGGCCGCCCACGATCGAGGCGGCGTGCGCCCCGCTGTTGAGCCCGCGTCCGGCAGCCTCGACGCCGACCAGACGGACCGGGTCGTCATAAAACGGCGCGAAGATCCCAATGGCGTTGCTTCCGCCGCCGACGCAGGCCACCACCGCCGTGGGCAAGCGGCCGGTCTCGATCAGCATCTGCGCCCGCGCCTCCCGCCCGATCACCGACTGGAACTCACGGACCATCAATGGATACGGGTGCGGACCGACCGCCGATCCGATCACGTAATGCGTGCTGCGCACGTTGGTCACCCAGTCGCGGATCGCCTCATTGGTCGCGTCCTTAAGCGTCTTGCTGCCGCTCTCCACCGGCGTCACGTTGGCGCCGAGCAACTGCATCTTGTAGACATTGATCGCCTGGCGCGCCATGTCGTCGACGCCCATGTAAACCTCACACTGGAGTCCAAATTTCGCGCAGACGGTGGCGACCGCGACGCCATGCTGACCCGCGCCGGTCTCGGCGATGATGCGCTGCTTTCCCATCCGGCGGGCCAGTAGCACCTGGCCCAGGGCGTTGTTGATCTTGTGCGCGCCGGTGTGGCACAGGTCCTCGCGCTTCAGCCAGATCTCGGCGCCGCCGGCGCGTTCGGTCAGACGATCGGCCCGATAGACGGGCGTCGGCCGGCCACTGAAGGTGCGCGAGAGGTACTCGAACTCGCGCGCAAAGGCGACGTCCTTCTGCGCGGCATCGAACGCCGCCGCCAGCTCCTCGACGGCGGCCATCAAGGTTTCCGGAATGTATTGCCCGCCGTAGCGGCCGAAGCGCCCCCGCGCGTCAGGTTCCCTCCCCCTCTGGGGGACGGCAGGGTGGGGGCCCTCGAGCGTACTCATGCTCGGTCAGCTCCCCGCACCGCTTCGACGAAAGCCCGGAGTTTCGCGTGATCCTTGCGCCCGGGCTCGGCTTCGACCCCACTGCAGACATCGACCGCCCAGGGATGGAGCTCACGCACCGCACCGTCGACGTTGTCCGGCGTCAGTCCGCCGGAGACAACGACCGGATACCGGCCGGCGACCGCTTTTGCCTGTGACCACGCCCACGCTCGCCCGGTGCCGCCGATGGAGTCCGGCGCCCAGGTGTCGAACAGCGGATGGTCGCCGCCTTCGAGGCGGAGTGCGGCCAGGTCTTCCCCATCCTGCACCCGGAACGCCGGCAGGTTGAGCAGACCGAGGGCGCGATCCTTCTCTGTCATCGGCCGGTAGACCTGGATCGCGGTCAGGCCGCACGCCTCGGCGACGGCGGCGATCTGCTCGGGGGACTCGTCGATGAACACGCCCACCCGTTCGACGCCGCTCGGCACCCGGGCGATGACGTCTTTGACATCGTCGACGTCGACGTGGCGCTTACTGCGGGTGAAAATGAAGCCGAGCAGGTCGACGCCCAGTTCGATCGCGAGCTCGACATCCTCGGGCCGCGTGTTGCCACAGATCTTGATCTTCGTCATCGCCCACTCAGCTCCCGAACTTTTGCCTCCAGGTCGGGAGCCTTCAGTAGCGACTCGCCGACCAGCGCCGCGTTGACGCCCAGCTGCTGAAGCGCGTCGATATCGGCTCGACTGCCGATGCCGCTCTCGCTGACGATAACGTGACCGGTCGGAATCAAGGGGCGGAGCCGTGCGGTCGTGTCTCTGACCGTCCGCATCGTCGTCAGGTCCCGATTGTTGATGCCGATGGTCGCGGCGTCGACCTGCAGGGCACGCTCGACGTCGGCCTGGTCGTGGACTTCGACCAGGGCCTGCATGCCATAGCCGCGAATCACGGCCAGCAAATCGCGCAGGCGACCATCATCGAGGACGGCCACGATCAACAGCACGGCGTCAGCACCCGCCGCTCGCGCCGCCATCACCTGCACCGGGTCGACGATGAAATCCTTGCAGAGAATCGGAACGGCGACCGCCGCGCGGATCGCCTGCAGGTGGTCGAGGGTGCCGCCGAAAAATTCCGGCTCGGTGAGGACGGAGAGCGCGGCGGCGCCGTTGGCCACGTAGCGTCGCGCCAGTCCGACCGGGTCGTAGGGACGCTGCAGCCACCCGCCCGAGGGCGACCGTTCCTTGCATTCGGCGATCAGCGCCACCCCGTCGACCACCAGCGCTTGACGAAAATCCAAAGGCGCCGGAGCCTGGGCCACCGATCGTGTGAGTCGGGCAGCGAAGCCGTCGGCCTTGAGCTCCGCGATCGCCGCGCGCCTCGACTCCAGGATGCGTTCCAGGATGGGGGCGGCTCGAGTAGCCATCGCGCTAGGCGGGCGCGGCGGTCTTTTCCAGGACTCCTTTCATCCGCTTGACGCCCTCCTCGATCTGGTCGATGGAGTTGGCGTAGGACAGCCGCAAATATCCCTTGCCCTCTTCGCCGAAGGTGCTCCCGGCCAGCAGAGCCACGCCACCCTCATTGAGCATCCGGTCGGCGAGTTGTCGCTCGTCCTGGCCGGTTTTGGTGATGTTTGGGAACACATAGAACGCGCCCAGCGGCTTGTGGCAGCTCACGCCCGGAAGGGCATTCAGCCGATCGACGACGACATCGCGGCGACGCTTGAACTCGCCGACCATCGCCTGGACCGCCGCGTCCGATCGCGGCGAGAGCGCCTCGATAGCGGCCATCTGCGTAAAGGCCGCCGCGCATGAGCTGCTGTTGATCATCAGCGTCTCGAACTTCTGCGCCAGCGGCAGCGGCGCGACCGCGAAGCCAAGGCGCCAGCCGCACATCGCGTAAGCCTTGCTCAGCCCATCGGAATAGATCGTCCGTTCGAGCATTCCCGGGACGGTCATGATCGACGCGTGATGGCCGTCGTAGGTGATCTGGCCGTAGACCTCGTCGGTGAGAACGTAGAAGTCGTGCTTCATCGCCAGCTCGGCGATCTGCTCCAGGTCGCGGGTCGACAGCACGCCCCCCGTCGGGTTCTGCGGCGAGTTGATGACCAGCAGCCTCGTCTTTGGCGTGATTTTCGCTTTCAGCTCCTCGATGTCGAGCCGGAAGTCGTTGCGCTCTCGTAGTGGGACGCCGACCGGAATTCCACCGGCAAGCGTCGCAGCCGAAGCGTAAATCGCGTAGCCGGGGTCGGGGACGATGACCTCATCACCCGGGTCCACCACCGCCAGCATGGTGAACAACAGCACATTCTTGGATCCGGGCACCATCACGACCTGCTCGGGCTTGACCTCGACCTCGTACCAGCGTCGGATCCAGTCGGCCACGGCCTGCCGCGCCGGCATCAGGCCGCCGGCCGGCGTGTAATGCGTGTAGCCATCGCGCAGCGCGCGCTCGGCGGCCTCGACGATATTCGGCGGCGTGGGAAAGTCGGGCTCGCCGATCTCGAGATGGACGATGTTGCGGCCCTGGGCTTCGAGCTTGCGCGCCTTGGCCAGCACCTCGAAGGCGGTTTCGGTCCCGATCTCGCTCATGCGGCGCGCGAATTTCATCTCGCTCATCCTCTCACGCCGAACGGACCGAGGTCGCCGCGCACGGGCAACCAGTCGACCACGACATCCTGGACGCGTGCCGCCCGCGGGCCTCGCCGAAGCAGATCGAGGAAGCCTTCGAGCGCATCGGCGCTGCCTTCCGCCTCCACTTCCACGGCGCCATCGTAGCGGTTGCGAACATAGCCCTCAAGGCCCAATCGGCGGGCGTGTGACTGGGCAAAATAGCGGAAACCGACGCCCTGGACATCGCCAGAAATCACCGCCTTCAGGCGGAGCCGGCCTTCCCTACCGGGCAATCACGCGTGCGCCAGCGGCCCGGTCGTGACGACCACAGAGACACGCTTGGGCGCATCCGGGATCGCCTGGAGCGTGCGCCGGACCACCGGCAGGTAGGCCTGCACCAGCTGTCGGGCGGACTGTTCGGTGGGCGCCCCGATCACGAGCCGCTGCTCGTCGCAGTGGCAGCAGGTCGCGGTCCCCTCCCAGAGGTAATAGGCAGTGTCTGGCAGGTTCAGGCTCAATAGCAGCTGAAGCTGGTGCCACACTGCACTCCCCTGCATTACTCCTAATCCTACTCCCGAAACCCGCCCTAAGCTAGAGGCAAATGGATCTCACGGCGGCCGTCAAGAGCCTTGCCAAAGCCCTCGGGTTCTGCGCCGTGGGGATCACGAGCGCCGACCCGTTCGAGGAGGCCGAAGCGGCGGCCGCCCATCGAACCGCGGACGGCCTGATGGACGGCCTCACCTGGTGGAGCGAGGCGCGGGTGCGTGCCAGTGCCAACCCCCGGCGCGCGACGCCCGATGCCCAAACCATCATCGCGCTGGCCTTTCCACAGCCCATTGAGGATTTTCCCTCCCCCTCTGGGGGAGGGCAGGGTGGGGGCTCCGACGCCGGACCCCGAGGACGCATCGCGTCCTATGCGCTGGGCCGCGACTACCACGAAGTCCTACTCGAACGAATGCAACCCTTGCTCGCAATGCTGCGCGAGCGGGGCTACACGGCGAAAACGTACGTGGACCACGGCTGGATGCTCGACCGCGCGGCGGCGGCGCGCGCCGGCATCGGCTGGCTCGGCAAGAACACCAACCTGCTCATCCCCGGCATCGGGTCCAATGTGTTGCTGGCAGAGATCGTCACCTCGGCGCCACTCGAGACCGATACGCCGCTGAAGAAGGCCTGCGGCGGTTGCGATGCCTGTATGCGCGTGTGTCCAACCGGGGCACTGGTCTCGCCCGGCGTCCTGGACAATCGCCGCTGCATTTCCTTCTGGACCATCGAACACCGCGGCGTCATCCCTCTCGACATGCGGCCCATGATCGGCGACTGGATCTTCGGTTGCGACCTGTGTCAGGAGATCTGCCCGGTCAATGCTCGGCCGGCGGCACCGGACCCGATGGCGCTGGCCGCCTTCGGGCCGACCATCGAGGAGCGGCCCCGGCTGGAGGAATTGTTGACGCTCGAGGAGGCGGCATTTCGCACGCGCTTTCGTGAGAGCGCGCTGTGGCGAACGCGACGCGCGGGGCTGCTGCGCAATGTCTGCATCGCCCTGGGCAACGTCGCTGATCGCGGGTCCGTGCCGGTGCTGGCCGGCGCGCTCGGCGACCCGGAGCCGCTGGTGCGCGGACACGCGGCGTGGGCGCTGGGTCGGCTCGGCGGCACGGCGGCGCGCGCGGCGCTGGTGCGAATGCTCAGCCGAGAGGCCGACGCCTGGGTCCGGGACGAGGGCGAGCTCGCGTTGCAGGCGTGCGCACCACGCGCCGTCCCGTCAGCGGTTTGACCGCGCTGCCCTCCTCGGCCCGAGCCAGCATGAAGAGCAAGTCCGAAAGCCGGTTCGCGTAGCGAAGCACTTCGGGATTGCGCAGCTGACCGGCTTGCTGCAGCCCAACGATCCGGCGCTCGGCGCGGCGCAAGACGGCGCGCGCGACGTCGAGGGCCGCGGCCGCCGGCGTGCCGCCCGGGATGACGAAGGCATCGGGCAGGGGCACCCGGCGCTCGAGGTCGTCGATCTCGACCTCCAGGCGGCTGGTGACGTCGGGCGTCACGACCATGAAATGCTGCTGAAGCTTGTCGTACTCGGCGGTGTCGGTGGCCAGCTCGGCGCCGACCGTGAACAGCTCACTCTGCACGCGGAGGATGATGGCGTGCCGGCCGCGGTCTTTGATCAGCGCTCGGGCGACACCAAGCGCAGAGATGGCTTCATCGACCGCACCGTAGGCCTCGGTGCGCGGGTCCGTCTTTGACACCCGGCCCCCGTAGAGGAGGCCGGTCTCTCCCCCATCCCCCGTCTTGGTGACGATGCTCTTGCGCGCGATGGCGGTGGCCTCAGGCGACGCCGCGCGTTGCGACGTCCTTCATCCAGCGCTGCAGCACCCGGTGATGGCTGGGAAAGGCGACCGGCGGTAGGCGGTTGGGTGTGAACCACCCTACTTCCTGCACCTCATCCCCCGCCGCGGGCTCACCGCCGATCAACCGGGCGCGGTACGGAAGGAAGACGATGCCCTCGTCGTCCACGACGATGTGCTGTACCGGCAGCGGTTCGAGCGGTTCGACCTCGACCTGCATTTCCTCGCTGCACTCGCGGACCAGCGCCCGTTCGGGATGCTCATTCCATTCGACGTAGCCTCCGGGCAATCCCCAGAGCCCGCGACCCGGCTCGATGTCGCGTCGACCCAGGAGGACGCGACCGCCGTCTTCGATCAATGCGATGACGACGACCTTGGGATTGCGGAAGAAGATCCGGTCGCATTGCGGACAGGCCTGCACGGACTGCTTCGCCACCAGCCGCGGCTCCGTCTTCGATCCGCAGCTGGAGCAGTAGGCGATCATCGGGCGCGGCTGAGGCGCCACCCGGCGGGGACGACGATCGCCGCCGCCGCCAGCTTGATCGCGTCCCCGATCAAGAAGGGATAGAGCCCGAAGTCCAGGACCTTCGATTCAGGAACGAAGTGAGCCAGCCAGAGCAGCCCAAAAAAATAGATCGCCGCCTCTCCGGCAATCATGGCGAGAACCGTCCGCGGCAAATCTCTTGTCCACCCGAAATCGGCGAACCAGCCAACGACAAAGGCGGCGGCCACGAAGCCGGCGAGGTAGCCGTAGGTCGCGGCAGTGGCCGGGGCGGCCGCGAAGACTGGTAGGCCGACCATGCCCTCGGTGACATAGAGCAGCATCGATGCCGTGCCCAGGCGGGCGCCCAGCAGCGCGCCACACAGCAGAACCGCAAACGTCTGCCCGGTGATGGGAACCGGCGTGAAGGGCAGTGGAATAGCGACGTGGGCCATGAGGCCGGTAAAGAGGCTGAACCCGACGACCAGGCCGAGGTCGCTCAGAAACGATCGCTCCGGTATCCAGCGACGCGCGAGCGTGGTGGTCGCCGAGGCGGGTCGCACGGGGCAATCCTAACGCAGGACTAATTTGTGCCGGCGAGAACCTTCTCGAACTCAGGCTTGGGAGTCAGCAGTGACAGATCCTCTTCGGTCAGCGGGCTCGACTCCAGCGTTCGGCCGGCCTTGGCCGCCGCGACGATCTCGTCCTTGTGGAGCCGGATCCGGCGGGCACCGAGGGGACACTTCAAATACTCCGCCATCGGCTCATCGCAGTAGCCGAGCCGTTGATCGCCGCACTTCGGCTGCACCGGCTTGGCCAGCTCCGGGAATTGGGCCTTGAGCGCGTTGCGCGCCTTGGCCCACATGTGCCGGATCTCCCACTGGGCGCGCCAGCAGAGGCGCAGGTCGGCGATGTGGAGGAACTCTTCGAAGTTCACCGTGAACGTCAGGTTCGTCGAGGCGGCGTTGGGAAGGAGAAAGCGGGCATCCTCCGCAGGGACGCCCGCCTTGAGCGCCTGGTCATAGAGCTCGCCTACGCGATGCATGAACGCCAGGTACGCATCGCGCAGGCCTGCTTGCTCCCATGTTTGCGGCACGACGAACGGAAAGTCGGCTTCCTTGAAGGCGTAATAACGCTGCGACTGCTGGTCGAAGGTGATGCCGTTGTTGTGTCGCACCAGTTGATGGCTGGCGGACCGAGAGAGGCCACTCACGGCGAAGGTGAAATACACCTGGGTGCGAGGCGAAGAGTGCCCGCTCTTCAACTTGTCGAAGATGAAGGCCTTCATCTTCTCCTGGGTGATCTTGCCCGACTCGATGTCGGCCCAGATCTCCTGGGGGGTGAAGCGCGAGTAACAGGTCCTAAAGGCGACGTACATCACCCGCACCGGATCGGGCGTGTGGGTCAGCAGCTGGACGTCAATCGCAGTTTCCATCCGGGGCCTTCCCATTTTGAGACCCCAACATATTGGTGTCAAGGCCAACGTTTCCCACAACCTGTGGATAATCTGGGGAGAAGATATCATGACCAAAGTGCCGGTCACGGAAGCCGATTTCAACCTCCAGGGGCGCGTCGACAACTACCGCGAACGCCTGTTCCAACTGCTGACCGCCCTCGACGCCATGGTCCAGGAACAGCTCGCCGGCCTCAATCGCGAGAAGCTGGGCGGCCGCGGGCGGCTGAGTTACCAGGGTCGTCCGCCGCGCTGGACGCTCGCCTGGAAGAACAAGGGCCACCGCGTCTATGAAGTCAATCTGATGGCCTTCGCCCAGGGCGGCGCTTGGGTGATTCACGGCCGCATGGGCCTCGACCGCCCCTTCCGCAATCTCAAGAGCGTGCGCGAGCGCGACGAGACGGCGCTGCGCCAGGAGATCCTCGACCAGATGGCCACCGACGAGGCCGTTCTCTAGCGGTTCGCGATCGTTTCCGCCAGGACGCTCGCGTCCTCGCCGACCCCGAGCAACGTAGCGGACTTGCGCTTGCGCTGAAAATGGACGCCCATGAAATGCAGGCCAGGAACGACCGCGCTCGAGCCGTCCCGCTGGATCGGGAAACCCGCGCCGTCGAACGCCTCCGGAAATCGCACCCAGCTGGCGTAATCAGGCCGAAAACCGGACGTAAAGATGACGGTGCCGACCTCATCGAGCGCCAGGGTCTCTGGGGCGTTGGCATTGAAAGACGGCGGCGGCGCCATCTCGGGGGCTGGTACGGATCGGGCGGCGCATGCCTTGCGGATGAGCTCGCTGAGGTCGGCGTAACGCGCATCGCCAAACGCGACGGAATCGGCCAGATCGTTCGCAAAGTAGGCACGCTCGTCGGTCACGCCGATCAGGTGCCCCATCAGCTGGACGCCTTGCGCTTGTAGGGTTCGAAAGTGCAGGTCGTGACCGCCGTTGCGACCGCTCATCTGCGGATTGGCGAGGAGTCGCGCTGCCGGGCTCGGCAGATCCGTCAGCCTCGCATCGAAGAAGGCCGTCTCAGCGACCCATGCGATGTTGTCGCGTCCGGCAATTCGACGAGGAACCCATGGGGCGCGCCCACATGCCAGGAACACCTCCCGGCCTGCATCGAAAATCTCCTCGGCAAGCTGGCACCCCGTCTGACCGCTGCCGACGATCAGCACCTTTCCAGGTGGGAGCAGCGATGCGTTGACGTAGTCCTCGGCGTCGATGGCGTGGACCGAGGCGGGAAGTTCAGCGGCAGCCGGCGGCCGATGCGGCTTTTGATATCCGCCCGAGGCGAGCACGACCTCTCTCGTGCGAACTTCTCCAGCTGAAGTCCGCAGAAGAAATGCGCCACCGTCCGCAGGCTCCAGGCTGGTCACCGTCACACCCTCGCGAACCGGCGCGTGAAAACTTTCGGCGTACCCCACCAGGTGGCTGACAATCTGGGTCTTCGGCATGAATCCGTCGGGATCGTCGCCGCGATAGGGGCCGCCGGGCAGCCGGACGGTCCAGTTGGGGATGACGAGGGAGAAGCTGTCCCAGCGCCCACGCCACGTCTCCCCAACCCGGCCCCGCTCGAGAACGAGGTGCTCAACGCTCGCGGCAGCGAGTTCATGGCTCAAGGAGAGCCCCGCCTGTCCAGCGCCGACGATGACGACGTCCACGCCCGTCCTCATCGACGCGGATTCTACTTCCTTCGGGACCTTGACTGATACGGCCATGATCACTAAAAGTAGTAGCAGCACCTATTGATCAGCTCGGTCTGCTGCAGGAGGACGAAATATGAGGCGACTAATTGTTGTGCTGCTCGCGACGCTCGCGTTAGCTGTTGGTGCGTCCTCGAGCGTGTTTGCCGACACCACTGTCCAGCTCTCGCTTGCTTGCAGCGACGGCACCGCCATGGCGCTCGCGGTGGACGCAAGCACGCTCACCGACCTCACCGGGGAAGTTCAGGCGTTGAACCCCGGACTGACCTGCACCCTCTCCGATGATTTGCTGGCCACGGACAACTCGGGTATGGCCCTCGTCTCAACGCCGACGTGCCTGACCACCGACTTCATGCAAGACGGACGTCTCCTGACCGCGCTTTTGATCAACCCGGTGTCCGTTACAGGCGCCGTTGATGCGGCAGGCGCCTGCGACATCGCCGTGTACTACAACTCGGCGGGGGCCGGTGGGACCGTCGAGGCTGCCACCATCTCGAATGCCATCTACTATGGCGTGCTCGACAATAACGCCGGTGCTCAGGTCGACGTCCGAGGCAGCAACATCAAACAAATCGGCGACGCTACCTTCGATGGCTCGCAACATGGGGTGGGGATCGCCTACACGGGCTCTTCGGCCAACGGCACCGTCGATAACAACACGATCAGCCTCTACCAGAAGAATGGCATGGCGATGAAGAACGGGGCGGCCGTGTCGGTCACGAACAACACTGTGACGGGACGCGGACGCACCAAGGTCATCGCCCAAAACGGGATCGAGTTCTACCAGGCCACCTCGCCCAATCTGACCGGCAACACCGTCAGCATGAACATCTATACGCAGAACACCTCCTGCACACCGGGGTGCGTTGGTAGCACGACTGGCGTTACCGCCACCGGTTTCCTCCTCTTTCAGACCAACTTCAAGAACCCGGGCCAGGTGGCGCCTTACAACCATGCCTACCGAAACCAGGTCGATTATTACGTCGTCAACTAGCTGATCAAGAAAAGGGCGGCGCCACGCCGCCGCCCTTTCAGTTCCGGTCAGCCCAAAGGACGGCGCGGGTTAGGCCCGCGTCACCATCCTGGATGCGCAATGGCAACGCCGCCATCTGCCACCGTCCGGGACGGACTTTGAAGAGGTCGAGACCTTCGAGAATCGGAATGCCGGCACCGAGCAATCGATGATGCGTCGGCGCGCCGGGGACACCGAAACCCTCGATCGACAGGTAGTCGATGCCGACGAGCTCGACGGCGCGCTCCACCATCCAGTCGGCGCCATCCGCAGCCAGGTAAACGAAGTCGGTCCGAAATGGACGGGCGGGGTGCCACAAGCGCGAATTGCTGGTGCGCAGCAGGATGCGACGCGTGCCCCGGGGAATGCGTGCCCGACCTAAATCACCGGCGCTGATCCCGCCGCGGACGCGCCGGAGGTCGGCGACCCATGCCGGGCCGATGAAGCGATCGAGGTCCACCCGGTCGATGCCCTTCGCGCCGGCGATGAAGTGACTGGGGGCGTCGACATGGGTGCCGGTGTGCGACCCGAGGCAGAGCTCGCTGAGGTTGACGTGATCCTTTCGCAGCGTCATCGCCGGGCGAATCCGCACCGGCGGATTGCCACGGTACACCGTCATGGCGGTGCGAATCGGAATGCTGACGTCGATGAGCTTCACGCGATCTCAGGATAGGGCGAGCAGATGACGCAGCACTTCGCCCACGCTCCAGGCCTGGGCGATGCAGCCCACCGGCCGGTAGGGCGGTTCGGGCTCGAAGATCTCGCTGATGGTCCCGAGCCCGGCGTCAAGCAGGTGCGCGGTGAAGGGTTCGAGCAACCGGCGCATCGCGGGCTCGTTTCCATCGAGCCGCTGATGCGCATCGAGATAGGGTCCCAGCAGCCATGGCCACACCATGCCCATGTGATACGCGGCGTCGCGGGCGCGTTGATCGCCCCGGTATGACGAGAGATATCGGGGATCATCCGGGCTGAGCGTGCGCAGGCCGTAGGGCGTCAGTAGTTTCGCCGTCACGACGTCGAACGCCCGTCGGGCGGGCTCGCCCTCGATCAGCGGATACACCAGCCCCAGCGCGATAACCTGGTTCGGGCGCAGGCTGGGGTCGTCACCCTCAGGCGCGTCGACAACGTCGTAGCAGTACCCACCGTCTGCGAACCAGAACCGTTCCTGCGCCGATGAGTGCGCCTGCGCGGCCATCCGGCGATAAGGACCGGCGGGGCGCATCGCCCGCTCACACCAGTCGGCGATCAGCCGCAACGCGTTGTACCAGAGCGCATTGACCTCGATCGGCTTGCCGCGGCGCGGGGTGACGACCCAGTCCTGCACCCTGGCGTCCATCCAGGTGAGCGCCAGACCATCCGCCCCGCCGGCGAGGAGTCCGTCGGCAGGATCCATCTGAATGTTGTGCCGCGTCCCGCGGACGTGCCAGTCGATGATGGCTTCCAGCGCCCCCAGCCGGTCGGCGATGAAGTGCCAATCGCGGCTGGCGCGGAGATATGCCGCCAGCGCCTGGAAGAGCCAGAGCGTGGCATCGATCGTGTTGTACTCCGGGGGCTGGCCTCCGTCGGGGAAACGGTTGGGGATCAGGCCCCGGTCGAGGTACTGGAAGTAGGTGTCGAGCACCGCGCGCGCCTCCCACAGCGTGCCGGGCCGCATCGCCAGCCCCGGCAGGCTGATCATGGTGTCCCGACCCCAGTCGGTAAACCAGTGGTAGCCGGCGAGTACGGTTCGCTGTTGGCCCGACGACGTAGGACCGTCAGTCCGCCGGACCACTCGGAACTGCTCCGCGGCGAGGGCGAGCTGTCGTGCGAGCGGATCCTCCATCCCCGGCCCGAGGACCGCGTCCTGATGCTGCTGAGCGTCTCGCCAGGATCGTGCGGCGTCCCAGCCCGACGGTGTCGGCTCAGTCGACAGGACGACGGCGACATCGGCACCGATGGCGAGCGGAACCTCGACGACCCCGGGCGTGAACAGGTCTTCCTCGTCATCGAGTCCGCGCTCGCGTTCCGCCCGGTGGAGTACCCGCCAGTACCAATCCGGCTGACTGCGCACCGTCGCCGAGGATCGAACCTCGAAGTGGCTGCGAACCCCGGCGGCATCGATGATCCATCCCTCGCCGGTCTCGCTCATGTCGAAGGCGCCCTGGCCATGACGCTGCTGGTGGTAATCCCGGTGCGCAACGAGCGGCCGCAGTTGCAGCGTGAGTGGCGAACCGCTCACCAACCGGTAGGTGACGACCGTCCGCGAGACGCCCTGCTCCATCCAGATCCGCTTCTCGATGATGCGGCCGGCGATCGTCCAGCGGAACATCGGGAGCATGCCGTCGAGCTCCACGCCTTCGAGCTGTCGATAGCCCTGGGGAAAGACCGTGCCATCCCAGTACTCCTGGGCGGAAAGGGCCTGCATGTCGCCATTGTCAGACCGGACCCATTCTTCGAGGGCCGCCACCAGCACCATCCGCTGGACCGGCGGATTCAGGGCGGCCACTAGCAGGCCGTGATAGCGCCGCGTGTTGACGGCGGCCACGGTGCCAGAGGCGTAGCCACCGAGCCCATTGGTCGCCAACCACTCGCGCTGGAGGGCGGACTCGAGATGGCGAAAGGTCTGCGGATCAAGCTGAAGCGCCACGGCGTGACCTAGGCGGCGGCGATCGTCAGCAGGGTCTTGATGTCCTCGGGCCGCCGGTCCAGCGCTGAGAGAAAGTCGCCGAAGGGCACGCGCCGCGTGATCAACCGCTCGAAGATCCCGGGCCATTTCCGCTCCGCCAGCTGGAAATGCTCCAGCCCCAGTTCGAAGTACCGGCGGTTGGCGTTGACCGACCCAAAGGTCACCCGGTTACCGAGCACCATCTGCAAGTTGATAACGTCGGCCGGGATCTCGATACTGCGATTGCCCGCCGACACGCCGGTGAGACACAGGACGCCGTTGGTCCCAAGCTGTGCCATTGCATCAAAGGCGACCGCGCTGTTGCCGGTGCCTTCGAGGATGAAATCGATCTGTCCGAGCTCGTCCTTGATGCCGGTCACAGGCTGGTCATCGACACTCTGATAGGTCGCGCCCAGGTCGGTGAGGATGCGGGCCTGCAGGCTTTCCGGCGGTGACTTCGCATAGACGTGCACCTCGAGTCCGCGCAGGCGCAGCAGGATGGTGCCGAGGATGCCGATCGGTCCGGCGCCCAGCACCACGGCCCGCGTTGGCTGCCACAGCATCCGCTCCTGGATCTTCCACGCCTGATAGGTCGCTTTTTCCACGATGCTCAACGGCTCGAGCAACACCGCAAAGGGTCGAAGCGCCGGGGGAATCTTGACCATGAAGGCCGGGGTCTCGCTGTAATACTCACCCATGTAGCCGTGCGCCCCTTTGATCCCGCGTTCCGTGTAGGTGCCGAGGAGGCACATGTCGCTCTCGCCGGCCTGGCAGTTGGGACAGTTGTCGGGGCGACGCACGGTCGAGACCACCAGGTCGCCCGGCGCGAAGCCCGACACCCCCTCCCCCACCACCTCGACCACGCTGAGTGCCTCGTGGCCTACCACGAGGAAACTGAAACCGGGCGGGGGCTCGCCGTAGAGTCCTTGATTGATCTCGGTGTCGGTGCCATCGATGCCCACCTCCAGCACCCGCATCACCGCCGTACCCGGGGCGACGGTCGGGATCGGAAGCTCGACCTGCCGGGCACTGCCAGGTTGTTTGGGGGTCACCGCCACCGCGCGCATGGTGCCAGTCAGCGTCGTGGCCATCGACGTAATAGTAGAAAGGGTGCTTACCGAGTTGCCAGCAACGCCACGCGTGGCACCGGCGGCACCAGAAAAATTCCGGTGTTGAACCGGACCACGCGATGGAATCCTGTGAGTCGGAGCGCGGCTGAAAATTCGGCGCCGGTGCGCAATTGAAAGGCAGGCGGCAGGCCAGTGAGTCGCGCACTCCAGAACAGCAGAGCCGATCGCGGACTCTTTTCGAACTCCCAGAGAAGGAATCGACCGCCGGGCCGGAGCACGCGAGCGACCTCGCGGAAACTCGTGAGGAGCGCCTCATCATCGAGGTGCTTCAACACGTGCGACGTGAGGACGACGTCAAATGACCCGTCGTCGAAGGGCAGGCGAGTGGCAGGCGCCAGCTGCAGCCGGATGCGATCGCGCAGGCCCGCCTGGGTGATTTCCCGCTCGCCGATACGGATCAGGTCGGGCGAGACGTCGACACCGACGGGCGGATCGGTAAAGTCCATCCGCTCCGCAAGGGCGATCAGGATGTTGCCGATCCCGCAGCCCAGGTCCAGCACCCGATCCTGTGTGTTGATGTTGGCCGCGTTCAGGATCCGCCGGTACGGGGTGTTGATCACCCAGAGCCCGCGCCTGGAAAAGACATACCGCATGCCGATCCCCCGCAAACCACGGCTGAACCATTCGCCGTAATGGTTGCCAACGGCGGTCTCGTCGATGTGCCCGGTGTTATCGCCCACTTGCCGACACTACCAGCGGCACCGCCACAACCGCCGCCGCCGCAATCACGATCCACTTGCCAATCAGCGGGGAGAGATTGGCCCGGAAGCTGAGACCAAGCACGATACCGGCGGCGACCACCGTGACGACTGGCAGCGCGGTAATAGCCGTCTGGCCACCGCGAATGGTCAGGACGATCGAGACCAGGCTGCCGACCAGCAGCATGCCGACGGCGACCAGCTCAGCTCCGGGCTGCCCGAGTGCTACCGCCAGCGTCCGCAGCCCGGCCGCCCGGTCGCGATCACGATCGGGGATGGCGTCGGCGAGATGGATGGCGGTCGCCAGTGGACTGCCTGCCAGGAACAGGACGCCGAGCGAGCTCGCCGGACGGCCGGCGAGCAACCCGATCCAGAACGGCATCAGCGGAAAGGCGATGGCGAACGGTAGAAAGCTCAGCGGGGTCCGCTTGAGACGGAGGTCGTAGGCCCAGCCACAGGCGAGCCCGATGCCGACGAGCAGCAAGGCGACGGTGCCGAAATGGGCGAGCGTGCTCAGCAGGAAGGCAGCGACGGCACAGAGCACGGCGACGGTCAGGGCCGTACCGGGCGACGTCAGCCCCAGCGGAATCGGTCTTGGGCGGCCGGCCTGCCGGTCGAGGTCGGCGTCCGCCCATTCGTTCAACGCACTGATGGAGAACTGGACCAGCAGCATGATGGCGCCGATCGACCACAACCGGATATCGCCAGGCCCAATGCCGAAGATCAGCGCGAAACCCACGGCCGCCAGCGTCGTGAGCAACGAGGGAATCGGGTGGAGCAGCTCGAGCCGCCTCCACCGCGCCGCAGCGGCGCGGCCGGTCAGTGCGGCTGGCCCTGGTGGGTCAGCGGCTCGGTGACCGCGATCCGCGTCCGTGATGCGGCCTCCTCCTCGCCAATCGGCAGCGAGACCGTGAGGATGCCGTGGGTCAGCATCGCCTTGGCGCCGGTGGAGCGCACCGGCTTCGGCAGGACGACCTCGCGATGCGAGGTTCCGACCGACCACTCGTGCTGCAGGTAATGCTGCTGCTCCTGCGGGTAGCGCGCCTCCGCGTCGACCGTCAGCCGGCGCCCGTCCAGGCTGACGGCAACCGTATCGTGATGCGCGCCCGGCATCGGAATCGCGACCGTCAGCTGGTCGTTCGCCTCATAGACGTTGGCCGGCGGTGCTTCCACAGCCGTTTGCTTCGCCATCCCGATCTAGCCTAACCGAGGACAGCCGTCAGATGCGCTCGAAGTTCCTTCTCAGCTCCCAGTCCGTGACCGCCCCGTCGAAGCTCTGCCGCTCAAGCCGCGCCGAATGCAGGTAATGCTCGACCACCTCGTCGCCGAATGCGGCGCGCGCCACTTGGCTCTTCTCCAGCGCAGTGATCGCCTCGGTCAGATTGCTGGGCACGCGCGGCAGGTTTTTGGCCGTGTACGCATCGCCGTGGAACTCGGGCGGTAGCTCGAGCTTGTTCTCGATGCCGTGCAGGCCGGCCGCGATCGTGGCCGCGAAGGCAAGGTACGGGTTGGCATCGGCACCGGGAATCCGGCACTCGACCCGCAGCCCCGAGCCGTGGCCGATAATCCGGAAACCACACGTCCGGTTGTCCCAGCTCCACACGATCGAGGTGGGCGCGAAGGAGGTCGCCTGGTAGCGCTTGTAGGAGTTGACGAAGGGCGCGTAGAAAAGCGAGAAGTCGCGCGCCAGCGCGATCAGCCCGGCGAGGTAGTGCTGGAACAACGGCGACATCCCGTGCGGGCCGCCGTTGGCCGAGTGGAAGAGCGCCTTGTCGCTCTTGACGTCCCACAGCGACGAATGGAGGTGGAAGGAGCTGCCGGCCTGGGCCATCGACCATTTCGCCATGAAGGTCACCGCCACCTGGTTGAGGGCCGCGATCTCCTTGACCCCGTTCTTGTAGACCACATGCCGGTCGGCCATCTCTAGCGATTCGGCAAAGCGCAGGTTGATTTCCTGCTGCCCGAACCCCCACTCCCCCTTGCTGTTCTCGACCGGCACGCCGGCCCCTTCCATCCCGTTGCGGATCAGCCGGTTGAACCACTCCGCCTTGGTGCCCTGCAGGATGTGGTAGTCCTCGATGTAGCGACCGTACGGCTGCAAATCGCGGTAGTCCCTCTCGGCCGCCTGCTCGTAGGTGTCTTTGAAGAGATAGAACTCCAGCTCGGAGCCGGTCTTGGGATTGAACCCGAGCTTGCGGGCGCGGTCGATCTGGCGACGGAGCACCTGGCGGGGCGCGACCGGCACCGCTTTGCCATCCATGGTTTCGACGTCGCAGAGGATCAGCGCGGTCTTCTCCAGCCACGGGATTCGCCGGATCGTGGCGAGGTCGGGATGGCCGTGCATGTCGCCATAGCCGGTCCCCCAGTTGGTGAATTTGAATCCGGGGAGTGGTTCGTTGTCGACGTCCATCGCCAGCAGGTAATCGCAGGCATGCAGCCCCTCGTCGACGTGGTCGAGGAAGTAGGGGCCGGTCAGCCTCTTGCCCATCAGCCGTCCCTGGAGATCGGCGATCGCGATGATGATGGTGTCCACATCGCCCGCCTTGGTTTGGCGGACGAGTTCCTCAAGCGTGATCTTGGCGGTCTTCTCCTGCCGGCGCGACTGTCCGTTGGTGCGGTCGGCTCGGGTTGTCGTCGATCGCTCGCGCGTCGCGGTCCCTGTGCGCGCCATGTCGAATCCCTCCTGCTTATTCGAGACTGACGAAGACGTTCTTGACTTCCGTGTAGAGCTGGAGCGCGTGCATGCCGAGCTCGCGGCCGATGCCGCTGCGTTTGTAGCCGCCGAAGGGTGCTTCCTGGTGGACGCTCCGCGTGCTGTTGATGCTGAGCACACCGGTCTTGACGCCGCGGGCGACGCGCAGGGCGCGGCCGATGTCGCGGGTCCAGATCGAACCCGAGAGTCCGTACGGAGTGTCGTTGACCAATCGCAGGACTTCGTCCTCGTCATCGAAGGGGATGATGGTCAGCACCGGGCCGAAGATCTCCTCCTGGGCGATGCGCATTCGGTTGTCGGCGCGGTCGAACACCGTCGGCTCCAGGTAGCTGCCGCGTGCCAGCGCGCCGCCGGGAACCGAGCCGCCCGACAGCAGCCGCGCTCCCTCGCGCTGTCCCACCTCGACGTACGCCTGCACCCGCTCGCGCTGTTTCATCGAGATCAGCGGACCAACCTCGGTCGCGGCATCGAGTGGATCTCCGATCGTCAGCTGTCGGCTGCCAAGCGCCACCCGCTGGTCGAACTCCTCGGCGATGGAGCGATGGACGAAGGCGCGGCTGCGTGCGCAACAGTCCTGGCCGGCATTGCCAAAAACGCTGCTGACCGCGGCCGGAACGGCTTTCTCCAGGTCGGCGTCTTGAAAAATAATGTTGGGCGATTTTCCACCCAGCTCGAGCGAGACGCGCGTGATGTTGGGCGCCGCCTGCTGGAGGATGCTGACCCCGGTGAGCGTCTCGCCGGTGAAAGCGATCTTGTCGACGCCGGGATGGCCGGCGAGGGCGTTGCCCGTTAGCGCGCCTGGTCCGGTGATGACATTGAGTACGCCCTGCGGTAGTCCGGCCTCGAGCGCGATCCGCCCCAACTCCAGCGCGGTCAATGGTGTGTAGCTCGCCGGTTTCAGGATCGCCGCGTTGCCCGCCGCCAGGGCCGGGGCTACCTTCCACGAGGCGATCGTCAGCGGAAAGTTCCAGGGCACGATCAGCGCGACCACGCCGACCGGCTCGCGTAGCGTGAAGTCGAGACCGGGCGCCGTGACCGGAATCGTTTCCCCGAAGATCCGGGTGGCTGCCCCGGCGTAGTACTCGAAGCACTGGGCAGCGCCCAGCACCTCGTCGCGTGCGTCGCGGATCGGCTTGCCCGCGTTGCGCGCTTCGAGCGTGGCCAGCCGGTCGACATCGGCGCGGATCAGCTCCGCGATCTTGTAGAGGACTTTGGCACGGGCACTGGCGGCGGCGTCGCTCCAGGCGCCGCCGTCGAACGCCGACCGTGCCGCCTTCACCGCGGCGTCCACGTCGGCCGCGGAGGCGACGGCCGCCTTCGCCATTACCTCGGTCGTCGCCGGCTCGACGACGTCAAAGGTCTTGTCGCCCTCGCCCGCCCGCCAGGTCCCGCCGATGAGGAGCTGGGTTGGGCGCTCGGTGGTGATCATCAGAAATAGTTTGACGTGATACCGCCATCGACGACGAGGGCGGCGCCGTTGGTCCAGGTCGACTCATCGGAGGCAAGGTAGATTGCCAGCGACACGACGTCCTCCGCGTGCCCGAAGCGGCCCATCGGGATCCGGTTGAGCCTGAGGCGTTTCTTCGTCTCATCTTTCAGCAGATCACGCATCAGCGGCGTCTCGATCGGTCCCGGACAGATCGCGTTGGTGCGGATGCCCTTGGGGCCAAACTGGACCGCCAGCGATTTCGTCAGGGCGATGACGGCGCCCTTGCTGGCGGTGTAGGCATCCTGCGGCACGGTGCACCCGACCAGGGCCACGAAGGAGGCGATATTGATCACCGAGCCGCCGCCGGCCTTGATCAATTCGGGGATGCCGTGCTTGCAGCAGAACGCTAACCCCTTGACATTGATGGCCATGGTCCGGTCCCAGATCGCGTCGGTCGTCGTCAGCACCGACTCGTCGGCCTCGTCGAAGATGCCTGCGTTGTTGTAGAGGACATCAAGCTTGCCGAAGTGACCGACGGCCGTCTCGACGAAGACCGCCACATCGGCATCGTGGGTGACGTCTCCGACCACCGCCACCGCCTTACCCTCGAGGTCGGCTACGGTCTCGTGCACCGCCTTGGTGTTGACGTCGGCGGCGACCACCTGGGCGCCTTCGCGAACGAAGGTCTGGGTCGCCACCCGCCCCATCCCGCTACCGGCGCCCGTGATCAGCGCGACCTTCCCGTCGAGTCGTCCCATCTCCCCTCCCTCAATCACAGAGGAGCGAGCCGCGTGGCTCGCTCCCCAAGTTCTTTTGCCAGTCGGTCAGACGCGTTGCGGTGTGAGCGTCGGCGCGGGTTCGGTAACCGCCGGTTCGTGGTAGATCGAGCCCTTTTCGACGTCGGCTTCCAGCTTGCGCATGTCGTCATCCGAGCCCATGATGATGGGCCCGTTGTAGTGATTCTTGCCCCAGAGGAGATAGTAGAGGCCGCCGACGAGCAGGAAGATGGCCACCGCCGGGCCTGCCCAGGTCCCGGTCGCCGTCAGCCAGCCGATCACGTCGCCGGTGTAGTTTGCGCTGTACTCCGGAAGCATCAGGACAACGCTAATGAACGCCACCCAGAGCACGGCGACCCACGCAACGATGGGCCAGTAGCGGCCCAGGTTCCAGGGGCCCGGCTTCCATCGATCCGGATAGATCAACGCCAGCAACACCGGGATCACGTAGGAGACGTAAAGCCCGATGACAGAAATCGACACGACGATCGAGTAGACCGCCGGGACCGGGAATTGCGCCAGGGCTGGGATGAAGGCGACGATCGCCGCCACCCAGATGGCGCGTGCCGGCGTCCGGTATTTCTTGCTAACGACATGCAGCCACTTCGAGCCGGGCAGCGCGCCGTCGCGACTGAAGGCGAACAGCATGCGGGAGTTCGACGTGATCGAGCTCAACCCGCAGAAGGCCTGCGCGATCACGAATCCGGCGAACAACATCAGGCCGCCGGTCGAGCCCAAAGCGTTCTTGACGATGTCGAGCACCGGGTTGGTGCTGGCCGCCGTCTTAGCGAGGTCCGGGATGGCCAGGGTCAGGGCAAGCAGCATCAGGTAGCCGAAGATCAACGACCAGAAGACGGAGTTAACGATCCCCCATGGGGCTCGTCGCGCCGGGTTGACGGTCTCTTCGGTGACGTGCGCGGATGCGTCGTAGCCGGTAAACGTCCACTGAGCCAGCAGCAGGCCGACCAGGAACGCGTAAATCGGAGAGCCGAAGCCCGAATTGTTGTACGACTGCGTGAAGGCGTAACTCAGCGGGTGAAGCGGATGAAGAATCCCGACGGCCACCAACAGAACGGCGATGACCCCGATATGCCACCAGACGCTGATGTCGGCGGCGCGTGCGGCCAGCCGCACGCCGACGTGATTGATCGTCGCCTGGACCGCCAGGAGGATCGCAAAGATGCCGATGACGCCCACCTTGCCGCCTGTGGTTGTGAGGTCGGATGGGTAGTTGAAGAGCGCGGTGAGTAAGGCGGCGGCAAATAACGCGTTGCCATAGACGATCCCAGTTGTGATCGTGATCTGGCCGATCAGGTTGAACCAGCCGGTGATCCACCCCCAATGCTTGTTGCCGAGCTTGGCGGCCTGGTAGTACAGGGCGCCGGCTGTCGGCAGAGCTGAGGCGAGCTGGGCCATTGCTGCGGCAACGATGAGCACCATGACGCCGACGAGCAGCCAGCCGATTCCCATCTGCTGCGGCCCGCCATGGATCAGGCCGAAGCTGTAGAGGGTCAGGCCACCGGTCAGGACCGAGATGATAGTGAACGAGATCGCGAAGTTGCTGAAACCACCCATGTCGCGGAACAACTGCTGGGCATAGCCCATCTGATGCAGCCTGTCCGTGTCGGCACGGATCTGCTCCTCTTTGGTCAACGTCGGCATGCTTATGCCTTCCTTTGCCCGAGCAAAATTCGTTCCCCCAATTCGGGCTGCTCATATTTCATCCTCGACCCCAGCCAAAGTCAAGGGACGGTTGGCCTTAACAACAATTTGCTCTCCAAACAGCAAGCCGGGCGGGCCGCGTCACGTTTCCGTCTCATGCCCAAACTCCCACGACTGATGCTCGCCACCGTGGCCGCCGCCAGCTTGACCGTTGCCTTAGCCGGCCAGCCCGCCTATGCCGCCGCCAAGAAGAGCACCCGCCCGGCGGTTCGGGTGGTCCATCGTGCGGCGACGCCCCCCGCCCGGCTGACGGCCGCGCAGGCGCGCGCCATCCTGATCCGGGCCGCCCGGCATCACAATCTGAATCCGAACTTCGTGCTCGCGGTCGCCTACTGGGAGAGCGGCTGGAAGCAATCGGCTCTCTCGCGGACCGGCGCGGTCGGGCTGATGCAGGTCGAACCCTATACCGCCGTCTGGGCGGGCCCCGCCCTGCTGCACCGCCGCGTCAACCTCAACAATCCGGTCGATAATGCCGAGCTGGGCGCCGCCCTGCTTCGCTCCTACCTCGACCAGCTCCATGATCCAAAGCTCGTCCTCGCCGCCTACTACCAGGGGCTGACCGGCGTCCGCCGTTACGGTATCTATCCGAGCAGCCGCACCTATGTCAACGGCATCTGGGGGCTTCGCAACCAGTTCCAGGCCGCGCACCTCGGCGCCTGACCGGCTCGCCTCCCAGGGGCCGTATCTGATATCGTAACTATAAGATTTACTGATATCGACACACAGGGAGGCAAGCAGCGATGGACGCGATCCAACTCTTGAAGAACGACCACAAGAAAGTCGAGAAGATCTTTTCTGATCTGGAGAACAAGACGGATGATCGACGGGCGCTGTTCCCGGAGCTGGATCGGGAGCTCACGGTGCACGCCGAGATCGAGGAGAAGATCTTCTACCCGGCCGCCAAAGAGGCAGCGCCGACCCGCGACCTGGTGCTCGAGTCGATCGAGGAGCACAAGCAGATCAAGATGGTCCTCGCCGACCTCGAGCACACCGACATGCGAACGGCGGAATGGGGCGCGGATCTCAAGGTCCTCAAGGAAGACGTGATGCACCACGTCGGCGAAGAGGAGGACGAACTCTTCCCCAAGATCGAAAAGCTTCTCTCCAAGGAGCAACTCGAAGAACTGGGGACGCGCATGGAAGCGATGAAGATGCAACTCCTCGCCGCCGTCAGAAGTCGCTAGGTCGGAGACCTATGTGTCTCTCCCCCTCTGGGGGAGGGCAGGGTGGGGGCTGTCGCGCAGCGACTGGGTGAGGTATCGTAGGGTCGCGCTCAGAGCGCAGGAGGAAGCGATGGCTGTCAAGACCGATCCCACCGAGTCGCTGCGACGGGTCCCCCTTTTCGCCGGCCTCGACCGCAAAGAGCTGGAACTGCTCGCGAAACTCGCCAAAGAGCAGCGATACGATGCCGGCGCCACCATCGTCAAGTCCGGCGCCAGCGGGCACGGCCTGTACATCATCAAGGAAGGCAACGTCTCAGTGGTTCGTGACGGCCAAAAGGTCGCGTCGATGGGGCCGGGGCAGTTCTTCGGCGAGATCTCGGTGCTCGACGGCGGCCCAAGGACCGCCGACGTCAAGGCGGATACTGACACTGTCTGCTTGACCCTGATCTCCTGGGAGATCAAGCCCCTGCTGATGGACAACGCCGCCATTTCCTACAAGATGCTGCTCGAAATGATCAAGCGCCTGCGGTCACAGGCGCCCCAAATTCACGACTAGCTAAAATTCCCCTCCGCGTCTGAGGGAGGGGAGGGTGGGGGCCTTATGGCCCCGTCAGGAAATCGTGCGCGATCCAGCCCTGCTGCTCGTGCCACCAGATGCGGTTGTCGGCATACGTCGGGCCGCCGTCGATGTGGACCGTCGTGCCAGCATTGAGGCAGGCGACCACATGAGCCTTGAGGTTGGCCCCCTCGCGGACATTGGCGCAATTAGCCGGTAAATGAACGATGGCGTCATGACCGATCAGCGGGCTCAGTTGTCCTGGTAGGCCACAGACCGCGTCGCGAAAATGCCAGCCCCCGTCACTCCGATATACGTAGCCGACGCATTGCCGCCCAGCTGAACTGGCGGTCGAAAACACCACCGCCGCCGCGTCCTTCCCGATCGTTTCGCTCGCGACCGTCAGGCAAGCCGCATTGGTCGCGCACTTGCCGGTCTGGTATTGCAAGTGGGTCTTAGCCTCGACCCCGGGGATGGCCGCCGCTTGCGCGGTCTCACCTGCCGTTGGGCCATTCGTCAGTGCGAGATGACCGGATGCGCTGTAACGATCCACTGCGGCACGACCTGCGGGCAGCAGCACGTAGGCGAGCGGCACGATCAGCAGCACGGCCAGGGTCGCCGCGACCACCAGCACCAGCCGCGAGACCTGCGGTGGTCGCAGCCGGGGAATCGCAAACGCCGGCAGGCGCAGGCGTGGCCAGGCGATCGACGCGACGGATGGGCGGGGCCGCGCGATCGACGGCACGGGCGCGGCTTCAGCGACCGCGGCCGGTGGTGCGACGAGCGACGACTCCATAGGTCCACCGCACCGCTCGCACCAGATATCGATACGCAGGTTGGGGTGGCGGCAGGCAGGGCACGGGACCCGCGTGCCGACCGATCCCTCTCTCAAGTTTGTAACCCCCATGTCACCTGTTCTGATAATACGTAGCACGATGCGGCAGACGCTAAGGTTGCTCTGTGCCGCCCGACGCTAGCGCGACGCTACCCCTCCCCTTCCCGCTCGACATTGACCTGACGCTCGGCCCATTGCAGCACGGTCCATCAGATCCCACCATCCGGTTTGAGCCGAACGGCGTCTGGCGGGCGGCCCGAACCCCCGACGGCCCCGCTACCGTGCAGCTCCAGCATGATGGGAACCGATTGGTCGCCCACGCCTGGGGCGCGGGAGCGCGCTGGCTCATTAGCCAGGTCCCATCGCTGCTGGGATTCGATGATCACCCGGAGACCTTCAAGCCGGCGAACCGTCTCCTCTGGGACCTCCACCGTCATCATCCCGGCCTGCGCCTCGGCCGAACCGGCCAGGTGTTTCAAGCGCTGCTACCGACCATCCTCGAACAGAAGGTTCCAAGCGTCGAAGCCTACGCCTCATATGCGCGGTTGGTACACGCGCTGGGCGAGGCAGCCCCAGGCGATGGTGGCTTGATGCTGCCGCCGTCACCGCAACGCCTGGCTGCGACACCGTACTGGGCGGTGCATCGCTTCGGCATCGAGCGCCGGCGGTTCGCCGTGATCCAGCTGGCGGCGAGTCGGGCAGCGCGTCTGGAGTCGACCACCACTCTGGAACCAGCCGAGGCCCGACGTCTGCTCACGACCCTGCCCGGAATCGGCCCATGGTCGGCGGCCGAGGTGTCGGCGGTCGCCCACGGCGATCGCGACGTGGTCTCGTTAGGCGATTACCACCTGCCCCACCAGGTCGCCTGGGCACTTGGCGGCGAGGTCCGCGGCACTGAGGCCCGCATGTTGGAGTTGCTCGAGCCCTACCGCGGACATCGGGCTCGCGTCATTCGCCTGCTCACGCTGGGCGGCATCCAGGCGCCGCGCTTCGGGCCCAGGATGCGGTTGCGCCGAATCGCGGCGATCTAACCTAGGATGCTTTCTTTGCCGGTTGGAAGTAGGGGTTGGTCCCCGCGGCGTGGTCCGTCACGTCGATCACCTCGACGATCTGCGGGACGGCGGCCTTGATTGCCACTTCGATGCCCTGACGAAGGGTGACGTCGACCTGGGCGCAGCCCTGGCAGCCGCCGCCCAATTGGACATAGGCAGAGCCTCCACGCACTTCGAGTAAATCGACGAAGCCGCCGTGGGCCGCGACCGACGGATTGATCTGCCGGTCGAGCACCTCCTGGATGCGAGCCGAGACCGGATCGCGCCAACCCTCGTTCGGGTTATCGATCCGAAGGGCGCCACCCAGCGCTGAGGGATCCAGGTCGATCACCGCCCCCTCGAGCTTGGCGGCGCTGCCCGGCTCGACCAAAAGCCCAAGTTCCGGCGTCTCGATCACGAGGTCGGTGACCGGCGTATCCTCGGGCGCGACGAGGTCCAGTTCGTAGACGAACTGGCCGGCTCGGCGACCTGCGATGGCGATCCGAAGGCGCGCGTCCGGGTGCCCGCTCTTCGAGCGAACGGCCTCGATCTTCGCCTTCGCGGCCGGCGTGACCGTGATGGTCGGCGGCATTGCCGTCATTCTATTCATGGTCAACTAACAGTGATGGCGCGCGTCCTTCTCCTCATCCCGAGCCGCACCTACCGCACCCACGACTTCATGGAGGCGGCGTCCAGGTTGGGTGTCGAGGTCGTGGTCGGCTCCGAACACCGCTCTGCCCTTGCCAGGTTGATGGAGGACCGGCAGCTGCGACTCGACTTTCACGATGTAGAGCGCTCGACCCAGCGAATCGTCGCCTTCGCCAACGATCACCCGTTGAACGCCGTGGTTGCCGTCGATGACACCGGGACCTTGCTGGCGGCGTCGGCCGCCAACGCGCTTGGCCTTGCGCACAACCCGGTCGACGCGGTCGAAGCGGCTCGTGACAAATCGCGCATGCGTCACCGGTTTCAATCGGCCGGACTGCTGACGCCAGGCTTTCGGACCGTCGATGTCAACGAAGATCCAGCGACCGTGGCGAGCACCGTGCGCTTTCCCTGTGTCGTCAAGCCGCTCGATCTGTCCGGGAGCCAGGGCGTGGTGAAGGCCGACGATGTCACCAGCTTTCCCAACGTCCTGGCGCGCGTTCGGGCGATCGTCGCGGCATGCCGGCAAGACGGGGCGCGCTCGGCCGTGCTGGTCGAAGACTTCATCGCGGGCGATGAGGTGGCCGTCGAGGCGCTCCTGAGGAATGGCGAGCTCGACCTGCTGGCGGTCTTCGACAAGACCGATCCTCTCAACGGTCCTTTCTTCGAGGAGACGATCTACGTCACGCCGTCGCGGCTGACGATCGAGCGGCAGGCCGAGATTTCGGACACGACGGCACGGGCGGCGCGGGCTCTCGGACTCACGGACGGCCCCATCCACGCCGAGCTTCGCATCAACGATCGCGGCATCTGGATGCTGGAGCTGGCGGCGCGCTCGATCGGGGGTCTCTGCTCCCGAACGCTCCGGTTCGGATCGGGCATCTCGCTGGAAGAGCTGATCCTCCGGCACGCGGCGGGCCTACCGATGCCGGACCACGACCGGGAGCGGCGTGCGGCCGGCGTCATGATGTTGCCGATTCCGACTCACGGACGTCTGAAAGTCGTTGCGGGACAAGCGGAAGCGCGGCAGGTGCCGGGCGTCGACGGGCTGGTGATCACCATCCCTCCCGGCGAACTGCTGGTGCCCCTGCCTGAGGGCGACCGCTATCTCGGCTTCATGTTCGCCCGCGCCGACTCGCCGGCTGCCGTCGAGGACGCCCTTCGCCAGGCGCACGCGCAGCTTCGCATCGTCACCGATGGCTGATGGTTTTTCCCCTCCCCCGCTCGCGGGGGAGGGTCAGGGTGGGGGCCGCCGAAAAGTCGTAATCGTGGGCGCCGGCTTCGGCGGCCTCGCCTGCGCCAAGAAGCTCGACGCTGAGCCGGTCGACGTCGTCCTGCTGGATCAGCACAACTACCACCTCTTCACACCCTTGCTCTACCAGGTGGCCACCGGACTGCTGAATCCGAGCGACATCGCCTACCCGCTGCGCACCGTCTTCCGCCATTCGAACAACGTGCGGTTTCGCCAGGCGACCGTCACCCGTGTCGAGTTGTCCAACAAGGTAGTGCGGCTCGATGGCGCGCCACCGCTCGCCTACGACTACCTGGTGCTGGCGACCGGCAGCACCGACAACTACTTCGGCAACCAGGAGGTGGCGCGGGTTTCCTTCGGGTTGAAGTCGCTCGAGGACGCGACCCGGCTACGCAACCAGGTCCTTACCTGCCTCGAGCGCGCCGATGCCGAGCCCGATCCCGAGGCACGCCGCGCGCTGCTTACGTTCGTGATCGTCGGCGGAGGTCCAACCGGCGTCGAGTCCTCGGGAGCGCTTACCGAGTTGATGGGCATCGTCGCCGGCAAGGACTACCACCAGATCTCAAGGGCCGAGATCCGGATCGTTCTCGTAGAAGGTGCCGACCGACTTCTCAATGCCTTTTCGGTTCGCCTCGGGCGATACGCGCAGCACGTTCTCACGAGACGGAAAGTCGAGGTCCTCACCGGAGCCCTGGTGAAGAGTGCGAACGGTCACTCGGTCACGCTCTCCGACGGAACCGCGATCGCGAGCGCCACCATCATCTGGTCGGCGGGCGTTCGACCTAACGACCCGATCGGCGAGGTCCCAATTCCCCGGTTTCGGAATGCGCGCATCCAGGTGGACGAGTGGCTGCGGATCCCCGCCTCACCCGGTGCGTTCGCCATCGGCGACGCGGCCTCGCCGCGCGTCGGCGACCGCGAACTACCGATGCTCTCCCCGCCGGCGATGCAGGCCGGACGCTATGTGGCAAGCACCATTGTTGACGAGGTTCGCGGCATCCAGACCGTACGCACGCCGTTCCATTACATCGATAAGGGCACCATGGCGACGATCGGCCGGAGTGCTGGCGTCACCCACCTCCCCGGCGGACTGGAATTCACCGGTTTCCTGGGATGGTTGACCTGGCTATTCGTCCACATCTACTACCTGATCGGCTTCCGCAATCGCATCAGCGCCCTGGCCGCGTGGGCCTGGGACTTCCTCCGGCACGACCGGCCAATCCGCATCATCCTTGCGGCCAGCCCTGGGCCCAAGCGCCTCTAGGCTGCGGGCGATGCGCTACCTCGCCCTCGCCACGGACTACGACGGCACGCTCGCGTCGCAAGGCACCGTCGAACCCGAGACGATCGAGGCGCTGCGCCAGCTCGCGGCCACCGGTCGCAAGCTGATCCTGGTGACGGGTCGGCGGATCGATGACCTGATCCGGGTCTTTCCCGAGGTTGTGATCTTCGATCGTGTCGTCGCGGAGAACGGGCCCCTCGTCTACCGGCCGCAGACCCGCGAGACCCGCGTGCTGACTAAACCGCCGCCCCCGGCGTTCATCGAGGAACTCCGGCGGCGAGGCGTTCAGCCATTGGCCGTAGGCCAGGTTTTCGTCGCGACTGAGCAGCCCAACGAACGTATCGTCCTGGACGTCATCCGCGAGCTGGGCCTCGACCTGCAGGTGATCTTGAACAAGGGCGCGGTAATGGTGTTACCCGCGTCCGTCAATAAGGCGACCGGGCTGAGCGCCGCACTCGAGGAGCTCGGATTATCCGCCAAGGACGTCGTCGGCATTGGCGACGCCGAGAACGACGAGGCCTTCCTGGCGATGTGCGGCCTAGGCGTGGCCGTGGCCAACGCCCTCGATTCGCTCAAGGCGCGCGCCGACCAGGTGACGCGAGGCGAAAACGGCGCCGGTGTCCGCGAAATCGTCGAGTCACTGATTGCCGAGGACCTGCTCTCGCTCAATCCGGCCTGACAAAAGAAGAGGCCGGGCACGGCCCGGCCTCCTGGGTCCGAATCTTGACTAGAAGTTACCCGACCGGGTAACCACGTCCTGCTGATTGATCACCGTTGGCACGAATTGCAATCCGTACCACCAGGTGACGGTTTGCTTGTTGTTGCCATCGGTCCACAACGCGTGGTACGTGTTATCCGACCCAACCGCGATGTCGGTGTAGTCGCCGATGAACCCACCGCCAAACTGGCTGCGCGTATTGATGGGGTGAGTCGTTACGATCCGGCTTTCGCCTGTTCCTACGTTGGCGACGGCGTAGTCGAGTCGAGCATTATTGATATACCCGCCGAGTTGTAGGCAGTTGACGCGCCCCTCCGGTGGGGGCGGGCCGCTTGCACAGGTCTGCCAGGGCGAGACCACGTCTGCCGCGTACGCGGACATGTAGACCCGTCCTGACGGCGAGACTGCAACCCCCGGCCAGAAGGTATCGACGCGGTGGGTGGACGGCGTGAGCGAAACGCCCTGCGGAAGCGTGTCGTAACCGACTGGCTTCCGATTCGCTGCATCCAGCGCCGGGAAGATCAGCGTCGGCGTAGACCAGGATGCTCCACCGTCGGTCGACTTGCTGTAGACGGCCGCCGCATGACCGCCATGAGCGTCCGGCATCTCGGTCGACCAGGCCGCGTAGACATCGCCATTTGGGGCCACGGCGGCCGCCGGGAAGCTATTGACCCGGAAGGCGGTGTTCGCCGGCGGAGCGATCTCATTGAGCGTCGAGACCTGAACCGGCGAGCTGAAGGTCGCACCGCCGTCCGTCGACTTGACGACGTAGGTGCTGTCGAGCGTGGCCAGCCGCGTCGCGCCGTCGAAGAACACGTAGACCGTGCCGTCGGGCCCGACTACCGGGCGTGATCCCTGGCTGTACAGCGCTGGCCCGCCGATGATCTGCGGGGCGCTGAAGGTCTGCCCACCGTTGCTCGAGTGCGCCTCCATGATCGGTGACTGCACGTAGCCACCATTCACCGGGTTGAAGATGAACCGGGTGAACGTAACGTAGACGCGATCGCGGAACGGGCTGGCGGAGTTGGCATCCGCCACGATCCATTCCTTGTCGTTGAGGGTCGCAGGCGACGTCGTCTGGTTGATGAAGGTTGGTGTGCTCCAGGAGAGCTGGCCGCTGGCAGCGAAGGTGCCGCGGTTGACCGCGACGGTGTTCGGAGCCGATGTCCGGTTAAAGCCGAGGCCCGCGTAGTAGGCATGCCCCTGGCTATCGAACGTCACCGCCGGGTCGCCGCCCGCATCGTACGGACCGCCCGACAGGTGGGTGACGCCCGGGATCAGCGTGCCCTGGCTGCTGCCGTCGAGCTTGGAGGCGCAGCACCAGGTCTGGCCGCCGTCATTCGAGAAGTAGGTCCCAGAATAACCGTCACCGTGGGCGCTGCAAGGACTCGGCGGAGCCCCGGGAAGGGTGCAGGTCCAGGTGCGAGTCACGTAATCGTTGGCGGCCGCCAGGACCCGATTATGGTTATTTGGATCGACCGCGATCGCCGTCTCATTCTGGGGCGCAGCCGCGGTGTCCTGATTGACCGTCACATTCGGCGACTGGACCGTAGTGCCGTCCAGTGGACTCGAGAGAACGAAGGTTGGGGTGATGGCGCCCGACGAAGGCCCGGTGGCACCACTGTCCTCAGCCTGCTGCTCAATGAACGCGGAAAACCGGATCTGAAGGCCGGCGGTCCCATTAACCGAGGCCACCTTGCCGGCGAGAGTCGTGATGTCGTAGGTCGGCGCTGTGCTGGCCTGCGCGGCCGTCAGCGATCCAACCAGCCCGAGCGACGCGACGATTCCGAGAATGCTAGTTCGACTACGCACGCGGTCCCTCCTTAAATGTGAGTGAAGAGGCCGGGCGACCGGCCCGGCCTCTTTTCCGATCGAACGACCTGGTTAGCAGTTGTGCGCGTAACCGCTGAAGCCCGAATTCAAGTCGGCGTTGATGCTTGTCGTACGTGGACCCATGAATGTCATGCGGCCGTCCCACGACGGGCCGAGTACGGGCTCGACGCCGCCGCGAGCGAACCATTGAGCGAAGACTTCGTCCTCTGGATGCCAGAGGCCGCTGTTGCGAGCATCGAGGTTATTGCCGGTCAGCCCGAACCAGATGCCGACAACGGGATCACCGACTTCGAGGACACTCGTGCAACCGTACTGGGGAGCCGACGCGACCTTCCAGGGCTGCACGGCATTGTTTGTATACGGGTCATCCAGCCACTCGGAGACCTCGTGACTGAGCGCGTGGATGTCTGACAGACCGCGCGTTGCCCTGGGAGCCGTACGAGCGCCCGTGTAGTCAGTCAGGAAACCTGAGTAGGTCCCCGGGGTGACGTAGGCGGTGTACATGAACGTCTGCACCGCCTGCTGGCCCTGGCCGTTTAGCGTTCCGGTGCCATGACCGAGCGGCATTGCGGCGCCGTGGTAGCCGAGGATGCAGCAGTTCTGATAGCCGATCGGCGAGCCCTTGATATAGAGCAGCACGTTGTCGGTGAGGAAGATCGGCACCGTGGTGGCAGAAATCTGCATCGAGCCCATCAGACTCTGCAGCTGGGTCGAGAACCAGTTGACTTCCGCAAGCCCGGTGTAGTCCGCGGTCGCCTGATAGCCATGCGTCCGGCGCCACTGCGAGACTGGACGCTCGTACGCTATGCCCTTGGCCGACGGCACATCGAGGGTCTGCGTCGGGGCGACGGTGTAGTCCAGCTTAACGTGGTAATTGGACGCGATTTTGTTGAACTGGGCGCGCATGTAAACATCGCCCAATTGGCCGGTGTCACCGCCCAGATCGGTCGGGTAGAGGTAGTCGGAGAAGACCGGCGAGGCCTCCGTCTGGGCAAGCTTGCTCGTGCCGTCGAAAGTGCGATTCACGAACTGGGGTTGAAAGCCCACGTAGCCCTGGTTGACGAGGCTCGACGGGTCCTGTCCGGCCGCCACGAAGTTCATCTTCAGCGGGATGAGCACCGTATGGATCGTGGTTGAGCCTCCGACCCTCGGGTCGGTACCAACCATGGTGATCGGATAGGTCACGCCGTTGGTCGGGTCGGTGAACTGGAAGGTCCAGTGCGGGATCGTTGTCGCGCCAGCTAGGAACTGTGGAGCAACGCTCCCCTGGGTGGTGAAGAGCGCTTGCCCCTCAGGCTGAGCGGTTGCCGTGGCGGCAAAGGCGTTAGAGGCGGAAGCGGCGACGGCGCCGACGGCGAGGAGCGCGGGTCCGAGCGCGGCGAGCACGCGTAAACGATGCGATTTGATCAAGCATTCCCTCCCTTGTGGGTTGATTGCCAACCACGATATCGCCCGTCCAGCCCTAAGTCAACGTTCAGTTAACCGGTGTTAAGGCTGGCGCCCGACTGCCGGCTTTCTTGAGCCTCGATGGTCCTTGACACCGCCGTCCCGAACCGTAACTCCCTCGCTGCGTAGCCGGCGTGCCTGCTCGAGCCGGCTCTGGGCGGCCAGGTCTCCGTTGGCGCGAACGACCCGCCACCAGGGTAGGCCGTGGGTGACCGCGAGCACGTTGCCAACCGCCCGTGCCGCCCGTGGGTAGCCGGCTCGGCGGGCGACCTCGCCGTAGCTGACCACGTCCCCCCGCCGGAGGTCGCGGACGACCCGGCGCACGGCATCAGCAAAAGGCTGTTTCTTCGGCACGGTTTCGGCCCTTAGTTTCGCTTCGGCAGCTCCTGAACCGACCACTTATTGCCGTCCGGATCGCTGAAATAGACGAACCTGCCCCAGGACAAGTCCTGGATTTCGCTGACCGCGACACCGCGTTCGGCAAGTTGCTCGTGCGCCTTCTCGATGTCCGGCACCACCATCTGCAGGCCCTCGATCGAGCCGGGCTTCATTTTCGTCAGTCCGGTGCCGATGTAGATCGAGCACGCCGAACCCGGCGGGGTCAACTGCACGAACCGCAAATTCTCATTTACTTGCTGATCGTGATCGGCGTTGAAGCCAACCTTCTCGACATAAAAAGCCTTGGCCCTGTCGACGGCCGATACCGGCACGGCGACCAGTTCAATCTTCCAATCCATAACGTTGCGTCCTCCTCAGCGTCCGATGATGGCCGGCCTATGCGGGCGTCGCTGAAACGATGTGCTGGTGGTGCACCGTGAGCCGCTTCCCCGGGGCGCCATTCGGCTCAACCGTCACCACTAGGCCGTCGGCGGCCTCGATCATTCCGAGGACGCGACCCGTGACTGACGGCGCACCCGGCGCGTCTGGCCGGAGCTGGAACGTCACGATCCGGCCTTTGAGTCCGCGGATATCGTCCGTCATGTTGCTTTCCCTCAATTGCCGTTTTGGATCACGGAAAGGAAGTTGCCGGCGGGGTCCTTGAACCAGGCGATGTCCGGGCCCCGATTCGCCGCCCGTCCCCGCAGAATGCCTTTCTTATCAGTCTTTGGCTCATTCTCGTAGTGCTCGAACCGCACCCCCCGGCCTGTCAGCTCGTCGACCGCTGCATCGATGTCGTCTACCACAAAATTCAAAATGGTGAAGGTCGCCGGCTGGTGGTCCTTTTTCGAATAGGCAAAGACCGTCCCACCGCCGGGAAGATGCAGCCTCACCCCTACCCCATCCGGGTCGACTTTTAGACCAAGGGTTTCGGTGTAGAACGCCTTTGCCTTGGTGATGTCGTCCACCGAAAACCCGCTGAACGCCGCTTTTGCCTTGAGCATGCTTCCTCTCCTTTGTGTCGTTAGCTCCCGAGGACCCTGCGCAGCTTTTTCGCGAACTCGGGCGCATGGCTGTCGAAGCCACCATGCGCGCCGGGAAACACAGCGGCCTCCGTGCCGAGTCGCTGCGCCAACCCCAGGCCGCCCTGATGCGCCAGCTCGCCGCGCGACTCATCTCCGACGCCGGGAACGATCAGGGTCGCGCCCGACTTCAAGGCTTCGAAGTCGGGTTCATACTCAGCGATGGCGCGGAAGGTGTGGCCAAGCCAGAAGTCCATGTTCCGCTGCATCTGTGCCATCCCCTCGCGCATCTCCGGTGTCGGCTCACCCGGTGGAGGCGGTGGCGGACCGCTGCGAATGCGGGTCTGAACCATAAACTTTTGCATGGCCGGCCCAATGCCGGCCGAGCGATACGTTTGAAGGATCTCGTCCATGTCCGCCCGCGCGCGCGCCGGGTCAGATTGCAGGGTCGTTGACGGCGGCTCGTGTGCCACCAGCGTACGAATTTGCTCCGGATGGCGCGCGACTAGCTCGAGGGCGATGACGGCGCCACCGCTGCTGGCAAATACGAAGGCCGGCCCTTTACCGGTTGCTGACAACAGCCTGTGGGCGTCATCGGCAGAGATCTGTACGATCCGCTCATCATTAACTGTGGCATCGAGCGTGCTGTGCGACAGACCGCGCGGATCATACGTCACGACGGTGTACTCGGACTCGAGATATCCGGCGATTCGGCGAAACGCCCCGGCATCAGCCGGTCCGCCCGGAATCATGAGGAGCACAGGACCTGACCCACGAACCTCGTAATAGATGTTCGCGCCCGGTACTTTCAAGGTTTCCGTCTTCACCGTCGCAGGCGTATTCATGCGGTATCCCTCCGTAATGGTTTACCTCTAAGACTGAGGAACGAGCAAGAAATCATCGCTCTTATGTTCGGTTAGCTCAGCAATAGGCTCCCTCATCCAGCCACTCTCCGGAGTCGGCGATCAGGCCGCCCACCGAATCTATCAAACGCTTTCTTCACCGTCCGAGAGTGTAATCGCGTCAGACACCTACCCTCCAGCTGACCCGGGAAGACGACTAAACCAACAGCCTCAAGTCACAGCCGCTACGCTGGTACGTCCCGGACGCTCGACGGTCCAGGCTCAAGAGGGTTGCGCCGGCATGGGCCGCCGTGGCTCCGATAACGGCGTCATAAGTTGCGCCACCGGCAATACCGAGACGCGGAAGCCTCTTTAGCAGGGCCTTCAGCGGAGCCGAATCAAGCACGAGATACTCTTCGGGGAATCGATCCGCTAGGAATTCCGACACAACGTCCGAGGGGGCCCGATGGGGCGGTGGCAGCCGGGTCAGCACGGAATAGCTTTCCACCGCGCACTGCGCAATTAGCCGGACCCCCGGCCGCAGCGCCCGGAAGGCGACCCCGTGCGACTCGTGCCAGGACGCGAAAGCCGCCACCACGACACTCGTGTCGGCGGCGATCATCGCCGGATGCGCTCGAGCGTCTCTCGCACCTGGTCCGATGTCAGAGGCGGCAGTTTTGCGACAGGAACCGCCACACGGGACTTTGCCCGTCCCTTCAAGCGCATCCGCGTCGCCGGCACTTCAATTTCAAGACGTCCATCTCTCACTTCCAGGTCGAGCTCTTGCCCTGGACGGACACCGAGAGCGTCGCGGAGCGCCTTGGGCACAACGAGCCGTCCCGCAGAATCGATGGTAGTCTTCATGGCAGAATTCTACCATGGAAAATGGCATCTGAACTCCACGCGCTGCCGGGCGCAGGAACAAGTTGTCGAACCGGAGCATGACGGGTCGCGCCATCTGGCAAGGTGGCTCGTTCGCGGGCGTCTTTCGATTACAACTTCTACAACACCGCCTCAGATGTAGTAGAATGTCTTCGTGGCTGGAATGGCGCAGGACGAGTTGGATATCAGGGATGCCGCCCGGCTCACGGGCCGGTCGGCCGAGACTGTCCGTCGCTGGGTTTGGGCGGGAAGGCTACGTGCGCGGAAGAGCGGAAAGCGGCTGCTCGTTCTTCGAGGTGATGTGGAGGCATTGGCCAGCCCTGACCGAAAACTCCTCTCCCTTAGGGAATGGCAAGCGATTGCAAACAAGACCCTGAGGCGTCCTACGGTGGGACGGTCCGCGAGCGACCTGGTCCTCGACGATCGAAAGGTGCGTTCACGCGAGGGCGATGCCGGTCGTTGACGCGAGCGTCGTGATCGATTGGATAGCGCCGGGGGTTGCGACCACCGCCCCGGCCGTCAAGCTCCTTGATCGCTTGGCTCGTAGATCGGCCGAGATCGTCGGCCCACGTTTGCTTTTCGAAGAGGTTTCGAACGCTCTCATCACCGGCGTTCGCCGGCGCCGTTGGAGTGGTGCGGCTGCCGACGGCTCCCACAGTTTGCTGGCGCGCCTCCCAATTCGCGTCACTGACGATCAACGCGATTTGGATCGCGCATGGGAGCTGGCTCGCCGACACGACAACCACCCAATTTACGACATGATCTACGTGGCACTGGCAGAGCGAACACGGACGGAGTTGATCACAGCCGACGAGGCCCTCCGACGCCGGCTCGCCCATCTGACTTGGGTCGTTGGCCCAGCCCAGGCCGCCGTCGACTCGCGTTCCTCAGAGCGCTGAATTCGAGCTCGGGAAGTTCGAAGTGCCGATCCTACCCCGGTGACCAAGTCTCCGACCGGTCTTCGTGCCAGGCCCGATTCAATTGTTCGATTAGTGTCCGCCACAGGCTAAAACCCTGCTTCTGCGACTGGCCAGGGGGCAGAAGGCTCGCTGCGCCAAAGCCCTGAGTGCGGACGCGACGCCGTTCAACAGGAACAGGCCTCGATAGTTTTCGGACTCGACTGAAGTATGGACCGTCTGGCCTGAGGCAGCGTCCATGAAGTAACCGACCTTGTCGTTGAAAAGGTAGACCCTGTCGGCGTGGATGGCTGCTGCCAGCACGTCATCGGTGAACCTGAACCGCTGGAGGACTTGGCTGCGGGTCTTGCTACACATCAGCGGTAAATGGCGTCTGACCGTAGGTCGCGACCATCGCGACTGCTGTCTGTGCATCTCCGGTCAGCATTACACCGGGCTCGACTTGGGGAATGTCGTAGTTAGCAGTGGACGGGATGTGCGAGACATCCGTGGTTCACCCGGTTGGGACCGGCTCGCGCGCGTAGGGGGAGGCAACGAGAAGAATCAGGTAAGAGGCGAAGAGCAGAACAACGGCTCCGAGAAAGGCTGCCCCAACCAGCGACATCCTGCGCCGGCTCACAGAGCGAGGCCTGGCCCACTTGATCTCGCTTCTTTCCATGAGGCGGCCATCCAAAATAGCAACGGCAAGGGGCGAGGGACTACTGCGCCCTCTGCCGCTCAGCCTGAATCCAACCGTGAATCCTAGATCGACCGCGGGGCGACGAACCCGGGCTTGGTTTAGGTGCGCCGACCCGAGGTCGCGTCGCGCATGACGTGTTCGGGGTCGAGAGTGGACTTTACGTACTCCGGACGCCCGAGAGGCCGATAGGTCTGGATGGTGATGCCCCGGGAAGTGGTCCGCGAGTTGACCAGGTCGAGCGCGACGTCCGGACCGGAATCGGGGAACAGCCGTGCGCCCTGGCCGATGACGACGGGATAGGTGAGCAGGTCGAGTTGGTCGACCAGGTCGTTGGCGAGCAGCCATCGGACCAGGGCTCCGCTGCCGGGCACCAGCAGCGTGCCGTCTTGATGCGCCTTCAGATCACCGACGGCCGTGGCGACGTCGCCGTGCAGGACAGTCGTGCCCGCCCACTGCGGATGGGCGAGGCTGGTCGATGCCACGTACTTGGGCCGGCTGTTCAGCGCGGCGGCGATCGGGCTCGTGCTCGGATCGGCCATCGCTCCCCAGGAGCTGGCGAAGATCTCGTATGTCCGCCGGCCAAAGAGGAACGCGGCCGCGCCGCCGTAGACCTGGTTGAGATAGTCCCCGGTTTCAGTGTCGAGAAGTGGTATGGCCCATCCGCCCCGCTCGAAGCCGCCGCTGCGATCCTCGTCAGGTCCGCCCAACCCCTGCATCACGCCGTCCACCGAGACGTTGGTCGTGGTTATCAACCTCATGTCGTGGTCACCTCCTCATGCGCATGCCTGGTGCGCTCATGAGGCGAGAATAGCAAGGCCGCAGACGGGGCGTTCCATCAGCATTTCAGTGCGCCCTCGACCAAGTCGCTCCCACCCGGCTCCTCAGGTCGGTGTGTCAATTCGGAGCTCGATCTGCCCTGAAGACAGACATCCTGAACGGCAATTCCGTCTCTTCGAACTGAAACCGGCAACTCCATGTTTGGACGCGCGCCGCAGCAAGTGCGCGTTCGCCGCTCGGCGGAGATAACCGGGCTCATGCACAACCGACGCATGCTCCCGAGGATCGACACGCTCTTCGCGCTCCCGGCGCTGTGCGATCTCGGCCGGACGCGCTCTACGCACGTAAGAAACTCCGGCTCGTTGTCGAAGGCGGCCACCACCACATGGCGCCGCTCCCGCCGCGCCGGGTCATAGCGGTAGTGATGGACAATAAAGCCCCTGATACTGTCGTCCTCCAGCCCAACACGGACCAAAGGCTAACCCCCGGCATCGTCACCCCAAGCAGCTGGGGCGCAGCACAGAAGCGCACCAAAAACAAGTGATATCAAAGCGGGAGACGAGTCTCGGACTCGCGAAGGACGCAACCTGGAGAGGCAAGCGGATTGTCGATCAAGCCGCTTAGGCTTGTCGCGGGTGCGACTGGACTCGAACCCGCAGAAGTCTATGTATTCGGAAAGACGCTTCTGGCGCGAGCCGCCTGAGCACTGCGCCTCAAACGTCAGCGGCAGTGGGACAGATTCGGTCGTGCATGGTTGCGATCCCCGTTTAACCTGGCCGTCTTGGTCGCTTCCGATTTGCCGTCGCCGGCCGTAACCAAGTATGCGTAGCGGCTTTCCACAGTTCCTCGTCTTTCACGAATCGTGTCGGCCATTGGCTCAAGGAGCAATTGGAACGTATAAGGGCGGGCGGGTCTATGAGGAGGAGTAGAGATAGAAGTCGACGATGTCGAGCTGAACAGGCGCGGATCCACCCGTCTGGGTGATCTGAACCGTGGCCGAGGAAGAGGCCGACAGAGTCGTCTTGCCGGCGCAGATCTGGCGTCCATTGATGTATCCCTCGACAGCATTGCCTTGGACTGAGATCACCAGGCGGTTCGGCTTGTTGATCTCCAGCTGGGGAGCAGGGAACTGCTGGCCGGCGAAGGTACCACCAGCGAGTTCGTTCTTCTTGCCGTTGACGACCTCGAGGCACTGATAGTTTTGGTTGGAATACATGTAGACGGCCAGGCAATCGGGGCCGCCGACTTGCGGGCACCGCATCAGTAGCCCCACGCTGCTCGCGCCGCTCCGAGGAATGAAGTCCACGATGGCAACGCCGTCCTGGACCTTAGCCGTGGTCTGGAGCGTGTCGAGATAGTTCTGTGGGATTTGGAACGTGCATCGTCCGCCCTGGACTCCGGTTGTCACCATTGCATCCGAGGTCGCTCCGGTCTTGTAGTTGAGGTCACCCAGTAGCCGGGCGTCCTTGATAGTCATGAGGTCGGTGACGGTGGCGCAGTCGACGTGGGCCACCTGGCCTCCCAGTGTGGGAGCGCAGGACGACGGCGCTGCCTGCGGAGTGGCACCCGGAGTTGCCAGTGGGCCAGTGCAGGAAATAGCGAGCTCGTCTGGCTGGAGTCCGCCGCTGCCGCCGCTACTGTTGCCGCCGCCGCAAGCACTGAGGAGGAGAGCGACTGCAACGATGAGGCCAGCGACGAAGGCCAGCACGGCCGTGAGGCGTTGGGGTTGCGGGCGGGCAAGCGGGGCGATTGAGGCTCCGGTCGTCGGATCAAGACCGCTAGTAGCCTCCATCGCATTCCTCCCCTGAGTTCTCTTGTGCGGTCCATGACTATAACGCGGGTGCCGCGAAAGCGTATCGGAGGGAATGTGAAAGAGGCTCGCTGACTAAGCCAGAGACCTCGCTCCGCGCCCGAATTGCTCAACGGTCAATTATCGATGTGCAGGAGTTGAGTTTCGGGACTTGTTGGAGTTGTCGGTCTCGGCAGCCTTTTCGAGTAACGGCCTAGCCGGCGGGGATAACCGCTGCAGGCAATCTGGCTCTTTCGTGTGGGCTTATTGCCTGCTGCTCGCCTTGCGCGCCTCAGCTCCGCAGCAAGCTCAAGCTGATCAATTAGCGGGAGACGAGTCTCGAACTCGCGACCTCAACGTTGGCAACGTTGCGCTCTACCAACTGAGCTACTCCCGCGTTGCGACTCCGAATTATAGCCATCATTGACTGGCCGATCGGCCGCTAATGGGTTCCGCGGCCAATTCATCGTTACCCGCACGTCGCGGCCCCGTGACCGGGGCGCAGGGCTGCTCGCAACACTCCGACGCTATCACTGGCAACATGGGTCTGAGGGGGACCGGGCTCCGCCTGCTCGTGGCGGGCGGGGTCGGTATCAGCATCGTGTTCGCGAGCGCCTTACCAACCTCCGCCGATGAGATCACCGATGCGCAGGCCCGCCTGCAGGTCATCGGCAAGCTGAAGGGCACGCTCAAGGACACCCTGCAGAAAGCTCAAGCGCAGGAGATTGCCCTCCAGCAGCAGCTGCAGGAGACGCGCGACACCATCAACCAGACGATCGATAAAATCGCGGCCGCCGAACGGCGGATCGCTGAGCTGGAACGCCAGATCGCGGCGCTCGACGCCAAGATCGCCGAGGAGCAGCTGGAGCTACGAAAGACAAAGGCCGAATATGCCAACTTCGTCCGCAGCGTCTACAAGAGCAACGCCGATCCAATGGCGCAGCTGCTAGCCGCACCAGACTTCCAGGGCTTCCTCAACCGGGCGGTCGCCATCGAGCATCTGACGTACCTCGCCAACAAGCTGATCGAACATATCCGCCAGGTCGACCTCCAGCTCCACGCACAGCAAGATCTCGTGAAGGCCAAGAAAATCGAGGCCGATAAGGATCGCGCCGACCTCGTCACCCAGAAGGCCGCGCTGCTCCAGCAGCAGGCCCACCAGCAGGACCTCGAGAATCGGCTGCGTCAGAGCATCACGCAGGTGAAGTGGGAGCTGACCGCCATCGATAGCCAGTCGACTGCGCTGGCGCAGCGGATCGCCGACATGGAGATTGCGCGGCAGGACCAGCTGATCGCCGAAGCAGAACAGGCGGCCTGGCAGCAAGCGCAGTTCTGGATGCAGCACAACCTCTTCACGCTGCCCGGGGCGGGAGCGGGCCACTCCACGAAGTACCCGCTCATCTGGCCGCTGCAGCAGGGCAGCCTGACATTGCTTTTCGGTCCCTGCACCCAGGCGTTCGAGCCGCCCGGCTTCGGCTATGCGCGCTTTCATACGGGCGTGGACATCGCCTTCAACCAGGGCACACCGATCCTCGCCGCCGACGACGGCGTCGTCGTGGCGGCCTCGTCCAGCGTGGTCAACGGCCAGCTGGTCGGCTACGGAAACTACATCATCCTTGCCCACCGCAATAACTTCTTCTCGCTTTACGGTCACTTGCTCGGCTTCCAGGTCAAGGCCGGCGACACCGTTCATCAGGGCCAGCTGATCGGCTACGAGGGGTCGACGGGCAACTCGACCGGGCCGCATGTCCACTTCGAGTACCGCTATGGCGGTCAGCCCACCAATCCCCTCCCCTATTTGCCACCGAACGGGCCGAACAACTTCAGCCAGTAAGGGCAAAGGCGCGGGCGTCGTTCCGACCCAATCGCCGCTCGAGCCGTTGCTGTCGGCGCTCGAGGTCGGCCTGCCATTGCGCGTTCGACACGACGGCCACCGCCAGCAGCCGTAGGGCGTCGCCGACGATCCGCCGAGCCGCGGCCAGGTCGCGCGCCTGATGCTCGAGCAGCTTGGCCAGCTCGATCGCTGCGGGGTAGGGATAGGTCTGGGTCTGCCAGCACTCTTCCAGCACCCCGCGCGCTTCTTCCCACCGACCCTGCCGTCGGAGCAACCGGGCTAATCGCAAGCCCAGCGCGCCACGGGTGGCTCGCAGCGCTCCACCAACCTGCTGCTCTCGCCAGAGCCGGCGATATTCGCCGATGGCCTCGACCTGAAAGCCACGCCCCTCCAGAAACCGGGCCCGTCCAAAGCGATCGAGTGGATGCAGGTCGTCCGAGTCGCCCAGCAGCGCCTCGAACCGCGCCAGCAACAGCGCCATCGAGAGCACGTCCTGCTGGTTGTGAAGGAACACGGGATCCAGTACGCGTGGGTCACCCTGGCGCAACCACGCGAAGTAGCGGGTCGGGATCAGACTGCCGGGGAGGTCGTCGCCGCGGTGCAGGTCGAGCACGCTCTGTTCGATGGTTTGCAGCGCACAATCGGGCAATCGCGGGCGAAAGATCCGCCGGGCCAGTGTCAGCAGGTCGAGGTGGGGCGGCGATGGCCACGCCGCACGCCGCAAGACCAGCCGAGTCTGCAAGAGTGGCCAGTCAAAACTCCGGCCGTTATAGCTGACCAGCACGCCGGCCTGGCTGATGCACTGGCCCACGGCCCAGAGCAGCGCCGGCTCCTGGTCGAAGTCGCAGAGAAAGTACTGAGCCAGTGCAAGCCCGTCGCCCTGTCGCCACGCAAGCCCGACCAGAAAAGCGACGGTGCCCGTTCCGCCCGATAATCCGGTCGTTTCTGTGTCCAGGAAGAGTGGGCGCCGCAACTCGTCGGGTGCGAAACCCAGGCAGGTTGACAGTGCACCGACCTCCTGGCTGCCGTCGCCCGGGAACCATTCGCGGCGGACCGCGACCGGGCCAAATGGCGTCGCCTCTTCGGTGCAGTTGGGCGGGAGGCGGCCAATGCCCCCTCCCTGCCCTCCACCAGAGGGGGAGGGAAAGTACCCTTGCGCACGACCGGGTGGGGAAGGTTCAGCGGTGCGAGGGCGCGCGGTGATGGCAGCGATGCGCTCTCGCAGCGCAACCAGATCGGCGGTCACTGCGCAACAGCGGTAACCAGGGCGGCCAGTTCCAGGAGGCGCAGGGCCACCGCCTTCCCCTCCTCCCCCACCTCCAGCGCCGGGCCGACGCACGACGGGCAGCCGCTCTCACATTCGCAGCTCACGACCAGGTCGTGGGCGGCCACCATCACGGCGGCGGCAGTCTCGAACAGTCGCGCACTCATGCCCACGCCGCCCGGGTACCGTTCGTAGACGAAGACCGCCGGCGTGCCGGTGTGGGGCGCACGCGTCTCCGCGTAGGCCCCGAGGTCGCGGGCATCGCACATCAGGAAGAGGCAGGCGACCTGGCTGACGACGTTGGCCACGCCCTGCAGCGCGCCCTGCATCGCCGGTCGCGGAAACTGACGGGCGACCTCGGCGGGGATCTCGAGCCAGAAGGCGGTGGTGTGCAACTGCTGCTCCGGTAGGCTGATCGGACCCGACCCAACGTTCTCGTGGGTGTGGAAGCGAATCTTCTTGAAGATGGTGGGCAGCGCCGTGACCCGAACCTCTCCGTGGTGCACGGTCAGCTGCTCCGCGGGTCGGCTCGCAAACGTCTCGAGCACCTTGATGCTGACCGCGAGGTTGGCGTCGGTGTAGTAGTCGACCTTCACCGGCCGGACGTAGGCCTTCTTCTCTCCCCAGTCGAGCCGGTCGACGTGGTACTGCGCGCCCTCGTGCAGGTAGATCGCTTCCTCGTGGAGGAACGTGGGCGCCGAGAACTGGTCCATCTCGCCAACGACGCTCGCGCCCCTCGTCACATCGACGATGACGACGTTGTCGGCGTTGGCGCTGCGCAAGCTGACACCTTCCGCCGGAAACGCGTCGGCGCTCCAGTGCCAGGCATCCCCGGCCTGGTGGACCGCCCCATCTTCTTCGAGAATGCGCAGCAACTCGGCGACCGGCGCCTGCCCAAAGGCTTCGCCGTTGGAGAGCGGCAGCTCGAAGGTCGCCGCCTGCAGGTGGGCGCTCAGGATCAGCAGGTTGTCGGGATCGATCAGCCCCTGCTCGGGGTCGAGGCCAAGGAAGTACTCGGGGTGGTTCACCAGGTATTGATCGAGCGGGCTGCTGGAGGCGACGTAGACCGCGGCTGCAGCGCCCCGGCGCCGTCCGGCGCGACCGATCTGCTGCCAGGCACTGGCAATCGTGCCGGGATAGCCGCACAACACCGCGGCATCCAGGTGCCCGATGTCGATGCCGAGCTCCAGTGCGTTGGTGCTGACGACGCCACGCACCGATCCATCCCGCAGACCGTGCTCGATCTCGCGTCGCTGCAATGGGAGATAGCCGCCGCGATAGCCGCGAATCGTGCCGGACTGGCCCAGGCGATTTGAGAGCGATTGCTGCAAATAGCTGAGCAAGATCTCGACCTGGAGCCGCGTGCGGCCGAAGACAATCGTCTGCACGCCGGCCCGCAGGAAGGTCTCGGCGATCCGCTGGCTTTCCAGCGTCGACGAGCGCCGGATGCCGAGCTCACGGTTGACGACCGGCGGATTGTAGAAGAGCAGGCGCTTTGGTCCGCTAGGCGCACCGTTGTCGTCCACAAGTGTGATCGGGCGGCCAGTGAGCCGTTCGGCCAGCTCTTTCGGATTGGCGATGGTCGCGGAGCAGCAAATGACGACCGGGTGGCTGTCGTAGAAGTCGCAGACGCGCCAGAGCCGGCGCAGCACGTTCGCCAGGTGGCTGCCGAAGACGCCGCGATAGGCGTGCAGCTCGTCGATCACAACGTAGCGAAGGTTGGCGAACAGCTTGACCCACCGGGTGTGGTGCGGCAGGACGCCGGTGTGCAACATGTCCGGGTTGGTGACGACGATGTGGCCGGCCTGCCGGATCGCCTGCCGCGCACTGACGGGGGTGTCGCCGTCGTAGGTGTACGTCTTGAGGTCCACCCTCAAGGCGCCGACCAGGCCATGCAACTCCGCGAGCTGATCCTGCGCCAGCGCCTTGGTCGGAAAGAGATACAGCGCGCGAGCCTCCGGGTCACGGAGCATCGCCTGCAAGACCGGGAGGTTGTAGCAGGCGGTCTTGCCCGAAGCCGTCGGCGTCACAACGACGACATCCTTGCCGGCCAGCGCGAGGCCTGCGGCTTCGGCCTGGTGGGTATAGAGCCGGCTGATGCCGCGGGCGGCCAAGGCCTCCGCCAGCCGCGGGTCCAGGGCGCCGGGAAAGCCGGCGTAGCGGGCTGGGCGGGCCGGCACGGTGTGGTCGAGGGTCAGCTGGCGGCGGAACTCATCCTGGGCGAGGAGCCGATCCAGCGCGAACTCGATCGACATGTCCACGCATCTTAGCGAACATATGTTCGCAGCGCAACCCCCACCCTACCCTCCCCCAAAGGGGGAGGGGAAGACGCAGCCTGCCCTCCCGTTAGGAGGCGAGCGTTAGTCGCCCAGCTTGAAGTACTTGAAGCCTTCCGCAACCGGGAAGGCTTGGCCGCTGGCTTGCTCGGCCGCGCGTTCGCGGATCGTCTGGTCCAATTCGGCCCAGTCGCCGACCTGGCTCTTATGTTCGCGCAGCGCCTCGATCTTGAGGTCGATGGTTTCGCTGATGTCGACCCAGACATCAGGCTCGTTCGAGCCAGTCAGGTAGATCTCCTTCACGTGGTGCGGCTCCAGCCCTTCATCGAGCAGCTCGGGAAAAACAAGGCGCGTGTCCGAGCCCGGAATGATCGCGTCGAGTGCCGCCTCGCCCGCGGCCCGATGGTCCGGGTGATTGATGTAGCGCTGGCCGCTCCAGCGTCGGGTGGGGTCGGGCGCCACGACAACGTCCGGCTTGGTGCGTCGAATCCAGCGGGTGATCTGACGCCGCAGGTCGAGCGTCGGCTGCAACGAGCCGTCGTCATAGCCGAGGAAGAAAACATCCTTGACGCCGAGCTTCATCGCGGCCGCGCGCTGCTCGGCGTGACGGATCTGGGCCAGGCGTTCGGCGGTCATCGCGGGGTCGCTGCTGCCGCGGTTGCCGTCGGTCAGGATCAGGTAGGTGACCTGCCGGCCTTCTTTCGCCCAGCGGGCCACGGTGCCGGCCGCGCCGAACTCGGCGTCATCCGGATGCGCCATCACGACCAGGACGCGGGTCAGTCCGTTGGGCGAATCCATCAAGCGGGCGTCGGGATCGCCGTCGAGACCTCGTAGTCGACGAAGTCCTTGAAGTGCGCGCCCTCGCCACACACCGGGCACTTCGGATCGCGCTTCAGTCGCAGCGTCCGGAATTCGTCGGTCAGGGCATCGATCATCAATAGCCGCCCAACTAGCGGCTCGCCGATGCCGAGCAGCATCTTGACGGCCTCATTGGCTTCGAACAACCCGATGATGCCGGGGAGGATCCCAAGCGTGCCGGCTTCATCGCAGCTCGGCGCCAGCTCCGGCGGGGGCGGCTCCGGGAACACACAGCGATAGCAGGGACCCACGAACGGTTGGAAGACGCTCACCTGCCCGTCGAAGCGGAAGATGCTGCCGTGGACGACGGTCTTCTTCAGCAACACGCTCGCGTCATTAATGAGGTAGCGGGTCGGAAAATTGTCGCTGCCGTCGACGATCAGGTCATAGTCATTGAAGATGTCGATGATGTTGTCGCGCGTGAGCCGAGTCTGGTACGGGATCACCTTGACGTCCGGGTTGAGGTCCTCGAGCGTCTGCTTGGCTGAATCGACCTTCGGCTGGCCGATCCGCTTGCTGTTGTGCAAAATTTGCCGCTGCAGGTTGCTCTCGTCGACGACGTCTGAGTCGAGGATGCCGATGGTGCCGACTCCGGCCGCCGCCAGGTAATACGCCGCCGGCGACCCCAGCCCACCGGCGCCGATGATGAGCACCTTGGAGTCGAGCAGCTTGAGCTGCCCCTCCTTGCCCACCTCGGGAATCAGGACGTGCCGGCTGTAGCGCTTCTGTTGCGCCGGGGTGAGATCCCGCGGCACGACGAACTTGAGCCCGGCATCTTTCCAAGCGCCGAACCCGCCCTTGAGGGAGGTGACGTCCTTGTAGCCCATCTGCTGGAGCGTCTCGGCCGCGAAGGCGGACCGATTTCCGCTCGCGCAGTAGGCGACGATCGGCTTGTCGTAATCGGGAACGTACTGCTCGACCCGCGACTCGAGGTAACCGCGGGGGATGTGAATCGCGCCGGGAATGATCCCCTGTTCGACCTCGTCCTGCTCCCGCACGTCGATCACGACCGGCTTGGCGCTGCCGTTCCGTGCGGTGTCAAGCTGCCGAACATCGACCTCGCGGATGCGGGACTTGACGTTCTTGAGCAGCTCGCGATAACTGGCCATTCTGCTTCTTAGTCTACCCGCGGTCGGCCGAATTCATTCCGTGTTACACCCTCCCCCTCTGGGGGAGGGCAGGGTGGGGGCTAAATCGTCGTCGGGGTGCGCGCCGTCTCCAGGCGGGCCACGATGGCGTCGGCTACCTGGCTGGTGCCGACCGCGCTGGGATCGTTGCGGTCGGCCTTCATGTCGTAGGTGACGGAGCGTCCCTCCCGGATGGTCTCGGCGATGGCACCTTCCAGCATGTTGGCGGCGTAGGTCTCGCCCAGGTGATGCAGCATCATGACGCCGGACAGCATCATCGCCATCGGGTTGATCTTGTTGGTGCCGGCGTACTTCGGCGCGCTGCCGTGGGTGGCCTCGAACAGGGCGATCTCGTCGCCCAGGTTGGCCCCCGGCGCGAGTCCGAGGCCGCCCACCAGGCCGGCGGCCAGATCCGACAGGATGTCGCCGTAGAGGTTGGGCATCACGATCACGTCGTACTCGCGCGGGTTCTGGACCAGCTGCATCGACATGTTGTCGACGATCCTGTCATTGAACTGGATGTCGGGATGCTCCTTGGCGATCTCCTCCGCAACCTGCAGGAAGAGGCCGTCGGTGAACTTCATGATGTTGGCCTTGTGGACCGCGGTGACCTTGCGGCGGCCGTGGGAGCGCGCGTAGCTGAAGGCAAAATTGACGATCCGGGCGCTGGCCGTAATCGAGATCGGCTTGATGCTCAGGCCTGAGTCCGGCCGGATTGACTTGCCGGTCGCCGCGCTGATCTCCTTGATCATTCGCTCCGTCTCGGGCTTGCCTTCCTGGAACTCGATGCCGGCGTAGATGTCCTCGGTGTTCTCGCGCACGATGACGAGGTCGATGTTGTCGTAACGGGAGCGCACTCCCGGGTAGCTCTTGCAGGGCCGCACCAGCGCGTAGAGGTCGAGCTCCTTACGGAGGGCCACGTTGACCGACCGGATGCCCTTCCCGATTGGCGTCGTCAGCGGTCCCTTGATCGCCACCTTGTTGCGGCGGATCGACGCCAGGACGTGCTCTGGCATTGGCGTGCCGTATTTCTCCATCACGCCCAGGCCGGCGTTCTGGACATCCCACTCGAACGTGACGCCGGTTGCCTCGAGTACGCGGCGCGTGGCCTCACTGACTTCCGGGCCGACCCCGTCACCCGGGATCATCGTTACCTTGTGCACAGCCAAAACGGATCTCATCCTAGCAGCGGCCCATTGATATCCTTCTTATGTGTCGCAGGTCGGGCTGCAAAGCAGCCCATTCGAAACCCGGGCGCAGAGTCCCACCGCCCAGGCCAACTACAAGCTCTGGATCGAGCACGCACGCGCCGAGAATCGACGCGAGCTGGAGCGGCTGATCGCGACCTTGCACGACGATTGCGAGTACGAAGTCGTGCCGCTTGGGCAGCGCTGGCGTGGCAAGGATGAGGTCCGCGAGTTCTACCGCGGCCTCTGGCGCGGGATCCCGGACGTCAAGTTGACGCTGCTGAACCGGATCGACGCCGAGGACTGCATCGTCGAGGAGTCTGAAATCGTGGGCCGGATGGACGGGCCGCTCTTCGGCGTGGAGCCCAGCGGCCGCGAGCTCCGCTATCGCGTGGTCATCTTCTTCCCGGTCCGCGACGGGTTGTTCACCGGCGAGCGCGTGTACTTCGATGTCGCCGAATTCGCCCGCCAGGTGCCGGCTGCCCGGGCTTTACTCGCATGAAGATCGGCGTTCCGAAGGAAAGCCTTGCCGGCGAGCGACGCGTGGCGCTGGTTCCGGAGGCGGCGCGGGGCCTGGTGAAGGGCGGCCTTGAGGTCGGGGTCGAAGCTGGCGCGGGTGCGTTAGCGTTCTTCAGCGACGCCACCTACATGGACGCCGGAGCAAAGGTGACGGACGCGGCCACCGCCTTGGGCAGCGACGCCGTGCTCAAAGTCCAGCCCCCGACGCCCGATGAAGTCGGCCGGCTGCGGCCCGGCGCCGTGCTGATCAGTTTCCTACAGCCCGCCACCAATGCGGACGTGGTCGCGGCGCTGGCCAAACAAAAAGTTAGCGCCTTCAGCCTCGACCTGGTGCCAAGGATCAGCCGGGCTCAGAGTATGGACGCGCTGTCCTCGCAGGCCGGCATTGCCGGCTACAAATCGGTGCTGCTCGCCGCCAATCACCTCCCTAAGTTCTTTCCCTTACTCATGACGGCCGCCGGCACGGTGGCCCCGGCCCGGGTACTCGTGATGGGCGCCGGCGTGGCCGGGCTGCAGGCGATCGCGACCTCACGCCGGCTGGGGGCGGTGGTGGAAGCCTACGACGTCCGGCCTGCGGTCAAGGACGAGGTCCATAGCCTGGGTGCCACCTTCCTGGAACTACCGCTCGAGGCCCAGGAGGGCACCGGCGGCTACGCGCGCGAGCAATCGGAGGACTTCCTTCGCCGGCAGCGCGAGCTGATCGGTGACCGGGTCGCTGCCTCCGACGTCGTGATCACGACCGCCGCCATCCCCGGCCGCAAGGCGCCCATCCTCGTCACGGCAGACATGGTTCGCCGTATGCGTCCTGGCTCGGTGATCGTCGATCTCGCGGCGGAGACCGGCGGCAACTGCGAGCTCACCAAGCCCGGTGAAATCATCCAGGTCGGCGGCGTGACGATCGACGGCACTCGCAACCTTCCGAGCACCATGCCGGTTCATGCCAGCCAGCTGTACAGCAAGAACGTCTCCACGCTCCTCCTGCTGCTGGTCAAGGACGGCGCGCTCAAGCTGGACTTCAACGACGAGATCGTCAAGGGTGCCTGCGTGACGTACGACGGCGCCATCGTGAACCCGCGCGCCAAAGAGCTGGTGGAGGCCGCGAGCAAGTGAACGACAACAGCCTGTTGAACGAGTTCACCATCTTTGTGCTCGCCATCTTCATTGGCTTCGAGGTCATCTCGAAGGTGCCCACGATTCTCCACACGCCGCTCATGTCGGGGACGAACGCGATCCACGGCATCATCCTGGTCGGCGCCATCCTGATCGCCGCCACCGCCAGCGACCCGCTGCAGATCGTGCTCGGCCTGGTCGCTGTCATCCTGGCCACGATCAATGTCGTCGGTGGGTTTGTCGTGACCGACCGGATGCTGGAGATGTTCAAGGGACGTCAACCGGCCAGGCCAGCACAGACGACGCCGCTCGAGAAGCCCGCCGGATGACCGTCTGGGTATCGCTCGCTTACCTCGTCGCTGCCGTTTTGTTCATCCTCGGCCTCATCGAGTTGAGCTCGCCGAAAAGCGCACGGCGCGGCAACCAGATCGCGGCGGTCGGCATGGTGATCGCCCTCGGGGCGACGATCCCTCTCTTGCATTTCACCACGGCTGGAATCGTCATCACGATCATTGGCATCCTGATTGGCGTCCCAATCGGGGCCATCGGCGCGCGCCAGGTAAAGATGACCGCCATTCCCCAGATGGTCGCCCTGTTCAACGGCGTGGGCGGTGGGGCCGCCGCCGTCGTCGCCGTTTCCGAACTCCTCCTGAAGGGATCGCATCCAGCATTCGCCATCGCATTCCCCAGCGTCTTCAGCATCGTGATCGGCTCGGTGTCCTTCGCCGGGAGCTTGATCGCATTCTCGAAGCTACAGGCCCTGCTGACCGGAACGCCGATCACGTACCCAGGTCAGCAGATCGTCAACGGCGTGCTGGCCCTGGCGATCGTGGCGTTGGCCGTCTACCTGATCGCGGTCGCCTCGACACCGATCATCTTCGTGCCGCTGCTGATCCTCGGCCTCGTCCTGGGTGTGGCGTTCGTGCTCCCGATCGGCGGGGCGGATATGCCGGTCGTGATCTCGATGCTGAATGCGTTCACCGGCCTGGCGGTTGCGGCCAGCGGATTCGTGCTCGGCAACTTTGCCCTTATCGTGGCCGGCACCCTCGTGGGCGCCTCGGGCACGCTCCTGACCAAGCTGATGAGTGATGCCATGGGTCGGTCGCTCGGCAACGTCCTCTTCGGCGCCTTTGGCACGGTGACAGCCGGTCCCGCCGGCGTAACCAGCGCCGAAGGGAAATCCGTGCGTACTGGGACGCCGGAAGACATCGGCACGCTGCTCGCTTACTCTCGCAAAGTGATCATCGTCCCGGGCTACGGGCTCGCAGTCGCCCAGGGCCAGCACGCGGTGAAGGAGCTAGCCGACGAGCTGGAGAAGCGCGGCGTCGAGGTCGAGTACGCGATCCACCCGGTCGCAGGTCGGATGCCGGGCCACATGAATGTCCTGCTGGCGGAGGCAAACGTCCCCTACGAGCAGCTTAAGGAAATGGACGAGATCAACGACGAGTTCAAGTCCACGGACGTGGCGCTGGTCGTCGGAGCCAATGATGTCGTGAATCCCGCCGCCGAAAACTCCCCGGGAAGCCCGATCTACGGGATGCCCATCCTCAATGCCGATCAGGCGAAGAACATCGTCTTCATGAAGCGCAGCATGCGGCCGGGCTTCGCCGGCATCGACAACGAGCTGCTCTACGACCCCAAGACGGTCATGCTGTTCGGCGACGCCAAGGACTCACTGATGAAGCTGGTCGCCGCCGTCAAAGCCGCCTGAATAATCCGCTCCCCTCGTGGGGGCTCTTACGCCTCCGGTTTCAGCTCCAGCGCCAGCGAATTGATGCAGTACCGCTCCCCGGTCGGGTTCGGCCCGTCGTTGAAAACGTGGCCGAGGTGCGACCCGCAGTTCTTGCAGAGAACCTCAGTCCGCCGCATGAAGAGACTGTTGTCGGAGCGGAGCTCGACCGCCTCCAGGTTGGCCGGCTCGTAAAAGCTGGGCCATCCGGTACCCGACTCGAACTTGGTCTTCGAACTGAATAGCTCCGCGCCGCAGGCGGCGCAACAATACGCGCCGTCGGCCTTGGTATGGACGTACTTGCCGGTGAACGGTCGCTCCGTCCCCTTGCCGCGAAGAACCTCGTACTGCTCCGGGGTTAGCTCAGCCCGCCACTCCGCATCGGTCTTCTCGATCTTGGTGCTCACGTCTCGAGTGTACCCAGATTGCTTCCGTTTTATTTCGAGGCAAGCTGTCGGCCGGCGTTCAGGCCGCTCGAGCCAGGGCCGGCCGGAGCACCGGTGCTGCACTCGGCGCGGCGACGAGCTCGTGCTGATGCAGGAGCCGCCAAATCAGGCGCAACTCTCCCCAGGGGTTCCGCGGGCCGCCCGTGAGGTCGAGGATTTCCCACGAAGAGAGCGCCATCACCTAGTACAACGTTCAGCGCCTTACGCGCGGCGTTGCGGTTGGTGTATTCAATCATCGTCATGGATTCCGGTAGATCTCGTGACCACCGATTCGGCGCCAACGAATTTGAATCTCGCCATCGACAGTGACCCACTGGAAGGTTGCTCGTCCGTCCGGACCGGAAAACGACCACGTCATCTCCCAGATGTTGTCCGTCCCCATCATTGGCTTAACCCTGAGCCTCTTCGGCCAAGCCTCCCCCCGGTGGCTAATTTGCCGGTCGCAAGCCGGCGAGAAATCGTCGTTGGCTACCGTTCGGAAGAGCTTGTACTCCGTATCGGATAGCCGGGCCAGATCAGCTTCAAATTGGGGGGTCCAGCTGAACCTCAACTATGCGGAGCGCTTCTTCTTTTGCCGAACCTTGTCCATGGCGACAAGGAACTCGTCAACGTTCTTGACAACCTTGACGCGGCCCGCCTTCACGTGCTCGTCAACGGACCGCTCGCCCTTCTGGAAATCCTGGGTCCAGTACCAGGTCTGATCCGCTGGAATCGCCGCGTGGGGATGCAATTCGATTACTCCTTCGCGCGTCACGACCTCAATCTGCGCCCCGGGCTTGTCCAGGCCGTACTGGCGCCGGATGTCGGCTGGCAAGGTCAGATTGCCCCTGTCGCGGATGCTGAGGAACCGCTTGCGCATAGCCCCCACCTTACCAAGAATTCAGAATTACAGCAATTCCGCAATTCAACAAATCGGTAACAAGAGGACGTATTTGGCAGAGACCAGGAGTGCCGAGGGCCGGAATCGAACCGGCGACACCATGATTTTCAGTCATGTGCTCTACCGACTGAGCTACCTCGGCACGAGTCGGTATTCTAGCCATCTTCGCCACCGCGCTCTGCGGCTGTCACATCTCTTCGGAATACGGCTGGCGGCTCGCGGCCGCCCGGCCGGGTTACAATCGCCGCAAGGAAGGGCCCGTAACATGAGCACCCGAAGCAAAGGGCGTCACAAATGATGACCACCACGGACGCTAGTGGGTCCCGCGAGGAGCTGACCACCGAGCTGGCCACGCTCGATCGCCAGCTGCGCGATCTTTCGAACCAGTGGGAAGACGTGGAGCGGACCATCACCGAAAAGGTCCGCCTTCGTCGTGAGCTGATCGCTCGGCAGACGGAGTCGAACGAGGACCATGCGGCTGAGATCGACCGGCTCCAGTCGGATATCTATGCGCTACGCGACCGGCTCGACCAGTTGCGCGACTCACACCTCGATTTCAGCGCGCTCTACCGAATCCTCCAGCAGGCACGCACGTAGAAAGAATCCGCTAGGTCTCCTCTTTGGCCGCCTCGGTCTTGGCGCGCCGATCGATCTCGGTGACGACGGCCGGATCGGCGAGGGTGGTCGTGTCGCCGAGCGGGCGGTTCTCGGCGACATCCCGCAACAGCCGGCGCATGATCTTGCCCGACCGGGTCTTGGGCAGCTCGGGTGTGAACACGATATTGGCCGGCGCAGCGATCTTTCCGATCTTCTTGGCGACATGGGCGCGCAGCTCGGCCAGCATCTCCGGCGACCCTTCGGCCCCGCCCTTGAGGGTGACGAAAGCGACGATCGCCTGTCCGGTCTGCTTGTCACTGCGCCCGGCGACCGCCGCTTCCGCCACTTTCGGGTGATCGACCAGGGCGCTTTCGACCTCGATGGTCGAGATCCGGTGGGCGCTCACATTCATGACGTCGTCCACGCGTCCCATCAGCCAGAAGTCTCCGTCCTCGTCGATCCGCGCGCCGTCTCCGGCGAAGTAGACGCCCTTGAACTTGCTCCAGTACGTCTGGACATAGCGATCGTGGTCCTTGAAGATCCCCCGGAGCATGGCGGGCCAGGGACGTTTGATGACCAGGTACCCGCCCCCGCCGGGGCCCACCTCTTCCCCCGCGTCGTTGTAGACAGCCGCGTGCACCGTCGGAAATGGCTTGGTCGCCGATCCCGGCTTGAGGGTCGTCACCCCGGGCAGCGGCGTGATCAGGATCATGCCGGTCTCGGTCTGCCACCAGGTGTCGACCACCGGGGTTCGGCCGCCGCCGATGTTCTCCCGGTACCAGATCCAGGCTTCCGGGTTGATCGGCTCGCCCACGCTGCCCAGCAGTCGGAGCGAGCTGAGGTCATGTTTCTTGGCGTACTCCGGCCCCCACTTCATGTGGGTGCGAATCGCGGTTGGCGCCGTGTAGAGGACGTCGACTTTGTAGCGCTCGATGATCGACCACCAGCGGTCTTTGTCGGGGAAATCGGGCACCCCCTCATAGATCACGCTCGTGGTGCCGTTGCAGAGCGGGCCGTAGACGATGTAGCTGTGCCCGGTCACCCAGCCGATGTCGGCGGCGCACCAGTAGACCGAGTTGGGCTTGATGTCGAAGATGTACTGATGGGTGGTCGCCGTGCCCACCAGGTAGCCCGCCGTGGTGTGAACGATGCCCTTCGGTTTGGCGGTCGTCCCACTCGTATAGAGCAGGTAGAGCAGGTCCTCGGCGTCCATCTCCTCGCACGGGCAGGTCTTCGGGTCGGTGCTGGCGTCCTTGACCACGTCCTCCCACCAGAGGTCGCGGCCATCCTTCAGGGCCGTGTCGCTTGGCGTCCGACGCAACACCACGGCCGTCCTGACTTTGGGCGCCATCTCCAGGGCGGCATCGGCGTTCTGCTTCAGGGGGACGACGTTGCCTTTGCGCAAGCCCTCGTTCTGGGTGATCAGCAGCTCGCACTCCATGTCGTTGAGCCGCCCGGAAAGGGCGTCGGCGCTGAATCCGCCGAAGACGACGGTGTGCGGCGCGCCGAGGCGCGCGCAGGCGAGCATCGCCACCGGGAGCTCGGGCACCATGCCCATGTAGATCCCGACCGGGGTCCCCTTCTTGACGCCTAGCTTCTTCAGTCCGTTGGCGAAACGGACCACCTCGGCCTGCAAATCGTTGAACGTGATGGTGCGCTTCTGGTCGACCGGCTCACCCTCCCAGAAGTAGGCGACCTTGTCGCCCCGACCGGCCTCCACGTGCCGATCGACGCAGTTGTAGCAGGCGTTCAGCTTGCCGCCCAGAAACCATTTCGCATAGGGAAGCTTCCACTCCAAGACCTGGTCGAACGACTTGAACCAGGAGACCCGTTTGAGCGCCTCCTCTTTCCAGAAGTCCTCGAAGGCCCGGTCGTAGATGTCGGCCTTGGCGTTGGCGTTCGTCGCGAAGTCTGGGGGCGGCGGGTACCGCCGCTGCTCGAGTTGCATCGACTCGATGGCATGCGTGCCAGATTGGATCGTCATCGTTTCATCCTACGGCTTGAGTTTAGGGAGGGTTCAAATCCGCCCCCTAAGGTGGTCCCAAGGCTCGATGTGAGCCAAGCAATCTCAAGGAGGTGAATACACCATGAAGATGCCAAGCTTCAAGCAGACGATCCTGTTGGTCGGGACCCCCGCCATTCTCGCCGTGGGCGCCGTGAGCGCGATGGCGGCAAGCTCCCCCGCGCCGACAACGACGCCGGCGCCTTCGCAGCAGACCCAGCCCGCGGCAGAGCCCGCTGAGACCGCGGACGCGGCCGAAGCCGCTACCGGCGCGGCGGAACCGGCGGCCAGCGCGGCCGAAACGGCCGCCGAAGCAGCGGCCGACGCCAACCTCCCGGGCGGCGGCAATGCCGACGCGGCGGGCCAGAACGTCGACCATCAGTTCGAGGGCGTCGAGTAAGCTCCCTCCTCAATTCAGGACCGGGCCTTTCCCGCCCGGTCCTTTCTTCTGTCTGGCGCCTCCCTCCCATCTCTGGAGCCACTTCGGCCGAACGTCCATTGACAGCGCACAGCAGTGGGCGCTTATATGGGGCTTACGGAGTCTCGACGGAATCTCGGTCAGGGAGGACCAATGGAAACACGCAATCGTGGCCAAGGCAGCCCGGTTCCAACGGCCCCGGCGGGCACGGAGACGGCTACCGCCAGGGCGTCGAAATGGGAGGCACTGGCGAGCTCTCCGGAGTTTCGGCGATTGATCACGGCGAAGCGCAACTTCATCATCCCGGCGACGATCTTCTTCCTCGTGTACTACTTCGCCCTGCCGCTCGGTAACGGGCTGGCGCCCAAATTGATGAACACCAAGGTCATCGGCAACATCAACCTGGCGTATCTCTTCGCGCTGTCCGAATTCGTGATGGCCTGGATCCTCGCCGCCATCTATATCCGGCGGGCCAACCGGGTGTTCGACCCGCTGGCCGCTGCAGTCCGTCGCCTGGCCGCGCGGATGGGGGTGGGCGCATGACCACCACGCTCTGGATTACCGCGATCATCGTCGCTATCACGCTCGGCATCACCATCTGGGCGGCGCGGCAGACGCGCACCACCGTGCAGTTCTACGCCGCCGGCCGCAAGATCAAGGGCTGGCAGAACGGGCTCGCGATCGCCGGCGACTACATGAGCGCCGCCTCCTTCCTCGGGATCGCGGGGCTGATCGCGTTCAACGGCTATGACGGCTTCATGTACTCGGTCGGCTGGCTGGTCGCCTACTTGACGGTCCTGCTCCTGATCGCGGAGCCGATCCGCAACACCGGCAAGTACACCATGGCCGACGTGCTCTCCTACCGCATGTCAGCCGGTCCGGTGCGCTCCGCCGCCGCCATCTCGACGCTGGCGGTGAGCGGCTTCTACATGATCGCCCAGATGGTGGGCGCCGGCGTCGTGCTGCACCTGCTGGTGCCGGGCTTCTCCTTCCAGCTGGCGGTGGTCATCGTCGGCGTGCTGATGATCGGCTACGTCGTGCTCGGTGGCATGATCGCGACCACCTGGGTCCAGATTGTCAAGGCGACGCTGCTGATGGCCGGCGCGGTCCTGTTGAGCATCATGGTGCTCAGCCACTTCGGCTTCAACCCGCTGCGGTTCTTCGACGCGATCGCCAAGGTCGTTGACAAGAAATCCGGGCTCAACTTCACGCAACCCGGCATCCTGTATCCGCACGGGAAGCACGTCTTCCTCGGGCCCCTGACGCTCGACAAGTCAACGATCGAAAACGTGTCGCTCGGCATGGCGCTGATCTTCGGGACGGCGGGCCTGCCGCACATCCTGATGCGCTTCTACACGGTGCCCACCGCGCGCGCGGCGCGGCACTCGGTTGGTTGGGCCATGGGCCTGATCGGCGCCTTCTATGTGATGACGACCTTCCTCGGGTTCGGCGCCGCCGTCCTCGTTGGCAAGGCGAAGATCGGCAATAGCAACCTCGCCGCCCCCAAGCTCGCCGAGTTTCTCGGTGGTGGGCACAACACCTTTGGCGGTGATTTGCTCCTCGGGTTTATCTCAGCCGTCGCCTTCGCGACCATCCTGGCGGTCGTTGCCGGGCTGACCCTGGCTGCCTCCAGCGCCTTTGCTCATGACTTCTGGATGAACGTCATCCGAGGCGGGAAGGAAAGCGAGCGGGAACAAGTGACGGTTGCGCGCATCGCCGCCGTCGGGGTCGGCGTGATCGCCGTGTTCATCGCCATCAACCTGCCGACAGCCAATGCGGCGCAGCTGGTGGCCGCGGCCTTCGCGGTCGCCTCCAGCGGCAACCTGCCGGTTATCCTCTTCACACTCTTTTGGAGGCGGTTCAACACCGTCGGCGCTGTCTGCGGTCTGATCGGTGGGACGGCCGTGTCGATCCTCCTGATCATCATCGGACCCGGCCTCAACACGGTGCCCGCGGCGCACCCCGCGTTCGCCCTCAGCAACCCGGGCATCGTCAGCATCCCGCTCGGGTTCATCTTCGCAATCGTCGGTACGTATATCGGCGAAGCCCTCGGCGGCGACCGCCGCGCTGTGGCGATGTACCCCGAAATCGAAGTGCGTTCGCAGACGGGCGTCGGCGCCGAGCCGAGCTCGGTTATCGAGGAGCGGATCCCGGCAGTCGTCTAAGACGCGATTTCCTAGTAGGGGCGGGCCATAAACCCGCCCCTTTTCACTCCTTGGTCGAGCGAAAAGCCTCAGCTTCGATCATGTATGGCCCGGCCGCGCTTCGTAGAAGGTCGATTTGGAAAGCTGGGCGGTGAGAGGCTCGAACTCCCGACATTCTGCGTGTAAAGCAGACGCTCTACCAACTGAGCTAACCGCCCGAGCGACTAATTATGCAACGTGCGCGGCGGGCGTCCCCGGCAGCACGAAGCGCTCGGAGAAGCGGGCGATGACGGCCTCTTCGACGGCCGCCATTAGCGGCGCCGCACCCAGCTCGAGCGTCATCGAGGTCACACCCTTGTCCGGGATTCCGCAGGCCAGGATGTGCGTGAAGAGGCTCAAGTCGGTCGACACGTTGAGCGCAAAGCCGTGGGTGGTCACGCCCTGCGAGACCTTGATGCCGATGGCGGCGATCTTCCGGTCGCCAATCCAGACGCCGGTATAACCGGATAGCCGGCTGGCGGTAATCCCGAAGTCGGCGAGCACGTCGATCAGGCATCCCTCGAGGTTGCGAAGGTAGAGGCCGACATCGGGTTTCGGGCCGAGATCGAGGATCGGGTACCCGACCAGCTGTCCAGGACCGTGATATGTGACGTCGCCACCACGATCGACGTCGAGGCAGGTGATGCCGCGCGCCGCCATCTCCTCTTCATTCAAAAAGACGTGATCGCGGGTGCCACTCCGGCCGATAGTGTACGTGCGCGGGTGCTCGAGCAGGATCAAGGTGTCGGGCACCAGCCCCGCGCGGCGCTCGTCCGCTATTCGGTTCTGCAGCGACCAGGCGTCGTCGTAAGGAACTGTCCCGAGCCGGCGAACGTCCACGTCAGCCCGCAGCGGCCCGCTCAGGGACCTGGCTGGCCGCGTGATATGAGCTGCGGACCAGCGGGCCGGATTCGACGTGGCGGAAGCCGAGCTTGAGCGCCTCGACTTTGAGCATCGCAAATTCGTCGGGCGTAACATAGCGCGCGATCGGCAGATGGTTGGGGGTCGGCCGCAGGTACTGCCCAACGGTCAGGATCTCGACGTCGTGCGCCCGCAGGTCGCGGAAAACCTGGATGACCTCGTCGATCTCCTCACCCAGCCCCAACATGATCCCGGACTTGGTGTAGACCGTCGCGTCCAGCCGCTTGGCGCGCTGCAGAAGCTCCAGCGAGCGCGGATACCGGCCCTTCGGCCGCACCTGCGGATAAAGGCTGGGGACGGTCTCGATGTTGTGGTTGAGAATGTCGGGACGAGCGTGCATCACGGTGGCAAGCGCCGCCTCGTCGCCCATGAAGTCCGGGATCAGCACCTCGATGTTGCACTTGGGGATGCGCTTGCGGATCTGCCGGATCGTGCCGGCGAAGATAGAAGAGCCGCCATCCTCGAGCTCGTCGCGGTTGACCGAGGTGATGACGGCGTGGTGCAGGCCCATCCGCTCGACTGCCTCGGCGACGCGAATCGGCTCGCCAAGGTCTAGCACGCCAGGCCGCCCAGTCTTGACGGCGCAGAAGCCACAGGCGCGGGTACAGGTATCGCCGAGGATCATGAAGGTGGCGGTGCGCGCCTGCCAGCACTCCCCGATGTTGGGACAGCGCGCCTCCTCGCACACCGTGTGCAGGTCGAGGCCGCGCATGATCTCTTTCAGCTCGGAATAGTTCGAGCCGCCCGGCAGCCGGACCCGCAGCCATTCGGGCCGCCGGGTGTCGATCGGGACGACGGCGTTGCGCTTGGAGCGACCGTAGAACTTGATGGGTGCGACGTCAGCCATGACCTAAGTATCCCAGAGGTCTGTCGTATTCGGCGTCAATACAGCGGGACCTGCTCCGAGAACCCCTCCAGCCAGCGGCGGACGCCCTGGAGGAAGCGGGCGGCGGACACGCCGTCCAGCACCCGGTGGTCGAAGCTCAGGCACAGGTTCATCATCGACCGGACGGCGATCGCGTCGCCCTCGACGACGACCGGCCGCTTGACGATGGCGTCCATCGCCAGGATGCCGGCTTGCGGCGGCGCGATGATCGAGTAGGACAGGATCGTTCCGAAGGTCCCCGGGTTGTTGACCGTGAAGGTGCCGCCCTGAACGTCCGGGATGCCCAGCTTGCCCGCGCGCGCCCGCTTGGCCAGGTCGTCGATCGCTTTCGCCAGCCCCGAGATCGACATCCGGTCAGCCTGGTGGACGACCGGCACGATCAGCCCGTCGTCGACGGAAACGGCGACGCCGATGTTGATGTCCTTGTGCAGCACGACGCCCTGCTCGCTCCAACTCGCGTTCAGCACCGGGACGGCCTTCAGTCCCTCCACCACCGCCTTGACGATGATGGGCACGAAGGTCAGGTCGATCCCCTCTCGCTGCTTGAAGCTGTCTTTCGCCGTTTGTCGGAAGCGCACGACGCTCGTCATATCGACCTCGGCGACGGTCCACGCATGCGGGATCGTCTGCTTGCTCTTCAGCATGTTGGCGGCGATCGCACGTCGCATCGGACTGAGCGGGATGGTTGTCCCGGGCGTCGGGGCGGGCGGTGCCGCCGCGGGTGCGACCGTTTGCCGCTGCTCACCGTTGGCGGTTGCCGGCTGGGTCCGCTTGGCGACGAAGTCTTCGACGTCCTTCTTACTGACCCGTCCGCCGATCCCGGAGCCCTCGATCCGGGAGAGTTCCGCGTCGCTGATCCGATGCTCTTCGATCAGGGCGCGAACGGCCGGTGACAACCGGGTTCGGGAATCACTGCCCCCACCCCGGCCCTCCCCCAACACAGGGGAGGGAGAATCCTGGGGCACGGCGGCGGCTGTCTCTGTTGGTGCGGCGGGTGCGGGGCGTTGAGTTGCGCCCGCAGTCACGGTCTCCTCGATCACGGCGATCTCGGTGCCGACGGTGACCGTCGTGCCTTCCTTGACCTTGATCTCTTTCAGGATCCCGGCGAGCGGTGCCGGCACTTCGGCGTTGACCTTGTCGGTGATGATCTCGACCAGCCCCTCGTATTTCTTCACCTGGTCGCCCGGCTGCTTCAGCCACTTGCTGATGGTCCCCTCGGTGATGGATTCGCCGAGCTGCGGCATCTTGACCGAAGCCATCTGCGTTCGGCCGGCCTAGTAGGCCGCCAGCTCCCTGGCTTTCGCGAGGATCTTGTCGACGTTCGGCATGAAGGCCTCTTCGAGGACCTGATTGAACGGCATGGCCGGCACGTCCGGGCCGGTGAGACGCATCACCGGGGCATCGAGGGTGTCGAAGGCGTTCTCCATGATGATCGCCATCACCTCGGCGGCGATCCCGGCAAAGCGGTTGTCCTCATGGACGACCAGGACCTTGCCGGTCTTTTTTGCGGTGGCGACGATGGCGGCCTGGTCGATCGGTTTGATGGTGCGCAGGTCGAGCACCTCGGCCGACACACCCTCGGCGGCCAGCGTCTCCGCCGCCTCGAGGCAGTAGGTCAGCATCAGCCCGTAGGCGATCAGGGTCAGGTCCTTGCCCTCGCGCTTGACGTCCGCCTTGCCGATCGGCACCACGTGATCACCAGTCGGCACGTCACCCTTGACTAGACGGTAGGTTCGCTTGTGCTCGAGGTACAGGACGGGATCCGGATCCCGAACCGCCGCTTTGAGCAGGCCCTTCGCATCCGCCGGGGTTCCGGGGACGACGACCTTCAGGCCCGGGATGTGCCCGAAGGTCGCCTCGATGCTCTGCGAGTGGTAGAGGGCGCCGTGCACGCCGCCGCCCCAGGGCGCGCGGATCACCATCGGCAGGTTGAAGTCGCCCGCCGTCCGGTAGCAGAAGCGTGCCGCCTCCTCGATGATCTGGTTCATCGCCGGTGCGATGAAATCGGCGAATTGGATTTCGGCGATCGGCCGCATCCCGTTGACGGCCGCGCCGATCGCCACACCGACGATGCAGGACTCCGCCAGCGGGGAGTCGATCACCCGAAGCGCACCGTATTTCTTGTAGAGGCCGTCGGTGGCCAAGAAGACGCCGCCGCGATTGCCCACGTCTTCCCCGATCAAAAACACGCTCTCATCGCGCGCCATCTCCTCGTCCATGCCCTCGCGAATCGCCTCGATCACAGTCTTGACGGCCATCAGCTCGGGAGCTCCTGTTTGTAAACGAAGGTCGTCAGATCGTCGGGCGTCGGGTCCGGCGCCTGCTCCGCATACTCGGTGGCCTCGTCGACCTGCACGGTGACCCGATCCGTGATGTCCGCCTCGCGCTGGTCGGTCAGGGTCCCAGCGTCACGCAGGTACCCGGCGTATCGCAGGATCGGGTCCTTCTGCCGCCAGATCGCCACCTCTTCGGCTTTTCGGTAACGCTTGTCGTCGTCGTCGCTCGAATGGGCGGTGAACCGATAGGTCTTGACCTCGATCAGGGTCGGCCCCTCGCCACGGCGGGCCCGTTCGACCGCCCGCCGGGCCACCTCGTAGCAGGCGAGGACGTCATTGCCATCGACCACCACACCGGGGAAGCCGTAGCCTGCGGCCCGATCGGCGACGTTTGCGATCGCCATCTGGCTCGACTGCGGCACCGAAATGGCATAGCCGTTGTTCTCGCAGACAAAGACGACGGCCAGCTTGTGGATGGCGGCGAAATTCATCGCCTCGTGGGTGTCGCCCTGGCTGGTGCTGCCCTCGCCGAAGTAGACGGCCGTCACCGCATCCTCCTTGCGTTGCTTGGATGCGAGCGCCACGCCAGCGGCGTGCAGCAACTGGGTCGCCACAGGGCTGCCGCCCGTCACGATGTGCAGCTTGCGGCTGCCGAAGTGTCCCGGCATCTGCCGCCCACCGCTGTTCGGATCCTCCCGCCGGGCAAAGAAGGACAGCATCTGGTCCCTGGCCGTCATGCCGAACCACAGAACGACGCCCGCATCGCGGTAGTAGGGCGCCACCCAGTCGTAGCCCGGCCGCAACGTGGCCGCCGTTCCCACCTGGGCGCCCTCCTGTCCCTGGCAGGAGATCACAAACGGCGCCCGGCCCTGCCGGTTGATCAACCACATGCGCTCGTCGACGGCGCGCGCGAGGCGCATTACCTCGTAAATCTTGAGCGCCTGCTCGTCGCTCAAGCCGAGCGACCGGTGGCGGCTCGGTCCGCCCTTGGCCTCGACCTCGGTGGTCTTCAGGGCCATCGGCTAGATGTGGATCGCGACGCCGTCGACGGCCAGCGCGGCCTCCTTGACGGACTCCGAGACGGTCGGATGCGGCGCGATGCTCGCCCCGATTTCGAAGGGCGTCGATTCGAGGAGCTTGGCCAGGGCGGTTTCGGCGATCAGCTCGGTGGCGTTCGGGCCGAGGATGAAGACGCCGACCAGCTCGTCCGAGTCGGCATCGCTGATGATCTTCACGAAGCCCTCGGTCTCACCGAGGATCACGGCCTTGGCATTCCCGGCTAACGGAAATTTCCCAACCTTGACGTTCAGTCCCTGGTCGCGCGCCTGCTTTTCCGACAGGCCGAGACTCGCCACCTGCGGGTAGCTATAGGTCGCCCGCGGCACCCGATTGTAATCGAGCGGCTTCGGGTTCTTGCCCGCGATGTGCTCCATGATGTGCTCGCCTTCGTAATAGGCGACGTGCGCCAGCAGGAAGTTGCCGATGACGTCGCCCGCCGCATACACGTTCGGATGCCCGGTGCGGTAATGCTCGTCGGTCTTGATGTAGCCCTTCTCCAGTTGGATGTCGAGCTTCTCCAGGCCGAAGCCGTCGGTGATCCCTTCGCGACCGACGGCGACCAGCAGTCGCTCTCCCTCGATGGTCTGCGTCTCCGCGCCGGACTTCACCGCGACTGTCATCTTGCCGTTGGCCTGCTTGAGGCTGTCCGGCTGGACCTGGGCCCCGGTCAGCACTTTGATCCCGCGCTTGGTGAGGACTTTCGCCAGCTGCTGGCCGACCTCGACATCCTCGAGCGGCAGCAGCGTCGGCAGGAACTCGATCAGGGTCACGTCCGCCCCGTAGCCGTCGTAGACACAGGCAAATTCGGTCCCGACCGCGCCCGCGCCGACGATCACGATCGACTTCGGCATCTTGTCGAGGTTGACCGCGTGATCGCTGTTGATGACGCGATCGCCATCCATCTTCAGCCCGGCGAGCGATTTGGGCCGCGACCCGGTCGCCACCACCAGGTTCTTGGCATTCACCACCTGGCCGCTGTCCTTGACGGTCACGGCATGCTCGGACTCGATGATGCCCTCGCCCTTGAAGACCGTGACCTTGTTCTTCTTGAGCAGGAACTCGACGCCGCGCCAGAGCTGGTCGACCACCGCCTGCTTGCGCTTCAGCACAACGGGCCAATCGACCTGGAGGCTGTCCGATTTGAGGCCGAGCGGGCCCATGGTGCGGATCTGGTGGGCAAGCTCGGAGGAATGCAGGAACGACTTGGTTGGGATGCAGCCCCGGTGCAGGCAGGTCCCGCCCACCTTCTCCTTCTCGATGACGGCCACTTTGAGCCCGAGTTGGGCTCCTCGGATGGCGCCGACATATCCGGCGGAGCCACCGCCGATGACGGCGACGTCGAACGCCTCATCCGGCATACGTCACGATTGTACCCACCCTTCGGCGGGTCGCCTAAGCCTCCAGCGCCGCCAGCGCCGCCGTCAGCTGGAGATCCTTGGCAAAGTCGTTGGGCGACTGCTCCACGGCGTATTCGTCCTGGGCATTGGGCAAGGTCACCGTCTTGTCCGGGGTGATTCCGGTCTTTTCGATTGAGTGACGTTTGGGCGTCAACCAGTACGCGATCGTGAGGTGCAGGTCACCGTCGCGCAGCAGGAAATCCTCCTGGACCGACCCCTTGCCGAAGGATTTGACGCCCACCAGCTGGCCCCGCCCGTAGTCCTTGATGGCGCCGGCCGTGATCTCCGACGCGCTCGCCGAGTTCTCGTTGAGCAGCACCACCAGCTTGTTGCTGAAGGCGCGACCGTTGCCGGTGACGTTCTTCGGAGCTTCCTTGCCGCCGCGCTCGACCAGGATGGTGCTCGGGCCACTGCTCACGAACTCGCTGATGACGTCGTTGGCGGCGTCGACATAACCGCCCGGGTTGTCTCGCAGGTCGAGCAATACCAGGTTCACTGATCCCTTCAGGTTGTTCTTCAGCGCGTCGTCGAACTCGGTCGCGGTCCGGTTCCCGAACTCGAAGATTCGGATGTAGAGCACCCGGCTGTCGAAGATGTGGGTGGCGACACTTGGCACGTTGATTTCCTGGCGCGTCAGGTTGAAGGTCATCGTCTGCCCGCTGCGGCTGACCTCGATCTTTACCTGGGTATTCGCCTGGCCCCGGATGGCGTTGACGGCCATGTCCGCCGTCCACCCCTTGGTGCTCTTGCCATCAACAGCCGTGATCACGTCTCCCACGTGCAGCCCGGCCTTCTCCGCCGGGGTTCCCGGCAGAACGCTGGCGATCACGATCTGGTCCGTCTTCTGCTGCACCGACGCACCGATCCCGGCGAACTGCCCATTGAGGAAGGTCTGGTTGGAGCTGTACTCCGCCGGGGTCAGGTAGCGAGAGAACTGGTCGCCCAGGGCACTGACCATGCCGGCGGCTGCGCCCTCGGTGAGCTTGACCCCGTCGGCATTGGGCTTCACGTAGTGCTGCTGAATGGTGGTGAAGACTTCGTCGAGGGCGCGGTAATCGATGTTGGCCTTGGGTGGCGTGTAGAAGAGCAGGGTCTTCGCCCAGTTGGGCGCAAAACCGCCCAACTGAAACTCGGCGAGGCTGCCGGCATAGAACGCCCCGATCGCCACCACCAACACGATCGCGATGCTTTTGAATCGGGACACACGTCGATTATCGTTCCGGCCGGGTATTGATTCCCTCTCCCCCTGTGAGGGAGGGTCAGGGTGGGGGGTTGCGTTATCGATCATGACGCGGGCAGATAGGCGAGCGGATCGACCGGCATCCCGGCCAGGTCGATCTCGAAATGCAGGTGGGGCCCGGTGGAGTTGCCGGTTGATCCCTCATAGCCGATCACGGTGTCCTTGTCGACCTGCACCCCGTCGCCAACCGCCCAGCTCGAGAGATGGCCGTAGAGCGTCGTGAAGCCGCCGGCGTGCACCATCACCACGTAACGACCGTAACCGCACAGCCCGGCTCCCCAGCCGCAGCCCATGGTGAAGTTGTGCACGATGCCGCCGTCCGAGGCGTGCACCGGGGTTCCGTAATCGGTCGCGATGTCGATGCCGCTGTGATAGTGATGGGTCGAACAGGTGGGATCGTATGGCTCGAACGGATAGCTGGTGCAGCCGAAGCCCTGGGTGATGACGCCGTCCATGGGCCACTTCCATTTGCCGGAGGAGCGGGCACGGAAGCTTTCATGGATGAGCGAGGCGATCTGCGCCTGCAGGGCGGCCCGCTGCGCTTCGGCGTCGGCCAGCATCTGCTGGAACTGGGCCTCGATGGCAGCAACCTGCAGCTCGCGCGCGGCCCGCTGATCGCGCACCGCCTGCAACTGCGCCTTCTGGTCCTGGACCTGCTTGACGACCCGCGCCTGCTCGGCCTTCTTGGCTTCGAGGTCGGCCTTCATCGCCTCGATCGCGGCCCGCTCCTTCTGCAGCTGGGCGACCTGGCGCCGGTCTTCGCGAACGATGACATTGAAGAAGACCACGCGGTTCATCAGGTCGGTGAAGTTCGCGGCCGAAAAGATGAGTTCGAGGCCACTGATCTGCCCGCTCTTGTACATGAGTCGCATCCGGTGTCCAAAGTCGGCGATGTGTTGCGCCAGTTCCGCTTCCTTGAGCGCCAGCTGCTCCGTGGCCTGGTCGACCTGCTGCGCCAGCAGGACCAGCTTTGCCGTCTCCTGATCGATCTGCGCCTGCACCGCTCGCAGCTGCGCATCGAAGGCCGCGATCTCGCCCTGCAGCTGGCGTTCCTGCGCGAGCAGCTGCGCGATCTGGGTCTTGGTCGCCACGATCTGCCCGTTGAGCCCTTGCAGCTGGTGCTGCTTGTCGTAGATCGTGTCCGAGACCGTGGTCAGCAGGGCCGCGGTCAGGACCACGATGGCCAGCGCCGTCTGGAAGCGCGCCCGCCTCACTGCTTGAGGAACCGCCTGACGCCGAGATAACTCCCGACACTTCCAAGCAGGAGCCCGAAGCCGAGCATCGCGGCCAGCACAAGCCGCAGGTAATACTGGTCGAAGGAAAGCGGTACGAAGATCAGCACGCTCTGGAGGTTCACGACCGCGGGCCGGTAGCCGAAGCCGACGATCAGCACCGCCACCACCGCGCCGACCACGCCCACGAAGAGACCCTCGACGATGAACGGCCAGCGGACGAACCAGTCGGTGGCGCCCACCAGCTTCATCACCTCGATCTCCTTTCGCCGGAGATAGATGGCGGTGCGGATGGTGAGCATGATGATGAAGACGGAGAGCCCGGTCAGCCCGACGATCAGGACGAGGCCGGCGATGCCCGCAACGCGAGCCAGCAGGATGATCTTGTCGATGACGTTGGGCTCGTAGTTGGTGGCCGGCGACCGATCGACCAGTGGCGAGAGGCGCACCGCCTGGTCGATCGCGCCGAGGTCACGGATATCTTTGACCGTAACGTCGAGGCTGGCCGGCAGGGGGTTGGTGCCCAGGGTGTCGATCACGCTCGGGTCCAACGCCGGCAGTTGCCGAAACCTTGCCATCGCCTGGTCCTTGGAGACGTAGGTGACCGCGGTCACCCGCGGGTCACTCTCCAGGTGCAGCTTGAAATCCATCGCGCTGCTGAGTGGCGTCGTGTCCGCGAGGTAAACCGAGATAGCGCTCGCCTTGGTCTTCTCGAGCGCCACGATCTGGTCGAGCGAGTGCAGCACGAGGAGCAAGCTGCCGAGCGCCAGCAGCACGACCCAGACGATAAGGACGCTGGCGATGCTGACGGCAGCATTGCGCCAGAAGTTCTGCCAGGCACTGCTGAAGGCGAAATCAACGCGATTCCAGAGCCGGTGCATGGTACCCTCCTGCATCTTCGTCTCTGACAATCTGGCCGCCCTCGATCGCGACCACGCGTCGCCGCATGACGTCGACGATCTCGCGGTTGTGCGTCGCCATCAACACGGTTGTCCCTCGCGCGTTGATCTGCAGCAGGAGCTGGATGATTTCCCAGGAGGTCGCGGGGTCGAGGTTGCCCGTCGGCTCATCGGCGAGAAAGATCCGCGGATCGTGGACGAGTGCCCGGGCGATCGCGACCCGCTGCTGCTCGCCGCCGGACAGCTGGTCGGGGAACTTGTTTTCCTTTCCTTCGAGGCCGACGATGCTGAGCACCTCCTCGACCTTCGGCTTGAGGTGCCGCAGGGCGCCTTCCGTCACGCGCAAGGCGAAGGCGACGTTCTGGAAGACGCTGAGGTTGGGCAGCAGCTTGAAATCCTGAAAGACCATACCGATCTTGCGGCGCAGAAAGGGCAAGTGGCGGCGCTTGAGGCGGCTCAGGTCTTGACCCTCGACGTGGATCTTGCCGGCGGTGACCTTCTCTTCGCGGATCAAGAGCCGAACCAGCGTCGACTTGCCGGCGCCGCTCGGTCCGACCAGGAAGACGAAGTCCTGCTTGGGGATCACCAGCGTGACGTCGCGCAGCGCCAGCGTGCCATTCGGATATTTCTTGTGCACGCCCTGCAGGCTGATCTGCGGCACGGCCGGCATTACCGTGGCCATGCGCATCCGCTCTGGGAGCGTCGTCGCTGTCGGCTGGGTTGTGATGGTTGCTGGCACGTAAACAAATCCATTCCGATAGCCGTGGCCGCGACTGGCCGGGCCCTAAGGGGCCGAATAACTTCGGAAGTATAGGTCATCTCGTCGCGCATTGCTGCCTCGCTTCACTGTGCGTCCAAAGCCGCCCCTGAACTCCCTCTTTATACTCAGCCGAATGCCCAACTCGGCCGTCCCCCTGCTGCGCGTCGAGCGGGGCGAGGTCGAGGAGGGACTGCAGCGCGGTCACCTGGCTGCGGTCGACGCCGGGGGCACACTGGTCGCCTCCGCGGGCGACCCGAGCCGGTTGACGTACTTTCGTTCGTGCGCCAAACCGTTCCAGGCGATTGCCGCCTTGCGCACCGGCATCGTCGAGCGCTTTGGGTTGACGACCGAGCACGTCGCCATCATCTGCGCGTCCCACAACGGTGAGCCCCGCCACATCGCGGTCGTTCGCGACCTCCTGGCCCACATCGAGATCGACGAGTCCGCCCTGCAATGCGGCGCCCACTGGCCGTACGACGAGTCGGCGGCGAGCACGGTCCGGCGCGAGATGGCCGAGCCGCTGGCGGTCTTCAACAACTGCTCCGGTAAGCACAGCGGGATGCTGGCCGCCGCCCGCGTGCTGCAGGCGCCGCTCGAAAGTTACCTCGAGCCTTCGCACCCGGTTCAGCAGCGCATCCGGCAGGTGGTCGAAGAATTTACGGGCTGCGCAACTACCGACGTCGTCTACGGCATCGACGGTTGCAGTGCACCCAACGCGGCCGTGCCCCTCGCCGCGATGGCGCGCAGCTTTGCCCGGCTGGTGACGTCGGACGACGCCGCGGCGAGGACCGCGGTCGAGGCGATGACGACCCACCCCTTCCTGGTTGGTGGGACCAGGCGCTTCGACACCGCGCTGATGGAGGTCACCAATGGCCGATTGCTGGCCAAGGGCGGCGCCGCCGGCGCGCACTGCACCGCCGACCGGCGGTCCGGCGTCGGCCTTGCCCTCAAGCTGGACGACGTCGATGGCACCTGGGTCTCGGCTGCCGTCATGGCGGCGCTCACCGACCTCGGCTGGCTGGCGCCGGCCGAGCAGCGTGCGCTTGACCGCTTTGCCCATCCGACGCTGCGAAACCACAAGGGTCTCGAGGTCGGTCGGGTCCGTCCTTTGCTCCATCTGACAAAGTCCACGTAACGGCCGTGTAACGACGGGCGTGACTGGGCTGTTTCGCCGGTTATATGGCCGTGCGGCGAATCCTGGGCTGGCCTGATCCGCGGCAGGTGACCGTCAGCGCCCTGATCGCCCTCCTGCTGGCCCTCTACACCTGGCTCTACCTGCTGCCGGTTCTCGGCCCGCACGCGCCTCGCGCCGACGACTTCCAGGACTACCTGTTCGCCGCCCACCAGCTCGCCAGCGGCGGCGACCCCTATGCCAACTTCGTCCGCAATCACGTGCCCTGGGATTGGTCGCTCAGCAGCGGCTATCTCTATCCGCCGGCGTTCGCGGTGTTCCTGATCCCCTTGACCTGGGTCGCCAACGACCTGGCGGTGCGCATCTGGCTGGTGCTGATCCAGGCCGCCATCGCGGCCAGCCTGCTGATCGTCTACGCGGTGATCGGCCGGCCGCAGCGTAGCGAGCTCCTCTGCCTGGCGGCGGTGCTGACGACCTTCTTTCCGCTGGCCAACACCGTCTTGACGGGCAGCATGAACTCGCTCTTGCTGTTGCTGCTCACGGGCGCCTGGGCCTACTGGCAGCGCCGCAAGGATGTGCTCAGCGGAGTGCTCGTCGGCATCGCCGCGGTCTTCAAGCTCTTTCCGCTTGCCCTCCTCCCCTATCTCGCCTGGCGCCGGCACTGGAAACTGCTGGGCGCGGTTGGCGTCACCGGACTCTTCGGCCTCGTCCTCGGCCTGGCGGTGACCAGCTTCGACCATAACCTCTATTACTTCCGCGACATGCTGCCGCACCTGGCGGCCGGAACCGGCTATCGCGAAAACCAGTCGCTGGCGGGCTTCACGGCTCGGATCTGCCAGCCCTCCACCGCCGACGCGGGTGGCGGCGCCGGCTGGTGCGGACGGGTGCTGGATTGGCCGCTGGTGCTGCTCCTCCTGTTCATCGTGTTGCGCGCGACCTCGCGACCCGCACGCACCGGGTTGGAGTTCGCGCTCGCGGTCAGCACCCTGCCGCTGATCAGCAGCGTGACCTGGAGTTTCCACCTCGTCGTCCTCATCCTGCCCATCGCCCTCTTGATCCGGCAGGCCTTCACCGGCGCCATGTCGCGGACCGCGGGGCGGTTCCTGCTGGCGGCCTGGCTCTGTTTCTCGGTGGGGCCGGCGCTGCACTACCTGCTGATCTATCATCCACTCCCGCACCTGCCGGGCATCCTGGAGCTGCTCCCGATGGGCGTGACGCGCCTCTTCGGCGAGGCCTACGTCCTCGGGACGGTGATCATCGTTGGCAGTGTGTGGGTGGCGCTGCGCAACGAGCGCCGGCTCGAGTCAACGGCCGCAGAACTGGCGCCGGCTGCCTGATCGCCCTGGTTAGGCGGCCTTGCCTTCCCGGCCCGCGTCGAGGCGGAGGAAGGCTTCCATGAAGTTGTCGAGGTCGCCGTCGAGGACCGCCTGGACGTTGCCCACCTCGAGGCCGGTGCGGTGGTCCTTGACCAGGGTGTAGGGATGCAGCACGTAGCTGCGGATCTGGCTGCCCCACTCGTTCGATTGGTGTGCACCCTTCAGCTCCTGGCGCTGTTCCGACCGCTGCTGCTCGCGCAGCGCCACCAGGCGGGAGCGCAGCACCTTGAGCGCCAGCTCGCGATTCTTGATCTGCGAGCGCTCGTTCTGGCAGGTCACGATGATGCCGGTCGGTAGGTGCGTCATCCGCACCGCCGACGAGGTCTTGTTGACGTGCTGGCCGCCGGCACCGCTCGATCGGTAGACATCGACCTTCAAGTCTTCCGGCCGGATCTCGATATCGCCATCGTCCTCGATTTCCGGGATCACCTCGACCAACGCGAACGAGGTGTGCCGCCGGTGGGCCTGGTCGTAGGGCGAAAGCCGCACCAGTCGATGCACGCCGCGCTCGGCGCGCAGCCAGCCGAAGGCGCGCTTCCCCGAGATGCGGATCGTCACGCTCTTGTAGCCGGCTTCTTCCCCAGGTGACTCGTCGATGATCTCAGCCGGCATCTTGTTGCGTTCGGCCCAGCGCAGATACATCCGCAGCAGCATCTCGGCCCAGTCCTGCGAGTCGGTGCCGCCGGCGCCGGCGTGGATGCTGACCAGCGCCGGATTGTCGGCATAGGGGTTGGCAAAGAGCAGGTCGACCTCCTGCCGGCTGACATCCGCATCCAGCGCGGCCAGGTCCTGGCGCAGGGTGTCCTCCAGGTGCGCGTCGTTCTCGGCGATCGCCATCTCGGCGAGGCCGATCACATCTCTGGCGCGTGTTTCGAGCTTGCGCCAGCCGGAGACCTCATCGCGCAGCCCCTTGGCTTCCTGGGCGAGGCGCTGCGCGCGCGGCGGGTCCTGCCAGAGGTTGGGGTCGTTTAGATCGCTCTGCAGCGCGTCGAGACGCGCGGCCTTCGCAGGAAGGTCAAAGATGCTCCTGGAGCTGAAGAATCTTCTTCAGCAGGTCGTTGCCGTGCTCGAGGATCTCTTCCATCTCTAGTCTCCGTGGCAGTTTTTGAAGCGCTTACCGCTGCCGCAGGGACAGATATCGTTACGCCCGACGCCGGCAAAGTTCAGCGATTGTGGGCGGCGAAAGGGTGGGCGTACCGGCGCCGCCGGAGTCGCCGCCTCAGGCTTCGCGGCCTTGGTGTTCGCGGCCTTGCTGTTCGCGGCCTTGCTGGGCGCAGTCTTCTTCTTAGCCATCGCCGGAAATCCTACCCGAAGACGACCAATCCTGAACGTGACCCGCGCAAAACTGCCAGCCGATCTCTGGCTTCGGATGGTATGGGCTCGCAAACGGTTCTGGATTTCGGCGATTCCCATGACCCTCGGCTTGCGGGCGGCTGTTCCTGACCTACCGGTACGCGCCCCGGGGGCCAGACGGGCTAGCGGCCGTGGCACTTCTTGTATTTCTTGCCGCTGCCGCAGTAGCAGGGGTCGTTGCGGCCGATCTTGCCAGCCGGCGTCTGCGCGGGGTTTGACCCGCCGTTGCCGCTTGCGGCCGTCGGCTCCACCACGCGGGTGGGGCCCATGACCTGCCGCGGCGGTGGTGGCGGCGCTGGTGGCTCGTTGACGAGCTGCACCCGAAAGACGGTTGAGGCGATGTCGAACTGGATGTCGTTGAGCAGCTCCTGGAAGGCCTGGAAGGCCTCATTCTTGTACTCGACCAGGGGGTCTTTCTGCCCAAAGGCTCGCAGCCCGATGCCTTCCTTGAAGTGCTCCATCATGGTCAGGTAGCTGATCCACTTGGAGTCGATGGTCTTGAGCACCACGAACTGCTCGACCTTGCGCATCATGGGCGCGGTCATCTCGGCTTCCTTGGCTTCGTACGCCTTTTGCGCGTACTCCATCAGCCGCTCGACGACGGCCTCCTTGGTCTCCCCGAACTCGTCGGGAGCGAGCTCGCCGAACGGCGGCAAGGGATAGACCAGGCTCAACTGGCCCACCAGACCCTCGAGGTCCCAGTTGTCCGGATGGCGGGACTCACAGCGCTCGTTGACGGCGTCCTCGACCACCTTGCGCACCCAGGAGAGCACCAGCTCCCGCAGGTCGACACCCTCGAGCACTTTGCGGCGCTCGCCATAGATGATTTCGCGCTGCTTGTTCATGACGTCGTCGTACTCGACGAGGTAGCGCCGGGCGTCGAAGTTGTGGCCCTCGACCTTGGTCTGCGCGCCCTCGATCTGACGCGACACCATGCGCGATTCGATCGGCTCGTCGTCGGCGACGCGCAGCATGTTCATCATGCCCTTGATGCGATCACCGCCGAAGATACGCATCAGGTCATCGTCGAGCGCCAGGAAGAAGCGCGAGGACCCTGGGTCACCCTGCCGGCCGGCGCGGCCGCGGAGCTGGTTGTCGATGCGGCGGCTCTCATGCCGCTCGGTGCCGACGATGTGGAGCCCGCCGCCGTCCGCCACGCCGGTGCCGAGCACGATGTCGGTGCCACGACCGGCCATGTTGGTCGCGATCGTGACCGCGCCGGGCTGGCCGGCGTTGGCGACGATCAGGGCCTCACGCTCGTGCTGCTTCGCATTGAGCACCTCGTGCGGGACGCCACGCTTCTCCAGCAGCCGGGCGAGGCGCTCCGACTTCTCAACCGACACCGTGCCGACGAGGACCGGGCGCCCGCCGCTGGCGACCTCCTGGATCTCGTCGGCGACCGCGTTGAACTTCGCATCTTCGGTCTTGTAGATGAGGTCCGGGCGATCGTCGCGGATCATCGCCTTGTGGGTCGGGATCACGACCACCTGGAGCTTGTAGATCTTGTCGAACTCCTCGGCCTCGGTCACCGCGGTGCCCGTCATGCCGGCCAGCTTTTTGTAGAGCCGGAAATAGTTCTGGTAGGTGATGGTGGCGAGCGTCTGGGTCTCCTGCTGGACCTTGACGCCTTCCTTGGCTTCGACCGCCTGGTGCAGGCCGTCGGCCCAGCGCCGGCCGGGTTGCTGGCGTCCGGTGAACTCGTCGACGATGATCACCTCGCCGTCCTTGACCAGGTAATCGCGGTCGCGCTTGTAGAGCGTGTAGGCCTTGAGCGCCTGGTTGATCTGGTGCGCCTCGTCGACATGCTCCAGCTCGTAGACGTTCTTGATGCCGGTCCAGCGCTCGATCTTGGCGATGCCTTCCTCGGTGAGGGCCGCCGACTTGGTCTTCTCGTCCACCGTGTAGTCCTCGGCGGCCAGTCGCGGGATCAGCTTGGCGTACTGGTAATACTTCTCGGTCGACTCCTGCGCCTGGCCCGAGATGATCAACGGCGTGCGCGCCTCGTCGATCAAGATGCTGTCGACCTCGTCGACGATGGCGTAGTTCAGGCCCCGCTGCACGCACTGCGACAGGTCGACCGCCATGTTGTCACGCAGGTAGTCGAATCCGAACTCGCTGTTCGTCCCATAGGTGATGTCGGCCTGGTAAGCCTCGGCCCGGGTTACCGGGCGCAGGTGCTGCAGGCGCGGATCCGGGTGCGTCTCGTCGAGGTAGTCGGGGTCGTAGACGAGTGACATCTCGTGACCGATGACGGCCACGCTCATGCCGAGCGCGTGGTAGATCGGCGCGTTCCAGCCGGCGTCGCGGCGGGCCAGGTAGTCGTTGACCGTGATCAGGTGGGCGCCCTTGGCTTCGAGCGCATTCAGATAGAGCGGCAGGACGGCGACCAGCGTCTTGCCCTCGCCGGTCTTCATCTCGGCGATGGTTCCCTGGTGTAGCACGATGCCGCCCACCAACTGGACGTCGAAGGGTCGCAACCCGATGGTGCGCCGAGCTGCCTCGCGGACGACGGCGAAGGCTTCCACCAGCACGTCCTCGAGCTGCTCGCCGCCGGCCAGCCGTTCACGGAACTCTGCGGTCTTGGCCTTGAGCTCCTCGGGGGCGAGCTTCTCGATCAGCGGCTCGAGCTCGGTAATTTCGGCGACCCGCTCGAGGTGCCGCTTGACCTCGCGCGCGTTGGGATCGCCTAAGACTTTGGTAAGAACGCTCATGGATTACACGCTGGGTTGCAACCAGTAAGCATACCCGCCGTCGGGACACCCAAACGGGGGCTCGACGTCAACTCAGGTCGGCTTCGACCAGGCCCAGGGTCCCGTCGTTGCGCCGGTAAAGCAGGTTGAGCTCCTGGGTGTCCTCGTTGAGGAAGAGGAAAAACGCGTGGCCCAGCTCGTCCATCTGGTTGCGCGCCTGCTCCTCGGAAATGGGCTTCAGTTTGAAGCGCTTGATCTTCGCCACCCCGTTCGACCGCACCGCGCTGCTGGCGGCTTCGGCGGACGGCTGACCGATGGCCGCGGCGGGCTTGGAGCGGCGATGGTCCTTGAGCTTCTCCTTGTGCTGGCGAATTTGCCGGTCCATCTTGTCGACCACGAGATCGACGGCCTCGTTCATATGTTCGGCCGACTGCACGGCCTTGAGGATGTTGCCGGTGCGACCGGTGACATGGACCGTGAGCTCGGCAACCTTCATGGTCTCGAGGCTCTTGTTCTTCTCGGTGCCGAGCTCCATGCGCGCCTGCAGGATGTGGTCGAAATGGCGCGTCAGCTTCTCGAGCTTGGCCTGTGCATAGGCCTTCATCTGGGGGTCGGCCGCGTTCTTCTTGGCCTGGATCAAGATCTCCATCGTGGCCTCCTGCCGAGATCTCGAGAGGACAAAAGTATAGCGAGTGGCGGCCGTCACGCCGCCAGGGCGCGATTACTTAATGCCCGCGTTCATTGGCCCGGCGATCGGGGAAGACGCGCGCGAGTTCCGGCGGGATCGGCACCCCGGCCGCGAACAGCCGGTCCATGATGTGCGGGCGGATGCCGGTCGGACGGAAGACGCCGGTCATCGTGCCGTCTTTGTCCGCGCCGTGCGACTCGTAGAGGAAGATCTCCTGCATGGTGATGGTGTCGCCTTCCATGCCGGTGATCTCGGTGATGCTGGTCACCTTGCGCTGACCGTCGCGCATCCGGGAGAGCTGCACCACCAGGTCGATGGCCGAGGCCACCTGCTGGCGGATGGCCCGCATGGGCAGGTCGATGCCCGCCATCAGCACCATCGTCTCCAGCCGGGAAAGGGCGTCGCGCGTGGTGTTGGCGTGGAGCGTGGTCAGCGACCCGTCGTGCCCGGTGTTCATCGCCTGCAGCATGTCGAGCGCTTCTCCGGCACGGCACTCGCCGACGACGATGCGGTCCGGACGCATCCGGAGGGCATTGATGACCAGGTCGTGGATCGCGACCCGATTCTCGCCGTTGAGGTCGGGCGGCCGCGCCTCCATCCGGCAGACATGCTCCTGGTGGAGCTGGAGCTCGGCCGCGTCCTCGATGGTGACGATGCGTTCCGTCGGCGGGATGAACGAGGACGCCACGTTGAGCAGCGTCGTCTTCCCGGTGCCGGTCCCGCCCGAGATGATGAGGTTCGCGCGCGCCATGACGCAGGCCTTGAGGAAACCGACCGCCTCGTTGGTGATGGTGCCGAAGTTGACGAGGTCTTCCGCCTGGTAGGGATCGCGGGAGAACTTTCGGATGGTCAGCATCGGCCCGTCCAGTGCGATCGGCGAGATCACCGCATTCACGCGGGAGCCGTCGAGGAGCCGGGCGTCGACCATCGGGGTGCGGAAGTCGATCCGGCGGCCGACCGCGGAGACGATGAAGTCGATCACGCGCAACAGGTGATTTTCATCGTCGAACTTGCGATCGGTGAGCAGGATCTTGCCGTTGCGCTCGACGTAGATGTTTTCATGGCCGTTGACCATGACTTCGGTCAGGCTGTCATCGAGGACCAGGTCGCGGATCGGCCCCAGGGCCTCGTAATAACGACCAAGCTCGTCCTGCGAAACCTCGGACGCATTGACCATCTAGTCACAATCCCCCAAATCAGAGATTCGCGGACAGGCGGACTGTCCCGGGGCATGTAACGGGGGGCGCCGGCAAAGTTTGCGCGACCGCCAGCACCAGGAAGGCGCCGATCGAGCCGCCCGCTTCGGCCACCACCTTGGCTACGGCGTCCAGCGTAGCCCCGGTGGTACAGACGTCGTCCACCAGCCCCAGGCCCTGCGGAGGCGGCTCGGGGGCCGTCCAGCGGAAGGCGCCCGCCACGTTGACCTGCCGCTCCGCATGCCCCAGCCCCACTTGAGCGGGCGTCGGCCGAAGCCGGGACAGTCCGCTGACGACCGGTACGCGCAGGCCAGCGGCCACCCGCCCGGCCAGCCGCTCCGCCTGGTTGAAGCCGCGCTCCCGTTGGCGACCCGGGTGAAGCGGGACGAAGGTCAGTGCCGGCAGCTTGATGCCGGCGGCGATGACGGCCTGGCCCAGCGGTTGGGCGAGGCGGCCCGCCAACTGCGGCCGGGGACGGTATTTATAGGTATGGATGGCCGCCTGCAAGGGACCCTCGAGGCGTCCGGCAGCGACCAGCGGGATGCCGTGCAGGCTGGTGACCGGGACGGGCTGGAGGGTGGCGGCGCATGGCTCACAAAAGTCCTGGCCGTGACGGCCACAGCCGCCGCAGCGCGGCGGAAAGAAAAGGTCGAGGAGGCGCACGTCAGGCGGCGGCGAGCAGCTGGTCGCCGGTCTTGATCGCGTGGCGGCGGATGGTGCCGACCGGCAGCTCGGCGACCTTGTCCGCACCCCACACCAGGGGCACGAGGCCAATCCAGGGCAGCAACCGCTCGTAGGTCTTGAGCACGACGCCTTTCTTGTCGACGAAGACCGCGTCGATCGGGAAGCGCATGAACATCATGTGGATGCCATTGCAGCCGTGAATCAAGAGTCCCCCGTTCTCGGGCAGCCGCGACCGGCCCATCAGGCCCACGCCGCGCGCGATGAAATTGCTCGCGACTTCCAGGGGCTGCGCCACGATCGTCCCGTCTTGTTTTGTCAGTCGCAAAACTCTTACTCCGTAGTATATCGCGAGGCGCCGCCAGCTGCGCTGGACGGCGCCATCGCGACTTAGCCCTTGTGCTGGAACGTGTGGATGATGATGATGACGGCCGGCCCCATCAGGACGATGAACAGAGTCGGGAAGATGCAGCCGATCATCGGGAAGAGCATTTTCAGCGGCGCTTGCGCGGCTTGCTCCTCCGCGCGCTGACGGCGGCGGCGGCGCATTTCTTCCGACTGGATGCGCAGCACTTTGGCGATACCGACGCCGAGCTGTTCAGACTGGATCAGGGCCTGGATGAAGGTGTGCAGTTCCTCCACGCCGGAGCGGCGGCCCATTTCGTCGAGCGCTTCCAGGCGTGGCCGACCGAGCCGGATCTCGTTGAGCACCTGGGCGAATTCGTCCGAGAGGGCGTTCTTGAATTTCTCCGTCAGGCGGCCAATGGCGGCGTCGAACCCGAGGCCCGCTTCGACCGAGATGGTCAGCAAGTCGAGCGCGTTGGGGAGCGCGAGGCGCAGCTCTTTCTGGCGCCCTTTGATCTTGTTGTTGAGCCAGACGTCGGGAAGGAAGCGGCCGAGCACGAAGCCGACGCCGAGGGCGGCGCCCTTGAGCGGCAGGGCGGTGACACCCAGCACCCCGACGAAGGCGAGGACGACCAGGGCGATGATGATGCCGGCGATCACCTTGACGACCTCGAAGCCGTTGACGCTCAGCCCGTAGGGCCGGCCGGCAAGGTTGATCTTGTTCTGCACGACGATCTGCTGGTTCTTCCCCATGCGGGCGGTCAGGAAGCTGCCTATCCGCTCGAGTGCGGGCTTGATGAAGCGCTCGCTGAAGGGCAGCGAGAGCTCGATTTCGTCGAGCGTCAGGTTATGGTCGCGATACTGCGAGAGCCGTTCCGCGATCAGGTCCTGTCGGGGCTTGGCGGTGACGGCCTGCATGGCGATGATGATGCCGCTGAAGGCCAGGAAGGCGAAGACGATGGTAAATATGCTCATTCGCTACACCTGGATGTTCGTGATTTTCGAGATGATGCCGTAGCCGATCGCAATCGAGACCAGGCCCATCCCGATCAGGACGTAGCCGAGCCATTCGTGGAAGAGGGGCGTGATATAGCTGGGAGAGATGAAGGTCAGGATCAGGGCCAGCGCGAAGGGCAGGCCGGTGATGATGTAGCCGGAGGCGCGCGCTTGCGCGGTCAGGGTGCGAATCTCGCCCTGGATCCGGATGCGCTCCCGGATGGTGAAGGCGATCGTGTCCAGGATCTCGGCCAGGTTGCCACCGACCACGCGGTGGATCTGGACGGCGGTCACCATCAAGTCGAAGTCTTCGGATTCAATCCGTTTGACCATGTGCTGCAGGGCGTCGTCGACCGAGACACCCAGGTTCATTTCGCGCACCGCCCGGCTGAACTCGTCGGCCATCGGCGGCGATGAGCTCTTGGCGATGGTGGCCATGGCCTGGGCGAACGAATAGCCGGCCTTCAGCGCGTTCGACAGCAGGACGATGGTGTCGCCCAGCTGGTTGTTGAAGGCTTTGAGGCGGCGGCGCTGGCGGAACTTGAGGAAGAACCCGGGAAGGAAGTACCCGGCGGGGATCCCGACGAGGGCCAGGATCGGGTTGTGGAAGCGCAGGAAGAGAACGGCGCAGAGCAGGACGATCAGGCCGACGATCAGCATGACGTACTCCGAGACGCGCAACTTGAGGTCGGCCTTGGCCAGTTCCTCGGTCAGGCGCGACGAGCGCCCGCCCTTGTTGCGGGTCATGCTCTTGTTGAGCCCCTCGGTGAAGCTCTCGAAGAAGCCACCCTTTTTCTTGGGGCCGGCGTCGGGGTTGTAGGAGTCCATGTGCAGGTCGGTCTCGGTCGTCGCCTGCCGGTTCGACACCAGGGCCATCACGACGATCAGGGCGCCGATCGCTGCCATGGCCGCGAAGAGGAGCTGGATCGACATTTAGTTGCCTCCTTTTCCTTCAGGATCCGGCACCGGCGTGAAGAGATCCTTTGACACGCCTTCGCCCGACGACTGCAAATGGTCGAAATACTTCGGAATGATGCCGGTGGCCGTGAAGAAGCCATGCACCTTGCCGTCTTCGCTGACGCCTGTCTGCTTGAACACGAAAATGTCCTGCACCTTTATCTGGTCGCCGTGCAGTCCGAGCACTTCGCTGACGGCGATGATTTTCCGCGACCCATCCCGCAAGCGGCTCTGCTGCACGATGACGTTTATGGCGGATGAGATCTGCTCCCGGATCGCCCGGGACGGCAATTCTGCGCCCGCCATCAACACCAACGTTTCCAGGCGGTTCAAACTGTCGCGTGGCGAGTTCGCGTGAATAGTCGTCAACGATCCGTCATGGCCTGTATTCATCGCCTGGAGCATGTCGAGTGCTTCGCCGCCGCGGCACTCGCCGACCACGATCCGATCGGGGCGCATCCGGAGGGCGTTGACTACCAGGTCGCGGATCGCGATCCGACCGCGGCCTTCGACGGTCGCCGGCCGTGACTCAAGTGTTACAACGTGCTCCTGGTTCAGCTGGAGCTCGGCGGCGTCCTCGACGGTCACCACCCGCTCCTCCTCCGGGATGAAGCTGGAGAGCACGTTGAGCGTGGTCGTCTTGCCCGAGCCGGTGCCGCCGGACACCAGCATGTTCAGACGCGACCGGACGCATGCCTGGACGAACTGGGCCATCGGCTCGGTGAAGCTGCCGAACTTGATCAGGTCGCTGACCTGGTAGGGGGTCTTGGAGAACTTTCGGATGGTGAGGATCGGCCCGTTGAGCGAGAGCGGCGGGATGATGACGTTGACACGGGATCCGTCCTTGAGCCGGGCGTCGACCATGGGGGATCCCTCGTCGATACGACGCCCGATGGTCGAGACGATGCGGTCGATGACGCGCCGCAGCTGGTCCTCGCTTTCGAACTGGACCGTGGACAGCGTCAGCTTGCCCTTGTGTTCGACGAAGATCTGGTCCGGTCCGTTGACCATGATCTCGGTAATGGTTGGATCGCTGATCAAGGCCTCGATCGGGCCGAGCCCGAGGAAGTCGTTCAGCACCGAGTCGAGCAGTCGCTGCTTCTCTGGCTTGGTCAGGGACAGGCCCATCTCGGCGACCACCGCGTTGAGCGCCTCGGTGATGCGTTCCGCCCGCTGGGCGCGGTCCTCGTCCTCGCCCTCGTCGATGTTCTCGATCAGGCGCGCCTGGAGCCGGTTCTTGACGCGCTCCGCCTGTTGCTCGAAGGGCGTTCGGACGCGGGCCCCGGCGGCGACCGCCTGGCGGACCGGGCCGGTTCCGGCTTGCGGGACGAAGGATCCTTCCGGAGGCGCGTTCGGGTCGGGAGCCTGTTGTTTCTGGACGCGGTCGAGGAGCCCCATTCGGCTCAGGCCCTCCGCTCGGTCGTCACAAATGGACGCGCGACGGTCACGGACCGTAGCAAGACAGGGCGGGCAGTAGCCCGAGAATTCATCTCACCCTTCCTAACGGCGGGCGAACAGACCCTTGCGGGGTTTCTTCTCGGCGCTCTCGGGTTCGGGCGTCGGCGCCGCCGTGGGGAGGAGCTTGGCCACGAGTTCGCGGATCCGCTGGCTGATCTCGGACTCGGGATGGGTGGTCACGAAGGGATTGCCCCGGTTGATCGAGTTGATGACCAGCTTGGGATCGTTGGGGATCTGGCCGGCGATCGGGAAGCGGAGGTTCGCCTCCACGCTCTCCTTGTTGAATTCGGAGTGCGCGTCCGACTTGTTGAGGAGCAGCACCACGCGGTCCGGGGAGATCGAGAGCGAGTCGAAGATCTTGAGCGCGAGCTTGGTGTTCTTGATCGCCGGGATGCTCAGCGATGTGACCACCACCACCTTGTCGGCGTGGTCGAGCACCTCGAGGTTGATCTCGCCCAGGTGGGCGCTGCTATCCACGATGATGTAGTCGAACATCTTGCGCAGCTCGCCGAAGATCCGCCGGACATGGTCGACCGTCACCAGGTCCGCCAGTTCCGGGCTGATCGGCGCCAGCAAGACCTTGATCCCGAAGGGGCCGTCCACCATGATTTCCCGGATGAACTCCTGGTCCATGTGGTCGATGTTCTCGATCAGGTCGGTGATCCCCTGGGAGTGGTCGAGGTTGAGCAGCACGCCGATGTCACCGAACTGCAGGTCGAGATCGACGAGGGCGACTTTTCCCTTGGTCTCGTTCGCCATGGACACGGCGAGGTTGGCGGCGATCAACGACTTGCCGACGCCGCCCTTGCCCGAATAGAAGAAGAAGACCTGGCCACGTTCCGCCCGATGCTTGGTCTCGCCGTCTGGCGGGGCGGCAGGCGCCTTTTCAGGCGTCCCCGTGGTCTTCGCCAGGAACGATTCCTTCTTCTGTTCCAGCTGGTAGACACGGCGAATGCTGGCGATCAGCTCGTCGCCGCTGAAGGGCTTGATGAGGAACTCACGCGCGCCCGATTGCATCGCCCGGCGGAGGTAATCGCGCTCCCCCTGGACCGACATGATGATGACGGGTGAGCCGGAGACCTCCTGGGCCAGCTGCTCGGTCGCCTGGATCCCGTCCATGATCGGCATGTTGACGTCCATCAGGACGATGTCCGGCGTCAGCTTCTTCGCTTGCTCGACCCCTTCCTTGCCGTTGGCCGCGGTGCCCACGACCTGGATGTCGGGCTCGAAGGAGAGCAGCTTCTGGAGGTTGTCCAGGGTGCTCAGGATGTCGTCCACGATCAGGACTCTGATTTGCTCGCTCATGCGGTCATCTCGCTAAAGACGGCACCCCGCGAAATCTTCCGATTTCGCGGGGTACCTGTCAACGTTTTTCCTGTAGGCGTCTAGCGGAGGCGGAAGGTCTGGATGAAGCTCTGGTCGGTGGTCGCCGACGTATCGGCGTCTGGCACATCGTAGTCCTTAACCGACTTGAGGACGTACTTGTAGTTGGTGTTGTCGAGCAAGAACTTGAGGTCTTCCGCCTGCTTCAAGGTCACGATGACGGTCAAGCTCGACGAAATTCCACGGGTGTTCGCCCCGCCCGCCGGGCCAACCCGGATGACGTGAAGGTTGGTGAAGGTCGTCTTGGTGTAGGGCTTGGCATCGGCCGGATTGGTGCCCTTCGGGTAGATCGACGCCGTCACGATGATGTCGATCCGGTCGTCCGGTTGGACGAAACCGCCGGCGCCGACGAGCTCGCCGGTCGGGATCTGCATGGCGACCATGCCCGCCGGGATGGGCAGGAAGGCCTGCTTGGCCGCCTGCACGCTGCCCGCGTCGGCCACGATGTCGTAGTCGATGATCGCCGAGCCGAGATGGATCGGGATCGCCGCGTACTTGCCGACGACCAGGTCCTTGCCCCGGAACGCGTAGGGCGGCGCCTGGTCCTGCGAGAACTGCACCACGGTGACCATGTCCGCCGTGATCTGGGTCGACGCCGGGATGTCCTTGGTGGCCACCACGGCCGGCACATTCTTCGAGCCATTCCCGATCGAGGTTGTGCCACCTCCGGTACGCCCAACGAGCAAGGCCCCTCCGAACGCCACGATGGCGAGGAAAACACCGAAGATCAAGAGGATGCGGTTGCTCTTCGGCTTTACCTCAGTCGCCAATCGACTCACCTCCTGATAATCGGCGTCATCGCTCCAACGGCGTGACGCTCCTTCGGGTCATGTATCTACCGCTGAGTGCTCTTCCTTGCGCAAAATAAAAGGAGCCCGCTTGCGCAGGCTCCCTTGTGTTGCTCCCAAGAGTGACGGCTGCTTACTGGCCGAGGCCGCCCGAAATGTTGCAGAAGACGTTCTTGACCTGGTTGCCGAGGATGATCAGGACGACGATCACGACCACCGCGATCAAGACGAGAATAAGGGCGTACTCCACCATGCCCTGCCCTTCCTCACGGCCGAGCAGCTCACGGAGGCGCAAATAAAGGCTGGTCAACATGCTAATTCACCTCCTTTGCGAGTAGATCGAACGGACCCAGTGTCACACTGGAGTGCGCTCAAATCAACGCGCAGGCCGAGGAAGAATGCACAAGAGGTTTTGACGAGCCTGTAACGGTCGCCCGCTGTCTTACAAACGCCGTGACAATAAGCGCCGCTGGTTAGTGTTTGGCGAGCGGGACCTCGACCTTGACCTCGGTACCGCGGCCCGGTTGGGAGCGGATCTCGAGGGTCCCTTTCTCCAGTTCCGCACGCTCACGCATGCTGAGCAGACCGAGGTTCTTGTTCTTGTGCAGGTTGGCCTCGGTTCGGGCGACGTCGAATCCCTGGCCGTCGTCCTTGATCACCACCGAGACCCGAGAGGGCTGAAGGTTCATCGTGACCTCCGCCATCTTGGCGCGGCCATGCTTGTGGACGTTGGTCAGCGCCTCCTGGATGATCCGGAACAGCACGCCTTCGGTATTGCCCGGCAGCCGGCGCTCCTGGCCGACCACATTGAACCGGGTGGCGAGGCCATAGCGATCGCCGTATTCCTTGATGAACTTGCGCAGCGTGGGGACCAGGCCGAGGTCGTCGAGCGTCATCGGCCGGAGGTCGAAGATCAGCTGGCGAATCTCCTCCAGGGCGTTGCGGACGCTGTTCTTAAATTCCCCCAGCTCGGTGACGAGCTGTTTGGGATTGCGGTCGAGGAGGCGCTCCAGGATCTCCGCCTGCAGGACCAGGTTGGCCATCGACTGTGCGGGTCCGTCGTGCATGTCGCGAGCGATGCGCATCCGCTCCTCTTCGATGATCTGGAACACCTGCCGTGATGCGTCGCGGAACTGCTTGTCACCGTCGCCCGGCGCCGGCCGGCTGCCGTTGTCGCCGTACATCCGCTGCAGGTCGGCCAGGATCTGGCTGGCGGACCGCAGAAACTGCCCCTGGTCTTTCAGCTCGGCGCGGCGGGCGGCGAGGGCTTCGTACTCGAACTGCACCCGCTCCACGCTCAGCTGCGTGTCCCTGATGTTCGCGAAGGTCTCCTGCACCTCGGCGGGAGAGAACTGTTTGAGGTTGTTGAGCAGGTGCTTCTCGACCACGCGCGATTCTTCCGCCTGCTCTCGGACCTGCTCCAGCGAGGCCTCGAGGTCGCGTGATTTGGTCTCGGCGATCTCCAGCTCCGCTTCGACGACCTGCAGGCGTGCGGTGACCGACTGGTGAATCAACACGAATGGATCGAAGGTCTCATCCGTGGCCTGGATCGCACTCATATAGGACTACTAGGACTAAAGAAAACGGCGTCGCTTTCTGGCGGGAGCCCCGTTTGGCGGCCCCATGATAGCAGGAAAATCGACGAATTCACGCTGATTCTCGTAGCAGATGAGCAATCGGGCGTCCTTCATCTTCGGTCGGGCGCTTCCGCTGGGAGTCTTCGGCTTCCTGGTGGCCATCCAGGGGGAACTGGCCTTCGCCGGCGTCCAGCACGCCTTGACCCACGCCGACCTCGACCGGGCCGCCGTCATGTACCTCCTGAACCGCGTCCTGACGGTCGCCTTCTTTGCATTCCTGGTCGCGATCTACACCATCCGCAGCAAGGCGATCGCCAAGGACCACAACCCGGTCGCCGTCGCGGCGGCGCTGACCGGGAGCTTCGTCCTCTATGGCCTCTTTTTGATTCCTGGGCAGGGTCGAAGCACGAACGTCTGGGTGCTGGCGGGCAGCGACCTCTGCCTCGCCGTTGGCATGATCCTGGCGCTGTACTCGCTGACCTATCTCGGCAAACGCTTCAGCATCGTGCCCGAGGCGCGCGGGCTGGTGACGACCGGCCCCTACCACCTGGTCCGCCACCCGATCTACTTGGGCGAAATCATCGCCGGCGTTGGCCTGATCCTGCCGACCCTGTTCTCCCTGCACCTGGCGCTGTTCGCCGTCTTCCTCGGAGCCCAGATCGTTCGCACCACCTTCGAGGAGCGGATCCTCCGCACCACCTACCCGCAGTACGAGGCCTACGCGGCGCACACCCACCGGCTGATTCCCTTCGTCTTCTAAGCCCGCGCCTGCAAGGCGCTTGCGGCAGCCTCGTTACACCCCTGTTAAATTGGCAAGCCTGGCCCGTTCCGCCGCCCCGCTTCCACTCGAGCCAGGCCCTCTTAACCGGGCCGTGCGCTGGCTCGACCTCCCCCACTTCTTCACCATCGCCATCTTCCTGACGATGCTGATCGCCGCCATCCAGCCGGTCACCGATCCCGATTTCTGGTGGCACCTCCCGACCGGCAACTGGATCCTCAGCCACCACGATGTGCCCCGGCACGGCCTGTATGCCTTCACCGTCCTCGACCACCGCTGGATCACGCACGAGTGGCTCAGCGAGGTCATCGTGGCGGTGCTCTACGCCGCCGGCCGTCTGCCGCTGATCAGCCTGGTCTTGGGGGCCGTCACCGCCGCCGGCTTCCTTCTCGTCTACCTGGCCATCGACCGGCGCGTGAACTTCGTCATCGCCGGACTGACCCTCGCCCTCGGGGTGGCGGCCGCCAATCCAATCTGGGGGCCACGCATCCAGATGATCACCTTCGCGCTGAGCGCGCTCACCTATCTATGGGTGAAGCGCTTTTGCGAGGGGCGAAGCCGCGCGCTCTATCTCCTCCCCGTGGTGATGCTGGTCTGGGTCAATCTCCATGGCGGCTTCGTGCTCGGCTACGGGATCCTGGGGCTGGCGCTGTTGGTGGAAGCGTTCCGATACGTCGTCCGGCGTCCGGGTGCCATGACGCTGCCTCGCTTGCGGGCGATGACGGTCGTCCTCGTCGCCTCGGTCGCGGTCGCCATCCTCAACCCCAACGGCTGGGACATCTACCTCTATCCCTTCCAGACCGGTGGCAGCCCGGAGCAGCAGCGGCTGATCGTCGAGTGGTTCTCGCCGAACTTCCAGATGTCGCAGATGTGGGCCTTCGAGGCGATGATCTTCCTGATCATCGTCGGGCTGGCGCTGTCGCGACGGATCGAGCCCCGCCAGCTGCTCCTCTTACTGGTCGGTCTCGGTCTCACCCTGCACTCGGTCCGCAATCTCTCCTTCTTCATGCTGGTCGCCGTCCCGGCGCTGGCGGATTACGCGCAGCAGGCCCGCGAGCGACTCTCCTTCAGCTGGCCCCGGCGCGTCCCCAGGACCACGCCGCTCACCTTTGCCGCGAACGTGGTGATGATCGTGTTGGTGCTCGCGATCGTGGCGGTCGCCAGCCTGCCCAGCCTGCTGCAGCGTGTCGACGGCAAGTTGGTCGCGCGCGACTTCCCCATCAAGGCGGCCGACTTCCTGGTGGCGCATCCGCCGCCCGGCCACATGCTCAACGTCTACGGCTGGGGCGGCTATCTGATCTTCCGCCTCCAGGGACAGACCCCGCCGCAGCCGGTGTTCATCTTCGGGGACGCGGCGCTGGATGGCGATCAGCTGCTGCGCGACTACGACCATTTGCAGTCGCTGGGACAGGACCAGGCGCAACTGCTCGAGCGCTACCAGATCAATTGGGTCATCTTCCACACGAACGATCCGATCATCACCGAGCTGCGCCAGATCCACAATGCGCCGGGGCAGACCGGTTGGTTCGAGCTGGGCACCTTCGACAAGGCGACCGTGATGATGCGGGACACGCCCGACAACCGAGCCTATGCCGTGAAGTCCCGGGGATGACGCCCGCCGCGGCGCGCCGCCGTTTCCGCCAGCGGTTGCTGGTGGTCTTCCTGCTGGCGATGCTCATCCCCTATGGCCGCCAGCTGGTGACCTCGTCGACCGTCGGGCAGGACTTCCGCGCCTTCTTCGCCGCCGCCACCGTGGTCGCGCATCACGGCGACCCCTACAACTGGCCGACGCTGGCCGCCACCGAATACCAGCTCTACGATGCGCCGCGGGGACTTGTGCCCGGCAACCCGGCTTACTACGAATTCCTGGCCTTTCCCGAGGGTCCATGGCTCGCCTACGCGCTGGCGCCGGTCACCAGCCTCCCCTGGCAGGTCGCGTATGCCCTGTATGCCATACTCCTCGGTTTCATTCTGCTCGCGGCATCCTTCGCGACCTTCAATGTGCTGGGCTGGTCCCGTCGACGAGCCGCGCTCGGGGCGGGATGCACGCTCCTGTGCGCGGTCGGCTTCATCAACCTCTTTATGGGCCAGGTCTCGGTCATCGTCTTCGGCGCCTTCATCGCCGCCTGGCTGCTCGCGCACGCGCGGCGGCCCTGGCTCGCCGGCGCGGTGCTGGCGTTGGTCTGGCTCAAGCCGAACATCGGGCTGCCGCTGCCGCTGGTGCTCGCGTTGCTGGAGCCGGCGGTGGCTCGGCGGATGATTTCGGGCTTCGTGGTCGCCTCGGCCGCCGCCTTCGGCCTGATGGCGGCCGTCATGGGTCTGCATTTTCTCGAGTGGCCGCTCCAGGTTCCCCGGATGTGGCAGGCGGTGCAAGGTCTTCAGCCCGACATGGCGTCGGTCGAGAGCTTTTTCTATCCCGGGCTCGGCGGCTGGGTCAAGACCGCGACCCTGCTGGTTACCCTGGCGGCGGCGGCCGGTTATGGGGTGTGGGCGATTCGCCGCGCCCCCGATACGCACACCCGTGGCCTCACGCTCCTGATCCTCTGGCTCTTCGCCCTGCCATTCGTGCAGTCTTACGACCTCGTCCTCTTGCTCCCGGCGATTGCCCTGCTGCTCGGACCGCGGCTTGACGGCTGGGAGGACCCACTCGTCGAGCTCACCGTCTGGGGCTTTGCCGTCATCCCCCTGCTCTATTTCCTCGGGGCGCGGCTCGGCTACTTCAATGGTTTCACCGTGATCCCCTTTTCATTGCTCGTTATCGCCTGGCATCAACGGATGTTGCGGCGACCGGCCCTGCCGGCGCAGGTCAAGGCAGCATGAACCTTCGACGCTGGTACGGGATTCGGCGCCTCTACGAGGCGCGCTTTCGTGAGCGCGTGTTGCTGATGCTCGTCGTGATCGCCGCTCTCTACTACGTGACCTGGTCAGTGGTGCAATGGGTCACCCTCACCCCGGCCGCGCTTCGCTTCGACTTCGTCAATTATTTCGGAGGCGCGCAGGCGGCGGCGCACGGGACCGACATCTATGCCGATTTCAAGCATTCGTGGGGCACCGAGTCGTGGGTCGTTGCCTACATCTATCCGCCATTCTTCGCGCTCCTGCTGGCACCGCTGACCTCGCTCGGGCTGGTGGCCGCGGCGCGCATCTGGCTCTTGGTCGTGCACGCGGCGTTCCTGGTCGCGCTCGCCGTGATTCTTCGCATCAACCCCGAGCTCTCACGCAGCGGCCGGCGCCTGTTCCTGCTCGCAAGCCTCACCTTCATGCCCGTCTATCTCAACCTCAAGTTCCAGCAGGTGGCGACCGTGTGGTTGCTGCTGCTGACCGCCGCCCTGTGGGCCGCGCTGCGACGTCGGGCCGGGCTTTCCGGGATCTTCATCGCGGCGGCCGCCTCGCTCAAGGTCTCGCCCATCTTCCTCATCCCGCTGTTCGCACGGTTGGGTCGCTGGCGCGTCGCACTGCTGGCCGGCGTCACGCTGGTGGCGATCACGGTGGTCAGCATGCTGGCCGCTCCCGGCAGCTGGCAATTCTTCACCGTCGTGCTGCCCCGCATCGGCCTGGGGACGGCGAACTGGGACAACGGATCGATCGACGGATTGGTGAGTCGCATCGTCGAGCTCGACCCGGGTCTCTTTGGTGGCGGGACCCAGACCGTGGCCAAGGTCGCGATCGTCGCGGCCGCCCTGATCGTCATTGGCCTCACGCTATGGATCGCGCGTCCGCGCGGCGAGCAGGCATGGGCGCTCCGCCTGAGCGTCGCCGCGCTGGTCACCTCGCTGCTGATCGTGAGCAGCGTCACCTGGCAGCATCACCTGGTGACCCTGCTGCTGCCGGTCGCAACCGCGATGGCGTGGATTACGGTTCGCAAACCGGGCGCTCGATATGGGTGGGGGCTGGCCGCCGCCTACGTCATGTGCTGGGTCGACCGGCGCGCCTTCCCGTTGCCGTCCGACCTCCAGGTGCACACGTCGGGGCAGGCGGCGCTGGTGCTGGCCGGCACCTCGGTCAAGCTGGCCGGCCTCCTGCTGTTATGGCTGCTGCTGCTGCAGATGATCCGACGCGAACAGCGCCTGGCGGTTCGGGTCAGAGAACGCCCTGCGGCCGGCGCCATGGCGCAGCCCGCCGCCTGACCGCGTCAGGCCGCGATCGCGCTCGGACGATTCTGCCCACGCCGAAGATAGGCGCGGCCATACCAGACGAGGCATCCGAGCAGCACCAACGGCGCCAGCATGAACAGCGGGCTGCCGAGGTCGACCACGAGTGCGAGCGCGACCGCCAGCCAGGCGGGAGCCGGGGTTGGAATTGCCTTCGCCCGGTAGAGCGCGAAGCTGAGCCACGCCGGCACGGCCAGCAGCACCGTGTCATAGGGCAGTGCGTGCGGGGAAAAGAGGATGGCAACCGCACTGGCCAGCGCCGCCAGCCCGATGGCATGCGCGCGCTCCCCCCGCAAGGCCGCCACCGCTAGCGCCGCCAGGGCGAGCGCCCAGAGGCTGAAGCCCAACAGCGTGGGAAGGCGGCCCGGGAGCAAGGGCGAAACCGTTCCGATCAGGCTCTCGTTGTAGCGGACCACGCCCTGTCCCGCGTCGAGCGCGCTCCAGACCATTGCCTGCATCCCGTTGACTCCGCCCGCCAGCAAGGGACTCAAGCCCACGGCCACCGCGCCCAGCACAGCGGCCGCCAGCGTGCGCCAGTGCCGCTGGGCGCCGAGCAGGATCAGGAAGGCGGGCAGGTACTGCGGCTTGAGCCCGAGCAGCAGCGCGCCGGCCGCGGCCATCCACCATTGATCGTGCCGCCAGGCACCGATGAGAAGGACGGCACCGAGCAGGAGCAGCCCGCTCGACTGCCCTTCACTGAACAGCGCCCAGGTCGCCGGGAATGCGAGCAGCGCCGCGATGGCGAGCGGCAGCGAGCCGCGACCGAGCGGTAGCCAGCGGGCCAGCAACATCAGCGCGAGCAGCAGCAGGCAAAGGGTCATGATCTGCCAGACGTGGAAGGCGACCGCCAGGGGAAGGAACGTCAGCGGCACCCACGGCAGCGCCAGCGCCAGCGGCGCATCGAACGGCAATCGCGGGTCGATGGCGTTATCGGAGAGACGCAGCATCAGCGGCCCCAGCTGGTCGCGCTGATAGATCGCCTGCGGATGACCCTCTCGGATCAACAGCGCCGCCGAGTAGTTGATGGTGAAGTCGGCGCTGCGCCGCGCCAGGCTCGATTGATGGCCGACCACGAGCAGGCCGGCGATGACGAGCGCGGCGATCACGGCGACCGTCAATCGCTGCCAGCGAGACCTCATCACTGGCGCACCACGGCAAAGAGCGCAGCCGACCCCTGGCGATCGACCAACCGCAGTGGCGCATCGTGAACCATCCGTTCGCGGAAGAGCGCGCTCGTTGTCAGCACGTAGCCGATGTGGTTGACACGCAAGAACTCGGCGCGCTCGGCCGCGTTCCAGCTGGTAAAGAAGGCGAGCACCTCCGAGGATTTGCGCCCCGCATCGATCGTCATATCCGGATGTCCGTCGTAGGCGCGCGCGTCGGTCTGTGCCGGGACGAAGAGCCCGTCGAGGTAGGTCGTGAGCACGATGTCGTGCCGGGACACAGAGGGCGCGAGGCGGTTGAGCAGGGCGGCCTCGTTCGCGTTTTCATACTCGGCAAACGGGTCGAGGTGGAAGGCCGCGATCCAGTACGGCTGCGCGAGGCTGAAGAGACCGAAGAGACTCGAGGCCGCGAGCGTGACCACGACGACGCGGCGGCGCCATTGCCGCCGTCGCACGAGACGGAGCAAGGCCAGCAGACCCGGAGCGGCACACAGGCCAAACGGCACCGAGCTGGCCATGAAGCTGCGACCGAGCGTCCCGCTGATTCCCGGGGTGAACATGAACAGCGTCATCCCCGCGATCCAGAGCGCGGGCAGCAGCAGGTCGCCCCGCAGCCGGCGGCGCCAGAGGGCGACCACGATCAAGCTGCTCGCGGCCAGGTGCGACAGCACCAGGAAGCCGAACGGATCACCGACGTCGAGCGCCGGCCGGATGACGCGCAGCGCCGCGGGCGCCGTTTGCCAGACCCAGAAGAGATAGGCCAGATACGGCAGTTGCACCAGGGCCGTCGCCGCGGCGAACCAGAAGGCCCGGCGGTGACGCCGCAGGAGTGACCAGCCGGCGATCGCAGCGACGGCCAGCAACGCCAGTTGCGGATAGATCAGCTGCAGCCCGACGACCGCCAGCACGCCGCTCGCCGGCAGCCACCGTCCGGTGTGACGGCGCAGCCGCAACGCCACCACCATCGCCCAGCACATGAGGCCCAGCGCCCAGGGCAGATGCGGCGCCATCGAGATCAAGTCGGCGACGCTGGTCCCCGGCGACGTCATCTCGGTCGCATGCGTGATCCAGGGACCGAGATGAACGTCGCGCGGCAGCAGCGCACCGACGCCGCCACCCAGGATGCAGAGCACGAAGGCCCAGCGGCGCAGCAGGCGCGGCCGGAAAAGCTCGGCGATGAGCAGCCAGACCGCGACCAGCAACGCAGCGGCGGCCGCCACCCGGGTGGCGTGATAGAGCCACGGACCCGCAGCCCAACCCACAAGGTGCGCCGGCCACAGATACCAGGGATACAGGAAAATCCCGGGCACCGATTCCGAGGTAAAGGCGGGATGGAAGAGCCAGGCGCCCTGCCAGCCGTCGCGCCACATCGCCTGGTAGACGAAGGCGTCGCGCGCGATGACGACGTAGCCGCTGAAGACACTGGTCCGCGGCGTCGCGAACGCCGCCACCAGGATCGGTGGCACGGTCAGCAGGCAGACCATGCCGATGACGAACGCCGGCCAACGCCAGTCGATCGCACGCGCGTGCGGATGTGGCGTCGTCGATCCCGGCTGCCAGGTCTGGCGGGCGAGCGCCATCAGGCAGCGAGGCGTACGGCCTGCCGGGCCGGCGCCGGAACGACGCGCCGGTCGCCCAACGGCCGGACGCAGAGCAGGAGCGCGATGACCACCGCCACGTAGTTGTCGTTGAAGAAGCGAGCAAAGAAGGTGAACGCCAGCAGGGACAGCACGTAGCCCGCCATCCAGCGACCGAGCGACGGCCGGCGGAGAAAGGCGCGAGCGGTTATCCAGAGCACCGGTGCCAGGGCGAGCAGCTGAAAAGCGCCGAAGGGCACGCTGTCGGTGCGGTGGGCGACGAGGTGCACGCGGTACAGCAATTCGCCGAAGCCGTAGCCGACGATGGGATAGGCGTCGCGGACACCCCCACTGGTGTAGAGGACGACGTCCGTCCAGAAGGCCTGCGGGTTCGCGATCAAGAACGGCAGGATGGTGATGACGGGCGCCAGCGCCAGCGCCGCCAGGCTGAGCCCGACCTCAGATCGTGAGGGTCTGGCACGCCAGCGGATGGCGAGCACCAGAACCAGAAAGGGCACGGCCAGCGCCGCGAACGGCTTGAGGGCGACGGCGATCCCCAGCACCAGCGCGGCCGCGATCGGATGACCGCGCGACAAGAGGACCAGGCTGACCAGCATGACCGCCAGGAACTCGATGTCGGTGCGCCCCGACCACAGGTAGAGCGTGACCAGGGGACTGACAAAGAGGACCGTGATCACCATGAAGCGCCGGTCTGGTGCAATCGGCAAGGCCACGATGGCCAGCAGACCGACCAGCGCAAACCCGATCAGCACGATCCGGTAGTCGAAAGGCAACCCCAGGGCGTGCGTCAGGAACCGAAAGGGCACCCCGACCAGGACCGTCAATGGAAAGTACGCCAGGTGGTGCAGCGCCGGGTTGGGGCCCGCGGTGTAGGGCCACGTGACCTGGGCCATTGGCGTGTTGGACCAGTCGACGCCGTAAATGGGCTGTCCGTTCAGGATGCGGTCGACGGCCGACTCGATTTGGAGCAGGCCATCGTGCTCCATCGTCAGGCCGACGCGCGCCCGCTCGACCATGGCGTTGAGGGTCGGTCCGATTGCGGTCAGCGCGCCCAGGGCGCACGCGCCACCGAGCTTGAGCCGCCACCGACCATCGACGAAGACGATCACCGCCAACAACGCCAGCACACCCGCGGTGCTGGCAGCGGCGACCCAGAGGCCGACATGATCACGCAGGGTCCACAGCAAGAAGACCTGCAGCCCGCCGAGCACGGCGAGGTAGGCAAACGGGGTGGTCAACCGGGCGGCGACCCGGGTCAGCGAGGCCCTTGGTCTGCCGGCCGGCGGCAGATCGCCAGCCATGACGACGGTGTAACGCCGAGTGTGAGGAACCCCTTCTCCCGGTCGTTATAGGTGGGCAGTGTCGACCCCCCGCCCCGCGGCCCGGACAACCCCGGCCTTGACCGCCATTGGCCGAGTCCGTCCCGCCTTCGTTGCCAAGGCCGTGCTGGTGGGGGTCGCGGTCGTCATCTACGCCCTGGTCCTCAGCCAGGGCGGCCTCCACCACCAGGACTTCGGCGTGTACCTGGGTGCGGCCCGCGACATCCTTCACGGCCAGCCCCTCTACTCGGCGTTCCTCCATCATCCCTTTCCCGACGCGACGCTCCGCCCGGCCTACATCTACCCGCCCAGCTTCGCGCTGCTAATCGCACCGATCGGCCTCCTCCCGGACGCCGTCGCCGCCGCGGTCTGGATGGCGATCGAGCAGGCGTCGCTCGCGGTCGCCGTGGTCGTCGTGTTGCACTGGTTGCGGCCAACCCGCTGGGCGGTCGCGGCGTTGCTGTTTGCCACGCTGACCTTCTATCCGCTCTGGGTCGACGTGGTACAGGGCCAGGCGAACCTGCTCGTGCTGCTCCTGGTCACCGTCGGCATCGTCGGTGTCCTTCGGGGCCGGCCCGCGTTCGGCGCCGCCATCGGGGCGGCCGCCGCGCTCAAGCTGACGCCGCTCATCCTGGTCGTCTGGCTGCTGTTCGATCGCCGCTTTCGCGCCGCCGCCTTCGTGCTCGGCGGATTCGCGATCCTCACTGGCGCCGGGCTCCTGCTCCGATTCCAGGACACGCTTGCCTACGTCGGTCAGGTGTTCCCGGCGCTCGCCGGGGGAACCGCTTTTTATGCCAACCAGTCGTTGGCGGGCGTACTCGATCGGACCATGACCTCGAACCCCTATACGCAGCCCTGGTTTGCGTTGTCGTGGGGATCCGTGCTGCTCATCGTCGTCGCCGTCATCTTGATCTCGTGGTGGTGGTGGCAAACCCGACGGCAGGCGACGCATCATCGTGCCGCCGCCTTCCTCCCCCTGATCCCGCTCCTCTCCTCGGTGACCTGGACGCATCACCTGGTCATCGTGCTGCCCTTGATCTGGTTCAGCCTCATCGCCCTCGCCGAGCGCGACTGGCCACCGGTGCCGACCGCGGCGCTCTCCGGGATCCTTGTGCTCTTCAGCGTTGTTTCCCGGTTACCTGCGGGTCCGGCGTTCGGGCAGACGGGTTTCCGTGCGGCCCAGACGATGGACCCCGTGGTCTTTCTCGCTCAGAACATGCTCTTCGTTGCCACCTTGATCCTGTTCCTCAGCGCGCCATGGCTGCTGCGCTCCCGCTAGCCCGTTCGGCGCCGGCGCCCGCGTCGCGCCCGCGACGCATACGGTTCGCGCTGGTCTTCGCGGCCGCGATCGGCGCCCTCTCCCTCCTCCCCTACCTGCTCGCCTATCTCTGGACGCCCCCCGGTCATCATTTCGCCGGCTTCTTCTTCATCGCCGACGACGCCACCACCTACCTCGCCAAGATGCGCCAGGGCGCGGATGGATCCTGGCTCTGGAACGACCCCTATACCAGCGAGCCGCATGGGGGCGTGTTCCTCTTTGGCTTCTATCTGCTGTTCGGCCACCTGGCGGCGCTGGTGCATCTGCCCCTGATCGCCGCCTATCACCTGGCTGGGATCTCCGGCGCCATTGCGCTGGTGCTCGCCGCCGAGCGGCTCTGCCGCCGGCTGCTGCCGCCGCAACGCGCAAACCTGGGGCTGGTCCTGGTCGTCCTCGGCTCCGGTGTCGGCTTCCTGGCGCAAGCCGCCGGCAACCCCGCGATTTTCGGCAGCCGCCTCGAAGCCCTCGACCTGCACCTGCCCGAACTCAGCGGCTGGTACTCGATCCTCGCCATCCCCCATTTCGCCTGGGCGACGGCATTGATCATCACCGCGCTGCTCGGTCTGCTCAACATCATGGAGGCACCCGGCTGGCGGCCGCTGGCGCTGACGGCGGTGTCGTTGATCGCGCTGACCGCCATTCACCCGCAAATGATCCCGGTGCTCGCCGTCATCTGGGTCGCCTACCGGGCGGTGTTGCTCCTCTGGGGGCAGCGCCCATCGTGGCGGACGATCGCGACCGAGGCCGCGGCATTTGCCGCGACGCTGCCGCTGCTGGCCTATAACGCCTGGATCCTCTTTCGCGATCCGACGGTCGCGGAGTGGGCGCACCAGTGGCGCCACCAGGCGCCCGGCCCGGTGAGCCTGGCGGTGAGCCTCGGCCTGCCCCTGGTTCTCGCCATCGTCGGGATGTCGGTCGCCTGGCGGCGGCGCGATCAGGGACTCGCGCTCATGCTGGTCTGGCCTCCGTTGGTGACGGCGCTGCTCTACCTGCCGAACCTGGCCAATATCCAGCGCCGGCTGCTCGACGCGCTGTTCGTTCCGATCGGCATCCTGGCCGCGGTCGGACTGACCAGCCTGACGGCTCGCCTGCGCCTCGCTCGGGCACGCCGCATCCGGGTGATCCTCGTCACCGTGTGCTGCTTCTCTTCTGCGATCGTGCTGGCGATCGCCTTGCGGTTTGCGTCGGGCGCCTTCACCGAGGCCTATATCAACGACGACGCCTGGCAGGCGATGCAATGGCTCTCGTCGCATCACCAGGCTGATGACCGCGCCCTCTCCGCTCCGGCGGCCGGCCAGCTGCTCCCGGCCTGGGCCGGTGTCCCGGTCTACGTCGGCCACTACAGCGAGACCCTCGACTACTTCCAGAAGATCCGCAACGTCGGCGCGGTCCTCCGCCCCGATGAGCCGGACAGCGCCCTGCAAAGCTTTCTCGCTGCCAATCGTCTGACCCTGCTCTACTGGGGACCCGACGAGGTCGCGACGGGCTTTCATCCGGATGACCATGCCACCTTCCACCTGATCTATCGGCATGGGGCGGTCGCGATCTACCGCGTGACCCGGAGCTAGCCGAGCGTGGCACTACCCCAGCCTGCGTTAACCACCGCGCGCATTCCGGCTCGGCGCCACCGGCCGTCGCCGGCGGTGATGGCCCAGGCGATGGCGGTCATCCTATTTTTCGCCCTCGCCACGGTCCGCTTCATGGTTGCGCCCCTCGACCGCTACGACGAGGGCGTCACCCTCACCAAGGCCGCGCTCACCGCCGCCGGCCAGATTCCTTTCCGGGATTACTGGATCACCTACGGGCCGCTCGACACCTACGTCCTGGCCGCCGCCTTCAAAGCGTTTGCGGTCAACGTCATGGTTGAACGGGCGCTCGGCGTCGTGGTGCTCGCCCTGCTCGCCATCGTCGCCTATGCCGTGACCGGCCGCCTGCGGCTGCGCGGCGGGATCCGTCTTCTCCTCACCGGACTCATCAGTGTGGTGCCGATCTCGGTCCCGGCATTCAACTCCGCCTTTCTCGCCAACCTGGTCGGCGTGACCGCGGTGCTGGCGTTCCTCTATAGCCTCGACTCTGACCAGCGGCGATGGCCGCTCCTGGCCGGCGCGCTGATGGGCCTCGCATCGTTCTCCCGCCCCGAATTCGCGCTCGCGCTTGGGACGGGGTTGTTGGCCGGGTATGTGGCGATGGGCCTGAACAGCCACGCCGTTCGGGCCCGGCTGCTGACGTATCTGCTCAGCGCGTTCGGGGTCGCGACCGCGCTGTGGGGCGTGACGGTCCTGATGGCCGGCACCACGCCGGTCTGGTTCGACCTCGTCACCTATGCCACCAGCCTGTACCCGCAGGCTCGGGGTATTCCCTTCGGCCGCGGCGACGAGGCGGCCGTCGTGATCGTGCTCGGCATGGCATTCGCGGCGATCTGGGTCTGGGCACTGCTCCGCGCCTACCGGCAGCGATCATCCGTTGAGGAGCGCGCCCGCCTGGTTGCGCTCGTGGTCGGTGGCGTACTGCTCTTCACCTGGGTCCGCACCCGAGCCGATGGCATCCACGCGATGGACGCCTGGCCGGTGACCGCGATCCTGCTGGCGCTCCTGCTCCAGCGGCGGAGCGTCAGGGCCACCCCTCCGAGCCGCGTGGTCCAGGCGCTGCTACCGGTCGTGGGCCTTCTCATGTTCAGTGTGGCGGCGGGCGGGCTGGTGTATCGCGACCTGTCGCAGCCGCATGCAGCGGCTGGCGTGCCGCGCAGCGGCCTCAGCGGTGAGCGCGCCTGGGTGCCGGCCGCGGAGCTGGCCGAGGTGGTTCGCGAGATCGACGCCTTGACGCCTGGCGGCGGCCCGATCTGGGTGGGGCTCCAGCGCAATGACCTGGTCACCTTCAACGACACCACGCTCTACTTTCTGAGCGCCCGCCACCCCGGGACGGTCTACTACGAGGCCTTACCCGGGCTGACCAACACGGAGTCGGGGGAGCGCACCATCGCCTGCCAGCTGGCGCGCGCCGGCGTGGCCCTCGCGGTGCTCGGCCCTATCAGCGCCGGCGAACCCTGGAACCTCAGTTCGGTCCCGGGATCACCCTTCCTCGACCAGTGGCTGGCCGCGCGCACCATCGCTCGGTCGCAGGTCGGCCCCTATCAGCTGCTCAGGCTGACGCCCGGTCTGCGTCCTGACGACCGATGCCCTTAGTCGGATGCTTGCGGACGCGCCCCGGGATGGCGAGCAGCTCGAGGAACATCATGGTCGAATGGCGGATGGGATGCACCCGGCTCTGCGGTGAATTGATCCAGCGGGTCGGCACCTCGACGATCCGGTAGCCCGCGCGCTGGGCGCGGTAGAGTACCTCGACGTCGAAGCCGAAACCGCGGGTCTGCAACGCCGGGAAGACGCGGTCGGCGACCTCCGCGGAGAACGCCTTGAAGCCGCACTGCGTATCGTGGACACCGCCGAGCACGAAGATTCGAACCAGGCGGTTGAAGATCTTTCCCATCGTCTCCCGATACCAGGGCTGGTGCAGCTCGACCTGTGAATCCTTGAGCCCCCGCGACGCGATGGCGACACCCGCGCCGCTGCGCAGCGGCCGCAAGAGCTTCTCCATGTCCTCGATGGGGACGCTGAGGTCGGCATCGCTAAAGACCCGATAGCGACCGTGCGCCTGCGCCATCCCACGCTGCACGGCCGCGCCCTTCCCACCGTTGCGACCGGCCGCCACCAGTTGCAATTGGGGCCAACTGGCCGAGCGCTGCCGCACCACCTCGGCCGTGGCATCCCGGCTGCCGTCGTCAACCACGATCACCTCGGCGCTGAGGCCCGAGGCCTTGAGGAAACCCTCGACCCGGTCGAGGGTGGCGGGGAGCCGCCGCGCCTCGTTGAAGGCCGGGATGATGATCGAGATCTCGGGGTTCACGCCGCCTTCTCCACCTTGCGCATCTCGGCCTTGAAGGCGAGCAGCTCGCTGAAGGCTCGGAAGACGACCCGCAGGTTGGCTCCGGTCTGGCGGCCCGAGGTCCGTGGGTAGTGCGGGATTGCCACCTCCACCACTCGCGCATGCAGCTGCCGGGCCAGCACAAAGACCTCGGTATTGATCAACGCGCCCTCGGAGTGCAGCTCCATGCGTTCCAACAGGTCGCGGCGCATCAGCTTGAAGGCGCAGTTCACGTCCCGAGCCAGGCGTCCGAACAAGATGGTCACCAGCGTGAAAAATGCCCAGGCGTTGAGCCGCCGGGGCAGCGGGTCCCGGCGCTGCCTGCGATAACCGGCAACGATGTCGGCATCGGCCGCTCGCGCCAGCAACGCGGCGACGTCGGCCGGATCGAATTGATTGTCCGCATCCATCAGGAAGACCCAGGGATAACGGGCCGCCACAAAGCCGGAGCGCAGCGCGGCGCCGTATCCGCGATTGACGGGATGGCGGACGACTCGCAGGCTCGGATGGATCGTCCTGAGCCGTTCCAGCACGACGGCCGTTCCGTCCCGGCTTCCATCGTCGACGACGATGACCTCGAAGGCCCGAGCCTGAGCGGAAAGCGCAGCGGCCATCCGCCCCACCGATTGCTCCAGGTTGGCCTCCTCGTTGAAGGCGGGCATCACGGCGCTGATCTCGACCGACGACGCCAGGCTCATGGTGCGAAGCCTACTCGGGTGAAGACCGTGGCCACCCGGTCCTGGCGAAGGACCTGCCAGCCCGGATCCTGCCGCAGGATGCCAACCAGGGGATGGGCGTTGGGCAGGACGATCGCGTCCGGATGGGCCTGGGCGATCACCGCCGACCAGGCCGGCGTCATGTAACTGACCTGCAGATAGCGGCTGAAGATTTGCGACCCGTAGACCTCGACCCGGCCATCGATGAAGACCCGCCCGCCACCTGGAAACAAGCGCCAGACCAGGTAGCCACCGTAGTCGTAGTAGTTGAAGACCCGTAGCGGCCGGCCGAGCGCCTGCAGGGCATCGGTCGCCCCGACTGGGAGCGCGGCGCTGATGGCCTCCGTCTGCGACCTCGATTGCAGATTTGGGAGCGCGCGGTAGCCCACCATTCCGGCGCCGACCACGACCAGCAAAACCAGGTTGACGGCGCCCAGCAAAAGTCCAGGGGCGCCCGGCCGTGACGGCGCCCACCGGAAGGCGGCCTGCGCGGCGGGCCGGTCATGGACGGGCGGCAGCATGTCCGCCAACAATCCCAGCAGCGCCTGGGCGCAGCGGCCCATCAAGGGCGCGGCCCCGAGCACGAAGAGCGGCACGTGCCGCTGCGAGGCGAGGGCGAGGTAGAGGAGCGCGAACGCGATCAACCACTCACCGGTGCGGGCCTTGACGCGGCCGGTCGCCAGCCCGACCAGGAGCAAGAAGACCAGCCCCTCGAACATCATGCCGGCCATCGAATGAAAGTCGGGCGAGGCCCATTCCTGGATGTTGTTCTGGATCAAGGGCGAGGTCAGCGTCCCCAGCGAGAAGAGGACCGTTTGAATGCCGAATGGATTGACGAACGCGAGCCCGAAGCCGGCGGCGATTCCCCATCCGAGCGCGGTCAGGCGACGCCTCGGCATCGCATCCGGCCGCGATCGCCAGGCGTCGAAGACCTCGCCGGCGAGAAACAGCAGGCTGATGATGACCCCCACCACGAAGGCGGAGTGCAGGTTCGCCCACAACCAGATGAAGGGAGGCAACACAAACGCGGAGAGCCGGCCGCTCCGGTAACGCAGCAGACCCAGCAGGAGCAGGCCGCAGAAGAGCACGTTGAGGAGTTGGGGCCGCGCCCCCCAGGCGGTCGAGCCGGCCAGGGCGCCCACCAGCGTCAGGGCCGCGGCCGCGCTCGCCGCCAGGCCGGTGTGGCGTAGCAACAGGTAGAGGCACACGGCGGAAGCGGTCACGACCCCGGCGAAGATGGCGACCATCACCGTCAGCCCACCAACCTGGTAGAGCAGGTACATGCCGAGATCGGCGAGCCACTCATGCATCACCCAGGGTTGGCCGGCGGCGCTGAACGAATAGACATCCACGTGGGGGATCGACCCGGTCGCCACGATCAGCCGCCCGTTGGCGAGGTGCCACCACAAATCCGGGTCGAGCGGCGGCACTGCCGCCAGGCTGAAAATCGCCGCGAACAGCAGCCAGCGGAGCGTGACCGTGCTGGTCACGCGGCGAAGCCAGGCAGCGATCACGGTCAGGAGAGTAACGGCCCGGTCACGGACTTCCTTCGTCCGGAACGTCGCGCCGGCCTTCAGCCACCACCCGCACCACGAAGCGTGGCAACGCGAGCATGCGGCGCCATCGCCACGGCTGGCTGGCGAGCCGGTGGAGCCATTCCAGTCCGTGCTCGCGCATCCAGCGGGGCGCCCGCCGGGCCCGTCCTGAGATGAAGTCGAAGGCGCCCCCCACCCCCAGCCCGATGATCGCGCCCGACCGCTCCAGGTTGCGCGCCAGCCAGGCTTCCTCGGCGGCGGCGCCGTAGGCGAGCAGGAGGACCTGGGCCTGGCTCGAGCGGACCGCCTGCGTCGTGGCGGCGTCGGACCCGGGGTCCGGAGAGCCAGGCTGCGCACCGGCGAGGATGAACCCGGGGTAGGTCTCGCGGAGCACCCCGCCGGCCGCCTCGGCCACCCCCGGGCCGCCACCCAGGAAGAAGAACCGCCAGCCGTCGGCGGCGCCTCGCGCCGCCAGCGCCTTGACGAAGTCGACGCCTGCGACCCGTCCCGGCAGCGGATGCCCGAGCCGGCGCGCGGCCCAGAGCACCCCCGCACCATCGGCCAGGGCCAGATCGGCGCTCCGGAGCACGGCCGCAAACGCGGGGTCGCGCCCGGCGTGCATGATCCGTTCCGGGTTGACGCTGATCACCAGGCGTGGCCGCCCGTCGGCGATGGCGTGCGCCACCCAGTCGACAGCCTCCGCCTCGCTCAGGGCATCGACCGGCACTCCGAGCAGCGTGAAGCGCGTCACGCGGCGAGCGCCTGCCGGTAGACCTCCGCAGTCTCGCGACCGAGCCGCTCGACGCTGAACGCTTTCGATCGCGTGAGTCCGGCATTGCGCAGCCGCAGCTGTTCCGCATCGAAGCGAAGCAACCGCTCCATGGCCTGCGTCAGCTCCTCCACGCTCTCGGTACGCAGCACCACGCCGGCATCGTCGACCAGCTCGGCGAGCGCGCCCGCCGAGGAGACGATCACGGGCGCGCCGCAGGACATCGCTTCCAACACCGGGAGGCCAAAGCCTTCATAGCGCGAGGGGTAGACGAAGATCGAGGCCCCGCTGTAGATCGCCGGCAGCATCTCGCGCGGGACGTAGTCCAGCCCGATGATGTGGCCGCGCGGTCCCGCCGTGCGCAGCTCGCGCGCGAGCCGTTCGGCACCCCGGTTGGTCCGGCCGACAAAGACGAGCGCCGAGTCATCGGTGAGGTCGGAGGGGAGGAGCTCATACGCGGCCCGCAGCCGTCGCAGGTCCTTGCGGGGGTCGATGGTTCCCACGTAGAGGACATAGTGCTCGGGCAGGCCGAAGCGCTTTCGTACGTCCGCCACCTCGATCGAAGCTCGTGGAAGGAAGATCGAATCGGCGGCCAGGGGAACGTAGGCCACCCGTTCCGGCGCGATATGGTACAGATCGATGAGTTCGCGACAGACGGCTTGCGATGAGACCATGACACGCCGCGCCTTGCGGATACTCCGTGGACCGAGCATCCCGAAGTACCAGCGCGCGCGCGGATGCATGTCCTCAGGGCGGATCCGATAGGCGAGGTCGGGCACGGTCAGCGCCAGCGGGACCGCGCTGAGCACCGGCGCCACACCCATGACCGAGTGCAGCAGGTGGAGCGCGCGTGGAGAGGCCCCGAAGCGCCAGGGGAGGGCCCATTGCTCCCGGCCCAACCGGAGCCCGCGCGGGACGTGCGGGAAGGGCACGATCTGGTGCCCTTCGGCAGCATCGCCCAGCTCGGCGATCACATCGGACGGCACCAGCACGTCGACCGACGCGCCCACCTTGTGCAGCCCGCGAAGGATGTGGAGCGCATGATGCTCGAGTCCGGTGAATGGCCGAGCTGCGAACAGGAGATCAACCGCGATGCCATCGGGCACGGCATTACCGCTGGACACTGCCGCATGCTAGCAAAGGGATTCGAGCATCGATGATCGTTGCCATCGACGGCGCACCCGCGGTGCGGCGCGTTGCGACGGGAACCGAAATTTATGCGCGCAGCATCATCGAAGCGCTGGCCGCATCCCGAGGCGAGCGTGTCATGCGGGTCTACGCGAATGCCATCGAAGTGCCTGGGTGGCTGCCGGCCGGCGTCGAGTGGCGCGGTATTCCGTTTCCGCGCCTGTGGACCCACTGGCGCTTGCGGCAGGCACTGCGTCGCGACCGGCCCGACGTGACGTTTATCCCGAGCCATGTCTTGCCCATCGCGTTCGGCTTGAAATCGGTGGTCACCATCCACGACATCGGCCACCGTCGCGAGCCGCGGTCCTACTCACGCACCGCGCGCTGGTACCTCGAAGCCACGACACGATATGCGGCGCGCCGTGCCACCCGCCTGATCGCGGTGTCGCAATCGACCGCCGATGACCTGGCTCGCTTCTACGGCGTGCCGGGTGGGCGCATCAGCGTGGTGCACTCCGGCGTCGACCCACGGATGCGGCCACAGGACCCGTCCAAAGTGGAAGAGGTGCTGGGGCGGCTGGGGATCGGCGGTGCGTACTTTCTCTATGTCGGCCGCCACCATCCGCGCAAGAACCTTCGCATGCTGCGCCGCGCCTTCGATGAAGCGCGCCGCCGCGGACTCGAGGCCGAGTTGGTCCTGGCGGGACCGGGTCACGACGACGCGTCAGTCGGTGCGGTCCGCACGTTGCCCTACATCCCGCCCGACGACCTGCCGGCGCTCTACGCCGGCGCGATCGCCCTGACCTTGCCCTCCCGTTTCGAGGGTTTCGGCTTTCCTGCACTGGAAGCGATGCGATGTGGCACCGCGGTGATCGCATCGACCGCCGGCGCGTTGCCGGAAATCATCGGCACCGCCGGCATCCTGCTGAGCCCCGACGATGCGGGAGCCTGGAGCCAGGCCATGCTCGAGCTGGCGCACGACCCGGCGCTGCAGCGCCGATTGATTGCGGCGGGCGCGACCCGCAGCGCCGATTTCACCTGGGAGGCGGCCGCCGCCAGGACCTGGGCGGTGCTGGACGGGGTAGCCCGCAAGGGTCAGCCGCTAACGACCGACTCGTAGACCGCGCGGTGTGCGGCGGCGCTCGACGACCAGGTGTAGAGCGCGGCGCGGGCCCGCCCGGCAGCGACCTGCCGATCGCGGAGCGCGCCGTCCGTCAGCAGGCGGAGGAGATTTCCCGCCAGTGTCTCGTCATCGCCAGGCGCGCAGAGAAGTGCGGCGTCGCCGGCGACCTCGGGGATGGCACCGGCATTCGAGGCCACCACCGGCGTTCCGGCGGCGAAGGCCTCCAACACGGGCAGCCCGAATCCCTCGTCCAGCGAGGGAAAGAGAACCGCCTGCGCCATCTGGTACAGGCCGGGCAACTCGGGCATCCCCGCGTAGCCCACGAATCGCACCCATGGGTCCAGGTCGAGCTCCCGCACGGCGTCGACCACGTCGTCGTATTTCCAGCCAAAGCCACCGACGACGAGTAAGGGAATCCGCTGCGCCGCGGGGATGCGCGCCAGCGCACGCAGGCTGGTGACATAGTTCTTGCGCGGCTGCACCGTGCCCACCTGCAGCAGGTAGCGATCAGGGAGCGCGTAGCGGGCCGTCAGCTCGGCACGGACCAGGCTCGATGCCGGAAGGCTGAACTCGGTCTCGACCCCGTGCGGGATCACGCTGATTCGCTGGGGGTCGACGTGAAAGTGACGCACGACCGCCTGCCTGGTCGCGATCGAGGGGCAGATGACCACGCGGGCCCGGCGGATCGATTGAGGCACGACGACCCGGGTCGCGAACCACTGTGCAGCGGGAAACCATTCCGGGTGGTCGTAGATAGCGAGATCGTGAATCGTGACCACCCCGGGCAGACCGAGTCCGAACACCGGGAGCGAATTCGCCGGACCATGGACGAGCTGCACCCGGTCGCCGCGCATGCGCAGCGGCGTCAGGACCTGCGGCCCAAGCACGCGAGGCCCCCGACCCGGATAGAGGGCCAGGTCGATGCTATGGGACTCGCGGAAGGCGCCGATCAGAGCCTGGATGTACCGGCCGACGCCGGTCGCAACACCATCGCCCAGTGCCCGCGTGTCGATCGCAACGCGGAGCGTTGTCGGACCGGAGCCAGGCGGATCAGGCGTAGGTATCGATCCGCGCCTGCTTCGAGAGGACCTCCAACACCCGCCGGGCGGGGAACCGTTCGAAGTCGTCGGCCCATAAAGTCACGACGCGATCGCCGATCGGCGGGATGTCGGGCTTGCGGGCGGTCGCGAGGACAAGCGCTCCGGCAGCCGCCGCGACATGGAGCGCATCACCATCGTGGCCGACTACGCCAAGGCTGAGCTCGCTGAGCACCGCCAGCTCGTCGACCGTCATGTCGGCGAGCTTCAGCGTCAGAGTTGGCTTGGCGATGCTCGCCCGCGTCTCGCGGACGGCCTGTTGGTCGCCCGCACCGCTCAGGATGACGATGCGGTCCGCGGTCGATTGGTTGGCCACTACGGCAAAGCGTTCCGCCGGCCAGGCCGGCCCCCGTCGCTCGGATGACCACCCGCCGCCGCCCGGAATCAGGACCAGGGGGTGGTGGCCGCTGCCGATAAACGCCGGCCAGCGCGCCATGGCCTGCGTCCGTACTGCTTCCGGCGGCCGCAGGCTGGGCGCATCACCCGGCGCCAGCAGCGGCCGCTGGCTGGCGACCGCCGCCAGGCGCCAGTTGGCCTCGACCGGATGCAGATCCTTTGTCGTCCGCGCCCGCTCCGTCGCGACCCAATCGTGGGGACCGGCCGTCACCAGGCGGCGTGGCACCCCGGCGAAGTAGGCCAGCACCAGGTGCAGGTAGCGGGCGGGGTAGGGAATGACAACGGTCCCAACCGCACCGGCGCGCAATCGACGGAAGACACGGAGGAGTTCCCCCGGTGAATCATCGAAGACGGACGCGCGCCCGACCGATGGGATTCCGAGTATGGTCCCGATGGCGTCCGCCGACGCGAACACGGTCGCGCCCTCGCAGGCGCGCAGGACCGATTGCGCCATCAGCGCTTCCCGCACACCGCCACCCAGCAGGATCGCCACGTCGGATGATGGACGCCGTTCTTGACTCATGTGATGTAGTGCTGTCCTCGACGGACCACCTGCATGTTGTCGAGCGCCATCCCCGTCCCGACCGCCACGCAGCTCTGCGGATCACGCGCCACTCGAGCGGGGATGCGGACGCGGGCCGTCAGAAACTCCGCCATCCCCGGCAGCTGGGCGCCGCCTCCACAGAGCACGAGTCCGTTGCGGTTGACCGCGGTGCGCCGCGCTTCCGGGACCTGGGCCAGCAGGCGCTGCAGGCCGGCAACAATCGCCTCGAGCGGCGCTTCGATCGCCGCCTGGACTTCGCGGCTTGATACGCGCAGCGGGGCGTTACTCGCGTCACCGTCGCCGTTGAGCTCGATCGAGGTCTCGTTGGCAGGGGTGACCGCCGACCCAACCTCGAGCTTGAGACGTTCGGCGTCGCCCGGCTTGAGCTGCGCCCCACGGGTCCGTGCGATCGACGCCTCGATCGCCCGGTTAAGGGCCTCGCCGCCGATCGGGATCGACTGCATGGCAACGATTTCGCCCAGCACGATTACCGCCATCTCGGTGGAGCCGGCGCCCAGGTTGATCACGACGATGCCGTCGGTGCTGGAGACTGCGACCTTCGCTCCGATGGCGGCGGCCATCGGCTTGTCGATCAGGTAGGCCGTCTTGGCGCCGGCCTGCATGGTGGCCTCGAGGACGGCCCGGCGCTCGACGCCGGTCACCATCGGCCCCACCGAGAGCATGACATCGGGCCGGAAGATCCGCTGCCGGCCGATGATGCGACCGATCAGGTGCTGGAGCATGGCGCCTGCCACGCCGTAGTCGACCCCGTTGCCGTCACGAACCGGCCGGACGGTGCGCGCCCTTCCACCGCGACCCACAAGTTGGGTGGCGGCCCTCCCGATCGCCAGCACTCGCCCACCCTTGCCGTCGGTCGCCATCAACGCCGGCTCGTTGACGACCACGCCTTCACCCTTGACGTAGACGAGGACGGTCGAGGTTCCCAGGTCGATCCCAATCTTTTTGGAGAGCACTCGGCCTCAATCCCCCACGACCCGGGAGAGGTCGACGTCGCCTGCGTGGTCGCCGACGCGGGAGATGTGCGCACCCAGCTGCTCGAGCTTGGCGACGATGTCCTGGTAACCGCGGTCGAGGTGATAGATGTTGTCGAGCGTGGTCGTGCCCGTGGCGCAGAGCGCCGCGACCACCAGGGCCGCGCCGGATCGAATGTCGGGCACGCTGACGGATGCGCCGTGCAACTGGCTGGGGCCCGAGACCATGGCGCTGCGACCCTCGACGTAAATCTCGGCCCCGAGCTTGCGCAATTCCGGCACGTGCTGAAAGCGGTTCTCGAAGACCGCCTCCGAGATGACACACTTTCCCTGCGCCTGCGTCATTAGGCTGACGAATGGCGCTTGCAGGTCGGTTGGAAATCCGGGATGTGGCCAGGTCGTGACGTCAACCGGTTGCAGGCGTCCGTTGCCCTGCACCCACAGACTGTGCGTTTGGTCCTCCACCTCGACGCCGGCCTCACGCAGCTTCAGCATCACCGCCCGGAGGTCCGCGGTCTGGACGTCTTCGAGCACCGCCTCCCCGCCGGTGGCCGCGATCGCGAAGGCGTAGGTGCCGGCCTCGATGTTGTCCGGGATGACCCGATGGGTGGCGCCGCTGAGCTCGGTCACACCCTCGATCTGCAGCACGTCCGTCCCGATCCCGTTGATTTGCGCCCCCATCTTGCCGAGGAACATCGCCAGGTCGACGACGTGCGGCTCGCGGGCCGCGTTGTGGATGGTGGTGATGCCGTCGGCGGTGGCGGCGGCCATCATCAGGTTCTCGGTTCCGGTCACGGTTGGCATGTCGAGATGGATGGTGGCGCCATGCAGGCGATCGGCCCGGGCGACGTACTCACCGTCGACCAGCTCCACCTGGGCGCCCATCAGGCGTAGCCCGTGGAGGTGCTGCTCGACCCGGCGCATGCCGATGTCGTCGCCACCCGGCTTCGGTACCCGTGCCTCGCCTCGCCGGGCCAGCAGCGGACCGATCAGCAAGAAGGAGGCTCGCATCTTGCTCGCCATCCCCGCCAGCACCTCGCTCCGAGCCAGCCGCTGCGCGTTGACCTGCAGCTGCTGCGGATCCAGCCAGCGGATCTGGACCCCCATGCCTTCCAGCAGCCTCTTCATGGTCGCGACATCCTCGAGGCGCGGCACGTTCTTGAGCCGGCATTCCTCGTCGGTCAGCAGACAGGCAGCCAGGATGGGGAGAACCGCGTTCTTGGAGCCACTGATCGGCACTCGCCCGACCAATCGAGTTCCCCCCTCGATCAGGAGTTGGGCCACTGACCCCCTAGGGTAACAGCCGCGCCGGGTCCTAAGTGCGCCTCCGGCGCCGGAGTTCGGCGAGCCGAAGTCGCGCCTCGGCGCGCGCCAGAGCGATCGATGCGGCCGCCTGGTCGGCATCGGACAGTTTCTGCTGCAGCAGGTCCGCCGCCCGCCGGCGGGCTTCCTCGGCGCGGGATTCGTCGATGTCCTCCGCCCGCTCGGCGGCGTCAGCCAGCACGGTGACCTCGTCCGGCCGTACTTCCAGGAACCCGCCGGAGACGAAGAAGAACTGCTCGTCATTGTCATTGCGCACCTTGACCACCCCCGGCTTGAGCGGAGTCAACAGGGGAATGTGCCGCGGCAAGATGCCGAGCTCCCCCTCCGACCCGGGGGCCACGACGAAGTCCGCGTCGCCCTTGAAGCGACGCCCTTCGACGGTGACGATGTCGACGTGGAGCTTGTTCTTCTCGGCCACGGTTACTTCGCGGACTTCTCCTTTGGCTTGCCCTCGTCGCTCGGGGCGGCCTCGCCTTTGGCCGCCGCCACCGCCTCGTCGATCGTGCCCACCATGTAGAACGCCTGCTCGGGCAGGTCGTCGTGCTTGCCTTCGAGAATCTCGCTGAAGCCGCGGATCGTCTCCTTCAGCGGCACGTACTTGCCGGGACGGTTGGTGAAGATCTCGGCCACGAAGAACGGCTGCGACAGGAACCGTTCGATCTTGCGCGCCCGGGCCACCAGCACCTTGTCGTCCTCCGACAGCTCGTCGGGCCCCAGGATGGCGATGATGTCCTGCAGCTCCTTGTTGCGCTGCAGCACCTGCTGCACGCCGCGAGCCACCCGATAGTGCTCCTCGCCGACGATCTCGGGGGTGAGGAATCGCGAAAAGGAATCGAGCGGATCGACCGCGGGGTAGATCCCGCGCTCGACGATGGCGCGCGAAAGACTGACGGTGGCGCCCAGGTGGGCGAAGGTGGTCGCGATCGCCGGATCGGTGTAGTCGTCGGCGGGGACGAAGACCGCCTGGACCGAGGTGATCGACCCCTTCTTGGTGGACGTGATGCGCTCCTCGAGGTCGCCCATCTCGGTGGCCAGCGTCGGCTGGTAGCCGACCGCGGACGGCAGGCGACCCAGCAGCGCCGAGACTTCGCTGCCCGCCAGCATGTACCGGAAGACGTTGTCGATGAAGAGCAGCACGTCCTGCCCGAACTCGTCGCGGAAGTATTCCGCAAGCGTCAGGCCGGTCAACCCCACCCGGGCGCGCGCTCCCGGCGGTTCGTTCATCTGGCCGAACACGAGGGCCGTCTTGTCGATGACTCCTGATTCGTTCATCTCGAGCCAGAGCGAGTTGCCCTCGCGGGTGCGCTCGCCGACGCCGGCGAACACGGAGAAACCGCTGTGCTCGGTCGCGATATTGCGGATCAGCTCCATAACGATCACCGTCTTGCCGACGCCGGCGCCACCGAAGAGGCCGATCTTGCTGCCCTTGGCGAAGGTGGTCACCAGGTCGATGACCTTGATCCCGGTCTCCAGCACCTCGGTGTCGGTCGCCTGCTCGCTGACCGGCGGTGCGGCGCGGTGGATCGGCAGGCGGACGTCGGATTCGATCTTGCCCTTGCCGTCGATCGGGTCACCGATGACGTTCATCATCCGGCCCAGCGTCCCCTTCCCCACCGGCACCGTGATTGGACCGCCCGTGTCTTTGACCTCCGTGCCTCGGACCAGCCCGTCGGTCGAGTCCATCGCGATAGTTCGGACGACATCGTTGCCGCGGTGCTGCTGGACTTCCAGCACCAGGCGGCCCTGCTTGCCGCGATCGATCTCGAGCGCGTGATAGATCTCCGGAAGATCCTGCCCCTCGAAGACCACGTCGACCACCGGACCGATGATCTGGTCGACACGGCCGGTCCGTTGCTTCTTCGGTTTCTCTTGCTTCTTCTCCGCCTTCTCTGCGATTGCCATTGATGCCTCCTAGCCGGCAGTGAGCGCCTCGGCGCCACCCACGATTTCGCTCAGTTCTTTGGTGATCGTCGCCTGCCGCACCTTGTTGCGCAGCAGGGTCAGGTCTTCGATCAGCTCGCCGGCGTTGTCGGTCGCGTTGCGCATCGCCACCATCTGGGCCGCATAGAAGCTGGCCAGGTTGTCGAGGACGGCCGCGTAGACCTGGGCCTCGACGTAGCGCGGCAGCAGCTGCGAGAGCACCTCTTCGGCCTCAGGCTCATAGATGTAGTCGATCCGCGGACCCTCGTCTTTCCGCTCGGGGACGCGTACCGGGATGAGGACCTTGATCGTCGGCTCCAACCGGCTGACCGATGCAAAGTGGGTGTAGAGCAGCGCCACCTCGTCGACGTTGCCCTGCAGATACTCATCCCGTGCCACGGTGATCACCGGCAAGATGTCCTTCAACTGCGGCCGGTCGCCGATCTGCGACACCTCGGCCAGGATCGGCACCCCCAGGCGGCGGAAGTAGTCGCGCCCTTTGCGGCCGATGGTGTCGAGCACGGTGTCGCCCTGCCGGATGTAGCCGAGCGCCACCCGAAACGCATTGACGTTCAGGCCGCCCGCGAGGCCACGGTCGGACGAGACCAGGATCAGCAACCGCTTGTTGACGGGCCGCTCGGTAAGGAAGGGGTGCGTATAGCTGGTCACTCGGCTGGCCACCTCGACCAGCACATCGGCCATCCGGTCCGCGTAGGGCCGAGCCGCCTCCGCCCGCGCCTGCACCCGGCGCAGCTTGGACGCGGCGACCGCCTGCATCGCGCGCGTGATCTGCTGCGTGTTCTTCACGCTGGCGATCCGGCGGCGGATTTCGGCGAGGGTGGCCATCGGGCGCTAGCGTTCCTTCGCGGTCTCGCGCTCGGTCGCGCGACGGGCAGCCTGCAATGGTCCCTTTCCCTCGGGCGGCGGCTCACTTTTTGCCGCCGGCTTCTCTTGCGCCTTCTGAACCAGTGGGCTCGACTGCTTGAACTCGTCGATCGCCCCGCGTAGCAACTTTTCCGTATCCGCGGACAGTGCCTTTTCCTTGGTGATCGTCTGTTCGATGCCCGGATGCGCGCTGCTCAGGAATCGGAGCAGCTCTTTTTCGAACTGCCGCACCTTGTCGACCGGAACGTCGTCGAGCAGGCCGTTTCCGCCGGCGAAGAGGACGATCACCTGCTGGGCGACCGGCATCGGTTGGTATTGGTCCTGCTTGAGCAGCTCCTCCATCCGCTTGCCACGCTCCAGCTGGTCCCGCGTCCGTTTGTCCAGGTCGGAGGCGAACTGCGCGAAGGCCGCCAGCTCCCGATACTGCGAGAGGTCGAGGCGGAGCCGGCCGGCGACCTGCCGCATCGCCTTGATCTGGGCGGCGCCACCGACACGGGAGACCGAGAGTCCGGTCGAGATCGCCGGCCGGATGCCGGCGTAAAAGAGATCAGTCAAGAGGTAGATCTGACCATCGGTGATCGAAATGACATTGGTGGGGATGTAGGCGGAGATATCACCCGCCAGGGTCTCGATGATCGGCAGGGCCGTCAGTGACCCACCGCCGTTCTCCTTGTTCATGCGCGCCGAGCGTTCCAGCAAGCGGGAGTGCAGGTAGAAGACGTCGCCCGGATAGGCCTCGCGCCCGGGTGGCCGGCGCAGCAGGAGCGAGATCTGCCGGTAAGCCCAGGCATGCTTGGAGAGATCGTCGTAGACGACGAGCACGTCCTTGCCCTGGTTCATGAAGTACTCGCCCATCGAGGTGGCAGCGTAGGGCGCGATATACCAGAGCGGCGCCGGCTCGCTCGCGGTCGCGGAGACGATGATCGTGTATTCGAGCGCGCCACGCTCCTCGAGTTCGGCGGCCACCTGGGCGACCGTGGCGGCGCGCTGGCCGATCGCCACGTAGATGCAGATGACGTCCTGCCCTTTCTGGTTGATGATGGTGTCGAGCGCGATCGCGGTCTTGCCGGTCTGCCGGTCACCGATGATCAGTTCTCGCTGACCCCGGCCGATGGGCGTCATCGCATCGACCGACTTGATCCCGGTCTGTAACGGCGTATCGACCGGCTGCCGAGTGATGACACCGGGAGCGACCTTCTCGACGGCGGCCGTCTCTTTCGTCTGGATCGGACCTTTGCCGTCGATCGGCTCCCCGAGCGCGTTGACGACGCGGCCGACGAGCGCCTCGCCCACCGGCACCTGGATTACGCTGCCCGTGGTGCGCACCTCGTCGCCCTCCCGGATCTCCTCGTAGGGCCCGAGGATGACGGCGCCTACCGAGTCCTCTTCGAGGTTGAGCGCCATGCCTTTGACTCCGCCCTTGAACTCGAGCAGCTCGAGGGACTGGGCGTTGCGGAGGCCATAGATCTGTGCGATGCCGTCGCCAATCTCGGTGACGATGCCGACGTCCGCCGAGAGGATCGGGACGTCGAAATCCTTGATGCGCTGCTTGATGAGGCTGCTGATCTCGTCTGACTTGATGCCCAATGTGCTCCCTCGCCCTTTAGCTCAATAATTCCTGCCGCAAGCGCGCGAGTTGCGTCCGCACGGTGCCGTCAACAAGATGATCCCCGATCTGGATGGTCGCGCCCCCGACAATGGCCGGATCGGTCAGGAACGTCACGTTGACCTTGCGGCCCAGCTTGCGCGCCAGTTCCTGCTCGTAGCGCCGCCGATCATCGGCGTCCAGATCAATTGCGGTCGCAACGGTCGCGTGCACGATGCCCGACGCCTCGTCAGCGAGCCGCTCAAACGCCTCACGGATCTCGTGGGTGTACCTGGTGCGATGGTGTTCGACCAACAAGCGAAGGAGGTTTTCGGTCTCGGGCCGAAGTTCCGGAGCAAGAAGTTTCGCCAGCTCCATGCGGCGCTTGACCCCGACCGCCGGGTTCTGAAAAGCGGCGACCAGGACGTCGTCCTGGAGCAACGCATCAAGCTTCTCCAGCTCGGCCCGCCAGGTATCAATCGTCTTCTCCTCCTGGGCTAGTTGAAAGATGCCAGCCCCGTAGCGGCGCGCGACGTTGCTCGCGTCAGGCACGAATCTCCGCCTCCTCGATCGCGCGCTCGATCAACTCGCGATGCTTCTTGGCATCGAGACTCTCGCCGATGATCCGGCCGGCGGCCATCACCGCCAGGTCGGCAACCTGCAGCCGCAAGTCCTGGACGGCCTTCTGGCGCTCCTGCTGAATCTCGGCGCGCGCCCTGGCGATCAAGGCGTCGGCCTGCTCGCGTGCCTTGGTCTCGAGCTCTTTGCGTATGTCCTCGCCTTGCTTCGCGATCCGGTCAAGCATCGCCTGCGCCTCGCGCCGCGCTTCCTCGAGCTTCGCCTGACGTTCCCGTTCCGCCTCCTCCAGCTCGCGCTTCGCGCGTTCGGTCGCCTCGACGCCCTGCTGGATACGCTCCCGGCGTTCGTTCAGGATCTTCAAGAGCGGCCCCCAGGCGAAGCGGTAAAGCACGCCCAACATGACCAGGAAGATCAGCAGCTGGGCGATCAACGTCCCGTTGAGCGTGAGCAGTCCGGCGTCGAGACGGGTCATTTCCCGGTGATCTGGCTCAGCAGCGGGTTGGCGAAGATCAGGAACAGACCCAGCCCGAGGCCGATGATCGGCAGGGCCTCGATGAACCCGATCCCGATGATCATCAAGAAGAAGAGGCGGCCCTGCAGCTCAGGCTGGCGCGCCGTCCCCTCCACCGTGCGGCTCGACACCAAGCCATCACCGATTCCCGCGCCCAGGGCGCTCAGCCCCAGCAGAAAACCGAAGGCGATGACCGTGGCACCTAAAACGATTGCGCGTTCCAAAACAAACCCTCCTTAGTGGTTTTTCATGCGTGTGCGGTTTCAACTTCAGTTGCGATCGCGACATACGACACCGTCAACACGGTAAAGATAAAGGCCTGGACCGTTCCGATAAAGAGGCTGAAGAGCGTCCACGCCGCGCCCGGTAACCAGGAGATCCAGGTCGGAATCAGCGTGATAATCAGTGACAGGAGCAGCTCCCCCACGAAAATGTTGAAGTACAACCGGAAGGACAGGGTGATCGGCTTGGCGAGCTCGTCGATGACGCTCAGTGGAAAGTAGGGCGGGACGACAAAGAGATGTTTGAGGTAGCCCCCGATGCCACGGCGACGAATACTGAAGAACGTAAACAGCACGAATGTGAGCAGGGCCAGCGCCAGCGTCGTATTCCAGTCGTTGGTCGGCGACTTGAAACCCGGGATGAGTCCCAGGTAGTTGGAGACAAGCAGAAAGACGAACAGCGTGATGGCGAGCGGCCCGAGGTTAAGATTTCGGCCCTGCAGAGACTCCTCGGTCAACCCTCCGATGTACTCGACGATCAGCTCGACGATATTCTGAAGCTGCGTCGGTTTTCCGACCCGCAGTTGGCTGCGCAGGATGAACGCGCCGACGAGCAAGAGGGCGCACACGATCAGGGTGTTACGGATGGTGTCAGCGTTGAAGTCGATCCCGCCGATGTTGACGGTGGGGTGCGTGACGTCGGCCTGAAGGAGCACCAGGAGCCTCATACCGGCAAGCCCGGTCGCGTCCGCATCATCCGCCAGCCCGCGACGGCTCCGGCGATCGGGAAACAGAAGTAACCGATCGCCGCACCCACCGGATCGACGCGGCTCACGATGAGCACGACGCCCAGCAACACGGCAATCGTCAGGAACCGGATCGCGGCTGCCAGCTGCAGCATGCGCGCGGTCGGGGCATGCCCGAGGAACCGCCGGGCGGTTCCAACCATCCAGACCATGTTGGCGAGACCGAGCAGCCCACCCGCGACCAGCCCCGCGATCGCGCGAGGGTGACCGATGGCCACCATCGCGGCGCCGACCACGCAGAGGAAGGCGAGCAAAACCACGGACGTCATCAGCTCGAACCGCCGTAGCTCACCCACTCCGACCTATCTCCTTCATGAGCCTCCGCACGACACTGTAACCGCCCCCCAGAATCCCCAGCAGCAACCCCACCAGAAGGAACCAGGGCGACGTGTGCAATGCCCGGTCAGCCAGGTAGCCAAGGCCCAACCCAACCAACACCGCGACGGCGAGCTGGAGGCCGACGCCAGACGCGAGACCAAAGGCCGCCAGCATGCTGGGGTCCTTGCGCTTTTCCGTCGGGGCCATCACTGCCTCCCAGAATTAGGCCTCAACCGTTCCAAGCTTATCAGGGGGTGAATTGGCGTCGCTATCCGGCGGCCACCCGAACCGAGCTCAATCCCGACGGGTTCGACGGAACCGGCGGATGACGATGATGGCGATCCCCAGCAACATCAGGAGGATCGCGCCGAGCAGGACTTTCTTATGTCCGTAGATGGCCAGGCCGACGGCGGCGAATATGGCCGTCCCGAAGTAGAAGACGAGGACGGTCTCGCGCGGGCTTAAGCCAAAATCGAGCAGCCGGTGATGCAGGTGCTCGGTATCCGGGGTGGCGATCGATTTGCCCCGCAACCGCCGGCGCACGATCGCCCAGGCGGTGTCGGCGATCGGAATGGCGAGCGCCGCCACGGGCACAATCAACGCCAGCACGACGGTGCCCTTCGCGACCGAGAGCACGGATAGGGCGGCCAGGGTGAAGCCGAGGAAATTGCTGCCGCTGTCGCCCATGAAGATCCGGGCCGGATGCCAGTTGAATAGCAGAAACCCCACGCAGGCGCCGATCAAGGCGCCGGCGAGGATGACGATGCCGGTCTCGTTGTGGTTGATGGCGGCCAGCAACAACGTTGCCGCCACGATCGCGACCACGCCGGCCGCCAGCCCGTCAACCCCGTCAAGGAAGTTGATGGTGTTCTGGAGGCTGACGAACCAGGCCAGCGTCACCAGAACCGACACGATGGGGGCCAGGGTGACGATGCCTATTTTTGGAAGTCCGATGAAACGGATGGCGATGCCGAAGCCGACGATCGCGATCAGCGAGGCGGCCACCTGGAAGCCCAGCTTGTAGAGCGGCCGGACGCCACCGATGTCGTCAAAGACCATGAGCGTGGTAATGATCGCCGCGGACAGAAGTAAGCCGAGGGTGGTCGGTTCGGTCGAAAACAGTGCCGCGGCAAGCCCGAATCCGAGGTACATCGCCAGCCCACCAAGTCGCGCCGTTGGGTGCTGATGAATGAAGCGGTCGCCGGGCTTGGCGACGGCACCGAGGCGGAAGGCGAGCCATCGGACCGGGAGCACCACGATGGCGGTGCAGACCAGCGCCGCGAGAAAGGGCACCACCGCCGGACCAAATCGAGCGGGTGAGAAATCAGACCAGAAGGTCGGGTCGCTGAAGACGCTGGTGTTAGCTAGTACGGCAGTGGAAATCGTTCGCACAGCGCCCGGCTGCGGGCGCGCACCTGCTCATGCACGGTCCGGTCCTCGAGATTGAAGAGCAACTCGGCGACCATCTCGGCAATCTGGCTCATCTCCTGCGGGCCCATGCCGCGCGTGGTCACCGACGGCGATCCCAGACGGATGCCACTCGGGTTGAACTTGCTCGCCGTGTCGAAGGGGATCGAGTTGCGGTTCACCGTGATGCCCACCGTGTCGAAGGTCTCCTGGACTTTCTTCCCGGTGAGATTCAACGGCCGCAGGTCGATCAACATCAGGTGGTTGTCGGTCCCGCCGCTGACGAGCCGGAGCTTCCGCTGGCTCAGACCCTCGGCGAGGATCCGCGCGTTGTTGACCACTGCCTGCGCGTAAGACTTGAACTCCGGCGTCTTCCACTGGGCCAGCATCACGGCCTTGCCCGCGACCGCGTGGTTGTGGGGTCCGCCCTGGCTCCCCGGGAAGACGCTCTTGTCGATGTCCGCGGCGTACTTGGCCTTACACAGGATCATTGCGCCCCACGGCCCACGCATGGTTTTGTGGGTGGTGAAGCTGACGAAGTCCGCATAGGGGACCGGGCTCGGATGCGCGCCGCCCGCGACCAGTCCGGCGAAGTGCGCCATGTCGACGAAGAAGTAGGCGTCGACCGCCCGGGCAATCGCGGCCATCCGCTCGAAGTCCAGCAGGCGCGGGTAGGCGCTGTAGCCGGCGAGCAGCATCTTCGGCCGGACCTCTTTCGCCTGCCGTTCGAGCGCGTCGTAGTCGATGCGCTCGGTGGTGGGATCGACGCCGTAGGGAACGAAGTGATAGAGCTTGCCGGAAAAGTTCACCGGGCTGCCGTGGCTCAGGTGCCCGCCCTGGCTGAGGTCCATGCCCATCACGGTGTCGCCGACGCTGAGCACGGCCGCGTAGACCGCGTAGTTGGCGGTCGTGCCGCAATGGGATTGCACGTTGGCGTGCTCCGCCCCGAAGAGCGCTTTGGCGCGTTCGATGGCGAGCGTCTCGATGCGGTCGACGTTCTCGCAGCCACCGTAGTACCTCTTGCCCGGATAGCCCTCCGCATATTTGTTGTTGAGCAGCGAGCCGAGCGCCTGTAAGACCGCCGGGCTGGCGATGTTCTCGGAGGGGATCAGCTCCAGCGTGTACTGCTGGCGTTCGAATTCATCGCGGATCGCGGCACCGACCTCGGGATCGACCAGGTCGATCCGGCTGGTCAGATCGGTACGGGCCTGCAGCACCGGCTCATTATGGCGAAACCAGGCGCCGCTACCCTACCCTCCCCCAGAGGGGGAGGGGGAGATTAGCTCGGACGCCGGAATCGCGCCCTGACGCAGGATCCGCGGTGTCGCGCCGCTCAGGTCGAGGATGGTCGAGGGCTGACCGATGCGACAGGGTCCCCCGTCGAGCACGACATCGACGCGGTCGCCCAGGCCGGCGACGACCTGGTCGGCATCGACCGGCGGCGGCGCACCCGCCAGGTTGGCACTACTGCTCGCGATCGGCTCATCAAGCGAGGTCAGCAGCGCGAGCGCAACCTGGTGGTTCGGGGCGCGCACGGCAATCGTTGCTCCGTCCGTTGGGATGCGGGCCGGCAGGACGAGCGTCAGTGGGCCCGGCCAGAAGCGCGCCATCAGCGCGGCGGCCGGGGCAGACACGACGGCGAAGGGTTCGACCTGGGCCTTATCGAGGACCAGCAATACCATGGGCTGCGCGGACGGGCGGTGCTTTACCTCGTAGAGGCGAGCGACGGCGACCGGGTCCGCGGCGCGCGCCGCGACCGCGTACAGCGTGTCGGTTGGGAAGGCGATCACGGCACCGGCGCGCAGCTGCTCGGCGGCCTGGGCGATGTGCGATGGATCCGCCGGCCACCGCACTGTCACGTCTGGATGCGCACCACCCGGTTGAGTCCGGCCAGATCTTTGTGCACACTGATGTCGGCCGCGGGCCAGTGGCCCTGGGCGAGGCGCATGATGCGGCGCGTTTGCGCCGGGTCGCACTCGAACAGCAGCAGCCCGCCGGGTTTCACCGCTGCCGGGGCTTGCGCCAGCGCGGTGCGAATCAGGTCCAGCCCATCCGTGCCGCCGTCGAGGGCGAGCGCCGGCTCATACTCGAGTTCCTTCGGCCGGATCCGTCGAAGCGCCTCGGGAATGTAGGGCAGGTTGGCGAGGATCGCGTCGGCGGGGGCAGCCCCGCGCAGCAAGTTGGCCTTGACGGTCGTGATCCGCCGCCGGAGCCGGTAGTGAGCAATATTCTCGTCCGCCACTCGCAGCGCGCGGCGACTGACGTCGCGGGCCTCGATGCGAACCTGCGGGACGGCCTTGGCCACCGAGATGGCCACCGCCCCGCTGCCGGTGCCGAGGTCGATGACCCGGCGCGCGTTGGGATGCGTCTTGAACCAATCGATCGCCAGCTCGACCAGGAGCTCACTCGACGGCCGTGGAATCAACACCGCCGGGGTCACCAAGAACATGTGGCCGAAGAATTCGCGCTCTCCGACCAGGTAGGGCACCGGAACCCGGGCGGCTCGACGGCTGGTCAACCGGCGCAGCCGTGCGCGCTGCGCGACCGTCAACTGCCGGTCGGGGTGACTGTGGAGCCGCTCGCGCGAACTCTTGAGGATGTGCGCCACCAGGATCTCGGCATCGAGCCATGGTAATGGGATCCCTGCCGTCGTAAGGGTCGCCCGTGTCTTCGCGAGCTGCGCCTTGACCCGGCCGGCGTTAGTTGCGGGCGGCGCCATTTGGCGGCTCGCTCAGGCGGTTGCTCTGGTCCCAGGCAATCAACCGATCGATCACCGGGTCGAGATCGCCCGCCTCGACGAACTGGGGGAGCTTGTAGTACTTGAAGTCGATCCGGTGGTCGGTGATCCGTCCCTCAGGATAGTTATAGGTACGAACCTTTTCGCTGCGGTCGCCGGAGCCGACGGCTGAGCGGCGAACCTCGGTCAGCGCCTCCTGCTGCTGTGCCATCTGGCGGTCGAGCAGCCGGGCCATCAGCACCTTTTCCGCCTTGGCCTTGTTCTTGAGCTGCGAGCGCTCGTCCTGGCAGGTGACCACGATCGGTGCACCTCCGTCCTCAGGCGTGTAGGTGAGGCGGACCGCCGAGTCCGTGGTGTTGACGCTCTGCCCACCGTGCCCACCCGAACGGTAGACATCGACCTTGAGCCGCTCGGGATTGATGACGACGTCGACGTCCTCGGCCTCGGGCATCACCACCACCGTGGCCGTCGAAGTGTGAATGCGTCCCTGCGCCTCGGTCTCTGGCACCCGCTGCACGCGGTGCACCCCATTCTCGAATTTCAGCCGCGAGTAGGCGCCGCGGCCGCGAATCTCGAAGACCACCTCTTTGAAGCCGCCACGCTCAGTGGGGCTCTCGGAAAGCAGGTCGACCTTCCACCGCCGCGACTCCGCATACCGGCTGTACATCTTGAAGAGGTCGGCCGCAAACAATCCCGCCTCATCCCCACCGGTCCCCTGGCGAATCTCGACGATGACGTCTTTGTCGTCGGTTGGATCTTTCGGCACCAGCGCGATCTTGAGTTCGCCGTCGAGGCGATCGCGCTCCGCCTGTTGCTTGTCGAATTCCTGCCGGGCATAGGCCTGCATCTCGGGATCTCGCTCCTGCTCCGCCAGTTCACGGGCCTCGGTCATCCCGCGCTCGGCGCGACGATAGGCCTCATAGAGTTGGACCAGGTCGCGAAGTTGAGCCTGCTCTTTGCTGAGTCGCTGGAGCTCTTTGAGGTCGGCGTGAACTGCAGGATCGGCCAGCCGCTCGGTGATGGCGTTGTACCGGGCCCGAACGGCTTCGAGCTGTTCGAACATCAGGCCGCGGCCTCTTTCTCCTCCTGACGGGCTCCGTTGAAGGCCGCCAGCGCCACCTCGATCTGCCGGTCGTCCGGCTCGCGAGTCGTCAGCTTCTGCGTCAGCAAGAACGGAAGGATGAGCACCTTGATGACCGGATTGTTCCGGTGCCGGCCGGCAAACCGAATGAACTCGTAGGCCAGCATGGCGATCACCGGGATCAGCACGATCCGCGAGAGGAGTAACAGCGGCAGGGCCGGACGACCCACCAGGCCAAAGACGAAAGCGCTCACGACCATGACCGCCAGCAAGAACCCGGTGCCGCAGCGCGGGTGCAGCGTGCTCTGGGTCCGCACGTTCGGCACGTCGAGCGCTAAGCCGGCCTCGTAAGCATTGATCGTCTTGTGCTCCGCCCCGTGGTAGGCGAAGAGGCGAGCGATCTCGGACTTGAAGGAGATCGCATAGAGGTAGAGCAGCAGCAGGGCGATCCGCACCACACCGTCCACGATCCCGAAGAAAAGGTTGCTGTGGCCCCGACTCAGGAATCCGGCGGCGAGCAGCGGCACGCCCAGGAAAAAGAGCAACGCGCCCACGATCGCAATCCCCATCGTGACGCGGATGGCGTTAGCGCTCAGCTCCACCTGTTCGGCGGCAGCCTGGATGTTCGCCGACCACATCAACGCCTTCATGCCCAGGTGGAGCTGTTCCCAGAGTCCGGCGAGGCCGCGCAGCAGCGGCAGCTTCCAGATCGGGTGGGTGTAGATGATGGAGAGCAAGCGCTCGCGCAGGACCTGGATCTCGCCGTCCGGCTTACGGACGGCCACCGCATAGGTGGTGCGGCCGCGCATCATGACGCCTTCGAGCACGGCCTGGCCGCCGTAGAAGAACTTGTCCTGGCTCACCGCCGCGCTCATCCTAGTCCCTGCGCGATTCCCTGGGCCACACAGGGCCCAACGACAACGCGGCTTATCTCTTCCGCTGCTGGCGCTGCTGGAACCGGTCGACGCGGCCCTGGGTATCGACGATCCGCTGCTGGCCGGAAAAGAAGGGGTGGCATACCGAGCAGACCTCGGTCTTGAGCTCTTTCTGCGTCGAGCCGGTCGTGAACTTGTTGCCGCAGAGGCAGGTCACAACCGCGTCGTGGTAGTAGGTTGGATGGATGGTGGCTTTCATGGGGCTCCCTATTCTATCTCAAGCTCAAGATCGCCGAGGTCTGGAGCATCCCCAGTCCCAGGGCGAACAGTAACGCCAGGTAAAGCGATCCAACGATGACCTTGGTCTCAGGGGCAACCGCGTAATACGCCGGGTTCAGGACAGTCGACCGAAACCGCTGCCAGGTGGCGAAGGCCCCGAAGATGAGGACCAGGAAGAGTACCGGGCTCACCGACGTCCCGGACTGCATCTCGAAAAGCAGCAGGCCAGCCGCGATCAAAAGCCCTGCCACGTTGAACCATTTCGAAAGCAACGACGTTACCCGGCCGCCGTCCAGCGGCGTCAGCGGGATCAGGTTGAACAGGTTGATCAGAAAACCGAAGTACGCGAGCGCCCGGAGCAGCTGACCGGTGCTCGAGTCCGGCGTGGACAGGTAGCCGAGGTAGCACAGGCCGGCGGCGATCGACCCAAGGACCGGACCGCCGATCGCCATGATCGACTCCTGGGCGACGCTGCGCGGCTGTTGCTTCATGCTGACGAAGGCGCCGAGGAAGGGGATCATGACCGGAAGGGTGACGGGCAACCCCATGATGCGGGCCACCACGACGTGACCGCTTTCATGGACCAGGATGAGGAGGACGATCCCGACGCCGAAGGCCCAACCGAAGAGCTGCGCGTAGATCAAGGCGGTCACGCCGGTCGAGATGACGGTGACCAGAAGGCCCTTGAACTTGAGGGCGAACAGCCCGATGTAGGACAGCTTGCTCAGGACCAGCCCGAGAAAGGCGAGGAAGCCCGCCGCCACGCCGTTGCGGCGACCGCGGTTGCTGCCGGGCTGTGCCGGGATGTCGGCCTGCACCGGCCGATCGGTGCCGTGGCCGTAGTCCGCGGTCCCCATGTGGGGGTCGTTCGGCGAATAGAGATCAGCCACCAGCTAAAGCATGCCCAGCGGACGCCGCTTTTAATCGGCCCCCAGCCTCACGAACCGGCCACGGCCGGGTGAAATTCCCGAGCGCCAACCCTGGGCAGCGCGCCGTGAGTTCACGGACAAAGGCGCGCATGCCAATGCCCCGTGTCGGATCCGGGATCTGCGCTAACAGCCAGTGCGGATCGACATTCAGGCTCCGCAGCTGCACCTGGTGCACACCGTGCTCCTTGACGAAGGCGACCAGCGCCGCGAGCTCTGACGGCGCGTCGCTGATCCCGGGGAAGGTCAGCAGATTGATCGTGACCTGGCCGCCGGCCGCGGCCACCAGCTCCGCGCACTGCGCAACCTGCTCGAGTCCGTACCCGACCGGCCGGTAGTAGGCGCGGAATCGTTTGTCGTCGAGGCTGAAGATGCTGATCCGGACTGAGTTCAATCCAGCATCGACCAGGCGGCGGAGCACAGCAGGACGCGACCCATTGGTATTGATATGGATGGTGGCCTGCGGCCAGGCCGACCGGATGCGGCGGGTCGCGTCGACCAGGGCGGCGCCGCGGGTCAAGGGCTCACCTTCGCATCCCTGGCCGAAGCTGACGAAGTTCGCGTGACTGGCGCTCAGATGCCAGGCGGCGAGTTCGGCGATTTCGGTAGCGGCGGGCGCGAAGCCGAGGCGCGTCTGCGGTGAAGCCACGTCGCCCCACTGCTCGGAGATGCAGCCCAGGCAGGCCGCGTTGCACGCGGGCGAGACCGGGATCGCCCCTTCACCACGACGCAGGAACACGTTCTGCGCGGTCAGGCACCGATAGTCGGTGGCGCAGGTCTCGAGGTGGCGGAGCAACCGGCTGTCAGGGAGGGCCCGCTGTCCCTCGCGGATCCCCCGGTCGACGTGCTGCCGGTCCTGAGCTTGCGGGTCCCATGCGATCCAGCGATCGGTCCGCATGGCAGCGACGTGTGGCTCGCCATCGACGGCGGCAACCGCCGCGTAACCGAAGAGGGGCAGCACCGGGGGCCGGCCATCGTCCCCGTAGGCAGGCAGCCAGGTCCGCAGGTATCCGGGCGGCAGGACCGCGGCAACCGCCACCGCATCCTCCTCGTCGACACGCACCGTCGACCCGGCGGCCGTTCGTCCCAGGGCGAACCGACCAGGCAAGTGCATCAGCGTGGTCCCGGCCGGCATCGGAATCAGCCGATCGGCTACAGCGATCTCCCAACCGGTGCGGGCGACCGGCTCGAGGGAGCGATGCACGCGTAACCGGCCGGTGGCGGACGCATAGAGGAGCCGCTGCACGCCGTCTACCTTATCGACATACGCGCTATGGAAGGAGGTCGATCGGGTTTTGCGGGACGCCCTGGTAGCGAATTTCGAAGTGGAGGTGCGGGCCGCTGGCACGTCCGGTCGCGCCCATCAATCCGATGCGCTGGCCCTGCGCCACCGCATCGCCGGTCTTGACCAACACCGCTGACATGTGACCGTAGATCGAATGGAAACCGTTGCCGTGGTCGATCTCAACGTAGATTCCGTATGAGCCCCAGCCGGCGAAGACCACCTGCCCCCCGGCGGTCGCGACCTCCTGGGTGCCGACATCGTTGGCGATATCGATGCCCGGGTGGTATTGCCAGAAGGACTGGGTGATGACGCCGTGGGTCGGCCAGACGAACCGGATGACCTGCTGACGGCTGCCGCCGGGATCCGAGGCGCTCGCCGGCTGCGTGAGGGGATCGACGTTGATGTCTGCGGCCAGGCCATCCGTGGTCCCGCCCTGGTGATGGCCCACGGGCAGAACCGCACTCGCCTGCGCGGCGGTCGCGGGGTGGCGAAGCGCCGACTCGCCCTGCCAGTTCATCACGACCGGCGCGCTGCCAGCCGTGGCCTGGGCCTCGGCGATCGGATGCTTGAACGCAAGCGGTGCCAGCAGAAGCACAAGACACGCCAGCGCGAGCGCCCAGCCGTGGGCCGCTAGTCTTGGGATTCCCCTTGCCAAAACTCGGGCAGTCTAGCCGACTTTTGGTCTGGGCGTCAACCCAAACACCACCATTTGCACACTTCCTCCCAAACCCCTAGCGAACTTTCCGGTGGGCGCCCTCGACCGACTTGAGCGCGTAATGGTGCTTCGTATTCAGGTGGCGGACCGTCCCGCTCTTGCTGCGGAAGACCATCGACTCGGTCTCGGCCCAGAAGTGGTGGTAGATGGCCCCGTGCAGGAACTCGCCGTCGGTGACACCGGTCGCGGCGAAGGCGACGTCGTCGCCCCGGACGATGTCGTCGACGCCGTACACGCGGCGCAGCTCCTCGAAGCCGGCCGCGCGCGCCTTCTCCTCGTCATCGCGAGAGCGGAGCCATAGCCGGCACTGTAGGTCACCGCCCAGACACTTCAGGGCGCATGCGGCCAGCACCGCCTCCGGCAGGCCGCCCACGCCCAGCATTACGTCGATCCCGGTGCCTTCCAGCGTCGCCATGATCGCCGCGGCGATATCGCCATCACTGAGCAGCGTGATGCGGGCGCCGACCTGGCGCACCTGATCCATCAGGGCCTCGTGGCGCGGGCGGTCGAGCATGACGACCGTCAGATCCGAAACCTGCACCTTCTTGGCGAAGGCAACCCGCTGCAGGTTGTTCTCGACCGAATCGGTCACATCGATCGAGCCCCGGGCGTCCGGGCCGACCGCGATCTTCTCCGCGTACATACCGACGGGGGCGCGCAGCAGCGACCCGCGCTCGGCGGTGGCGATCACTGACACGGCGTTGGGAAGCCCCTTCGCCACCAGGGTCGAGCCGTCGATCGGCTTGAGCGCGACATCGCAGGGGTCACCGATGCCGTCCCCGGCGGGTTGACCGAGAGCCAGCGGCGCCGATGCCGGCTCCTCGCCGATGACGATCGTGCCCTTCATGTGGACACCCTGGAGTGCCTCGCGCATCGCCTTCCCGGCGGTTGCCCGGATGCCCTCGCGATCGAGGTTGCCCATCCAGCGACCCGCCGAGAGAGCCGCGGCTTCGGTCGCCCGCACCAGCTCGAGTCCGAGGTTCGGTTGGACCGTGCGCGGCGCAGCGATGCCGCCAGAGGAAGGCGTCGAGACGTCAGATCTCACGCGCTCTGCGACGTCTTATCCGTAGAGACCGCCGGCTTCGCCACCGTCCCGTCGGCCGGCAGCGCGCCCGCCTTGACTGCGGCCGCGGCGACGAAGTCCCGAAAGAGCGGGTGTGGACGGTTCGGCCGCGAGCGGAATTCCGGATGGAATTGCGAGGCCACGAACCAGGGGTGGTCGCGCAGCTCGATGATTTCCACCAGCCGATCATTGGGCGAGGTTCCGGAGAAGATCATCCCCGCCTCCCACATCGCCTCCCGGTAGGCGTTGTTGAACTCGAAGCGATGCCGGTGGCGTTCGTATACGACCGGCTCGCCGTACGCGTCTCCGGCCAGGGTGCCCGGCTGCAGCTTGCAGGGGTAGAGGCCGAGCCGCATGGTGCCGCCCTTGTCGGCGACGTCGCGCTGCTCGGGGAGGAGATCGATCACCGGATGGCTGGTGAAGGCATTGAACTCGGTGCTGTTCGCGTCCGCGTCGCCGAGCTTGTCGCGGCCGAACTCGATGACGGCGCATTGCATGCCAAGGCAGAGGCCGAGGTAGGGGGTGAGCGAGGTCCGGGCGAAGCGGGCCGCGGCAATCTTCCCCTCGATGCCGCGATGACCGAATCCACCCGGAACCACGACGCCGTCGACGTCGTCGAGGGCCCGCAGATCCCCGGCCTCCAGGGTTTCGGAGGCGATCCATTTGATATCGACCCGGAGGTTGTGGTGCACCCCCGCGTGGCGCAGCGCTTCAGTGACACTGATGTAGGCATCGGGCGCCGGTAGATACTTTCCCACCACCCCGATGCGGACGCTGCCCGCCGGATGCTGGATGCGATGCACCAGCTCCTTCCAGTCACTGAGGTCGGGCGCCGACGCCGGCGCGTCGAGCGCCTCGACGATCACGTTTCCAAGACCTGACTCTTCGAGCATGAGCGGCACTTCGTAGATCGAGTCCGCATCGGGAACCGAGATGACCGCGCGGCGATCGACGTCGCAGAACAGGGCGATCTTGTCTTTGAGCGCGACGCTGATCTCCCTCGCCGAGCGGCAGACGATGGCGTCGGGCTGGATGCCGATGCTGCGCAGGGCGGCGACGCTGTGCTGGGTGGGCTTGCTCTTGAACTCCTCGGAGGCCTCGATGAAGGGCACCAGCGTCAGGTGCACATAAAAGACGTTCTTGCGGCCGAGGTCGTTCTTCAACTGCCGGATCGCTTCGAGGAAGGGCAACGATTCGATGTCACCGACCGTGCCACCAACCTCCACGATGACGACGTCGGGATTGTCCTCCCAGGTTACCCGCGTGATTCGTTCCTTGATCTCGTTGGTCACGTGTGGGATGACCTGCACCGTGCCGCCCAGGTAATCGCCGCGACGCTCCTTGGCGATGACCTCGGCATAGATCTTGCCGGTAGTGACGTTGCTCGCTTTGCTGAGGTTGGCGTCGATGAAGCGCTCGTAATGGCCGAGGTCCAGATCGGTCTCAGCCCCATCGTCGGTGACAAAGACCTCGCCGTGCTGGTACGGCGACATGGTGCCAGGATCGATGTTGATGTAGGGATCCAGCTTTTGGAGGGAGACGTTCAGGCCGCGGGCCTTCAGGATGGTCCCTATGGACGCCGCCGTGATCCCCTTGCCGATCGAGGAAACCACACCACCGGTCACGAAGACGTACTTCGGCACCGGGATTCTATTCTACGCTGGAGCGGCGCGTTGCGCGAGCCAGTTTTTAACGCTACCCTTCGTTGGTTTGATTAGACACCGGACGTTTGACTCGTTGGCTCTAAGCTCATAAGGTCAAGCAGTGTATCCCTACGGACTGATCGGTAATTGTGAAACCGCCGCCCTGGTCTCGACCAGCGGCGCCATCGACTGGTTCTGCTACCCGCGTTTCGACTCGCCCTCCATCTTCGCGGCGATCCTCGACCGGCAGCGCGGCGGCAGCTTCCGCATTGCCCCGGTCAACCCCGTACCGACCGGCGAGCAGGCCTACATCCGCGACACCAACATCCTGACCACCACCTTCCATCGCGCCGAAGGGACGTTGGTCGTGACCGATTTCATGCCCTGCTTCAACGAAGGCGAGCGCTTCCTCTCGCTGAAGCGAATCTGCCGCGGCCTCGAGGCCCGCGGCGGACCGGTGGAGGTCGAATGCATCCTCGACCCGGCGCCGGCGTACGGTCGCGCACGCACCAGCTTCGCCGAGCGCGAGGGTATCGTGATCGCCTCTGGTGGGTCGCAGGAGGTGATCCTCTCCTCCACCATGCCACTGCACGGCAACGTGGAGGTCATCGACGGTCGACCGCGCTATGTCTTCCGCTTCACCCTCGAGCCCGGCCCGCAAGTGTGGCTGACGCTGGGGTTCGGCGAGCGCTACTTCGCCCTCGGCCGGAAATTCCCCAGCAGCAGCGACGCCACCGAGCTCGCCGAGCGCACCCGCGCCTTCTGGGTCGGATGGCTCGAGCAATGTCTCTACCAGGGACCATTTCAAGACGCCGTGCGGCGCTCAGCGCTCGTGATCAAGTTGTTGACCTACGCCCCAACCGGTGCGTTGTGCGCCGCGCCGACGACCTCCATTCCGGAAGATCCGGGTGGCGATCGCAACTGGGATTACCGCTATTGCTGGCTTCGTGATGCGTCCTATGGCATCGCCGCACTCTTCCGCACCGGCTTCGAGCAGGAGGCGGTCGACTTCATCAACTGGATCCGCGACCGTGCCTACGACCATGACTTTGCGATGCAGATTCTTTATCGCGTAGATGGCGACCCGCATCTGCCCGAGCAATACCTCGAGCACCTGGCAGGCTTCGACGGCGCCCGGCCGGTTCGCATCGGCAACCGCGCCGCCGGCCAGCGGCAGCTCGACGTCTTTGGCGCCGTGATCGACTGCATGGCGGTCTATCAGCGCAAGGGCGGCTTCATTTCCACCAAGCTCTGGCACGTGATCGAGCGCCTGGCGGACGGCGTCTGGGATTTAAGCCGGGAGCCGGACAATGGGATCTGGGAATTCCAGGGCGAGCGCAAGCATCACACTCATAGCAAGCTGTGGTGCTGGGTGGCCCTCGACCGGGCGATTACCCTGGCCAAGGGCACCGGCAACACGGAGCACCTGGCGGTCTGGGAGCAGCAGGCCGGGGATCTGCGCAACGAGATTGAAGTGCGTGCCTGGAATCCGAAGATCGGCGCCTTCACGCAGGCCTACGACGATGAATGCCTGGACGCCGCCGTGCTGCAGATGCCGGTGCTCGGGTTCTTGCCGGCGACCGACCCCCGTATGCGCGCCACCATCGAAACCCTGAGCCAGCGGCTGCTGAACGGCCCCTATGTTCGCCGCTACGACTGCAAGGATGATCAGGGCTACCTGAGCGCCGCCTTCCTGCTCTGCAGCTTCTGGTACGTGGATGGGCTGATCGGCTTGAACCACCTGGACGCCGCGGAGCGCCAGCTGAGTGAGTTGATCGCGCTTTCATCACCGCTGGGCTTGCTGGCCGAGGGCAACGACCCGGCGTCGGGCGCACCCCGCGGCAACTTCCCGCAGGCGTACAGCCACCTCGGCCTGATCGACAGCGCGGTCCGCCTGGAGCGCGCCCGCGCCGCGCAACAGTCCGACGCGCAGGCTCGCCAGCCGCAGGAAGCCGCCGGCTAGCTAATCGACCGTGGCGTTCGCCGTGGCGCCGCGCGGCTCGAGGATGACGAGCTTGGTCTCTTCGACCGACGGCGTCGTTGAGATTTGGAGCTTGGGCTGCGGCGTGAGGTCGGTCGCGCCCATCTCTTTCGCGAACTTGTCGAGGCCTTCGAGGTTTTGCGCGAGCAGCGTAAGGCCAGGCAGTTTGTAAGAGATCGGGATCACCAGTTTCGGCTCGATCTGGTTGACGATCTCCGTGGCTTGCGCGGAGTTGATGTGACTGCCGCCGCCAATCGGCACGAACAGCACATCGATCTTGCTGCCGATCCCTTCCAACTGGTCCTCGCTGAGCGCATGCCCGAGGTGACCGAGATGACAGATCCGAAGGTCATCGACCTCGACGGTGTAGGCGAAATTCTTTCCCCGCTCCGCCCCCTTCTTGGCGTCATGGTAGGTCTGGGTGCCGGTCATCGCGACCCCCTTGATCTCGAACTCGCCGGCACCGGTCACGACGTGCGGCTCGCCGGACAGTCCCTGGAGGCTGAAGTGGGTCGGATCGTCGTGGGTGAAGATCACGATTTGCACGTTCAGCCGGACCGGCGAGAGGCCGAGCTTGGGCTCGTAGGGGTCGATCATCACGGTGGCCTCGCGGCCGCGAAGGCGCACGGCGTTCAGGCCGAAATAGGTGATTTCCATCGGCCCGTAGTCTACATGCGGTCGGGTGCCGAAACGCCCATCAGCCCAAGCGCGTTGGCGATCGTGACGCGCGCCGCGCGCGATAGCAGCAACCGGGCGGCGGTGAGCGGCGCATCGTCGGTTACCACTCGGCAGTTCTTGTAGAAGCGGTGGATCGCGGCCGCCAGGTCATCCGTGAAGAAGGCCAGGCGATGCGGCTCGAGCGCCTCCGCCGACTCGTGCACCACATCCGGCCAGCGCATCATGACCCGCATCAGCTCCAGCTCCCACTCCGAGCTCAATCGCTCCAGCGCGGTCGGGCCCACGACGTCGCCGCCCAGCTTGAGCACGTTGGCTAGCCGGGCATGGGCGTACTGCGCGTAATAGACGGGGTTTTCACTCGACTGCCGACGCGCAAGCTCGACGTCGAATTCCATCTGGGCGTCGGCCGAGCGCAGGAGAAAGAAGTAGCGCACCGCATCGGGGCCGACCTCGTCCAGCATTTCCTTCAGGGAGATGCCGACGCCAGCGCGGCGCGACATCCGCACCGTTTCCTCGCCGCGCTTCACCGAGACGAGCTGGACGAGCAAGACGGACAACCGCGCTGGATCGATCCCGAGCACGGCGAGGGCCTCCTTGACCCGTCCGACCTGACCCTGATGGTCGGCGCCCCAGACATCAACCACGCGGTCGTAGCCCCGCTTCTCAAACTTGTCGCGGTGGTAGAGGATGTCGGACCAGAAGTAGGTTGGATAGCCGTCGCGCTTGATCAGGACCTCGTTTTTCTCGCCGTCGGTCTTGAACCAAATCGCGCCGTCCTTCTCCTCGATGCGTCCCAGCTCACGGAGCTTGCCCATGGTGTCCTGGTCCCAACCGTTGTAGAGGCTGCTCTCCGAGAAGAAGTTGTCATGACGGATGGACAGTCGCGAAAGGTCATCGGTGATGCGCTGTTGAACCCATTTCATGCCGAATTCGGCAAGCGCTGTTGGTTCCGCTGTCAGCCCGTTGCTGGCGGCCTCGCGGCCAATCTCGTCGATGTAGCTGCCGCTATATCCGCCCTCGGGCACGGGCAGGTCCTGCATGCGGGCGGCAATCGATTCCCCAAACAGACGAACCTGCCGACCCTTGTCATTGACGTAGTACTCGCGCTGGACGCGAAAGCCCGCCGCATCCACCACCCTGGCCACGACATCGCCGACGACTGCGCCGCGCGCGTGACTGAACAGCATCGGCCCGGTCGGATTGGAGCTCACGAACTCAACCTGCACGCGCTTCCCTTGCCCGACCTCACTCCTCCCCCAGTGTTCGCCCGCGTCGGCAATAGGCGCCAGTTGCATCTGCAGCCAGGCCGGCTCCAGGGTGATATTGATGAACCCCGGTGCGGCCAGCGCGACGCGGCCGAGTGAGGGCGGCAGGGCCATCGCGGTTGACAGCTCGGTCGCGATCGCCATCGGCGACCGGTGGAGCGTCCGGGCAAGCTTCAGCGGTAGCGTGACCGAGTAATCGCCATGGGCCGGGTTCTGCGCTCGCTCAACCAGCACCGCCGGCAGGGTGGTCGAGGCCGGCCAGCCACTGATCGACGTAACCGCCTGGCGAACCGCCTGATCGATGATCGACGAGGGAGACCTGGGCGGTGACGCGATCAGGGGTGCGTTCCGAGCGTAACCTGGAGCGTCTGGGTCTTCCCGCCGCGGTAGACCGCCACGGTGATCTTGGTGCCCGGTGCGTACTGGCGCAGGACGTCCTTCAGTGGATGTTGATCGTCGATCGTTTGGTCGTTCACCTTGGTGATGACATCGTTGACCTTGATCCCCGCGTGGTCCGCCGGCGATCCGGCCGTGATCGCCGTGACGACGGCGCCGACGACCAGCCCATTCGCGGCGGCAGCGGTCTCGTCGAGCTGGTTGTAGGTCACCCCGAGGAACGGCCGGTTGACGTGTCCGGTCTGGACCAGCTGGTTGGCGATATCCCGGGCAGCGTTGCCGTCGAGGGCGAAGCCGAGGCCGGGGCCGGCCTGCGCCTGCTCGATCGCAAAGTTCACGCCAACCACCTGGCCCGCCGAGTTCAACAGGGGACCGCCGCTGTTTCCCGGGTTGATCTGGGCGTCGGTCTGGATGGCGTTCAGGATGTTTTCCACCTGGCCGGTGGACGCATTCGGTATCGAGATGAAGCGGTGGAGGGCGCTAATAACTCCCTTGGTTACGCTGTTCTGCTGGCCGAGCGGGCTCCCGATGGCGATCGCGAGCTGCCCCACCTTGAGTGCGCTCGAGTCGCCCCAGCTCAGGGCGGGCAAGTCCTGCGCATCGATCTTGAGGACGGCGACGTCATCTTCGGGACTGGTGCCGACGACACGCGCGTCGTACGTCTTTGCCTGGTCGCGCAGGATGACCTGCAGCTGGCGGGCATTTTCGACCACGTGATTGTTGGTGACGATGTATCCATCCGAGCGAACGATGAATCCGGACCCGATGCCATGCTGCTCTTGCTGAAGAAACATGTCGGGCGAGGTAATCGTCGTCTTGATCTCGACGACGGCTTTTCCAGCCTGCGCCGCGACACTGATCACGGCCGATTCCTCGGTCAGGTTATTGGTAATCGGTGCCAGCGGGGCTACGACGGCCGTCCCCGAGGGCGTCACCTTGATCAGCCGCGTGGCCAGCAGGATGGTCGCCGCCGAGCCCACCAGGCCACCGATGATCGCACTGACCAGGACGACGGCGATAAAACCGGTCCGGCGGCGCGGCCGCGCAGGCTTCTCGACCGGCACCGGTGTCAGGGGTGCCGGTTCGGGCGGAGGTGGGAAAAATTGAGGTTCGCTGGCCATCGAACTCAGCCCAATTCTACGCTCGAATCTTTTAGCGACCGGGCAGCGGAAGCCACGTAAGGACCAACTGCTCGGTCCGTCGGAATCCTGCCTCCTCGTAGAGGCGCACCGCCTTGGGATTGTTCTCCCGAGTCCAGACGGCAGCAAAGGTGACGTTTCGCTCACGAAATAGTTGCACCGCGTGGCGAAGGAGGCGTCCGCCAATCCCCTGGGATCGGAAGGCGGCGTCGACGTAAACCTCGGCGACCTCGGCCTCGAGGCCGGTACCCGGGTTGAAGAGCACACACCAGCACAGACCCACGACCTTTCCCGCCGCCCGGGCCGCGAGGATGATGTTCTCGCCGGCGAACCGCGGGCCGGGTGCGGTCGCGATGTCGTGCTCGATCTCCTCCTCGCTCAGCTGCGGATGGTCGTAGTGCCGTTGTTCGTCGAGCATGAGCTCGCGTAGCAGCGGGCGGACGAGGTCATGCTCGGCCGGATCGAGAACGCCGATGGAGATATCGGTCGCAGCCGGCCGGTCTATGTCTTCCCGCCCGCGGGCGCGGCATCGAGCACGCCGCGGATCGCCTGGACGGCGCCCAGCAGGGCCGCGGTCTCCACGGGTACGACAATCTTGGTGTTCTCGCTGGCCGCGAACTTGGACAGCGTGTCGAGTTGCAGGATGGAAACGAGCGTGGGATCCGGGGCGGCGGACTTGATCGCCTGGTAGACGTTGGCGATCGCCTGCGCCCGGCCCTCCGCCTCGAGGATGGTCGCCTGGCGCAGACCCTCGGCCCGCAGGATGGCCGACTGCTTGTCGCCTTCGGCCGTCTTGATCTGCGCCTGCTTCTGGCCGTCCGCAATATTGATTTGCGACTGCTGCTGCCCTTCCGATTTCAGGATGAAGGCACGCTTCTCCTGGTCGGCGGTCTTCTGCAGGGCCAGGGCGTTGAGGATCATCTGCGGCGGCGTGATGTCGACGATCTCGATCCGATTGATCCGGATGCCCCATTTATCGGTCACCGACTCCATCTGGGCCTGCAGCTGCGCATTGATCCGTTCCCGCTGACTGAGCGCATCGTCCAGGCTCATCCCGCCGAAGATCGCGCGCAAGGTCGTGCGCGACAGCTGGTCGATGGCCACGAAATAGTTGCTGACGCTGAAGAGCGCCAGCCTGGGGTCCACCACCTGGCTGAAGATCGTCGCATTCACGCTGACGGTGACGTTGTCGCGCGTGATCACGTCCTGCTTATCACCCGTGCGCGGGGTCTCTCGAATGTCAACCGTAGACATCGAGTCGACCAGAGGGACGAGGAACGTCACGCCAGGCTGCCGCACGGAGTGGAATTCGCCAAGGCGCTTGACGATCCCGACGTAACCCTGCTGGATGATGTTGACGGTGCGGGCAATGATGACGAAGACGAGCAGGACGACAACGGCGACGACAATTAGCGGTGCTGACATCTCTCCACCTCTCCTCAGACGGACGGCATTGACGGGGACGACGCGGGCGGCAGCGACGCCGCGCGGACAACGAGGACGGTGCTGCGCAGATCGGTGACGATGACCGGGGTGGCGACCGGCAATGGGCTGCCGTCTTCGGTGATGGCGGGCCAGAGCTCCCCGGCGATCTTGACGTGACCCGGTTGGCCGGACGCAAGGATCGGATCGGTCAGCACCGCCCGCTGGCCGACCATGTTCTGCGCCCCGGACTCGAGTCGCCGGCGGCCGATGTGCAGGCGCTCGACCAGGAAGGGGCGGGCAGCGAAGATGCCGACGACCCCGATCACCCCCAGCACGATGGCCTGCACCAGGAGACCGAATCCGAGCAGGCTGACGACCGCGGCCGCGAGCGCCCCGACACTAAGAAAGACGGCGAAGAAAGCGACCGTCATGACTTCGGCGATCGCAAAGGCAACGGCGACGATGATCCAGAACCAGAACGCCGTCATCCGCGGCCATTCTAGGCCTACGGAGCGTGCCTCTTCAGGCGGCTTCGGCCTGGAAACGCCCGCGCGCGCGGCGTTCGACGGCCACCGGCATGATGCCGGCGCCCTGGATGACCTCGAGGACGCGGGTCAGGCCGACTTCTTTGCGGCCCGCCGGGAAATCGATCCCGATCACAGACATCGCCGCATCGCAGTCGGGGCAGCTCGTGGCGCTGACGGCGTCGGTTGGATCCCAGATCCGCTGCGCGCACGCACCACAGCCCCGACAGATGAGATCGAAGACCATCCCCTTCCCCACCGCCACAGGCGTGCGGTCCCCACCTCGCTCCACGTACGTACAACCCGGAATCTCCCTCCGCCTTGCGGCGCCGTCAGGCGCTCAACGTCCGCCGCCAGCGTGACGGTATGCGGTCGTAATCGATCGCACTCGCGCCGACGAACGCACCGAGCTGGGCAATGGCATCTTTAATGGATCGCGCGATGCTGGCATCCTCGCACCCCGGCTCGATGCTGATGGCACGAATCGACAGCCGCTTCGACTTGCGGTCGAAGGCGGGGTCCACGCGCGCCACGATTCGATCCTCGTGCAACACTGGCATCACGTAGTAGCCATATTGCCGCTCGACCACCGGGACGTAGATCTCCATTTTGAAATCGAATCCGAACATCAGCCGCGTCCTGGCTCGATCGCGGATCAGGTTGTCGAATGGGGACAGCAGAGTGGTCCGCGGGCTCCAATCGCCCGCCTCGATGCGGTCCAGCACCGCGAGATCCTCGGCGTGCACGTACCAGGTTGACGGCCACAATCGATGAGCGCCCGTGACCTTGAGCGACACGATACGCCCCTGCTTCTCGAGCTTTAGCAAGGCCGACGCGAGGTTCGGATAATGCGACGAAATGAAGTGGTGGCTGATATCCACGGCGCGTCCCACGCCCAGACCGCGCAACGAGATTTCCGCTGCCCAACGGACGATGGCCGCCTCCGACAGCGCCGTCATTGGCGTCCATGGAGGAAGGCACCGCTCTGGGAAATCCCATAGCTTCTGCCCTCCCTGACGTCCTGCCACCATCAACTTTCCGGATCGCCAGAGGATGGCCAGCATCATGCCAACGTTGCGATTGCCGGTCCATCCGCTCGACTGCCAGCCAACGCTCGAGGCGTCCTCGAACGCGCGCGACGGCAGCGGTCCATGTTCGCGTACCTGACGGACGATTCTTCGGCGGAGCGCATCGTTAGCCTTCACCCACCCCAGCGCTCGCGGCGTCCAGCTCCATTTGCCCGACGCGTAGCGGCGAGTGATCCAGCGGTGAATCGGGTAATGCTCGGTGAGCACGATCGAGGCGGCATGCGCCCAGGCTTCAAACAGGCGTCGTTCTTCCCAGAGCAACGTGTCGAGGTGTTTTTGTTGGTAAGGTCCAACCCGGCTGAAGACAACGAGTTGGTGGCTGGGCGCCACCACGCTGGTGGGGTCGAGTTGCAGGCAGCCGAGATCCCTGACGACATCGAGGATCCCCTCGACATTAGGTTTGCTCCTTGGTCCCGCCAACCGCTGGCGCGTGATCGCCAGCCGTCGCGCGGTCTGGGCCGAGATGGTGCGCACCGACGAAGCTTAGTGAAGGTTAGAGAAAGCCGCCTCGGGGATTCGAACCCCGGACCGATGGTTTACGAAACCATTGCTCTACCGCTGAGCTAAGGCGGCTCGCCAGCGCTCGGCTATTTTACGGTTCCGAGCCGTCCGACGAACCCGCGGCGACGACGGCAGGCTCCCGCGCACCCGCTTTGCGCAGGATCAGTGCACCGTCCACGGCATCGACCAGGACGGTGTCGCCCTCGCGGAACTTGCCGTCGAGCACCGCCATGGCGAGTGGGTCCTGTATACGGCGCTGGATGACTCGCTTGAGGGGGCGGGCGCCGAAGGTCGGGTCGTAGCCTTCGTTGGCGATGACCTCGATGGCGGCGGGCGTTAACTGCAACGTGATCCGCCGATCGCCGAGGCGTTTGCGCAGCCGCTCGAGCTGGATATCGACGATGTGCTTGATCTGGTCCCTCGTCAGCGGCTTGAAGATGATGATCTCGTCGACGCGGTTGAGGAACTCGGGCCGGAAGTTGTGCCGCACCGCTTCGAGGACCGCCTTCTGCTTGTCATCGTCGCTCAGGCTCGGATCCTGCAGGATGTGGCTGCCGAGGTTCGACGTCATGATGATGACGGTATTCCGGAAGTCGACGGTGCGGCCCTGGCCGTCGGTCAGGCGCCCGTCCTCGAGGATCTGCAGCAGGATGTTGAACACATCCGGGTGCGCCTTCTCGATTTCGTCGAACAGGATGACGCTGTAGGGTCGGCGGCGGACCGCCTCGGTGAGCTGACCGCCCTCTTCGTAGCCGACGTAGCCAGGGGGCGCGCCGACGAGCCGCGCGACGGTGTGCTTCTCCATGTATTCGGACATGTCGATGCGGACCATCGCCTGCTCGTTGTCGAACAGGAATTCAGCAAGGGCGCGGGCCAGCTCGGTCTTCCCCACGCCGGTCGGTCCGAGGAAGATGAACGACCCGATCGGTCGATTGGGATCGCTCAGTCCGGCACGGCCGCGGCGAACCGCGTTGGCGACCGCCGTGACGGCCTCATCCTGGCCGACCACGCGCGCATGCAGCCGCTCCTCCATCTTGATCAGCTTCTGGACTTCGCCTTCGAGCATCTTCTGCACCGGGATGCCGGTCCAGCGGGACACGATCTTGGCGATGTCCTCTTCGTCGACCTCTTCCTTGAGAAGGCGATGCTCCTTCTGAAGGGCGACGAGCTCGGTGTTCTTCGCCTCGAGGTCCTTTACGACCTTGGGCACCTCGCCGTACTTCAGGCGAGCGGCCGCTTCGAAATCCGCCATTCGCTCGGCGCGCTCGGCGTCGAGGCGCAACTGCTCGAGTCGCGCCTTGAGCTCCCGGATCGATTGGATGAGCGCCTTCTCCTGCTGCCACTGCGACCGCATGACTTTGCTCTGTTCCTGCAGGTTGGCGAGCTCCTTCTCGATCGCGGTGAGCCGATCCTTCGAGGCACGGTCCTGCTCTTTCTTGAGCGCCTGCCGCTCGATCTCGAGCTGTCGAATCTGGCGCTCGATCTCGTCGAGCTCCTGGGGCAGGCTGTCGATCTCCATGCGCAGGCTGGAGGCGGCCTCGTCGATCAGGTCGATCGCCTTATCCGGCAGGAAACGGTCGGTGATGTAGCGGTGTGAGAGCACCGCGGCGGACACGATGGCGGAGTCCGTGATCCGCACGCCGTGATGGACCTCGTACTTTTCCTTGAGACCGCGAAGGATTGAGATGGTGTCTTCGACCGATGGCTCGCCGACGAAGATCGGCTGGAAGCGCCGTTCGAGCGCCGCATCCTTTTCGATGTACTTTCGATACTCGTCGAGCGTCGTGGCGCCGACGCAACGGAGCTGGCCACGAGCCAACGCCGGCTTCAGCAGGTTGGAGGCGTCCATCGCACCCTCGGCGGCCCCGGCACCCACGAGCGTGTGGAGCTCGTCGATGAAGAGGATGACCTTGCCGTTCGATGACTCGATCTCTTTCAGGACGGCCTTCAGCCGGTCTTCGAATTCGCCGCGGTACTTGGTACCGGCAATCAGCGAACCGAGGTCGAGCGAGTGGACGCGCTTGTCTTTGAGCGACTCGGGCACATCACCCTGCGCGATCCGCTGGGCAAGTCCCTCGACGATGGCCGTCTTGCCAACGCCGGCCTCGCCGATCAACACCGGGTTGTTCTTGGTACGGCGCGAGAGGACCTGGATGACGCGACGGATCTCCTGCTCGCGGCCGATGACCGGATCGAGCTTGCCTTCGCGGGCGAGCGCGGTCAGGTCGCGGGTGTACTTTTCGAGCACCTGGAACTTGGATTCGGGCGATGCATCGGTGACCCTGGTCGAGCCGCGCACCTTGGTGAGCGCTTCGAGCACCTTCTCGCGGGTGACGCCGGCCCGTTGCAAAATCTTGGCGCCCTCGCTGTTCGTCTCATCGATGATCGCGAGCAGCAGATGCTCGGTGGAGAGGTACTCATCCTTGAGCCGCTCCATTTCGTTCGAGGCCGAATCCAACAGGCGGCGGAGCCGGGAACCCAGGTAGGTCTCGGCGCCGTAGACCTTAGGTAGTCGGTCGAGCTGGGCTTTCAGCTCGCCTTCGACTCGCGATGGTTCCACGCCGATCTGCTGCAGGATGGGGCGAACCGTGCCGTCCTGCTGCTGCAGCAAGGCGTACAAGAGGTGCTCGGGCGTGATCTCCTGGTGCTGGGCTTCCTGCGCAAGCGACTGCGCTTGCTGGATTGCCTCCTGGGTCTTTTCGGTTAATCGGTCAGGGCGAAACGGCATAGTGTGGGTCTACCCGACTCAGAATATCCCTTAAACGAGCCAGCCGCCAAACGGTCCGCCCCCACCCCGCCCTCCCCCAGAGGGGGAGGGGAAAAAATCCTGGTCAGACCTCTTTGAAGTCGGCGTCGACGACATCGCCGTCGTCGGACTTACCGGGCTTGGAGCCTTCGGGGCCGGTCGCCGACTGGGCTCCGGCGCCGGCGCCCTGCGCCTGGCGGTAGACGGCTTCGCCGATCTTTTGCATCGCGGTTGCCAGCTCCTGGCTGGTTGACCGCATGCGCTCGACGTCGTTGTCCTTGATCGCCTGCTTCACCGGCTCGATCTTGCTCTCGACCTCGGAGCGGACGGCAGGTTCGATCTTGTCGCCATTCTCCTGCAGCTGTTTCTCAGCCTGGTAGACGAGGCTATCCGCCTGGTTGCGGGCCTCGACCTCCTCGCGGTGCTTGCGATCCTCTTCGGCGTGCGCCTCGGCGTCCCTCACCATCTTCGAGACCTCGTCCTTGTTCAAGGTTGTGGAGGCGGTGATCGTCACCTTCTGCTCCTTGCCCGTCCCAAGGTCCTTGGCCCGTACATTGAGGATGCCGTTGGCGTCGATATCGAAGGTGACCTCGACCTGCGGCACGCCGCGGGGTGCCGGCGCGATCCCGTCCAGGTGGAACTTGCCGAGCGTCTTGTTCGCCGACGCCATCTCGCGCTCGCCTTGCAGCACATGAATCTCCACCGACGGCTGGTTGTCCGATGCGGTCGAGAACACCTGGCTCTTCGAGGTCGGAATGGTGGTGTTGCGTTCGATCAGCTTGGTGTTGACCCCGCCGAGCGTCTCGAGACCGAGCGAGAGCGGCGTCACGTCGAGCAGCAGGACGTCCTTGACCTCGCCCTTGAGCACGCCCGCCTGGATGGCGGCGCCGACGGCGACGACCTCGTCCGGGTTGATGCCGCGATGGGGCTCCTTGCCGTTGGTCAGCTTCTTGACCAGCTCCTGGATGGCCGGCATGCGGGTCGCGCCACCAACGAGGATCACCTCGTTCAGGTCGGCCGGGGTCAGCCCGGCGTCCTTGAGCGCCGCGTTGAACGGAAGGATCGTCTTTTCGGTGAGGTCCGCCGTCAGCTGCTCGAACTTGGAGCGCGTGATCTTGATGTCGAGGTGCTTTGGGCCATTCTGATCGGCCGTGATGAAGGGCAGGTTGACCTCCGTCTCCATGCGGCTGGAGAGCTCGATCTTCGCCTTCTCGGCGGCCTCGGTCAGTCGCTGCAGAGCCTGGCGGTCCTGGCGGAGGTCGATGCCCTGCTCTTTCTTGAACTCGTCGGCTATGTAGTCGACCAGCCGGCGGTCGTAGTCGTCACCACCGAGGTGGGTATCGCCGTTGGTCGCCTTGACTTCGAACACACCTTCGCCGATCTCCAGCACGGAGACGTCGTAGGTGCCGCCACCGAGGTCGAAGACGAGGATCTTCTCGTTCTCCTTCTTGTCCAGGCCATAGGCGAGCGCCGCCGCCGTGGGCTCGTTGATGATGCGTACCACGTTGAGACCGGCGATCTCGCCGGCGTTCTTGGTCGCCTGCCGCTGCGAGTCATTGAAGTAGGCGGGCACGGTGATGACCGCGTCCGTGACCTTCTCGCCGAGGTAGGCCTCGGCGTCAGTCTTGAGCTTCTGGAGGATCATCGCCGAGATCTGCTCGGGGGTGTAGCGCTTCCCCTGGATCTCGACTTCCACCCGACCGGCATTTCCGGTGACGACCTTGTAGGGCACCATCTTCCGCTCGTTCTCGACTTCGTCGTACTTGCGACCCATGAAGCGCTTGATCGAGAAGACGGTGTTCTCGGGGTTGACGGCGGCCTGCCGGCGGGCCAGCTGACCCACCAGGCGTTCGCCGGATTTGGTGAAGGCGACGACCGACGGCGTCGTCCGACCGCCCTCCGCGTTCGGAATGACCACCGGCTCGCCGGCTTCCATGACGGCGATGACTGAGTTCGTGGTTCCGAGGTCGATGCCTACGGTCTTTGCCATCTCGTAGTACTCCTTAAAGGATATGGGGCCCCGGCGCACTCGCGCCCCGGGCAAGCTGGGCGGTATATACCCTCGCCAATTCGGCGCTAAACGATACGAACCCTAGAATAGTTTCAGGTTATATGCGTACGGTGATCGTGGGCTGCGGACGGGTCGGCTCCAGCCTGGCCCGGCAGCTCAGCCAGGAGGGGGACGACGTGGCCGTGGTCGATTCCAGTGAAGCCGCCTTCAACCGCCTGGGCGAAGACTTCGCCGGCGAGATGGTCTTCGGCTCGGCGGTCGATGAGGACATCCTCCGCCGCGCCGGGACGGACCGGGCCGAGGCCTTCGTGGCGGTGACCAACGCCGATACCACCAACATCATGGCGGCCCAGCTGGCCCAGCATGAGTTCGGCGTCAAGAAGGTCATCTGCCGGATCTACGACCCGGCCCGGGCCGATCTCTACGCCGACCTGGGCATCGAGACCATCTGTCCAACGACTATCGGCGCTGAGAAGGTCGCGCGCTTCTTCGAGAAGTAAGCCGGCATGACGCCCTACCGCTACACCCGAATCGTCGGCTTCGCGTCGCTGCTGCTGGGCATCCTGGTCCTGCTGCGCGACCTGATCGAGGTACATACCGTGCCCTATGCCGTTGCCGGCGTCGGCCTGTTGGCCTTCGGCGCCTGGCGGCTCCAAGCGGCGGCGCGGCATCCGCATTGAGCCTCACGCTCAGTCCCCTCGGTATCACGCTGGCGGTCGCCTTCACGGTCGGCCTGGCCGGCACCCTCGGCTGGATGCTGCGGGTTCCGCCGCCGGCGCCGCGCGGCGCCACCAGCACGGTGCGGTCGGTGGAGTCGATCCGCAAGGTGCTGGTCCCCATCCTCGACCTCGGTGCGTCGGTCCGGGCCGTGGAGCTGGCGGCTCGCCTGAACCAGGGCCACAAAGCCGAAATGTTGATCGTCTACGTGCACGAGATCCCGCTCCAGGCGCCGCTCGCCATGCCCGAGAAAGACCCGAGGATCCAGCGGGCGCTCAATGCGGCCGCGTTCATCGCCACGCAACACGCGATCCAGCCCCGCACCAAGGTCAACGTCGCGCGCCAGGCTGGCCACCGCATCGTCGAGATCGCGCGTGAGGAGAACGTCGATCTGATCGTGATGGGGATCAGCCACCAGAACCGGCCAAATGAGAGCCCGCTGGGCCGGGTGGCCGAGCACGTGGTTCGGAATGCGCATTGCGAGGTGGTCGTCGATCGCGTGCCGCGCCAGAAGATGGCCCTGATCCCGACCGAGATGGACTAGCGCGACAGCAGAGCGAAGACGGTCACCGTCCCGACGGCGTTGTTGAGGCCGTGCAGCAAAACGGTGTTGGTCAGCGAGCCGGTCCACGCGTAGACCGCAGCGAGCACAATGCCCATGTAGGTGAAGACCGGCAACAGCGCGACGCTGACGCTGGGACTTGCATGGGCCAGGCCAAACGCCATCGCGCTCAGCAGCACTGCTGCCCAGAGCGGGAGTCGGCGCCGGAGCAAGCGGAAGAGCATGCCGCGAAAGAACGTCTCCTCACAGAGGGGCGCCGCGACGGCGGTCACCAGCAGGGCGAGCAGCAGAATGCCGAGGCCGTGCGGATGCTGAATGAAGAGCTGGCGGGTGTTGCCCGGAACCAGGCGGCCGCCATTCAGAACGGCGGATGAGAGCGCGGTCACAACCGCGATGCCGATGTACCAGGGGACGACCAGTGCCAGGGTCAGGCCGAGGTCGCGCGGCGTGGGCCAGCGCAACCCGAGGAACGCCAGCGGGGAGCGCAATCGTCGCAGCGCGACGGCGATCCCGGCGCCGAAGGCCAGGTAGATGACGAGGGTTGCGCTCAGGACGATCGTCTCGATGTTGGCCCGGGTAAAGGAGCGGTCGAGGCGCGCCAGCGCTGCAAGCCCGGCGAACACCAGGATGACACCCATGATGATGAAGACGAGCACCGGGAGAAGGTCGAGCCAGCGCAGCTGCGGCTCCGGCTGCGGCGGCGCGACTTCCATTCGATGAATTATCCGCAGGCCGTGGTGATCAGCTAGCGGTTCGCTGGCTGAGCCGCTCGCCGTAGGGCAGGCCCAGCGTCGCGCGGATCTCGAGGCTGAGACGCGTCAGGACTACCTTTGACTTCAGGAAGTATCGCTGGACGTTGGGAGCCGCGTGCCACCACAGGTTGTCCTCGGGCATGGTGTTGCTCAGGATCCAGATCGGGATCGCACCGGAGACGGGATCGCCAGCCCAGCGCTCGACCAGTTCCCGGCCGTCGACGTCAGGCAGCTTGAGGTCGACGAGGATCAGCGCCGGCACCCGGTCGCGGACGAAGGCATCCGCCTCCGCCCCGGTGCGGGCGTGCTCGAGAGGAATTCCGTCGCGGCGAAGCTGCAGCAGGTAGAGGGCCGCAACGTCCGCATCGTCCTCGATCAAGAGGACCCGCCGCTCCCTCGCCACACCAGCGACAGTAAGAGAGCAAGCTTGCGAGAGGCATTGCGTCAGCTTGGGACGGGTCAACCGGCGGCGGCTTGATCAGGCGGCGGTCGCATGCGATGTCGCGCCGTACGGTACGCGTCGTACGCGCAGAAGGCCCACAATCCCAGGCCGCCCAGGTCGAGCGGAATCCCGAGCGCGGCTCCGATTCCCGTCAGATCGAGCTCGGTGCCGATCACGAGCGGCCCCAGAATCGCGGTGAAGAACACCAGGCCTTTGAGCGGTGCGCCCGCATACCAGTGTCCCAGGCCGGGGACGATCGATAGGCGGGCGGCGCGACCGGGGCTGATCGCCTTCTGCTTCGCAAAGCGCCCGGTGCCGTCGATGATCTCGCCCTGCACCGGCTGCACCTTGAGCTGGGCGCCGCATTGCGCGCAGAAGAGCGCCTCGGGCGCCACCGGGTGCTCACATCGCGGACACGTTTGCATGGAGCAAGCGTACTAGCATTACCGACGGTGCCGGCACCCGAAATGTCTTCGGTTTCGATCACGGTCCGGATCCAGGATGGGATCGCTCGGATCACGCTGAATCGACCACCATTGAACGTGTTCGACATCGAGATGCTGCGACGGCTCAATGACGCGCTGCGCGAATGCGGCGCAACCTCGATACGGGTCGTGGTGATCAGCAGCGCCCTCTCCGGGGCGTTTTCGGCCGGCGTCGAGGTGCGGGATCACCTGGCCGGCCGGCTGGACGCAATGCTGTCGGAAGTCCGGGAGAATACGCGACTGCTCCTGAATCTGAAGCCGGTGACGATCGCCGCTATTCATGGGTCGACGCTCGGTGGCGGGGCCGAGCTCGCCTTGCTCTGTGACGTCGTGCTGGCGGGCGACGACACCATGTTCGGCTTCCCGGAAATCAAGCTCGGTGCGTTCCCACCGGTGGCGGCCGCCTGCTTGCCGGAGATGTGCGGTGCCCCACGAGCCATGCGGCTGTTGCTCGGCGAATCGATCACGGCGGCCGCCGCCGCGGCAGCCGGACTGGTGACCCAGGTCGTGCCGGCGGCGCAGCTCGCGGAGACGGTCGATCGGGTCGCAACCGACCTGGCCGCTCGCAGCGGGGTCGCGCTTGGCGCTCTCACCACCGCCACCCGCGGACAGCGAGCGCCGGCGCTGCTGCAACGGCTGGATGCCGCGGTCGCGACCTACCGGGCGACGGTCGGGCCCTCGCGCGACGCCGAGGAAGGGATCCGCGCGTTCCTGGAAAAACGGGCGCCCGCCTGGAGCCACCGCTGACCACCAAGCGTCGCTCACTGGCGGAGGCGATCGCCGAACACGTCCATGACGGCGAGGCGGTTGCGCTCGGGCTGGCGCTCGAATCCGGCATTCCGTTCGCCGCCGTGCACGAGATCATCCGCCAGCGACGAAGGGACCTGACGCTGATCGGGCCCATCTCCGATATGGCCTTCGACCAGCTGATCGCGGCCGGCACGGTGGCGAAGGTGATCGCCGCCTGGGTGGGCAACGTCGCCGGCGGATCGGGCTACGGCTTTCGGCGCGCCTACGAGCAGGGCCAGCCCCGACGCATCGTGATGGAAGACCATTCGAACTTCAGCGTCGGGCTGGCGCTCAAGGCAGCGGCGATGGGCCTTCCCTACCTACCGACGTTCACCGGGCTCGGTGGCGATATCGTGCGCGGCCATCCTCGGATTCGGCCGATCGAGGACCCCTTCGGTGGACCGGGTCTGCTGGCGGTCGGTGCCATCAAACCCGACGTAGCCATCATCCACGTCCAGCGCGCGGATGCGTCCGGCAATGCACATCTGTGGGGCAACCTCGGCCTCACGGTCGAGGCCGCCTATGCAGCGCGGCGCACCATTGTCGTCTGCGAGGAGATCGTTCCGGATGACGTGATCCGCAGCGATCCCAATCGCACGATGATCCCCGGCTTCCTCGTCACCGCCGTCGTCGAGGAACCCGGTGGCGCGCTGCCCTCCTCCGTGCAAGGCTACTGGCACCGCGACTTCGAAACCTTTCTCCGCTATCACGGGCTGTCAAAAACCCTCGGCGGATATCAGTCCTGGCTCAAGGAGTGGGTGCTCGATCTCCCCGATCGGCGCGCCTACCTCCGGCACATGGGAGACGCCGCGGTGGAGCGCCTGCAGGTGCGCGAGCGCCGGCTCGCCGCCGCCGCCAATTTCGCGCCATGATCGCGACCTATACCCGCAGGGAGTTGATGGTGGTGGCGGCCGCCCGCGAGATCCGTGACGGCGAGGTCGTGTTCGTTGGGATGCGCCTCCCGCTTCTCGGCTTCGGCCTGGCTAAGGCCACCCACGCTCCGACCGCGGTCGGCCTCTTCGAGAACGGCGTCATCCGCGATCGGCCCGCCGAGGCCTTCATCTACACCATGGGCGATCCGCCCAATATCGTCGGGGCGATCGCCTGCCTTGGACTCATCGACGTGATGAGCCTGCTGCAGCAGGGGCGAGTCGACGTCGGCTTCATCGGCGGCGCGGAACTCGACCCGCACGGCAACCTCAACACCACCCGAACGAGCGGCAGCGGCTCGCTGGTCCGCCTGCCGGGGAGCGGCGGGGGCGGCGATATCGCCTCGCTCGCGGGACGAACCGTCTTGATCATGGAGCACGAGCCGCGCCGTTTTCGCGAGCGCGTCGACTACATCACATCCCCTGGGCATTTCCCCGGGCGGCGCCGCGGTGGTCCTGCCACCCTGATCACGACGCTTGGCGTTTTCGATCTTTCGAGCGGGCAGGTCCGAGCGGTCAGCTTGCATCCTGGCGTTACCCCGGCGCAGGTGCGTGACGCGACCGGCTTCACGATTGCGATCGACGACGCGGTTGCGGCCACAACCCCGCCTTCCACGGATGAGCTCGCTTACATCCGGCGCGCCGATCCGGAGGGCTTTTGGACCGGGGACAGGACGAAAGGCGAGTGACAGTGGCGGCTCCGGTTTGGTCTCCGACGGAACAGCAGGCACGCCAGAGCCGGCTGTGGCGCTTCATGCACGAGCTCGGCTGCACCAGCTACCCGGAGCTCTGTCAGAAGGCCGCGCAGAACCCAGGCTGGTTCTGGGATGCGCTGGTCAAGGATCTCGGCATCGTGTGGTCGACGCCCTATGGCGAGGTCATGGACACATCACCAGGCATTCCCCTGACCCGGTGGTTCCCCGGCGGACGGTTGAACGCCTATGAGTCGGCGGTGGTCCGCTACCGCCGGTTGGATCCAGACCGCCTCGCCATCATCGGCGAGACCGAGGCGGGGACCTCAAGGCAGCTGACCTATGCGCAACTCGATGAGACAGTGGAACGGGTCGCAAGCGGGCTGCGCGAGATCGGCGTCGAGCGCGGGGTTGCGGTCGGGCTCTACCTGCCGCTCGTCATCGAGAATGCCGTCGCGCTGTTGGCCTGTACCAAGCTAGGGGCGGTCGCGGTGCCGCTCTTCTCGGGCTTCGGCGCGGAGGCCATCCGTCAGCGGTTGTCCGATGCGCAGGCACGTGTGCTGATCACGGCGGACGCCGCCGTGCGGCGCGGCCGGCCGGTCTTGATGAAGCCGATCGCCGTGGAAGCCGCCGCCGGACTGCCAGACCTGGACCGGCTCGTCGTGGTGCGGTGCGCGGGTGTCGACACGGCGAAGGACGGTGGCCGCGAGGTCGCGTGGGAGGATCTGGACCTGCCGCGTCCTCCGGTGGCCACGGAAGCAATGCGGCCGGATGAACCGTTGTTGCTCCTCTACACCTCGGGCACGACCGGCCGCCCCAAGGGGACGGTGCATGGACACGCGGGTCTCCCGATCAAGGCCGCGCAGGATTGGGCGCTCGGGATGGACGTCCGGCCGGGTGAGCGCGTGATGTGGGTGACCGACATGGGCTGGGTGATGGGGCCGTTGCTCGTGTACGGCAGCCTGATGCTGGGCGGCACCGCGGTCTTCTACGACGGCGCTCCCGATTATCCAGAGCCACGGCGTGTGTGGGACGTGGCGGACCATCAGGGCGTCACGCACCTCGGCATCTCCCCCACCCTCACCCGAGTCTTGATGGCATCGGGCGATCGGGCCGCCCCGCAGCGACCCGTCTCCCGGCTGCGCGTGCTGGCGTCGACCGGCGAGCCCTGGACCCCCGAAGCGTGGACCTGGCTGTTCGAGACGGTCGGCCGCGAGCAGGTCCCGATCATGAATTACTCCGGTGGGACCGAGTGCGGAGGCGGCCTGCTGTCGGGAAACTTCCTCACCCCCTCGAAGCCGGGCAGTTTCGCGGGCCCGATCCCCGGCATCGATGCCGCCGTTTTCAACGACCGCGGTCAGCCGGTCACGGGCGAGGTGGGCGAGCTGGTCATCCGCCAGCCGTACCTGGGGATGACGCTCGGATTCTGGAAAGACCCGCAGCGCTACCTCGAGACCTACTGGTCGCGCTGGCCCGACATCTGGGTGCACGGCGATTGGGCGATGGTCGACAAGGATGGGCTCTGGTACATCCTCGGGCGATCCGACGACACCATCAAGGTCGCGGGCAAACGGGTGGGACCGGCCGAGGTCGAAGCCGCGGCCCTCGATGGCACGGCCGCGGCGGAGGCGGCCGCCGTCGGAGTCCCCGACCCGATCAAGGGTCAATCGGTGGTGGTCTTCACCGTCGCTCGGCCCGGCGCGGATCCCGCCGCGATCCCGGGGGCGGTGTCTCGCAGCATCGAACGGTTACTGGGCAAGCCCTTCAAGCCGGCGGCGGTGCACGTCATCCCGCGCCTGCCCAAGACGCGCAACGGCAAGATCCTGCGGCGCGTGATCCGCAACGTCTTCCTCGGCGACCCGCCCGGCGATCTGTCATCGATCGACGACCTCGCCTCACTCGAACCGATCCGCCAGCTCGGCAGTTCTCCCTCCGCCTCTGGCGACGGGCAGGGTGGGGGCTAGTTGCGGAAGTACTCGCGCAGGGGAAGATTGCTCGCCCATCCAGCGGCCCCGAGGTGGCTGAGGTGGAAGCCGTCTTCGACGGTGCGCAGCAGCCCGTAGTGATTCTCGGCAACGGCCGAGCGAAAGCCGCCGATCGCGTTCGGGGCGATGACGAGGGTGGCGACGTGTCCGCCCCAGCTGCCACTGCAGCAGCCGGCGTTGCTCGAGCCCTCGTCCCAGGTGATGAACAGCACTCCACCGTTTCGGAAGGCGGCTGAGCCGGTGATCGTCGGCACGACGGTCCGCAGCCAGGCATCGCCGGTGCCGACCGGACAGTCGTGCGTGTCGTTGCACATGTTGGGCGTGATCCACACGAAGTCGGGCACGTGGCCGCTGCTCATGTCGACCCAAAACTGTGTGAAGGGCGCGACGTGGGCCGCGCACCGTGCTGAGTTGTTGCGGATGCCGTTGTAGTACATGAACGGGTTGTGCTTCATGGCATAGTTGCCGGACGAAGCTCCCATGTAGCAGGGCACCGGCATGTCTTCCATGTACGCCTTCCATGATCGACCGCTGCCTTCCACCTGGTCTGCGATATTGGTCGCGCTGACGAAGCAGGTGGTGCAGTCGCTGGCGATCCCGAAGGTGCTGCCGGCGGTGAGGGCGAGGTAGTTGGGCAGGCTCGGATGGGATGCCCCGTAATAGTTGGTTGCCAGGCCATAGCTGTTGACGAGGCCGTTGGTATAGGGGGCGGCTGGATTACCGACCACGCTGTTGTATTCGTGATTTTCCATGACGATCACAAAGACATGGGAGAAGGACGGAACAGCGGCGGGGGCTGGCGGTGGCGGTGCGGCTGCCGGTCCGTGGACCGGTGCGGCCGCGGTCGGCGTCGGCGCCAAGGTCGCGGTCGGTGTTGCCCTAGCGAGTGCGATCCGCGTGGCACGCTGCGCCTGGAGGTCGGCATCGTCGCTGGCGGACTGGGCGGGATAGCTGGTGGCGGGCGCGATCGACGCCGTCGGGTTGCTCCGCAGCACCATCAGTGTGGGGACGGCCATCACCACGCCGGCGCCGACGATGATGATCGCGGCTTTCAGTCCCAACCCTCGCATGCCACGATTGACGCGATCGCCCAGCGCCTCTTGCGATTTGCACGTAGCGTGACACAACGTGACGTGAATCCTTCTGCCGGGTTGGAACGTTGTAGGGAGTAGGAGAAATCTGATGAAGCCCCTGAACGCCGAGCTCGCCGCCCGCGCCTGGGAATTCGCCCAGAGTCTCGACCTGGACGAGTACCGCCGGCTGCAGTCGGAAGTCCGTTCGGCCTGGCCCGCCACCACCAAGCTGGAAGGCCTCGACTTCGACCGGGCCTTCCTGGCCTTTATCGCCGAACGCTGGGTCGATAAAGCCGCCTAGCCCACCACGCTGCCCCTGGTCCGCAAGCACGCTTGAACTCAGGCGTTACTCGGGCTAGGCACCGGACATGTCGATCAATGATGGCCTGGCGCTGATCCGCCGGCATGACTTCGAAGGCGCCCTGCCACTGCTGGCCGCCGAGGTTCGCAAGCGTCCCGATGACGCCTACGCGGCCTATTACCTCGCCTACGCGTTCGTCGGCGCCCAGGACCCCCAGCCGGCGGTGACGCTGCTCGCCAAGATCATCGAGGTCCATCCCGACTTCACCGATGCGCGCAGCCTGCTTGGCCTGGCGCGCATCCGGATTTCTGACTTTGTCGGGGCGACCACGGAGTACGAGACCGTCCTGGCCCGGGAACCGAAGAACGCCGCCGCCCTGCTCGGCCTGGGGATGATCGCCTACTGGAAGCGGGAAACGGCGGTCGCCGAAGACTACCTCGACCGCGCCTTGCGCGGCGACCCTGCCGCTCGCGACGCCCTGGTCTTCAAGGCCGACCTGCGCTATGCCGCCGGCGACGTGACCGGAGCGGTGATGCTGCTGCGCGACGCCAAGCGACTGCGCCGGCCGGCGCTGCCCGAGATTGCCGATGCGGAGATTGCCGACCGTCTGCTCCGGTACGAAGCCGCCCTCCAACCGATCCGCCGCGCCCGCGGCGGCTTGCCCGATATGCCCGGCTGGGTCCTCTGCGTGCTGGGCGTGACCCTGGCGCTGACCTTGATGGCGGCGGCCGGCCTCCCAGGAGCATGGAGCGGCATGCGGCATTACCAGGACGGCAAGGCACGGCTCGTCACCCTGGACTATGCCGGCTGCGCCTCCGAGATGGAACAGGCGGTGGAGTCGGTGCCGAACTCGCCAAAGGTCTGGGCGTATGAGGCGTATTGCTTCCTCCTCGACAAGGACACTAAGGCCGGGCTCAGCGCCTGGTACACGGCCCGGAGCTATGATCCCGCGATCACCCTGGATACGCCCTCCGACCAGACGGCGCTGCTGGCCAAGATCACGGCGGCCAATACCCCGCCGAAGGTGACCGCCAAATGAGCGGGGCCGTCGACCCGATCCAGGAAGACCTGCCCTTCGAGCAGCCGGCCACCCCGGCCACGCCCCCCGTCCCGGCAGGCACGCCAGCGTGGGTGGTGGCGCAACCCAGGGCCGACCTGCCTCCATCGCTCTACGACCAGCTCTTGACCCGACTGCGCGCCATCCCCTGGGCGCGTTGGCGCGCGGCCGCAACCCCGGTCCTGAAATCGGGGGCCGGGCAGCTGGGCACGGTTGCCAGAGTGGCCGTGAACCGCGGCGGCAGCGTCGCTCGTGTCGCGGTCAAGCGCGGCGCGCCCTACACCCTGCGACTGGCCAGGGCCACCGCCCGTATCAGCCTGATCCGCGCCTTCCCGCTCCTGATCGCGCGCACCATCCACCTCTTCGGCTTCCCGGCGGTGGTACTGCGTACCTCGATCCAGTTTGCGGTCGCCCACCGCGCGGGCCTCGCGATCGATGAGGTCAGGTATTTTGTCGTCGACGATCCAGCGGGCTACACCGTCTATGAAGCGCCGCCATGGCTGGGGACAGCGATTTCGATCGCCTACATTCCGACGCTTGTTCTGTTCATCTTTGCGATCCTCTGCCTGGCCCCCGCGCTGGCGCCGCGCACCGTCCTGCACCTACCCACCACCTGGATGACGGGCGTGCAGCTCTGGCTCGGACTATCGTTCGCCGCCCATGCGCTCCCGTCCTACGAAGAAGCGGGCCCGGTGGCGGAACAGGCGCGCGTGGGCGTCGTCAAGGCCGACCCGGTCTCCGTGTTCTGGTTGATCCCCGCTCAGATCGTCGCCCTCCTCACCCGCTTTGGCGGCATCGTGCCGGCGGTCGTCGGCGTGCTCGCGTGCTGGTGGCTGGCGACCGCGATCTTTCACTAAACGCAAGGGCCCGCACCGTTATCGTTTCCTGTAGGCTTCCCCGGTGGCCAGCAGCCGCTCCCTGGGGGTGCTGTTCAGCCTGCTTGCCGCTACCCTGATCGCGGGCTGCGGCGAGGACACCGGCGCGGCGCCACCACTCCAAGCCAGCGCCTCATCATCGGTCGGCTGCAAGAGCGGCCAGGGATACCAGCACACCACCCTTGGCTACCATCTCTGCTTCCCGAACGGCTGGACCGCGCGCGATTACACCGCCGAGCCCGGGTCCGGCGGCGCCGTGAGCGTGGTCGCCTTTGGCACGCCATCGAGCGTGCCCGCCCACGTCCCGGCGTCGGGCACCTTTACGCCGCCGATCGAGATCCGGGTGGTCGCGGGACCCAAAGACCAGGCCGAAACCAGTCTCGCCGGGGGGAACCAGGTGACCCAAACCACGGTGGCGGGCGTCAAAGCCGACCGGATCATGGTGGTCGATTCCGGCCCGGCGAACGGCGCGGTCATCGTGGTCTTCGAGCACCAGACCAACACCTACGAGCTCGAAGAGGCGCCCGGTGGCAGCAACGACTCAGCATTCCAGCTCGTCTTGGACAGCTTTTCCTTCCCAGCTAGCTAACCCTCGACCGCTAGGCTGGGCTGCCTGCAAGCTCAAAAGCGGTGGCGAGACGGTCGACCTCACCCCTGCTCATGCCAGCGTCACGCGCGACTGAAGCCCAGCGAGCGACGACGCTGCGGACTCCCGCAATAAGTTGGGCAGCTTGCGCGCTTGTCAGACGATAAAGCGGCGCCGTTTCGCGAACAATCTCTAAATCCGGAATCCGCACGTTGCCATTCAGCGCAAGACTGTGTTCAAGCTTGTCCGGTGACGGATTGATGTCAAACGCCGGCGCGAGGTGCCATCCCTTCGGGGTGCGTAAGAAGCCGTGGTTGCGAAGATGGTCGTCTCGGTTCGCCGTGAGCACGTTGAACACGACGCGGCGATAGAGCTGCTGAAGGTCGTCTGCGATCGCCGCGGGATCGCCGAGCTCTCCGATCGCCCGCGCGATGTCGAGATAACTCGCCTCGTCGTTGTCGCGCTTACCGACTAGCGTCATCGCCGATGCATAGAGGCGCCGCCCCACACCCTTGCGATCGAAGCGGCGCGCGGAGAACGTTCGGTAGCTCGATCCCAGCTGTAGGGCTTTGATCTCAGGCACATCGATTTGTGCATCGCCGGCCAGGTGCGCCACGACGTACTCCCAACCCCCCACGTCGTATCGATCCTCCCGGGAAGGGAACTTGGCGATCCAGAGGGCGTCATCGGCGCTCAGGAAATTGGCTTTCGGACGTGCCCCTCCCAGTGAGCTCCCTGGCGCAATAAGCATGGCGATCCATTTTTCCTCTTCACTCGCGCTCGGGGGAAGACCCTTCTCCACCTCGCCCGCCAAATGCTCGAGGTCGCGCAGACGAGTACCTGGCGGTACGGAGATCTTTTCGTTATCGAGAAACGCTCCATCCCTCGGCCGTGCCAAGCGTAGTGCCCCCATCCGCGTCTCATCATTTAACCGACCAAGAAGTCCCAATCATCTAGGTGGCGCTGCTTTCGACTCTCCCGTCGAGCGGCCAATGCCTCCCTTCGTTCGAGCAGGGTGCGTCCCCAGCGATCCGGCGCAGCATCCGTAAAGAGACCTGGCAGCGTGGATGGATACTGCTCTCCTTCATAGAGCGGAAGCGACGGATCGAGGGGAAACGAGCGACGGTCGCCAATCCATTCGAGCGCATATGCGAACGAGATCACACTTTTCGACCCTGACCGCTCACGTCCCAGTGTCCCGACGATCCGCCGTGGGCCGAGCTCCGGAGCATCGAGATGTACAGCAACCTGCTCGCGGCCGTTAATCATGGAGCCGTCCTCGAGGCCGTCCGCCGTGGGCGGCGTAGTCGAATATCCTGTAAGCGCTGGCCGAGCTCATCGTCGCGAGCAAGTTGGTCGAGATCGGCCTCAAGTCCAAGTACACCCAATACGCGAGCCAGGACCCCGAGGCTCGCCGACAGATCGCCCCGCTCCAGGCGTGCAAGCGTTGGCCGCGATGCATTTACCCGCACGGCCATGTCGGCGAGCGTGATGCGACGCCGAAGCCGAGCGAGGCGCAATCGCTCCCCGAGAGCCTCGGCACGACGCTGGGTTTGCGGAAACAAGGGCCGACTCGGCCTAGACATGTAACATAGAATATACCGTAAGGCGCTTCATGTCAATTCTATGTGGCGGTTCAGGTGCTGAGTCGGACAGCCGGCTCTGACCGGCTGGTGGAGGCGGCGAGAATCGAACTCGCGTCCGAAGCAGCGTCCCGCAAGACATCTACGAGCGTAGTCCCGGATTTGATCTCACCCTGGCGTCTCCCCTGGGACCGGATCCGCCAGAGCCAGTCGCGGTAAGAAGTCCCCCCGGCGGCCGCGACGCCCGCCGGAAGCGAGTCAGCGGAGTTTACGCCGGCGACCGCTCCTGCTGACCGAGAGCGGGCCGGCGCCGGGGATAAATCCCCGGTTGACTACGCTACTTACGCAGCGTAAGCCAGTTGACGATTGGCGTTTATAGCCTTGCCGCTTTTACGTGCTCGGCGACACGGCCCGCCATCTTGCAGACCACTACCCCGTCGAGACCTGGCGCCCCCGCCAGTCAGTCGGAGCGAGGTTATTTTACCCCGCCCTGTGGTCGGGAGAAACGTACGGAATAGCCTAAACGCGCGTTCTGACCGCCCGGTCCATTTCCCGGCGGGCATCCCGGGCCGCGATCGTCTCCCGTTTGTCGTATTGACGCTTGCCTTTGGCCAGGCCGATCTCCAGCTTGACCCGGTTTCCCTTCCAGTAGAGACGTAGGGGGACCAGCGTCAAGCCCTTCTGCTTGAGCGTGATCTCCAGGCGGATGATCTCTGCTCGATGCAGCAGGAGCTTGCGCTCGCGCTTAGATTCGTGATTGCTGCTCTGGCCTCGTGCGTAGGGACTGATGTGCACGTTGACCAGGAACGCCTCTCCCCGGCCGAAGCGCACATAGCCTTCGCGCAGGTTGGCGCCGCCTTCACGCAGCGACTTGATCTCCGTTCCGACCAGCTGAATGCCCGCCTCGACCGACTCGAGGATGAAGTAGTTGTGGAAGGCCGCCCGGTTGCTGGCAATCGTGGTGTCGGCGTCACGCTTCTTCTTCCCCATTAGCGCCTGCCTCGCGCCCAGGCGGCCGCCGTCATCCGCCGCCCACCCGGTGGTTGCACCTCATCGACAACATAGGTTCCGTCGGCGGTCGACACCGGGATGCCGTCCCCCGCCGCGCCATCGAGATGGCCGCGGATCACCTTGACCTCGACCCCGTTGAGCGCGATCCAACAACCGAGTCGCTCGCTCAACGCGCGCACGCGACGATCGATTTCCTGGGCGGACATGGTGGCCGGCTTAAGCTTGCCATCCTCCGAAGTAAGCCGCGGCGCATGGGTCGCTCCCTCCGAACGCTGGGGCATCGCCCTGATTGCCCCGCGCTGCAGATTGTCGAGGGTCTCGACCATGAGCCCGGCACCCAGATTGGCGAGCTGGTCCTCGAGCGGACCCGCCGTCGCGTCGGGCCCGAGCGGGACGCGGGCCTGCGCCAGGATCGGACCGGTATCGACGCCGGCATCCATCTGCATGATGGTGACGCCGGTCTCGGTATCGCCGCTGAGAATCGACCACTCAATCGGCGCCGGGCCACGGTGCCGCGGCAACAACGAGGCGTGCACATTGAGCGTCCCCAACCGCGGCGCGTTGAGCAGGCTCGCCGGAAGGATCTGCCCGTATGCCACCACCACCATCACATCCGCGGCGACCTGGCGGATCCGAGCCTGGGCGGCCTCGTCCCTGATCCGCGCCGGCTGAAAGACCTCGAGGCCAAGTTGCAGGGCGAGCTGCTTGGTTCCCGACGCCAGCAGCTTGAGCCCGCGCCCGGCGACCCGGTCAGGCTGCGTCACCACGAGCGTGATGTCGTGGCCGGCTTCCCGAAGCTGGTTCAGCGTCGGCTGGCCAAAGGTGGCCGTCCCGGCGAAAACGACACGCAGCTTAGGCGCCGACGAGTTCCGCTTCCCTCTCCTCCTCCTGCGGCTCGACCTTGCGCAGGGTGTCGAGGCTGGTCAACCGATCGGTGAACAGGATGCCGTCGAGGTGGTCGATCTCGTGCTGGATCGCGCGTGCGAGGAGGGCGTCGCCCTTGACCTTCACCGGCTTGCCCTGGCGGTTGAGCCCCCGCGCCACCACCTGCATGTAGCGCTTGACTTCACCCACGTAGCCCGGCACCGAGAGGCAACCTTCCATGCCGATCTGCTCGCCCTCCCACTTGACCATCTCGGGATTGACCAGCGTGTGCAGGTTGGTATCGGTCTTGATCACGACCACCCGCAGCCCGACGCCGACCTGGGGCGCCGCCAGCCCGACGCCGGGCGCGGCGACCATGGTGTCCACCATGTCGTCGATCAGCTGGCGGATGCTGCTGTCGACACGTGCCACCCGCTTCGCCTTCTGGCGAAGGATCGGCGCTTCCTGCGTGAGGATTGGAAGGATAGCCATGGTGAGTAACTTACATCGGGTCGACGTCGAGGCTCCAGCCCCGGCCGCGCGGTAAGCCGTCTGCCGCACGGTGCAGATCGTCCCCTTTGAGGGTCACCTCGAAACGGAACTCGTCCTTGAGGCGATACACGAACGCGGGAGAGGGTCCGAGGACCTCGATGTCGCCCAAATTGAGCAGGGCGATTGTAGCACGCAGATGTTCGGCGGCCGTCTTCGCCTCGAGCTCGGCGCGGGCCTCGTCGCGATGCCCGTAGGTCGCCACGATCAGCTCGCCGAAGGGCGGGAATCGATAGGCGCGCCGGACCTCGAGCTCCTCGCGGTAGAAGCCCCGATAGTCGTGGTACCTGGCGTGCCGAATGGCGGGATGCTCGGGCGTGTAGGTCTGGATGAACACCTGCGACGCGCCCGTCCCTCGCCCGGCCCGACCGGCGACCTGGGTCAGCAGGCTGAAGGTGCGCTCGGAGGAGCGGTAATCCGGGAAGTGCAGGCCGGTGTCAGCATTGATCACGCCAACGGTTGTGACGCGCGGAAGGTCGAGGCCTTTCGCCACCACCTGGGTGCCGACGAGGATGTCGGCGTCACCCGAAACCATGCGGTCAAAGACCAGGTCCGCCGCATCCGCGGTTTTCATCACATCACGGTCGAGCCGCAGCACCCGGGCTGCCGGAAACAACGTCTTGACCTCGTGCTCGACGCGTTCGGTGCCGATGCCGAAGCTCTTGATATAGCGGCTGCCGCACGCGGGGCAGCGCCGCGGCATCGGCTCGCTGCTGCCGCAATAGTGACACTGCAGCCGGTTCAGGCTGGCGTGGTAGACCAGGGCCACGCTGCAGTGCGGACACTCGCGCACCGCCCCACAATCGCGGCATAAGACGAAGGTCGCCAGGCCTCGCCGGTTGAGAAAGAGAATCGACTGCTCCTGGCGGGCCAGCGAGCCGCCGATCGCCGCCTGCAGTTCGCGGCTCAGCGGGCTGAACTGTTGCGCGGCGAGCTCGGTGCGCATGTCGACCACGCTGACCGGCGGCAAGGGACGTCCCTGCGCGCGGTGCGGGAGCTCGAGCAAGTGCTCCCGGCCCGAGAGCGCGGCGTAGTAAGTCGCCACGCTCGGCGTGGCGCTCCCGAGCACCAGCACCGACCGGGTCCGGCGCGCCAGCCAGCGCGCAACCGTCGGCGCGTGGTAGCGGGGCATCCGTTCCTGTTTGAAGGCCGACGATTCTTCCTCATCGATCAGGATCAAGCGCAGGCGCGGCAGCGGCGCAAACACCGCCGCGCGTGGCCCGATGACGATGTCGGCTTCGCCGCGGCGGATCCGCCACCACTCCGCCGCCCGTTCCGCTTCGGTCAAGCCGCTGTGCAGCACCGCAAGCCGACCCGGGAATCGCGCGGCGAAGCGCCCGACGGTCTGCGGCGTGAGCGCGATCTCGGGCACCAGCACCAGCGCCTGCCCTTCGGCGGCCAGCACTTCCTCGAGCAGCGCCAGGTAGACCTCGGTCTTGCCGCTCCCGGTGACGCCGTGCAACAGGAAGACCTCCGACTCCTGGCGGGCGATCGCGACGCTGATCCGTTCGCGCGCGGCCAGCTGCGCCGGCTCGAGCTGGATGGGGGCCGACACCGTCACTTCGTTTGCCTTCTGGAGGATTCGGCTCTGCCGGCGCCTCTTGACCGTCCGGCGGATGACGGCACGGACCCGGGGCGGGACGATGGCACGAATCACCTCGTCGAGAGGCACAAGGTAATACGCCGCGACGAAGCCGCCCAGCTCCACGAGGACCGCTGGCAACACCGGCTCGGCGTCGATCATCGCCTCGATCGGTTTCAGCTCCAGCACCGCCGGCGCCTGGTCCAGGGCATAGACGAACCCGGTTACGGACCGCTTCCCGAAGGGCACCCGGACCCGGTGGCCGACCTCGATCAGCCCGATCAGCTCGGCCGGGACGGCGTAGTCGAAGAGGCCGCTGTGGCTGCCGACGCGCGCATCGACGGCGACCTGGGCGACCTGGCGAACCGCGGTGTCAGGCGCGGCGGTTGCGACAGGCATCAATGGCATCCCAGATCCGTCCGGCTACCTCCCGCTTGGGCAGCCGCGGGACCTCAGCCACGACACCCGATGGCGCCACGATCGTCACGGCGTTGAAGTCACTGGCGAGGCCCTGGCCGTCGACGCCCACCATGTTGGCGACGACCATGTCCAGGTCCTTGGCGTTCAACTTCTGTTGCGCCTGGGAGCGCAGATCTTCCGTCTCCGCCGCGAAGCCCACCCGGAACAATCCGGGGCGGCGCCCAAGCGATTTCAGGATGTCGACGTTCGGCCGCAGGTGAAGGTCTATCGGCGTGTCGGTTCGCCGGAGCTTCGAAGCCGCAACCGTGTCCGGCGCGTAGTCGGCCACGGCCGCCGCCATCACCAGGACGTCCGCCCCATTCGTGGCCTGCTCGAGCGCCGCCAGCATCTCCCTCGCGCTGCCGACCGCGACCTCGTCGATGCCCTCGGGGCTGGTGGCCACGGTCGTGACCAGGGTGACCGCCGCGCCGCGGGCGGCCGCCACTTCGGCCAGAGCGCGCCCCATCTTGCCGCTGGAAAAGTTTCCGACGTAGCGCACCGGGTCGACCGCCTCGCGGGTCCCGCCGGCGCTGACCACGACGCGGAGCCCATCGAGGGTGCGGCGGTTCGTGAGCACCGCCTCGAGGACGGCGACGATGCGCTCAGCTGAAGCTAACCGACCCACGCCAAACTTCCCCGACGCCAACCGGCCGCTCACCGGCTCGACGATCACGGCATGCCGCGACTGCAGCGCCGCCAGGTGATCCTGCGTCTGCGGGTGCGTGAACATCAGGTCGTTCATCGCCGGGGCGATCACGAGCGGCGCGCGGCTCGCGAGCACTGTCCCCGACACGATCTCATCGGCGATGCCGAGGGCCAGCTTGGCGATCGTGTTGGCGGTGGCCGGCACGACGGCGATGACCTCCGCCCACTCCGCCAGCTTGATATGCGTTTCCCCACCGCCGGTCGCGGCGAGCCAATCGGCGGCGACCGGATGGCCCGACAGCGCCTCAAAGGTGAGGGGCGTCACGAAGCGCGTCGCCTCCGGCGTCATCAGGACCCGCACCTCGGCGTCGGCTTCAGTCAATAGACGGATGGACTCGATCGCCTTGTAGGCCGCGATTCCGCCGCTGACCGCGACACCGACCCGGCGGCCACTCATCCGGACGGCGCTCATACCGGCGTTTGCCGGCGGGCGTGCTCGGCGGCGATCATGGCCAGGATCTCGCGCGCCGTTTCGTCAATATCACGATTGCACACCACGTGCTCGTAGTCTTTCGCCAGGCCGAGCTCGATCAGCGCCTCTCGCTGCCGGATCGCGAGCGCCTGGGGTGATTCGGTATTGCGGCCGGTCAGGCGGCTCAGCAGCTCGTCGGTCGACGGCGGCGTGATGAAGATGAACAGCCCATCAGGTTTGCGCTTGCGGACGAAGGTCGCACCGTGGACATCGATCTTGAGAATGATGTCCTCGCCCCGGTTGAGCGCCTCCTCGACGCGGCGGCGGGACGTGCCGTAGTACTCGTCGTAGACCTTGGCCCACTCCAGAAACTCTTTCTGTTCGATCAGCCGAAGGAATTCCGGCTGAGACACGAAGGTGTAGCTGTGGCCATCGACCTCACCCGGGCGCGGCGCCCGCGTCGTGTACGACACCGAGTACTTGAGGTGGGGCGCCAGCTCGAACAGGCACCGCAAAACGGTATCCTTCCCCACTCCGCTTGGACCGGAGATCACGATCAAGAGCCCCTGCTTGGGCTGGGTCATCTGATCACCGCATTTTAGGCTGAGCCTGCCGGCCGGACGCCGCAGCTTGGGATGTGGCGTGAGATGAGCCCAAGGCGGCGACGAGCACCGCAGCGAGCGCACCCGTTGGTGCGTGAGCGAGGCGCGGAGGAGCCAACGCAGGGATCACTCGCGCCACGCCCAAGATGCAAGTCCGGTTCGGCAGGTTCAGCCTAATGTTGGGCCAGCGAATTCCATGCCAATTCGAAATCTTCCGGCGGTGGGGCCTCCCAGGTCATCGATATCCCGGTTCGTGGGTGGCGGAGGGTGAGGGCCTCGGCATGGAGCGCCGGTCGGGCAATCAACGCCGAACGGCGGCCGTAGACAGGATCGCCCAGCACCGGGTGATGGATATAGGCAAGGTGAACGCGGATCTGGTGGGTGCGGCCGGTGCCAAGGGTTACCGCGAGCAGCGAGTGACCGTCCGCCACCTCGAGTCGCCGGAACTCGGTGATGGCCTCGCGGCCGCCGGGAACCACCGCCATCCGCTGCCGGTTCTTCGGGTCGCGGGCGATGGCAGCCTCGATCCGGGCCGCCTCATCCGCCACTTCGCCGACCACGATCGCGCGGTAGCGGCGCGTCATGATGCGCTCCTGCAACTGGCGAGCCAGCTCACGGTGCGCCTGGTCGTGGCGTGCGACCACCATCAGGCCGGAGGTGTCGCGGTCGAGCCGGTGCACGATGCCCGGTCGCTCCACACCGCCAATCGTCGACCAGCCGGGAGCGCGGCCGAGCAACCCGTGCACCAGCGTGCCGGTCGAATGGCCAGGGCCGGGATGGACCACCAGCCCCGCCGGCTTGTCGATCACGAGCAGGTCCTCGTCCTCGTAGACCACGCGGAGATCCATCGGCTCGGCTACGAGCTGGGTCCGCACCGTGGCCGGCACCTCCCAGCTGAGGCGATCACCGGCGTGCAGCTTGCTCGCCGCCCGCGCCGGCCCGTCGTTGAGGCGAACGTGCCCGTCGACGATCAATCGATGCACCTGGCTGCGGCTCTGTCCCGAGAGAAGCCCGGCCAGGTATTGATCGAGTCGAGGGGCGTCGGCCGAGACGGTGTGCTGGGCCGCCTCGCTCAAGCGCGCCGCGACCGGCCGCTCCGCCAGACGGTGCCGATCAGGAGCACGGCGACCCCGACGGTGATCGCCGAGTCGGCCACGTTGAAGATCGGCCAGTGCGGCACCTGGATGAAATCGACGACGGAACCCTTGACGCCCCGATCGTAGGCGTTCGCGATGGCGCCTCCGAAGACGAGCGCCAGGCCCAAGCGGGCGGGCCAGTCGCCCGTGGGCAATCGCCCGTAATAGAAAAGGATGGCGATCATGACCAGCACCGAGATCAGAACGAAGCCGAGGGTGAAGTTCTGAAAGAGGCCGAAGGCCGCGCCGGCGTTGCGGGTCACCGTGAGGTACAGCACGTGGTCGACGACCTGCCGTGGTCCATAGGGAACGCCGAAGTGACGCTCCACGTAGATCTTCGTGATGCGGTCCACGATGACAACGACGGCGGCGATCACCGCCAGCAGCCAGTAGCTACGGAGCCGGGTCAGCGCGCCGCCACCCGGACGACGCTCACCTTGAGGTCGTGCCCTTCGATCTGCAGCAGTTCGGTGGAGGCGTCGTCGGGGGCCTGGCCACGCGCCACCGCCACCGCCAGCGTTTCCGTGGCGATGTAGTCGCGCCAGCGCTCGAGCGCCTCGGCGAGGATCCCGTCCCCGTTGTAGAACAGACGGATCCGGTCCTCGACCGAGAAGCCGGACTGCTTGCGCAACTCCTGGATCTTGCGCACCAGGTCACGGGCCAGGCCCTCCAGCTTGAGCTCGGGACTGATCTCGGTGTCGAGCGTGAGGCCGCCGCCTTCGCCCTGGTAGCGGGCCGCCTTGATGTTGAGCTCTTCCAGCAGAATGCTTTCCAGTTCCGGCTTGAGCGGCTTCTCGGCGATCGTGACCGCCCTCAGCGGCTGGCGCACCTTGATGCCGGCAGCGTTCCGCGCCGCGAGGCCAGTGACGACAAGACGCCGCACGGCCGACATCTGTCGCCGCAACTCGTCGTCGGCCCACTCGGACGGGACGGTTGGCCAATCCGTCAGATGCACGCTCTCTGCCCGCCCGTTTTTGCCGGCGGCCAGGTTCTGGTAGATCGTTTCCGAGATGAATGGCATGAAAGGCGCGAGCATCTGGCTCAGCGCGACCATGACCTGGTACAGCGTCTGGTAGGCGCTGCGCTTGTCGGCATCGGATTCTGATTTCCAGAAGCGGCGGCGGGACCGTCGCACGTACCAGGTGGACAGGTCGAGGACGAACGCCTCCAGCCGCCGCGCCGAACCGTTCGGATCGTAAGCGTCGAGGGCGCCTTCGACCTCTTTGGTAACGGCGGCGAGCTCGGCCAACAGCCAGCGGTCCAGCATGGCCCGTTCCGCGAGTGGCATGGGCTCCCCGCCGGGTTCGAAACCGTCAAGGCGGGCGTAATTGGCGAAGAACGCGTACGTGTTCCACAAGATGAGCAGGAAGCGGCGCACGACATCCTGGACGCCGCCGATGTCGAAGCGGTATTCGTTACCGACCGCGACCGAGGCGTAGAAATACCAGCGGGTCGCGTCGGCGCCGAATTTCGACATGATCTCGATCGGGTCGACCGTGTTCTTGAGCGACTTGCTCATCTTCCGGCCCTGCTTGTCGAGCACCAGGTTGGTACAGATCACATTCTTGTAGGCCGACTGATCGAAGAGCATGGTGCCCTCCGCCAGCAAGCTGAAAAACCAGCCGCGCGTCTGGTCGAGGCCCTCGGCGATGAAGTCGGCGGGGAAACGCGCTTTGAACACGTCCTGATTCTCGAAGGGATAGTGGAACTGCGCCATCGGCATGGCGCCGGAATCGAACCAGACGTCGATCAGGTCGGGCACGCGACGCATCACCCCGCCGCATTTCTGGCAGGGCAGCGTCACCCGGTCGATGTAGGGACGGTGCAAATCGGCCTCGAGCGTCAGGCCCAGCTCGGCGACCGATCCGACGCAGCGCCGCTCATCGCATTTCTCGCACTTCCACACCGGCAACGGGGTTCCCCAATACCGCCATCGGGACAGTGACCAGTCAACCAGCGATTCGAGCCAGTTGCCCATGCGGCCCGTCTTGATGTACGCGGGCACCCAGTTGATCGCGTTGTTGTTGCGGATCATCTGGTCCTTCACCGCTGTGGTCTTGATGAACCATGACGTGACCGCGTAGTACAGCAGTGGCGATCCGCAGCGCCAGCAGAACGGATAGGTGTGGCGGATGGTCTCCGCGCGATACATCAGGCCCCGCGAGGTAAGGTCCTCGATGATCTTGGGATCAGCCTTTTTCACGAACAGCCCGGCGAACGGCGTGACTTCGGGCAGGAATCGACCCTGCAGGTCGACGACATGCCGGACCGGGATCCCTTTCCTCAGGGCGAGGTCGAGGTCGTCGACGCCGTACGCCGCCGCCGTGTGGACGATGCCGGTGCCATCTTGGGTCGACACAAAGTCCGCGTCGACGACGAAGAAAGCGGGTTTGTCGGGCAGCAGGTACTCGTAAAGCGGCTTATAGCGCTTGCCCAGGAGGCTCCTGGCATCGACGTCGGCCTCGACCTCATAGTCGCCCTGGAGGACAGAGAGCCGGGCCTTGGCCAGGATGTAGCGCTGCTTGCCCTGGCGCACCCGAACATAGGGGATGTCGAGCCCCACGGCGAGCGCTACATTACCGGGGAGCGTCCAGGGGGTCGTCGTCCAGGCGAGGAAGTAGGTGTTCGCTTCGTCTTCGAGCTCGAACTTCACGTAGACGGACGGGTCCTCGACGTCATCCTTGTAGCCGCCCGGCAATCCGAGCTCGTGGCTTGACAGCGGCGTCATGTCGTGCGGGCAGTAGGGGACGACCTTGAAGCCCTCATAGAGCAGCTCCTTGTCCCATAGCTGTTTGAGGACCCACCACACGGTCTCCATGTAGGAGGTGTCGTAGGTCCGGTAGGCGTGCTCGAGATCGACCCAGAAGCCCATCTGCTCGGTCATCTCGGCCCATTCGTTGATGTACTTGAAGACACTCTCCCGGCAGAGCTTGTTGAACGCCTCGACCCCGTAGCGCTCGATGTCCTGTTTGCCGTTCAGTTTCAGTTGCTTCTCGACCTCAATTTCCACCGGCAGACCGTGCGTGTCCCAGCCGCCTTTGCGCTCCGAGTAGAAGCCGCGCATGGTCTTGTAGCGTGGAAACAGGTCCTTCATCGCGCGCGCAAGCACGTGATGAATGCCGGGAAGGCCGTTCGCGGTGGGCGGACCTTCGTAGAAGACGAAGGGCGGCTTGCCCTCGCGCTGCTTGACGCTACGGGCGAAGATGTCCCGGTCCTTCCAGAAGCGGCGCACCTCGGCTTCCATATCGGGGAAGCTGGCGCGCGTCGAGACTTCGGCAAACATAGTCGCCAAATTCTAGTGGCTCGATCAGCCGAGGAACTGGCCGAGCACGTAGAGCACCGCGATCGCAATCATGGGCGAAAAGTCGACGCCGAGGCCGGTGGGAACCACCCGGCGGACTGGACCCAGGATCGGTTCGGTGACATCCACCAGGAATCCCATCACCGTGCCGTGGTAATCGCGGATGAACCACGACGCTGCCGCGCGCACAAAGATGGCAAAGATGAACAGGTAAATCAAGACCTGCGCGAAGGTGTGGAGGTAATTGATGGCGGTATGCAAGAGAAGTTCAGCGCGGTCCGAAGAGCGCGCGGCCCAATCGTAGCATCGTGGCGCCCTCCTCTATGGCGATCGGGAAATCGTCCGTCATCCCCATCGAGAGGACCGGGAGTGGCGCGCCCAGTTGCTGACTCGTGGCGTCGCGCAGCGACCGCAGTGCCCGGAAAACTGGCCGTACCTGCTCGCGATCGTTCACGATGGGCGCCACCGTCATCAATCCCCGGAGCCGCAAATGCTGCGCCGCATTGACGGTGCGGGCCACCGCCGGCAGGTCCCCCGGCAACGCTCCGGTCTTCTGTGGTTCTTCCGCCACGTTGACCTCGATCAGGACATCGAGGGGCGACTCGAGGCGGTGGTCGAGCGCCTCAGCCAGGCCGACGCTGTCGACCGACTGCACCATCCGAAAGCGGCCTTCGATGAACTTGACCTTATTCGTCTGGAGGTGGCCGATCAGGTGCCAGTCGAGATCGGCAGGACCGATCTCCTCGATCTTAGGCAGTGCCTCCTGCACCCGGTTTTCGCCAAATTGCCTGAGCCCGAACCCGATCGCCTCACGAATCCGTTCGACCGGCAATGTCTTGGTGACCGCGACCAGCACGATCTCTGCGGGATCGCGCCCGGCGCGCTCGGCACTTTGGGTGATGGCCTGGCGGACGCCTCGGAGAGCTGCCTCCAGGGAGTCAGGCATCGATCACGGTGCGACCACCACCGAGAGGAAGCGGCCCACCCGACCGCCGCGGTGGGAAAACCACCGGTCCTGTTCGCGGCTGCACCAACCGGCCGCTCGGATTCGCGCAGGAGCCACGCCGGCGTCTTCGAGCTGTAGCCGCAGCACGGCCTCCAGGTCCAGGCGGACCTCCCCGCGGTCCGACGCGAGGTACCGATCCTCTCGGCCGTAGCGCGCCGAAAACTGCTGCGCGAGCTCGTCGCCAACCTGGTAGCAGCGTCCACAAATCCCGGGCCCGATCAAGACATCGATCTGGCCAGACCAGGAGCCGTAGGCGGCCTGAAGCGTCTGCACGGTTTTGGTGGCGACCCCCGCGAGCGCTCCGCGCCAGCCGGCATGTGCGCCGGCGACCACCGCGCGACCGGTGTCCACAAAGAGCAGTGGGAAACAGTCGGCGTGGTAGGTCACGATGGCCTGGCCTGGAACGTCGGTCGCCAGGGCATCCGTCGAGAAGACGCACTGGCCCCCCTCAGGTTGCCGGCGGTGAAAGGTGGCGACGTTCGCGCCGTGCTCCTGCACCGTCATCAGCGCCCGGTCGAGGTCGAATCCCACGTGTTCAGCGAGTTGCTGCCGACGTTGGACGACAGCCTCGGGATCAGCCGCGCCGGTAAGTCCCATCGAGCCGAGCGCCACGGTGCTGAAGCCGTGTCGCGCCGGAAAGCCAGCGACGCTGAGGACGGTGTCGAGCCCCACCACCGAGTCGGGTCAGCCTCGCTTTTCGCGGCTGAGCAGCTGGTCGATCTCGTGCTTGACCTCCTGGAGGTCCATGAACGAGCGGTAGACGGAGGCAAAGCGGATGTAGGCCACTTCGTCGAGGCCACGGAGCTTATCCATCACCAGCTCGCCGACTTCGCGGGACGGAATGTCAACCTTGCCCCGGGTTCGCAGCTCGGCCTCGATCTCGTCCACCACCCGTTCGATGGTGCCGTGCGAGATCTCGCGCTTGGTGGTGGCCTTCATCAGCCCGCTGAAGAGCTTCTGGCGATCGAAGTCCTCTCGCCGGCCGTCCTTCTTCATCACGTAGAGCGGCACCGTCTCGATCCGCTCGTAGGTGGTGAAGCGCTTGGTGCACTGCAGGCACTCCCGGCGGCGGCGGATCGACTCGCCGGTATCCGAGTCCCTGGAGTCGACCACCTTCAGGTCGATGTGACCACAATATGGGCACTTCATCTCAGGCCAGTATCCCAGATCTTGTGGTCATCACCGGGCGTCGCCCGACGCGAGTGGCGCGGGACGTGCCAGACGAGCGTTTGAGACGTTTGGACGAGGGCGAGGAGCGGGAAGGGGGCGCTCCTCGCCAGAGGTTATCGGCGACCCCGCAGAAACGCGGGAATATCGAGGTTCGAGGGATCGAAGCCACGGTAGGCCGGAACTTCCTCCACCGGCGCCGGGCGACTGTACTGCTCGTCGATCTCGCGGCTGGTTTCGGCCCCGGTGACGAAGCCGGTGGCGACCACGGTGATCTTGATCTCGCCAGACATCTTCTCGTCGATGACGGTTCCGAAGATGATGTTGGCGTCCTTGTCGGCGGCGGCCCGCACGATCTCGGCGGCCTCGTTGACCTCGTGCAGCGTGAGGTCTGTTCCGCCTGTGATGTTGAAGAGGATGCCGCGGGCGCCGTCGATCGAGGTCTCCAGCAGCGGGCTGGCGACGGCATCGCGGGCGGCATCGGAGGCACGCTGGTCGCCGCTGCCGAAGCCGATCCCCATGAGGGCCGCGCCCTGTCCCGACATGACGGCCTTGACGTCGGCGAAGTCCAGGTTGATCAGGCCCGGCTGGACGATCAGATCGGAGATGCCCTGCACGCCCTGGCGCAGGACGTCGTCGGCGATCTTCAGCGCCTCCGTGAATGGCACCTTCTTGTCGGTCACGTCCAGCAGCCGCTGGTTCGGAATGATGATCAAGGTATCGACCTTCTCGCGGAGCGTGGTCGAGGCCTCTTCCGCGATGGCCCGGCGCCGCGTCCCTTCGAAAGTGAAGGGCTTGGTAACAACGCCGATCGTCAGCGCACCGTTGTTGCGGGCGATCTCTGCGACGACCGGTGCGGCGCCGGATCCGGTCCCACCGCCCATACCGGCGGTCAGGAACACCATGTCGGCGCCTTGCAAGAGTTCCGAGAGTTCTTGCTGGCTCTCTTCGGCTGCTTCGCGACCGATGGTCGGGTTGCCACCGGCACCGAGGCCGCGGGTCAGCTTCTTGCCGATGTTCATCTTGGTCTGCGCTTCGGAGTGCGCCAGCGCCTGCAGGTCGGTGTTGATGGCGATGAACTCGACGCCGCGCAGCTTGGAGCGGATCATCCGGTTCACCGCATTGCTCCCACCGCCGCCAATCCCGACGACCTTGATCCGTGCATTTCCTTCCAGGGTCCGGTCGACGTCGCGCATTGCTTCCTCCTTATCGCGCTCCAGGCGCGCCCTTACGAACCGTTCTGCAGAGACGCGCGGGCCCTGGCCCCCGCCGTAGTCGCCGGGGATGACGGGCCGTGAGGCGAGGCCCTTCATTCGAAGCTGATCGTCCATATTCATATCGGCCTCCTTCCTCTAGAAGAAATCCTTGATCCAACGAACGGTCCGTGCGTACGCCGCCGAAGCGCCCGCGCCAACGGGTTGGTGCCCGTTGCCGTGGTGCCGAAGTTTTGTTCCCCATCGCAGCAGCCCGACCGCCGTGGCATAAGCGGGACCGCTGACCTGGTCACTCATGCCGATGGTTTGACCTGGCGAGCCGATGCGGACGGGCAGCTCGAGCAAACCCTGCGCCGCTTCCGTGAAGCCGAGGAGGCGGCAGCCACCGCCGGTGAAGACCACACCGCCCGGAAGGAAGCCATCGTGGCCGCCGCGGCGCATCTCGAGCTTCACCATCTCGAGGATCTCTCGGGCCCGGGGGGCGATGATCTCGGCCAGGTGACGTCGGGGCACCGCCTGCATGCGGTCCTGGCCAATCTGGTGCACCTCCACCATCTCCTCGCGTGGGATGCACGCGGGGATCGCATGGCCGTAATTGATCTTCAGCATCTCGGCCTCGGTCAGCGTGGTGCGCAACCCGATGGCGACGTCGTTGGTCACGTGCGTGGCTCCCACGGGCAGGACCGCCGTGTGTACGACGCTGCCTTCATTGAAGAGCGCCACATCGGTGGTGCCGCCGCCGACGTCGACCAGTGCCACACCAAGGTCGAGCTCGTTGTCGTTGAGGACGGCCTCCGCCGAAGCCAGCACCTGCACCACCAGGTCTTCGACGCTCATGCCCGCCTGGTGCACGCACTTCACCACGTTCTGCACCGCGGTCAAGGAACCCGTGATGATGTGCGTCTCGACCTCGAGCCGGGAGCCCGACATGCCGACCGCGTCTTTGACGCCCTCCTGTCCATCGACCACGTAGCCACGAGGGACGACATGGATGATCTCGCGGTCGTTGGGCACGGAGACCGCGCGCGCTGCGTCGATGACGCGGGTCACGTCTTCCTGTCCGATCTCGCGGTCCTGGCGCGCGACCGCGATCACGCCACGGCTGTTCTGACTGAGGACATGCGTGCCGGCCATCCCGACAAAGCAGGACTCCAGCTTGTGACCGCACATGCGCTGCGCCGCATCGACGGCATGCGTGATGCCGCGCACGGTCTTCTCCATGTTGACGACCACGCCGCGACGCAGACCCTCCGAAGGCGCCTCACCGACGCCGACGATGTTCAGTCCGCGCTCCGTCGGCTCGCCGACGACGCAGCAGATCTTGGTTGTGCCGATATCGAGTGCTGTGATGTATTTAGATCGAGGCAAAAACCTTTCCTGGAACGTTGGCTGGAACCGGCGAGCCCATTATAGAGGGGTTCGGGCGGAACGACAACACAAGCTGGCCAGTTTTCCACAGGCCAGTTCCGTGCCCCTAGAGCAGGTGCCTCCGAATGACGGCCAGGTTGTCGAAGATGCGAACGCCGAAGGCGACGATGGCGGCAAAGTAGAGTTCCACGCCGAGCTTGTCGCCCAGGTACGTCAGCGCGCCGGCGGCGAGTGAGTTGACCAGCAGCCCTGAGATGAATACCTTGTTTTCGAAGTTTCCGTTCAGCCAGGCCTTGACCGCACCCAGAACGGAGTCGAGTGCCGCCAGGATCATCACCGCGGTGTAGCGCGAGTAGCCTGGCGGGATCTGCACCGGCGCATTGAGGCCGATGACGATGCCAAGGATGCCGAAGACGATGACGGCGGCGACCAGCCAGAGGGCTTCGCGCGAACCGGCGGCCGGCAGCCTCATTTCCGCCCTCGCATCTGCACCGCCGGCGCGCCCGGGTTCTCGAGGTTGATGTACTGGATCTGCGCGGAGGTGAAATCGATCCGGCTGCTGAGCGCCCGCAGGGCCGCCAACTTCGGCTCCAGGGTGGCGCGGTCGTCGCTGGTGACCATCTGGCCGAAGATGATGGTCCATCCGCGGTCGGTTTGCGCACTCAGCACCTGGCGGCGGTCGAGCTGAAAGGACATCAGCGAGATTTTGAACGCCGGAGCAAAGCCGGCCTTCAACTGCAGCAGCATGGGCAGCAGGTCGCGGTCGACCGCATGCTGGCCGAAGGCTACCGGGCCGAAGTCGGGCCGGTTGATCACCGTCAGTCCGCCGGCCTCCGCGGCCGGGTCGAGGACCTGACCGAGATCATTCATGGCGTAGGTCGCCTCCCCCACCTGAAGGACGGCCGATGGCTTCCACTCGGTGATCCTTGCCGTGACCCGGTCGGGCAGGGCCAGGCTGACAGTCGCCGACCGGACCCAGGGCATCGCCATCAGGCGCTGCTCGAGCTCGCCGTGGTTGAGAAAGAAGATGTTGCGGTCTGCCGGGAGCGCAAGCGCCGTAGTGATTTGCGCCGGCGTGAGATGGGTCGTGCCGATTACCTCGACCTGCCGCGGCCGGAAGGCCGGCTGTGCCAGGAGGAAAAGCGCGGCGAAGACTTCGGCACCGAGGATCGCGATCTGTGCCACCGCCCAGATCCAGCCACGCGAGGATGCGCGAGACTTGGCCGGCGCCGGGGCGGTTCGCCGCCGTCGCTTGGAGATGGTGCCGACCGTCATTCGGCGGCCTCGGGCGGAAGCAGGCGGCTGTCGATCGCCGTCTGCGAGCGCTGCCGGTCGTTGAATCGCTCGATGGCGAGTTCGACCAGGCGCTCGATCAGCGTTGGGTAGGGCAGACCCGAGGCTTCCCAGAGCTTGGGATACATGCTGATGCGCGTAAACCCCGGGATAGTGTTGAGCTCGTTGAGGAGGAGCCGGCCGGAGGCGCGCTCCATGAAGAAGTCCACCCGGGCCATGCCGGCGGCGTCCACCGCCTGGAAGGCGCGCACCGCCATGCCCTGAGCCTCTTGCGCGACGGCGTCGTCGACCGGGGCCGGGATCAGCAGCCGAGAGCCCTCGTCGAGATATTTCGCGTCGTAGTCATAGAACTCGTGCGCCGGCACCACCTCGCCCACGACCGAGGCCTCGGGCTCGTCATTGCCGAGGACGCTGATCTCGAGTTCGCGGGCATCGACGGCGCGTTCCACCAGCAGCTTGCGATCAAACGTACTGGCGAGGCGAAGCCCCTCGACCAGCTCGTCGCGGTTGTGGGCCTTGGTGGTGCCGACGCTGGAGCCGGAGTTCGCGAACTTCGTGAAGCACGGGTATCCGATCCGCTCTTCGACCAGGGCGACAAACGCATCGGGGTCGCGCTCGTACTGGCGGCGCGTCGTCGGCAGGTAGTCGACCACCGGCAGACCTGCGGCGGCAAACGCGCGCTTCATGTAGATCTTGTCGAGGCCGAGCGCCGACCCAAGCACCCCGGCGCCGACGTAGGGAAGGTTGGCCAGCTCGAGCACCCCCTGGATGGTGCCGTCCTCACCGTTGAGGCCGTGAAAGACGGGGAAGACGACATCAAGTGGGAGAAGGCCCCCACCCTGCCCTCCCCCGGGGGGCGAGGGAGATTCCCGACCGTCCTGGGCCGGAACAAGTGAGTGTTGGGTTGGGTCCGGGGGCAGATAGACGTAGGTGCGGGCCGCGGCGTTGCTCACGAGCCGCTGAAGGGAATCACCGGTTAGCCAGCGACCCTCCTTGTCGATGTAGAGTGGCACCGCCTCGAAGCGTTGTGGATCCATGGCGGCGATGATCGACTGGGCTGAAAGGATGGAGACCTCGTGCTCGGTCGACCGCCCGCCGAATAGGACCCCGACCCGCAGCCGCTTCACGCTTGCTTAGCCCGGCCGATGACGCGGATCTCCGGTTCCAGCTCGATGCCGAACCGTTCTTGGACGCGATCCCGCATCTCGGCCATTAAGGCTAGCACGTCATCGGCGGACGCCCCGCCCAGGTTGACGATGAAATTTGCGTGTTTCGGTGAGACCTGGGCGCCGCCGATTCGCAGGCCTTTGAGGCCGCACACATCGATCAGGCGGCCGGCGGAATCGCCCGGTGGGTTCTTGAAAGTGCTGCCCAGGCTTCGCTGCTCGATTGGCTGAGTCGCGCGACGATGCTTCTGCACCTCCAGGAGACGCGCGCGCACCGTCGCCGGCGGCTCGCTGGTTGTCGCGAAGGTCGCCGACGTGATCACCCATCGATCGCGCGAGCGTTTGAAGGCCGAATCGCGATAGGCGAAGCCGCACTCGGCCGCCGTCATGAGCTGGCGCTTGCCCTCTGGGTCGACGACCTCTGCGCGCTGGAGGCGATCCTTGACCTCGCCGCCAAACGCACCCGCGTTGCCGAACACCGAACCGCCAACGGTGCCCGGGACACCCGCGGCAAACTCCAGCCCGCCTCGGCCTGCCTTGGCCATCTCCGATGCGAGCTTCGGCATCAGGGCCCCCGCGGAAACCGACACGCCATCCTCGTCGACGGAAATTCGAGCGGTGCTCAGCTTGATCGTGAGCCCCGGCAGTTCGTCGCTGGCGAACAGCGTGTTGGTGGCGGCCCCGATGACGAGGTACGGGACCTGGTCGCGATGCAGCCGTCCGACCAGGTCTGGCAACACCGCATCGTCGGCGACCTCGAGGAAATATCGGGCGCGGCCGCCGATGCCATACCAGCTATGCGGCTGCAGCGGCTCATGCTCCCGGACGCCGGGATAGGAAGCAAGCCACGCGTCAGGCAACCGGCGAGCGCTCCAGCACCTCAGCCGTCTTGCCGACGGCATCGTCGAAGCCGCGCACCGACATGAAAACGATGACATCGCCGGGTCGGGCGGCCGACGCCAGCTTGTAAGCCGCAGAACGCGCCGAGTCTACGGTGACGACCTCATCGACACCTGTGATGCGCCTCGCCAGGTCCTGTGAGGTGACGGTGTCGGCGAGGTGGCGCTCGCGGGCAGGCTCGATCGGACCGATGACGACCAGCGCGCAGCCCGCAAAGGCATCGGCGTAGCCGTCGATCAAGGCCAGCGTCCGCGAGTAGGTGTGGGGCACGAAACAGGCCAGCACCCGGCCCGGATGAAAGCGCTCCTGCGCCGCCTGCAGGGTGGCGCGAACCTTCGCCGGGTGGTGTGCGTAATCGTCGACCAGGGTGACGCCGCGCACCTGGCCACGGATCTCGAACCGGCGCGAGACGCCCTGGAAGCGTCCGATGGCATCCACGGCCACCGGCACCGGCACCCCGAGCCGCACGCTGGCGGCCAGTGCCGCGAGCGCGTTGGTCGCATTGTGCTCTCCCGGAAGTCGGGTGCTGACGACGGCGAGCACCTTGCCCTCGTGCCACGCGGTGAACCGCATGCCCTCTCCATCGATCTGGACGTCGCGTCCCTGCCAGTCGGCGCCGCCGCGCAGCCCGTAGGTCTCGACATTGGCGCGGGTCCGATTCAGCAGCCGCCGCACCGTCGCATCATCGGCGTTGGCGATCAGGCGGTCTTCCTGCCCGAGGTCCTCGAGGAACTGACGGAACACCGCCTCGTAGGCGGCCGGGTCGGGAAAGACGTCGGGATGGTCCCAGTCGATGTTGGTCAGCACCGCCAGCTGCGGCGAGAAATGCAGGAACTTGGGCCGGGGATCGAAGACGGCCGACGTGTACTCATCGCCTTCGAAGACGAATTCCCGGCCGCTGCCCCAGGCAGCCGCCGAGCCCAGATCCTTGACGGCCATCCCGAGGCGAAACCCTGGGTTGCGGCCGGCCGATCGAAGAATCCAGGCGATCAAGCTGGCCGTCGTTGTCTTGCCCGCCGAGCCGGCGACCACGACGCGATATCGATCGGCGGTCAGCTCGCCCCAGTATTCCGCCTCGCTCACCAGCCGGATGTGAAGCCGGCGCGCCGCCTCGGTTTCGGGGTTGCCCTCCCGCACCTGGTTGCCCTGCACGACTAGGTCGGGCTTCCCCCAGCGCGTGAGGTTGGCCGCGGCGTGGCCGTCGACCCACTTGATGCCGGCCTTCGTGAGCAGGTCCGTCGTGGGCGGGTATGCGTCCTCATCAGAGCCGGTCACCTCGTTCCCCAACTGCTTGGCGACCAGCGCCAGTCCCGACACCGCGTAGCCGCAGATGCCGATGAAATAGATGCGCATCAAGCGTTGACGGCGGCTTGGAGCAAGCCCGCCACCTCCTCGGCGGCCCGCGGTCGACCCAACCCGCGCATGGCGCTCACCATCTTGCTATACCCGGCCGGGTCGTCGGCAATGGCCGCGATTTCCCGGATGAGGCGGGGACCGTCAAAGTCCTCATTGGCGATCACTCGCGCCGCCCCCGCCCGTTCGAACGGCTCCGCGTTGAGGCGTTGATGACCGCCGGCAAAGGGACCGGGGATGAGCAGCATTGGAATCCCCGCTGCACTGACCTCGCTGATGCTTCCGGCGCCGGCGCGGCTCACGACGAGGTCAGCGGCGTACACCTTCGCGGCCAGGTCATCGGCGAACGCAAACGGATGGTAGCCTCCGCTCGGCGATCCGAGGCTCTCCAACCAGCGAGCGTCGCGCTCGCCGGTTTGATGCCAGACGTCCAAGCCGAGCCGGCCGGTGAGGTCCGGCACGGCGGTTGCCACCGCCTGGTTGATACGGTGGGCGCCCTGGCTGCCGCCCAGGATCAGGAGTCGCCGCGGGCGCACAGGAAAATCGTCGCGGGGCTTCCAGAATTCGGCCCGGACCGGTGTCCCGGTAACGACCGCCCTCGCATGCAGATGGCGGGCCGACTCCGGGTACGCAGTCGCCACCACCCTGGCGACGCGAGAGAGGAGGCGCGTCGCTCGGCCCGGCATCGCGTTCTGTTCCTGGAGTACCACCGGCACCCGCACCGCGGCGGCGGCGAGCACGACCGGCGCGCTGACGTAGCCGCCGGTTCCGAGCACGACGTCGGGACGAAAGCGGCGCACAATGCCCGCTGCCTGCAGGAGCGCTCGGGGGGCAACGAAGGGAAACGACCAGTTGCGCCAGATCCTCTCCCTGTCGAGCTTGGCGGCAACGATGGTCCGCATCGGTATGGCGTAGCGAGGCACGACCTGCTCCTCCATGCCACCACGCCGTCCGACATAGAGAAGTTGCGTATCAGGTGCGTTCCGCAACAGCGCCTGCGCGACGGCGATCGCCGGGAACAAGTGTCCGCCCGTTCCGCCGCCCGAGATCAATACTCGCATGCCGGATCCATCCCACCTTCTCGCTCTGGGTCGAAACGTTCATCAGTATGCCGACCGCCAGCAGCGCGATCGCCAGCGATGAGCCACCATAGCTGATGAAGGGCAACGGGATGCCGGTGGTGGGCAGGGTCACGGTGACGGCGGCGATATTGATCAGGGCCTGCAAGGCGATCCAGGTGGTCACGCCGCAGGCGAGCAGGGACCCGAAGGCGTCCGGAGCCTTGAGCGCAACCCGGTAGCCGCGATAGGCAAAGAGGCCAAACAGGGCGAGCACCGCGCTGGTGCCAAGCAGCCCGGTTTCCTCGCCGACGATGGCGAAGATGAAGTCGGTATGGGCAAAGGGCAGCCACTGGTACTTCTGAATGCTGTGACCCAGGCCAACGCCGGCGAAGCCGCCCGACCCGAGCGCCACCACCGACTGGATTGCCTGGAAGCCGGTGTTGAGCGGATCCGACCAGGGATCGACGAAGGCCAGGATGCGATGCAATCGGTAGGGCTCCATCTGAATGAAGAGGTAGACACAGAGCGCCATGATCAGCGCCAGCAGCAGAACATGGCGCTTGCGCCCGCCGGCCACCAGGAACTGAGCGAGCAGGATGCCGGCGAGGATCAGGGTGGTTCCCAGGTCGCGCTCCAGGATGACCAGCAGGATCGTGAATCCGAGTAGCGCGAGAAAGGGCACGACGCCGTTTTCCAGCGAGGAGAGCCGGTCGCGGTGACGCTCCAACCAGAGGGCCATGAAGATGATGGCGGCAATCTTGGCCAGCTCGGCGGGCTGCATCTGCAGCGGTCCGAGGCGCAGCCAGCGGCGGGCGCCGTTGACCTCGACGCCGAAATGCGGCAGCAGCACCAACACCATGAGAACGACGGTCGCGACGGCCAGCGGCCAGGCGAGCGGCCGAAGGCGGTGATAGTCGAGGTTGGCTCCAGCGAAGAGCAGGACGACGCCCAGCGCCAGCCACATCAGTTGGTGCTCGAAGTAGTAGGCGGGATTGTGGAACCACAACCAGCCCTGCACCTCCGAAGCGGAGAAGACCATCACCAGGCCGAAGGCGGTCAGCGCCGCGACCGCCAGCAGCAGGGCGCGGTCGCCGCGACGCCACAGCCGAATCGATGCCAGCGTGCGCGGCGCGGCCGGAAGCTCGAGCGCGGCCCGCGCCCTCATCGATGCAGCTCCGCGAGCACGGTCGCCTTGAAGCGTCGCCCCCGGTCCTCGTAGTCGCGGAACATGTCGTAGCTGGTGAAGGCGGGCGAGAGCAGCACCACCGAGCCCGGTGGCGCCAGCGCCGCCGCCTTGCGCACCGCATCCTGAAGGTCCGCGGCGCGTTCGACACGCGTCAGCCCGGCATCGCGGGTGCGACGGGCCAGCTCCTCGCCGGTCTCCCCCATCGCCACCAGCGCCACCACCCGATGCGCGATGGCCTGCGCGAGTGGCTCGATGTCGATCCCCTTGTTACGGCCGCCGGCGATCAAGACGATCGGCTCGTTGAACGCCGCCAGGGCTTTATAGGTGGAATCGGGGTTGGTCGCTTTCGAGTCGTTGTACCAGCGAACCCCGTTGAAGGTACCGATCGGCTCGAGACGGTGCTCGACCGCCTTGAATTGCCGGACCGCGTCGGCCATCCGTTCGACGTCGACGCCGGCGGCATGGCCGGCGCCGATGGCGGCCATCACGTTACTGAGGTTGTGTTCGCCCGGGAGCGGCACGTCGGCGATGGGCATCACGCGCCGGCGGCCGCCCGCGTCCGCGATCGTGACCCACTCGTCGCTGACCGTGATGCCTCGATCGACCGGCTGTCTGATCCCAAAACCGATGACGTTGCCCTGGGTCTGTGACCGCATGGCGGCGCAGGTGGGGTCGTCGAGATTCAGCACCGCGTGGTCGCCCTGCTGCATGAAGCTCACCGCCCGCGCCTTGATGTCCCGATAACGCTCAAACGACTTGTGTCGATCGAGATGGTCGGGGGTCACGTTGAGCACCACACCGATATGAAGCCGCGGTCGCATAATCGATTCCAGCTGAAAGCTGGACAATTCCAGCACCACCCAGTCGTCCGGCTGCAGCTGATCGATGCGATCGAGCACGGGCTCGCCGATGTTGCCGCCGCGCATCACGCGCAGGCCGCCGGCCCGCAGCACCTCGGCGGTGAGTGCCGTGGTTGTTGTCTTGCCATTGGTCCCGGTGATGCCGGCGATCCGGCTGCGACAGGCCCTGAAAAACAAATCGATCTCGCTCGTCACCTCGATGCCACGCCGGCGCGCGGTCTCGAGCAGCGGCTCGTCCCAGGCCACCCCGGGGCTGACGACGAGGAGGTCGGTGGCATTCAGGTCGTCGGCGCCGTAGCCGCCGAGTCGCGCCGGGATCCCGGCCCTGGCCAGCTCCGCGCGCAGCTCCGGCGTGTCGGCGCGGTCCACGACGCGCACCGATCCGCCGCGTTGCGCGATGAAGGACGCCGCCGCGCGGCCACTGCGCCCGTAGCCAACGACGAGCGCGTGCCGGCCACGCGTTTCGATCACGCCGCGGGTCCCGGCCGTGCCAGCGCCAGCGCCAGCGCCGCGGCAACCAGCGACCCGGCCCAGAAATAGAGCGCGATCGGCATCTCGCGCCATCCCGAGACGATGAAATGGTTGTGGAGCGGCGACATGCGGATGATCCGCTTGCCGGTCATCTTGAAGCTCGCCACCTGGGCGATCACCGAGACCGTCTCGACGACGAAGACCAGTGCCAGCAGCGGGAGATACCAGAGAAAGCCGGTGGTGATGGCGGCTGCCACCATCGCCGTCCCCAGGGCGAGGCTGCCGGTGTCACCCATGAAGATGCGCGCCGGAAAGAGGTTGTAGAAGAGGAAGCCGACGAGGCAGCCTGCCAGGATCGCCGGCATCAGCCCCACGCTCGGGTGATGCTGCAGCACTGCGACCAGGGCGAGGGCGCCGAAGCTGATGGCCCCGGCCCCGGCGGCCAGGCCGTCGCTGCCGTCCGTCAGGTTGAAGGCATTGGATCCGGCGGCGACCGCCAGTGCGGTGGCCAGGATTATCCAGCCACCCAGCGCGTGCCGGCCGTCGAAGGGAACCAGTTGCGAGGTCAGGCCCCATCGCAGCGCCAGGATGCCGAGCAGGGCGCCGGTCACGAGCTGGATGACGATCTTGTAGCGCGCTTTGAGCCCCAGGTTGCGCCCGCCACGGATGGCGGCGAAGTCGTCGACGAAGCCCAGCGCGCCGCCCAGGCCGAGCGCGATCAGCACAAAGCCGCCCGCGGGCGAGCGGTCGGCGACCAGGTAGAGCACAAAGGCCACGACCAGGAACACGATCCCGCCCGCGGTCGGCGTCCCCGCCTTGGCGTGGTGCGCGGCCGGACCTTCCTCGCGGATCTGCTGACCCATCCGGGCGCGCGCCAGCCGGCCGATGGCGGCCGGGATCACGAGGGCGCTGACGGCGAGGGCCGCGACAAAAACGATGAGGGGCGTCACGACCCCTCGCGAATCTGCTCGACAACCCGTTCCAGCCGCATGCCGCGTGAGCCTTTGACCAGCACCTGGGTCTGCGGGGTGAGCAGTGGACCGAGCGCCGCCACCACCTGGTCGGCCCCCTCGACGACGTACGCTCGCTCCTTGTCCAGGCCCGCACGTCGGGCGGACTCCACCACCCGCGGGGCGTACTCCCCTACCGCGATCACGATGTCCGCCGTCTTGCCGGCCAGCGATCCGATTTCCTCGTGCGCCCGCGCGGCATGGTCACCGAGCTCCAGCATGTCGCCCAGTACCGCCACCTTGAGCGAGCCCTTGGGCGCCAGCTCGAGAACGCGGAGCGCGGCCTGCATCGATCCGGGACTGGCGTTGTAGGAATCGTCGATCACCGTAGAGCCGTTGCGACCGGTCACGATATTCATCCGCCTGGCGGGTGGAGTGAAGCCATGGAGCGCGGTGGCGACCGCTGGACCATCGAACTCAAACTCGAGCGCGACAGCGGCGGCGGCCAGTGCATTCGAGATGCTGTGCTGGCCCGGGAGGCGCAGATAGACCTCCGCCTTGCCGCGCGGCGTGACCAGCGTGAAGTTGCTGCCTTCGATGCCGTGCAGCCGGATCCGCTCGGCGCGCACCACGGCCTCGCTCGCCAGGCCATAGAGCGTGAAGCGTCGCGCCACCGCCGACATCGCCCGTACCCGCGGGTCGTCGCCGTTCAGCACCGCCAACCCGCCGGGGGTCAGTCCCTCGACCAGCTCACGCTTGGCGGCGGCCACCGCGTCGATCGATCCCAGGAAGCCAACGTGGGCCAGGCCGACGTTGAGCACGACCCCGATCGTAGGCGGCGCCACCCGCGCCAGTTCGCGGATTTCCCCCGCCCGCGACATCGCGTACTCGACGACCAGCGCTCGATCGCGGGGGTCCATCTGGAAGACCGTCATCGGGATGCCGGTGTAGGTATTCAGGTTGCCTTCGCTCTTGTGCACGCGCAGCCGGCGTCCGAGCACATGAGCGATCAGGTCCTTAGTCGTGGTTTTTCCGGCGCTGCCGGTGATCGCGACAATCGGCAGCGCCTGGCGGTGCAAGCGATCGGTGGTGATGTCGAACAGGGCTTGCCGGGTGTCGCTGACCACGATCACGGCCGCGTGGTCGACCGCCTGCGGCGGCCGCTCGCAGAGGATGCCGGCGGCGCCGCGCTCGATCGCCTGGGGAATGAAGCCATGGCCGTCTTGCTGCTCCCCGCGCAAGGCCACGAAGAGGCCGCCGGGCTTGACCTCACGCGAATCGGTGAACAGCGCGCTCAACGAAACGTCCTGCGAACCGCTGAGCAGGCGTCCACCCGTCGCGTCCACGACCTCCCTTACCGACATCGACACAGCACCCCTATTGTCGCTGGCGGTATCACGGCGCGATCTGCCACTGGGTGATCAGTGCGCTGGCGACCGTCTTCCAGATCGGGGCCGCGACATAGGCGCCTTCGAAGAGCACCTTCGGCTTACGCGTGATCACGAGCATGATGAACTGCGGATGATCGGCGGGCACGAAGCCGACGAAGGAGCCGATCGTCTGGTCCTTCGCATAACTCCCGTTTTCGGGGATGCTGGCGGTCCCGGTCTTGCCCGCGATCCGGTTTTTGAAGCCATCGATCCGCGCGGCAAAGCCGGAGCCATGTTCAACCACACCGATCATCATCTGCTGCATCTGCTGCGCCGCTTTCGGACTGATCACCTGCCGGACGACCCGTGGCTGCACCGGATGACGGGTGCCGTTGCTGTCGATCACCTGGTCGACGACGTGCGGCCAGACCAGGTTGCCGCCGGTGGCCACCACATTGACGGCGGCCAGCATCTCGATCGCGGTTGTGTCCACCCCCTGGCCGAAGGAGGCGGTGGCCAGTTCGACCGGTTTCCACTTGGCGAGGTCGCGCAGCGGCTCCGCCGTTTCGGCCGCGACGTCGATCCCGGTTGGCGCGCCGATGCCGAACTTTTGCAGGTACTGATAGAAGGGGGCCGCGCCCTCCATCTGCTGCGCCTTGATGGCGCCGACGTTGAGCGAGTTCTCCAGCACCTGGGTCATGGTGACGTTCCCATGCGCCCGGTTGTCCCAGTTGCGGATGGCCACTCCACCGACCACGGCGACGCCAGTCTCGTTGAAGCGCGTGTCGGGCGTGATGGCATGGTCGTCGAGCGCGCCGCCCAGGGTCACGACCTTCATCACCGAGCCGGGCTCGTAGAGGTTGGAGACGATTGGATCGATGAACTGTGAGGTCGGTGTCGTCGCAAACTGGTTGGCGTTATAGCTGGGCACATCGGCCCAGGCGACGATCCGGCCGGTGGTCGGTTCCATGATGATCACCGAGCCGCTCTCCGCCTGGTACTTTTGCACACCGTCGGCGAGGGCGCGCTCGGCGACCACCTGGATGGTGCCGTCCAGAGAGAGTTGCAGCGAGGCGCCGTTCACCGGATCACGCCGTTGACGGTCGCTGAGCACGATCGGTCGGTTTGCCAGATCCTTGACGGTCGCCTCGAAGCCATCCTGGCCGTGCAGGACTTTGTCGTAGTAGCCCTCGACCCCGTAGTTGCCGACGCCCGCATCGTTGGCGAAGCCAAGGAGATTGGCGGCCAGCGTGGTGCCCGCCACCCCACCATCGACATAGGACCGCTGCGTCTCGGCCACCTTGCCGATGCCCGGCAAGCGGAGCGTGTCCAGCTGCTGGGCGACCGAGGCCGGAACCCGCCGCGCCAGGTAAACGAACTTTCGCGTCGTGGCCAGCTTGGCCTGGATCGCGGCCGGCGTCACTTGCAGCAGGGGGGCGACCTTGCTGGCGATATCCTGGCGCTCGCGCGCCGAAATCTGGTCCGGGGAGGCGAAGATCGAGAAGACGGGCGTGTTGGTGACGAGCAGCGCCCCGTTGCGATCCAGGATGTTGCCGCGCACCGCGGGCAAGGTGATCGTGTCGTCGTGGTAGGCGGCGGCCAGCCGGGCCATATCGTCGTGCCGCCACACCTGCCAGTACGTCAACCGGCCGAGCAGTACGAGATAGGCGCTCAGGATGAGCGCCATCAATGTAAGGATGCGACTGCGGGGCTCGAGTTCCTGGACGCCCCTCACGGTCGCTGCCTGCTTAGTGCGTTGCTTGCGAGTTCAGCGGGCGGCCGATGACGGCGCCCAGCACCGCCAGCACGCCGTCCCAGACGCCGGACCGACCCTGGTTTTGCGGCCGGGGCCCGAGCGCGATCGGCGATTGCATCGAATGGACGTATTGCCACCGGCTGGGGTGGGAGAGGCCGAGTTGCACAGCCGCGGTGGCGACGCGGTTGGCGGCGCGATCGCCGGCGAGCTGCGCCAGGAGCTGGTCGTGTTCGGCGGAGAGGCGGACTTGTTCCTGCTTCAGCGTCGCGATCTGGTAGCTCGCCTGGGTGGCGGCCGCTGATTGCCCCACTAAGAGCAGGGCGGCGGCGATCAGCGCGGTCGCGCCCACGAGCGGCGAGATCGATGGCCGGCCGCGACTCCGGCGCGCGCGCGAAGGGGGGAACGCGCGCGCCGGAGGGGTCGGATCGGGCCGGCGGGGCCGCAACACTAGTAGATGCCCAGGAGGGAGGGGTTCCACCATGCGGCCGCTCAGGTATTGACTTGTGGAATGACATGGATAGGGTTCATAACTTCTCCGCGACGCGTAATTTCGCTGACCGGGCGCGGGGATTTTCCCGCACCTCGGCCTCAGAGGGAGTGATCGGTTTGCGCGTCACGACGCGCACCGAACGCTGGTGCCCGCAGATGCAAACGGGCGCTTGGGGCGGACAAATACAGTCTGTTGCTTCGACGTTGAAAAGGTTCTTTGCAATTTTGTCCTCTAGGGAGTGGAAGGAGACGACCCCGACGCGCCCACCGCTTGCTAGCACCTGGATGGCTGCCTTCAACCCCTTTTCGATCGCCTCAAGCTCGCGGTTGACCGCGATGCGGAACGCCATGAAGGTGCGAGTCGCGACGTGAATCTCGCGAGGCCAGGCGCCCCGCGGGATGGCTCCGGCCACCACGTCGACGAGGTCCACTGTGGTCTTGAACGGCGTCTTGTGTCGGCGCTCGACGATCCGCTGCGCGATCCGCGCTGCCCACCGCTCCTGGCCGTACTCATAAAGGATGCTCCGCAGCTCGCTCTCCGATTCGCGGTTGAGCAGGTCGGCGGCGGTCCACGGTTCGCTGCGATCCAGGCGCATGTCCAGCGGTCCGTCCATCTGGAAGCTGAAACCCCGCTCAGGGTCATCGAGCTGAACCGAGGAGAGACCGAGGTCGAAGACGATGCCATTTGGTGGGCGGCCGATCCGCTCGGCCGCCCGATCGAGCTGCGCGAAGTTGGTGTGCTCCAGCATCAGGGTGATGTCTGGAGGCACCGGTTCCCGGCTGAATCGCTCGAGGGCGGAAGCATCGCGATCGAGGCCGAGCAGCACGCCGCCCGGCCGCAGGCGCTCCATCAGCGCCCGTGCATATCCCCCACCGCCCAGCGTGGCGTCGATGAACGCCTGCCCGGGAGTTGGTTGAAGGCTCGTTATGACGTCTTGTAAAAGTACGGGTCGGTGTCCGGACGGCCCGGACGGTCGATCGCGTCGAGGGCGGCCGCGTCGGTCACGTGCGTGGGGCACGTCGCCGCTCGGCCACCTGGTCCTGAATGCGCGTGTATTCCTCGGGCGTCGCCTCGCCGATCCGCCGCCACGCCTCGTCGTTCCAGATCTCGATCAAGTTGTTGACGCCGACAATCCAGGCCACGCCCGTGATGTCGGCGTACTGCCGCTGGTCGGCGGACAGGACGATTCGTCCCTGGGCGTCGAATTCGCACTCCCGGGCGGCGCCGAACATCATGCGGGCGAGCCGCCGCTCCTCCGCCGGCGTCGTCGAACCCAGCCGCAAGCCCTGCTCCTGCGCCCATTCCTGGGGCGGATAGACCTGCAGGCAGCCCTCGGCGCCCTTGGAGATGACGGTCCCACTCGGAAGTTGTTCCCGAAAACGCGCGGGGATTGCGACCCGTCCCTTGGCGTCGACCGCGTGCCGGTACGTGCCCAGGAACATTAGAAGTCGCCACCGGCTGCCTCATTTTCCCCACTTTTCCCCACTTTGTGCCACCGACAGGCCGAACGCTACCACTGCGACAGGTGCCTGTCAACAAATTCGGACTAAATCTTGTGGGCTTGTGGCCGCATAGAAAATCGGCCCCTAGATGTTGTGCCTTGACACCGGATGTCCGGCACGGTAGACATTTGTTCACAACCAATAACGCCGCCCTAAGGAGGGGATATGGCAACCACCACCAGCGTCAACGCACCCGCGCAATCGGGCCAGCTGCTCTCGGAGCGAATCGCGCCCGGCATTTTACCCAAGGTCCTCGGCCGCTTCGACATGATCGCGATCTTCGTCGCCATCGTCCTGTTCGCCGTCCAGGGCTCGGTCGTCCAGCCGGCTGGCGCCTCGGCCTTCGTTTACTGGATTCTCGGTTTCGTCACGTTCCTCATTCCCGGCGCCATCGTCACCGGCCAGCTCGGCCTCATGTTCCCCGGTGAGGGTTCGATCTACGTCTGGACCAACAAGGCGCTCGGCTCCTTCTGGGGCTTCTTCGCCGGCTTCTGCGCCTGGTGGCCCGGCACGCTCGTCATGGTCGCGACCGCCGTCCTGGTCGTCAATCTGCTCCAGTTCTTCATGAGCCTGCCGCCCTTTAACGTGCAGAATCCGCTGGGCGCGCTCTGGCAGCAGGGGATCATCATCCTGGCGGTCATCTGGTTCTCATCCGGCCTCTCGATCCTGCGGTTCCGTGTCACGCAGAATCTCGTCAACGGCGTCTTCGTCATCTACGGCGCTGCTATCCTCGCCGTTGGCCTCGCCGGCCTCGCCTGGTTGCTCGGCGGCCATCCGGCGGCCAACGACTTCTCGCGGAATGCGTTCGGCCTCAACGCCGGGAACGCGACCTTCTATGGCCTCGTGATCCTTGCGCTCCTCGGCATCGAGGTTCCACTGAACATGGGCGTGGAGATCCGTGACCGGAAGGCCATCACCAGCTACCTGGTGTGGGGCTCGATCGTCGTCATGGTCGGCTACTTGCTGCTGACCTTTGGCGCGATGGTGGTCGTTCCCGTCAAGGGCGTGAACTCAACGACGGCCATCCTGACCGCGGTACAGACCTCCCTCGGCGCTTTCGTGGCCGGGGTCGTGACCCTGGTAATGGTCGCGTTTTTCATCTTCAACACCACGGTCTACAACTACTCATTCGCACGCCTGCTGTTCGTCAGCGGGCTCGACCGGCGGCTGCCGGCCTTCATCGGCCGCGTCAACCGCAATAAGGTGCCGCAAAACGCCGTCCTCGTCCAGGCCGTGATCACGACCATCATCACAGGGATCGCCTACTTTCTCTTCAGCGGTAACGCCAACCTCTCGGTCGGCATCTACATCGCGCTTCAGGCGGCTGTAACGGTGATCTGGTGCCTGTCGATGGTGTTCCTCTTCACCGATGTCCTGGTCATCCGCTCGAAATATCCGGAGGAGTTCAAGCGGGAGCAACTCGTTCCGGTGGGCGTCTTTTGGGCGGCCTCGATCGCGGGCGCGATCGCGAGCGCGGTCGGCGTGGTGGTGACCCTCACGGGTGGTTGGATCTTTACGGGGCAGCTGCAGGGGTCATGGAACCCGGCCGTTATCGACAACGGCCCCTGGATCTTGATTGTCGGCGGCGTCGGCATTGCGTCGCTCGCGGTCGCTGTCGTCGTCTATCTGCTGGGAGTGAACACCGCGCGCCGCGCCCTGGCGACTGCCAGCGCGACGAGCGCAGGGGCAGGAAGCTAACCAAGCGACGCATGGCGACCACCCTCACCGATACAGCGACACGCGTCGACCTCGACGCAAAACGCGCAGAGCTCGTCGCACAGGCGGAGGCGTCGGGCCTCCGCCTCGTGCGCTTCCTCTACTGCGACAACGACGGCATCATCCGCGGCAAGAGCGCCGGCATCGCCAACCTGAAAGAGCGACTCGAAACCGGTATCGGGTTGACCGTCGCCATGCAGGCGTTCACCATGCTCGACCACCTGGCCAGCGTCGACGGCATGGGTCCGGTTGGTGAGATCCGTCTGGTGCCGGACCCGACCACCTTCGCCATCGCTCCTTACGCGCCGCACACCGGCACCGTCCTCGTTGACATGCAAACCCTGGACGGCCAGCCCTACGCGGCCGACGGCCGAGGCTTCCTCAAGCGCATGATCGCCCGCGCCGCCGAGGACCATGACCTCTCATTGGTGGCGGCGTTCGAACCCGAATGGTCGCTCGCGGTCAAAAACGGCGAGCTCTTCTCCCCCATCGATGACAGCGGCTGTTTCACCTCGACCGGCATGAACATGGCCGCCGCGGTGATCGATGAAATTGTTGCGGCGCTCGAATCTCAGGGGATGACGGTCGAGCAGTACTACGCTGAGCTCGGCTGGGGCCAGCAGGAACTCTCCATCCGTCACGCGCCCGCCCTGCAAGCCGCCGACCACCACATCATCTATCGCGAGACTGTGCGTGGCATCGCGCTGAAGCACGGCCGCTACGCCTCGTTCGCACCCAAGCCGTGGGGCGACCAGGCGGGCAACGGCTGCCACCTACACTTCTCCGGCTGGAATCCCGATCAGAGCGTCAATCGTTTCTACGAGGCCGACGGCGAATATAACCTCTCACCACTGGCCCGCCAGTTCATGGCGGGCATCCTCGACCATCTGCCAGCCCTCGTCGCCCTCACCTGCGCCTCGGTCAATTCGTACCGTCGGCTGCAACCGCAGATGTGGGCGTCGGCCTTCCGCGCCTGGGGTCCGGACAATCGCGAGGGCGCCCTCCGGGTCGCCTCGCCCTTCAAAGGCCACGAGGCGGAGTCGACCAATGTCGAGCTGAAGTCGTCCGACTCCAGCGCCAACCCTTACATCGCGCTCGGCGGGGTGATGGCGGCCGGCCTCGACGGCATCGAGCGCGGGCTCAAGCTGCCCCCGCCAGTCACGGTCGACCCCTACAACCTCAGCGACAAGGAGCGCCAGGCGATCGGTGTGGACCGCCTGCCGCAGAGCCTCAAGGAGGCGATCGCCAACCTCAAGCGAGATGAGATCTTGCTCAAGGCCCTCGGCGAGCGCCTGGCCACGTCATACATCGCGGTCAAAGAACTCGACATCGATGCCTTTGCGGCCGCCGACGAAGCCTTCGAGTTTAGACAACATATCTATAAGTACTGACGCCGCCGGCGAACTCCTCCACGCCTGGGCGGACCAGCCCGCGATCGATCATCACTGCCATCCCTTGCGACGCTGGCCCTTCCAGCTGTCGGCCGTCGAGCTGCGAGGGGGATTCACCGAAGCGCTCGATCCCCTACTGGCCGAGCACCACGTCGTCAACACGGTCGCCTACCGGGACGCCATCCGCCGAATCGCCGCCGAGCTTGACTGCGAGCCGAGCGAATCGGCCGTCCTCGCGTACCGCAATGCCGCCAACCCAGCCGGCTACGCCACGCGCCTGATGGCGCGAACCGCAACGGCCGTCATGCTGGTCGACAACGGCTTTGCCACCGCCGACTCCTTCACGCTGCCGGAGCAGGAGCAGGCAATCGGGATCAGACAACGCCAGATCATCCGCCTGGAGACCGTCGCCGAGAACCTCATTCACTACGCCCAGGACCCGCGCGAGTGGCTGAGCGCCGTCCGCGCGGCGCTGCGAGCGGATGTTGGTCGCGGCGCCGTCGGCGTGAAAACCATCTGCGCCTACCGCGCGACCCTCAAGCTCCGTCCGGTCGATACCGATGCCCTTGGTGTCGCCTTCAGCGCGACGCGACTCCGTGCCCAGCGCGGCGAGCGCCCGCGTCTTTCCGGCAGCGCGCTGTGCCATGCCCTGCTCTTCGAGGCCGCTCAGGAATGCCGCGAGCTCGACGTCCCGCTGCAGGTCCACTGCGGCTTCGGCGACCCCGACGAAGACCTCGCCGAAACCTCGCCTCTCGGCCTGCGACCACTCTTTACGGATCCAACCTATCGCGGCCTTCGGGTCGCGCTGCTCCACTGCTACCCCTACCATCGCGAGGCAGCCTATCTCTGCTCGGTTTTCCCCGACGTCTACATGGACCTCTCGCTGACCATTCCGTTCGCCGGTCTCGAGGGCGGTCGCGCCATGCGTGAGGCACTGGGTCTGTGCCCGACCAGCAAACTGCTATACGCGAGCGACGCGAGCCGGTACCCGGAGGTCTTCCTCGTCGCCGCAACCGCCCACCGCGAGACCCTCGCGGAGGCGCTCGGCGAGCTGGTCGACCGCCGCATCATGGACACCGATACGGCGGCCAACGCCGGCCGCCAGGTCCTCGCCGAAAACGCCAAGCGCGTCTACCAGGTCACGGGCTGAGTCGGGTCGTCCAGGTCCGCCCGCCATCCGAGGTCTTGATCAGCGTGTTGCCAGTGGGCTCGCTGCCCATCGCCCACCCGATGGCCGAGTTGACGAATTGGAAGTCCACCACCCCCTGGGACGATGGAACGGTTCCCAGGGTCGACCAGTGCTGGCCACCGTCGCCGGTCTGGAGGATGGCGTTCGTCTTGGCATCGATCGTCCAGCCGACTGTTGCATTGATGAAGTCGGCGCTGAAGGCGTTGGGCGGGAGCATCGGCCCCGGCCTCCACGAAGCTCCCCCGTCGTGCGTGGAGTAGAGGAAGTCGTGTTGGACGCCGTCCGAGCCATAGAGGTCGAGCACGAAGACGCCATTTTGTGAGTCCGAAAACCGCAGGCCGCTGATGCCGCACATGCAGCTTCCGCCATACCCGGCCGGCATCGTGACTCCCGCGACGTTCCAGGTGCGCCCATCATCGTGCGTGACGTAGAAGAACGGTCCGCCGCCGGCACTGCAGGCACCCGGCGTCCAGCCGGTTGCGCTGTTCAGAAAGACCGGGGTTCCCTTGGTACAGCTGAGCGGCAGGTGACCGGGATTGCCGCTGGTGTCGGCCTCCGACAGCTTGCTCCAGGTCGTCCCGCCGTCGACCGTGCCGTAGAAGGCAACCCCCTGAGAACCCGCGGCGAATCCCAGATTCATGACGAGCCATCCGTGGGACGCGTCGACGAAGTCCATTGACGCCGGCCATCCCTGGTCGGCGGCGGCTTGCCCGATGCGCTGCCAATTCCGGCCGCCGTCGGCCGTCCGGTAAATCGCGGCCGAGAAGTCAGGCGAGCCAGACCCTGGCTTGAGTGACGAGGCCAGCCAGGCATTGTTGTCATCGAGGAAGAAGGTGATCCAGGTGCCGGCCCTCGCCCCGGGCGGCGTCACGTCATCCCAGTGGGAGCCGCCATCGGTGGTCCGCAGAATCCGATTCGTGCCGGAGCCGGCCGCCCACCCGGTGCTGGCGTTGACCATCCGCATCGATGCGGGCGGTAGCAGCGGATATGGCCCACGGCGTGCCGTGGGCGTTGGAGACGGGGTTGGCTTGCTGCTCGGTGTCGCCACCGGCGTGGGCGTCGGCCCCACCCCGACCGTCTGACGAGCCTGTCGGACTGCGATCCCCAGACCAATCGCGAGCACGAGTACAGCGGCTGCGGCAGCGACCTGTACCAACCAGTTGGTCTTCCGCCGAGCGGCGCCTCCGATGATGCGCTCCTCGATGCCGGCCGGGAGCGGCGTGCTGGCTCCGCGATGCAGATACGCTTTCAGCCGGGGATCGAATTCGTCGCGCTTACTCATAGCTGAGCTCCTTTCGTAGGCTTGTGAGCGCTCGCGCGAGATGGCTGCGGGCGGTCCCCGGTTGGCATCCGATCAGCGCCGCGCATTCATCGAGCGTGTAGCCGTACTCGTAGTGGAGCGTCACCACGGCGCGCTGCGGGCGAGTGAGGCGGCGATAGCCGCGGTCGAGATCCAGATCGGGATCTTCGGCGGACTGCCCGTAGACAGCACTCGTTTCGGCAAGCCAGAGTCGGGGGAGTAGGCGGCGTCGTGACCGGATGGCCCGCCGGACGCAGATCTGGCGCAGCCAGGCGCCTCGCTTCGATGGATCACGGAGGTTTGCCCACGACCGCCACGCCAGCTCCATCGTTTCCTGAACGGCGTCCTCGGCCTCCTGGACATCGCGCAGGATGGAATAGGCGACGGCGAACAGGCGGCCGCTCTCCTCGTGGACGGCGGCCTCGAAGCCAGTCGCATCGCGCAGCGGCTGCTCGTTCGCCATGATCACGAAACCATAGAGTCCACCAACGGGCGTCTGGTTTACGTCCCACGCGACGAGTTCGTTACGAAGAGAGTGAGTCCCCAGGTAAGCCGAGTTCGGTTCCCGGCGTCAGGCGGGGGAAGGCGGCGGGCCTTGACCAGGGCAGGAGGCGCCAACGCCGATTCGGACAGTCTGCTCCGATTGTCCCGCCCTCACGAGCACCGAAACACACGCCGCCTGCGATACCGAGTAGCCACCCGGATACACAAGCCAGTCATCGTTCAGATCCCAGCGGCTCGAGGAAGGCATTCTTTGCGTCGGTCGGCATCCCGAAACCCTCAGATGAGTTGTCGGTTTGCCGGGGCTGCCCCAGCCGACCAAGAGCCGGCCCCGCCATTGCTCAGGGACAAGGAGGTCGAAGGACGCTCCTCGCCGGATCAAAAGCCCGTCCTTTGCGAACAGCTTCGCGCTGGGGTCCGAATCGTTAGATTTGTTTGCTTGCAATGCTCGTCCGGTCGGGAGGGCAACGGCATCGAGGATGACGGACGATTCTGATGGGGGTGCCGCCGCGGAAGCGATCACGTCCTGACAAGGGAGCACGGCCATTGCATCTGATGGCGCCGGCGAGACCGTAGACGTGCTCGGTCTGCACGCGGCCACAGTGAGCACCATGACGCCAATGACCAACCACGGGTGGCCCAATACCGGCCCGGAGATGACGGCCATCGGCTCAGGATAAGAGAGTGAGTCCGCCGATAAGCCGAGTTCTGTTCCCCGCTTCAGCCGGCAAAGCCGGCGCGCCGTGGGGCGGCAGTCATCCGTCTTCGTCGCCGGTTACCCGGCGACTCTAGCGACCTTACCCGAGGACCGGCCGAGCCAGCCGTATCGTCCTCCTATTCGGTCTTGCTCCGGGTGGGGTTTACCGAGCCAGCCGGTCTCCCGGCTGCTGGTGGGCTCTTACCCGCACCATTTCACCTTCGCCGCCGCTTGCGCGACGGCTGTGTCTTTTCTGTGGCACTCTCCTTCGGGTCACCCCGACCGGGCGTTACCCGGCACCCTGCTCTGCGGAGCTCGGACTTTCCTCGACGGGACGATCCCGCCGCGACTGCCTGGCGGACTCGGCTGAAATTGTACCCGGATGTTCGGCGGGGATAACCAGCCGGATAAGCCCGGCACTTGCTGCGATCAACGCCGCGGAAACCAGGAACGTGAGCGGCAGGCCAAGCTGAATCAGCGGCCCGGAAACGGCCGACCCGATCGGCTGGCCAGCCCAATTCAGGCCCATCGAAACCGCGAAGGCGCGGCCGAACCAGGCGGGATCGGTGCGTCGCTGACGCATCGAGAACATGCTCACGTCAAACGGCCCGATGGAGAGGCCGGCAACCAGCATCGCGCCGATCGCCACTAAGGGGTTCGAGGCCAGCGCCAGCGTGGCAACGCCGGCGGCGGTCACTAGCGTCGACAGCGACATGACCGTCAACTCTCGCCCGCGGCTGTCGATCCGGCCAGCAATCAAGGCGGACGGCACGGTTGCAAGGCCGTAGACGGCCCACAGTTCGCCGGCGAGCGCGGCGTTGCCGTGGAGTCGCTCGAAGACCATCACGGGAATCGCGACCACAAGGATCCCCATGCCCAGGTTCATCACACTCATCACCATCACGATGCCGCGTAAGGTGGCATTTCGCCGGACCACGTATACGACGCCTTGCCACGCCTGTGCGAGGACGGGGCCAGATGACGTCCGAACCATCGGCTCCGGCAGCCGAATCATTGACAGAGCCGCGGCAAGATAGAGGATCGCCGTGGTCGCCAGCGCAACGCGCGATCCGGACCATGCCGTCAATGCGCCGGCCAGTGCCGGACCGGCACCGATCGTCACGGCGTAGGCGATGCTGTCCAAGGCATTGGCTCGATCCCAAAGGTGCTTGGGAACGACCAGGGGCAAAAGCGAGCGGGCCCCACTGTTGCTCAGCGACAAGGTCAGCGCACTGACGGTCACGATTGGCAGCAACACGGCCGGCTGAAGCCGCCCGGCGACGTCCAGCACAACAATGGCGGCCAGCGTCAGCGCGCCAACGAGGTAGTCCAGCGTGATCAGGCGCACTCGCCCATGACGGTCGAGCAGCGCGCCAGCCAGTGGGCTGACGGCGATGCCGGGCGCGACCGCGAGGAAGACGGTGACCCCCGCCAGCGTTGGCGAATGAAAGCGTTGGAGGACGAAGATGACCAGCGCCAGCTGCATCATCTGACTGGCGGTCCGAGCCAGCAGAACGCTCGCCGCCAAGCGAGGAAATGCCGGAATCCGAAAGAGCGCTGGATAGGTCGTGCTTTCGACGGGCACGACTCTAGAGCTTACGGCGCGAGAACTTTTCCCATCGTCTTGAACGACACTTTCGCGTACTCCTTCATCGCGTCGGCTCCTAACCTCGCGACCAGGACTCGGCCGGTCTCGATCACCTTTGGTGATGCTCCCTTGGGTACGGTCAGCCCGAGCGTTTTTCCCGCCTGGTCGAGCCAACGCAGGAAGGCATCGCGGGCAAGGATCGAGGCGGCGGCCACGGCGACGTCGGCCTCGGCTCGATGCATCTGGATCACGGGAACGCCGCTGAGCCGGGTGTCGACGAGCAGACGGCTCTCGATGTAGCGCTTGTCACCAAACTGGTCACTGAGGATGAACTTGGGCTGGAGCCCGTGACGGATCAGATCTTCGATCACGCGGGTGTGCGTCCACGCCAGCAACGCGTTGAGGTTTTTCCCCTCGCTGCGCATCTGCTGGTAGAGCTCGTTGTAGCGTTTGGGGGCGAGCACGATCACCGCCCGCTTGTGCTCCTCGACCACGTCCCGAATGTTGCCCGCGAGGACCCGCAACTCCCGATCGCCGACGGTCTTGCTGTCCCGGACGCTCAGCGCGCGCAGCAGCTTTGCGACTCGGTCATCGACATAAACGCCGGCCGTCACCAGCGGCCCAAAGAAGTCGCCCTTGCCGGCTTCGTCGGTGCCGATGTGAGGCTCGTGCTCCGGCGGCGCCTCCGCTAAGGTCGATTCGCTCTCGCTTGTCGACCGACGCTTGGGCGGCACTTTCTTCCCTACCACCTCGACCAGCGCCATGGCCTGGTCGAAAGCCTGCGCCTGGCCGGAGATCACCAACTTCCCGGACCTATAAAGGATGACGACCGCCTGGCTCGTCCCATCCGACAGCTTGACCCGCCAGCTCTCGTAGGGGCCTGGCGGCAGCTCGACGCCACCGGCGCGGCGAAGCTCTTCCTGGAGGCGTGGTTGATCGTCCTTGGAAATGGAAAACGTCGTGCTTGGCCGAATCTCGCGCGGTCCCAATGGCTACCTTCTCGGCTCATACCGCATCGCCACCGCCCCCGAGCCGAACTCCAGCCGGCTCACTAGCCTCAAATCGATAGGCTTCGATAGCCCCGCGAACAACGTCGGCCCGTGGCCCACTAGCCTGGGCTGCACCACGAACTCGTACTCATCGATTAAACCCAGCTCCGCCAACGCCAGCGGGAGCTTCACGCCTCCCACGAACAGTCCCTTACCCGACTCCCGCTTGAGCTGCTCAACGGCCTTCCCCAGATCCCCGCGCACAAGCTCCGCGTTCCAATCGACCCGCTCCAGGGTGCTCGACACGACGTACTTCTTTGCCGCGTCGATCGTCCGGGCGAAGGGTTCCATCCAATCAGGCCTCGCTCCCGTCCCCGCCGGCGGTCGCCACGCTGCCTCCATCATTTCGTACGTCACCCGGCCAAAGAGGAGAGCATCGGCCTGGTCGAGGTTTTCCGCCGCGTGACGATGTAATTCTTCGTCCGCGAAGCCTTCACGATGATCGCAGCACCCGTCCAATGTGACGTTGATGGAATACCGAAGGGGTCGCATTGCGCAAGAGTACCGCCGATGGGGTAGACGAGCGCGAATGATATCGGAACAAACGTGGAACGTTGCGCAGCCGCCGATTCCCGTGCCGTGGGTGGGTATGCCTGTGCCCACCCATGACCGGATACGATAATTCCGGCATGGCGGACGTGGTTCGAGTCGTCGCAGCGGACGACCCGGTGCGCCCCTTGTTTTCGCCGGCCGGCGAGCTGACGCCGGAAGCAAAGAGCCGCCTGGGTCTCGACGCCGCCGCCCTGCGTGACCTGTACCGAAACATGGTGCTGATCCGTCGCGCCGACCAGGAGGCGCTGAACCTGCAGCGTCAGGGTGAGCTCGGCCTCTGGGGCCAGTACCTGGGCCAGGAGGCGATCCACGTCGGCGCCGTCACGGCACTGCGGAGCGACGATTGGATCTTTCCCAGTTATCGCGAGTTCGGGATGGCGATGGTCCGCGGGGTCGACCCGGCCGACATGTTGACGTTGTTCCGCGGTCTCTCGCACGGACCGTGGGATCCGCGCAAATATCATTTCGCACCGCTCGCCATTCCAGTTGCGACCCAGGTACCCCACGCGGTGGGGTTCGCCATGGGGTGCCGCCTCAAGCACAGCGACGAGGTCGTGCTCTCCACCTTCGGGGACGGCGCCACCTCAGAGGGTGATTGGCACGAAGCCATGAATTTTGCCGGCGTCTTCAAGTCACCCGTCGTCTTCCTATGTCAGAACAACCACTGGGCGATTTCAGTCCCGCTGTCGAAGCAGACGGCCGGCTCGATCGTCGACCGAGCCAGGGGCTATGGATTTCCCGGCATCCGGATCGACGGCAACGATGTCCTTGCCGTTTACGCCGCTGTCCGGGCGGCCGCGGCCCGTGCCCGTCAGGGCGACGGCCCATACCTGATCGAAGCCGTGACCTACCGCATGGGCGCGCACACGAGTTCGGACGACCCCACCCGCTATCGGCTCGACAGCGACCTCGAAGCCTGGGGCGCCAGGGACCCGATCGTCCGCTACCAGGCATGGCTCAAGGACCAGGGAGTCATCGATGACGGCCTGATCGCGGCGATGGCGGCCGAGGCGGAGTCGGCGGCCCAGGCGATGCGGGCTCGGCTGACGAGCCTCCCGGTCCCGCCCCCCGGCGAGGCGATCTTCGGCCGGGTGTATTCGAATCCACCCGCGTCGTTCCTTCGGGAGCGCGAGGAGTTCGAATCCTCCTTGGAGGGCAGTTGACGGAGCCAGTGACGATGGCGAAGGCCATCAACCTCTCGCTGCGTGATGCCTTGACCCGCGACGAGAACGTCCTGATCTTTGGCGAGGACGTGGGGGCGCTGGGCGGCGTCTTTCGGATCACCGACGGACTGCAGAAGGCCTTCGGGGAAGACCGCGTTTTCGACACGCCGCTGGCGGAGTCGGCGATCATCGGGGTCGCAGTCGGCCTCGCGCTGCGCGGCTTTCGGCCAGTGCCGGAGATCCAGTTCGATGGCTTCATCTATCCGGCGTTCGAGCAGATCGTCAGCCACGTTGCCAAGTACCGGAATCGTTCGGGGATGTCGTTGCCGATCACGATTCGCGTCCCTTTTGGCGGCAACATCGGCGCCGTCGAGCACCATTCCGAAAGTCCCGAGGTCTACTTCGCGCACACCGCCGGGTTGAAAGTTGTGACGCCCGCGACGCCCGCCGATGCCTACGCCTTGCTCCAAACCGCGATCGATGACCCAGACCCGGTGGTCTTTTTCGAGCCCAAGGCGCGCTACTACCTCAAGGAAGAAATCGATCCGGCCGCGCGGGTGCCGATCGGCAAGGCGCGCGTTGCGCATGAAGGCACGGGCGTCTCCATCATCGCCTATGGGCCAACGGTGAGCATCGCCCTGCAGGCGGCCAAGACCGCCGCGCAGGAACAGATCTCGCTCGAGGTCATCGACCTTCGCAGTCTGTCGCCCCTGGACATGGACACGGTGATGGCATCCGTGGGCAAGACGCACCGGGCCCTGGTGGTGCACGAAGCGCCGGTCTTTTGCGGCTTCGGAGCAGAGGTGGCGGCACGAATCAGCCACGACGCCTTCGACCTGCTGGAGGCGCCGGTCGCGCGCGTTGGCGGCCTGAACGTCCCGTATCCCCCCGCGCGCTACGAAAAGCTCTACCTGCCAGACGTCGACCGCATCCTCCAGGCGGCGGACGCCGCGCTTGCCTATGGCTGATCAAACCTTCCGATTGCCGGACCTCGGCGAGGGTCTGACCGAGGCCCAGCTCGTGGCCTGGCGCGTTGAGGAGGGAGCCACGGTGGAGGTCAACGCCCCGCTCTGCGATGTCGAAACGGCCAAGGCCGTCGTCGTGATCCCGTCGCCCTTCGCGGGAACGATTCGAAAACTCCATGCTCGGCCCGGAGAGTCGGTCGCCGTGGGCGAGCCGCTCGTGACCATCAGCGCCTCCGACGGGGCGCAAGCAGAGGCAACACCAGGGACGCTCGTCGGCTACGGTCCGGGAGCTCCAGAATCCGGCATTCGACGCAAAGCGCGAGCCGCGGCCGCCCCGGCCGAGAGCCGCGCCGATGTCCGCGCCGCGCCGTTCGTGCGCCAGCTGGCGAAAGAAAAAGGCGTCGACCTGGAGCAGGTTACGGGCAGTGGACCTGGCGGGCGGATCACGAGAGCCGATATCGAAGCCGCCACTACGTCTCCCGCGCTGGCCACATCCGCCGCGACAGCCGCGGCCTCGACCGACGGAGAGCGCCGCATCAGCGTCGTCGGGATCCGCAAAGCGATCGCCCGCCAGATGGTCCGGTCGGTATCGACCATTCCGCAGTTCACCGAGTTCGCCATCTTCGACGCCACCAACCTGATGGGGGATCGCGAGCGGCGGAAAGCCAGCGGCCGTCCGATGACCCCCCTCCCCTACTTCATTGCGGCCGTCGTGAAAGCTGTCCAGGCCTTTCCCCTGATGAACAGCTCATGGGACGAGAGCCGCGACGAGATCATCGTCAAGCAGCCCATCAACCTCGGAATCGCGGTCAATACGAGTCACGGATTGCTGGTGCCGGTCCTGCGAGGTGCGGACCAGCTCGAGCTGAGCGCGATCGCCGAGCAAAGCGCCCAGCTGATCGACGGCGCGCGGGCCGGAACACTCCCACCAGGACAGATGAGCGGCGGGACGATTACCGTCACCAACGTCGGCGCCAGCGGCCCGGTCGAGACCGGCACTCCCATCATCAACCCGCCGGAGTGCTGCGTGGTCGCCTTCGGCGCCATCAAGCCGCGGCCCATGGTGGTCGATGGCCGGGTTGTGGCCCGCAGCGGCGCCTGGATCTCGATCTCCGTCGATCACCGGATCGTCGACGGCGCGCTGGCAACGGAATTCCTCACGACACTGGTATCGGAGCTCGAGTCGATCCATGCCTGACGCCGCGGAGCTGATCTACGACTGGAACGCGGTCGATGCCCCCCCCAAGCCGGCGCACCCGGTGGACATTCACGACGAGACGTTGCGTGATGGCATCCAGGGCCCTTCCGTCCGAGACCCCGACATCGAACACAAGCTGCGCTTCCTGCATCTGGCTAACGAGCTTGGTGTCGGATCGATCGATCTCGGCCTGCCGGCGTCGGGACCGCGCGCCGCCGCCGATGTGGAACGGTTGGCCGAGGAGATCCGCGACCAGCGGCTGCGGATCAAACCGCTCTGCGCGGCGCGCACCCTCGAAGGCGATATCCAACCGGTGGTCGAGATCTCGCAGCGCGTCGGCATCCCGATCGAGGTTGCGGCCTTCATCGGCTCCAGTCCGATTCGCCAGTACGCCGAGGGCTGGACCATCGAGCAGATGGTCGACAACACCCGCAAGGCGGTGCGTTTTGCCCGCCAGCATCAGCTCCCGGTGCTCTACGTCACCGAAGACACGACCAGGGCCCAGCCCGAAACGCTTCGCCAGCTGTTCGGCACGGCAATCGAAGAGGGCGCTGCGCGGGTCGCAGTCTGCGATACCGTCGGCCACTCGACACCGGACGGCGTCCGCGCCGTGGTCGGCTACGTCCGCCGGATGCTGGATGAGATGAAGCCTGACACCGGGCTCGACTGGCACGGGCATAGCGATCGGGGCCTCGGCGTCATCAATGCGATCGATGCCGCGCTGGCCGGCGCCGACCGGATTCATGGCTGCGCGCTCGGCCTGGGGGAGCGCGTCGGCAACACGCACCTCGATCTGCTGCTGGTGAACTTCCGGCTACTGGGCTGGATCGACACGGATCTGACCAAGCTCCGCGAGATGGGCGAGGTGATCGCCGAAGGCACCGGGATGGCGATCCCGGCGAACTACCCGGTGCTCGGACGTGACGCCTTTCGGACGGCCACCGGCGTGCACGCCGCCGCCGTCATCAAGGCCAAGCGCAAGGGCGACGAGTGGCTCGCCAACCGCGTCTACTCCGGCGTGCCGGCCGAGCTCTTCGGCTGCGAGCAGGTGATCGACATTGGACCGATGAGCGGCGAGTCGAACGTCGTGTTCTGGCTCGAGCAGCGCGGCATCGCGCCACGACCCGAGCTGGTCCGCGCCATCGTCGAGCGCGCCAAGCGGGGCAATCGGCTGCTCGACGAGGCGGAGATCTACGCCGTCGTCAACCAGGGCACGGCGAAAACCGGATCCTGAGGCGCTACGCCCCTTAAGCCTTCGGCGGCGCCGTGCGCTCCGCCAGCTTGGCGAGATTCACCATCACGATGACCGCCAGGACGGTGACGATGATGGCGTAGATGAACAACGAAACGATCTGGGCCCCGGTGCCAAAAATCTGCTTGACCAGCGCCGTGATCGCGCCGTTCCAGGCCAGCGCGGCCACCACGCCGAACGCCGCCGACGCCAGGGAAATCATGGTCTGTAAGTACGCCGCACGGTTCGACACGTAAGCCTCCTATTAGTCCGACATTCCGTCCGTTGTCTAAATTCTGGACGAGCATAGCCCCAAAACCCAAATTTCGAGAGGTTTGGTCAGCTTCTCACCGAGTGGCCGGGCTGGCCAGGAAATGCTCCGACCGCGGCGTGACTGGCCGGGATCCAAGAGCCGTCGCTAAATTTTCCGAAACAGCGCCAGTTTTTGCTTGACAGCACCCACGTTCGATGCTAAGTGTCGTGGGCCGATCTTTCGACGATCGCATTAAGGAGGCAGATTGTTCAGGGGGGACAGCGGTGAGTGACGCGGGCCTCGCAGGGCTCCGACTCGAAGCCGCATGGCCACGGCCGCTTCGACAGCAAATCATCGTTCCGTTCTTGCTGCTGCTTGTCTTCGTCGCGGTGGTGGGTGTCGCGACGCTGACCTACCAGGCGACCGGCGCCGGCCTCGCCGGCCTCGATCAGGGCCTGGTTCGGGCGAGCGTGCAAGCCAATGATGCCCTCGCCACGGTGGAGGCCGGCCGGCTCAATGACCTTCGCACCCTGGCCGCGACCCCCAGCCTCACATCAGCCGTGTCGCAACACAACGACACGGCACTCTCGGCCTTGTTCGCCGCCGACAGCCGAGCGGCGACCGAGGCCCGTGTGGTGATCCGCATCGTGGACGGCAAAGGTCACCGCCTCCTCTCCATTCCGACGGACAATGGGAGAGCGGCGTACGGCGACGTGCCCGCGGTCAAGCGCGTTCTCACCGGAGCGATTGACGCACGAGGCGACAAGGACCTCGGCGTGGTGACGGAGAGCACGGGCCCGGTCGTATTCTGGGTCGCGCCCATCAGGGACGCGACCCACCAGGTGATTGGCGCCGTGCTGTTGGGCGCCTCGATCAACGAGCTCGCGGCGGAAGTCGGCAACACACACACCGGCAGGCTCTTCTTCTACGACTTGACCGGCCGGCCCCTCGATCCGGCGGTAGGCGGGCTCGCATCGCTGAGCCCTGACATTCGGCAGTCCGTTACTTCGGACCATCTGATGCGAGTGAGCGCGAATGCCGGCGGTCACCCTTACGCCGTCGTGATCAGCGATTGGACGATGCGCGGCGAGCGTTTCGGTTATCTCGGCGTCGGGGTGCCGGCCGACGGGGTGGTCGATAACGTCTTCAGGTTGCGGGTCGTCCTCCTGTTCGTGGTTGCGGGAACCGCCCTTCTGGTGTTGGTGCTCGGCGGGCTGCTTGCAAGGCGTATCACCCGGCCGTTGGAGCAGCTCGTCAGCTCTATCGTCGCCGCCGGGGATCAACGAACCCCGACCGGTCCCGCGGATGAGATCGGGTACCTGACCTCCTCGTTCAACCAGATGACGGCCAGCCTCGAGGAGAAGACGAAAGCGCTGGAGGCGACCTCGTTCGCCAGCGTCGAAGCGCTCGCGCGCGCCATCGACGCGCGCGATCCATACACCTACGGGCACTCGGCTCGGGTCGCGAGGTTGAGCTTCGAGATTGCCAGAGAGGTGGGGCTGCCACCGCACGCGCTCGCGACGCTGGGCCGCGCCGCGCTCCTGCACGACATTGGAAAGATTGGCGTCGAAGACCGCGTCCTGCGAAAGCCGGGGCCGCTCACGAAACGCGAAGTGATAGCGATGCGCGCGCACCCGGTGATCGGCTATGAGATGCTCAAAGGCCTCCAGTTCCTGGAGTCGAGTCTCAGGGGCATTCGTCATCACCATGAACACTGGGATGGCACCGGCTACCCCGACGGACTGCGGGGGGACGACATCCCCCTGGCCGTCCGGATCCTGACGGTCGCGGATGCGCTCGACGCGCTGACCTCGGACCGACCCTACCGCGCGGCCATGAGTTTTTCGGCGGCCGTGGCCACCATCGAGGCCGGAGCCGGAATCCAGTTCGATCCGGCGGTGATCCGTGCCCTGCGCTCACACAGCGCGGCGATCGCGGCGCTGCTGGCCATGATGGGCAAGGCTCGAGCGCTACCGCTCGACCTGCTCAAGGAGCCGGCGATATGAACCCTCTACGGTCGCCGCGGCGGATCCTCGGCGCCGTGGCCATCGTCGCCGCGCTGGCCTGGGGCAGCAGCATGGTCGCGTCCACCCTGCCGCAAACAGAACGCCTGCGTGCCGATGTCCACTCAAGCCGTACGGTCGACTACGCCACCGACGTGGTCGTGCCGGGGTCGCGCTTCACCACGCGGCCGACGTACGACCAGTAAGCGTGTGGCTAGGTCGAGACATCGAACCGCTCGGGATCCCATTTGATCCCCAGCGACTGCGGCCCGGCCATGTAGCCGAGCAGCGCCGATGATGCGACCACCGCCGGGCTCGCCAGGTAGCCCAGGCCACCAACGCCCATGCGGTTCTGCCAGTTGCGATTGAACGACGTGATCGCGATTTCGCCTTTCTTCAGCGCATCGGGACCCTGCCCGAAGCAGGGGCCGCACCAGGACTCGCGGATTTCCCCGCCGACGGATCGCAGCACCGAGGCGATCGACTCGCCGCCCAAACGCGGTTCCGGGTTTTCGATGTCGCGCTTGACGCCGCCGGATCCGGGGAAGATGACGAACTGCTTGGGCGCCTTTTCGAAGCCGTGCTCACGACCGGAGCGGATCACCAGCGCCGCCTCGAGCAGGTCGACATAGCCGCCGTTGGTGCACGATCCGATGAAGGCCTTGTCGAACGGGAGCTTCTCGAGCGCGACCTCGTCGGCGGGAAACGCATTCCCCGGGGCGAAGGGCTTGGCGATGAAGGGCACCAGCTCCGAGAGGTCCAGCGTCTCGTCGATGTCCCAGGCCACATCGGCGCCGGGCTGGAACGATGGGTAAGGCAGATCGCTGATGCCCTTGCGCCGGTACCAGTCGAGCGTCACCTCGTCCGGAGCGAAAATGCCGTTCTGGGCTTCGGCTTCGGCCATCATGTTGGCGACCGTGTTTCGATATGGGATGGGCAGCTGCCGATCGGCATCGACGAACTCGACGCTCATGCCTTGCGCCTGCGCTTTGCCCCAGCGGCGCAGCAGGGCCAGGACGACGTCCTTGCCGCTGACCCATGGCCGGAGCTTTCCGGCGAAGACGACCCGCCGGCGCCTGGCCGGCGTGAAGTAGATGTAGCCGGTGGACCAACCGAAGCCGAGCTGCGTGCTGCCCACACCGGTGCCGGCCGCGCCGTAGGCCCCATAGGCACGGCTGTGCGAATCGGCGCCCGGAATGAAGGCCCCGGGGACGACCAAACCCTGCTCGGGGAAATAGAAATGAAAGATGCCGTCGCCGGGTGTCGCGTAGTACGGCTTACCGATGCCATGCAACTGCGCGAACTCGCGACCAATCGAGGTCTGCTTGTCGTCGGCGTTGCGACCGGAGAACACGAAGTGATCGTTCGCGATCGCCGCCTGCCGCGGAAAGATGCGGTCGCCACCGGTGATCTGGTTGAAGGTGTGGATCGAAAAGGGCGCCGTCCCGTCGGAGGCCGGCAACAGGTCACACCAGACGCGCAGGGTCCCGCCCGGCCGGACCTCGGCGTCCTTATCGACCCGATGCGCCCAGACGATCTGCTCCGTGCTGGTCAGCGTCGCAGCCGTGGCGGCATCAGGCCAGTCCACGCGAGGCGCCCGGGCAACAGATTCGTTGAACTCCCGCCGGCCGACCGCGATGATGCCACCGGAGCGCCGAATGTCTTCTTCTTTAGGCGTGAGGGGCACCGGATCGTAGGTCTTGCCACGCGTCTCATTCGTCAGCCGGCGGCTGGACGGGTCGAAGGTCATGACATCGCCCTCCTGCGCATCCTCCGAGGCGGCCCGGCTCTGGACCACATGCAGGCCCAGGTTCAGCGCATTGCGGCGAAAAATATCACCCACCCCGTCGCCGCACACGATGACCAGCTCCAGCCCGACCTCCTCGGCGACGGCCTTGAGACCGGCGGGACTCATCTCGCGCGAGGAGCCGATCCCGAAGCGTTCGCCGGCAATCACGAACGTCTCGCCGCGATGCACGCGCTGCCGGAAGTCGGGCATCAGATAGCGGAACGCGCCCAGCTTCCAGCGCTCGTCGAGCCGGTCGAGGCTCTCCGAGACGCAGTCATCCGCCGGCGTGATCTGGTCGGTGTCGATCGCGTCCAGCTTCTTCCCGGGAATCTTTGGATCCCAGAAGATCAGCGTCCGCCCGCGTACCAGATGGTCGCGGCCGGGCGAGCTGTCGACCACGGAGGCGGCCGGTCTCGCGGGCGGCGCCGCGCCCGGCTTCGGCCGCGCAGGTTGGATCGTGTTCATGAGGCCCGGGATGATTCAACCCTCTCGAGCCGCTCGAGCACGGCGTCGCCTGCGGCAGCGGTCGTCAACGTCCCGCCAAGATCCCTCGTCGTTCGGCGATCGCGGGCCGCGGACATGACGGCCGCCTCGATCTGCAGCGCGCCGGCGATGTCGCCCAGGTGTCGAAGCATCATCGCACCCGCCATGATGGCACCGACCGGGTTGGCGATGCCTTTGCCGGCGTGCTTCGGCGCGGATCCATGCACCGGCTCGAACAGGCCCCGTCGGTTGTCCGGGTTGATGTTCGCTGAGGGCGCCTGGCCCAGCCCCCCGACCAGCTCCGAGGCGAGATCGCTCAGGATGTCGCCGAACATGTTGGATGTCACCACCACGTCGAAGCGGCCGGGATCCTTGACCAGTTGCATCGCCGCTGCGTCGACGAAGAGATGCTCCGCCTCGATGTCCGACGCCGCTTGCCGCTGCAGCGCGAAGACACGCTGCCAGAGGTCGTGCGCGTGATAGAGCGCATTGCTCTTGTCGACCATGGTGACGCGCCCGCGATGTCCCGCCGTCCGACGCTGCTGCGCCAGCCCGAAGGCGTAATGCACGATCCGCTCTACCCCCTTGCGGGTGTTGACGTCCTCCTGGATCGCGATCTCGTCGGGCGTTCCCCGTTTGAACTGGCCACCGATGCCGACGTACGCGCCTTCCGTGTTTTCGCGCACCACGACCAGGTCGATCGAGGTGGCGTCGCGCAGCGGCGTCAGGCCGGGCGCCAGTAGCCGTGACGGCCGCAGGTTGACCCAGAGATCCAGCTCGAACCGAAGGCGGAGGAGAAGCCCGGCGGCATACTGCGGGTTTTCGACCCGCGGGTCGCCGACGGCGCCCAGGTAGATGGCGTCGACCTGCTCGAGCTCACGGAAGACCGAGTCGGGCAGAATCTCCCCCGTTCGCAGGTAGCGCTCCGCGCCCAGGTCGTAGCTGACAAGAACCAGGTCGGTCCCGGTCGCGGCCGTGACCGTCTGGAGGACGCGAATTCCCTGGGCGATGACCTCGGGGCCAATGCCGTCGCCCGGGATGACAGCGATCCGAAACGGCATCGGCTACAAGCATATCGGCAGCGGCGGAGAAAGATTCCGGCCTCCCGGGCGATACCACTACATAGTGCTGACCGAGGAGAGGGCTCTCAGCGTGGCGCTCGGCAAGATGCGCCGCCTGCGCCGGGTCCGCCGCCTCTCCCGGCTGACCTACTGGGCGGCCTGGGGATTCGTCGGGGTCGTGTGCCTGCTGTTGCTCGCCGGCGGCGTCGCGGGCCTCGCCTCCGGCTAAGCACCGCCACGCTGCCCTGCCCCTGAGGGGGAGGGGTTTGTTTGGGTCTTTGACGCCTCGACCAGCCCGCTAAGCGCCCGCTTCGCGCGTCCACTGTCGAGGGACTCGCGGGCCACGACGATCGCCCGGCCCCAGTCGTCGGCCTTGCCGGCTGCCAGCACGGCGGCGGCCGCGTTGAGCACGACGACCTCCCGGCGGGGCCCGGCTTCCCCATCGAGAACTTGCCGCAGCAGGGCGGCGTTCTCGGGCGGCGTCCCGCCGCGCAGGTCCTCCGGTCGCGACCGGCCCAAGCCAAAATTCTGGGGATCCAGCTCGTACTCGGTGACCGTCCCCGCCTTCAGCTCGAAGACCCGCGAGGGCCCGGTGGTGGTCAGCTCATCGAGCCCGTCTTCGCCATAGAAGACGAGCGCCCGCTCATGGCCGAGGTCCTGCAGGACGCGGATCATCAGTGGCGCCAGTGCCGGCGCGCCCACGCCCAACGCCTGGCGCCGCACGCGACCGGGGTTCGCGAGCGGCCCGAGGACGTTGAAGACCGTTCGGACACCAAGCTCGCGGCGCGCCGGACCGGCGTGGCGCATGGCTGGATGAAAGCTGGGGGCAAAGCAAAAGCCGATCCCGGCCGCGTCGATACAGCGCCGCACGCCCTCCGCGCCAAGCGTGATGTCGACGCCAAGGGCTTCCAGAACATCGGCGCTGCCACAGCGACTGGAGGCGGCGCGGTTCCCGTGCTTCGCCACCGGAATGCCGGCGCCCGCCGCGACCAGCGCCGCCGCCGTCGAGATGTTGAACGTCCCGGCGCGATCGCCGCCGGTGCCGCAGGTATCGATGGTCCCGACCGGCACCTCGAGCGGTGTCGCGTGCGCTCGCATGGACTCCACGAATCCGGTCATTTCTTCGACCGTTTCGCCTTTGGCTCGCAGCGCGATCAGCAGCCCGGCGAGCTGACCCGTCGTCACCTCGCCCCCCATCACCTGGTCCATCACGTCGCGCGCCTGCTCGCGGGTGAGTGGCGTGCCCCCAAGAAGCTGCTCGATCGCCTCGCTGGGCGTCACGGCCGGGGGTACTGGTAGGCGGCGGGCGTCGCCATCACCAGCAGTGCCAGCAACATCTGGTAGCAGGTCTGGTAGTCGGCGGCCCGATATCGGACCGTACGCCCGCCGGCGCGCTCGACGTCGGGAATTTGGACGCAGAGATCGGCCATGCTGGCATTCATCCAGTCGATCTCGAGCACAAAGGGACCCTTGGGCCGGTAGAGCGGCCGCCCGTCCTGCTGTGCGTAGGCGCGGTAGGCGCCTTCTTCGATCCGCCGGCGGGCCTCCACCGGGTGCAGCGAACGGGCCGCCTGGCGCCCCAGCGCCTGCTTGACAACGACGCCTTCGATCCCGCGAAGCTCGGCGGCGGCCTCGTCGATGGTGGCCTGGTCGCCGGTGATCAGCGCCGTCCGTACGCCGAAGCTGCCGGCGAGCGCAGCGTTCAGCGTCGCCTCGCTCTGGTCACGCCCGTTGATCCGCAGGCCGTAGATCGTCCTGCCGCCGTAGGTGTGATCCATGATGGCGCGCTCGCGACCAACCGAGGCGTGATAACCGACGAAAAAGGCGACCTCGAACGTGGGATCGAGGCCGGCGCCCATCGAAAACGGCTTGTCCGCGCCGCTGATCACCTCGACCCCGTCGTCCAGCTCGTCCAACAGGAAGTTGCGCATGTCGCCGTGCGAGTCGTTGACGACAAACCGGGTGCCGCCCGCCCGGCGGGCGCCGGCGACGGCGGCGTTGGTCTCGGCGGTCATCAGGCGGCAGGACCGCTCGTATTCCGGCATCCCGCGCATCACCTGGTTGAGGTGCACGATACCGGCCATCCCCTCCATGTCGACCGAGATGAACACGCCGTTGCGTTCGGAGGAGCGAGGGCGGCGTGGGGCGGCCAAAGTCCCCCAATTCTAGGCAGGCTCCGCTGAGGGCCCGGGAAGGCAATCGTTTGGGGCTTCCGGCGGCCCCAACACGGCAAACGTTTGGGGCCGGGCGCGCTTTTCCGCCCGGAGGATGGGAAGTGGGGTCCTGGTTCCGGGGGGCTTGGAACAAGAACCCCACCGGAAAGTATAGGGAACTGTCCCTCCGTTTTCCACGGGTTCCTCACCCGTCTCTTAGCGCGGAGCCGCTATTTCAGTAGCGCGCCACCCGCCGTAATCCGTCCGCCACTTTGTCCGGATTGAGCATGAACGCGTGTTCGAGGCTGGGGCTGAAGGGCATCGCCGGGACGTCGGGGCTGGCAATCCGGCTGACCGGGGCATCGAGACTGGCGAAGCATCGCTCAGCGAGTTCGGCCGCGACCTCGCCCCCGAATCCACCCATCCGATTCGCCTCGTAAATCACGGCGACACGCCCCGTCTTCTCGATCGAGCGGACGCAGGTCTCGACGTCCCAGGGACGGAGCGTTCGCAGGTCGATGATCTCGACCTCGATACCGTCCTGGCTCAATCGGGCGGCGGCCTGCGCGGTGACGGCTCGCATATATCCGTACGTCACGGCCGTCAGGTCGACGCCTTCCCGGACCACTGTCGCCGACCCCAACGGACGGAGGGCCGACTCGCCGTCGGCCACCTCCTGGCGCTCGCCACGGTACAGCTTCTTGGGCTCGAGGAAGATCACCGGATCCGGGTCTCGGATGGCGGCCTTCAGCAAGCCCTTGGCGTCAGCCGGGGTCGAGGGCAGCACCACCTTGAGACCAGGCACGTGGCAGTAAAACGCCTCCGGTGATTGCGAGTGGTAGAGGGCGCCGCGAACGCCACCGCCGGTTGGCGCGCGGATCACCAACGGACAGGAAAAGTCGCCGTTCGACCGGTAGCGCACCTTGGAGATCTCGTTGACGATCTGGTTGAAGGCCGGGTAGCTGTAGTCCGCAAATTGCATCTCGGCGACCGGCAGAAAGCCTTCGAGCGCCAGCCCCTGGGCGACGGCCGCGATGCACGACTCCGCCAGCGGCATGTCGAGCACGCGCTGCGTGCCGAAGCGTTGTTGCAGACCTTCGGTCGCCTTGAAGACGCCGCCTTTCAGGCCGACGTCCTGGCCGAGGACACAGACGCGATCGTCCCGCTCCATTTCCTCGTAGAGCGCGTCGCGCACCGCCTGCACCAGGGTGCGATCAGGCATCGGCATACACATGACGGCCGAGCGCTGCAGGGTCGGGATCCGGCGCTGCTTCGGCCGCATCGGTGGCGCGCTCGACCTCACGATTGACCTCATCGCGTAATCCAGCGTCATCGTCGGCACTGAGCCAGCCACGTTCGATGAGAGCCCCGCGCATGCGGGGGATCGGGTCGCGCTCGGCCTCGGCGGCCAGCTCGGCGGCATCGCGGTACGCCCGCTGGTCGTCGTCCGTGGAGTGCGACTGCAGCCGGAGGACCTCGGCCTCGATCAGGCTCGGCCCCTCCCCCGCTCGCGCTCGCCGTGCCGCCTCATGGACCACCTGATGGACGGCGAAAAAATCGTCCCCGCGGACCCGGACTCCTGGAATGCCGTACGCCGCGGCGCGTTCCGCGACGCCGGGGCCGGCCACCTGCAGCCGTTGCGGCACCGAGATCGCCCAGTGGTTGTTCTCGCAGAAAAAAATCACCGGGCAGCGATGGATAGCAGCGAAGTTCAAGCCTTCGTGAAAATCGCCCTGGCTGGTCGCCCCCTCACCAAAGCTGACGTAACAGAGCGCTCCCTCCCCTTTCCATTTCAGTGCCAGGCCGATGCCGGCCGCCTTGGGGATCTGCGGGCCGACGGTACTCGACCCAATCGCGATGCCACGCCGGCGACTCCCGAAATTCCCAGGCGTCTGGCGCCCACCACTGGACGGGTCCGCCGCCCGGGCGAACGCCGCCAGCATGAGCTCTTCAGCCGTAAACCCGCAGGCCAGCGCAGCGGCAAAGTTTCGATAGTAAAGGCAGAAACGGTCGCGCCCCGGTTCGAGCGCCGTGATGGCGGCCACCTGGGCGACCTCGTGGCCCCGAGGCGAAATGATGAACGCCAGCTTGCCCGCCCGGTTCAGGACAAAGCGCCGGTCGTCGAGCGCACGGGCGCGCAGCACCGTGCGATAGGCGTCAAGGACCCGCTCCCGGGTCAGGGGTGGAGCATCGGGTGACAACCCGCAAACTCTAGCGGGCGGTTAGTCAGCTAGGTGGCCGCACCACGCCGATCCCAAGGCCATCGCCCACCGGCACGATCGTCGCCTCGAGCTGCTCGTGGCGCAGAAAGCGCTCGTTGAAGGCGCGCAGAGCATCCGTGTCTTCGTCGTGCACGCCGGCTGCGATGCGCCCGCTCCAGAGCACGTTGTCGACGGTGATCATGCCGCCCGGCGCCATCTTCGGCAGGAGCGCCTCGAGGTAGGCGAGGTACTCGGTCTTGATGGCGTCGATGAAGGCGAACTCGATGCCGGGGGCCAGCCGCGGCAGCACCCGAAGCGCGGGTTCATTGATGACGCGCACGCGGTCGGTCACGCCGGCGCGCAGCCAGTAGCGGCGCGCCCGGTCGGTGCGCGACCGGTCCGGGTCGATGGTGTCGATGCGGCCACCGGCGGGCAAGGCGCTGGCCATCCACAGCGTCGAGAAGCCGATCGCCGTGCCGATCTCCACGACGCGTTTTGGGGCCACCGCCGTCACCAGGACCCGCAGCAAGCGGCCGGAAGCGGGGCTGACGATCGGCACCCCCTCGGCGCGACCGATCTTGAGCATTTCCTCGAGCACCGGCCCCAACGGGGCATGCACGCCCTCCAGGTACTGCAGATCGACGTCAGTGACGTGCATGGGCCTCCTGCCGCGCTGGAAAGTGGTTCAGGGGGCCGTGCCCGTGTCCGAGCCCGGGGGCCTGGGCCAATGCGCTGGATAGATACGCGCGCGCTTCACCGACGGCCGTGGCCAGGTCTTTGCCGAGCCCCAAACCGGCAACAATGGCTGATGAAAACGTGCAGCCGGTGCCATGGGTGCTCTCGGTCGCGATCCGGGCCGCGCGAAACTCATGGACACCGTCACCGTCGACCAGCAGGTCGACGATTGGATCCTCGTCCGAGTGGCCGCCTTTGATCACCACCGCATGCGCTCCAAGCTTCATGATGGCGCGTCCCGCCGTCACCCGGTCGCCATGAGTCCGGATCGTGAGTCCCGTCAAGACCTCGGCTTCGGGAATGTTGGGCGTCACAACCTGGGCCAGCGGCAGCAGCGTCTGTCGAAGCGTCTCGATCGCATCTTCACGCAGCAGGCGATCGCCACTCTTGGCGATCATCACCGGGTCTACGACCAGCGGATGCAGCGCGTGGCGCTTCAGCCCCGCGGCGACGGTCTGAATGATGGCCGCGCTCGATAGCATGCCGGTCTTCAGCGCCGCGATGGAGAAGTCTTCGGCCACGGCATCGAGTTGGGCGGCGATCACGTCCGGATCGATCTCCTGGACGGCGCGGACGCCGACCGTGTTCTGGGCAGTGATCGCGGTGATGACGCTAACCCCATAGACGCCAAGCGCGGCAAAGGTCTTCAGATCGGCCTGGATGCCGGCCCCCGCGCCCGAGTCCGACCCCGCGATCGTGAGCACGACCGGCTGACTCATCGCCGCCCCAACAGCAAATATGCCGAGCCACCCACCACCGCCCCGACGTATCCGGAGATATCCGTGTTGTGCAGCACGTTCACCGCCAGCGGGCTCTGCCATAGCGATGAATTGACGAATGGGATGGCGACCGCCAGGCCGATGACCCAGGCGAGCACCGCCCGCCCATTGAAGGGCATCAGCCGGCCGGGACGCCGCCGAAAGACAAACATGTCCACCAGCACGACCGCGGCCCAGGATGGGACCCACAGGTAGGTGATCAGCAAGAAGTTGGTGTACTGGTCCTTGAAGTTCGAGATGAACATCGCGACGTAGGCGAGTACGCCGCCGATCGCCCCGCAGGCGAGGGCAGCCGTCCAGCGGCGGATCCGCAGGTTGAGGGCGAGCGCCGATAGCGCCGCCGTGTAGACGTCCAGGTAATTGGCCCAGATCTCTCCGACGGCGATGAACAATAGGAACGGCACCACGATCGCGATCGGGGCCTTGGCCGAGATCAACGCCAGGAGGTTGCCGCCGGCCCTGGGATCGATGGTCGCCAGCAAGACGCCCAGCGCGCCGAAGGCAAACATCGAGATCGCGGTCCCGGCCCCGATCCAGCCGGCCACGGACCCAACCGACAGCCGCTCCGGCAGGTAGCGCGAGTAGTCCGAGGCGAAGCTGAACCACGACGCGACCAGCGCGAAGATGACGCTGGTGCCCAACACCCAGGCCGCCAGATGGTCGCCGCCGCCGACCGAGGGCTGCAGATTCCAGTTCACCCTGGGCAGCAACGCCAGGCCGAGGACCGCGCAGAAGATGACGAAGACGATGGCGCCGTATTTCTCGAAGACGGCGATCGTCTGGTGGCCGTAGACGGCAACCAGGACGGACAAGACGACGACGATCAAGAGGGCGAGCCCGTTCATGACATTGCCCTGCGGCAAGCCGGCGAGACGGGCCAATTGCACGAGCGCCTGCGCCGCGATGACGCAGTCAACGGCGAACCACCCGACCGCGAGGAACAGGGTGAAGAAGGCGCCGCCATAGGCGCCCCGAATGCCGAAGGTCTCGCGGGCCGCCACCACCTGGGTCGTCCCGAAGCGTGGCCCAGCGACGCTCAGTAGGCCATGCAGAGTTGCCGCCAGCGCGGCGCCAACCGCGACCGCGAGGATCGCCTCGAAGACCCCCAGGCCGAACGTCACCAGCAGGGCGCCCGTGATCAGCGACACGAAGTTGGCGAAGGCAGCGACCCACAGCCACGCAACATCGCGCGGTGATCCCTTGCGCTCGCTCGAGGGGATCGGCTCGATGCCGCGGGTCTCGACCTTGAGAAATTCGTCGGTCGGACGCTCAACCATGTTTCCCTCCGCTGGCATTACCCAGATCAGGTTCCAAGGGTTGGCGGAGCGTTCCACCTCTCAGCGTTCCAAACGCACCCCGTCAGTCGAGTATATCTACCAGTACCGTTCTTCCTTCCAGGGATCGGCGGCGTTGTTGTAGCCGTTGCGCTCCCAGAAGCCGAGTCGATCGTGCTCGACCCACTCCAGCCCCTCCAGCCACTTCGCACTCTTCCACGCATAGCGCCTGGGGACGACCAGCCTGAGCGGCCCGCCGTGGTCGGGGGCGAGCTCGGCGCCATCGTGCCGGTAGGCGATCAGGACATCGTCGTCGGCCAGGATGTCGACGGAAAGGCTCGTCGTGTAGTCGGCATCACAATGGGCGATGACGTAAGCGGCATTGCGGCGCGGTTTGACCAGCGCCACCAGCTCCTTGAACGCAACGCCCTCCCAGGCGTTGTCCAGGCGGCTCCAGGTCGTGACGCAGTGCATGTCGGCCGTCATCGCCGTCGTCGGGAGCTTGCGGACGTCATCCCAGGTCAGTGTCGCGGGTGCCTCGACCTCGCCGTAGAGACGCAGCCGCCACGTCGCCATGTCATAGCGCGGCGTGCTGCCGTATGAGAGCACCGGCCACTTCTGGGTCAGGACCTGGCCCGGCGGCAGCCGGTGGGCGTCTTTGACCACTCGCGGATCCGTTTCGCGATCACCCCGAAAGAGCATCAGCCCCCACCCTGCGCTCCCGCTGACGGGGAGGGGTCGTCATCCTGCGAGGGATGCTTCAGCTCTTTGCGGAACTGGTCGAAGGCGTCGACCACCACGTCGCTGACCCCATAGACACTCAGAACGCGCTCGAGCGCACCCTGCACCTCGGCCTCAGGCAGCAGGTCGGTTTGCACCTCGTACCAGGGCACCTCGTTTCCATCCGTCGTCTTCCAGGTCCCGTTTTCGTAGCTGACCGGGACGAAGCCGTGTGGATCGTCGGGTTCGGACGCCATCTTGCCTAATCTATATCGGCCCGCATGCTCCTGCTCGACGCGATTCCGATCACCAGCTGCCACGAATGCGTGGCGACCCTGACCCTGCCGCTTGCGCTCTTTCTGATCCTCGCCGAGACCGCGGTTGGCGGCGTCGCCACGGTCGCCTACCTTCGGCTGGCCGGCGGACTGACGCCGGGCTTTTTGAAATTCATCGCCGGGACCTATGCGATCCTCGGCGTCCTCGCTTTCCTCGTCGTGCTCGCCGCGCCACCGGGCTCGTATCACCGTCTGCTGGCGATCAACCAACCGGCGGCCAATGCCCTGGTCTTCCTGCAGGGATGCTTCGTGCTCGCCCTGGTGGTCAATGCGGTCATCAGCTGGCGGGGCAAAGGCCCGTCGACCGCGAGCTCGGCGCTGACCCTTTTGGCCGCAGGGCTGGTGCTGGCGGCGATCGCGGCGGCATTCTGGCCGATGGCCGGGTCCCCACCCAACGGCGCCGGGATTGCGCTCATGGTCGCCCTCTCCGCGGCGGTCCTGGGGTCAGCGACCACGGGCATGCTGCTCGGGCACTGGTACCTGGTAACGCCGGCGCTGACGAACCTCCCATTGTTGCGAGCAATCGGCGTGCTGCTGCTCAGCCTGGTGCTGCAGGCCGTGGTCGTGCCGCTGACCCTGAGCGGCGTGGGCCGAGGCTCCGGTTCGCTGACCCACGCGCTCGGGCTCAGCCCGGTGCTCTCAGTCCTCTGGGCGCTCGGCTCGGTGATACTGCCGCTGGTGGCGGCCGGACTGGCGCTGGCGACCTGCCGGTTGCGGTCGTTCATGTCGACGACCGGCCTGCTCTACCTGGCGATGATCGTCATCCTCCCGGGACAGCTGCTGGGGCAGCTCCTGCTCTTCGTCGCGGCTACCGCCTGATAGCCGGACTGCCACCTTCGCGATAGCCCGGGCGGACGGTTTCTCGGGCCCCTGATGGCTTGGTCTGACGGCTTGCCGCGGCCTAGAATCCTGCGACGCCGACTCAGATCACAAGGGGGATTTGAATTGTCACGTTCCGTCACCCGCGTCGCGCTGATCATCAGCATTCCGCTGCTCACGCTCGCCGTGGTCGCGATCGTCGGCTCCCAGCGACCACACGCCGTGGGCGCCAGTCGCGTCACGGCCGCCAACGTGGCCTTCCTGCGGCCCCGGCACGCCGGGACGAACGATCTGACGAGGCTGGTCGACGACGCGCCGCCCGCCCCGGCCCCGGCCGCCGCGTCGGGGCCCGCCGCCGCGCCCGCGCCGGCTGCCCCGCGTTCGACGGCGGTTCGACCGGCTCCCCCCAAGCCGCCGGTGTCGACCAGCGGTGGCGCCGCCGGCGTCGAGTTCAGCCTGGTCAACCAGGACCGGGCGGCGAACGGGGTCGGCGCCCTGCGCTTCAGCGGCGCGTTGGCGCGGGTCGCCCAGTACCGGGCCCAGGACATGCTGAACCGTGGGTATTTCTCTCATTACGACCCGGCGACGGGTCAGCTCGCCTTCTCCGCCCTGATGCGTCTCTGGGGTATCCCGTACACCACGGCCGGGGAGAATATCGCCTGGTCCACCAACCCGTCGATGGCCGCGATCAACACCATGTTCATGAACTCGCCCGAGCACCGGGCGAACATCTTGAAGAGCGCCTACCACGAGGTGGGGATCGGCGTCGCCGGCAACGGCGCCAAGACGATGGTCGTGGAGGTCTTTTCGAACTAGGCGGCCCGATCGACGGCCTGAATACAACTCGGGAATTTTCAGGGTCGAATTTGGGTTACCCTTGATAGATTCGGTTAAGTCAAGGGAGAGTCATGAGTAAAGCAGTTAAGGTAACGACCGCCACCTTCGAGGAGCAGGTCCTGCTCGCAGAGCAGCCGGTCATCGTGGACTTTTACGCCGATTGGTGTGGCCCGTGCAAGATGCTGTCACCAGTCCTCGAGCAGCTCGCAATCGAGCATACCGACGTCAAGATCACCAAGGTCAACGTCGACGAAGAGCCGGCCCTGGCCGAGCGCTACCGGGTTCGTGGGATTCCGTACGTAGCGATGTTCCGCGATGGCAAGCTGGCGGAGCAGGTCGTCGGCTACAAGCCGAAGGCCGCGCTCGAAGCCGACCTCGGCCTCAACGGCAAGCACGCCTAAGTCGCCGCGCACTCCTCGCAAGGACAGATCGCTCGTAGAAAGCTGAGGCCGTAGATGCCCGTGTTGTGCCCGTCCTTCCAGTAGGGACGGATGCCGAACAGCCCGACGGCCTCCACCTGGTCCAGTTCGACCTGATCGTCGCCCAGGGCGACGGTGCTCGCGATTTTCCCGGGCCTTCCCATCTCGCCCGCGCACTCCGCGCACGGACACTTCCAGCGAAGGAGCTCGAAGTCGTAGGCCGATTGATGGCCGTCCGCCCATTGGATCGTCAGCAGCCGGCGGGCGCGGTCCGCCAGGATATCGAGCGGCCGCTCGCGATCGGCAGGGTCGCTCCCCTCGAGGCTCGTGCTAGGCGGCTTCGTCGTCTCCAGGGGCAAGAATCAGATCGAGATCCTGCCAGTTGGGCACGCGCCGCAACTCGGCCAGCTGGAGCATGACACGGCCCTGCGCCTCGAAGACGGCGTCGTGGACCGCATTCAGGTCCTCCGCATCGATTCGACGGAGCCGATCGGCGAGTTCGGCGTCGTGGCGCGCCGCGTAGCTCACCACCTGCTCCAGAATGTCCTCGGGAAGCAACCGCTCGTTGGCCAGCCGGAGTTCCTCCAGCCGATCGAGCAGGGTGTCCAACGCGGTGATCCGCCAGTAGGCGAGCCGAACGGGCGCGTGCGTCAACTCCGCCTCGGCGGCGGCCTGCGACATCGCACGCACCGCGGACGTGTAATCGGGCGCCTGGGTCGACATTGTCATTCCTGGAAGCACTGGTAACTCCTGTGAACGCCCGCCGCCGGGCCTGTCACTCCTACCCTATCCCGGACCCCAATAAACACAATTGGGGCGGAAATTCCGCCCTGCATTTGCGGGAATCCCGACACCAACAGTATAAGTTGCCGCCAAAACCCCGTCAATCGGGTCTTCGCCCTAGGCAGGGGCCCCTAGCCGGATTTGGACTCTCGTGAAAACCCTGGTGTCTGTCCGCGACGCTTTTCCCGGCGCAGGTAGAGGCGATCGGCGCCGCCGGCCGGTCCGGGCGGCAGGATGGTGAAGAGCTCAAACCCGTCCTCGGACAGCTGGTTGGCTTCGTCGACGGTGTTGACGACCTTGTATTCGAACGCCATTCAGCGCCTAAGCATAACGCGTCACAGCTCGCCGATCACTCGAATCCCAGCCGCGGAACCGATGATGGCGGCTTTTGCCATGCCAAAGAAGAGCCCGTGTTCGATCACCCCGGGAATCCCGCGTAATGCCTGCCCCAGGCTCGCATCGACGACCCCGAAACTGGTGTCGAGGACCAGGTTGCCGTTGTCGGTCCGGGCAGGCTCACCGGCGGCCAGCCGGAGCTCCGGCCGGCCCCCGAGCGACTCGATCGACCGGCTGGTCGCTTCCCAGAGGAAGGGCAGGATCTCGATTGGCACCGGGCCGCGTCCCAGGCGCCCGACCAGCTTGCTCTCGTCAGCGACAAGGATGAAGCGGCGGCTAGCGTGGGCGACAATCTTCTCTCGCAGCAGCGCCCCACCCCGGCCCTTGATGCAATTCACCGCCGGGTCGATCTCGTCCGCGCCATCGACAGCCAGGTCGAGCCCACCGTCGACCCGATCGGTGATGGTGATCCCGCCTCCCTCCGCCTGCGACCGGCTCTCCAGCGACGTGGCGACCGCCTGCACCCGAAGGCCCTCCCGCACCCGCCGGGCCAGCCCGTCGATGAAGTAGCGGGCGGTGCTCCCGGTACCCAGGCCGACGATCGTCCCCGGCCGCACCAACTCGAGGGCGCGCTCGGCAGCGGCTCGTTTGTGCGACTCGACTTCGGCGTGCACGGTTGCCATTTAGTTGATAGAACCGATGTCAGGTAGAATCGACAGGATGGGGCGGCTGATGAAGAGCGTGCCGGGGCGCGTCATCCAGAAGTTCCTCGAGGACCAGGCGCCGAATTGGGCGGTGCTGATCGCCTGGAATGCCCTGTTTGCCATGTTCCCGATCCTGGTCTTTGCCGCCGCCCTCATTGGCTTTCTCGTGGACAAGTTCGGCTTCGCCTCGAAGGCGTTCTACGACTACCTTCTCCAGGCGATTCCCAACCAGGACGCCAAGTCCGCGGCGGCCGATGCCCTTCTCCACTTTCAGAAACAGCAGGGCATCCTCTTGCTGGTTGGCTTGATCGGCCTGCTCTGGGGCGGCTCCGCGCTGTTTGGGACCATGGAGCAGGCGTTTGCCGTGATCTATCACACCAGGCCCCGCGACTTTCTGCCGCAGAAACTCCTCGCCTTCGCGATGGTCTTCCTCTTCATCATCACGGCCGGTCCGATCGTGGCAAGCTCCGCCATCTTACCGGCGCTGAAGAGCATCCCCCAGATCCCGGGCTTTCTCTACAGCGGTCCGGGCGCGTTCATCCTCCAATTCATCATCGGTGTCGTCACCGGGTTTATCCTCTACGCCGTGATCTACTACGTCGTCCCCAACCGAAAGCAGAAGTTGATCAAGGTGCTGCCGGGTGCCGTTTTGGCGGGCTTTCTGTTTGAGCTCGTGACGCTGCTCTTTCCGGCGTATATCGCCCTCACCAACAGTGTCGCCACCTATGGGAAAGAGTTCGGACTCTTCTTTCTCCTGATGACCTTCTTTTCCTTCTTCGGCCTGATCACCATGATCGGCGTCGAGCTCAACAGCGTGATTTACCCGGTGCCGATCGAATTGCCCGGCAAGGATAGTCACGCAGTCGCGGCCCCCGAATCGGGACCCGAGGGCGAACGCCGGCATTCGGCCACCAACGGCCGGTCACCGAATGGCCGCCACGGCATTCCGGCTCGGGCGGCCCTGGGCATGGCCGTCGTGGCCTCGGTCGTTGGTGTGCTGCTTGGACGGCGTAGCGCCAACTCCGACTGACGCGATATAGGCGTGAACTGACCTGACACTAAAATTGTCGCGTGGCCGTTGAAGCTGTCGTTCCTCCCCGGCCGGCAGCGGCCAGGGAGGCCTCACCGGGCCGGGCCTGGTGGATCGAGCCGGCCCTCACGGTCGTGGCTTATTCGGCTTTCGTCATCTACGCAACCTGGTCGGTCTTTGACCAGGTCAACGTCGGCTTTTCTCCGTACGTTTCGCCGTTCTTCTCGACCTGGCTGGGCTTCGGCCTGATCAAAGTCCCGATCATCGGGATTTTGATCCCCATCCTGGCGGTCATCCCATTGGGTCTGCGCGGCAGCTGCTATTACTACCGGAAGTCCTACTTTCGGTCATTTTTCTGGGACCCTCCGGCCTGCGCCATCCAGGAGTTGAAGCGCGGCCCATACCACGGCGAGACCCGTTTCCCCTGGGTGCTTAACAACTATCACCGGTATTTTTTGCTGCTGAGCGTGGTCGTTCTGTTGTTTCTCTGGGTTGACGTAGTTCGCGCGTTCGGGTTCCACGGGAGCTTTTTCATTGGCCTTGGCTCGGTGGTGATGCTCGTTAACGTGATGCTTCTCACCCTGTATACATTCACCTGCCATTCATTCCGCTACCTGATGGGCGGTCGAATCGATCGCTTCTCGCGGGTGCCGGCCGGCCGTATCTGGCAACGGATCGTCATGCTGCTCAATCGCGCCAACCCGCGGCACGGGGCATGGGCCTGGTACAGCATGTTCTCGGTCGCGCTCACGGATGTGTACATCCGGCTGCTGATGGCCGGGGTTATTCATGAGCCAAGGGTGATTTTCTGAGCGAGGCCTACGAAACCCTGACGACCGATGTGCTCGTGATCGGGGCCGGCGGTGCCGGCATGCGCGCGGCGATCGAGGCCGCCGCGGCCGGCGCCCGCGTCAACGTCGTCTGTAAGTCGTTGCTGGGGAAGGCCCACACGGTCATGGCCGAAGGCGGCATTGCCGCCGCCCTGGGCAACGTCGACCCGGATGACAATTGGCAGGTCCACTTCCAGGACACGATGCGCGGCGGCCAGCTGATCAACAACTGGCGCATGGCCGAGCTGCATGCCCGCGAGTCTCCCGACCGAGTCTACGAGCTGGAGACCTACGGCGCGATCTTCGACCGCACGCCCGACGGCCGCATCCTGCAGCGGGCGTTTGGCGCCCATACGTATCGCCGCCTCTGCCACGTCGGTGATCGCACCGGCCTGGAGATGATCCGCAGCCTGCAAGATCGCATCGTCCAGCTGGGCATCGAGGTGCACATGGAGGTGACCCTGACCCGGCTGCTCAAGGACGGTGACCGGGTGGTGGGCGCCTTCGGCTACAACCGGATCGACGGCCGCTTCGTCGCGTTCCGATCGAAGGCCGTCATCATGGCGACCGGCGGCTGGGGCCGTATCTACAAAGTGACGTCGAACTCCTGGGAGGGCACCGGCGACGGGGTCGCGATGGGTTTCGACGCCGGGGCAGAAGTCCTCGACCCGGAGATGGTCCAGTTCCACCCGACCGGTATGGTCTGGCCGCCCGGTGTCCGCGGCATCCTGGTCACCGAGGCTGTGCGCGGCGAGGGCGGCTACCTGACGAACAGCGAGGGCAAGCGCTTCATGCTCGAGTACGACCCCAAGAAAAAAGAGCTCTCGTCCCGCGACGTGGTGGCCCGCTCGATCTACAAAGAAGTGCAGGCTGGTCGCGGCACCGAACACGGCGGCGCGAATCTCGACGTACGGCACCTGGGCGCGGAGAAAATCAAGAAAAAGCTGCCGTCGATGTACGAGCAGTTTCTCAAGCTCGCCGACGTCGACATCACGAAGGCCCCCATGGAGGTCGCGCCAACGATCCATTACGCCATGGGCGGGCTGCGCGTCGAGGCCGAGACCGGGGCGACGACGGTGCCCGGGCTTTATGCGGCCGGCGAGGCGGCGGCCGGGTTGCACGGGGCGAACCGGTTGGGTGGCAATTCGCTATCTGACCTCCTGGTCTTCGGGAAGCGCGCCGGGGCTGCCGCCGGCGCGTACGTCCGCGACGTCGGACTGGGCAAGATCGACGAGCGACAAGTTACCGAAGAGCAGCGGATCGTGCTATTGCCGCTCAGCGCTGACGGCACGGAAAATACCTACCTGCTGCAGCAGCAACTGCAGCAGGCGATGCAGGATGGCGCCGGTCTGGCACGCGAAGAGAAGTCACTGAAGACCTGCCTCGATCGGATCCTCGAGCTTCGGCAGCGAGCGGCCCGGATCCACGTGCCGGGATCGAGGAAATATAACCCGGGTTGGCACACCGCCCGTGATCTTCGATTCATGCTGACGATCGCGGAGGCCATCGTGCGCGCGGCCATCGAGCGGCGCGAGAGCCGTGGGGCGCACTGGCGGCTCGATTATCTGGAGAAAGACCCCGCGCTCGGCCGCGTGAACTTCATTGCCTACAACGACGGTGGGCACGTCAAGCTCAAGACGCGCCCGGTCCCGGAGATGCCAGCCGAGCTCGCCAAGCTGTTTGTCGAGCCGGGATCGCCATCGCCGGCGTCGACGCCGCCGGCCGCCACTCCACCAAAGGCGCAGCAGGTCCGCACGTGAGTAGCGCCCCGATCGTCCTCCAGATCTTCCGCGGCGACGCCGACTCCACTGGCGGGGAGCAGCGATTCGAAGTTCCTTCGGTCGAAGGCATGGTGGTGCTCGACGCCGTCCATTACGTGCAGGCGAATTTTGCCAATGACCTCGCCTGCCGCTGGAACTGTAAGGCGGCCAAGTGCGGCTCCTGCAGCGCCGAGATCAACGGCCGGCCGCGCCTCATGTGCAAAACCCGCGTCGACGAGTTTGTTGGCGAGATCCACGTTGGGCCGATGCGGGCGTTTCCGTTGATCAAGGACCTGGTCACGGATGTCTCGTGGAACTATGAAGTCAACAAGCAGATCCCCGGGTTCGCCCCGGCGGCCAACGAGCCGGTCCCCTACCGGATGCTGCCGGAAGATACCGAGCGCGTGTACGAGTACCGCAAGTGCATCGAGTGCTTCCTCTGCCAGGATGTCTGCCACGTCCTGCGCAACCACGACGACAAGTCCGCCTACTACGGGCCGCGCTACATGGTCCGGATCGCCGCCCTCGAGATGCATCCCCTCGATACCCAGACACGCACCGGTTTGCTGCATGGCAAAGCGGGCATCGGGATGTGCAACATCACCAAGTGTTGCCAGGAGGTCTGCCCCGAGCACATCAAGATCACGGACAATGCCATCATTCCGCTGAAAGAGCGCACGGCAACGGATGTTTATGACCCCGTGGCGCGGATCGCCCGCAAGCTGCTACCGTCACGGGCCGGTCAGCCGGCTGAGTCGCCGGATGGGCTGGCAGGCGCCACCCCGCCCCAGCGCTTTGCGGTCAAAGACGTTATCCGCCTGAAGACCCGCGGTCGCCGATTCGCACGCGTCGCCAACGTCCTACCCGACGGCAAGCTCCAGGTCTGGATTCTCCACATGAACGGCAAGGTCCAACACTGGGACGGCCCCAAGATCGTGCGCACGTCCGACGTTACGAACAACTACGGTCCGCTCGATGAGGTTGGGATCGGCGGCAAGCTGGTCGAACAGTACATCACCGAGGACCACGCCGCCGAACAGCACGGTTAGCTCGCGGCTGAACCCGGCTTTCTTGCCAGGAAACTTTTGAGTTGACTTGAGTTACGACAGACAGCTGTCGCAAGCATGGTCCACCCTTACAGCATGGCCGCGGTCCAGGTCGAGCGAAGAGTCGGGACCGTTCGTTTCGAGGTCGCCTTGGAGAAGATGCGGGACGGGGTCCAGGCGATGGCCACCTGGGTTCAGGAGGCCAAGGGCGAGGAGCTCGGCGAAGGGCTGATCCAGATCCGGGAATCCGGCATCGACCCGCTGGAAGCCGCGTTCGCGGGCGGGGTGCGCCGCTTCGACCAATCCGGCGAGTATGCGGCTGATGGCGCGGTGTCCCTGATCGCCTGGCTGAAGTGGAAGTGCAAGCTCTCGGGTGGCGCCGCGGCCGAGCGGGTTGAGATCGCCCATCAGCTCGAGAAGCTGCCGAAGACCGAGGCGGCCTTCGCCAATGGCGACCTCGGATATCAGCATGTCGCGCTGATCGCGCGGACGGCGGAGCACGTCGGGGCCGCTGCGGTGCGACAGGAAGAGGGCCGGCTGTTGCAGGCGGCGCAAACCCATGACCCTGGTCAGTTCGTCGGCGTTACCAAGGACTTCGAACACCGCGTCGACGCCGAGGGCGCGCTCAACGAGGCCAACCGGGCGCACCAGCGGCGATACCTGCATCTGGGCGAGCCACAGGACGGCATGGTCCGGATCGACGGTCTGCTCGATGCCGAGGGCGGCGCGACGCTGCGCAGCGTGCTGCAGCCGTTCATGAAGCCGATGAAAAATGACGCGCGCAGCTTTGGCCAGCGGCAACATGACGCGCTGATCGAACTCTGCCGCCAGGGCACCGGCAAGCGTGATGGCGCCGGGCCGCGCCCGCAGCTGATCATCCGCGCCAGCCTCGATACCCTGGCTGGGTTGCCGGGCGCGCCGGCCGGCGAGCTGGAAGGCGGCGGCACGGTGCCGGCCGCGACGGTGCAGCGCTATGCCTGCGATACGGCGATCATCCGGATCACCGGCCGCGGCGAGCTCGAGCACGAACTGAGCCATGCCACCCGGACCATCCCGCCGTCAACCCGGCGCGCGCTCGAGGCCCGCGACCAGCACTGTGTCTTTGAAGGCTGCGACCGGCGGCTGAGCTGGTGCGACGGCCATCACCTGGTCTGGTGGACCAAAGGCGGGCCGACCACGCTGCCCAACCTGGCGCTGCTCTGCCGGCCGCACCACCGGATGGTGCACGAAGAGGGCTGGACGCTGGAGCGCCGCGACGGCCGATTCAAAGCCATCCCGCCGACCCGACGCGTGAGGCCTAGCTCGCGATCGGCTTGAGAAGAAATCTCTGTGATGGCCGTTGTACCTGGGACGGTTCGGCCTGACATCGTTTCCTAGGGCTCTCGGCGAACCTCATGACCCCGCTGGATCCAGCGGGGTTTTTCTTTCAGGTGGGCCGGTCCCCATCACGCCTCTGATCCCAGACCATCCCGTGGGCAAAACCAAGGGCCGTGAACTGGGCGCCCCGAAAGACGGCGCCGTAGCGCTGCTCGAGCACCGGGGGTGATAGATAGCGATCGCCTGCCAGGTGCGCGAGCCATGGTGCGCTCATCCGAAATTTGAGCTGCCATGCGGCCTGCCTCCAGCCAATACGCGCCACGTCACCCGGAAAGTCGCGCACGGCACCCAGTGCATGCACCCAGCGGGCTGGAATCCAGTCGGGCAGCATTTTCTGGCTCGGGCGTCTGGCAACGTTATCGATGAGCACGGCTCGCCCACCGGCCCTAACAAGCCCTCGTAGACGCAGCAGCGCCGCGTCCAGATCTGGCAGATGATGCAGGGTATTCGAGCTAAAAACAAGGTCGAACCCCTCCGCATCCGCAAAGTTCATCAGATCGCTGACGTGATAGCGAACGTTTTGAGCCGATTGGCGCTCGCGAGCGATGTTAATAAGGGACTCACTGATATCGACACCAACCACCTGATCAAATCGCTCAGCCAGGACAATCGCATGGCGGCCCGATCCGCATCCAGCATCGATTGCTCGGGCCCCATGAGCCGGCAACTGGGTGAGCAGCCAGTCCTGCAACGTTCCTGGCGAGAGGCGTGCGAACCGATCGTAGTCCTCGGCGAATCCATCGAAGGACCGATGATCTGGATGGATCACTTGCCGACGGTAGCACTACGAGAGTGGGCCGTGAAGGACTCGAACCTTCGACCAACCGGTTATGAGCCGGCCGCTCTAACCACCTGAGCTAACGGCCCTTAGACGTCGTCATTTTGCCTACCGCTCGCGCCGGCAATGTAAAGTCCGCCACAGTCGGCCGGAAGATATCTTCGGGCATTTGCGCGATCGGCTGGTGGACGCTCACTCGGAAGGGGATCTGATCGAGAAGGTCTTTAGCTTCCAGCCCCGGCGCGATTTCGATCAAGGCCAGGCCGTCGGGCTCGAGCCGAAAGACCGCGCGCTCGGTCACGTACAGCACTTGCTGGTTATTTCTGCGCGACTGCTCGGCGCTAAATGTGAGTTGGTCGACGCGATTGACAAACTTTTCGTGGCTACCCTCGAGCGTAAAACAAAAACAAACCAGCCTGGCGCTCTGGGTGATATCGATGAAGCCGCCGGCGCCGATGATGCGGCCTCCCAGGCGAGAGACATTCACGTTGCCGTCGCGGTCGACCTGGCCGGCGCCCATGAATGTCGCATCCAGTCCCCCACCGTTATAGAAATCAAACTGGCTGGCATGGGGGATGATCGCCGTGGGATGCGCCGTGATGCCGAAGTCGACGCGGCCGGCCGGGACGCCGCCGTAGACCCCCGATTCGACCGTCAACGTGATCCTTTCCGACAGGCCGGCCTCGGCCAGCGCCGGGCCGACACTATCGCCCGGGATGCCGGTGCCAATGTTCACGATGTCGCCCTGGCGTAGAAACCTGATCGCGCGACGGCCGATCGCCAGCCGGGTAGAAAATTCAGCGCGTGGCAATTCAGCGCCCGTCGACGGCGAGATATATCTCTCGTCGAAGAACGTGCCGTCGGTCTGCCGGTGCTGACGTTCTGGATCCGGCGCCTGGACGACGAGATCGACGAGGGCGCCTGGAACAGCAACGCGCCTAGGCGCGATCGCGCCGCGGGGAACGAGCGTCTTCGCCTGACAGATGACGATGCCGTGAGAGTTATGCGCCGCCTGGGCAATTGCCAGCCCGTCGAGCATCACCGCCTCTTCATCCATCGAGCAATTGCCGTCCTGGTCGACCGCGCTGGCGCGAAAAATGCCGACGTCGATCTTGAAACTGCGATAGAGCATGAACTCCTGACCGTCGATGGCCTGGATTGCCACGTAGTCGGGCGCGTGGTCGCGGGCCGGCTGATTGACTTTTCCGCCCTCGATCCGCGGATCGACGAACGTCCCGAGGCCGATCCGGGATAAATTACCTGGCCGGCCTGCGGCAATAGCTCGATAGAGCGTGGCGAGCTGGCCCTGGGGCAGACAGATCGCCTCGGCAAGGCCCTCGCCCAGGAAAGACGACATTCTTGGCATCAGTCCCCAGTGCGAGCCCACGATGCGCTTGGCCAGGCCCTCGACGGCGAAATGCTCGAAGCCAATCGTGCGATTCGATTGGCCGGCGGCGTGCACGATCACGAGATCGCGCGGGTGGCCGGTCTCCCGGAAATTGTTTTCTATGCCTTCGTAGAGCGCCTCCGCGACGCCCATCAGCGTGAATCCATCCACGGCGACCGTCGCCCCGTCGGGAATCCGAGCGACGGCCTCCTGAACTGAGGCGAGTCTCAAGTCAAAGCACGTAACCGCCGCCGACGTTGATCACTTCGCCCGTGATGTAGCCCGCCTCCTCCGACGCCAGGAAAGCAACGACCGCCGCCACGTCGGCCGGCTGGCCTGCCCGTCCCAGCGGGATCTTGGCCAGTTGTTGCTCCCGGATCGCGTCCGGGATGCCCCGGGTCATGGTCGTATCGATAAAGCCAGGGCAGATCGCGTTGACCGTCACCTGGGAGCGGGCTAATTCTTTTGCTGCAGTCCGGCTCAGGCCGACGACGCCGGCCTTGGCCGCCGCGTAGTTGGCCTGGCCAATGTTGCCCATCCAACTTGCCGAAGAAATATTTACGATGCGTCCCGAGCCTGCCGTGCGCATGATGCGGCTGGCCGCGCGGGTCATGAAGAAGACGCCGGTTAGATCAACGGCGATCACCTGGTGCCATTGCTCGTCGGTCATTTTGTGCAGCATGGCGTCGCGATTGATCCCGGCGTTGTTGACCAGAATGTCCAGTCGGCCGTAGCGCTCGTGGATGTTCTTGACCAGGGCATCGCACTCGTCGGCCTTCGAGACATCCAGGCGCATGCCGATGCCCGCCAGACTCGATGCGACGCTGCTTGCGTCGCGTTCGTTCACGTCGGCGCAGACGACGGTCGCCCCATCGTGAGCCAGCTTGCGGGCGATCCCCTCGCCGATGCCGCGGCCCGCGCCCGTAACAATCGCGACTTTGTCCGTCAGCAAGTCTCCAGATAGTAACGCTCGAAGCCCCCACGCGAAACGCCAGGGTCACGGCTCCACCACGTTCGTAAGCCCGGAACCTGCACCGCAACGAATGGCCGTTAGGTTGAACGCAATACGTGGGGCCAGCATGAAGATCAGCACACTCGCGACGATGACGCTCCTTGGCGGCACCATGGCCAGCAGTCTGTTGCTGAGCCCGATGCCGAAGCACTCGACTGCGCCCGAAGCCCCTATCGCGGCGCCCTCGCTGCCCTTTACGGGACCAGCCACAGCGATACGCCGGATCCAGCACGCGACTGATCTCGAGGCGCCGCTGACGCCCACCGAAATTTACGAGCAATACGTCCCCCCGCCACCGCCGGCTCCAACGGCGCCGCCCGTCGCCGCCGCGCCACGGGCCTGGGCGCCGCCGGCCGGCTACGTGACGATTGCGGTGCCGGTCTATCGGCAGACTCGAAACTTGAACTGCGAGACGGCCGCGATGCAGATGGGGCTCGCCTACTACGGCCATTACTACTCGCAGGACTCCTTATTCGCGTACGAGAATGCCGACCTGCGACGCGCCGTCGTCTCGAACGGCGCGGTCGTCCAGTGGGGTGACCCGTACACGAACTTTGTCGGCAACGTCAACGGCAGTGAGACGGCTTTCACGGGCTATGGCGTGTACTACCCGGTGATCTTGTCGATCGCCAGGTCGCATGGGGTGCCCAATGCGTACGGCGGCGAGGGATTCTCGGCGGCGACGGTTTACGCCGAGCTGGCGGCCGGACACCCGGTCCAGATCTGGATGGAAGCCAGGTGGTCGCGGCCCGCGGTGCGGACCTGGACCGCATGGGACGGCCGCGTCGTTCGATACTCGCTGGCCGAACACTCGGTGATTTTGACCGGGGTTTCGGCTACCCAAGTCCGGGTCAACGACGACCAATTCGGCAGCCAGTACTGGGTGAGTAAATCGACGTTCGAATCCAGCTGGCGCGACTTCAACAACATGGCCGTCATCTATCGCTAGGCGCCAGGTGTCGCAACGCGAGCCTGATCGGGCCATGCCGGCTTCGATGCAATAACGGCACCTCCCGGTTCGACAGCAAGTCCAGGCGCCGAATCAGATAGGCCCAGGCAATTGTCGTCACGGCTGTTCCCAAGACGGCGGCCGGGAGCAGCAGCCGGGTGGGCAGGCGCACGAATGCCAATGGCAATAAAAGCAAGTACGGCGACGCAGCCAGGGCGCAACGCGCGGCGTAGGCCCACGGGATCGCCATCGTGGCCCGATCGAAGGCCCACCAGGCGCCGAACGTCAGCACGAGCGTCAATATTGTTGTCAGGCCGACGGCGACGACCGCGCCCCAGAGAGCGAAGCTCTGGATCAGCCAGAAGTCGGCGAGCGCCGCGAAGCCCAGCTGCGCAATCGTGATCAACGCATTCAGCCAGGCCAGCTCCCGGACGCGGACGACGAGCCCCCACGGTGTCGCCAGCAGCGCCGCGACGAAAAAGAGCAGCATCACCGGCGCGATCTGTTCGGCCGGTGGCAGGCGGCCCGACGTATAGACCCTGATCACCGGCGCGAGCAGGGCGCTCCCAGCAAAGGCCAGCGGAAAGGCGACAAGAAAGATGCCCTTGTAGAAGGCCATGACGGACGTTCGAACGCGGGTTGTCTCATGACGCCAGCCTTCCAGTGTGCCGACGACCCAGGCGCCCGTCAGCAAGCTGGGAATCAACGAGACGAGTCGCTGTGGAATGTTGTATCCCGTGTCGTAGTAGGCGACCGCGGTCGACCCGGCAAATCGCAGGAGAAAAACATTTTCGAACTGCAGGCCCACGGCCGAAGCGATCAACAGGCTCGGCAGCCAGCCGCTCGCGTAGACGAGCAATCGGCGCCAGCCAACGCGGTCACCGGGGATCCCCTGGGCGCGCCGAACCCGGCGCAGAAGAATAACCAGATACGTCAGTGCGAGCGCCGACTGGCCGACGGCACCGGCCACCAGGACAGCTCGAATGTCTCGACCATGCTGCAGGAACAAGACGGCCAGCCCGAGCGTCAGGGCGCCGGCAATCGGCGTCGCGATCGCCTGGCTGCGCATGTCGTAGATCGCCACCAGGGCGAACGACAGGACGCCGGCGGCGATGCCGCCAAGCAACAGCACCGTGCCCAGGGCGAGTAAATCGGCGACGTGGGCATTCAGCACGGCATCGATCTGGGGGCGAAAGAGAAAGACCAGGCCGCTCGTCACCAGCCAGACGGCAATGATCGCGATCGCGCTTTTGCGTAGCAGGTCATGGGCGGCGGCCCGGTCGCCGCGTCCCAGCACCTCCGGCAGGTAGCGCAACAACCCCTGGTCCTGCCCGAACGTCGCCAGCAAGGCGATATAGACCAGCACGCTGAGGACGAAGGTATAGCGGCCGTACTCGGCGGCCGGCAGCCGGCGGATCAGGAAGGCGCCCAGAGTGAGCGTCGCGATCGCGCTGGCGGCCCGCCAGGCGATCGTCCAGCCGACCAGGGCCGTCGACCGGTCCGCCAGCCCCTCCGGATCGACTGACGCCATAACCTCGCGGGATTATAGGGGGGTTCCGGCTACAATGCCGGGCGATGTTTATCTTGACGGATCTTGTTGACCTGGTCCGTCATCCGTTTTCGGCACTGGCCGTGATCGATGCCCGCCGCCGCCTGGCCGACGGCCTGCTGGCGCTGGGGCTGTCCGTGACGCTACCGGCGGCCATCGCAGAGCTCGCGGCGCTGGGGCCCTTTCGACCCCCGGCCAACCTCGGGTCGCTGTCGTCGCTGACGGCGCAGGGGGCCGATATCTACGCTCGTTGGGTCTACATGCATCGCTTCGTGATCCCGGTCTTTGGCATTGGCGTCAGTCTTGTTCTCTGGATCGCAGCCGCCGGATTGATTCACCTAATTGCCCGCGCCCTGGGCGGCCGCGGCAATTTCGCCGGCCTGGTCAAACTCGTGGGTTATGCCGCGTTGGTCGGCCTGGTCGCCATCCCGGTGGCATTGGCCGACGCGTTGCTCAAGGTCCAGGGCAATGCCCGGGCCGAGCTGTCTCTGGGTCAGCTCGCTGGCCTGCTGGGCGTAGCGATCTTTCTCTGGCAGAACGCGCTGCTCGTGATGGCCACGCGCCAGCACTACACGATCTCGACGGAACGGGCCGTGGCCGCCGTCATCGGGCCGATCGGCGCGGTCCTGGTACTCGGTCTCGCGCTGATTATTCTTGCGATTACCTTGGCGATCATCGCCCAGCAGCCGGCATGAACGACGGTCGATTTCCCGATGGCTTTCTTTGGGGAACTTCGACGGCCGCCCACCAGGTCGAGGGCGGCAATCACGCCAACGACTGGTGGGCGTGGGAGCAGGTCCCGGGCCATATCAAAAACAACGACCGTTCTGACCCGGCCTGCGACCATTACCTGAGATTTGCCAGCGACTTTGATTTGCTGCGGTCGCTCAATCAAAACGCCCATCGATTGTCCGTCGAGTGGTCTCGCATCGAGCCGGCGCCCGGCGAGTTCTCGTCAACGGCGCTGGCACACTACCGGGACGTCCTGCAGGCCTTGCGTGACCGAGGCATGGAGCCGATGGTCACGCTGCATCACTTCACCAACCCAACCTGGATTGCCGCCGCCGGCGGCTGGGAGTCCGCCGAGACGCCTGAATACTTCGCGCGGTTCGCCGAGCGCGTCACGAACGAGCTGGCCGGCCTGGCGAGTTTCTGGATCACGATCAACGAACCCACGGTGGTCGCGTACCAGGGTTACGTGCACGGTGAGTGGCCGCCCGGCAAACACGACTTTGGGGCCGCCCTGCGGGTCGTCGTGCAACTAATCCGGGGGCATTGGCTGGCGTACGAGCGCATCAAGCGCCGGCATCCCGAGCTGCAGGTCGGGCTGGCGCATCATCTACGGATCTTCGACCCGGCCCGCTGGTTCGCGCCGCAAGACCGTGCGGTCGCGTCAGCCTTCAATCGCGTTTTCAATCAGACCATGTTGCGGTCACTTCGAAAAGGCCGGCTGGTTTTTCCATTGACGCGAAACGGCTTATCGCAAAACAGCAACCCCAGCGGTCCACCGCAGAGCCAGGATTTTATCGGCCTGAATTACTACACTCGGGAGCTCGTAAAATTCAATCACCGGTATGGCGCCGAACTCTTCGGCCAGCGGGTGCTCGTCGAGCCCGCCCTGCGCTCAGACCTGACCTGGGAGTTGTATCCCGAGGGCCTGTATCGCACGCTTGTCTCGTTGCGCCACGAGAAGCTGCCAATCTATGTCACAGAAAACGGCATCGCCGACCGCGACGACGCGCTGCGACCGGAATTCTTACTCACCCACATCGGCGCGATGCATCGGGCGATCCAGGCCGGTGTCCCGGTACGCGGGTATATGCACTGGACGTGCTTCGACAATTTTGAGTGGGCAGAGGGCTACGGTGCCAAATTCGGCCTGATCGCCTGCGACCCGGTGTCGCAGGAACGCCGGGTGCGGCCAAGTGGCCGTCTCTATGCAGAGATCTGCCGGACGAACGAGGTTCCGGCTACCGTCGAGCTTCCGCGAGCGGCTGCGCCGCCCGCTGGGCCGGCCGGCCCGACTGACCTCCGATGATGCGCTCCGACGCACGAGGTGGGTCGCCGACAAGAAATTTCTGCTCCATCCGCGCGATGACCTGGCCGGAGACCTCCAGCTCTGCGCTGACCCGGTAGACGCCGTCGGCGTGTAAGCGGACGACAGGCTCGGCCATGACGGCGGCCGGATCGAGCTGATCGGGGATCGACACCCAGTCCTGGCCCCGGAAACGCCGCTTGGCGAACCAACCGCGGACTTCCCGCCACAGGCTACTGTCGTGGGCGCGCTCGCGCTCGATGCGCCAGCGCAAGCGGGCGCGGCCGTGCCGGCCAGGATCATCGTTGATACAGACGATGCGCAGGTGCTGCAGGCGTCCTCGCGGGAGCCGCAGCAGCAGGCCATCGATGGCCGCCTGGTTCTCGGGCAGATCGACCGTGAGATACAACGGCGCGAACGCATCGGCGACGGCCCGGTAGGCACGCTTGGGACGGCGGGCCTGATCGATGATCGACGCCGTGATCGCGGGAAAACTATCGACCAGCTGGAAGAGCAAGACGCCGCCGCAGTGGGCGAATTTCTGCCGCCGGAAGCGATCGATCGCAAAGCGCAGCACATGTGCCTGGTACTCCTGACTGGCCCGCACGTAGGCATCGCGGCTGGGGTGCCCCGAGGGCGGCCCGATGCCGCTGCGCAGCCACTCCGCCGGCTGATAGCCGGCGTAGCGCCAGTTCTCATCGTCGTCGGCAACCGGCCAGCCGCGATTCAGGTGCCGCCACACCGGCGAGTTCGCGTTGGGCAGAGATTGGGCGCCGACCTCGCTGACGAACGCTGGGCTGATGTCTCCCAGGTCCCGCCAGTGGCCGTGCGACCACCCCTGGCCGCAGTGCAGGTCCTGATCACCGGCACCGGCGAGGGCCGGACGTGATGGATCGAGGCTGCGCAGCAGCGCCGCTGCTTCCTCGTCGACGTCGAGGTTCAGTTGCTCCGTGTGGCGCTCGCCCAACCAGGCCTGTGAGCGGCTCCACGGTGGGTCGGCGTGAACAGCGTAGTTGATCACGCTCGGCCGGTTGAATAACAGATGCACCATCTCTTCGGCCTGGGCGTTGACGGCTTCGCGGAAAAATGCGAGCGACCGAGCATCGGCCCGGTGGATATACGACCCGGTCATGGGCATGTCCTGCCAGAGCACCATGCCGGTTCGATCCGCTGCCTCGTACACGGCCGGGGGCTCGAGATGGGCGTTGAGGCGCAACATGTCCATGTTGGCCTCACGGGCCAACACTAGATCTGATTTCAAGAGCTCGTCGCCGGCCGCGTCGAGAAAAAATTCGCTGCAATAGTTGGCGCCGCGCATGAACATCGGCCGGCCATTGATCGCATAGGTCCAGCCTTCCGCCCGGGTCTGCAGCCGGACCTCACGGATGCCGAACGTCTCGGCCAGACGCGAACTCTTGCGTTCGTCGGCCGTGATCTCGACGTCGGCCCGGTAAAGCGCCGGGTCGCCGTGCGCCCACGGGTACCACAGCTGCGGGTCGGGCAGGGCCAGCTCGACGGACACCTCCTGGACGTCGTGGCCGTCGAGCCGGAAGGCGCGGCGCATTTCGAGTGGCGCGCCGCCCTGAAAATTGTCCGGCGCGACTCGGATCAGCAGCTCGCCGGTCATGATCCGGCCGTCGAGGTTACGAAGCCGCGTGCGCAACGTCAGCCGCGCGAGATCACCCTGCTCCAGGCGAGGCTCACAGTGCATCCACTCGGCGACCACGTGACCGACCTGCTCGAGCAAGACCGGCTGCCAGAGACCCATGGGAACGTGCCAGACGTATTGCTCGCCCAGTCGCCCGAGCTCGCGGCTGGGATAGGGCTTGGCCTCCGAGTCGTTGAACAGGCCCATCAGGTGGCGCTTTGCGGCGAGGTCGGTCTCGACGGGCGCCTCGATGCAGACGGCCAGGACGTTCTCTTCGAGCAAGAAGCTAGAGATATCGAAAGAGAATGGCGCGAAATAGCCGTAGTGGCTGCCGAGCAGACGGCCGTTCAGCCAAACGTTGGCGACGAGGAACGCCCCCTCGAAGCGAAGTAACGTCCGTTGGCGATGACGCGGTCTTGGAAAGCGAAGCCGATACCAGATGGCTTCGTTGCCGCTGGTGGCACCGTGCAGCCGGGGGACCTGGGCGGTGGCCCAGGCATCGTCGTCGAAGTCGAGGCGGGGAAAGCCACGATCCTCGCCTTCGCCGAGGGTTGCGATCGCCATCCGCCAGCCGGTCGTCAACTCCTGGCGATTCAAGGCTTGCCTGGGAAAGAGCGAAAGACAATCGTTCAACGCCATCAGCGTGTCCTCTCGGACATGGCGCCGTCGACGGACCGGACGCGATAGAACTCCGGGGTCTTGTGGAACTCTTCGGCGTAGCCTTCGGCGAGGTGCTGCTCGACATCGTCCATGCCGGTCGCCTCGAGCAGCAGCAGGACGCAGCCGCCGAAGCCACCGCCCATCATCCGCGCGCCGATCACCTGCGGCGTCCCGGCGGCGAGCTCCACGAGCAAGTCAAGCTCTCGGCAGCTTACCGCGAAATCGAGACGAAGGCTCTCATGAGATGCGTAGAGGATCGGCCCGAGGCCCCGGGGAGCACGCCGGCGAAGCGCGTCGGCCGCTTGCAGGACGCGCGCATTCTCGGTGACCACGTGCCGTGCCCGGTTTCGCTCGATCGGGTTCGAGATGCGCTCCAGGTCAGCTTCGGTCGCGTCTCGAAGGCTCGTGACCCCCAGGGCGCCGGCAGCCGCCTCGCACTCAGCCCGCCGCTGGTTGTACGCCGAGCCGGCCAGTTCGTGGCGCACGCGGCTATCGGCAAGCAGCCAGGCAAGGCGTCCGTCGGGAAGCGGCAGCTGCTCTTCCTGCAGCGACCGGCAATCGAGCAGGATGGCGTTGCCGGCGCGGGCTTTCAGTGCCGTGAACTGGTCCATGATGCCGGTCCTGGCGCCCACGAAAACGTTCTCCGCCGTCTGGCAAAGCCGGGCGATGTCCAGCAGGGACATTTCGATCCCCCGGGCCGACAGCATGGCGACGGCGCTGGCAACCTCGAGGGCACCCGATGAGCTGAGTCCGGATCCGACGGGCAGGTCGGAGGCCACGAAGACGTCGAAGCCGGGTCCGGCCCCGTGCTGCTTGTCGATCTCGCGCGCAACGCCAATCACATAGTCCGTCCAGTTGCCCTGACGGCGCGGGGGCAAGCGGTCGAGCTCCACCAACGCCTGGTATCGGTCGCTCCGAAGCGCAAGCTGACTGTCTCGCCGGAGCCGAAACGCTACGGCGACATGCCGGTCGATCGCGGCGGGAAGGACCCAGCCCTCGTTGTAGTCCGTGTGCTCGCCGACGATGTTCATCCGTCCGGGCGCAACCGCGACCGCACCCGGCGGATACCCATAGGCCTGCCGAAAGCCGCTTCGGGCGCGTTCGTCCAGTTGATGCGGCGCACTCACGAACGATCCATTCGGGCAAAGAGCCACTCCAGGGCGTCGTGGGGATTCGCGGCGGTCGGCAGCTCCGGCTCCGTGCGCCGATCGCGATCAAAGCGCCAGGTCTGGATGCCGATCGTAGGCCGGCGGTTGCGCAACGCGAGCGCAATCTCGGATAGGGTGCCCAGTCCCCCACCGAGTGCCACCACGCCATCGGCTGTTCGCGCGAGAATCGCATTGCGCGCAAGACCCAGCCCGGTGACGATGGCAACATCGACATATTCGTTTGCCTCGTCCGGATCGTCGCCCGGCAACAACCCGATTGTCAGGCCACCGGCGGCCCGAGCGCCGCGCGCGGCGTGCTCCATTACACCGGTAAGTCCGCCGCAGATCAGGACGGCCTGACGTTCGGCAATGCCACGGCCCAACTCGAAGGCCAGGTCCGCAAGTGACGTCTGGGGGTCTGACTCACCGCAGACCGCAACCAGGCGTCGTCGTGAGCTCAACGACTACGAACTATAGCTCTAGATCGTGCGTAGTGGAATAACGCTCGCCTGCTTAAAGTTGCGGATGCTCACCTGGGCTGCCAGGTGCGACGCGACGTCGCGATAGACCGCGGCCAGCGGCGAGTCCGGCTCATGGACCATCAGCGGTACGCCCGGGCCGCCGCCCTCACGGATGCGCCGATCGAGGGGGATCTCGCCCAGGAATGGAATGTTCATGCGCTCCGCCAGGGCCTTCGCGCCGCCATGGCCAAAAATGTCATCGCGCTCGCCACAATGCGGGCAAACGAAATAACTCATGTTTTCGACCAGGCCCAGGTTCGGGACTTTCAGCGTGTTGAACATCTGGATGGCGCGCCCGACGTCGGCCGTTGAGACATCCTGTGGCGTCGAAACGACCACCGCGCCCGTCATCGGAATGCTCTGTGACATGGTCAGCTGCACGTCACCCGTGCCGGGCGGCAGGTCCACGACGAGATAGTCCAGCTCGCCCCAATTGACGTCGAAGAGAAATTGCCGAACGGCTCCCGAGAGCATCGGCCCGCGCCAGATGGCAGGCTTATCGGCCTCGATGAAGAATGCAATCGAGATAATTTTCAAGCCATAGCGTTGGATCGGGATGATCTTCTCGTTCTCGGCGTAGGGCTTCTCGTGCTCAGCTCCCAGGAGAATCGGCACATTGGGACCGTAGACATCGGCGTCGAGGACGCCCACTCGTGCCCCGAGCTGGGAGAGCGCCAGGGCGATGTTCACGGCGCAGGTCGACTTGCCGACGCCACCCTTGCCGGCGCCCACCGAAATAATGTTTTTGACGCCCTCGACCTGCTGCTTCTGCGGCACGCCGCCGGTCCGCGAGACCTGGGCGTCCCACTTGATCTGTGCCTTGGGTGAGCCCGGCAGCGTCGCCAGCGCCCCATCGATGTTGTCGTGAATCGTGTTCTTCAACGGACAGGCCGGCGTGGTCAGGACCACCCGCATGCTGATCGTCTGCGCATCCACGACGACCACGTCCTGGATCATCTTGAGCTCGATCATGCCGCGCCCGAGCTCGGGATCCTTCACCGGCGCGAGCACCGCCAGGACGTCGGCTTCGGACAATTGCGTGACAGCCATCGCTACTCAGTTTACCGCGAGCTTCGGATGTAACTCAGGATGATGTCGTCGATCAGGCGCTCCACCGGGGCCAGGTCATCTGTAAAGACGATGCCATTCGCCGGGACACGCCGGATATTCCCGGTCGCGAGGGCGTCGGTGATGATCGGCTGCAGCTTCGGGTTGGTCTCGGCTCTGGCCCGGGCCAGGAACTGGTCGACGGTTGCCGCGCTGGAGGTGGCGTAGATCACGGTGTTCGTGAACCGCTGGTTGGTCTCGATCGTAAAGACGTTGGGGAAGACGGCGTTGAGAGTGCCACTGAGGGCATCGACCAGGCGATTGTCCGTGGGCGTTCGGCCAACATTGATCGCCAGCACGCCATCGGGCTGGAGGTGCGCCCTGGCACTCTCGAAGAACTCCCGGGTCGTCAGATAAAACGGGATATAGGGCTGGCGGTAGGCGTCGACCAGGATCACGTCGTAGCGACCAGCCTGGGTTGCCATCCAGTAGCGCCCGTCGGCCACGGTGATGTGCAGGTTCGGCTCCGTCATCTGGAAAAAGCGGCGGCCGACGTCGACGATCTTCGGATCGAGCTCGACCCCATCGATGGGGATGGGCCCGTCGATGGCCGTGAACTGCCGTGCCACGGTTCCGCCGGCGAGCCCAACCAGCGCGACGCGACCCGGCACCCGGCCGGATCCGAAGTAGGGCGCCAGCAGGACATCGTCCCAGTAGCCGTGGGTGTAGAGGCTCGTCGGATCGTAAATGGAATGAACCGCCGAGCCTTCGTCCAGCAGCAGCTGGGTCTCGGTGCCGGACTTGACGACCTGGATGTAGTTATAAGCGGATTCGGTCTCGAAGACCCGCGTGCCGTACGTGGCGGCACGGATGGCGCCACCCGACAGCAGCGCCAGCAGGACGATCAGGACGGGAAGCAGCAAATAAAGCCGACGCCGTCCGGGCTCGTAGAGCCCGGCGGCCGAGATCGTGCCCAGCAGAAAGGCAAGAATAAAAATCGTCGGCCTCGTCCCATAGGTGGGGATCAACCAGAAGACGGGGACGAACGTGCCCAGGATGCTGCCCAGCGTCGACAGGGCGTAGACCGCGCCCGCCGCGTTGCCGGCCGTTTCCAGCTCCCGGATCCGAAGCCGGATCACGAACGGCGACACCATGCCGAGCAAGATCACCGGCGCGGCAAAGAGAATGATCACGGAAATCAACGAGCCGAGCACGAGGCCGACCGACAGCTGCGCGAAGCCGCTCTGGGCGATGGACAGAATGGGCCTCGACACGATCGGGATGGCGGCCGTGAGCAGCGCCGCGGCGGCCGTCAGCTGAAACAGCAGACGCGAATCGGGTCGCCAATCGGCCAGCCGCCCACCCGCGTAGTAGCCAATCGTTAGATAAATCAAAATCAGTCCAATTAGCGTCCCCCAGATGAACAACGACTGCCCGAAAAAGGGCGCCAGCAGCCGTGCCGCGGCAAACTCGATCCCCAGGCTGGCCAGCCCCCCGGTGAAGGCCAGCGGAAGCAGCAGCCGCCGGCGCCAGGCGGCCGCGGGCGAGGCGAGCTGTGGCAGCGCCGCCAATTCGGGCTTGATCTCAGGCCGCACGGTCTTTCTCAGGATAGCGGGGCCCCAGAGCGAACTCGTCATTGAACGGTCACAGCCAGCCCGTTCGGATGTAACAAGGGACCAAGCGCCATACGGCGGCTTGTATTCGGGTCGTTCTACTAAGCAGGTCATCGATTTCATTCAAGGAGGACCTGAATAACCATGTTTCGACTCACATCGAAGGTGAAGATTGCGGCCGGTCTGGCTGCTGGCGCGCTCACGCTGGGCGGCGCCGGCGCGTATGCCGCTGCGAACGCAAACAACACCATCACCGTGACCCCGACCCCGATCACCGTGGGGTCAGGCACCAACCAGTTGAAGCTGATTGGCTTCAACGGGACGACCTCGTTGACGCCGCCCACCTTTACGAACGCCGGCCAGTGCGTGTCGTGGCTGGCGCAGAACAAGACCATCGCGCTGGCGCCGCAAGGCACCTCGACCGGCTCGGTCAAGCTGTCGAAGAACTATCACGGCAAGCTGATGAGTGGCGCCAACGCCTGGTGCAAAACTCAGCTGACCTCGACCGCGAAGACTGACAGCGCGCAGACGGCGACTCCGGATGCGACTGATGCGGCCGATGCGGCCGATACTACGACGCCGCCGTCGCACGGGCGTGGCCACGCGAACGGCCACAGCAAGCACGCGAACTAGATAGATCCACCGACAGGGGCCCCCGCTGGGGGCCCTTTTTTATTTTGCCGCGACCGAGTTCAGAAGCGGGGCCGTGTAATCGTGGTGCCAGATCAAGGTCGCGAGGTCATGGCCGTCGGGCTCGAGGGCAACCGCCTGCTCGTACACATAGAAATAGACGTTCTCAAAGGTCCAGGTGCCGAGCTGGCGATCACGAAAGCTGGCCTGGAGCCGGCTGTCCGTCTGACCGGCGGCGAAGAGCGCCGTCGCCGAGTCGTAGATCGACCGCAAGATTCGGAGCTGGGCTTCGAGTTCCTCGATGATGGCGACCGAGGCGCGCTCGAACTTGAGCTTGGCGATCCGGCGACGCAATTCGTTGATCTCCAGCATGTACTCGTCCATGCCTACAGTGTATTCAGGAGTGGTTAGCTGATCAACGAGTGGGTCGCGACCATGGGCGCGATCAAGATGGCGATGATATTGACCACCTTGATCATGGGATTGATCGCCGGTCCGGCGGTGTCCTTGTTCGGGTCCCCCACCGTGTCGCCGGTGACGGCGGCGGCGTGGGTCTCGGTGCCCTTGCCCCCGTAATGGCCGTCCTCGATGTATTTCTTGGCGTTGTCCCAGGCGCCGCCGCCAGACGTCATCTGGATCGCCAGGAAGATGCCGGTCACGATGCTCCCGATCAGCAGGCCACCGAGCGCTTTCGGGCCGAGCGTGAAGCCGACCAGCAGCGGCGCCGCCACCGGGATCAGCCCGGGGATGATCATTTCTCGCTGGGCCGCCCGGGTGACGAGGTCGACCGCCCGACCGTACTCGGGCAGGGCGGTGCCTTCCATCAGACCCTTGATCTCGCGGAACTGGCGACGGACTTCGACCACCACCTGGCCGGCTGCCCGGCCAACCGCCAGCATGCTGAGCGACCCGAAAAGGAATGGCAGGATGCCGCCGAAAAAGAGCCCGACGATCACCAGTGGATCCGTTAGATCAAAGGCCAGGTGGCGGCCATGGCCGACTTCTTCGGTGTAGGAAGAGAACAGCACGAGGGCGGCCAGCCCGGCGGAGCCGATCGCGTAGCCCTTGGTCACCGCCTTCGTCGTGTTGCCAACGGCGTCCAACGGGTCAGTAACATTCCGGACCGACTCCGGCAGGTTGGCCATCTCGGCGATGCCGCCGGCATTATCCGTGATCGGCCCATAGGCATCGATGGCCACGACGATGCCGGTCATCGAGAGCATCGACATCGCGGCGATCGCGATCCCGTAGAGGCCGAATTGGTAGTTCGAGACCAGGATGCCCACGCCGATGACGAGCACGGGAAGCGCCGTGCTGATCATGCCGATCGCCTGCCCGGCGATGATGTTGGTGGCCGCGCCGGTAGTCGAGGCACGCGCGATCAGCCGCACCGGCGGGTAGTCGGCACTGGTGAAGAACTCGGTGATCGCCACCAGCGCGATCGTGATGACGACGCCCACCACGGCCGCCCAGAAGAGATTGATCGTCAGGCCGATCAGAAGCGTGATTACCAGGAAGCCGGCCAGTGCGAGGACGGCGCTGATCCCCAGGCCCCGATACAGGGCGCCCATGATCCAGGTACCGCGGCCCAGCCGCACGAACATCGTGCCGATCACAGTGGCGATGATCGAGATGGCACCCAGGATCAGCGGGTAGAGCACGTACTGGACCTTTCCGGGGAAGAGCAGGCTGCCCAGCAGCATGGCGGCAATGGCGGTTACGGCGTAGGTCTCGAAGAGGTCGGCTGCCATGCCGGCGCAGTCGCCGACGTTGTCACCGACATTGTCGGCGATCACCGCCGGGTTGCGTGGATCGTCTTCAGGAATACCGGCTTCGACTTTGCCGACCAGGTCAGCGCCGACGTCAGCTGCCTTGGTGAAGATGCCACCACCCAGGCGGGCGAAGACGCTGATCAGGCTGGCGCCGAACGCCAGCCCAACGAGTGACTGGGGTTTCTGAAAGACCCAGTAGGAGATCGCGACGCCCAGCAAGCCGAGCCCGACGACGAAGAGGCCGGTGACGGCGCCGCCACGAAATGCCAGGCGCAGGGCAGGGTCGAGGCCGCCGGTGGCGGCCTGGGCGGTCCGGACATTGGCTCGGACTGACACGTTCATGCCGACGTACCCTGCGAGGGCCGAGCAACCGGCACCGACGACGTAAAGCACGCCGGTTTGCCAGTTGATCGCAAACGTGATCACGAGCGCCAGGACGACCCCAATGATGGCGATCACGGTGTACTGGCGATTCAAGTAGGCCGCCGCGCCTTCCTGGATGGCGCGGGCGATCCGCTGCATGGTTTCGTTTCCCGGGTTGGCGGACAGCACCCAGCGGGTCAGGTATCCGCCGTAGGCGAGCGCGACCAGGGCGGCGATGCTAACCAGGACGAGGACAGCCGTCGACGTCGACGCATCAATCGTGATTGCAGCCGCGACGAACAGAGTCAGCGCCTCCCTTCCTTTAGTGTGGGTGCACCGAAAAACGCCCGCCGTATTGTAAGCGTCAGGCCGATTATGTCCTCGGGCGGCCGAACAGCGCCAGCACCTGGTCCCGGATCCATTTCGGTGGTGGGACCCCACCAGGCCGTAGGCGATCGGGCCCACTGATCACGACGTCTTCGCTGGTTTCCGCGGCCGCGGACTCGCGCTTGGGAGGCGTGATGTAACCCACCCCGAGCGTTTCGGCCAGGTCGCGAATCCGGTTGAAGAAGCCCGACGTGTGGGGTGAGCGATCGAGCTGCAAGCCCGTGAAATCGTAATGATGCACCCACTCATGCAGCAGCGTCTCGAGGAAGACCTTCGGTGCCAGCACCTGCTGGCGAATCGCGGTCAGGTTGTATATCCGGATGGTCCCGCGCCGCGGCGTCGCCTCCCACGCGATCCGGTAGTACCCGTAGGTCTTCAGCTCGAGACGTCCGCCGCGGGTTCGATGTCGCTGCGGACGATCGGCCACGGTCAGCTTGCAGGGCGGTAAGCCGGCCGCGGTATCGAGGACGTCGAGCAATGCCTGGCCTTTGGCTTGCCGTCCGGCCGCCGTAGTCTCCTCGAGAACCGAAAGCGCGATACCTTTCCCGAGAGGAAATTCGCGCCAGCTGACGGTCTCAACGCCCTTGCTGCGTTCGTAGGCGGATCTGGGCATTCCCTGTCATTATGGGGCGCGTGCCGGACTCGAGCATCATCGTGGTCGGGAACGAGATCCTCCGCGGCTTCACGGTCGATACCAACTCGAACTGGCTCGCGATGCGACTCTTTCGTTGCGGGTTTCCCGTCCGGCTGATCGCGACGGTGGGGGACGTCGACACCGATATCGTGTCGGCGGTGCAGGAGCACATCAACCGTCGGGAGCTCACACGGATATTTGTGTGCGGGGGGCTTGGGCCGACACCCGACGATCGGACCTATGTTGCGCTTGGACGAGCGCTCGGTCAGCCGATGGTCTACCGGCGAGAGGTCGGGGCGCAAATGCAAAATCTGATGTTTACGCGGAACATGGCGGCGCGTCGCGGCACGGCGGCCTTGAATGCCGGCAATCGAAGGATGGCGACCCTGCCTCAAGGGGCGACGCTGATCCGAAATGGCGCCGGTATGGCGCCGGGGCTGGCGTTCGCCCTGGGCGACGACCGCTATCTCTTCGCGCTCCCCGGAGTGCCGCAGGAACTGCGCGCGGTGTACGAGGACGTCGAACTTGGCTACTTGACCGGCGCCCGGGCGGACGTCGTGCGCGAGCTGCATTACCGAATGGCGCCGGAAAGCACGTTCTACGACGTGATGCAGGCACTCGAGGCGGAGTTCCCCGACGTTTCGCTGGGATCGTATCCGCAGACGGAAACCCGCGAGCTCATCCTGCGGGCATCGGGCCCCGATGCTCAGCGCGTCGAAGCGGTGATCCAGGCCCTCCGCGACCGCGTCACGCAGTACGCACCGGTCAGTTGACGTAAAAAAACGGCGGCCCCGACGGGGCCGCCGTCCGGTCGAACGAATCGCCTACTGCTTCTGGGCGACGGCGCTCACGGCACCGCCGTGGTTGACCTTCTCATTGTCGCCATGCGCCGCGGTGGCGTCGCTCTTGGCAACGGCGCTCACGGCATCGCCGTGCGCGTCATTCTCGCCATCGGTCGTCTTGTCGCTCGCCGCATCGGCGGCCTCGTCGGAAGCCTCGGTGGCGTCCTCATCGTTCGCCTCCACGTCGGTGTCAGCGGCGTTGGCGGCATTTGCGGTGGTCTTCGTCGTGACCGCATCCGAGGTCGCCTCGCCCTTGGCACTCGCCGAGGCGCTGATCGCGTCGCCTTTCGCCTCGCCCGTTAGCGTGGTGCTGGTGGCCAGCGTGCTCACGGCCTTCCCGTGCGAGTTGGCCGCCACGGCGGTCAATGCGCCCACGGCCAGCAGCGCGGCTGCTCCCGCGGCAATCCAGATCGATCGAAGCATAAAGTGACCCTCCTGGTTCGAGATTCCTGCCTGTTAGAACGCACGAACCCCGATCTACGTACTGTCCAGGTTGAGGTCTTTACCCTCTTTACTTTCCTTTGAAGTCTGGTTGCTGCTTGCTGACAAAGGACATGATGCCCACCATCGCGTCCTCGGTCATCGCGGCGCGGCCAAAGTTCTCGGCCTCGACCTCATAACCCTTGCCCGGGGGCCGCTCGAGGCCCGCCAGCAGCGCCTCTTTGGCGAGCCGCAGAGCGATGGGCGCCGCCTGGGCCAGCCGTCGAGCTCGCTCGAGAACGGCAGCCTGAAAGCCTTCGGCCGGTAAGGCGGCATTGATGAGTCCGATGGCGGCCGCCTCCGGCGCCTTCAGCCGCGTGGATTCGAAGATCATCTCCGTCGCCCGGGTGCGCCCGATCAGGCGCGGCAGCCGCTGGGTACCGCCGGCGCCAGGGATCAACCCGAGGTTGGTCTCCGTCTGGCCGATGGTCGAGCGCGAATCGTCCACCATCAGCCGGTAATCACAGGCGAGCGCCAGCTCGCAACCGCCGCCCAGCGCGTGCCCATTGATGGCCGCGATCAGCGGCTTGGGGAAGTGTTCGATTTCCGTGAACGCGGCCTGGCTGCGACGAGACATCTGGGCGACCCGCTCCAGCGTGGCAGGATTTTCGCGATCGAAGCCGCCGTCGCCACCCATCGCCTTGATATCGGCACCCGCCATGAAATAGCGATCAATGGCGCTGGTCAGCACCACCACGCGGGTCGCCGCATCGTCCTTGACCCGGTTGAGCGCTTCGACCAGCTCTTCCTGGAGCTCCGGCACGAGCGCGTTGACCGGCGGACGGTTCATCCGGATCGTGGTGACGAAGTCGCTGGTCGAAATCTCGAGCAGGCCGGCCATCAGAATGTGAACAGGTCCAGGCCGCCGGTCACCGGCAAGGCGACCCCGGTGATGTAGCCGGCAGCCGGTGAGCAGAGGAAGGTGATCGCGTTGGCGATGTCCTCCGGCTCGCCGGGGCGGCGCAGCGCCACGCGCTTGATCATGCGTTCGTTCATGTCGGCGCGGCCCATCTTGAAGGCCTCGGTGCCGATGATGCCCGGCACGATGGCATTGACCGTGATGTTGTAGCGCGCGCCTTCCAGCGCCAGTGTTCGGGCCAGGCCGACGAGGCCGGCCTTGGTGGTCGCGTAGCTCGCCTGGCCGAAGCCGCCCAGCGCGCCGGCAATCGACGACATCATGATGATCCGCCCCCAGTTGCGCTCTTTCATGTGCGGCCAGACCGCCTTCGAGCAATTGAACGCGCCGGTCAGGTTGACCTTCAGATCGCGGTCCCAGAGCGCATCGACCTGGCTCTCGAGGGCGGCCACATGGTCGAGGGTCCCGGCATTGTTCACGAGAATGTCCAGGCTGCCGAAGTCTTTGACCACCTGGTCGATGACCTGTTTGACCTGCTCGCGGTCGGTCACGTCCATCTTCAGCGCGACGGACTTCCGGCCCATCTCGCGAATCTCGCTGGACGTCCTCTCGGAATAGACCGCCTTCTGCGAGGCCATCACCTGCGACAGCACGCTCTGCGAGGCTTCCGCCGCCTTCTCCAGCCCCGGGTCGCTTTCGATCAGGATGTCGGTGACCACCACGTCAGCGCCCGCGCGCGCCAGCGCCAGGCAATCGGCACGACCGAGACCGCGCGAGCCCCCCGTAACGAGGGCGACCTTCCCCTTGAGGTCGATCATGGCTAGCTCGCCTTCCGGATCTGGGGCTTGGGTTGTTCGCGCGTCAGCGGACGACGCTCGCCTGAAATCGCACGCGAGATCACGAGTCGCTGAATCTCCGACGTCCCTTCCCAGATCTGATAGATCTTGGCATCGCGCATCCATTTCTCGACCGGGTACTCGCGAATGTAGCCGTTTCCGCCGAGGACCTGGACCGCCTCCAGGGTGACCTGCATCGCCATATCAGCGGAAAAGGCCTTGGCCATGCTGCCCTCGGCACGGGCGAAGAGCATGTTGTTCTGGGCCATCCACCCAGCCCGCCAGGTGAGCAGGCGCGCGGCGTCGATATTGATCGCCATCTCGGCCAGCTTGAAGCCGATGCCCTCGTGCTTGATGATCGGCTTGCCGAAGGCCACCCGCTGCTGCGCGTAGTCGAGTGCGTACTCATACGCGGCCCGTGCGATGCCGATCGAGCCGGCGGCGACCGACGGCCGCGAGTACTCGAGCATCTGCAGCGCGCCCAGTGCGCCAGGACCGGCATCGGGATCGCCGGGCTCGCCGCCGAGCCGGTTCTCGGTGGGCACGAAGCAATCCTGGAGGATGACCTGTGCGGTGTGCGAGGCGCGCACGCCAAGCTTCTTTTCTTTTCGGCCCATGCTGAGCCCCTTGTTTCCCTTCTCGACGACGAAACCGGCGATGCCGGCAGGACCGATGCTCGGATCGGTGTTGGCGAAGATCACGTGCAGGTCGGCGATTCCGCCGTTGGTGATGAACTGCTTGGTGCCGTTGATCACGTAACCACCGTCGACTTTCTTCGCCGTGGTGATGATCGCCATCGCATCGCTACCGGTGCCCGGCTCGGTCAGCCCCATGGCGCCGACAACCGGGCTCTTAGCGCTGCAGAACTCGCCGATCCATTTCTTCTTCTGTGCCTCGTTGCCCATCGCCAGGACCGCCGCGGCGGCCAGCCCGGTACCGGTGATCGCCACCGCGATGCCGGCGCAGCCCCAGTGCAGTTCCTCGGCGATCAGCATGTTAGAGATCATGTCGAGGCCGCCGCCACCGTAGGCCTCGGGCATCGATGCCACCGGTGTCAGCCCGACTTCGTGGGCCTTTTTCAACACGGGCCAGGGAAACTCCTCGGTCTCGTCGTAGTGGGGCGCGACCGGACGGATTTCCTTCTCGGCGAATTCGTGGGCGAGCCCCTTGATCTCTTCTTGCTCCGGAGTCAGGGTGAAGTCAAGCGGCATGAGTATTGCTCCTTTGTGGCGGGAACTCGGCCTCGGCCACACCTTTGTTAAAGACTTTGTCTCCGCGCTGATTGGTCACCACCAGGTTGATCACCACGCGTCGCGTTTCGTCGTCTTTCGATGCCACGCTGCCGGAGCAGGTCACGTCATCGCCGGGCTGGACCATGCCCGCGAAGCGACCCTGCAGGCTTTTCAGCAACGACCGGTCGCCCAGCCAGTCGGTCACCATCTGGTTGGCGAAGGCCATGGTAAGCATCCCGTGGGCAATGACGCCCGGGAGTCCGGCGGAGCGCGCGAAGGTGTCGTCCAGGTGGATGGGATTTCGGTCGCCGGAGGCCTCCGCGTACTGACGGATCTGTTCGACAGTGATGTGCTTGGTCAGCGGCGGCAGCGTCTGCCCCGGACTGACCTGCTCGAAATCCAGCGTGCTCATGGTCTTCATGCCTTTCGGATGATGAATAGGGCGGTGCCATCCGAGACCGGCCGGTCCTCCGCGTCCCTGGCTTTCAGTTCGAACGTGACCAGCTCCATGTCGCCGCGCGAGTTGATCGCGGTGAGCCGCCCGATCGTCCGGATCTGATCGCCCGGACGGACCGGTCGCTGGAAGGTGAACCGCTGCTCGCCATGGACGAGGTGCGCCACGTCCAGCGCCACCTCCTGGTCGGTCCACAGCTGCCAGTACGCGTCGAAGCCATAGACCATGGCATAGGTCGGCGGCGCGACCAGCTGGTCGTCTTTCCGCAGGTCACCCACGGCCGCCATGTACTCGCGGATGGATTGCTCGGTGACCTCGAACGGCGCCGTCTCGTAGCTCCGGCCGACCCAGCGCGAATCCGTCACTACTGCAACAATCCCTGCAGTTTCATTGCCAGCCCCATGTCGCCCTTGACCTTGAGCTTCTGCTGCATGAATGCCGTCACCGGGTTCAGCTTGCCGGTCGCGATATTCATCCAATCATCGGTGGTGGCGATCAGCGTCGTGTTCGGGCTTTGCGCCGGCCCCTGGATGAGTTCAGGGGCGCCGTTGGCGATCTTCAGCGTCCATGACTCGCCGCTGAGATCGAACTGGTAGGTCGCATTCAGACCCGCGGACTTCTCCGGATGCGACTTGATGCGGTTCTGGATTTCGGTGAATACTTCCTTGGCCTCAGGCATGTGTGCCTCCTTGTGGTGAATACGCTGGGATGGATGGCGCGCCTTGGAGAAACAGGCTGGCGCAGGCCTGCGCGAGCGCGGCGGCGCTCATCGATGGTTCGTCGTTGCGTTGAAAATGTTGCCAGTAGGCGATCTGCGCGGCGATCCCGAGCAGCGCGAAGGCGGCCAGTGCGGTCTCGGCCACGCCCAGTTGCTCGAGCGTCGGGCGAAAGGCGGCGGCCAGCGTCTGGGCCAGGTTGGTTTGCCGGCGTTCGAAGCTCTCGTCGATGGCGAGCCCCTCGATCGTCAGCCGCCGGTTCCAGGCCGCGTACTCCTCGTAATACTCGAAGTAGGCCTTGAGCCCGGCCTCCAGCCGGGGGCGGGCATCGGCTTCATCCCGGGTCGCCCAGTAAATCCGGCGGCGCAAGAGGGTCGCCATCTCCTCCTGGAGGGCGGCAAACACCGCCTTCTTGTCCGGGAAGTACAGATAAAAAGCCCCCTGGGAGAGCCTCGCCGCCTGCACGATCGCACTAACGGCGGTGCCGTGGTAGCCGTCACGCTCGAAGACCGCGCGGGCGGCCTCCAGCAACTCGCCGCGGCGGACCCATTGCCGTTCGGTCAGAGGCGCCTCGCTGGTCGCTTTGCTACTGACTGACACGTCAGTCACTAGCCTAGCAGAGTGCCAGAATGCCTGGCACGGGTGCGAACTGCGTCGCCAGTCCGGCTATTTGATCGCGACGAAGATTCGCTCGACGGCGGCGTCCGTCTGACTGGTTGCGGTCAGCATGAAGGCCTGGAGGGGGGCCAGGTAGGCGACGGCCTTGGTGTCCACGGTTGAGCTGGAGCGCAGCTTTTGGAGCAGGCTGACGACCCGCGCCAGGTTGACATAGACGATGCCGGCCGGCTTCGCCAGCGAGGCGGCGCTGAGCGACTTGTAGGTCGCGTCGGCCGTGATGTTCGACGCGCCGGCGTGGGCATCGATCACGGCTCTGACTTCGGCCGGGCTCGAGGCGAGAATGCCCATGCCATCGAGCGCGGCATACGATGGCGCCAGCCCGGCCACTACGCCCAACGACGGGCTGGACCACGATGTGATCACGGTGCCGCGGTAGGTGGTCCGGGAGATGCCCGCCCCCGGCTTCTGCTGGCTCGTCTGCGCTGCGAGCACCACGAGCTTGGCAAAGAAGGCATTCATGCCAGGCGCATCATTGGTGCCGATGAGGATCGCCCCACTCGGAACGGAGTTGTTTCCCAGCTCGACCTCGATGCCGAGGTCGCCAGTCAAGTGCGGCAGGATGCCCGCCGCGCCGGTGAGGCCAATCGCGTCGGTACTCGCCTTTACGCTCGGCTGGCTGCCGTACTGGTCGAGCAGCGTTTTGATGCTCTGGTCGAGACTGCCAATCGCGAGGAACCCATCGCTTGCTTTAGGAATCCAACGCATGACGACATCGGGCCGCCGCGTGGCGGCGAACGCCTGACGGGTTGCCGTGGAGAGCTTGTTCGCGTCCAGCTTTATGGCGACGTCGAACGCGACCCCGGTGCCGGTTGCCGAGACGGCAGCACCGATCCCCTGTAGCGCGTTGAGGTCGTCCAGGGTTTTGAGGGCCGGCATGCCCAGCGTCGACGGCTTGGCCATTTGCTGCTTGACGCTCGCGATCAGCGACGTCCCCGCGACGTAGCCCATGCCGACCCGATCGGATGGCAGCAATTTCATGGTGGCCTTGAACTCGGCGGAATCGACCAGCCGCGCGCCACGACCCTGATCGGTATCGATGATCTCGTGGATCATCGCCGCCGAGCTCGCCGCCACGACGACGTGGTCGACCAGGCTGTAGGCCACCGGCTTTTCGGATGTCACGGTGGGCGTGCCGGACGCGATGGTAATCCCGTTGTAGGTTTCGTCTTTCCAGTTGTACGTCTTGCCCACCGTCCCCGAGCGGAGCTTCGCCAACGCCGCCTGCGCTTTGGCGTCATCCCGTGACACCGCGTACAGGGCGAACGGCGAGTCGGCGCTGCTCTCGAGGTTGACCTTGCCGCTTACGCCGACCTCTCCGCCCAACCACGGTTGGACGTCGTTGGTGAACGAGAGCCCGGCGGCCTTGAACGCCTCGTCGAGCTTGGCCGAGATCGCGGCGTCAGTCTTGGTGTCAGGGAAGCGGTGCACCGCACGCAGCAAGTTGACCTTCTGGGCGAGCGACGGATTGAGGTTGGCGATCACCAGGGCGTCATGCGTCGCCGGCACCATCTTCTCGATGCTGGGATTCGGCTTGGCGAGGACGAGGACGGCCGCGACCGCGATGGCGCCGACCACCACCACCCCGACCGCCGAGAGTACGGCGAGTTTGTAGCGCGCAAACCATGATGGTGAAGGCGCCAATGCTGGCGGTGGCGGCGGGACGGCGCCAGCTGTGGGCTCTGGTTGCGGCGGCGTCAGGTCGCCTTCATGGTTCATCGCCGGATTGCCTCACAGCAATCAACTCCGGCGATCAGGTCAACTTGTTAGCTGCGCGCGCTCGTTGCCAGGGCGTTGCCGAAATGCAACTTGGCCAATGTCAGCATCTCGTCGGGCGAGAACCCGGTGGTCCGACCTGCCGCATATTGCCGCTCGACCTCGCGGTGGATGGCCGCCACCCGCGGGTCGTCCTTGCGCACCTGGGCGGCGCCCTTGAGCCCCAGCGTCGTGTTGACCCAGTAGGCAACCCCGGCCAGCCCCGATCGATCGTTGACGGTGATCCCAAGCGGCCGGTCGAGAATGCGTGCGGTGTCGAAGATGTTGTAGATCTCCTCGTTCTTCAGCAGCCCATCGGCGTGGATCCCGGCACTGGTCACGTTGAAGCCAGCGCCGGCGAAGGGATAATTGGCCGGCAACGGCGTCCCCAGCTGGTCCCGGAAATAGGCCGCCGCCCGCGTGATCGCCGTGGTATCGACACCCGGCGTCTCACCTCTCAGCCCGATGTAGTCGATCACCAGCGCCTCCAGCGGCGGATTGCCGGTCCGCTCGCCGAAGCCGAAGAGCGAGCCGTTCGCCGCCGCGCAGCCATAGAGCCAGGCGGCGACAGTGTTGACCTCACCGCGGTGAAAGTCGTTGTGCCCGTGCCATTCGAGCAGCTCCGGTGCGACGCCGAGTGTCCGCGTGAAGTACTGCACCAGTCGAGGTACACCGCGCGGCAGCGCGGCATCCGGCCAGGGCAGTCCGAAGCCCATCGTGTCGCACAGCCGGAATTTCACCGGGATTTGCGCCTCGCGGCCAATTTGCTGGAGGGATTCGACCAGCGGCGCGACGAAGCCATCCAGGTCGGCTCGGGTCAGGTCTTCCAGGTGGCATCGAGGCCGCAAGCCGGCGTGGATCACGGCGCGAACGACCTTGCCGTAGTCGTCGAGAGCCTCGCGCCGCGTCCGGTTCATCTTCAGGTAGATGTGGTAGTCGGAGGCCGAGACCAGGATGCCGGTCTCCTTCACGCCCGTCGTCTGCACAGCCTTGAGATCGTCCAGTGAGGCGCGCATCCAGGTCGTGACCTCGGGTCCCGGCCGCTGCTGGCAGGCCGCGATTGCCTCCCGGTCGATGGGCGTGTAGGCAAAGAACTCCGTCTGCCGGATCACCGGCCCGCCCAGCTCGTTCAGCAGGTCGTAGAGGCGAACGATCTGCTCGACGCTGTACGGAGCCCGCGCCTGCTGCCCGTCCCGGAAGGTGGTGTCGGTGATCCAGATGTGCGCCGGGAGCGCCTGCGCAACGACGTCCGCCTCGAAGCGGATCGGTGGGATCCGACTGTAGGGGAACTCGCGGCGGAGCAGGTTCGGTTCGGATCGATCCAGCATCGATCCATTCTATGCATATGTTGATTTGCATTGCAACATGTTGACTGCAACGATCAACTCACGTACGCTTTCAGGGACCATGATCGAGATCCAGGGGGAGCCTTACCTGAGTGCGGCTGAGGCGTGCCAGCTGCTTGGCGTCAAGCCGGCCACGCTCTACGCCTATGTCAGCCGGGGCGTTCTCAAAAGCTACCGCCAGGGCATCAAGCGAGCCCGCTTATACCGGCGAGGCGACGTGCAGGGCGTCCTGCACCTGCGGCCGAGCCGGGGGACCCGTCCCCTCCCCCACGCCGCCGACTGGATGGGCGATCCCTAGGCGGGAACCAGGTGGGTGGCGCCGCAGATGCGGCACTTCTCTTCCCGACTACCGGAACGTGCTGTAGTCGATCTCCTTCTTACGTTCGAAAGCCTCCTCACGGCTGGTGAACGTCTGGAAGTAGCCACGGCCGTGCAGCACGTAGATCCCGTCGACGTCGTCGCGCGTCACCTTCAATTCAGGCAGATCGATGTTGTAGACCTGACCCGATTCGGTCGCGCGCAGCCGGGGGGTGGCCATGGGCGGATTGTATCGCCGCCGACGGCTGGTTAGGCGACGGTGACCTCGTCCATCAGGTAGACGTCCTGCACCGCGTTGAGCAGCTGGATGCCCTCGCTCATCGGCCGCATGAAGGCCTTACGACCAGTGATCAGGCCGGTGCCACCGGCTCGCTTGTTGATCACAGCGGTCTTGACGGCTTCCTTGAGATCAGCCTCGCCGGACGAAGCGCCTCCCGAATTGATCAGCCCACTCCGTCCCATGTAACAGTTGGCGACCTGGTATCGGGTCAGGTCGATCGGATGGTCGCTGGTCAGCTTGTCGTAAACCGCCTTGGTCGTCTTGCCGAACTTCACGGCCTCGAATCCATGATTCGTCTCGGGCAGTTTCTGCTTGATGATGTCGGCCTCGATCGAGACCCCGAGGTGATTCGCCTGCCCCGTCAGGTCGGCAGACACTTCGTAGTTGACGCCATCTTTGATGAATGCCGGATTGCGCAGGTAGCACCAGAGCACCGTCGCCATGCCCAGCTGGTGCGCCTCGTGGAAGGCCGCCGAGATCTCCTGGATCTGCCGGTCCGCCTCAGGCGAGCCGAAGTAGATCGTCGCCCCGAGTGCCACCGCCCCGAGTTCCCACGCCTCCTTGACCGTCCCGAAGCGAATCTGGTCGTAGTGATTGGGATAGGTCAGCAACTCGTTGTGGTTGAGCTTGCAGATGAAGGGGATCTTGTGCGCGTACTTGCGCGCGACCGAGCCCAGGACGCCGAAGGTCGACGCCACCGCATTGCAGCCGCCCTCGATGGCCAGCTCCACGATCTTCTCGCCATCGAAGTACGCCGGGTTGGCCGCGAATGATGCGCCCGCGGAATGCTCGATGCCCTGGTCGACCGGAAGGATCGACAGGTAGCCCGTGCCCGCCAGCCGGCCATGGTCGTACATCGATTCGAGGCTGCGCAGGACCCGCGTCGGCCGATCGCTGGTTGAAAAGATCTTGGTCACGAAGTCGGGGCCCGGCAGATGCAGCTGCGACTTCGGGATGGTCTTACACTCGTGCTGCAGCAGGCTGGCGGCGTCATTGCCGAGGATCGATTCCAGCTTGCTGAGTGATGTCGCGGTTGCGGTAGCCATCTGCTCCTCCTTCGCGGGGTCTGGCCTCAGTTTAGGCGCTTCGCTGCGCCTACAATGGCGAATCGATGAGCCTTGTCGACTGGGCGGTAATCATCCTGGGCGGCTGGACGGTGCTCATCATCGGTGCCGGCCTGCTGATGGCGTTACGCCCCGGCGCTGGTGCGCTGGCGTATGACGCGCCCGTGGCGGAGCCGCTGGTCCTGCGCCAGACAGCCGGCGTCATGCCGAGTCGTGCCTGGGGATTTCGCCCAGCCGTTCACCATTCGCGCTACGACCCGGCTCCCTGGCAGGTGCAACTGCCCCGGTCCGACGAGGACAGCCTGGAAAACGTCGACCGTGCCACCGACATCAAGCGCGACCTGGGCAGCGAGCACCCACCGTGGGAGCGCCTCGACCGCCAGGGATTGTAACGCCTATTCGCCCAGCTCGCGGCTGACCCGATCGAGAACGTCGAGCATCCGCCGCGAGGTCGCGTGCAGGCTCTCCTGCAGCAGGGTCAATGCATGGTGCGCATCGGCGAGCACGTCGGCCTCGCCGGTCAGGTCATCCGGCGTCTGCGCGAAGCGTGGCAGCACGTCTTCGAAGAGCATCTGGAATCGCTGCTCGGCGAGCGCGAGGCAGGTGGCCAGCGTGACGATCTGCTCTTCGAGCTGGGGGTCGAGATTGCGAAGGGCACGCCAGGCCGGCTCCGGTACTGCACTATTGCCGGGTGACGAGGCCCCTGCCATCTCGAGCTTCATCCTAATGCGCGAATGATCGCCACCGCGTCCGACGGGACGCGGCTGCACTACATCGTGGAGGGAAGCGGGCCGCCACTGGTCCTGGTCGGCGGCAAGACGTCGAACATCGACGGCGCCTGGTGGCGCTATGTCCCGGTCCTGGCCGAGCGATTGAAAGTCATCGCCCTCGATAACCGCGGCGCCGGCGCATCCGACAAACCGGACACGCCCTACAGCACGCAATTGATGGCGGAGGACGCGCTCGCGGTGCTGCACGATGCCGGCGAAACGTCGGCGCACTGGTTCGGACTCTCGATGGGCGGCATGATCCTGCAGCAGTTGGCCCTTAACCATCCCGAGGCGGTTCGCAGCTTGATCCTTGGTGCGACCCACTGCGGGGGCGAGCACCTATCCACGCCCGGCGCCGGCAACGCGCCGCGTGTCGAGGGTCGGCTTCGACGTTATGCCAATCTCTATGACAGCACCTTCATTGCCGACCATCCCGAATGGGTCGAAGAAGACGCGAGCCATTTCGGCAAGATGCCGCTTCATGCGATCGTCCGCCAGGACCAGGCCGTCAAGCGACACAATTTGTGTGATCGGCTCGGCCAAATCCGCCAACCAGTGCTGATCCTCCACGGCCGGCAGGACCGGATGGTCCCCGTCGCCCGCGCGGAAGAACTGCAACGCGGCCTACCGAACGCGCGGCTGCACATTATCCAGGGCGGCCACCAGGTTCACTCCGAGCAATTCGCCACGGTCGTGCCGCTGATCCTGGATTTCGTCGACGAAGTCGAGCGAGGCCGGGACTAGGCCGCTCGCCAGGTCACCAGCTCGCGACTGACCTGCTTGCGAAGCCGGCCCTCGACGGCGAGCGACTGACAATGCGCCAGCGTTTCCTGTAACGCCAGCCGCTGCTGGAAGACGTTCCGCTGCATGATGCCCTGAAACAGCCCGGCGGCCAGCTCCCAGCCGGACTTCGCCCCATCGGCAGCGAGGCGGACCAGCGCGGCCTTGCGCGCCTCATGGTGCTCAATGATTTCCCCGATACGGCCGCGATGATCGTAGAAGGGATCGCCATGAGCGGGCAACACCGTTTCGACTTCGAGCCGGCGAATGTGCTCCAGCGAGGCAATGTAGTCGTCCAGCGGATCGGCGCCGGATTGCGGATGCAAGCCGATGTTCGGACTGATCTTCGGCAACAAATGATCGCCAGAGAAGAGCACACGGCGCGCCGGCCAGTAGAAGCAGCAGTGACCCGGGGAATGGCCCGGTGTCCAGATGACTTCAATCTCGCTGTCTTCGACCGGCAGCCGCTCGGCGCCCTCCAGGAGCGTGTCGGGCTCGACCACGGAGACGAATTCACGGGCCGCCATCGACGCGCTCTTGACGAACTCGGCCTCGGCCTCCGGCACGCCGTTCCAGCTCAGCCACTTGGCCACGTCATGGACCAGGTCTTCGGCACGGGCATAGCGCGGTTCCATCAGGGCGACTTCCAGCCGGTGGATGACGAGCTCGGCCCCGGACCGTTCGCGCAGCTCCCCGGCGAGTCCGAAATGATCGGGGTGAATGTGGGTGATCAGGATCCGATTGATGCGCTCGACGCGGACCTTCATTTCCGCCAGCTTCTGGTTCAGGACCTGCCGCGATTCTTCGGTCTGCAGGCCAGTGTCGATCAGCGTGTAGGCGTCACCGTCGCGCAGCAAGAACACATTGACATGCTTTAGCTCGAACGGCATGGGGAGCTCGAGCCGAAAAATCCCAGGCGCAACTTCCATCGTGTGCACACATTACCTCGCTGCCGCAGTTAGCCCAGAGGTTTGGGCGCTAAAGCCGCGAACTGTGGCCGCGTGCCGAGACTGCGTCGCGGCCCGGCGTTAATTGCGGTAGTTCACTTTGTGCTTTTCTTGATCCAGTCCCCGAGTTGGCCAGGGAAGTCGAAGGGAAAGATCCGCTTCATTGGGTTCAGCGCGTCCCCGAGGGTTTCCGTGGCGAGCGGTTCGAACGGCTCTCGCTTTTGCGGCTTGTCGCGCCTTTGGCGTTTGAGGCGCCTACTTAGTCTCACCTTGCTCCGCCACTAGGCGGCGGTCTGCACGGGCTCGTCCGGGCGGTTGGGCACCAGCTTCTGGCCCTGATCTTTGGTTGGCAACGGCAGGTGAACGGTGTCGGTTGCGATCAGGTCCAGGAATGCGTCGACGACCCGCGGGTCGAAGTGGCTCCCGCGCCCGGTTTTGATCTCTTCCAACGCCTTGTTCAGGCCAAGGGAGGGACGGTAGATCCGGTCGGCGACCATGGCTTCAAAGGCATCGGCGACGGCGATGATGCGCGAGCCGAGCGGAATCTCTTCGCCTTTGAGGCCCTTCGGATATCCGGTGCCATCGAATTTCTCGTGGTGGTGGCGGATCAGCGGCGCGACGTGATGCAACCCCTCGACCGGGCCGATGATGTCGGCACCAATCTGGGGGTGGCGGCGCATCCAGGCCATCTCGTCTTCGGTGAGCGCCATCGATTGGCGGAGGATTCGATCCGGGATCCCGATCTTGCCGACGTCATGGAGGATGGCCCCCAGGCGAACCGCGGCCGCCTCGTCACGGGAAAGCCCCATCCGCTCGGCGCAGGCGCCTGCCAGTTTGGCCAACCGTTCGGAGTGGCCACGGGTGTAGCTGTCCTTGGCCTCGATGGCATTCGCCAGCGCCATGTTGACTTCGGTCATCAGCTTGGCCTCGACGTCCCGTCGAGTCACGATTTCCTGGTGCGACGACACGGCCTGCGCCATTACGGAGCCGACGACGGCGACGACCACGAACAGGAAGAGGCGCTGCAGGATGATGATGCGCTCGTCCGAAACGGTGGCAAGGTAGGTCCCATTCTGGAGCGGCGCCACCGCGCCGGCGGTCAGGTAGAGCGCCGCCACCAGCAGCGCGCAGAGCACCGACGCAGCCGCACCGAATCGCAGCGCGGAGACCGTGATCACGAGGAAGAAGAGGACGGCAAACGGACTCGTGTACCCGCCCGACGCGTAGGTGATCATGGTCGCTACCAGCATGTCGACCCCGGTGGTCGCGTAGCTGAACGCCCTCCCGGGGCGTTTGTGCAGGAAGAGCAGCAGCAGGGTCGTCAGACAGACGACGCCCCAGGCGGCAAGGATGCCGTTGATCCGGCCGACGTCATAGCCGGGCGCGGCATTGAGGTTGTTCAGGATGACAGCGAAAATCAGCAGCGTCCAGCGGAACAAACCAGTGAGCCGCTCATTGCTGAGATTGATCAGACTCTCGGCGGGATCCTGGGAGCGCTGGCGGCCCTTGCGCGAGATATTGCGGGCGGCGGCCATTGCCGAAATTATCAGGCCGCTCTGTGACGGTAAACGTTACAAACCGGTCTCGTCCGTGGCACGTGCTGAACGAGATTAAGGCGGGAGCGGGACGCCCAGAAAATCTGACAGCACCTGTCGGACGTCCTGGTAGCGAAGAAAGGACGTGTCCGCCTCGGCCAGGGCCCGGTCCACGGCGTCGTAGGCGTCTTTCAACGGCCCCACCAGCTCGGTGGTGTCGACCTGGGCTCGCTCGGCGTGGGCGGCGCGCAGCTGCTGGCTGATCGCCTGGATGGAGGCGCCGTAGGTCCGGGCGATCGCCTGGGCCTCCTGGAGGGCGGCCTGGAGGTCGTCAGGGGTCAGCGCCCGGGCGGCGTATTTTTGCTTCAGGCCGGCCACCTGGATCGCCACCTCGGCGGCCCCCTCCCCTGCCCGGCTCATGTCGGCGCCGATCGCCGCCAGGTGCGTGCTCGCTGCCAGCTGCAGGCCCGCGCTGGGGACCCCGCCCACCAGGCGGAGCGCCGGGTCAGTACTGGAGCGCGCACGCGCATCGTTGAAATGCCGCTCGGCGAGCTTGAGCTGGGCGGCGGCGCTCTGGAGCTCCGCCGGGTCGCCGGTGCGCGCGCCCGCCGTCATGCTCGCCTGGGCGCCAACCAGCGCCTGCCGGCCAGCATCGAGGTCCTGGTAGACGGCGGCACCCGCCACGGCGGTGTAGCCACCGCCGGCGAGCAGCGCCAGGATGACGATGGCAGCAATCAGGCCCAGGCGGCGCATCATGCGTTATCTTGCCCGACTAAGAAAGAGCGGGCGCCCCGGGCGCCCGCTCTTTCTCTGGCAAAGGTCCGGCTAAACGCGAGCGCGGTTGCCGGTGACGAGGCGGATCACCCACAGGAGGATGACGGCGCCGATGAACGCCGCGATGAAGGTGATGATGAGACCGCCGCCGGTCGATCCGAACAGGAGCGACAGCACCCAGCCGCCGATGAAGGCGCCAACGACGCCAACGACGACGTCCATCAAGATGCCGTAGCCGTGGCCGCTCATCACGCGCCCGGCCAGGGCACCCGCGATTCCGCCGATGATCAAGAAGACGATCAAATTCATGGCTTCCTCCTAAAACGCGTTTGTACGTAAGATGTCACTAAGACTATCACGAAACGGACTTTCTGGCTAGCCGGCGAGCCGCTCGGCGAGCGTGGTCGCCGTCGTGGGATCGGCCGATAGTCCGGCAAAGAGATCCCGCTCGAGGACCCCGGTGACCCAGGGATTGGGAAAGAGTCGGACGAAGAGCTCGGGACTGGCCTGCGGCCCAACCGCGATCGCCGTGGTGACCGCCACACTTCCCGGGGCGCCAGACGGACGGACATACAGCTTGGCCGGCAGGGCGGCGGAGCCGCCTGCCCTGCGGCGCACAGTTGCAAACGCCGAGGTGGTCGCGTCCCTGACCACGGGATGAGAGCCGTCCGCCACCACGACGTGGGGACGAACGCTTCGCATCACGTCCGCGAAGACGTCTTCCAGTCGGGCAGTCTCGAACTCGCTCAAGGCGTAATCGAGCAGGATCAGGTTGCCCTCGCTCAATTGAAGGGCGACCGCCCTTTGCTCGACGGCGCTCCACCCGCTTGCAGCCGCGCAGACCAGGGTTACCTCTGCGCCCGCTGCGGCATAGCGCGCGAAGGCACCTCCACCAAGGGTGCTGGCCTTGTCTGGATCTGCCGCGAAGCCCAACAGGCGAAAGGGCACATCGGGGTTATCGGTCGCGCGCGTCAATCCTTTCAAAGGGGGCCCGCTCCGGAGAAAATACCGGCTTGCCTAGCTGGCGGCGCGGGCGCTGGAGAGCAGCCGGTCGTAGGCGTGCTTCAGTTGGGGATAGCGCAGGAAGATCAGATGGGCGAATTCCTGGGTCAACGCCCGCGGCGGTCGGATGAGGCGCATGCCGGCCTCGCTGAGCAACCGGTTTCCCTTCCGCCCGTTGCAGCGCCGGCAGGCGATCACCTGGTTCTCCCAGCTGTTGGCCGCCCCGCCACGCGAGGTGGGCACCACGTGGTCGACCGACAGCTGCGACGAGGGCATCCCCTTGCCGCAGTACTGGCACATGCCGTCGTCCCGCAAAAGCAGGTTGCGCCGGTTGGCCCGCAGCATCCGTCGGGGGATCTGGATATTGGAGAGGAGCCGGACGATCACGACATCCGCACCGAAACAACGCCGTGCCATTGCTTGCTCGACCGCCTGCCGGGCCGCGTCGTCAATGAAGGTGACGCGCTGCTTGGTCAGCAGGACGACCAGCCGCCGCTTACTGATCACATTCAGCGGCTGAAGTGAGGCGTTTAGCAGTAGGACGAGAGCAAACGACCTCCTCTGTCGGGTATGGGCTCCACGAGCGCCATAAATATAACGGAGATTCTGGGAATCCCTAGCTGGCGGCCTTGACCCGGCGATCGATCGGCACGTAGACGACGTCCTTCTCGCCCAGGTACTCGGCGCGGGGCCGGATCAGCCGGTTGTCCGCGTACTGCTCCAGCACGTGCGCTGCCCACCCGGCCGTCCGGCTGACGGCGAAGACCGGCGTGAACATGTCGATCGGGATGCCCATCGTGAAGTAGCAGGACGCCGAATAGAAGTCGACGTTGGCATAGAGGTGCTTCTGCTGCATCACAGCCTCCTCGAGCTTGCGCGAGATCTCATACCAGCGGAGGTTGCCGATGTGCTCGCCCAGCTCTTTCGACATCTGTCGGAGGTGCGTCGCGCGCGGGTCCTCGGTTTTGTAGACCCGGTGCCCGAAACCAGAGATCTTCTGGTGGGCCTGGAGCGTGTCCGTGACGTAGGCCTCGACACGCGACGGCTCACCGATCTTCTGCAGCATCTTCATCACCTGCTCGTTGGCCCCGCCGTGCAGGGGTCCGGCGAGCGCCCCGATCGCGGACACCATCGCCGAGTACATGTCAGCCAACGTCGCCGCCGTCACCCGGGCCGCAAAGGTAGACGCGTTCAGTTCATGGTCCGCGTGGAGGATCAGGGCGAGATCCATCGCGCGGATGAACAGCGGATCAGGCTCGGCGCCAAACATCATCCGCAAAAAGTTCTCGGCGTGACTGCCGTCGGGCTCGGGCTCGACCGGCTGGCGGCCGCGACGGATCTGCTCGTAGGCGGCGACGATGGTCGCAGTTTGCGCGGTCACGCGCATCGCCTTCTCGATATTTGCTTCCCTCGAGGGGTCGTGCGCCTGCGGATCGTAGAAGGCCAGGGCGGACAGCGCCGTCCGCAGCGCATCCATGGGGGTAGCGCTGCGCGGAAAGTCCTTCATGATCGTCAGCACCTGGGTGGGCAGGGTGCGGTGAGAGGCGAGCTGGGCGCTGAACGCATGTAACGCCTCGCGCGTCGGCAAGGACCCGAACCACAGCAGATACGTGGTCTCTTCGAAGGAGGAGTTACGGACCAGGTCGTGGATGTCGATACCGCGGTAGGTCAGCTTGCCCAGCGGACCGATGATGTCGCAGATCGTCGAGGTCGCCGCAACGACATCCTCGAGACCGCCCTTCGTCATCGGCATACGAGGCAAGTATAGGAAGGCGTCTTGATCAAGGCGAGAGCGTGACGATTTGCGATAGCCCAAGGTTGACGCCTACACCAGTTGGGTTGACGCCGATCGTGATGCTGCGCTCGGGCGTTTGGACTTCCAACGCGCCGGAAGAGTCGGTCCCGGGCTGCACCAATTGGAAGATGTCGGTCGTGAGACTCGAGCCGGTCGAAAGACCTAGCGGCTGGCTGAATCCTGCGGCTCGACGAATGACCGGGCAGATGATATAGGTCCCCCGCGTGGTGCGCGTCACCTTCGGCGGATCGAGAACGAAGGTCCGGACCACGCGGTCGATGCGGCCGGTGTTGAACTCGGTGTAATAAAGGTTGTCTGCGCCATCGAGGGCGATCCCTTGCGGTTGCTGGATGCCGGTGATGACGCCAACCTGGTGCCCCTGGCTATCGAGCTCGTGGATCGCGTTGTCCCCAAGCGTGTTGACGAAGATGTGCCCGGCCCGACCGACGAGCACGTCATCGGGCGTCGACAGCGTCGCGAAGCGAATCTTGGCTGGGGTAAGCGCCCAGAGCGCGCCGCCTTCGTCAGCGACGAAGATTCGTCCGGCCGCATCGACCGCTGCTCCCACCGGGCGCACCATGCCGCTCGCGATCTGCGTGGCGGTCTTGCCGTTAGGACTGACACGCCAGACGACGCCGTTCGGACTATCCGGCACGACCACGTTGTCCGCCGTCGGGAGGAGATTGCCCTGGGCATCCCGGCCAGGGAGCACCGGGCCGATGCCGTCGATACCGTCGCGGCCGGTCCGGTTCGGAAACGCATGCCACTGGGTCACGGCGTGCGTTTGCGGGTCGATGGCGACGACGCGGTTACGTCCCTGCTCGGCGACCAGGATGCGCCCGTCGGCCTGCACCACGATCCCTTCCGGCGCCGACATCCCACCGGCGATGCGCTCGACCGAGCCGTCGGGATTCAGCGCGGAGACGGCGCCCGTGTTGATGTCGCTGAACAGCAGCCGCCCACTGTTGTCGAACGCGAGGTCATCGGGCGCCGGTTGCTTTTGCAACAGCACCTGTGGACCGGGCGAGGCAGGGGCAGCCGGACAGGCGGCCAGGGCGGACGCCTTCGAGCTCGGCGACGTGGTGGGCGTGATCGCCGTCGGCGCGACCGGCGCTTGCTGACAGGCCGCGGTCGCTATCAATATCACGGCGATGGCTGCGCGTTTTGCGACCGCCGATATGATCAAACCTCTCATCAATTCTTGTTTGACCATCCTCTAGGGCCGGTCTACCATGGCGTCGTGCTCAAAGTCATTTCCGCTCCCGAACTCGCGCGCAACCTCGACCCGATCCTCAAGGCGCTGGAGGAAAGCGGTACCACGCTCATCATCAAACATCACGACCAACCGGCCGCCCTGCTGGTTCGGTTCGATGCCTATGTCGCGATGCTGGCGACCATGGACTACTCCGGGTGGGAGCGCTGGATCGATGACGTTCGCGCCGCCTTTCCGACCACGGTGTTCAGCCCACCGCGCCGGCCGAAGTCGTTGGTTCCGGCCTTTATCGATCCGGCAGACATCGGCTACGCGCCCCAACTCGGACAGGTCGGAACCAGCGCGGGGCGGCGGCGCCTCGCCGAGGAGCTGTCCTCGATGGGCATCCAGTTGGATGAGCAGCAACTCGGCCCCGTGTACTCGCTCGTCCTTAGCCTGGCCGAGCGTAAGCGGGTGCTCTACGCCGAGGACCTGAAGCTCGCGGTCGAGGAAGCGCTCGGACGGGCGACGCCCGGCCGCTTCGCCCTGAAGGACGTCCAGGTGAACGCGCAGAGCGGCGTCTCGAGCACGGCCGAGGTTGCGCTGGCCGATGAAGGCGCCGTGCGGTCGGGCCGCGCCAGCGGGAACGGCACGCTCGATGCCGTCTTCCGCGCGATCCAACAGGTCACCGGCGTGCCCGCGGAGCTCGAGGACTTCAGCCTGGCGGCGGCGACCCAGGGGAGCGACGCGCTCGGTGAGGCCGTCGTCACTCTCAGCCAGGGTTCCCAGGTCGTGGTCGGACGGGCGGCCGCGCTGGACGTCGTCGAAGCGGCGGCGAACGCCTACGTCAACGCTCTGAACTGGTTAGTGCGTCCGCAGCAGGCCCCCACCCAGCCCTCCCCAAGCGGCGGAGGGACACACCGGAGCGAGCCCTGACACCGCGACCATTTCGATTTGGCCTGAGCGTAAGCCGGTCGCGATCGAAGACGGAGTGGATGGCATTCGCGCGCCACGTCGAGGTCAGCGGCTTTCACACGCTGCTCATGCCCGATCATTTCGGGCCGAGATTCGCGCTGGCGCCGGCGCTCGTGCTGGCCGCCGAAGCGACCTCCACGCTGCGGGTTGGCAGCCTCGTGTACGACAACGACTTCCGCCACCCCGCGTTGTTGGCCCAGGAAGTCGCGTCGATCGACCTTCTCACCGACGCCCGCTTCGAGTTCGGTCTGGGCGCCGGTTGGCTCAAGAGCGAGTACGACGCCGCCGGCCTTCCATTCGATGATGGCGGAACGCGCGTCGAGCGAATGGCGGAGGCGCTGCGGATCGTCAAGGCGCTCTTCAGCGCGACGCCCCTGACCTACGAGGGTCGCTTCTACCGGCTCACGGCGTTGACCGGAAGCGCGAAGCCAAAGCAGGAACCCCATCCGCCGGTCCTGATCGGCGGCGGCGGCCGGCGGCTGCTTACGCTGGCCGCGAAAGAGGCCGACATCATCAGCATCATGCCCCGCTCCCGCCGCGATGGCTCCGGCCTCGAAGATGCGGACGCCAGCCCGGAGGCGTTCACGCGCAAACTGGCGTGGATTCGAGACGCCGCCGGCGAGCGCTTCTCTGCCCTCGAGCTCAATACGCTGGTGCAAACGGTCGTCATCACCGACCGTCGGCGCGACGCGGCCACACCCCTGGCGAAGGAGTACTCGATGGAGGTCGACCAGGTATTCGAAACGCCGTTGGTGCTCATCGGGTCGGTGGATCAGATTGCTGAAAACCTGGAGCAGCGGCGGGAGCGCTTCGGCCTCAGCTACATCACGGTCTTCGAGAAAGATCTCGAGAACCTGGCCAGGGTCATCGACCGCCTGGGCCGCTGACCTGGCTCGAGGCCAGGTCGATCACGGGCGCCGCTGTCGATACGTCCATCAACGAGGGCGCCCAGCGCGGCCAGCGAGCGCGCAGGGCGATCACGCGCGCGGCGGACGCTTGCACCTGGTCCATCGGGATGGTCCCGGCGCCCACCTGTTGCTTGACCGCCTCGATCGCCGAGGCCTGGTAGCCGGCGTCGGCGCTGTTGAGCAGCACCAGGTCATTGCCGGCGCGGACGGACGCGACGGTCGCGTCGGGCAGGCCATAGAGCGTCGTGATCCCGCCCATCCCGAGGCCGTCCGTGACGATCACGCCCTGGAACTGGAGCCGATCACGGAGCAGCCCGGTCACCACCGCCCGGGAGAAGACGGCCGGAGTCCCGGTCGGGTCGAGGCCCGGGACCACCACCGCCGTCGTCATCACGGCGTCGGCACCGGCATCGATGCCGGCCTGGAAGCTGCGCGCCTGCGTCGCCGTCCACCGGTCCAGGCTCTCACCGTCGGTTGGGATTGCGGAATGCGGGTCGCCGGCCGCGCCACCAAGGCCGGGGAAGTGCTTCAGCGTCGCCCCAACCCCGCCATCGTGCAGCCCGGTCACGGCCGCCGCGACTAGCGGGCCGACGACGGACGGTTCGCCACCGTAGGAGCGATCCCCGATGACCCCATCGGCCGGGTTGGTGCGCAGGTCGGCGACCGGCGCGAGGTCGAGCTCGATGCCCAGCGTGTGCAGGCCAGCGGCGGTGGCGGCCACCGCCTGGCGCACGGCCTGGGGGCCACCGGCGCCGAGCTCCAGCTCCGACGGTAGCGCGGCGACGCCGTCGTGGACCCGCATCACGCGGCCGCCCTCCTCGTCAACCGCGATCAGCAGCGGCGCGGGCAGCCCGGCCTCGCGTCCAAGGGCCTGCAGCTCGGCCGTGAGCCGACCGAGCGACGCGGCGTCGGTGAAGTTATCGCCGAAGATCAGCACGGTGCCCACCTTCTGGTCGAGGATCAGGTGGCGCAGGCCGTCGGTGATGTTCGGTCCCCCGAAGCTGGCCGCCATCATCTGGCCAACGGCCATGTCCAACGACAGCGGTGCCGGCCGCTGGTCCGCGGCCGGCGTGGCCGTTGGCACCACCGTCGGCGAGGCCGATGGCCTGGGCGATGGCGTCACCACTACCACCGCCATCGACGGATGGCCGGGACCCGGTCCAAGGATCGCAGGGACGGCGCTGATCACCAGAAGCAGCACCAGCGCGGCATGGACCAGCGGGCGCCTCACGGCGGGGTGGCCCGCCCTAATGCTTGAAGATGCGCCCTACGAGCGGTTGAAGGACGGGTTCAAGCAGGTTGAAGATGAAGCCGAAGACCAGCAGGAAGACCAGGTAGACGAAGAAAACACCCGCGATGACAATCCCGACCAACAGCCCCTTGGAGAACCGCTCCATGTCGAGCCGCACCACTTTGATCAGCAGGGTGGCCATGAGCAGGCCGAAGGCGGCGCCGATCGGATTGGGGAAGCCCAGCAGTGCGCCGATCGGGACGGCCAGGTAGCACGCGTACTCCGGAATGCTGTTCGGAATGAGAGAACGGCGCGGTGGCGGCGCCACCGCGGTGGCGGCCGCGACGCCGCCAAGCCACCCCTTGCACTTGCCGCACGTCTGGTTTTCGGGCGCGTTATATCGGTACCCGCATTGCGGGCAGGCCTTGAGGGTCATAGTCGGCTCAGGCGGCCCCTCGTAGCCGAAGCACTTCCTGCTCGAGCTCGCTGATGCGGTTGTCCCGCTGCACGATCATCTTCTTATGCTCGGCGAGGACTTTCTTGGTAAAGCGGCCCGCCATGAACCAGCGCACCCGTTCGACCAGGCTGATGATGATGACGATCAGAGCCCCGATGCTGGCCGAGGCGAGCATCACGACCCAGGTGGGAATGTCCTGGTAGGTCGCCCCGAGGAGATTGATCGTTGCCGCCTGCTGGTTTCCGACCGAGAACAGCGCAAAGCCGATACCCAGCAACAACGCGACGAGCCACCCGACAATCGCCATGCGCCTTTTCACCCCCAGGTTCAGTCGCCCGTTTGCGGACCGACGGCGAAACCTCGCCCCGGCCCATATAACCGGGAGCGCCTTGACGAACTTGCGGGCCGATAGACTGCGAACTTGATGGCCGTTCGTACCCAATCTGTGTGGAGCAGCCCCGCCCAGCCGGAGCAACTGCAGCCATTTCGGATCCGCGGCGGGGTACGCGGCTGCCTGCTGATCCACGGATTCGCGGGGACCCCACCGGAGATGCGCGGCCTGGGCGAGTTTCTGGCTGCCGGCGGCTACGATGTCATGGGACCGTTACTGGCCGGGCATGGGCTGACGCCGGAAGCGATGGCCGCGACTCGCTGGCCGGACTGGGTCCGCTCGGCGGAAGAGGCGCTGGCGGCGCTGCGTCGTGACTGTGGCGAGGTGTTCGTGTGCGGCCAATCCCTGGGCGCCACCCTGGCGCTGCACCTGGCCGCCACCCATCCGGACGTCAAGGGCGTGATCACGATGGGCGCCATGGGATCTCCCGCCTACTTCCGCGATTGGCGGATCAAGATCATTCGCGGCCTCAAGTACGCGGTGCGATGGCACGTCCCGGGCGACGAGCCCGACCTGGGCGATCCGGCCGCCGTTCGCCTGCTGCACAGCTACGCGCGGCGCCCGACAGTCTGCATCGAGAGCCTGATGCATTTGCTGCGGGTCGTCGATCAGGAACTCCCGCAAGTCCGGGTCCCGGCGCTTATCATGCACGGCCGCGGAGACCGGACGGTCGACGTCGGCAATGCGCCGCATATCCTGGAGCGGATCGGCTCCACGGACAAGCAGCTGATCTGGTTCGAGCGATCGGGGCATGCGATCACCGTCGACCTCGAGCACGACCTTTTGTTCGCTACCGTGCTGAACTGGCTGAACGCACACTGACCGCTCATTGTGGCGACGGAAATGCTTGTCTTTGCGGGGAGCCGATGCTATAAATCGCAGGTAACAGCAGCGGGTCCTCATCCGCCTGAACCAACGCGCGAGTCATCATTGCGCATCCGAGGGAGGAGAAATGCCAGCGAAGAAGAAATCAAAAGCCAAGAAGTCGACGCCAAAGAGGTCCACCGCCAAGAAGTCGACGGCAAAGCGCTCCGGCGCCAAGAAGTCGACCGCCAAGCGATCGACCGCCAAGAAGTCGACCGCCAAGCGCCCCGCCGCCAAGAAGGCGCCGGCCAAGCGCCCGGCCGCGAAGAAGAGGACGGCGGCAAAGGCCGCCCCGAAGGCGGCCCCCAGGGCCGCGGCCAAGCCGGCTGCCGCGCCGAAAGCCGCCGCACCGATGGCCCCCAAGCCCGCCGCCAGCCCGTTCAGCGCGCCGTCTCGTCCGGTGGCACGGCCGGCGGAGCCGCCGAGCATGCCCTCGTACGGCGGATTTGGCAGCGATCCGGGCAGCGAGTCCGATACCTCGGGTGGTAGCACGGAGCGGATCAAGATCGGCGAGCGCCCGCCGGAACAGACCTGGCCGGGAGGCGGCAACCGCTAAAGCACGAGTTCAACAGCCCCTGCCCGGTGTCGGGCAGGGGCTGTTCTTTCGGCCCGGGTTACAACTACGTCCGTCTGCGCAGCCCGAATGGGCCGCCTCGCCATCTTTGGCGTAAGCCCTGCGCCGTTATCTGTACTAGAGGTCTATTCCATGACAGCTGCGCGACGCCTGGCGGCCGGCGGGTTGGCGATCGTCGCCCTCGCGCTGTCGAGCCTGCCGGCGTATGCCGCGACCAAAAAGCCGACCCCGACGGCCAGGCCGGTCGCCCCGGTCAAGACCGCCGTGCTGCCGCCGCAGATCTATCAGGTCACGCCGGCCAAGGTGAACCCAACCACCCAGCCCAACATCATGATCCTCGGCCAGCACCTGACCGCCGCATCGACCGTGCAGGTCGGCGGGCGGCCCGCCACTACGGTGCAAGCGACCGATACCTACCACATGCTCGTGAAGCTGCCGGACAACCTCGCGCAGGGTTCCTACTCGATCGAGGTGACCAATGAGGCCGGTACTGCCACGGCGAGTGACCAACTGGTCGTCGACGACCCCGGCATGCAGCCAACCAACATGATGTACCTGGGCGGCGCGGGCATCCTCATCCTGCTCGTGCTGGTCATGCGCCTCGCCCGGAGCCCGAGCCTCGCCTAACGCCGGGTCATCAGCAGCGCGAGCTCCCCGTCCTCGATCTCGTCGACCTCGGGCTCTGGCGCGACCGACGCCTGGGGAACGGCACGCAGCGCGGCCAGCGCGCCTCGCATCTGGCCCACGTTGCGCTTGGCATCGTTGAAAGCGTTCTGGATCATGGTGCTGCCCCGGGCAATGCTGTTCTCGAGCAGCCGGTCGAGGGCGATGACATTGTCGTCGATCTGCTGCAAGTAGCCTTCGAGGTTTTCGAGATCGATCGATCGCGCGTACTGCAGGTGCAGCCGAAAGAGCGCCAGCACATAGGGGATGGTCATGCTGTAGGGCATCAGGATCACGCCTTCGCGGTAGGCCTCGAGATGCGCGCGCCGGCAGGCGTTGAAGACCGGATCGGGAACGGCAGCGAGAGCGAAGCCGATGGTAGCCGACGGGTCGATATATTGCCGGACGTCGCGGACCTTGAGTCGCAGAATGCGCTCGATCTCCTGAACGACCCCGGCTTCCTTCGCCGGGTCTTGCATCGCCTCACCGAGGCGGTCGAGCAGCTCGGGGGACGGCCACTTGCTATCGATCGGCAGCCGCTTGCCGTTGGCCAGGATGAGCGCGTACTCGACCACCTTGCCATTGACGCGGAAGTTCATGTCGATCATCTCCGCGGGGAACTGACGAAAGGCATCCTGCAGGATGTTTTCTCCCGCGGCACCCCGCGTGCGGCTGCCGAGGAGCACGGTCTCGATGCGGCGGGCCGACGCCTGCACGTCCTCCTCCATGCGCCGCCGCTCCTCGCCGTCGACCTTGAGTCGTTCGACGACGATCCGGGCGTCGGAAAGGTCTTTGCCGATCGCCTCACGAACGCCGGCCGAGCTCTCCAGGACCTTGGTCTCCACCCCCTGGACTGCGGCCTGGACCATGCCCAGGGACTGGCTCAGAGCGCCCTGCTGATTGCTGACGGTTTCGACGTGGGACTTGAGTGCCCCGAGATCGGCCAGCGCGGCGAGCACGGCATCAGACGGCCCGGTCGCCGAGGGCCGGCGGATCAAGACGGCCACGAGGCACAGCAGGATCGCCAGCAGCAGGCTCACGAGGACCAGTTCAAGGACGTTCACGGCAACTCCTCCAGGACGTAAAAGGGACGATTGGTCGTCATCATGGTGGTTTGGCTCACTCCCAAAGTCAAGCAGGGGGTTTTGACAGCTGTCTGTCGCAGCCGCCCAGGCGCCGGCGGCTACACTCCCGGGAATGGCCCGGATCGAGATCGAGCGGCGCGTGCTGAAGGACAACCTGACGCCGGAGAAGATGCGGGCCCTGCAACTGGCCCCGATCGACCTGAGCGAGAGGGACGAGCGGCTCGTGATCGAGGGACCATCGATTGTGATCGCCCGCGCCTGGATCGCAGACCCGCAGGCGTGGACCGATCTCGCGCAGTCGGTGCGGTCCGGGGTCGTCAGGCGCTTCGACGCGACGCAGCTTCAGCTGCTGGATGAACCCTCGGTCGGGTAGCCGCGTTCGATCCAGGCCGCCGTGCCGCCGTCGACGTTGCTGACCGCCGTGTAGCCGAGCTGCTGCAGGTAGCCCGCCGCCGCCAGGCTGCGCTGACCGCTGTGACAGATGGCGAGCACCTCGCGATTTCGCGGCACTTCGGCAACCCGTTGCTCGAGCTCGCCAAGCGGGATGAGCTGCGCCCCCGGCACATGTCCCGCCAGATATTCCCAGGGCTCCCGGACATCGAGCAGGTAGGGCTTCGGCCCGTTCGCCTCGAGGCGACGTCGGAGCTCCTTGACGTCGACGGCGGGAATCGGTGCCATTGGAGAAATCTTAATTGCGACGGCGCCGGCGATGGCCGGGGCGCAAGCTTCGACCATCACTCCGCGTCGTTTCCAACAGCGTGAGCAAGGGCCAGCAGTACCTGCAGTTCTTCGGCTCGGACGCCCTCAAGCGGCTCCATGGGTGCGCGATCGCCGAGTCCGACCGCGGCGGGGACAGCCCGTGCGAACGACTCGCGCAACCGCTACGCCGGCCCCAGGTGGGATTCGGCAACCCGGAGGCGCCCATCGTCTTTATCAGCCCCAGCCCGCTCGATACGGCGAGCGCCAGCAACGAGGCATTCAATGAGTGGCTCGACCACGAGGCGCGGCTCGAGCACCACATGACGGCGGATACACCCCAACCCTACTTTCAGTTCGTCCGCGCCGTGCTGCTCGCCGCCCGCCGCCGGATGGGCCAGAAGCTCGACAAGCGCGACGTCCTGGACTCGGCCTTTCATACGTGGGCGGTTCGCTGTGCGACCGACAACCCGGACCGCGTCACCGATGCGGCCCTCAACCAGTGCGTCGACCGCCACCTGCAGAGCTTGCTGGCGCGGATCGCGCCGCAGGTAATCATCGCAATGGGTGGACCAGTCGCCCGCCACCTGTGGTGGCGGACGATGCGGACCTGGGACGGATGGGCGTCGATGACGACCCTGCACGGTCGCGTGCTCGACGTCGAGATCGGCAACCGGCGGGTGCCGGTGATCCTCAGCGTGCACCCCTTCCAGCGGGGTATCGACCTGCATCCGGAAGTCATCGGCGTCAAGCTCGCTGAGTACATTCGGCCGCAAGTCTTCCAACCGGGCGAATTGAAAGCCGCATGACCACGCAGACGCCCGCCGACCCGCGCTTCATCGAAAAGGAAGACGACAGTCATCTGCGTGAGCGTATGCAGAAGGCCGCGCTGGCCCAGCCGTTGCGACCCGGCGCCCTCTGCCCGCATTGCGGCGGGCACGCGTTCAAGCGTGCTGAACTCAAAGCGGGGACACCGTGTCCCGCTTGTGGCAAGCAGCCCCGCGCCGCCGCCTAGCAGGCCAGGCGGGCTTAGGGCTCGCCCAGGAGCTTGAGGCCGTAGGTGGATTTGAGCTCCGCGACCCAGTCCATCGACATGATGGTGTTGTGGGCCGCGGCACGGGCGCCCAGTTGCTGCGGCAAATCGGGCCCGCCTATCTTCATCACGTCGCCCATCTCTTCGAAAAATCGTTCGAATTTCGCCGGTGAGAGGATCTCGAGCAGGCGGGCTGGCCGATCCGTTGCGTTCCAGAACGTATGCATGATCCCGCGCGGCTTGAGGACGTAGGTCCCCTTCGAGGCCGAAATCACGCGGTCGCCGATCCTCGCGCCAATTTCCCCCTCCAGGATGTACGAGTACTCGTCGACATCGGCGTGCGTGTGCGGGGGAACCAGCCGGTGGGGATCGACCGGGTGCTCGACCACCGCGAGCGCCTCGCCTGTTTCGCTGCCAAAGATCTTGAACAGCACACCCATCCCTCCCGCCTGGAATGACTTTCCACGGTTCTCGTCGGGCTCGACTGTGAGCTTCATCGTTTCGACTGTTGCCATGTTGACCCCTCCTTCAGGGATTACGCGCTTCCGACTGCAACCCTGGTCGCCATCGCCGCCTCGCCTAACCATCGGGCCAGGATCTCGGTGACGAGCGTCGCCGCCTCGGTGGTCGCCACACCGCGATCGTGAAATGCCGCCCAGCTGGAATAGTCGCTCAGGCTCACCGTCGCATCCAGAACCCGCCGGCGGCGAGCGAGCGGCCCCAACGCGGCCCGGACGAGGCCCTCGAAACGGGCTTCCTGGCGACGGTGGAAAGCCTGGACGGCAGGAATTGCGCGTCGGTCGCACTCGCGATGGCGCATCCAGGGATAGGCCCGCTCCCAAAAGCTGAAGGATTCGTCCACAAGAGCCGTGACCCGGCCGCCCACCGAGGTGGCCCGCCCGAATATCTCAGGCGTCGGAGGCCGGAGCATGGTCAGACCAAAGCCGGTACAGGCTGGAATCAGCTCGTCGTAGCTCGGGAAGTACCGGTAGACCGTGCCCAGGGCGACATCGGCACGCTCGGCAATGTCGGCCCATCGAGTCGAGGCCGCGCCACGCTCGCCATGAAGCGCGACCGCGGCCTCGAGGACACGCTGCCGGGTCGCCTCGCTGGCCGTCGCCCGGCGATCCATGACGTATTGTCGCGGAGCCATTTAATTGATAGGACGCTACACTCAATAATAAGAGAAGTCAAGGAGCGATCGGCCCCTAGTATTGCCCGGTGGAAACGGGACTTCGCGGCCGCCGAGCGCTCGTAACCGCCGCCAGTCGTGGCCTCGGGTTCGCGTCGGCCCGCGCGCTGGCCGCCGAGGGTTGTCGCGTCGTTATCTCCTCGAGCAACGAGGAGCGCGTCCAGGCCGCCGCCGAGACGCTGCGGAAAGAAGGCCATGACGTCGTGGCGCGGGTCGCCGATCTCAGGCAGGCTAACGAGTGCCGCGACCTCGTCGAGTGGGCAACCGGGACCCTGGGCGGCCTCGAGCTACTCGTCAACAACACGCGCGGACCAATCCTGGGCAGCGTTGCCGAGCTAGACGATGCCGCGTGGGCTGAGGCGATCAACCTGGTGTTGATGAGCGCCGTCCGGCTGACGCGCGCCTCCCTTCCAGCGCTACGCCGTGGTCGCGGCGCCATCGTCAACCTCACCTCGATCGCCGCACACCAGCCGGTCGACAACCTCGTGCTGTCCAACGCCCTCCGCCCGGCCGTGGTCGCGATGGGAAAGACGCTGGCGAAAGAAGCCGCGCCCGAAGTCCGAGTCAATTCGATCCTGACCGGCCGATTCGAAACCGATCGAATCGTCGAAGAAAACCGGCATCAGGCGAGCCGGCTTGGGGTCGATGCCAAGGTGTTCACCGCACAGAGTATCCGCAACATCCCGCTGGGCCGGCATGGACGTCCTCATGAACTCGCGGCGGCCGTCGTGTTCCTGGCGGGCGATGCCTCAAGCTTCATCACCGGTGCCACGCTGTCGGTGGACGGCGGGGAGTACGGCGGCCTGTTCTAGGTCAGCGCGGCTCGGGCCACTTTCCGGGGAAGGGCTCGGCCATCGGCACCTTTTTCCAATCTTGACGAACCGGCGCGAAGACGTCAACGACCGACGCGCCGCCGACGCCCGCCTTCGCGGAATGAGGCACCCCGCCGGCGATCGAGTACGTCTCCCCCACCTGTAGCTCGCGCGATTGACCGGCAATCGTCATCGTGACCGAACCACGCTGCACGAAGCCGACCTGCTCGTTGTCGTGCCGGTGCTCGGGCACCAGTACACCCGGGTCGATATCAACGAATCCAATCGTGACCCGGTCGGCGTGCAGCGGGCGGGCGACCACCCCCTCCCAGATGCGTGCCGGCGTAAACGCCGAGACTTTCCCAAAGACACTCATAGCGATCCTCCTCGAGCCTTGCGGCCCACTCCTTGCCCTCCCCTAGTGGGGGAGGGAACATCCATCGCGTTGCGAGTTGACATTTTCGCGCCGGCGTCCGCGATCTTCTTGCGTAAGTCTTGCGGCGCGATCACTTCGACGGCGTCGCCCCAGCCCAGGATCCAGGGCGTGATCTCGACTGTACCGGTGACGGTGACGGTCATGTTCACCGAGCCCTTCGGCCCATCGCTGAGCTTCTGTGACGGATGCCAGGTCGATTCCCTGACCCGGGCAGCCGCGGGCGGGAAAAACCGCAGCCGGACTTCGGTCGGCTCGCCAGAGTGATAGATGCCCCAGGCGCCCGAGAGGTACCTGTTGATATCGAACTCGGCCGGGATCGTGTAGGTCTCAGTCATGGGCTCTGCCCGGGTGATGCGTTCCAGCTTGAAGGTTCGCATCTCCGCCAGTCCGCGATCGCGCGCGACAACATAGCTGCTGTGTCCAATCAGCGACGGCTCGAGAAAGTAGGGCTCGATCAACCGAGCCTTGACGGCGTGATCGGTGCTCGGATACCAGATGCGCACTACCTTGCGACCGGCCCAGCCGAGCGCGACGGTCTGGAGCACCCTGGAATAGACAGGGTTGGGCGGCCGTGCCGCCATCTGGCGCACGGTGGCGTGCACGTACTCGGCGACCGGGGTCGGCAGGACCGCGGCCAGCTTGGTAAACGCGTCGGCCACATCAGGATCCGCTTCATCGCTGTGCCGGGACATGAGACGGACGCCCATCAGTAGTGCCATCGCCTCCCTCAGCGTGAACTTGACCGGCGCGATGAAGTAGTTCGGGTCGATGGCGATCCGTCCCGCCTCCTCGTAGACGGGGACGTTCATGGCCTCCAGCGCCTTGACGTCGCGGTAGGTGGTTCGAGGGTTGACGCCCGTCCGGCGGGCGATCTCGCCGGTCGTCAGGCCGCGCGGATTGCCCTGAAGGAGCGTCTGGATTTTGAGGATGCGCGCACCCCGGTCCCCCTTCTCGAACGAGCCCACTGCGTCGATCAGTTTAGGCGCTGTTGTCGCAACGCCGGCTGATTCGGAATAAATTCAGCCCTCGTTCTATAATGGGCGCTGATTTCGAGCTCGCATATGCCATCGCGCCAGGCACAATTCGCGTGGTTACGGGGGATTTGTGGCCCTTCGCCTGCTCCATTTCGCTGACCTGCATCTCGACCGTTCCTTTGCGAGCGAGCGCCTCTACGGCGTTGGCGCGCAACGTCGTCGCGGCGACCTGCGAACCGCCCTCCAGCGGATCGTGGAGCGTGCCCGCCAGGAACAGGCCGACCTGATCACCTGCGCCGGCGATCTCTTCGAACAGGATCACGTGACACGCGACACGGCCAGCTTCCTTACGCAAACCCTGGGCGGCGCCGGCCTGCCGGTGCTGATCGCCCCCGGTCACGCGGATCCAGCGGTACCGAGCTCTCCCTACCGGTATCTCCGCTGGCCCGAGAATGTCACGATCGCCGCGCACGACGATTTGCGCCCCTATCGGTACGGCAATGTCCAGGTTTGGGCGGCCGGCTTCATGCGCCCCGAGGTCTCGGAGGCGCCCCTGCGAGATTTCGGCCGGCAGGACGAGGGCACCCATCTCCTCCTGCTGCATGCCTCGGACATGAGCCAGGTGCCAGAGGGCGTGACGCCCTACAAGCCGATCCTTCCCAGCCAGGTGGAGCAGGGCGGGTTCCGCCACGCGCTCCTCGGTCACTATCACGAGGCGAGCACGAGCGGGCCCATGACCTATCCGGGCAGTCCGGAACCGTTGGGCTGGAACGAAACCGGGCGCCATTGCACGGCGCTGGTCACCATCGAGGATGATGGCACGGTGCATGTCGTGCTCGAGGACATCAATCAGCGCCAGTTCGCCCAGGAGACGATCGACATCACCGGCATGACCAGCCCCGACCACGTGCGCGATGCCGTGTTTGCGATCCGTGAGGGCAAGCACCTCGAGGGCGCGGTGATCCGGGCGACGCTGGTCGGAGAACGGGCCCGTTCGCTCATCATCGATCCGCAGGCCCTGTCAACCGAGTGCAGTGATGGATTCGCTTATCTCGAGTTCCGCGACCAGTCTCGAGTCTCACACGACCTCGATGCGGCGACCCAGGAGTTCACCAGCCGCGGGGAAATGGTTCGCAAGCTCGTCGATCACAAGCAGGGATCACGCCAGGAGGAACAGACGGTTGGTCGGGCGCTGCAGCTGGCGCTCGATGCCTTCGACGAATGACGTTTAGCCTGTACGTGGTGAGTCGTTCATGCGCCTGACGCGCATCGAGATCGAAGGTTTCGGCACCCTGCAAGGTATGGACCTGCGCTTCGGCCCCACCATGAACCTCGTCGTGGGGCCAAACGAAGCCGGGAAGTCGACGTTGCAGGAAGCCATCGTCACCGGCCTCTACGGTCTCGACACCGGCGACCGCCGATCCGCGATCGTCGAGCGCACCGATCGCTGGCGGCCCTGGGAGGGTGGCGGCTTCGGCCTCGCGCTCGAATTCGAGCTGGACGGCGGCTCGAGGCTGCGGGTCGAACGCGACCTCGACGCCGACTCGGTTCGCATCCTCGACCTCGCCAATGGCGCGGAGCTCAACGACCGGTTCGAGCGCGACCCCTGGGGTGGGCTCCAGATCGGGCGACAGTTGCTCGGCATCAGCCGCGATATCTACACCAACACGGCATGCATCTCGCGCAGCGAGGTGCTGCGCCTCGAAGACGCCGGCAGCATCAAGGAAGCCATCGTCGCGCTGGCGGACTCGGCGCATCCGGACCGGACCGCGCAAGCCGTGCTCGATCGACTGCGCCAGGAACGAGCGCAACGCATCGGAAAGCCCCGTGGCCGCACCGGCCCCCTCCATGACCTCGAAAGCCGGCTCTCCGACCTGGAGCGTCAACTCACGGCGGCCCGCCAGGCCCGCAGCGCCGTCGACGAGCTGGCACAGAAGCGCGAAACCGTGACGGCGCTGACCGAGGCCGAACTGGCGGTGGTCCAGCTGCTCGACGCCGCCGTCCTCGGCTCCCGGCTGGACGAGGCCCGTCATCGGTTGGAGCGTGTGGAAACCCTCGAGCGCGCCATCGCTGATGAGCGGACGAAACAGGAGGATCACACACGCTTTGCCATGTTCCCCCTCGACCGTCAGGCGGAGGTCCAGGAACTGCGCAGCCACCTACGGGCAACCCGCGAGGCACAGGACGACCACGAGCACCGAGCGGCGGAGAACGCCGCGCAGGTGCAGCAGCTCGAGGCGGAGCGTGCCAAGCTCGAGTCGGAGGCGCAAGGTCATCAAACCCGCGCCCGCGGCATCGACGCCGCGGCGCTCGAGCAGGAACCCGCCGTCCGTGAACTGCTGAGCTCGCTCAATGTCGCCGATGCCCAGGCCCCCGAGGTCCATCTCCGCGCCCAGACCGCTGCCGAGGAGGCGCGCCGGATCGCCGAGCGTCACCCGGGCCTGATCGGGCAGAACCTCGATTGGCCCGCCCGCCAGATGGAGTTCCAGCGGGTCTACTCGGAATGGCGCGAGCGCCACAATGTCGCCACTGAAGCCCGCCATCGCGCCGGGGCCGAGCTGCCCCCACGGCTGGAGCAGCTCAAGCACGATATCGCCCGCTACAAAGAAGTTCCCGACGTCATCAAGGCCGGCCAGCAGTCCGAGGAGGCCATGCGGCGTGAGGAGGCGATGGCGGAGCGCGCCCGCAGCCGGCAGCGAACCTTTCTGGGTGCCATGCTCGGCGGCCTGCTGCTCACCGCGATGGCGATCCTGGTCGCCTTCCTGGCACTGCAAGGCGGCATGCCACTGCCGCTCAGCGGGGCCGCCTTCTTCCTCCTCGGCATGGGCGTGCTGTCGACCGGCATCGGCATCTGGGTCCGGGGCGCCGCGGTGCGTGAGGTCGATCGCCGGCTTCGCGCCAAAGACGAGGCTCGCGTCAAGCGCCGGGAGATCCTCCAGCCGTGGGGCGTCCGCAGCTCCGGCGAGCTGCAACAGGCGCTCGTCGAGCACCTGCAGAAGGTCCGCTACGACGCCACCCGGCTCGAGTTGGACCGGCAGGCAACCGAGCTGGAAGAGCGGGCGCAGCAGGCCGGTCGAACGCTGCGCGAGCTGGTCGGATCCTGGGGGCTTTCCCAGCCGGCCCCCACCGAAGAGGCGGTCGAAGGCACCGCCAGAGACGTGGAATCGCTGGCCCAGGACAGCCTCGCCTGGAACGCCGCGAGCCAGCGCTCGCAGGAGGCGACGCGAGCCGAAACCGAGATGGACCAGCGCCGCGAATCGCTGCGGCAACAGCTCCACAGCCTGCTCGACCGCCTCGGGTTCGACCGGCGCGAGGCACTGGGCGCCGCGCGCGACTTTATCGCCAGCTGCGAGGCGGAGCGTCAGGCCCAGCAGGTTCGCACCCGCATCGAACAGCTCGATGCCCAGCTGGCGCAGCTTCGCGCTCCGGGCGAGCGCTCGACGGCAGAGCGGGCGAAGGCTGACGAGTACACGCGGCAGCTGGCGGCGATCTACACCCGCGCCGGTATTGACGATCCCGACATGGAGGCGGCGGCCGTGGCATGGGAGGCCGCGGTCGGTCACGCCGAGGCCTACCGGACATCGAGCGTTCGGCTGGCCGAGCTGGAATCGCAACGCGGCGGCGTCACCGCGGATGAAGCGGGATCGCTGCGCCAGCTGGTCGGCGACCTCACGCGCCAGCTGGGCGAGGTGGCGAAAAGTGTGGACCCGACGCGCGCGGCGGAGTACGCGGCGCTGCCCCTGGCCGAGCTCGAACGCCAGCGCGACCAGCACCGCGACGTCAAGGAGCGGGCCCAGGAAGAACGGGCTCGCGCCGAGGAGCTCTTGAACGACCGGCTGACCCAGATCGGTGACGTCGCCGCGCTCGACGAGGAGATCACGACCGTTCGTGAGCAGTTGCAGGAGCTCGAGGCGGAGGCCCACGCCTACGACCTCGCCATCGAAACCCTCGAGGCGGCGGCCAAGTCCGTCCGACGCGCCGTGATCCCGCGGCTCAAGTCGCAACTGCAGGGCCAGCTGTCCCCGATCACGAACGGCCGCTACCGGGATGTGCGGATCGGAGAAGACCTCGCGCTGTCCGTCAAGACCCAGGACCAGCGGGCATATAAAGATGTCGACAACCTGAGCCTTGGGACCCGGTCGTTGATCTACCTGCTCGAGCGCCTGGCGCTGGCGCGGATCATCGGGGGCAACGCAGAGCCACCCCCCTTGCTCCTCGACGAGGCGCTGGTGCACGCGGATCGCCGCCGGCTGCGCGCCGCCATGGACGAGCTGGGCCGCCTCGAGCACCAGGTCATCCTCTTTTCGAAGGATGAGACGCTGGCCGACCGCGCCGAGAAGAACGACGACTGGACCATCATCCGTCTGCCCGGACCATCGCTCGTTCCCGCTTCCGCCGAGGGAACGCCGGCCAACGGGTCCAGCCCCGACCAGGTCGAAGAAGAAGTCTCGACCACATAACCTGGCGGCTGCGACAGACAGCTGTCAAAACAGTGGGTTAGGCTCGCGTCATGGGCAATGTCATTCCGTGGTCAGAGATCCATCCCAGCATCAGGTCCGAGGAGCCCTTTGTCGCCGTCGTGATCGTCGATCCACAGCGTGAGATCTGCATCAGCGAGCTGGTGCCATTCGAAGAGCAGTCGCTGCGCAGCCCCGAGGTGGCGGCGCAGGAGATGATCGGGGCCGTCCAGGCGGCGGCGGCCCGCGTAGCCAGCGGTTATCGGGCGCGTCGCAAAGAGGAGCCCACGCTGCTGGTCCTGCCAGGCGGCGCCAGGCGTCCGGCGCGCAAGAGCCGTTCGCAAAACCCGCCGATCATGTCGCTCTTCCCGGAGGAGTGAGCCGTTCGATGCGCTGCTCGAGCCGCGATTTGACGGCCGGCCACTCGCGATCGGTGATGGAAAACACCACCGTGTCGCGGTAGCTCCCGTCTGGACGGATCCGTTGGTTACGGAGGAGTCCCTCGTACTTCGCACCCAGCTTCTTGATGGCGGCCTGCGAGTGGAGGTTGCGGATGTCGGTCTTGAGCGCCACTCGGATGGCACCCCAGTCCTCGAAGGCATGGCGCATCAATAAATACTTCGCCTCGGGGTTCACCACGCCGCCCCAAGTGTCGGGCGTGTACCAGGTCCAGCCGATCTCGGCCCCTCGGTCATCTTCCTGAACGTCGAGATAGCGCGTGCTGCCAACCAGCCGGCCGCTCGCAGCCAGGATTACCACGAACGGATACTCACGGCCCGACGACTCGGCCTGCATCGCCTTTTTCAGCCAGCCTTCCACCGTCGCCGAGTCCCGTGGGCGGCTCGGCATCCACTCCCAGATCTCGGCGGCGCGCCCGGCCTCCAGCAGCGCCGCGGCATGCGCCGGCCGCATCGGCTCGAGCCGGATGTGGTCCCCGGTCAACGTGATTGGTCCCAGCGACGCCATCGAGCTAGAAGGGCCGCGCCACCATGAGAAAGACGACGACGACCAGCAGGAGCCAGGCCACCAGTTGCACCGTCATGGTGGCGCCCGCCATCGCGCTGGACCCCTCGCTCGCCGCGGTGCGAGCCCGTCGCAGGTTGGGGGCGAGCAACGCTCCGTCCAGACCCATGGCCGCCACGAACAGCAACACGCCGAGCAGGAGCCAGCCCGTGAACAACTTGAAACGCCCGATCCACAACAGGAGACCGGTGATCACCACGAGCGCCGAGCCGACGTAGACCATGGCCAGCTGCACGCGCCAGGCGAACTGGTAAAGCACCTGCTGCGCCACGTCGGCCGCACGCGCCGCCATCGGCCGGAGCAAGGTATGCGTGGTGACCCCACCAAGAAGGAGGATCGCTCCGAGTACGTGGAGCGTTTTCAGCAGTGACACGTCAGCAGCATAACTTCCGGCCGCCGTTTATAGTTGCTCCGTGCCAGACGAGGGGCGTGGCCAGGCCGAAGTCCTCATCCCCAGCGGGTGGCTCCTGCCGAACCTCAGCCTTGATGCGGTACGCGCTTTGCAGCGCGGCGACACGACCTCCGACATCGAGAAAGGCGACCTCCGGCTCGCCGGCGTCGAGGTGCTCATCGCCCGCAACTGGGTGAAGGAAGAGTTCTGGCCGCGCATCCAGGACGCGGTGCAAAAAGGCTACGCCGCGGAAAAGACCTACACCTTCATGCGCGCGCACGCCGATCGGCGAGGAAGCCGGCGGGCAAAAAAGTAGACCCTAACTCGCCTCGCGCCTCGAGGGCGCCGTCACGATGATCGGCCGCAGATTCTCGTCCTCGCGCTCGGCAAACGCGCAGACGCGGTTGCGACCCAACGCCTTGGCCTGATAGACGGCGCGGTCGGCGGCGGCCAGCAGGTCGGACGCGGTTCGTCCGTGCGCGGGGAAGAGCGCGACGCCGATGCTGACGCTCGCCGGGACCGAGCCATCGCCGCTCTTCAGCACGATCGCCTCGACCCCGCGCCGGATTCGCTCGGCGACCGCCATCGCCTCGGCAAGCCTGGTTTCCGGCATCAGGACGGCAAATTCGTCACCCCCGAATCGCGCCGGCACATCGTACTCACGTAGCGAGGCCCGGATCGCGTCGGCCACGCGCCGGATCATCTGGTCGCCCATCAGGTGGCCATACCGATTGTTGACGTCACGGAGCAGGTCGAAATCGGCGAGAACGACACTGAGGGGACGGCCGAAGCGACGGGCGCGCTCAACCTCCGCCTGCGCCAGTTGGTTCCAATGCTTCATATTGGCCAGCTCGGTCTTCGGGTCAGTACGCGCCTCCTCTTTGAGACTGGGGACCAGCAGCGACCGGTAGATCAGAAAAAGCGGGCCGAGGCAGAGCGGTACGAGCCATGGATTCTTGAGCCAGAGCAAGGAGCCGAGTGCGCCCACCGACATCAAGGCCAGGTCGGTTCCCACGTTGTCCCAGTCCATGGTGCCGGCGCGCGAGATCGAGACGCCGCGTGCCCACATGATCACGAGCGCGGTCAGAAAGTGATTGAGGCCGACGAAGGTCATCCCGGCGAGCGCCACGTAAAGGACCGCGGCCTCCGTGCTCGACGGCTGGGTCGGCTGGCCAATGCCAGCGATGACGCCGGCAACGATCGAGCAGAGCACGAAGTTCGCGACGTTGAAGGCCTGGATGTACCAGCGGTAGCGCACACGGAGTAGCTCCACGGCATGAGCCGCCAGGATGATGGCGATGACGTAGGCGGGATGGAAGAGAACCGCCCCAGCGAAGAAGAAAATCGTTGTCGTGTAGTACGACTGGTGCTTGGGGCTCTTGACCTTGAACTGCTGCGCGATCGTCGCGCACACGAGGATGACGATGGCCACCGGCAGCCGCTCGAGCCGCGGCGGCGCCAGCAAGATACTGGCAATGCTGCCAACCACGGCCGCGGCCAGCACGGCGACGACGTAAATCCGTGCCGCGCGCGGGAGGTCGCTCATCGACCTCAGGCGGCCCTGGCCTCGATCGATTCCACCGGCGGCTCGCGGCGTGCCAGCAGCGCCGATAGTGCCAGGCGGGCCAGCAACAGCGGGCCGGCGGTGGCGAGGACCATCCAGGGTCCTGCCTCCAACGTGAGGACCAGCATGGGGCCGGCGATCCAGACCGTGATCAGGTCCGCGGCCAGCAACTCCGGCTGAAAGAGGCCCGACGCGAGCGGCGACAGGCCACGCCCGAGCCACAGCATGCCGGCCAGCAGGACACGGTTGAGCATGACGAAGGCACAGCCCGCCGCCAGCGCGGCGGCGACCTGACCAGGGGCGCCATCCGGGAGTAGCACGGTCGCCCGGTGGTAAAAGGCAGCGGCCACGGCCGCGCTGACGAAGTAGTTGCAGACATTGAACCACTGGATGTAGAGCCGCCGGCGAAGCCGGACTTGCTCCGCCAGGTGGATCAGGACGATGAATGCGACCAGCTGCCAGGCGTTCGAGATGGCGCCCGCGACGACGATGAAGGGCAGCGTCACCTGGTAGGCCTGGTGACGGAACCCCTGCACCGGATAGGCGTGGGCCAGCATCGCCAGCCCGGCGAGCACGACGAAGACCACGAGACTGGCGGCGGGGCCCTCGCTGCGCCAGAGGATCAGGGCCGCCGCGACGGCGGCGAGGCTGATGCCCGCGATGTAGGCGAGGGCGGCCGTGGAGAGTCGACCGGGTGCCATCGCTAGTTGCTCCAGCTCACCGCGTCCCACGACACGCTGTCCCATGACACGCTATCCCAGGAGACGCTGTCCCAGGAGACGGTGTCCCAGGAGACGACTGGCAGCACGGTCAGCGTATGCGCTGCCATGTAGAGGACCTTCAGATAGTCGTTCGGATCGAGGCCGTGATCGGCGTTTCCGACCAGGCCGATGTAGCCGATCGCCTGCATGGCATCGGGATAGCCGGCGCCGCTGCCGGCGAAACCGAGGCGATGGGCTGTTGCCAGCAGCACGCCTTTCAACTGGCCCGGGCGCACCGTCGGATTGCTCTCGATGTAGAGCGCCGCCACGCCGCTGACGACCGGAGCCGCCACCGAGGTGCCGCTGAGCTTGATGTACTGCGAACCGACCACGAAGCTCGGGTAGTTCAGCGCGAAACTGCTGTTGGGTGCAAGCGTGGTGATGATGCGCTTGCCGGGCGCGACAAAATCCGGCTTGGTAACGCCATCCTGGGTCACGCCGTAGCTCGAAAAGCCAGCCAGGAGATCGTCGCTGATGCCGACGGTGCCCTGGTCGTCGGTCGCGCCCACCGTGATCACGTACGGATCGTTCGCGGGCGCGTAGAGGGCGCTGTTCGGCCCGCTGTTGCCGGCGGCAACGACCACCACGAGGCCTTTCAGCCAGGCATACTCGACGGCCGCATCGATCGGGCTGGTGCGGTAGGACTCCTGCACCGATGCCTGCAACGACAGGTTGATCACGCGGATGTTGTAGGTGTTCCGGTTGATGACCGCCCACAGAATGGCGTTCATGATTGCCGAGGTGGGCGCGCCGCCGGTGCCGTCATTGACCCGGAGGCTGATGAGGTTCGCCTGCGGCGCCACTCCGATGTACTGTCCGAGGCTGGCTGTGCCATTCCCAGCGATGATGCCGGCGACCGCGGTGCCGTGGCCGTAGGCGTCATCGCCACCGTTGACGTTCGGATTGAAGTTCTGGCTGACGATCACGCGATTCCCCAGGTCGGGATGCGACGTGATGCCGCTGTCGATCACGGCGATCCCGATCCCCCGGCCGGTGAGCGGCGCCAGCGGGTTGCTCCAGGCCGGCAGCGCGTCAACGACCGCCGGGTACACGGTCGCAAGGGCGGTGGGGTCGAAGGGAGTATCGGTCAGCCTGACGGGAGCGTCGTAGATGAGGCGGGCGACGTTTGGGTCCGCACGGAAATGGTCGATGAGGCCTGGCGTCAGTTGCACCGCGACCCCGTGAGCGATCGGGACGCGCACCGTATGTTTCAGACCAGACCGCCGCAGATCGGTTTCCAGGGTGTTCAGGTCGCCGCGTGCGACCACGATGACATTGATCGATAGCCCGGCCTGCATCGCCTTAAGGACCTCGCGGTCGAGGTGCGCCTGGTTAGATGCGGCCAGGACCGGAAGGCCGGGCAGACCGGCCAGCGCCAGGCCGGTCGCGGCCAGCAGCGCCAGGAGTGGCCGATGGAAGGCTGACAGCGGGTTACGTGGCGATGATGGCTGGCGCATGATTCGGTGACGCCAACGTAACAGCGGTGCCTTACATCCCCCATGACGCTCTGCGTGGGGTCACCTGCTAGCCTCAAACCCCGTGCGGATGTGGGCGACGTTACGAATTCCCTTTCGGGATAACGTCTTCGACTCCAACCACAGGACCGCCGGGTGAACCCCATTACCTCGATCGCCAGCCTGAGCGGCGACCTCTTGATCGGCGTGATCGCCGGGCTTGTCTTTATCGAAGAAACCGGGATCCCGGTCCCCTTCGCGCCGGGCGACCTGCTCCTGATCATCGCCGGGATCGCGATCGCTAGCGACACGGTGGAGCCAGTTCCGATGGTGGCCGCGCTCCTGACGGCTACCGTGCTGGGGGCGATGATCGGCCGCGAAGTCTTCGCGGCGGTCGGTCGGCCGGCCCTGACGAAGGCGGCGGACGCGCTGGGATTCCGGCCTGCACTCGAACGGGCGACCCGCCTGCTCCGACGTCGCGGGCCGCCGGCGGTGTTCGTTGGCCGGCTGATTCCCGGGCTGCGCATCAGCACCACCCAGGTGGCGGGTGTCAGCGAAATGCCACGCCTCACCTTTGCCGCGGGATTGATCCCATCGGTTGTCGTGTATATCGCGGTCTTTGTCGGGCTCGGGGCGCTGGTGGGCCAGCCGGCGGTCCGGCTCTTTCACCGGGCCGAGCATCGATTTTTTGTCATCACCGTGACCGTCCTGGCGGTGGTCGCGCTCATCCTCTCGGTGCGCTGGCTGGCGCGCCGCGGCGGCCTTTCCGCCCTGGAACCGATCGTATTAGGGGTGCGCCGTGATATGGCCGACAGGATCGACGCGCTGATTTTCCCCGGCGGCGCGTGGCGTGAATATCCGCTGGTGCGCCGGGTGTGGGCCGGCCTGATTGACCTGGCCATTGTGTTCATGGTCGCCGTCCTGATCCTGACGGCGGTATCCGGGCTGGACACGACCGAGATCGTCCTCGACCCGGAAGGGCTCTTGCTGCTGGCCGTCATCGCCATGGTGTATCGCGTCCCCATCGAGGCCCGCACCGGCCAGTCGATCGGCAAGACGCTGATGGGCATCTCCGTGTACGGACCCAAGGAGGGCGTGCCCGGGTGGCGGCGGGCCGCCGTGCGCAACCTGGTTGGTGTCCTCATCCCCCTCTGGCCGATCGACGCGGTGCTGCTATTGCGCAACCATCGCCGCCAGCGGCTTGGGGATCTGCTGACCGAGACTGCCGTTCGTCGGGTAGCCCACTGACGGCCGTTCTACTGGCGCTGGCCGCCAGCCTGAGCTGGGGCGTCGGAGACTTCATTGGCGGTTTCAAGACGCGACAGCTGGGCGCCTTCGCGGTCCTGTTCGTCTCCCAACCGCCGACGCTCCTGCTGATTGCCGCCATCGTCATCATCCGCGGCGTCCCGATCGCGCCCGGCCTCTGGATGGTGGCCGGCGTGGTTGCCGGCCTGGTCGGCCTGGTCGGCCTGTCGGCCGCCTATCGCGGGATGGCCATCGGCGTGGTCAGCGTGGTGTCGACCATTGCCGCCACCGGACCGGTGGTCCCGATCATCGTTGGCCTGGTGCTGGGCGAACGACCGAGCGTGCTGCAGTTCGGCGGTATCGCCGTGACGCTCGCCGGGATCGCGCTGCTGGCCTTCGATCGGCGGCCGCAGGCCGGAGGGAAGCTGGTTCCCGGTGTGGGCCTGGCGCTCGTGGCCGCATTGGCGTTCGGCGTCTTCCTGGTGGCGATCCGCTATGCGAGCCGGCCCGATCCCGTCTGGGGCGTGCTCGCGACCCGAACTGGCAGCGTGTTGGCGCTGCTGGTGCTGGGGCTGGCGTTCCGATCGCGCATCAAAGTTGGGCGTGCCGACCTGCCATCCCTGTTTGCCGTCGGCGTTCTTGATGTGTCCGCCGATGTCTTCTTCGCGTTTGCCACCACGATCGGCCTGTTGAGCATCGTCTCCATTCTCTCCTCGCTCTACCCGGTGGCCACCGTCATCCTGGCCCGGATCGTGCTCAAGGAGCGAATGGCACGGCTCCAACAATTCGGGATCGTTCTGGCGCTGGCTGGAGTGCTGTTGATCAGTATCTGACGGCTACCGATGGTAGCCGGCGAGCAACTCCAGAACGAGATCGACTTCGCTGGCGGTGTTGTAATGAGCGACGCCAATGCGCAGCGTGCCGCCGTGCTCGGCCAGACCCAGCCGATTGATGAGCTCGGTTGCGTAGTGATCGCTGTGCGTGGTGAAAACGTAGTGGCTCCCGAGCCAGCGGGCCAGGTCCTCGGGGCGATGCGGCGACCAGGTCAGCGACACCGTCGGCGCGCGACGGTCCAACTGCTCTGGGTCGGTGATCCCGAAGATCTGAACGCCCTCGATCTGCTGCAGGCCGTCGATCAGCCGCGCCGCCAGGGCCCGCTCGTGGGCCTGGATGCGGACCATGGCGGCTTCCAGCGCGGGGCGAGCCATCCGGTCCGAGCCACCGAGATCGGCCAGGTATTCGAAGGCGCCGAGGAGGCCCGCGAGGCATTCGTGGTTTTGCGTACCCGTCTCCCAACGGCTCGGGCCTTCATCGCTCGCCGGGCGAACCTTGTAGGGACGGAGTCGCTCGAGCAGCTCGCGCCGGCCATACAGGATGCCCTGGTGGGGCCCGTAGAACTTGTAGCTCGAGCAGACGAGAAAGTCGCAGTCAATGGCGCGCACGTCGATCGGGCCGTGCGGGCCGTAATGGACCGCGTCCACCCAGACCCACGCGCCCACGGCATGGGCGGCGCGTGAGATTGCCGCCAGGCCCGGAATGGTGCCGACCGCGTTGGAGGCGTGGGTGACCGCGACCAGCCTGGTTCGAGGGCCGAGCTGGCGCTCGAAGTCTTCCATCTCCAGGGTGCACTCCGGAACCGCGATGTCGACGAAGCGCACGATGACGCCTTGCTCCTGCAGCGCCAACCACGGCGAAACGTTGCCATCGTGTTCGAGTCGCGTCACGAGGATTTCGTCCCCCGGGCGGAGCTCGCGCCCGATAGCCCGACTCACGGCGAAGGTCAGCGTCGTCATGTTGGGACCGAAGACGATCTCGTCGGCGGAGGCCGCGTTGAGGAAGACCGCGGCCGCCTGCCGAACGTCAGCGATCAGGGCGTCCGTCTGCTCGCTGGTACGGAATGCTCCCCCACGGTTGGCATTCATCGTGCGCCAGTATTCCGCGGTGCGGTCGATCACACGCTGGGGCACCTGTGTCCCGGCCGGATTGTCCAGGTACACGACCGGTTGTCCCTTGACCTTCAGGGCGAGCGCCGGAAACTGCCTCCGAACGGATTGGAGATCGAGGTCGATGGTGGTAGGGCTGGCCATTAGCGCCGCTTGGTCGACGCCTTCACGATTGCCCGAGCGGTCAGCAGCGCGACGATCGCCACCACTTGGGCCATCAAGATCACGCGGTTCACGTCGATCGCCGGCTGCCAGCGGACGTCACCATCCTTGATGACGAAGGCGCCGACCGGCCGGGACGACACTCCAAAGCCAGCACCGCCCGCCTGCGGATTCTGCTGGTCCCCACCACCACCCGCGCCGCCCGCGATTCTCGCGGCGGGAATGATGGTGACACCATTCTTTTCGTAGGGCGTGCCGAAGACCTCGCTCACCCGCATCGCACCCTTTGCCTCGTTGACGACATCCATGACACGCATCGCAGTCCTCCTGGGATTGGCCGCTCTGTCGAAAACAACCACCGACGTTCTTCAGCCTAACGTTTGCAGGCTAAGAATCGAGCAGCTGATCGTCAGCCATGGAGGAGACGAAGAAATCGCGACTCGATGCCGACCGGCTCGAAACCAAGCCGGCCATAGAACTCCTGCGGCCAGTCGTTGGCATCGGCAACCAGGAAGACGAAGTCGTCCGGGCCGGCGGCCTCGAGTGCCGCGCTGACGACCGCCCGCGAGAGCCCGCGCCGGCGATACGCCTCCAGCGTTTCCACCGTCTCGATCTGCGCGACGCCGGCCTCGGTTCGAAGCTCGCACGACGAGACGACGCCGCCGTCGACGATCGCCCCGAAATAGCGCGTGGTGATGCGGCTCGCGGTGAGCTCGTGTTTGGCGAGGATCTGTGAGACCAGACCGGGAGCGCCGGCCCATGGCTGCTGCCGTAACTCGAGCTCGCGCGCTGGCCGCAACTGCGTCCACTCGATCTCTCGCACCCCGCTGGTGTCGACCTGGCGACCGGGCGATCGGCGATACACCATCACGACGAAACGCTCCGCTTTGTAGCCGGCCGCACCAAAGGCGGGCGCGAGGCGATCCGCGGCCACCTGGTCGTCGAGGTTGATACGGCGGTGGGCAATGCCAGCCTCGCCCTGGATCCGATTGGCCTCGGCGGCGAGCGCCCCGACGTCGGCGCCTTCGACGCGATCCACGATCAAGTAGTTGAGATCATGCACCAGCTCGAGCCGCCGGTTGATCAGCGCGCGGCCCCAACGAAAGGGAACGACCTGCTCGGCGGCACGCTCGTCCACCGCACGTACGAAGGCAATCGCCCGATGCCATGGATCCACGCTTGTGAGCGGGAGTCTAACCGGCGGTTGTCTTCAGGCGTCCGAAGACCAGGCGAGCCAGGCTGGTGATCGCGATGAAGGCCACCACGGCGGCCGCCGGGGCGAGCACGATGGGCCGGGCGAAGTCGGTGCCCGCCAGCAGGGCGTGCAGTAGAAAAAGCCCAAACATCACGTACGAGAGGCGGTGCAGCCATCGCCACGCAGCCGGGTCGAGGTGACCTCGCAAGTACCCGGTGATGCTGACGATCAGCAGCAGGTCGAAGCCGATCGTGCCCAAGCCGATCGGCACCGCCGCGTAGGAGACTCGAAACGGAATCACCAGGTCGAGCGGACCGATCCGCGCCACGGCGTCGAGCGTCATCGCCAGGACGTGGAGGGTAACGAACGGCACCCAGCACACCGTCAGGAAGCGGTGCAGGTTCGAGAGGTCGCGATTGCGCACGGTGCCTTCGAACATGGCGGTGCGCAGCGCCTGGCCGGTGAGCAGTGCCGCGGCAATGACAAAGAAGGCGGTGAGCGCCGCGGCGCGTGACGTCAGCCAGAGCAGCTGGTCGAGGCTCACGCGGCAGCCGGAAGGAGACCATCGCCCTTGCCGGCCGCCGGCACCACGGCGTGGCGAACGCCGCGCGACTCGAGGAAGGCGAGACCGGCGGAGGCGCCGAGCAACATCGCACACTTCGCGTAGACCTCGCCGCGCAAGGCGAAATCGGTGATCACCGAGACCTCGGCCAGGTCGGTCCGAACCGGCATCCCCGTCGCGGGATCGATCAGGTGGTGCATCGACTGGCCCCACCGGCGCCGAGTGGTGCCACTGGTGCACACGGCACCATCGCGCACCGCCACCGCCGAGCGATCGCAGAGTCCGACATGCCAGCCATCGCCCTCGGGCCCGTTTCCGCGCACGCGGAGGTCGCCGCCGAGGTTGCAGACCGCATCGTCACCGAGCTCATCGATGAGGAGGTCAGCGAGCGCCCCCTTGGCGATCCCACCCAGGTCGAGCGCCGCCCCCGGGGCCAGCGCGACGGAGCGCGTGTTCCCATCGAGGATCAGGACCTCTGGCAGGGCGGGAACCTGTGTCGACACGAGTGCCGCGGGCTGCGCCAGGCCCTCACGGAAGGGCCGGTCGTAGCCGGCCACCGTCAGCGCGGGAAGGATGGCGGCGTTGACCAGTCCCCCGCTCTCGTGAAACGCCCACAGCGCGGCCTCGAGCATGGCGAACATCTCCGAACTGACGGGAACGTATCGACCGTCGCCGGCATTCAGCCGCGCGAGTTCGCTGTCCTTGACGAATCGTGTGAAGCGCGCCTCTTCCTCACGTACCCGCTGCTCACAACGCTCGAGCGCCGCCTGCCCGGTCCCAAGGGCCAGCAGCTCGCAGGTTGAGCCGAGCGCACTGAAGTGCCGGGACGTGAGCTCACGAGACATAGCTCTTGCTCTGGACCGTGGCATCGTTCGGCAGCAGCGTGATCGAAGGGTGCAGCGGCGCCTGGGACGGTTTGGGGGAAGTGGCGACCACGCCGCCAGCCAGCAACGCCAGCAGCAGCGTGCCCAACGTCGACGCCCACCTCAGCGTCGTGATCGAGGACATCTTCCTCTCCCTGCCTGATACAACGTGCCGATTCATACGTTTCTTTTGCCGCCGAACCTTACGGTAGAAGGCTCGTTGCGAATCTTGGCTGAAGCCGTCCTGAGAAGCGGCTGAGATCGGCTACGCCAGATCGAGCGTGATGCTGTGGTAGCCGTCGGCGCCGTTGGGAAGCGTGCCCGCGCTCTTCGACGTCTGTAATGTTCCCTCGCCATCGCGGGCTCGGACGCTGACCTTGTAATGTCCCGCCGAAAGGCTGGCGGTCAGCTGCCAGAAGCGCCAGGCGTTGGGGGCGAACTCGGCGTGCAACTCGGCCGCTTGCCAGGAACGGCCGCCATCCCAGCTCAGCTCCACGCCGCTGATCCGGCGCGAGCCGGCGAACGCGATGCCACCGAACTGGATCGACCCCGCTGCCACCGCGGTCCCGTCGGCCGGTCGATCGATGCGCGACATGGTTTTCACGATCGCCCGCTCGTCCCAGCCATTGTTCTCCCAGTATCCCGCCTGGTCGGTTGCGGAAAAGCGGATCCGGGTCACCCACTTCGGCTGCTTCATCCCGTAGTGACCTGGAAAGAGGAATCGGGCCGGAAAGCCGTGCTCCGGAGTCAGCGGCGCGCCATTGAGATGGGTCGCCAGGCGGTGGTCGGGCGTCAGCTCGCTCAGCCGAAAGCTTTCCGTGTAGCCGTCGGCACTCTCCATCAGCATCCAGACCGCATCCGATGGCACGGTGGTCAGGGCGAGTACGTCGGAGACTCGCGGGCCTTTCCATAGGCCGTTGCTGATCAGTGTGCCGCCGATGTCATTGCTGATGCACTCCAGAGTGAGCTCCAACTGGTCGGCGGGGAGCGCGAGCAACTGGTCATAGGTGAGCGACCGCGTCGGGAGGTTGAGGCGCCAGGTGGAGGCATTGACGACCGGTCCGCCACCAAGATCTTTCTCGACAACATAGAAGTCCTTCACGTCGGTGATCTCCGTCCCGGCGTGGGTCCCCTCGGTGATGGCGAGCGCCGTCGTGAACCGCCGCACGTTGACGTAGCCGATGCCGAGGACGGCGATCCCGACCGCGCCATAAAAAAGGTTGCGCAGCAGGATGCGGCGGTCTTCGTTCACGGTACGGGCCGAGGCGAGCCCGTCAAGGACCCGGTCGACGAGCGGGATGGTGGCGGCGAGCAACACCACCTCGACCACGACGCCGACCGCGGAATCGCCGGGCGAGAGGGCCACGACGGCGACGACGGTGCCGACTACCGCGGCCAGCGCCGTAACGACCGCCACGTAGATGCGCGGAAACAGCCGGGCACTGATCAGGGCCGCCGCGCCGTAGAGCGCAATGACGACGACCGTGGCCGCCAGGAGCAGCAGCGGCCTTGCCAGCACGCCCAGGACCTTGAGCATGTTCTCGAAGGTCGACAGGGGCAGCACCTTGAGCAGCAAGAAGCCCGCCTGCTCCGGGAGCAATGGCACGGCGAAGAGCGCGTGCGCGAGATAGTCGGCCCCCAGCGCCAGCACTCCGGCCCCGATGCCGGTGATCAGCGGACGGTGACGGGCCAAGGGGCTAGCGGCTGGCGGGCCGGCGGATCCCGTTGTAAGCCAGCGCCAATCCAATGATCGCGACGATGATGCCGATGATGAGCCACATCCGCTGACCCGTCATGAAACTGCCCGGTAGCACGCCCGTGCCTTGAAGGATCCAGACCGCGCCGGCCAGGATGGCTATTGCGCCGATAACGAGACTGAGGGTTCGCATGTTCTAACAGTACGCGCGAGCGTTTCAGTTTTTCCCACGCGAACCCAAAGTCGGCGTTACCTAGGCTTCGGCAGGGACAACCTCCGGCGCAACTGCGAGCTCCTTGCCGGCGCGGCCGCCGGCCTCGACCTTCGCCAGCGCCAGCTGACCAATGTTGAGCCCCTGGATGGTCGCCAGGTCGCCGAGCGCCCGCAGGAAGTACTGGCGGCGGCGCCGCTCCACCACACGGCCGAGCTCGTGCTCGAGACCATTGACGCCTTCCACGAACGAGATGCGGAAGGGATCTGTAATCCGGGCCCGCTGCGGACCAAGCTCCTCCTGGACAAGCTTCTTGGCGTCGCCCGACAGACCCTCGTTGCTGACGATCACGCCTTCGGCCGCCTTGATCCGCGAAACCTTGGCGTTGAACGCGTAGGCGTCCGCCAGGTTGAACTCGCGATCCTTGAGCTGGACCAGGACGAGGTCGCCACTGAGGTCGAGAACGATATCGGTACCCTGCGGGCCGGCCTCGATGATCACCTGCTCGCGGCTGATGCCCAGCTTGGGGAGGATCGCGGTCGCAAGGGTTGTCATCCAGCGACCCTTGTCGTTGAGGGCGGTGGCGCGCTCGGTTGGCATGATGACCTGGTCGACGCGCTCCTCGTTCAAGGGCCGGCCGCACGCGCATTTCATCCAGTCCGGTGCCATCTTCTGCAGCTTATTGGGGTCGTCTGTGCGCAGCACCGCGTTGCCGGTGCGGGAGCACACGATCACGTACTCCGACTGGATCAGGCCAAGTTGGCGGAGCTCGCCGAGCCGCCCGGCGACGGCTGTTCCCTGGGCCTCGCCGAGCACCTTCGGCAGGTCCGATACGGTCAGCGATCCGACGCGCTCGAGATCACGAATGAGCGCCCGGATCTCGGGGGTGGTGAAGGCGGCCATGGCCTGGTTCTCTTCGGCGGTCGCCTCGTTGATCGATTGGCGGGACTTACGGATGGCATCGAAGTTGTGGCTGCCCACGGGAGCGAGCACCGGCCACGACGACGGCGTGCCGACCTCCTGACCAAGCGCCTCCTGGGTCGCGGTGCGAACCCGCTTGAGGAAGTCGGTCCGGATTTTCTCGGTCCCCGCTCGATAGGCCATGCCGACTTCGATGAACGCCGGCTTGGCGGCGTGCTCGAGCTCCATGAAATGGACGTCGTCCGAGCGTAGCTCGCGCAGGGTGGCGGATCCGGGGCGGCGGACGCGCAGCCAGCCGACCACCGGCGCTGATCCCATGAAGAGCTCTCCTTCGTCGGAGGCGGACCAACTCTTGGTCACGTCGAACTGGAGGAACTTGTTCAGCAGGTCGAGCGTGAAGCTGATCCCGGCGCTGTCGAAGATCGCCTCGCGCGCCCGGTAGAGAACGCCCATGAACTCAGGGCCGTTGATCCGTGAAACGATGGTCCAGAACTGGTCGGTGTTGGGGGCGACGTCGAGGCGGCGGACTTCCACAAGCAGCATTGTTTCGGGCTCCTCAGCAATAAAAATTGGATGAACGGCAGCGCCACCGCCACCCTGCGCCTCCCCAAGAGCCGGTAAGCGGCAGTGGCAGCTTAGGGCCGGGGAATCACTCTTGTCAAACCATTTCGCACTCGCAAGTAATGATGGAGCCGATCACCGGCGAACCGCCACGGATTGCATACTGTGCCGGTGACGGAGAGGGAACAGCTGGCGGCCGCCGCCCGAGCCGCCGGCCTTCGGCTGACCGCACAGGACCTGGCCAACCTGCTGCCCGCCTGGAAGCGGTACCTGGGCCTGGTCGAGCAGCTGAGAGCGGCGATGCCGCCTGAGGATTGGGATGCCGGCAGTTGAGGCGCTGACCACTGCCCCGCTGGCCGAGATCGCGCGGTCGCTTCGCCAGCGACGAGTCTCCCCGCTCGAGTTGGTGGACGCCTACAGCCGCCGGATCGAAGCGGCGAGCGGCCTGCAGGCCTTTATCACGCTTCCCGGGGAGCGGGCTCGGCAGGAGGCCCGGCGGGCGGAACGGCGGCTGGCACGGGGTGAGGCGGGAGCGCTCCTCGGCGTGCCGATCGCCGTCAAAGACCTGTTTGCGACGCGGGCGACGAGGACGACCGCCGGCTCGCGAATCCTTAAAGACTGGGTCCCCTCTCGGGATGCCGCCGCGGTAGCCCAGCTTCGGGCCGCCGGCGCCATCATCTTCGGGAAGACCAACCTGCACGAGTTTGCGTACGGCGTCAGCACCGCCAACCCCTGGTGGGGCGTCGCCCGCAATCCACGCGACCCCACGCGTAGCCCGGGTGGGTCCAGCGGCGGTTCGGCGATCGCCGTCGTTGCCGGGCTCTGCGCCGGCGCCCTCGGATCGGACACCGGTGGATCGATCCGGGTCCCGGCTTCGCTCTGCGGCTGTGTCGGATTCAAGCCCACCTTCGGGGCGATTCCCCTGGATGGGGCCATTCCGCTCGGATGGTCGCTCGACCACGCCGGTCCGCTGGCGAGAACCGTCGCCGACGCGGGTCTGCTGCTCGATGTCCTGACCGGCATGGATGCTGGACGGCGCGCGCGGCGGGTATCCACCCGCGGCCTACGAGTGGGGGTGTTGAAAGGACCGATTGTCCAGAAGGCACAACCGCGCGTATTGCACCAGGTGGATGCCGCGGCCGACGCCTTGCGGCGACGGGGGCTGCGGGTTCGCGAGGTGACGATTCCGCAGATGGAGTGGACGGTCGCGACCCAGCTGGTGACGCTTCGGGCCGAGGCGAGCGCCGTCCACAGCCGGTGGATCCGCACCCGGCCGCGCGCCTACGGCGCCGACGTTCGGACCCGGTTGCAGCTCGGTGTCCTGGTCGGCGGCGCCGACTACCTGCTGGCACAGCGCATGCGAGGCCGCCTTCGGACCGCCATCGGGCGGGTTTTCCAGGACGTCGACGTCCTGCTGCTGCCCACGACGCCGATCACCGCGCCCGTCATCGGTGACCGCACGGTGCGCTGGCACAACGGCGAGGAGCCGGTCGATGGTGCCCTGGTGCGGCTGACGGCTCCCTTCAACCTGACCGGACTGCCGGCGTTATCGGTGCCCTTCGGCTACGCGGGCGGCCTTCCCGTCGGGGTGCAGGTCGTGGGGCCATGGATGAACGAAGCCCGGGTCCTCGCGGTCGGACGGCTGATTGAAGAGCTTGCTGAGGCTTAGTAGATGAAGCCGATCAGCGGAATCGTGCCGGGGATCACGTGCCGGTAGCTGACGCGCCCCCAGCCGCCACCGTTCGGGCTGGCGTAGTTCATCTCCGAGACCAGCCAGCTGCCGTCGCCGTAGACCTGCTCGACGTAGGCGACATGGCCCCAGTAGGGTGACTCCCAGGTCACCATGATGGCGCCGACTCGCGGGGTGGGCCCTTCGGGGCGGCCGTAGGTGCGCGCCCGTCCAAACCATTGCCAGGCGTTTCCGCCCCAGGGCGCCGGCCGCCGGGTGTTGACATACCAGGTGCACTGGCCGAACGGATAGCTGGCCCCGCCGGCCGAGTAGACCGGCGTGACGTACCAGGAGCGCTTGCCCGCACTGACGGTCTGGGCGGTCGGCTGTGGGACGGACGCCGGCTCGGGACCAACGCCGTAGGGCACCATCAAGTAGTCGTCCACGGCCAAGGTTTCGGGATGGCGAAGCAGGTTGAACTCGATGATCGCGTCGGACTCGGCACGGTACTTCTGTGCCAGAGAAGCGACTGTGTCTTTGGCCGCGATCTTGACCAGGACACCGTCCACGGGCGGGATGACGACGTCCTGGCCGGCCGTCAATTTGTCAACCAGCTTGGGATTCGACCAAAGGAGCGTATTGACCGACAATGCGTACTTCGATGCCAGGGCCCGGAGGGTGTCGCCCTCGACTGCCGTGTAATGGATGATGTCGCGGTGCTTCTCAGCGGGCGGGGTTGCCGGGAGCGCCGGGACGACCAGCGAGCCACTCATCGACCATCCGATACCGTCGACCGCGCGGCCGAAAGGCGCTTGCGCCAGGGCAACACCGGGGGCCGTGCCGCCAGCCATCGCCGGGGAGGCGCCAACCGGCACATGGAAGACGACCCATGGCATGGCGGCTGCCATCAGCAGGACGGCGGAGTGTGTCGCAAATCGCGGCGCAGCGTACTTCAGAAAAGTCCCCCTTTTCTCTTCCCCTATTTGCAGGTCGACGCGGCCTACACAAGACCAACTGTTCCTGGTGACGAGGGCTTGCAGCGCCGCGACGATGTATCACATGACCGTCACGCGGCCGTTACGGGGGCACCGTAACCAAAAAGCTCAGTCACGCTCAGGCCAAAAACCGTTCACATGCTGGGTGGCACGGCCGTACAATGCGTGGCGATGGCCGCACCGGCCGAGCCGTCCGGTCGTGACCTCCTCGAAGCCGCGCTGCGTGGTGCAGCGCCACCCCCTCCATACGTACGCCTGCTCAACATGCGCTTCATCGCGGTGGCCGATGGCAGCGCAACCTTCGAGATGCCCGCGACCAGCGAGCTCTACAACCCGAACAACGTGGTGCACGGCGGCGCGATCACCTCACTCGCCGATAGTGCAATGGGGTTCGCGGTCTTCAGCACGCTCGCGCCAGGGGAGACCTTCACCACGGCGGAGCTGCACATCAACTTTTTGAAGGCGGTCACCGCCGATTCCGGCATGCTCCGATCGATCGGCCGGGTGGTCCAGCGCGGCCAGCAAGTCGCGGTGGCCGAGGCCGATGTCCTGGACCAGCACAACCAGATGATCGCGCGCGCCAGCTCGACCAACCTTATCCTGCATCCGCGCCCCCCAGCAGCTCTACCGCCCCGCTTCGCCGCGCCCCCATCAACCCTCGAGCGGCCGTCGACGCCGACCGTCTCGCCGCCGATGACCACCGAGCTCATCAGTATGGCGCCGCTCGCAAGAAGCAAGCGGAAGATCCGCACCTTCGCGGGCGACATCGCCTACATCCGCAAGGGTCAGGGTCCGGCGGTCCTCCTCTTGCATGGAATTCCCAGCTCCTCCTACCTGTGGCGAGACATGATCGATCCGCTGTCGACGAGCTTCGATGTGCTGGCTCCGGACCTGCTCGGCTACGGTGATTCCGACAAGCGGCTCGACGCCGATCTCTCGATCGCGGCGCAGGCGCGCTACATGGTCGTCTTCATGGAGACCCTCGGCGTGCACCAGGCCGCGGTGGTCGGCCACGACATCGGCGGTGGCGTGGCGCAGCTGATGGCGGTCGACGAACCAGGGCGCGCGGCCCGGCTGATTTTGATCGATACCGCCGTCGACAACAATTGGCCGGTGCCGGTCGTCGCGCGGCTGAAAGAGCCGGCGTGGGATCAGATCATGGTCAACATCGATATGCGCAAGGGTTTGCGTGAGGGGCTCGAGAAGGGCATGGTCACACCTGGCCGCGTCACCGATGAGGTGGTCGATGAGTGGACGCGACCCTTCCAGGATCTGGGCGGGCGCCGCGCCTACTTGCGAGCCGCGCGGGCACTCAACAACCGCGACCTCGTCGGCCGGTCGAAGCACATCGAAGAGATCGAGACACCGACACTGATCCTGTGGGGCGCGGATGATGCCTACCTCGAGCCACGCTGGGCGGAGGTGCTCCAACGCAAGTTCCGCAACTCGACGGTCGAGATCATCGACCCCGGTGGGCACTTCCTTCCGTTGGACCGGCCCGATGCGGTCGTTGAGGCGATTACGCGATTCCTGACGACGCGCTAGCTGCGGCGGGCGAGCAGCTCGTCAGCGCAGCTCGCCGGCGTCGCCGTCCAACCTGCCAGGCGAATGAGCGGTGTCACCTGCGGCCCGTGGAAATCGTCGCCGCCGGTGGCGACCCATCCATAGGATGCCGCCACCCTGGCGAAGCGGTCCATCAACGCCGCACTCTTCGGCCCATACGGATCATCCGGTGCCTGCGGATAGGTCACCTCCAGTCCCAGGACGCCGGCTACGGCGCAGGTTCGAAAGAGTACGTCGAGGTCGGGCACATGCCGGTAGACCCCGGGGTGGGCCAGCACGGTTACGCCGCCGGCCGCCGCGATCAGGTCGACCCCCTCGTCCAGCGACATCTCTTTGGTCCGGGGTACGTGTGCCGCGCCGCCGGGGCCCATCACGGTGTAGAGCTCCTCGCGGACGACACCCGGCTGCGCCGCCTCGATGGCGGCGACGATGTGCGGCTTGCCCACGTTGCCGCGCGCGCGCGCCCGCACGTCGCCCCAGGCCACCTTGAATCCAGCCGCCGCCAGCCGGCGGACGGTCTCCACCTTCTGCGCCTCGCGCGCTTCGCTGGCCTCGTGCAGCCGCCGCCGCAACCGCCGGTCGGCGAGCGCAAAACCATAACCGAGCAGATGTGCGTCGACCAGTCCGCGGCGTGGTTCATCCTCGATCGACAGCTCGACACCGGAAATCATGCGCAGCGGGCGACCCTCGAGGCCGCCAAGGGCGTCGATCCCGGCCAGCGTGTCGTGGTCCGTCAGCGCGATGGCGGTGAAGCCAGCCGTGGCGTGGGCGTCGACGACTTCAGCCGGTTCGAGCTCGCCGTCGCTGAAGATCGTATGCAGGTGAAGGTTCGCCCGCCCGTTGGATACCTGAGCCAATGCTGGCAAATTCTATAAGCGGCCCCGGTGTGGAAAGGCCGCGTGTCATGTCCTCCGCCAGGCATGTTATAACCGTGGGCGCCCCTTCATGAGCTCTGACCGCCAGTTTTCTCTCAGCGTGGTCCGCCGCCTGGTGGTCGCCAATCTCGATCGGCCTCTCCCCGACCTCATCGATCATGCGCTGACGTGCCTGGTCCAGGCGCTCGACGGGCGCGCGGCCTTTCTCGGCAAGATCGATGACGACACGCTCGAGATCATGGCGTCCATCGTCGAGAGCGGCCCCGCCATCGAGCCGGGCCTGCGCCTCCCGCTGGAGTCTAGCTTCGCGAGCGTCGAGGATGAGACCGAAGGTGGCGTCCTCAATGTTGCGGATGCGAGCAAGCGTCTGCCCTTCAAAAGCCTGGAGATGCGGACGCAGCTCGGTGTCGTCAGTTACCTCGGCACCAGCTGGCGCGGCTTGACGGGGGAGCTTGCAGGAACCCTGGCGGTGCTGGGCAAAGGGGCCCGGGTCTATTCCCCCGAAGACCAGGATCTCCTGCTGGTGGTGGCCGGACTGCTCGCGCCCCGATTGCAGGAGCGGTCGATGCCTCCCAACGGCCAGTCGCGAACGCCGGTCTCGGCCGTTCGGCTGGCGTCGCAGGAGGTCAAGGAGCCGCTCGCCATCCTTCGTGGCTATGCCGACATGCTGCGCAACAACGAGGTCCCCGCCAACGAGATGCCGCTCGTCGCCGAGCGGCTGGCGCAGCAGTCGGAGACCCTGATGCGGATCGCCGACCAGGTGCTCCTGCTCTCTCGTCTCCCGCTCGAACTGGCCTTCACCGTCCGGGTCTCGCTCGGCGCCGTCGCCCAAGAAGCGGCGCGACGCATCCGCGAACGGATGGCCGGCGTCGGCATGGAGCTGCGCCTCCAGCTCGACACGCAGGCGGATGTGTGGGGCGACGCCACGTTGCTCGAGGCGGCGCTCGACGAGATGCTCCACAACGTGTTCAAGCATGCGCGCAGCGCCACGGTGGTGCAGCTCCGCCTCCGGCAGGCGAGTCACGACCGGTATCAGCTGATCGTGAAAGACGATGGTCCCGGCATGTCGGCCGACCGACTGGAGGAGCTCTTCGCTCCGCTGGCCGAACAGCAACCCGAGCGTGGCCAGGGCCTGGGCCTCTATCTCCTGCGACGGGTTGCCGAAGCGCACGGTGGACGTGCCTGGGCCAACAGCCTCGAGGGCAAGGGCACAACCTTCTATCTGGAGTTGCCGGGCGCATCTCCCGACGGCGATGAGTCCGAGCTCTCGCTCGCCAACAACCAGAGCCGGGCGTGATCGTTGGCCATCGGGCCAAACCCCGATGAGCATGCACCCCAAGAAGACGGCGCCTCGCCGCACCGCCCGATGCGATGACGCCCCACCCGACGCCCTGCTGCATGGCATCGACGAGTTCAACCGGCAGGAGTTCTTCGAGCAACACGAGACGCTCGAGGGCATCTGGATCCACGAGCCCGACGCCGTTCGCTACCTCTACCAGGGGATCCTGCAGGTCGGGGTCGGCTTCTATCACTGGCGGCGCGGCAACTGGCGCGGCGCCGTTGCCAAGCTCGGCCATGGGCTCGCCAAGCTGCAACCGTACCGGCCGAGTTGCATGACGATCGATGTCGAGCGGCTGGTGCTGGAGACCACCGCTTTACGGCAGGAGCTCGAACGGCACGGCCCGGCCGATCTGCCTGCATTTCCGCCTCCGGGGTTACCGCGGGTTCATCGCATCACCAGTCCGATGTAGCCCGGGCGTCACCGGGACGCGACATCGTTACGAATATCCGCTCGATGAGGTGCGTATAAGAATGCATGAAGCGAAACGTATTCGCCGCGATGATCGTTGCCGGCGGGCTCGCACTGTGGACCAGTGTGGCGGGCTTCGCCGACTTTACGCCCGCGACAGCAAAGGCCGCCATCGCGACCTGCGCAGCCACGGTCGTGCTGACCGACCCAGCGACCCTGACCGGTGAAGGCGCCGTCCAGGCCAAGGCGCTCAACGCCGAGACCACGGTCGGCCTCGCCGAGATCACGGCCGAGGCAAACAGCAGCATCGACGAGCTGGCCGCCGAGAAGGCTGACGAAGACAACGCGAAGGACGCGAGAGGTGTGAGCGCCCAGCTGACCGCCATCGTTGACGAAGCGTGCCAGTCGATCGCGGGCCTGAAGGCGGAGTACGCCGCCGCGATCGCCGAACTGAAGGCTGAGTCCACCCAGCCGAACGCCGAGAAGCCGGAAGTCGATAAGCCGGAAGTCGACAAGGCTGAGAAGCCCGAAGTCGAAAAGGCTGACAAGCCGGAAGTCCGCTCGACATCGCGCGAGGGGAACGACTAACTAGCTCCCTCCCCCATTTGAGAAAGGCGCCCGCCACCCGGGCGCCTTTCGTTTTTTCTCAGGTTCCGAGTCGAAGCCCCAGCAGATCCGCGGCGCTGCGCCAGCCCGCGTCGTTTCCGATGACCGCGTCCTCGAGCAGGCCCAAGGCGCTCGGCGTGTCCAGATCATCCTCGAGGGCCGCCCGGACCGCCAGCGGGCTGTCGCCCTTGCCGTCCCCCGGACCACGCGCCACCTGCCGCAGTCGCTGGGTCCAGGCGGCTGCGTCCTCTAGCTGATCCTCCGTGTACTCCCACGGTTCGCGGTAATGATGACGAAGCAGCAGCACCCGGATGCTGTCCGCGTCGTAGCGCCGCCGCAGGTCGCCAACGAGCACGAGATTGCGCAGTGACTTGCTCATCTTCTCGCCCTGATAGCGCAGCATCCCCACGTGCACCCAGATGCGGGCGAACGGCCGGACACCGGTCACCGACTCCGACTGGGCGATCTCGCTTTCGTGGTGGGGAAAGATCAGGTCGGAGCCCCCGCCATGCACGTCCACCTGCTGGCCGAGGTGCTCCAGCGCCATCGCCGAACACTCGATGTGCCAGCCCGGTCGTCCGTCGCCCCAGGGGCTCTCCCAGCGCGGCTCGTCGGGCGCGCTGGCTTGCCAGAGCACGAAATCGAGCGGGTCCTGCTTGCGTGGGTCGTTCGGATCGGCCCCGCGTTGCGCCGACAGCCTGATCATCTCCTCGCGACTGAGCCGGCTGAGGCGGCCGTAGTCGGTGACACTGCCCACGCGGAAATAGACGTAGCCGTCTCGCTGGTAGGCATGGCCCTGCGCCTCGAGCCTGCGCACGAGGTGGATGATCTTCGGAATCGTCTGGCTGGCTCTGGGGAACACGTCCGGTGGCCCCACGTTGAGTGCCGCCATGTCGGCCTCATAGAGGGCGGTCTCCTTGGCCGCCAGCCTGTCCCAGCTGGTGCCCAGCTCGCGAGCCCGGCGGATGATGTCGTCATCGACGTCGGTGACGTTCTGTACATAGCGGACCGGTTGCCCGGTGGCCCGCAGCGCTCGCACCAGCACGTCGAAGGCGATGTAGGTGAAGGCATGGCCGAGGTGCGTGGTGTCGTAGGGGGTGATGCCACAGACGTAGACACCGACCGGCCGTTGGGTGGGCTCCAGCGGCTGCACCGCACCCGTTTCCGTATTCCGCAGCCGCATCGTGATGAATGTATCGGAAATCGGCCGAACCCAAGAAAGGCCCGCCGTCCTTCGTTGAATCATCGTGACCCGTATTCCGAAGAGCCGGCTGGACCAGGCGCTCGCGGCGCTGGTCATCACCCTCGTGGTGGTCGGCATCGCGGTCCTGCTGCCGAAGGCCGGCCAATGGCTGAGCGCGGCGCGGCCGGCTCCCACCCCGGCGCCAACGGCGACCCCGACGGCCCCGCCCGCTGCGGTGCTGCTGCCCGAGGAGCTCGACCGCGCCCTCCAGGGCGTGATGACGATCGTCAGCGACCATGCTTTCGCGACGGCCTTTCTCATCGATCCCCAGGGTGACTTCCTCACCGCGGCGAGCGCCGTGAGTGGCAGCGCGAGCCTGCGCTTGGTCGATAACACGGGCGGTTCGCACGTGGTGCGCCTCATCGGCATCGACGCCGATCTGGGGATCGCGCTCGTGCGCGCCAGCAATGACGGCACCCCGTTGGCCTTCGGTGATCCCGCGCTCCTCCAGGTGGATGATCCGGTGGTGCTGCTGGCGAGCCCCAAGGTCGTCAACCTGCGGACCGCGACCCCTGCGGTGGTCGTCATCCGAAGCGATACCCAGCTGAGCTTGCGGGTCGACATCCTGCCAGGCAACCTGGGTGGGCCGATCGTTGGCCCCGGCGGCAAGGTCGTCGGCATCCTGACCGCCAGCGAGCGGGTGTTGCCCATCACGGTAGCGCTCACGGACATCCCGCAATGGCGACAGCAGGCCGGCACCGCGCTGCCGCTCGCCCCGCTGCCGTCCAACCTGGTGTTGCGCGGCAGCGACACGACCAGCTCACCGTCGAACGGACCAAGCATCCACTCCGTGAGCCCCACGCGCGCCTCCGCGGCGCAGGACACGCTGGTGACCATCCAGGGCAGCGGCTTTGCCGACGGAAACATGCTGCGCGTGCAATTCAGCCCGCTGGCGAGTCCGAACGGCGGCTTCGACGGCCTGGAACCCACCTTCGTCAACCCATCGACGCTGACCGTCAAGGTTCCGGTCGGTCGCGTCGTCCAGGATTACATCGTCCAGGTCACCAATGGCGACGGCACCGTCACCAGCTCACGCATCGCCTTCACCATCACCCCCTGACGCCCATCCCCTGACCGGCCGGCAGCACCGCGTTAGCATTGATGCCATGAAATACGGCGCGAAGATGATCGCGGAATCGACGCTCGAGGCGGTCCCCAATAGCAAGCCGGAGCGCGACTACGAGATCCACTTCACCATCCCGGAGTTCACCTGCCTCGCGCCCGATTCCGGCTTCCCCGATTTCGCGACCATTCGGATCCGGTACATCCCCGACCAGAAACTGGTCGAACTCAAGTCGCTCAAGCTCTACATCAACAAGTTCCGCGACCAGGAGGTCTTCCACGAGGCGGCGGTCAATCGGATCCTCGATGACCTGGTCGGCCTGCTCGATCCCCGCTTCATGGAAGTCATCGGCGACTTCAACGTCCGCGGCAACATCAAGACCGTCGTGACCGCGCGTCACACGCACAAGGGGTTTTCCGCCAACGGCGTGCCCTCTGTCCTATCGCGCTAGTAGCGATCCATAGAAAACATCTATAGATACAATAGAAGAGATTTTGCACCGGTCCGTGCCATTGAGATTCCAGGAGCCATCATGAAGGTCGAACAGCGCCCCGCCGGCAGTCCATCGAAGGAGGCGCTCACCGACAAAGCCACCCTTCTCAGGCTCTATCGAGAGATGCTGCTGATCCGCCGCTTCGAGGAGAAGACGGCCGAGATGTACCAGGCGGCCAAGATCGGCGGCTTCTGCCACCTCAACATCGGGGAAGAAGCGACCATCGTCGGCACGATCTCGACGCTGCGCCCCACGGACTACGTCTACAGCACCTACCGCGAGCATGGTCACGCCATCGCCAAGGGAATCGACCCGAAGGCGGTCATGGCCGAGCTCTTCGGCAAGGAGACCGGGACCTCGCATGGCCGGGGCGGATCGATGCACCTCTTCAGCCAGGAGCACCGCTTTTACGGCGGCTATGCCATCGTCGGCCAGGCGCTCCCGATCGCCTGCGGCAGCGCCTACGCCATCAACTACCAGGAAAAGGACGAGGTCGTGATGAGCATCTTCGGGGACGGCGCGACCAACATCGGCGCCTTTCACGAATCGCTCAACGTCGCCAAGCTGTGGCATTTGCCGATCGTGTTCGTCTGCGTCAACAACCTCTACGGCATGGGTACGGCGGTCAACCGCGCGTCGGCGGTCACCGAGATCTGGAAGAAGGCCTGCGCCTACGACATGACCGGCGAACGGGTCGACGGGATGGACGTGCTGAAGGTACGCCGCATCACCGAGGAGCTGGTCGCCCAGGCTCGAGAGAAACACGAGCCCAGCCTGCTCGAGTGCGTGACCTATCGCTACCGCGGCCACTCGATGTCCGACCCCGACACCTACCGAGGGAAGGACGAGATCAAGGAGTGGCAGACCCGCGACGCCATCCTGACGCTGGGCGACTACATGAAGAAACAGAAGATGCTCGACGACGGGGAGATCCAGAAGATCGACGAGGAGGTCACCGCCCAGGTCGAGGAGGCGGTGAACTTCGCGGAGGAGAGTCCCGAGCCCGATCCCAAGGACCTGTATCGCGACGTCTACGCCGACGAGGTGGCGAGCTGATGGCCGTCCTTGCCATGCGCGACGCCCTCAACCAGGCGCTCCGTGAGGAGATGAACCGTGACCAGGCGGTGTTCCTGCTGGGGGAAGACATTGGGCTGTACGACGGATCGTTCAAGGTGACGCGCGGCTTGATGAAGGAGTTCGGCGAGAGGCGCGTGCTCGACACGCCGATTGCCGAGGAGATCATCATCGGCACCGCGATCGGCGCCGCTATGTCGGGCCTACGGCCGGTGGCCGAGATGATGACGGTCAACTTCATCATGGTGGCGATGGACCAGGTGGTCAACGCCGCGGCGCACATCCGCTACATGTTCGGCGGCGGCACCAAGGTGCCGCTGGTGATCCGTACCCCGGGCGGGGGCGGCCACCAATTGGGCGCCCAACACTCGCACAGTCATGAAAACTGGTTCGCCCACGTGCCGGGGCTGAAGGTCGTAGCCCCTGGCACCCCGGCCGACGCCAAGGGCATGCTGAAGTCGGCCATCCGGGACGACAATCCGGTGATGTTCATCGAAAACGAAGGCACCTACGCCGTCAAGGGCGAGGTCCCCGATGGTGAGCACCTGGTCCCGCTGGACAAGAACGAGGTCAAGCGACCCGGCGAGCAGATCACGATCTGCGCCCACTCGCGCATGCTGATCGTCGCCATGGACGCCGCCGCCGAACTCGAGAAAGAAGGCATCAGCGCCGAGGTCGTTGATATGCGGGCGCTGCGGCCGCTCGACATGGCGCCGGTCATCGAGTCCGTCAAGAAAACGAGCCGGTTGATTACCGTCGAGGAGGGCTGGCGCTCCTACGGCGTCGGCTCGGAGATTGCCTCCCGCGTCTACGAAGAGGCCTTCGATTACCTCGATGCCCCGGTCGCCCGGATCGGCGCCGCCGAGGTACCCGCCCCGTACAACAAGCGGCTGGAGAAGATCGCCTTCCCTGGCAAGGCCGACGTGATCGTCACCGCGAAAGCCCTGCTCGGAAAGAACTAGAGTGTCCGGCCTCAGGGTGGCGATGACGGTTCGCGGCCCAGATCGCCGAGGCCGAGGAGACGACGAGCACGTGAGCGAGCGCATCCGTCGATGCGTGAGCGAACGCGCGCAGGAGACGACAACGGCATTCGGCGAAAATGGGCCGATGAAACGTCGAGCCAATCCTGGGGCTGGACGCTAGATGGCCAGCGTTCAGATGCCGCGCCTGTCGGACTCGATGGAGACGGGCAAGATCCTGCGCTGGCTCAAGAAAGAGGGCGAGGATGTCAAGAAGGGCGAACCGCTGGTCGAGATCGAGAGCGACAAGGCCAACATCGAGGTCGAGGCGTACGCCTCCGGCAAGCTGAGCAAGATTGTGGTCCCCGAGGGTGAGAGCGCCGCCATCGGCGCCGTGATTGCCGAGATCGGCGATGGGACCTCGGCCGCCAAGCCGGCCAGTGCGGAAGCGCCAAAACCCCAGGCCGCAACGCCGGCCGCGCATGTGGCGCAGGCGGACCGAGCCGTGGCCGCGAACGCCCAGGCGGCCGCCGATGCCGGCGGCGAACAGTACCCGCACGGCGGACCGGACGACCGAACCGAAGTCGGAGCGGCCGCGCAGGCCGCCCTCAACGTCATCCGCCGTCCCTCAGCGCAAGAGGATGGCGAGCGACAACGGGTCTCCCCCGTCGCCCGGCGCCTCGCCGAGGAACAGGGCGTCGATCTACGCCAGGTGCAGGGCACCGGCCCGGGGGGACGGATCACCAAAGAAGATGTCGAAGCCGCCGCTCAGCAAAAGGGCAAGGCCGGGCCGGCTGCGGCGGCCAGTGACGCTCCCGCCCGCGAGGCGCGGCCGGCGACGGCGCGTCCCACTGGGGAGGTCGAGGTGGTCGAGCTCACCAAGCTCCAGTCGACGGTCGCGATGCGCCTCGCCCAGAGCATGTTCTCGGCGCCGCATTTCTACGTCACGTCCGAGATCGCAATGGACGACGCCGTGCGTCTCCGCCAGATGTTCAACGAGGCGGTCGACAAGTCGGAGTCGATCAGCCTCAACGACCTGATCGTGAAGGCGGTGGCGATGGCCCTGACGAAGTTCCCCGAGGTCAACGCCTCCTGGGCGGATGGCCGCATCGAGCGCAAGCGCGACGTCAACATCGGGATTGCGGTCGGCCTGCCCGATCGTCTGATTGTGCCGGTGCTGCGCAACGCCGACCGGAAGTCGCTCAAGGAGATCGCCACCGAGTCAAAGCAGCTGATCGAGCGGTCCCGCGCCAACAAGGCCGCGGCACAGGATTACATGGGCAATACCTTCAGCATCTCCAACCTCGGTATGTACGACGTCGACCAGTTCACCGCCATCATCAACCCACCCGACTCGGGCATCCTGGCGATCGGTTCGATCGAGGACAAGGCCGTCGTCAAGGATGGCCAGGTGGTGCCGGGGAAGCGGATGCGGGTCACGCTCTCCGTCGATCACCGGGTCTTCTACGGCGTGACCGCGGCGCAATTCCTGCAGGAAGTCAAGCGCCTGCTGCAGAGCCCGATGGCGCTCGTCCTCTAGGCAGATCCGGCGTCGAACGTGCCGCCAGCAGGGGCTAACGGCGCTTTCCGTACCGTCCGCGTAATACATCTGTCAGCACTAGGTGATACGCTGGTACGGTGAAAAGCGTTCGGCTCGACGCTCGAAGTGAGGCTCGGCTCAGAGAGGCCGCAAGACTCGCGCGCGTCTCCGAGTCGCGGATCATTCGGGATGCCGTTGCCAAGCACACGGACGCCATCCTCGCGAATCGGCTTGATTACCAAATGGCTGACTTGATCGGCAGCGTGCAGGGTGGCCAGCCAACCGCCGATCGGGCGCATGAGGCCTTCGGAGAATTGCTTGAGCAGGAGCTGCGCCATAAACGTCGCAAGCTTGGGCGCGGTCGACGGCCAAAATCACAGTCTTAGTTGATACGGGGCCGCTGAAGGCCATCCTTGACCGAGAGGAACCCAGTCACCGTGCCTGTGTGGCCGCACTGAAAGACCTGAGCGGCCCGCTGCTCACAACCTGGCCAGTCTTCACTGAAGCGATGCATCTCCTTCGACCCGCCGGCGGCTGGCGGGCACAGGACAAGTTGTGGGAAATGCATCACCGAAACCTCCTGTTGATGGTCGATCTACCGAGCAGCGCCGTTGAGCGTGTGAGAAACCTGATGGAGAAATATTCCGACGTCCCGATGAGCCTCGCGGATGCCACCCTGGTCTCACTCGCCGAAATGAGGAACATCCGGCGCGTATTCACCCTGGACTCAGACTTCAGCGTGTACCGGTTTCGCGGCCGAAGTTCGTTCCAACTCATCCCGTCGGTCAGCCGACGGTAGCGGCGGTAGCCCGCCCGGCGATGCGCCCGGAAAAGAGGCACCCTCCGAGGAAGGTGCCTTCGAGCGACCGATAGCCGTGCATCCCACCACCGCCAAATCCGGCGACCTCGCCCGCCGCATACAGGCCAGGCAACGGCGTCCCGTCCGTGCTAAGCACCCGACCCGAGAGATCCGTGTGGAGGCCGCCCAGCGTCTTGCGGGTCAGGATGTGGAGACGAACCGCAATCAGCGGACCGACGGCGGGATCCAGCAGCCGATGCGGCGGAGCAACTCGGATGAGCCGGTCGCCGATGTAACGCCGGGCGGCGCGAATCGCGCGAATCTGCCCATCCTGGGTCGTGGCACTGGCGACTGCGTCGTCGCGAGCCGCGAGTTGCCGCTCCAGATTCACCGGGTCAATGAGCGGCGTCTCCGTCAGGGCATTCATCCCGCGAACAAGGTCGTCCAGGTTGTTCGCCACCACGAAGTCGGCGCCGCGCTGCTTGAAGGCCTCAACCGGCGCTGGTCCGGACTTCGAGACCACCCGTTGCAGCAGCAGCTTGATGTCCTTGTTCGTCAGGTCGGGATTTTGCTCGGATCCGGAGAGGGCGAACTCGCGCTTGATAATGCGCTGCGTCAGCACGAACCAGGAATAGTCGTAGCCGGTACCGCGCAGGTGCGCCAGCGTTCCGAGTGTGTCGAACCCCGGGAAGAATGGCGCCGGTAGGCGATTGCCGACGGCATCGAACCACATCGATGACGGTCCCGGCAGGATCCGAATGCCATGCGCGGGCCAGATTGGGTCCCAGTTCCGGATTCCCTCGACGTAATGCCACATGCGATCGCGGTTGATTACCGATCCACCGGCGGCCTCCGTAATGGCCAGCATGCGGCCGTCGACGTGGGCCGGGACTCCGGTCAGCATCTGGCGGGGCGGAGTCCCCAGGCGCGCCGGCCAGGCCTGACGAACCAGGTCGTGATTGCCGCCGATCCCCCCCGAGGCGACGATCACCGCCTGGGCATGCAGCTCGAACTCGCGGATCGCGACCCGCGAGTTGGGTCTCCCCCGCTGCACCGAGCTCGCTTCGAGCACGGCACCGCGCACGCCATCAACGGCGCCGCCGCTTACAGTCAGTGCGTCGACTCGATGACGGAACATCAGCGCGACCCGACCCCGAGCCACCGCGTCGCGCACACGCCGCTCGAATGGTGCCACGACACCTGGACCGGTTCCCCAGGTCACATGAAAGCGGGGGACCGAATTGCCCGGACCGATAGACTCGCCACGCCGCTCCGCCCAACCCACGATCGGGAAAAATCGAACGCCCTGTGCGTGCAACCACGACCGCTTCTCGCCCGCCGCAAACGCGAGATATGCCTCGGCCCACTTCCTTGGCCATTGGTCTTCCTGCCGATCGAAGCCGGCGGTGGCCATCCAGTCCTTGAGCGCCAGCTCATGAGAGTCGCGGACGCCGAGCCGCCGCTGCTCTGGAGAGTTGATAAAGAACAGACCGCCAAAGGACCAGAAGGCCTGCCCGCCCAACCAGGGCTCTGGTTCCTGCTCGAGCAGAATGACGCGGCGACCCGCATCGGCCAGTTCGGCGGTCGCCACCAGCCCGGCGAGACCCGCGCCCACCACAATCACATCAGCGTCGGCCATTCGTTTCGGGATTATGCCCGTAAGCTCCTGCTCGCGGAGACCACGAATCGTCAGGCCGACGCCGTCCCAATTCGGGAGGCGGTTCGGGCCGTGGTCCTGGACCGTGACAACCGCGTCCTGCTTTTCAAAGCCTTCCCCGACAACACCCGGTCCAGATACTTCTGGATCACGCCCGGGGGCGGCGTCGCGGCTGGAGAATCCGTGGTCTCCGCCCTGCAGCGAGAACTCGCCGAAGAATGCGGTCTTACGGCCGCCGAGATCGGCCCGCTGATCTGGGTACGAGATCACGTCTTTCCGATGCCTCACTCCGGCCAGCCCATGCGCCAACGGGAGCGCTACTATCTGGTCCGCGTCGAACAACACGAGGTCGATGTCAGCGGTTGGGACGAGTTCGAGCGCAACTTCATGGGCGAACACCGATGGTGGACACTCAGCGAAGTCCAAACGTCAGACGATGAGTTCGCGCCGGCTCGCGCACTTTCTTGCCGATATCGTCAAGGGTCGCATTCCCCGCGAACCAGTCGACACGGGAATCTAGTCTGAGCCGTCCAGCTACCATAGGTCCACAGCCGACGGATGAAGCGGAATAGGAGGTGGGTTCGTGCCAACGTTCATGGATGTACACGAGGGAATGCACGTCACGCCGCAGCAGCTCGCAGAGGCCCATAAGCAGGATCTGGAAGCCCAAAAAGGAACGGGGGTTGAGTACGTGCGGTACTGGCTCGACTCCAAGGCGGGAAAGGTCTTCTGCCTGGCGACCGGTCCGAACAAGGAGGCCGTCGCTGCCGTGCACAAGAAGGCGGGCCATCCCGCGAATGAGCTCTACGAGGTGAGCGAGGGGAAGTAGGCCGGACTAGGCGGCAACCACCGGCGCGTCGTCCTCACTGGCCGGCTGCCGGGCGCGCAGTGGCACGTCCTTGAGGAAGACTGTTGCAATCAGCGCGATGATCAGGACCGCTGCGCCGTAGAGGAAGACCTCGTGCAATGTCGACGCCAGGGCCACGCGAACTGCATGTAGCACCTGGTCGAAGATCGCAGCACCCTGTGCTCCGAGCGCACTCGTCGCCCTAGCCCGGCTCGCCGCAATCTGGGCAGGATCGAATAACGTCTGGGGGCTGCTTCCGCCGCCGCTGACCAGCCGCGCCGCCTGCGCCGGGAGGTGAAGGGCGGCCACCTGCTCGGCGATGTGGACCGGGAGACGCTGGCTGAGGACCGAGCCGAGCACGGCCGTGCCAATGGTGCCGCCGATCTGCCGCCAGAATTGGACCTGGCTCGACGCGACGCCGAGGAAATTCCGTGGCAGCGCGCTCTGGACGGCGGTGAGATAGAGCGGGAAGGTCGAGCCCAGGCCCGCACCTACGATCACGATATCGCGGACGACTTCAAGGCGCGAGGTACTGACAGTCACCTGCGAGAGCAGCCACATGCCGACCAGCATGACGGCCACGCCGGCTGTCCCCAGGAAACGATACAGGCGAATTCGCACCATCAACTGACCGACCAGCGTGCTCGCGACGATGAGGCCGAGCATCATCGGGGTCAACAGCTGACCCGAGTTCGTGGCGGTGACGCCGAGGACGCCTTGATAGATGAGCGGCACGAAGACGATCGTGCCGAACATGCCGAAGCCTGAGAGAAAACCGACGATCATGGAAACGCTGAAGGTGGAGTTCTTAAAGAGGTCGAACGGCACGATCGGATGATCCGTCCTTATCTCAAGGATGAAGAAGATCGCCAGGATGACGGCGGCGATGCCAAGGAGTCCAAGGACTTCAGGGGATGTCCACCCATGGTCACGCGTAATCGAGAGCGCAATCATCAGGGGCACGAGGCCGGCGATCAACGCCGCGGCGCCTTTGAAATCAATGTCGCGCAAAGAAGCCGATGACCGTACGAACGGCATCGTGGCGATGACGAGAAGGACGGCAATAACGCCAACCGGCAGGTTGACGTAGAAGACCCAGCGCCAGCCCCAGGTGTCCGTGATGTATCCACCGGCGGTCGGCCCGACGATGGATGAGAGGCCGAAGACGGCGCCGAACAGGCCGGCGAGACGGGCCCGCTGCGCGGGCGGAAACAGGTCGCCGATCACCGCGAAGACCGTCGCGAACAGCATGCCGCCAAAGATCCCCTGGATGGTCCGGAAGACGACTAGCTCGAGCATGCCGTGTGACTGGCCGCATAGTGCCGACGCGACAACGAATCCGATCATGCCGGCCAACAGGAATGGCTTGCGCCCGAAGAGGTCACCCAGCTTGCCCGCGATCGGGACCATGATCGTCGAGGCGACCAGGTAGGCGGTGATCACCCATGTGTAGTAATTCAGGCCGTTCAACTCGGCCACGATCCGCGGCATGGCGGTCCCGACGATGGTCTGATCGAGCGCGGCCAGCAGGAGTGCGAGCATGGTGCCCGCGACCACGCCGATCGTCTGCCAGCGGGTCAACCCTGCAGTGAGGTGACCGCCAGTGTCGGCGGTGGACGGCTGTTGCGGTTCGTTTCTCATGCGCTCCTCTCTGCGACCGTCGCGCCGGTCATGTTTTCAATTAG
>JAXDLN010000120.1:0-219221 GCA_034666565.1 Chloroflexota bacterium
CCCAGCTGATACGCCCAGAAGGAGTGGATGATGTCGAGCGAGGTCACGTGCAGCTCGACCGGTCGATCGACCGGCAGGTAGAGGTGGGTGGTCTCGACGCCGCCATAGTCTGCATACCGGTAGGTGAAATACCACTGCTGCGCGATCACCTGGACCTGCAACTCCGGGCCGCTGCCACCAGCGGTCGCGCTGCCGGTTTGGCCGCCCGATTGACCGATTGCGCGGCCCGGCTGGCCTACGGCCTGCGCAACGTTCTCGCTAGAGAGGGTCGCGATCCCGACGACCGCCAGGAAGAGCACCAGGATGGCGCTGATCGCTACCCAGGCGATCTGGACCGGCCCGTTGCCGAGCATCGGCGGACCATCGACCAGCTCGGTAGTGGTGCGCCGGAAATAGATGGCCGAGTAGAGGGTCATCATGACCACGCCGATGAATACCGGCGTGGCCAACACGGTCAGGAGCCTGAGCGTGCTGGCCTGGTCCTGCCCTTGGATCGACTGGTCGTAGGGGGGATAGTTGATCTGCAGAACGGCGACGATGCCGATGGCGGAGAGAATCACCCAGATGATCAGGAGCCGCACGATGTGCGGCCGATCGGCTTCCTCGATACGAAACATTCCCATGATCAAGTCACGATCAGCGTGCCGCCCATGTAACCCATCGTCGACATGGGGCCGCCATTACCGAAGAGAGTGCCGGCCGCGCAGGGCACGAAGCATTGCCAGCGATAGACCCCGGGGCCCTTTGTCTTGAAGGAGAAGGTGATGACGTTCATGCTGTTCGGCGGCGCGGCATCGCTGATACCCAGCAGCGGCACGAAGACGCCCAGGTCGGGAATGGCGAAGGTGTGGGCTGCCGTGGTCGGATCGATCGAGGTCATGTCGCCTTCCTGCGGATTGCCCTTGTCATCGAAATAGCTGACGTGCATCGTGCCGCCCTCGATGCCGAAGGCCTTGCCCCAGAAGGGGTTGCGTAGGCCGCTGGCGCCGTCCTCCTGGTCGATCTGAACCTGGATGGTCGAGTTGGCCGGCACATGCCATGTCGTGGTCGGCAAGTAGCCGACCCAGTCTGCGTGCGGGTCGTCGGGGCGCGGCCACTCGAGTGCCTGCCCGATCGCGGCAACCGTTTCGAGGTGGAGTTTGGTGGTCGTGCCTTCCAGTTGGCCCGGCTGCCGCAGCATGAAGAGGCCGACGAAGGCCACCATGGCAACGACGACGATGACGACCCCCGCGGCGACTAACGAGACCCTCCGGAGCATGCGTCTACCTCACGTCAGGCGTTGTCTACGTCCCGCGACTAAGTCTGAGCCTCGGGGCGCGACTTGGAAAGGCGTAGGGGATTACAAAACTGTCAGAAAGCCTCTACAGGCCACTGCCAGCGGTTGTTTCCGCTGGAGCGACCGTGGGACAATCCGCGCATGGCCGTCGTCGAGGAAGAGCCCGAACCGGGAGTGGGCCCAGCAGTTGTCATCATCACGGTCGTCGTGCTGATCCTCCTGATCGCTGTGCTCTTCTACGGGCTGGCTGTTCAGCACTGGTTCGGCTTCGACCAGCCCGCTACCGTTGGTACGGCCCCGTCCGTGACGCCCACGCCTACGGAGAGTGCAGCGGCGTCGGCAGCGGCGTCGGCGACGGCGAGCCCTTAACCGCTTTCCCCACCCTGTCGGCGAGGGGGAGGGAGATTGTAAATTCGGTCCCCTTGCCCACGTCGCTGTGGATGCTGAGCGTCCCACCGTGTGCCTCTGCGATCGTCTTGACGATGGGCAGGCCCAGGCCGAGCCCCCCGTTGTCCCGCTGGCGGCTGATATCCGAGCGCCCAAAGCGCTCGAAGATCCGGTCCAGGTCCTCGGCCGGGATGCCCGTTCCCGAATCCGCCACCGTGATCTCGACCCCGTGATTGCGGCGGACCGAAAGCTCGATCCAGTCAGCGGGCGTCGTGTGCTTGACGGCGTTCTCCACCAGCGCGTCGATGGCCAGGGCCAGGCGATCGGCATCGGCATCGACCACCGCCTCATCAGTCGTCCCCAGCCGCCACTGCCGAGGTGTCGGTGACCAGCGCTGGAGCGCGGTGACCAGCACCGGCTCTACCTCGATCGGTTTCTTATGAAGGAAATCGGGATCGTCCGCCGCCGCGAGTAGCAGAAGACGATCAGAAAGCCGTCGAAGCCTCATCAGCTCCTCGAGAACCACCCTGGCATCGGCCGCCATCCGGGACGGATCGGTCGACCGCTGAAGCAGCTCGGCATGGCCGATGGCCACCGTGATCGGGGTGCGCAGTTCGTGTGAGGCATTCTGGATGAAGCGGCGCTCGCGCTCGAGCAATCGCAGGTTGACGTCGGAGATGCGTCGCATCTCCTCGGTTGCGACCAAGCGGCGGCGCGCATGCCAGACCATGGCGAGGAACATGGCGGACATCAATGGGACCTCGGTGAGTTCGTCCATCGGTTGCGTCCCGCGCGCAATGTCGACGATCAAGACGGCGCCCGTCAACATGATGATGGCGCCGAGCACCGACAGGGTCGGCTTCAGCCTCCAGACCCGGAAGCCATAGAGGATGGTGAGACTGACCCAGATGAAGTGAAAGGGAACCGTTTCCCATGTCGCGAAGACGACCATGCCAACGAGATTGGCGACCGCGAAGATCGCCCAGGCGATGTCCACCCACAGCAGTCCCCGCACGGGCCACGCCCAGCGCTCAATGCGTTTCAACTCGGTACCCCTCACCCCGAACGGTCTTGATGGCATCTCCACCAATCTTCGCGCGCAGCCGTCGGACGTAGACGTCGACGACGTTGGAGCCTGGATCGAAGTGGTAGCCCCAGACCGAGGCGAGGATCCGTTCCTTGCCTACCGTTTCGCCGGCGCTCGCCATCAGCTCCCGCAAGAGCAGAAATTCACGCTCGGCAAGCTGGACCCTGCCGAAGGCGCCGGTGACCTGCCGGCTGATCAGGTCGAGCGTCAGGCCCCCGATGGCCAACCGCGTTGGTCGGGAGCGGGCATCGCGCAGTCGCGCGCGCACGCGTGCCATCAACTCCTCGATCGAGAACGGTTTGGCCAGGTAATCGCCGGCGCCCAGCTCGAACGAACGCACCTTCGACGAGGTGTCGGTCAACGCAGAGAGCACGATCACCTGCTGGGTGGGGTTCTGCCGAATGACCTGGCGGAGCAGGTCGATGCCACTGGATCGCGGTAGCAGCAGGTCGAGAATGATCAGGTCATACGGCGGCCCGAGCGCCGCTTTGAGCCCCGCGTCCCCGTCCGAGGCAAGATCCACTGAAAAGCCTTCCTCGCGCAACCCGCGCGAGACGAAATTGCGGATGCCGGGCTCGTCATCGATCAGAAGGATGCGAGCCTGCGCCTCGGCCAATGCCGTCGGCGTCATCAAGCCGCCGCGCTATCGAGGAGGCGGACGTCGTGCGCCAGCAAATTGGGCTCGATAGGGCCAGCCCATCCCGCTCGCTGGAAACCGCTTTTGTCGACGAGATAGAGAACGGTGCTATGGAGAACGTTGTCCGACGTGCCCTCGACCGCGATGCTGTACGCCTTCCAGACCTGGGCCAGCTGATCGGGGGTGCCCGTGAGCCAGTGCCAGTCGCCGGTCCATTGATGCGCCGCCGCAAAGGCGCGCTCGCTCGCGGGGGTATCAGTCGCCGGGGCCACGCTGACGACGAGCAAGGAGAGCTTCGCGGCCGCTCCCAGCGCGCGCTGAGCCTGACCTAGCTGGTCGCCTTCGAGCGGGCACAGCTGCTTGCAGTGCGAGTCGAGGAAGGTGATCGCCAGGACCCGGCCGCGGAGCGCCGAAACCGACACCGGCTGGCCGCCCTGGTCGCGCAGCGTGAAGTCGGGCGACGGCATCGAGTTCGCAGGGATGACGATGTCGGCGCGGAGGCCCGAGGGCGCGGGCGTCGTGCCGGCCGTCGCCGCGAGCTGGGGCGACACGAGTCTCGCCACCAGCAGGGCCACCAAGGCGGCGGCCGCCAGCAGCGACAGCGAAAGCCAGGTGAGCGGTTTACCCAGTATCCCCATCCAGGTCGCCCTCAGCTTACTCAGTACCAGGCGGGTGGCGAGGTCGCACTGAGGTCGACGCCCTGCGTGACCTGCACCGGCACCGGGGTCGTCGGGAGGGAGGGGACCACGATAGAGGAGGCCCCACCGCCCGCCGACGCCGAATGTGTCGGGGTTGCGGTCGCGGTGGGAGTCGGTGTGGCCACAACCGGCACCGCCAGCCACCAGAGCTCGAAGTGCCCAGCCGCCCCGCTCGGCGCGAAGTAGGCCAACGCCTGGCCGTCGGGCGACCATGCCGGTGATGCATAGAGGCCGCCGTCAAGGAGAATGCGAGGCGGGCCGAGACTGGTGCCGTTGAACGAGGCGACCTCGAGCCGCGCGGTTTGTTTCCCGCCGGTGCAGATCATGGCGAGCTGCGTGCCGTCGGGCGAGAGTGCCGGCTGGCTGCAATTGTCCGCCAGGCTGGTCAACGGCTTGCCGACCAGGTCGCCCAGACGGCTTTGGAGCCTGATCTGAGAGTGCACGGCAGTGGATGGGTCGATCGAATGCTGCACGTACAGAACAGCCGTGCCCGCGAGCGGGATCGGGGTTGCGTCGCCACCGGTGTACCAGTAAGGATCGGTGCGGCGCCGCGCCTGGGACTGCGACCCATTCAGCGGCATGCTCCAGATGGAGAGATCGTCGCCTGGTGCATTGGTGACGTGCTTGGGGCCGTCATAGCTGTAGAAGAGGGTCGAACCGTCCGGCGACACGCGGGGATAGAAGGCCCAGTGGTTGTAATCGACGATGCGTGAGTCATTCTTGGTGAGGCGCTTCACGATGTGGCCGTCGAGATCGAGCAAGTAAAGATCGCTCGAATATCCGCTGCGCAGGACGGCGACAAGATGAGTGTGGTCGGGCGTAAGCGTCGGTTGCGACCAATCGCCGGCTGAGCCGATCTCGGTAAAGCCGCCGTCCTTGAGCTTGAACAGCCGGCCATCCTGGACAACGAACATGGTGCCGGGCAGGACGAGCCGGGGCTTCGTCACCGTGGGGAGATCCGCACGGGTCTTGACGACTTTGCTTTTCAGGGTGCCGAGGTAGAGATAGACGCCTGACCCGAACGCAAGCATCATGGGCAAGAAGAGGACGGCGGCGATGCGTCGCAGGATCATGGGAAGTTTTCTCTCGTCACCGCAAGGATTTGCGGCCAGTGGGGAATGATGACGCTCGCACCACCGTATGCCGCTCCGTGGTCGTAACTCGTATAGAGGCCCGCGTAGAGCACGATCTGTTTGACATTGGCCGGGTCGAATGCATTAGCCACACCCAGCAAGCTCCGGACCCGGTCGAGTCCCATGCTGGTCTTGAACTTGCCCTTGAGGGCGCTGACGATGTCGGGCAGGTCGGCTGCGTTCAGCGTGCTCGCCTTGACCTTCATCGCGAGCAGGACCTGCTGCTGCCGGGCTGAGCGTCCGAAGTCGCCATTGATGTCGTTGTGCCGCGACCGGACGTACTGCAGCGCGTGCGCGCCGTCGAGGTGCTGCGCGCCGGGAAGCACCGCGACCGTCTTGTAGCCGTAGAGGAAGCCTCCGTTGATGTCGTCCGGATAGGCATCATCGAGCACCGGATTGGTCACGAACACGTCGACCCCGCCAAGCAGGTCGATCAGCTTGATCAAACCGGTGAGCCCGACCCAGGCGTATTCGTCGATGTGGACATGAAAGTTGCGCTGGACGGTGGCGATGGCGGCGGCCGCGCCGCCATTGGCGTAGGCGGCATCGATCTTCGCGTGCTCACCCGTCGAGAGCGGTACCCAGAGGTCGCGCGGGATGGATTCCATCGTGACGTGCTTGCTGGCAGGATCGACCCGCACCAGGATCATCGACTGCGTCAGCGGCGATTTGTTTTTCCCATCGTCGTCGGAACCGAGCAGCAGGACGGTGAATGGCGCGCCAGGGGCGGCAGACGGCGTGGGGGTGGCGCTCACACCCGGACTGTTGCTGGGCGGTACCACGACGGTCTGGCCTGTCTGTCCGACACCGGCGACCACCACCGGAAAGAAGTAGGCAGCGACGCCCGCTGTCCCGGACAGGAGTAGGCAAAAGAGGGTCAGGATAACCAGACGCACAGGGTGCAAACGCGAGGCACGACGCCGCCTTGCAGGCCCCCGACCTTCCATCAGACGGAACGAATCATGCGCTTTTCAAATTGGAGATTGATAAGAGACCTTCGCACGCCGGCAGCAACCCGCGGCTTCAGTCAAACGGGCTGAGCCGTGTAAAGGCTACGGTTTTCGCCGCGGCGGCGACGTTCTCAGTTGCCGATCAGCAGGTGTAGTCGGTGTCGAAGCCTCCGCGGAGGTACTGGACGAACCAGACCGGACGTCCCGAAAAGCCGGTCCCGCAGTAGGCGCGGGCCCGGCCGGCGGAGTTCAACCCGGTGGCGACCCAGTCGGCCAGCACCCCGGAGACCGGCAGGTTACCGACGATCTGGTGCCACTGGTAACCGGTCGAGTAGAGACCGATGGCGGCCGGCGACTGCCGGAGCAGCGTGTCGACGATACCCTGGATCGTGTACTGGTTCAGGCTCAAGTCCGTCGAGGACCAGCTGTTGCTGGTTTCGACATCGAGCCACCAGCTGCTCGGGCTGGTGGCGCCCTGGGAGGTGGCGTAGGCAATCGACCGCGATGCCTCACTGCAGCCCACCGCCCAGGCTGCCTGCTGCGGCGCCGTGCCCTGGATCGCAGCGCTTTCCGTCACGCACTCCGGCATGGTGTGCTTACCATCGACCTGCGTATAGATCGGGTCGTAACCGGTATTGATGTAGAGCGCGGCGTTGAGTGTGTGGCTGTATTCGTCGCCCAGGCACGGGTTGTAGTGGACGAAGGGATAGCCGCCGTTGACGCCGATGATGCCGAAGGTCCCGGTCGGGTAGCGGCCGCCACATTGCGGGTAGCTGATGTCGTAACCGGTCGCCCCAGAGGTGTAGGCCATCGCGCCGACCTGATTGGCCAGAAGGACACCGGCGGTGGACAGGACCGCGGCGACCGGCAGGAGACGACGAAGCCAGTTGGGCATGGGGCTGCCCTATTGTGGCGGCAAGTGGCCGGTCAGTCAATCCAACGCCCCTTGACTGGACGTGACAGCTTGACTGTGAGGAAAGGATGATCTCAGGAGTGGGCTGCGGGTCGAGTTGCTCACGGAAGTGATGTAGCGCCGACGCGCGCATAAGCACCTCGGCGCGTCACAATTGGCGGGACATGAGCCTTGCGGGGGCTCCGACGGCGACCTCGATCGATCTCGTGACAGCGACAGGGCAGGCGCTGCCTCGCCGCCTTGGCGCCCTTGTTGTCGACGCGCTCGTCATCTCACTGCTGGACGCGACCGTCAACGCCACATTTGGGGTCGCCCGGGTCACAAGCGGTGTCGTGCCGTCGATGACCAGCGGCAGCTTTGCCTCGTTCACGACGCAAACGACCGTCGACTGGTTCTGGCTGACGCTGCTGTGGGTGGCCTACTATGCCGTGCTCGAGGCCCTGTTCGGCGCGACCGTCGGAAAACGCCTTGCCGGCCTGCGCGTGACCGACCTCGAAGGTCGCCGCATCGGCTGGCAAGCCGCGATTCTCCGCAACCTCGCTCGCTTGCTCGACGCGCTGCCCTTCCTTTATCTATTAGGTGGGTTCCTGACGCTCAACTCGCGGCTGCACCAGCGCCTCGGCGATCGGTTCGCTGGCACGCTCGTGGTTCCCGTGACCGCTCGTGTGAGCCCTCCATTCCCGCCGGATGTCCGGCGCCGCCGAACGATCGCGCTCGCGGTCGTGGCCGCATTGCTTTTGGCCTTCTGCGCCGCCTTCGCTTACTTCGGCCGCCCGCCGCTCGTTATCGAAGGCGCGAAGAACACGGGCGGCATGTTCTTCGGCCAGGGCATCACCAGCTACAGCCTCGGTTCGCCACGCTGGGGAACGGGCACGGTCACCTATCCAATTACTTATGAGGTCGCCCAAACGGCGCAGCCCTGCCAGGGCACCATCACGCTCAACTGGAATTGGTCTCTGGCCGGCTGGGTGCTCGGAAGCGGCGAGAGTCACTGTTCGCCACAAATCTTCCCCTAGAAAGCGAACTATCTCTGGGGTTCGGCCTGAAGCGCCGCGACCAGCCGGTCATTTTCTTCCGGACGTCGAACCGTGACGCGGATGTACTCCGCCAATAGCGAGGTCGCCGGGAAAGTGCGGACGACCAGGCCCTTTTTCAGGAGCGCTGGCGCGGCTGATCGACCCGTGTGTACCAACAAGAAGTTGGCAGCCGAATCGCGGACCTCGAGATCGAGCGCTGCCAGCCCGCGACGCAGTCGCGCCCTTTCGTCTTTGACCTGCTGCACGCGCTCGCGCATGCCGTTGACATCGGACAACGCCTGAGCCCCCAGCGCCGCTGACACCACGCTGATGCTGCCGGGCGGCCTCACCCGTCTCAGCGCATCGCTGATGGCGGCCCCCGCCAGGGCATAACCGACCCGTACCCCGGCGAGCCCGAACGCCTTGCTCAAGGTGCGAACCACGACCAGGTTCGGCATTCGCTCGATCAGGGGCAGCGCGGTGAGGCCCGATGTCTCGAAGTACGCCTCGTCGACCACCAACACGCCATTCGACAACAGGCCAACCTCTTCGACGAAGTCCAGCGGTAGTAACTCACCGGTGGGGTTGTTCGGATTGCAGAGCCAGCTCAGGCGAGCGTCTCGCGAACGCTCTAGGAACGCCCTGCGGTCGAGACGCAGGTTGATCGCTCGAACCTCGTCGATCGAACCGCCGGCCATCTCGGTCAGGATCCGGAACATCGGATAGGTGGGGTGGGAGAGGACGACCCGCGCGGAGGCGTCGATGTAGGCCTTGGCGATCAGGTCGAGGATCTCGTCGGCGCCGGCGCCCACCGTGATGCGATCGGTCGGCACATCGGCGTACTGCGCAATCGCCTCGGTAAGGGTCGCATAGCTGGTGTCGGGGTACTCGTTGAGCGGTTCCGGCGGCAGTGCATCGAGCCGCGCGCCCGGCCAGGGAAAGGTGTTGGTATCGAACCGAACGACCTGGTCCTGAGGGACGCCGGACTTAAGGGCGATGCTCGCGCTGGGCGGCTCCCATTCATAAGGATGCATCGCGCGGATCGCGGCGCGGGGCTCTGGCGGCGTCTTCACGGTAGTGGGCATAAGGATAAGGTGAGATCCCGATGGACCATGCAGCGCCAACCGGTCGGTTAGACAGCAAGGCGATCGCCGCGCTGTATTCCGTCCTGGTCAACGTGGTGTTGATCGCCGCCAAGCTGGTGGTTGGGTTGTTGACCGGCAGCGTCGCGATCCTCGCCGATGCGGCCCACTCTTTCCTCGATCTTTCCGCCAGCATCTTCGCCTACGCCGGCATCCGGACGGCCGCCAAGCCAGCCGATGAGGACCACGCCTGGGGCCATGCGAAAGCGGAGAACATCTCCAGCCTGGTGCAGATGTTTCTTCTGGGGGCCACCTGCATTGCGATCGTGATCGAGTCGGTGCGGCGACTCGTCGTCGCCGGCACGGTGCGGGTCGCCTGGTACTCCTTCGTGGTCGTCCTCGCCGCGATGGTCATCGACATCGTGGTCAGTCGTTACCTGCAGAGTGTGTCGCGGTCTCATGGCGGGAGCGCCGCGCTCGAATCGGATGCGCTCCATTTCGCCTCGGACCTCTGGGCCTCGCTGGCCGTGTTGATCGGCATCACGCTCGTCGCCGTCTTTGACTTCAGGCTGGCGGATCCACTGGCCGGGATCGCGGTCGCGATCATCATCGGGACCACCGCGATTGAGCAGGGTCGCCGCACCACCCAGGTATTGCTCGACGCGATGCCCGATCGGCCGACGCTCGACGCCATCGAGCGCATTCTCAAGAGCGACCCGCAACTGCACGGGTACCATGCTCTCCGCGCGCGCCAGGCGGGCAAGCACGTGCTGCTAGATGTCTCGGTGCACGTTGATGGGAACCTGTCGCTGGTCCAGGCCCACGAGGTTGGCCATGCGGTCTCAGAGCGGATTCAACGAGAGCTACCGGTCGTCACGGACGCAGTGGTCCATGTCGAACCCGTCGATGATGAGGCCCACGGGTGAATCCGGGCGGCTGAGCCCCGAAGCTACTGGCCGAGGCCGCCGCTAATGTTGCAGAAGACGTTCTGCACCTGGTTGCCCAGGATGATCAGGACGACGATCACGACCACCGCGATCAACACCAGGATGAGGGCGTACTCGACCATGCCCTGCCCTTCGTCGCGGGCGAGAAGGTCGAGAATCCGCTGGAACAGATTGGGTCGCTTCATGGTGGCTCTATTGATGAGAACGCTGGCCGCTCCGTTTCGCCTCTGGCCAATCTGGACCTGTTGCAGCCCTGTTACGAGAGGCACGGCGCTATCCTCAAGCGATGGCCTGGCCTAAGAGCGCCCGAGCCCGAAGCGAGGTGCTGGCGAGCGCGATCGCCCTGGTGCTGATCGCCTGCAGCGCGCCGCCGCCCGCCATCTCAACCCCGGGAAAACCAACAGGGTCACCAACGCCAGCACCCGTCGCCGCGCAGCCCACGCTCGTGCCCCTCGCGATCGACGCGATGCGGCAGCGCGAGTATCCGGGGAGCGACATTGCGATCGAGCAAACGCTGGCGCCGGGGGCGAACTATCGGCGCTATTACGCCTCGTATCAGTCGGATGGCCTCAAGATCTTCGGCCTGCTGACCGTGCCCAATGGGTCCAAGCCCCCGACCGGCTGGCCGGTGATCATCTTCAACCACGGCTACATCCCGCCGACGGTTTATCGGACGACCGAGCGCTACGTCGCCTATGTCGATGCGTTCGCGCGGGACGGGTACATCGTGTTCAAGCCCGACTATCGGGGGTTTGGCAGTTCGGAAGGCAAGCCGGTCAGTGCCTACTACGCGCCGGACGACACCGTGGACGTCCTGAATGCCGTTACGACATTGCAGCGTTATCCGCCAGCCGACCCTAACCGGATCGGGATGTGGGGGCACTCGATGGGCGGCAACATCACGCTGCGGGCGCTGGTCATCGATCCGCGGATCAAGGTGGCCGTGATCTGGGCTGGGGTCAACGCCACCTACAAGGATCTGCTCGAAAACTGGCATCCGACGGGCGGCGATCGACCACCACCGTCGTTCGCCGGCTCGGCTCGCCAGAGCTACCTCGGCCAGTTCGGGACACCGGAGCAGAATCCGAAGTTCTGGGACAGCATCTCCCCGATGGCCTACCTGGCCGACATCACCGCGCCGATCCAGCTGCACCACGGCACTGGCGACACTGAGGTACCGCTGCAGTTCTCGCAGACGTTAGCGAATGATCTGCACGCCGCCAGCAAGCCGGTCGAGCTGTACACGTATGCGGGCGCCGATCACAACATCGCGCAGGGCTTTAGCCTGGCGATGTCGCGGTCAGTCGCCTTCTTCGATCGAAACCTCAAAAGCTAAGCTGATCTGATCATGCGTGCCGCCGTCATCGAGCGTCATGGCGAACTACCGGTGCTGCGCGAGATGCCGGAACCGAACGGTGACGCGGCCAGCCTGGTCGAGGTGATCGCGGCGCCGCTGAATCCCGCCGACCTGTCGATTGCGAGCGGAAAGTTCTATACGGGACCGCCGCCACTCCCCTACGTGCCCGGCGGGGAAGGTGTCGGACGGCTGCTGCAGAACGGGGCGGCGGGTCCACGCGTCTTCTTCCGGGCGGCGATGCCAAACGGGTCACTTGCCGAGCGCGCCATCGTCAATGGACACCAGACGGTCGCGATTCCCGACAGCGTTCCGGATGGCCTCGCGGCAGCCTTGGGGACGCCGGGCATTGCGGCATATCTCGGCCTCACTCGCCGGGCACAGCTCAAAGCAGGCGAGACGGTCCTCATCCTGGCGGCCAGCGGCGTCCTCGGCACCATCGCGATACAGGTGGCGCGGCTGCTCGGGGCGGGCCGGATCGTGGCGGCCGCACGCGACGAGCAGGCGCTGGCCCGATCGCGTGATCTGGGCGCGGATGCGACGGTCGACCTGAAGGAGACGGAAGGGTTGTCCGAGCGAATCCGCAAGGCCAGCGGCGGTCAGCTCAATGTGGTGATCGATCCCCTCTGGGGCGTGCCAGGCGTTGCCGCGCTCGAGGCGACGAGCGCGTTCGGTCGATTCGTCCAGCTCGGCCAATCGGCCGGCCCGGAGGCGGTCGTCAAGTCAGGCGTTGTCCGCGGCCGCTATCTGTCGATCCTCGGACATAGCAACTTCAGTGTTCCATGGGAGGATCAGGCGGCAGCCTACCGAGCGCTCATCGACTACGCCGCGGCCGGAGAACTGAAGGTCGAGGTCGAAGTCCTGCCGCTTGAAGCGGCGCCCGACGCCTGGAAGCGGCAGGCATCGTCACCGCATCGCAAGCTGGCGCTGTCGCCGCACGCCCGCGGCTAGGGGGCCGACACTGGTGAGCCCTTCGCGTGTCGAGCTCGCGCCGCGGCGATGACCTCGCCGACAAGGTAGAGCGAGCCGCACACCAGGACGATGCCGTTGGGCCCGGCCAGGACGCGGGCGCGGGCGAGCGCTTCGCCGGACGAGTCGGCGGTTTCAGCCGGCGAGCCAAACTGTTTGGCCAGGTCCCCCTGCGCCGCGGCCCGATGCCAATCGATGGCAGTGAAGATGACCGGAGCCCGAGTTGCGCGTAGCTGGGCGAGCATCGCTGGCAGATCCTTGTCCTTCATTGCCCCGAAGACGATGACGAGCGGACGCTCTCTGGCGAGGCTTTGCACGGTAGCCAGCGACCGCTGTAGGCCCGCGGGGTTATGGGCGCCATCGACGAGCACGATCGGGTTACGGTCGACCACTTCGAGGCGACCGGGCCACCGCGTGCGAGCCAGTCCGTCGCGGAGTGCGCCGTCGGAGATCTCCCACCCCCGAGAGCGCAGCGCATCAATCGCGGCAACCGCGAGCGCGGCATTGTCCGCCTGGTGCAGCCCGAGCAGCGGGATGCGCAGGTCACGATACGTGCCTGCCGGCGTGGTGACCGTCGCCTGGACGCCCGCCCACTCCTTGTCGATCGCGCTGAGCTCGATCTCGTGGCCGAGGCGGAGCAGGGGAATCTGCTGTCGTTGCGCCGCGGCTTCGATGACCGCGAGCGCGGGCGGCTCTGCACCCGTGATCGCGATGCTGTCCGGTTTGAGGATGCCGGCCTTTTCCGCGGCGATCGCCTCGAGGGTTGAGCCGAGATACTGGGTGTGATCGAGCGCGATGTTGGTAATGACGCTGACCCCGAGATCGAGCACGTTGGTCGAGTCCAGCCGGCCGCCGAGGCCCACCTCGCAAACCAGCAGGTCGATGCCGGCGCGCGCGAAGTAATAGAGGGCGGCGCTGGTGAGGATCTCGAACTCGGTCGGCAGCCCCAGGTCCGCCGCAACCTTATTAATGGCGGGCTGCAGCTCGGTGAGGAGCGCGGCAAAGTCATCCTCGGCGATCGGGCGCTGGTTGATCTGAATACGCTCGGTGTAGGAGACGAGGTGAGGCTTGGGCATCAGGCCGACCCGGTAGCCGGATGCCTGTAAGACGCTAGCCACCATGGCGCAGACGGAGCCCTTGCCGTTGGTACCCGCCACGTGGACACCCTGGAAGAGATCCTGTGGATCGCCGAGCTGATGCAGCAGCGCCTTCGTTCGTTCCAGACCGAGCTTGATGCCGAAACGGCCAAGCGAGGTCAAATAGTCGAGCGATTCCTGGTAGGTCATCCTTCGCCGAGGTGCTGGCGGTAGGCGCGGTAGGTATTCACCAGTAACATCGCGACCGTCATCGGGCCGACTCCGCCCGGGACGGGAGTCAGCGCCCCGGCCACCGTTTCGACGCTGGCCCGATCGATATCGCCCGTGAGCTTGCCGGTTACGGGGTCGCGGGTGATCCCCACGTCGATGACGACCGCGCCTGACTTGACGTGCTCGCCGGTGATCAAGCCGCGCTTGCCGGTGGCGGCGATCAGGATGTCCGCGGTCCTGGTGATCGCGGGAAGGTCGATTGTGTGCGAGTGCGCGATCGTGACGGTCGCGTGGTTTTGCAGCAGCAGCAGCGCGACCGGACGGCCGACGAGGCGGGAGCGTCCGACGACGACGGCGCGCTGGCCGGTGGGATCGATGTGCTCACGACGCAGCAACTCAAGCACGCCGAGTGGCGTCGCCGGAATGAATGTCGGGTTGCCCTGGGCCAGCCGGCCGGCGTTGTAAGGGTGAAGCCCGTCGACATCTTTATGTGGCGGGATCTGTTCGAGCGCCTGATCCGGATCGAGACCGTCCGGCAGCGGCATCTGGAGCAGGATGCCGTCGATGGCTGGGTCGTTGGCCAGCTTGGCGATTCGTTGGTGCAACCCGGACTGGGTGATCTCGTGAAAACGTTCGATCGCCGAGTTGAAGCCAACCTCCTCGGCGGCCTTGTGCTTCCCGCCGACATATGTCGTCGATGCCGGGTCGTCGCCAACCTGGATGACGGTAATGCCGGGTCGCCGCTGGTTGGGATGGCGCTCAACCGCGAGCTTCAGCTCTTCGCGGATGACGCGCGCGTGGGCGCGGCCGTCAATCAGGCGGGCAGGCATCGGCTGAGTCTACTGAGGCAGATCGCCGATCTCGACGGGTCGCGTGATCTCGACCGTGAACGCGTCGAGGTTGGGAAGCGGCGGCCGCTTGCTGACGCTAACCGTCACCTGGACCACAGCGGGCAGGCTCAGGATCGCGTCTGCGATCCGCTCGGCGACGGTCTCGAGCAGGTTGGCGGGCTCGCCTTCGAGGATCTTGCGGGCGGCTTCCTCGAGCCGTGGATAACTCACGGTGTCGTGGATACTGTCGCTGGCGGCCGCCCGCTGGGTGTCGATTAGCACTTCGAGGTCGGCGGTGAAGGTCTGGCCCAGCTTCCGTTCGGCCGGGTTGTTGCCGTGATAGCCGAAGGCGGTCAGCCCGGAGAGGATCAGGCGACCGGTTGGCTTAGACCTTTTTGTAGGCATGCCTTGACAAATATACGGGATGGTGTAATGATGCCGAAATGAATGTTGAGGTTCGGGCGACCGGGCTGCGAGCGATGCGCGAGAAAAAGGGTCTGACGCAACGCGAACTGGCGCATAACCTGGGCATCAGCCAGAACTATATTCCGGCTCTCGAGTCGGGCGCCCGCCGGCCGGGTCCGAAGTTACGCCAGGCGCTGATCAAATTCTTCAACGTGAACTTCGAGGACCTCTTCGAGGTGGTCATGGTGAACCCGGAAAGTTCCAGCGAGCAGGTACTCGAGCCGAGACACGAACGTCGAGCGGGTTGACAACGCGAGGGGGTGATTCGACGAAGTAGTCGAGCGACGCAGGCCCAAATCGAGGCTGGCTAGAATAGCCGGTGCGCCTGCATAGCTCAGTTGGTAGAGCAGCTGACTCTTAATCAGTTGGTCCCGGGTTCGAATCCTGGTGCAGGCACCATCACCCAAGGACCACGAAGCGAGTCGCTGCGCGTAGGCAACAAAACAGCGCAGCCCTAGCACCGAACACCGCACTCATCTCCTCCAAGCCACATCCGCGCTGATTCATGACGCCACCGGAGGGGGCCAATGCGCGGAGTGCGGATTCCTCACGAACTCAACGGCGAAGACCAGTTCATCCTTGGACTGTCGGTCACGCGTTTAGCCGCGTTAGCACTCGGGCTACTCGCGGCATACACGATCCTCCATCTTTCACTACCTGTCCCACTTCAGCTCGGGGCGGCTGCAAGCGCCGCGTTGATGGGGGCGGCGGTCGCCTGGATCAGGCCGGAAGGACAGTCTCTCATCCATTGGGCGCTGGCGGCGATCGAATTCAAGGTGAGTGAGCATCTAGCGGATAAACCCGCGCCGAATGGGCGTCCGGCGAGCGTCCGAGAACAGCAACCTCAGTCGCCACGACCGCGATTAAGCCTGGTCGCCAGAACCATCCGTCCGGTCTCGAGCGAGTCGGCCAGGCCGGTCGATGCCGCACCAGCCGTGGACGAGGTCATCGAGTTGCCCGATTTCGGCGACGGCAATGCTGACGAGGAGAGCGGGAACGACGATGGCGAACCGGCGGCGTCCGCACCCGTATACCTTGGTGGGCCACAGGTCATCGCCTTCTTCTCGACGAAAGGTGGCACGGGTCGCACGACGCTCGCGACCGAGGTAGCCGCACTCCTCGCGATGAAGGGTCGCTACCGAGAATCGCCGACGAGCCCGTCCCAACCCTTGCGCGTCGGCCTCATCGATTTCGACCTGGGGTCAGCAAATATCTCAGCTCGCCTTGGCATTGCCCAACCGACGATGCTCGACTATCTCTGCGATCTCACCCTTCCTCACCCGGACCCGCGCGATTTCGTCATTCGACACCCGGCCACGAGCCTCGACGTAATGCTCGGTCCATCCAAATGCCTCTCTGGCGATCGCGCCGAACTCCTGGGCGTCGCACAAGCGGCGCATATCCTGACGACCTTCAAGTCGGCCGGCTACCACTTCCTGATTCTGGACATCTCAGCCACCCTCGGCGATCTCGAGACGTACCTGCTCGAGACCGCGACGCGGATTTACTGTGTGGTGACGCCCACGGCCGGATCCGTGCAGTCGCTCTATCGCGGGGTCGAAGCCCTTCGGCGCATCGGACTGGGCGCAAAACTTGGGTACGTCGCCAACAAGATGCGAGAGGGGTTCAACCTGGCGGAACCCATGGGCGATCTCAATGGCTCGCTCGTCGCACGTATTCCATACGACGCCGCCTTCGACACGGCTGAGAACCGCCACGAGCCCCTGGTGTTGCGCGGGAGCGGCGCGTCGATTGAAGCGCTATCGGTGCTGGCCGCATCGATTTATCCGGCTCTCAAGCTGCCGGCGCCGTCACGGTCGGGCCTGTCGCCGTTCGTCTGGTTCTCGAAGCGCAGCCGTGCTGGCTGAAAACGCCTCGGCCACGGAGGCACCGACGCCCGACGAACTCCGCCATTTCGTGCGGGCGCAGCTCGCGCTCCAGGTCGACCCCAAGGTTCTCGATCCGTTCTCCGTCAATCCTCAGCGCGAGACGATCCTCAGGGACCGGATTCGTGACGCGGTAACCCAGCGTCATCTCGCTGCGACGCCGGTCGTGGTCGACAGCCTCTTTGACCAACTGGTGGGACTAGGGCCACTGCAGCCACTAATGGCCGATCCGGAGATCACCGATATCCTCGTCAACCGCTTCGATGAGATCTACATCGAGCGTCGAGGCCGCCTGGAGTTCGCTCACACGGCTTTCCGCGATGAAGCCCAACTGGAACAGACGATCCAGAAGATCGTCGCCCTGGTTGGTCGCGAGATCAACATCGACAAGCCACTGGTCGACGCCCGGATGGTCGACGGCAGCCGAGCCAACGCTGTGTTCGCACCCGTTGGTGGTCCCACCCTGTGCATTCGAAAGTTCAATCGAGTCCGACTCGCCCTCCTGCCCGACGAGCACGATCCCAACCAGCCGAGCTGGGTTAGTGGCGGCGGGATGTCGACCCAGATGGGGGCCTTCCTCGAGGCGATGGCAGTCGCTCGGGCCAACATCTTGATCGCGGGCGCCACCGGTTCAGGGAAGAGCACCCTCCTCCGCTCAGTCGTCAGTGCCTTTCCCGACGACGAACGCGTGATCACAATCGAGGACACCGCCGAACTCGAGCTCGATAACCCGCATTGGGTGAAATTGGAATGCGTCCATTCAAGGGAGCTCACCGGCAAGACAGCGCAAGACCGGCGACTCGACGTAGCCGACCTGGTACAGAACGCGCTTCGCATGCGTCCGGACCGGCTGATCATCGGCGAGATCCGACACAGCAAAGAGGCGTACTACGTCCTCGAGGCACTGAATACCGGACACGATGGCTCGGCTACCACGATTCATGCCAGCAGCTGCGTCGACGCTCTTGCCCGGCTGGAACTGTTGATCAGTCGCGACTTCGCACAGCTCAGCCCGGTTGAGATTCGACGCTACATCGGTCGCGTCTTCGATCTGGTCGTCTTCGTGAGCCGCCTTCGGGACGGGCGCCGTTGCGTCCAGGAGATCGCCGAATTACGCGAGGCCGATGACAGCGGACGCTACGAGTTGTGCTCCGTGTTCAAGACGGAGCTCGTCGCCGGCCAGCAGGGAATGGACGTCGAGTTCACGAGCGTTGCGGATTATCGACCTGGGCCCAGACTGCTTCGCAAGCTCGAACTTCAGGGCATGCGGTGGATTTCGTAGCAGCCGGCTGCCTCTCCGTCGCCATCCTCAGCTTCGGGCTAGCCATCCGGCGCCACCGGCGACCCGGCAGGTCGAGTCAGATGATCGAGCGCCTCGCCAGCCATTACCGGCGGCAGTTGACTGCCGCGAGGATCGTGGGCAACCCGAGCTCATACGTGGCCATGGCCATGATTGCGCCGGTGGCCCTGTTTGCCATCGGCTGGCAGCAATCGCCGGTGCTTGGGATCGGCGGCGCAGGGGCCGGCCTTATCTTGCCCCGGCTCTACCTCGCATGGCTCGTTCATTCGCAGACGCAGCGTAGCGAGACGGCGGCACCCGCCCTCTTGCAGGCGATCGTCGCGGGGTTAACCGCCGGCAATACGTATCTCGATGCGCTTCGGCACGCGCGACGTGCTTGCAACGATCCATGGATCAGCGAAGACCTCGATTTCGTCATTCAGCGTTTCATCCTCAATGCACCTCTGGCCGACAGCCTTCGCGAGGTCCGGGCCCGAATCACCACGCGAAACCTTGGGCTCATCTGGGAAACGCTGAGCACCTGCGACGCCAATCACCTGCCGACGCAGGCGGCTCGGACGCTCCTCATTGAGCTTTCGTCCGCCGTCCAATTCAACGTTCAGCTGGCAAATGAGGTTCGGGCGCGGTCGGCAGGCCAGCGCGCGCAGATTTGGCTGCTTGCCGTCATCGTCCCAGGGATGTACCTGTATCTCCGGCTGGTCAACCCGCAGCTGCTGAGCGTGCTCGATGAAACCACGCTTGGTCGCTTCGTCTTGTTTCCGCTGGCGGCGGCGCTCGAGGTCGCGGGCATTGCCCTCAGCTTGCGGATCGCACGGTTCGAGGCATGACCCTCGGGGCTCTGTGCGCAGCGCTGGCCTGCTTCGCCGGGTTACAGGCCGTTCTTGGTGGGAACAAAACGATCCGACCGTCCGCCAATGAGCTGATTCGAGCCACAACGCTCTCGCCGGTCGAGTGGCGGTTGCAGCAGCGGGAACACGAGGGTTGGTACCGGCGCTGGATCCGTCCGATCGCATTGCTCTGGGCAGGCCGGCTCCATCTTCGCCCAGCGCGCATCGATCCCGTCTACCTGATTCAAGCCGGCCTTGAGCCGGATCAGATTGACGGGGTCGAACTTCGGGCAATTCGGCTGATGAGCGCCGCGGCCGGCGCGCTGCTGGCGGGTCTGGCGGCGATCCTACTCTCGGGCGCCTTCTTGCTCGTGCCGCTTTTCGCGTGGGCTGGCTACGTGGCTCCCGCTCGCTACCTGGCTGGTCGCCGGCGCAGACGGCAGGATTCCCTACAGCGCGAACTGCCGCAACTGATCAGCATGCTGCGAGCGTTCACGCTGGCCGGCATGCCCCTGGAACGGGCTCTCCACATCCTTAGCGCCAATAGCCGGTCGGACAGCCTACTACGGGGTGAAATTCAGCGGGCTCTCGGCCGCTACGGGCTGGGGTTGAGCATCGAGCAGGCGCTCGAAGAGGTCGGCTCCAGGACCGGGGTGGACGATGTCGCCATGTTTGTTGGCGCCGTAGCCCATAGCAAGCGGATCGGCAGTGATTTGGACGCGACACTGCGCGACCAGGAACTGATGGTTCGAATGAATCAGCGCAACCGAAGCACGGCCCAGGCAGCGGCGGTAGGCACCAAATTGCTTGCGGTGCTTGGCGGTATCTACCTGCCGGAGTTCGTGATCTTGATTGTGGTTCCGCTCTTCTGGGGCATCATGCAGCGGGCGTTTGGATGAGGCGGCGCGTTTGGCAACCGAAACGATTTTGGGAATGGAGGGAAACGTGAAGACCATGAAGCGTGGACAGTCGACTCTGGAATGGGTGATCGGGGCCGCGATCATCCTCGGAACATTGGTGGTGGGCATCATGGCCTGGAACAACGGTCTGGTCGCCAAGATCGGCCAGATGGTTCAGCGACTGACCCAAACATCATGAAGAGGCGCCGCCAGCACCGGCAGCGCGGACAGGAAACGCTTCAGGCAGTGCTGGCGGTTGCATTCATCTTGGTACCGGTTCTCTTCGGCATCGTCGAACTCGGGAGCCTGATTCATATCTGGATCGGGGAGCAGGCGGCCGCCGCGATCGGAGCCCGCGTCGCCGGGGAGCGCGGTGAAGATGACGCCATCGTGCGAGACCGCATCCGCACCGAGCTGGTGGCAGCCGATCTCGATCCGAATCATGTTCAGGTCAGTGTCACGCCGGCATCCGTTCGCTGGGGACAGCCGATCACAGTGCAAGTGATCAGCCACCGCCACCTAGCCATCCCCTTCCTGTTCAGTCGGGACTTGACCCTGGCGTCACGCTATGTCGGTCGGGGTGAGGTCAACCATTGATTCGGTCCCGGGGCCAGAGCATCCTCTATGCCGTTTTGCTCATGCCAACCTTGGTCCTGGTGCTCGCGCTCGCGGTCGATCTGGCGAGCCTCCAGATGCAGAAGCTGCGCCTTCGTTATGCCGTCGATCTGGCAACGGTGACCGCGGCGACCGTGGTCGACGAGCAGTACTACAGCCAGACCGGTCGGCTTCGGCTCGACCCGACCCGCGCCACCTCGACAACGCGTGACTTCCTGATGCGCAACCTGACCGGAATGCCGGGTGTCCCAGACCCGGCGGACGTAGTTGCTGCCGCAGACATAACTGTGGTCAATCAGACACCCGCGGCGGATCCCTACACGCGTGCAGTGCTCGATCGGCCGGCGGTCTGTGCGCGCATCCGAGTCCCATACCGATTCTTTCTCCTCGGATGGATTGGGCTGCGAGTCGTTGACGTGACGGTTGCGGCCGATGCCGAGATCCGGACATGAAACCCGCAGCGACGGCGGCGAAGGCCGCTGTCTCGCTCGCCTTGGGCCTTGCCCTGGCGGCGAGTGGCGCTACCGACAGCCAGGGCGTGAACGGCACGGTCACGACCGTATCCATTACCTCGGTCTCGGGGTACGCAGGACATGCGTTTGTCTATGCGCAGGTCAGCGATTCGACCTTCGCCTTCCCTGCCCCGACCGGTAGCGGTCATCAGTCCCCGTTCTTCTCGGAGTGGGTCGCCCAGCCGATCGCGAGTCCGACCTGTCCCTGGATTTGGGCGGTGTATGTCTTTGATCGGGCGACCAACCGACAGATCAATTCGCCGCCTCCGAACGCGCCACCACCAAATTTCGGGACAACAACCGTCCTCTGCGCCAGCCCGACGGCGACCCCAGTCGCCCAACCACCGCAGGCGGATGCCGCGGCCCGGCTCGATCTCGACCTACGCGTTACGGTATCCCCGGCCAGCGCAACGGCCGGTTCGACCAGCGTCGTTTCCGCTGTGCTCAACAACGCCCTCAGCCAGGATCTGAACCTCTATCTGAGTATGGCCATCGAGGACTGGGCGGTAACCAGCTGGTCGATCGATTTCGGTGATGGGCAGATGACGACCCGGAGTACAGCGGTTGGGACGTCGATCCAGGTCCCTCACGTCTATCAAGCGGCCGGAGTCTATGACGCCCGTGTCGTCGCGTTCATTTCGGGGCACGCGCAGGCCGCGGTCTACGACCGCTACGGCACGGTTCACCTGCTGCGTCGGCCGTTTTCAGTGGAGGTCGGTAATCACGCCATGGCCACCGCCAGCAGGCGTCCATCCCGCAGCTACCTGCCACCGCAGGCGCTGGTCGGAGTCGTCCCTTTCCTCGGAATGGCCATCGGTGCACCCGCAACCACCGCCTTTCGTCATATCGACGGTCTCAGGGGCGCCCTCACGAGCCTCTCGGTTCAACTGCTGATCACTCGTGAGGGTGAGCTCACCATTGACGGCGTGCCTCGCGGTTTCGGGCGCTCATGGTTGACCGGCTGGCGACTCGACGGGGCGCCTTCGGATGCGCCGCGGGGCGTTGGCACCGTTCCCGGTGACAGGCACCTTGCTGGCGAGCCGCTGCGGCTGCAGTGGAACACCCCAAATCCGATCATCGGAGGCCAGCCCCGCGATTACGTGGTGCCGGTCACGCTTTTCATCGCGACGCGGTTTCCCGACGGCCACGTCGCCTCGTATGCGATCGGGTCGAGCTTTTCGGTTTCCGTCAACTTTGCCGCGCAGAGCGGATAGGAGGGGCCATGCGCCGGAGTCTTTACCTGGCGGTCTTCGTCGTCCTCTCGGCAATCGCCGGACTCTTTTACTACGCGCACACTCGCCAGGCCACGGCACTCGTCGCGAACCACGACTTAACGGTTGGAACCCGTATCCAGGATTCCGATATCGGCGTCCGCCAGGTCAATCCAGGGTCAGTCGGTGGTACCGTCTTGAGGGCTGCGGATCAGGCGATCGGCCAGATCGTCTCGTTTCCGATTCTCGAGGGGCAATTTGTGGATGCCCGGGAAGTGGCTCCGACTAAGAACGCCACCCTTCTGGGTTCCGGTCTTGACATTCCCCCCGGATATCGCATCATCGGTGTACCGATTTCGCCCGCCGCCGCCGTCGGCGGCGTGCTCAAAGCGGGCGACCGGGTGGACGTGATGGCAATCCCAAATCCCTCGAGGCAGACCAGCCCCATAGATCAGTCGGCACCGGCGCCGGTCATGATCGGCAAGAACATCCTGGTGATCGGCATCCGGACCGAGCAAGGAACCGAGGTCGACCAGGCCGACCATGGTCTGAATATCGGTAGCAAGCCGGCGAGTGTCCTGCTAGCCATTCCCCAGACGGAGGAGACGACCTACAGTGTCGCAGTCGTCGCCGCGTCGTTCGTCCTGGCACTGAGCACCGACTGAGACTCGCGTGGTCAAACTGTTCCGACAGGCGGCCTTCGGCGAGGAGGTGTCGGACATCCAGGACGGGCTCGTTCGACTCCGCGGCGGAGCGCCTCGGGTCATCGTCGCGACCAGCTCGCTGAACTTCCAGGGCCTTGCTCCGGAGCAACAATCGCGATCGGTTCAGGCCTTCCGTGACCTCCTGCACGCGCAGAGCGGGCCGTTGCAGCTGTATCTGCGGATCCGGCGGGTGCCCGCCGGAGATGCACGTGTACCGGAGCGTGCCGGATTCGCCGAACCGTCGGCATATTTCGGCGCACTGACCCGTAGCTTTATCAACGCCCACTTGCAGGACACGCCGGTTTACCAGCGGGAGATCTTCATCATTCTTGGACCAGTCGAGGCCGGCCGCCAACTGCTGCGGTCGTGGCTGTTTCGCTTCGATCGATCACGCGATCAACCATCGATCGTGGCAACCGACCTTGGTACTCCGCTGCGTCTGCGGGCTCAAGCGCTGATCGAACAGCTTCGTCGAATCGGCATCAAGGGCCAGTTGCTTGGCGATGACGCGTTGTCCAGGTTGCTAGCCGAACTCTACGGCCGCGGCAGTCCGGATGGCGACATCGGGCCCCAGCGTCAGGCTTTCGCCAATCGGGCCGATAACGTCGAGCTCAACGGCCGCCAGTACCTGTCATTCGTCGTCAACCGCTACCCGGGGGAGGAGGTAGAGCCGAGCTGGCTCCTCCCGCTGCTCAGCTTCAGGGGTGAGCTCCACGTCAGCATGCACATCTTGCCGCTCGACACCGATCGAATGCTGACCTTGTTGCATCATCGGATTCGGGACCTGCGGGCAGACGACATGGCTCGCGTCGAATCCGGTGCCGTCGACCCGATCGCGATGCGGACGCTGCCTGAGGCGCTCACGGTTCACCAGGCGCTGGCGCGCAACGAGGAGAAGGCCTTCGCGGTCAGCTTCTACCTCACGATTGGCGCCGACGATCCGGTTGAGCTCCGTAGCCAGGCTGAAGCTTTACGCGCCAGCTGCCGCCGGATGATGCTGCAAACGGTCCAGCCCTTCTTTGAAATGCGGCAGGGTCTTATCTCTTCTTGGCCACTCGGCATGGATGTGCTCGGCCGCGAGCACATCCTGCACACGAGCGCGGTGACCACGATGATGCCCTGGCTGCAGGAGGACTTGGCGGATGCGGATGGCCATTACTGGGGCTACAACAAAGAGACCGGCGGCCTCTGCATCTTCGATCCCTTCGACGAGGATCGATTCAGCAACGCCAACATCGCGGTCCTGGCGCACTCCGGCGCCGGCAAAAGTTATGCGGCGGCTTCGATCGTTCTCAGCGGCTACACGCGGGGCATCGGCGCGATCGTGCTTGATCCTGAAGCAGAGTACGGCGGCATGATCCGCGCGTTGGGCGGGACGTACCTTCACCTGGCCGCCGGGGCCGGCCACGCCATCAACGCCTTGGATCCCCTCCTTTTCGGCGTTGATGCCGGCGAGCCAGCGGATCAACTCGGCGACGTGCTCGACTTGATCGGTCTAATGTGCGGCAAACTCGACGAGGTCGAACGGGCGCAGATTGCGGCGATTACCCGATCGGTGCTTTCGAACAGCAAGCAGACACCGGTGCTCGCTGACATCTGGCAGCAGCTTCAACGCACCCAGCCAGAGTCCCGGGCAAGCACCATCTTGCATCGTTGGGTTACCGGAGAGCTCGGACAGCTCTTCAGCGCACCAACGAACGTCGACCTGGGTGCCGCCATCGTTGGGTTCAATCTTCGTGACCTGAGTGAGGAACTGATTCCCCCGGCATACTTCCTGCTCGCCAACTGGCTGTGGACGGAACTGCGGCGAGCGCGTCGACCGCGGCACCTCCTCATCGACGAGGCCGGCCTCCTGCTCGAGCATGAACCCATCCGGCGATTTCTGATCCGATTGGCGCGCCGAATCCGGAAGTATGGCGGCAGTTTGATCCTGGTGAGCCAGAATCCCGGCGACTTCTTCGAAACCAAAGACGGGGCGGTCCTGGCAACAAATCCCAGCATCCTCTTACTCGGCTCGCAAAAGCATTCCGAGGCGGCCAAGCTGCAAAAGGCATTCAACCTCACCGAGCCACAGGTCAACTTTCTCGAAACGGCGCAGCGCGGGGACTTTCTGCTGGTTGCCGGGCCGAACCGCGTCCCGGTGCATGTGATGGCTCCGCCCTGGATGGACGAGCTGATCGTGATGTCACGCGGACACTGATCGGCGGTCATTGATTTTTGCCGGGACAGGCAGTACATTAGCGGCTGACTTTGCGCTCACCGTCACCACGGGCGGGGAGACGAGGGGCGCGTGGCTGGGGACGCCACGCAAAGGGGAAAAGAGGGTGCAAGACCTCACCGAGCGTCGCAATGAGGAGGCCCGTGAAGTCCGTGATTTGCTGGCGGCCAAGCTCAAGATGCACCCGATCTGGCTGGGCGGCCTCGATACCCAGGCGGCACGGCACATCTACCTCTTCATCCAGGCGCTCGAGGGCCGCAAGCCCTTCGGACGTGTTCGGCGGCAGCGCGCCCCGAACTTGACGCTAGACTGACGGCGATCTGGACTTAAAGCCGCTCGCCGACCAGCAGGCCGGTACGTTCTCCATCTTCGCCGGCGATCGCCCGTTCCTTGCGCGCGCCACCTGCGCCGTCAAGTTGAACGGTGAGTGGTACCCGAGCACGACCAGCCCGCTCCCCCACCAGGATGGCTTCGCCCTCCACTGGCAGGCCGGCACGGCCCTGGCGACCGCCCGGCTCATCCCCCACGAGGGCGGGGTGGTCATCGAATGCGAGCTCAACAACAACGGCAGTCTGCCGCTCACCTTCAACGGCTGGCGGCCGGTCGCGGTCGACGGAGGCGTCGCTACCCTGCACGTCGGCGACGAACCGTGGCGGGCCAGTGCGCTGATCAACGGCTACCAGTCCTGGGATTACGCCGGCATTCATCCGCTCGATGAAGCGATCACCGAAGGCGACCACAAGCCGCCCGCCTCGTCCTGGTGGACGGCGGCCATCTGCGAGGGCCAGACGATGTTCGTCGCCCAGGTGCTCAAAGCCAGCCGATTTGCCACCAACTTCCGCTGGCACTACCACCGCGATGAGCACGACGGCGATTCGCTCCCCACCACCATCGCCAACTTCGTCGCTGAACAGACCGGCTCACCCTTATCGCAGCCCGAGCAGCGCTCGGGCCTGCCCGAAGAGCTGCGCCTCGAGGTCGCCCCACAATCGGGACTCGTGTCAGACCCCATCCTGCTGCTCTACGGCGGTGACGGCACCGCGACGCTCCGCAAAGCGCTCAGCGCCGCCGGCCACGCCTCGGGCGCACGGACCTTTCACAGCGTCCCGCGTGGATGGTGCAGCTGGTATCACCTCGGCCTGGCGGTCACCGAAGCCGACATCGGGCGCAATGCGGCGTTTCTCGCCAAGCGGATGCCGGAGATCGCAAAGAGCTCGTCGAACGGCTACCGGCCGGTGATCCAGCTCGACGACGGCTGGATGCCCCGCTGGCAACGGTGGGGCGACTGGATCGCCAATGAGTTCTTCGCCGGAGGACTGCACGCGCTGGCGACCACGGTCCATCGACACCGGCTCGAGGTTGGCATCTGGCTGGCGCCCTTTCACGTGGCCGGTGACTCGGACCTGGCCGCGTCGCATCCGGAGTGGCTCTTGAAAGCGAGCGACGGCACCCCGCTCGTCGATCCACGGCTCGGCCGCGCTTACCACGTCCTCGATCCGACCCACCCGGATGCCGCGCGATTCCTCGACGACCTGTTCTCCGGGTTGCGCAAAGATGGCTTCACCTACTTCAAGCTCGACTTTCTGTACGGTGCCGCGTACGAGGCGGGGCGTCACGACCCGGAGGTCACCGGAACGCAAGCGTTGCGAATGGGGCTGAAGCGAATCGCCGACGCCGTCAACCCTCCGGGCAAGCCCGAGAAGGCCTTCATCCTCGCCTGCGGCGCGCCGCTGATGCCGATCGTGGGCCTGGTGCATGGCGCCAGGACGGGCGGAGACGTCGGCGTGCCCCAGATGATGGAGGACAGCAAGGCCGGGCCACCGCACGTCGGTTTTCCCCTCATTCTGTCGATGGCGCGCAACCAGGCCGCTCGGCTCTTCTTCGACCGGTCGCTCTTTGCCGTCGATGCCGATGTCGTGATGGCTCCCGCGCCGCAGCTCACCTCGGACGAGGCGAGGGTAATGATTACCATCGGCGCCCTGTCGGGCGGGATCTTCATGCTGAGCGACGACCTGGAGACGCTGCCGGCGGACCGGGTGGCCCTTTTGCGCAATCCGAACGTGCTAGCGCTGGTTGGCGGGCCGGCGGCCGAGCCGGTGCATCTGTTCAGCGCGCCCGAGCGCGAGGCGCAGGACCACTGGTTTGCCTCCCCCCAGGAGCTGCCGCCGCTCTGGGTGCGCCGCGACCCGGACGGTAGCGCGGTGGTGGCGATCTACAACTGGAGCGACGCGGCCCGACCCTACCGGCTGCATTTCAGCGAGGCGATCGGGGCTGACGGGAGCTTTTCGGTGGTCGATCTCTGGTCGCCGCGGCGTGGCGGTCGTGCGCTGGGGATCAAGCACGGCAGCCTCCGGCTCAAGCTGTCGCCGCACAGCGTGCGACTACTTAGAATGAGAGCCGCTGCCGCCGCCGCGCAGCCCTAACGAACCGCTCCAACACCACCATGCGCCGAGTGCTTTTTTACCGCCTGTACGACGTCGTCCCCACTCGATTAGCCGAGTTGGACGATGAGGCACGCGCGTTTATGCGGAGCCGCGCCTGGCGGGGCGACGCGTTTTGGCTCGCGACCGAGAACAGCACCGACCTGTTCGCGATGGAGTACTTCCGCCATCTTCGCAACGAGCAAGGCCCGAGCCTCTCCGCGGCCGGCTTTCTGCGTCTGCTCGGTGACGAGACCGACGCCATTGCCACGCTCTATTTCCTGAACGACATCTCCCAACGATTCCACGCCCGGGCCGCCTTACAGGACGAGGAGAACCCGATCGCCAAGCTTCGCCGCCTCGAAATCCGCCAGGGCCGGCTGCCGTCGGGGATGCCGATCGAGGACGTGCTCGCAGCCCGACCAGTGATCAAGAAGATGGAGGGCGAGCCGATTACGTTTTACCCTCCGACCTACCGCCCCAACTCGTACTTCCGCCGCGACAAGCCTGGCATGTGGGGCTTCAGTCTCAAGGGCATCCGGGACTTTGCCCCCTCATTCCTCGAGGCGGAGGCGGAGGCGATGCGCATCTATCGAGGCTTCCGCCAGCTCAACCCGTGAAGGAGTCGACCGCCGCCCTCAAGACGGCGGACGGGCTCGACCTGTATTTGCGTCGCTGGGAAACGGAAGGGGTGCCGCACCAGTGGACATTCGTCCTCGTGCACGGGCTGGGCGAGCACAGCGGTCGCTACCAGCACCTCGCGGACTGGTTCACGCCGCGCGGCGCCATTGTCTACGCCATGGACCAGCGCGGCCATGGACGCAGTGGCGGCCAGCGGGGCCACGCTCCGAGCCTCCAGGCGCTGCTCGAGGATCTGGACACGGTCGTGATGCGCGCTCGGACGGAAAGTGGCGGGCCACTGGTCATGATCGGCCATTCCTTCGGCGGGCTGCTGGCGATCGCCTACTCGCTCGACCGGCCGGATCGCATCGACAAGGCCGTCTTCTCGGCACCGGCGCTCGTCGCGAAAGTGAAAGTCCCCGCCTGGAAGCGGGCACTGGCGGGCGTGCTGCCCAAGGTCGCGCCCAAGGCGAGCTTCGCGAATGAGATCGACCCCAAAGTCCTCAGCCACGATCCCGGCATCGCCCCCGCGTACACCGGCGACCCGCTGGTCCACAACCAGATCACCGCCGGGCTCTATGCCGCGACCATCGCGCGCGGCGAAGAGTTCATCACACGAGCCGCGGAGCTGCGCGTGCCATTCCTGCTGATGCACGGCCGCGACGACCAGGTCGTCGATCCGGCCGGCAGCCAGCGCTTCTTCTCCCGGGCCACCGCACCCGACCGCGCCTTCTGCCTGTATCCGGGCCTCTACCACGAGATCTTCAACGAGGTCGAGCGGGAGCGGGTGTTCCAGGATATCGAGAGCTGGCTGACGCAGCGCACCGACGCCCAGCTCACCGGCTGGAATCCGCCCCCGTGAGCTAAGCGATGCGGGCGGTGATCCAGCGCGTCAGCGAGGCATCGGTTCGGTGGGACCGCGGCGAATCGTCGATCGGTCCGGGCTACTGCATCCTGCTGGGGGTGGCCGACACCGACGCCGAACGCGACGCCGACTACCTGGCGGACAAGATTCTGAAACTGCGGGTCTTCAGCGACGAGGCGGGGAAGTTCAACCTGAGCGCCCTGCAGGTCAAGGCCGCATTCATGGTCGTCTCCCAATTCACGCTCTTTGCGGATGCCCGCGGACAGAACCGTCCGAGCTTCCTGCACGCGGCCCGGCCCGAGCAGGGCATCGCGCTGTTGGCCCGCTTCATCGCCCGGTTACGGGAGAGCGGGCTGCCGGTGGAGACCGGTTCGTTCGGCGCCCAGATGGCAGTGCGGTTGGTCAACGATGGGCCCGTCACTATTGTCATCAGCACCGACCCTTGGGATCCTCGGATCGGCTGACGGCATCCGCCGGGTAACGTAGAAAAAAATACGACGGGTGACGTATGGGCTGCGAAGGGCCTGTGCGCCTGGATCGATGGCCCGCCACGAACGGCCGGCGAGCAGTGACGTAACGTTCGCAGAAATGTTGCGACGACGACGGGGCCCTAGGCTGATGCCGAGGCAATGCAAATGGGCATCAGCATGACGAACCGGCTGCTCGGCGTAGTCATCGGCTTCGCGCTGTCCAGCGGCATCGTCGCCCACGCCGCCGAGGCGCCGCAGCGCCCGCTGACGCCCATCAACCTGACGTCGGCGAGCGCCCTGCCGGTGGCGCTGCAAACGGCGGCAAGCCATGTCGCCGAGACCGCGACCGGCGCCTTCGATCCCGGGGCGGCGATTCGTGCCGCGTACCAGCGCGACCATGTCGCCCTCGAGCACCTCCGCCAGCAGGCGTCGCAACTCAAGGGCACCGCACACCCGGAATTCAATCAATACATCTCCGACCGCGAAGGCGCGCTGACCGAGTTGGAGCGGACGGCGCTCGCGACCAGCCGGCCGGCGGTGGCCAGCACGATCGCAGCCATGGACACCCTGGTGACCGCGGCCCAGGCGAGGCTCGATCTCGAGCTCGCGGCGGGCGCGAAGTCGCAGGCTCCAGGCCAGTCCGGGAAATCGCGCGGCAACAACCACTAAGATCGAGAGCGGACCTCTCCGACCGATGAAACTTGGATCGCCCATCGGTCTACGTGATCATGGAAGAGAAAAATCTCGACATCTACGGCAACCCGCCGATCCCCTGGTCGCGCGCACTGGAACTACTCGAGGCAGCCCCAGCAGACACGCAAGCCCCGCGGACGACATGGCTGAGCACCGTCCGCCCGGATGGGCGCCCGCACCTGGCCGGCGTCGGCGCGCTTTGGGTTGACGGCAAGTTCTATTTCACGAGCGGCCCCGCTAGCCGCAAGAGCCGCAACCTGGCCGCGAATCCGAACTGTGCGCTCTCCATGGCACTTACTGGCCTCGACCTGGTGGTCGAGGGCCGCGCGGCAAAGGTGACCGACCAGGCAACCATTGAGCGGCTCGCTCAACGCTATGCGGACCAGGGATGGCCCGCTCGAGCCACCGACGGAGCCCTCACGGCCGAATTCAGCGCGCCGAGCGCCGGGCCTCCGCCCTGGCACCTTTTTGTGGTGACAGCACTCGTAGCCTTCGGGGTGGCATCGGTAAAGCCCTACGGAGCGACCCGCTGGCGCTTCTGACCTGGGCCAGGCAGACAACCGGGTAACGGTTGGGTCTGGTGGCTCGGCAAGAGCTGGTGTATCCTACCGGCGCTTGAAGCGTCGCACCCTGGTCCCGCTCCTGATGCTGCCGTTGATCGCGGCATGCTCGGCGCCGACCAGCGGCCCGGTCGGGGCCACGCCGGTGGGGGCGCTTGCCGCCACTCCGACGCCGACGCCCACACCGACACCGACGCCCACACCGCCGGCGTTGGCGCTGACAAGCATCTTCGGCACCGACAAGCCCGATTTGAGCCAGTACGACCAATCGCAGCTTCGGGTGATCATGGCCACCGGTGATGTCATTCCGGCACGCGAGGTGAACTACCAGACCGTCCTTCACAAGGACTGGCTCTACCCCTGGCGGCAGACCGCCGACTACCTCAAGACGGGCGACCTATTGTTCATCAACCTCGAGTCGCCCTTGATCAAAGGCTGCCCGATCATCCATGGCGGATTCAAGTTCTGCGGCGACGAGCGAGCGATCGCCGGCCTGGACTACGCCGGCGTCAACGTGGCCAACCTCGCCAACAACCACCTGACGAATTTCGGCCCGGCCGGGACCAACGAGACCCAGATCCTGCTGGCAAAACACGGCATTGGAATGTCCGGCCTTGGCCTCTACGAGATTCGCGACATCCGCGGCGTCAAGTTCGCCTTCCTCGGCTTCAACGGCGTCGGCGCCCATATCGATCGCGCCGAGATGAAGCGCGAGATCGACCTGGTGCGGCCGAAGGCGGATGTCGTAGTGGTCGCCTTCCACTGGGGCAAGGAATACGAGTTGCAGCCGGTCGCCGGTCCGGGGATCGCGCCCGACAACCCACGCGAGATCGGCCACCTGGCGATCGACGATGGCGCCGACCTGGTGATCGGGAACCATCCGCACTGGGTCCAGCCGGTGGAAATCTACAAGGATCACCTGATCACCTACGCGCACGGCAATTTCATCTTCGATCAGATGTGGTCGCAGGAAACACGCGAGGGCGTGGTCGGCCGCTACACCTTCTACGGCACCCGGCTCGTTCGGGTCGACTACCGGCCGCTGGTGATCGACAACTATGCCCAGCCACGGTGGCTGGATGACACCACCGGCGAGGGCAAGGCGATCATCGATCGGATGGCATCGGCATCGGCGCAGCTCGCTGCGCAGTGACGGCCGCCGGCTCTGGGCCGTTGGGCGACGCGAAGCGCTCGACCTCGACCGACCCGCGCCGGTATACCTCGAGATAGCGCTCGGCCATGCGACGCGGGCTGAAGCGCGCGCGCGCCACCTCCGCACAGCGGACCCGGTCGATCGCGTCGAGGCGGTTCGCGGCCTCGACCAGATCGTCGGCGTCCTCGCCCAAGAAGCCCGTGACCCCTTCTTCGATCAGCTCCGGCGTGGAGCCGGAGCGCAATGCGAGGACCGGGGTCCCGGCGACCATGCACTCGACCATCGCCAGCCCGAAGGGCTCAGCCCACTGCAACGGAAACAGGCCGGCGGCGGCTCGCGAAATCAACTTCGCCTTTTGCGCGCCGGCGACATTGGGATAGTACTCGATGGTCGGGCTCAGAAAGGGCTCGACCTGCTCCTCGAAATAGCGCAGCCCTTCCTCGGAGCGCTCCACCTTGCCGGCGAGGATCAGCTTGCGGGCGGCCCGTTGCGCCACCTCGATGGCGATGTGCTGGCCCTTGTCGGGCGTGATCCGGGCAACCTCGATCAGATAGCGCTCGTGGCTCACGCTGGGGGGCGCCGTCGGGAGCTCGACCGCATTGTGGACGACCCCTGCCAGCTTCAGGCTCGGCGCGCTGGCCGCCTGGCTGAGGCTGATGGCACAGAGCCGGGCCCGCGTGTGAACCTCTTTGTAGAAGGTCGACATCGGCTCGACCAGCTCGCCGTGAATGGTGTGCACCACAACCGGGGCCGCCTCGCTGCAGAGGGCGAGCAGCAGCCCCTCGAAACCGGTGTGGTCGTGGAGGACGTCGAAATGCTGGCCGGCGATGGCGTCGTAGACGCGAGCGAGGTAGGTGGCCTGGCGCGCCATTTCCGCCTGCCCCCCGAGATCGTGGCTCCAGGCGGCGTCGGCCAGCATCGTGACCCCCTCCGCCGAGCCCTCCGCACCGAAGACGGTGACGTCGTGCCCCATGCGGCGCAACTCGGTGTGGAGCAGGTGCACGACAAGCTCGGTGCCTCCGTAACCCCGCGGCGGTAAGGGGTACCAGGCCGGCGCGACCATCGCGATCCGAAGGGCGTCGTCCACCGCCACACCTCCTCCCGCCCCGTGGGGCAACCCGATGATAGCGGTCGATCGACACGCCGGGGGGTCGTTTTTCTGAGTTATCCGCGGTAAAGTTATCTCGGTGATTACGGCGCTCCGGGTCGTCCAGGCCGTCGTGAGTCTCAGCTTCCTGGCCCTCGGCGTGTTCACCGTCCTCGATTGGCTCCGCCACCGGGAGCAAAGCCGCGGCTACCTGGCGCTCGCCTTCGGCACGCTCGGCCTGACCAGCGCGCTCGGCCAGGTCAACACGCTCACCGGGTATCGGGGCGGGGCGGCGCTCGAAGACCTGACCCTGCTGCTCTTCATGACCTCGGGGTACGCGTTGCTCCTCTTCCGCGACAGCTTCATCCCTCTCAGCCGCCGGATTCGGATCGGCGCCCTGGCGCTCTGTATTGCGGCGACCGGGTTCGCGTTGCTCGTCGGCCTCCCGTCTCGAGCCGGCCAGCACGCCACCGCCGTCCAGTCGGCTGCGACGATTGCGCTGGTCGTCATCTGGTGCGCCTGCGTGGTCGAGCCGATCGCACGCTTCTGGGCCGCATCCCGGCGGCGGCCGGCGGTCCAACGCGCTCGACTGCGCGCCCTGGCCGGTGGCTACGCCGCCATCGTGCTCATCCTCCTCGTGGCCGGCTTCGGCGGTTCGGCGGCCACCAGTCCGGCGGTGCAGTGGTTGTTTGAAATCGTGGCCATCGTCGCCGTGCCGCTGCTCTACGTGGGCTTCGCGCCACCGCAGTGGCTACGCCGCATCTGGCGGCAGCGCGAGGAAGAGCAATTCCGCGACGCGGTGCATGACCTTGTCCTGTTCAGCCCCGACCGGCAGACGCTGGCGAAGCGCGCGGCGGAGTGGGGGCTTCGCCTGGTGGGCGCTGACGGCATCGCCATCCTTGATGCCACCGGCGAGATCCTGGCCATCCGAGGCATCGACGCCGAATCAGCGCGTCAGCTCGCTGCTCGAGCCGGCACCGACACCCGACCGCGGCTACTGGCGACCCCGGGGTCCCGCCGCGAAAACGCGATCGTCGTGCCACTCCCACTCGATACCGGGATCGGCGCGATGGTGGTCGTGTCGGGACCGTACACGCCGTTCTTCGGCACCGACGAGGTGGGCCGCCTGCGCGGCTACGCGGCGAACATCACGGCCGCCCTCGATCGCACCCGGGTGACCGAGCGGCTGGCCGCTGTGGAGCGGACGAAATCGCAGTTCCTCAACCTGGCCTCGCACGAGCTGCGCAGCCCGCTCGGCGTCATCAATGGATACCTCTCCATGCTGGAGCAGGGCTCGCTCGGTCAGCTCAAGGAATCAGGCGTGCGAGCGATCGAGGTCCTCAAAGCGAAGACGCTGGAAATGAGCCTGCTGGTCGCGCAGATGCTCGACGCGGCGCGGCTCGAGGATGGACGCCTCGGCCTGAAGCGCGATCGCCTCGACCTGCGCGGACTCGCCGCCGACGCCATGCAGGTCGTGCGGCCGGTCGTAGGCGCCGCCCACGAGTTGACGCTGGAGACGCCCGCCGACGAGGTGATGGTCTTCGGGGACGCCGACCGGATCGTCACGATCATCAGCAACCTGCTGGAGAACGCCATCAAGTACTCGCCCGACGGCGGGAAGATCCAATGCATCGTTTCGGTCGTCGATGGCGAGGGCCGCCTCGAGGTCGTCGACCATGGAGTTGGAATCGCCGGGTCGGACCTGCCGCGATTGTTCAACCGGTTCGAGCGCATCCAGAATCAGAAGACCAGCCATGTCAGTGGGGCAGGCATCGGTCTCTACTTGTCGCGAGAGCTCGCCCGCCAGCACGGCGGCGACATCCGCGTCGAGTCAGAGGCCGGCGGCGGCAGCACCTTCACCCTCGCCCTTCCCCTGGCCATGCCGCATCCGGAGGTCCCACCAGTCGCGTCGGCAACGCTGGAACCGGAAGCCTCCGCTCCCCGGCTCCGCGTCCTCGCCGGCGAAGGCGACGCGGACTCGGAGTCCCGGCTGGCCTAACGCGCCGCGCGCGCCGCGCGCAGGGTCTCGCGCATTTGGTTGAGATGGAAGCGATCATGCCCGGCCAGCATGCGAAACATCAGGCCATAGCTCTCGGGCCCTCGCTCGCTGTGCATCGCAACCCGATCTCGATCCTCGGCGGTCGACTGCCGCCACAGGCGGAGGTTCGCCGCGCGCAAGGCTGCGAAAACGGCCAGCAGCTCCTCGGCCTGCGCCTCGTTATGCCGCAGCCGCGCCACCCAGAGGTCCTGGTCGTATCCGAGCAAGGGCGGTTTGTCCTGGCTGATGGTCCAGCGGTAGCGTCCGGCCATCACGATCTCGGCGTCGACCAGGTGGCCGAGCAGCTCGAGCACGGACCATTCACCCGCAGCCGGTCGCCGCTTGAGTTCCGAGCCGGCGTCCCTGAACAGCGACTGGACCGCCGCTGCGGTGGCCTCCGCAACCTCGGCCGGGTCGTCCGGGCCCAGCAGCGAGAGAAGCTGTTGCTGGTAGGCGCGGCCGGCGGCGAGGGCGTCTTGGGCGGGTGTTGCCACGGCCGGGTGACCTAACTGCCCGGTTGCGTCGCCTGCTTGGGCGTGGACTCCAGCTCGCCCAACGTGCGCCGCACCCGCGTCGCAACCCCCTGTGCGTCGAGGCCAAGCTGTTTGAGCAGCTCGGACTGCCCGCCCTGCTCGACAAAGGTATCGGGGACGGCCATGACGGTGACCGGGATGCCGAGGGGTGCCAGCGCTTCGGACACGGCCGACCCGAAACCGCCGGTCGCCACGTTGTCCTCCAGCGTGAGCACCACGGGATGGCGGCGGGCCCAGCTCGTAAGGCGCGGATCGAGCGGCTTGATGTACCGGCAGTTGATGACCGTCAGTGGCAGCCCCTCCGCCTCGAGCAGGGCAGCGGCTTCCATGGCCACCGAGACCAGCTTGCCGGTCGCGAGCAGCAGCGCGGCACTTCCCTGGCGGCGCACTTCCCACTCGCCGACCGGTAGGATCCGCACCGGTTGCGACTCGGTTTCTCCAGCGGCGCCTTTGGGGAAGCGGATCGCGAACGGGCCAACACCCTCGCGGGCGATCGCGGTGTGCAGCAGGTCGCGTAACTCCTGTGGATCGCTGGCCGCGGCCAGGGTGAGGCCGGGCATCGCCCGCAGGAAGGTCAGGTCGAAGATGCCGTGGTGCGACGGCCCATCGTCACCCGTGATCCCAGCCCGGTCGAGGACGAAGGTCACCGGCAGCTTGTGCAGGCAGACGTCCATCATCACCTGGTCGATGGCGCGCTGCAGGAAGGTCGAGTAGATTGCGACCACCGGCCGGAGTCCCGCCATCGCGAGGCCGGCCGCGAAGGTGACCGCGTGCTGCTCGGCGATCCCGACGTCGTAAAAGCGATCCGGGAACCGTTCCGCAAAGGGACCCAGCCCAGCACTGCTCCCCATGGCCGCGGTGATCGCGACCAGTCGGGGTTCGCGTTCGGCCTCCGCGAGCAACGCCTCGCCGAAGATGTCGGTGTAGCTCGTGCGACGGCTCAAGGGCTTGGCGGTCACCAGATCGAAGGCACTGACCCCGTGCAGATGGTCGATCTCGTCTTCCTCGGCCGGCCCATAGCCGCGGCCCTTGGTCGTGATCACATGGACCACGGCCGGTTCGCCCAGGCGGCTCACCTGGCGGAGGGTGCGCTCGATGTCCTCGATGTTGTGCCCATTGATCGGGCCGGAGTACTTGATGCCGAGATATTCGAAAAAGGTACGCGGCGAGACCAGTTCTTTCAGACCTTCCTTGATGCGGCGACCCGCTTCGATCGCCTTGTCGCCGGCAGGCACACCGCGCAGGATCCGGTCCACGCGGTTCTTGGTGCGGTGATAGCTGGGGTTGAGGACGGTGAGCTGTTGCGCCAGGTGTTGGGCCAGCCCGCCGACCGTCGGGGCGTAGGAGCGGCCGTTGTCGTTGACCACGATGATCACCGGCGTCTTTCGATGGCCGATGTTGTTCAGTGCCTCGTAGGCCATGCCGCCGGTCAAGGCACCATCGCCGACGACCACGATCACCCGGCCCGCGTCGGGTTGCCGGCGTGCGGCCTCGGCCATCCCCGAGGCATAGCTCAGCCCGGTCGAAGCATGGCTGTTCTCGATGAAGTCGTGCTCGCTTTCCGTACGGTTGGGGTAGCCGCTCATGCCGCCGAGCTTGCGCAGCCGCGTGAAGCCGTCGCGCGGGCGCGTCAGGAGCTTGTGCACGTAGGCCTGGTGCCCGGTGTCCCAGAGGATCCGGTCCTTCGGACTATCGAAAACCCGGTGAAGCGCCAGGGTCAGTTCCACCACGCCGAGGTTGGGGCCGAGGTGGCCACCGGTTTTCGAGACGGTGGCGACCAGGAACTGCCGGATCTCCTCCGCCAGGGCGTGCAACTCGGGATCGCTCAGCGAGCGCAGATCGGCCGGACGCTTGATCCGGTCGAGCACTGGTGTATTCAAAACCTGGTCCATCTTCGGTGGTTCGAGTCTAACGAAGAGCCGGCAAAAGCCCCGTGGGACATGCAACGCAGCGCGGCCGCTTTTGGTTTCTCCGCCCATTGACGGGGGTTCCCGCCGGGGCTACCATTCTGCTGGCCGCCTGAGAGCGGCGTTAAGTGTCGTTAACGGGGGATTAAGGGTTTCGTGGAGGGATACACGTGAAAGTCCGATTTACCTTGGCTGCAATCGTATTCATGGCGGTGGGGGTCCTGGTGCCCACGCCCGCGTCCGCGTCCGTCGCCGGCACGCCCACGCTGGTGGCGGGTGGGCTGGATAGCCCACGCGGTGTCGAGTTCCTAAAAGGCAAACTTATGGTGGCCGAAGCGGGCCACGGCGGCAAGAACTGCATCGCGGGAACACCGACCATCTGCTTCGGCCGCACGTCGCAGATCTCGCAGGTGAATACCGCCACCGGAACTCACGTCGCGATCGTCGACCATCTCTTCTCGGCGGATGAGTTCTTCGGTCCAAATGATCCGGGCTCACCCCTGGGAGTGAGCGGAATTTCCGCACGTGACGGCAAGCTCATGGCGATCGTGGGCGTGTTCCCACAGGCGTTTGCCAACTACCAGTGCGCCGCCGCCGACGCCGAATGCGTGGCGGATGTCGACGCCGCCAAGAAGGAGGCCGGCGCCTTGCTATCAGTGAAGGCGAACGGCGCCTGGCGCAAGGTCGCGGGCGTAGGAGCGTTCGGCTTCGACTACACCGCCAATATCCCGAACCAGGAGCACGACTCGAACCCCAATGGCGTCCTGGCCGTCAACGGTGGTTCCTATGTCGCCGATGCCGGGGCGAACACGCTGGTGTTCGTGAACAACGGCGGCCACATCAGTGTCCTCGATTACTTCCCGTTCCGGCAGGATGCGTTCCCGACCGATGAGGTGCCCACCTGCATCGCCAAGGCCGGCGATGGTCTCTGGGTCGCCACGCTGGCCGGCCGCCTCTACCGCGTGCACGGCCGGTCGGCGACGCTCGTCGCCAACTCGGACCTCAAGCATGTGACCGGCTGCACCGCAGACGGGCAGGGGAACGCCTACTTCGTCAACATGTGGACCACGCCGACCCCGCCGCAGCCGTTCACGGGCGACATCGTCAAGATTGATACCGAGGGAACATCTTCGGTAATTGCGAGCGGGCTCAATTTCCCGAACATGGACGTGGTCGGGCCAGATGGCAATCTGTACTTCAGCGCCGACAGTACCTGCCCGGCAGCCGGAATCCCCGGATTCTGTCCGCACGGCGGCACTGTCTGGAAACTCGCTCTGTCGCATGACAACGGCGAGGGCGGCGGCGACAAGAGCAACCATCGCGACTGACTAACGATCCGACCGGGGCTGGTGGCGAGGGTTTCTGCGCCACCAGCCTCGTGACGCCGCCTTGCCATAGCCAACCAGCCGGGCTAAACTCGGCGCAAAGCCGGGGAGCTAGAGGAGGAAGGCTCGATGGAGACGCCGCTGACGCCACTCGAGTTCATGCGACGGACTCGACGGTTGCACCCGCAGCGCGAGGCGGTCGTCGACGGCGACCTTCGGCTCACCTACGAGCAGTTCTTCGAGCGTTGCGACCGCTGGTCAACCGCCCTGCAGCGCCTCAGCGTCGCACAGGGTGATCGCGTCGCCTATATCGCGCCCAACGTCCACCAGCAGCTCGAGTCCTTTTACGCCGTGCCGCAGATTGGCGCGGTCCTCGTCCCGATCAACTTCCGTCTGTCGGTTGACGATTTTGCCTACATCATCGAGCACGCCGGTGCGACGGTTGTGTGCGCCTGGGAGGACTACCTGGAGGGCGTCGACAGCATTCGGGACCGCCTACCAATGGTCGAGCATTTCGTCGCGCTCAGCGGCAAGCGGGAAGGTTGGCTCGACTACGAGACCGCGCTTCGGGCCCAGTCGCCTGGGGTGACACGCCCCGACATTTCCGAGGGCGACCTGCTCACCATCAACTACACCAGTGGCACCACGGCGCGACCGAAGGGGGTCATGATCACCCACCGCAACGCGTACCTCAACGCGATCGGGACGCTGATTCACCTTCGGATCGGGATCGGTGACCGATATCTGTGGACGCTGCCGATGTTTCACGCGAACGGCTGGACCTTCGTTTGGATCGTCACCGCGGCGGGTGCAACCCACATCTGTCTGCCCAAGGCGGAGCCGGCGGCGGTCTTCCGGCTGATCCGCGAGCAGCGCGTCACCTGGATGTGCGCGGCGCCGACGGTCTTGATCAGCCTGGCCAATGCCCCGGCCGACGTCCGTAGCGACGCCCCGCGAGGCGTGCAGGTTGTCACCGCTGGGGCCCCGCCTGCCGCCGCCACCATCGAGCGGCTCGAGGGTGAGCTGGGCTGGGAAGTCACGCAGATGTACGGGCTCACCGAGACCTCACCGTTCATCACAGTCTGCGATCCGCTGCCGGAGCACGCGAACCTGCCGCCGGCCGAACGCGCGGCCATCAAAGCACGGCAGGGTGTCGAACTGATCACGTCCGGCGATCTGCGGGTGGTGGATACGGAGACCGGTCAGGAGGTGCCCCACGATGGCAGCGCCATCGGCGAGATCGTGGTGCGTGGCAATGTTGTCCTCGAGGGTTACTACCGGGATCCCGATGCGACGAATAAAGCGATCCGCAACGGCTGGTTCCACACCGGCGACGCCGCCGTCGTTCACCCCGACGGCTATGCCGAGATCCGCGACCGGCTCAAGGACGTCATCATCAGCGGCGGCGAGAATATTTCATCGGTCGAGGTCGAGGGCTGCCTCCTGCGACATCCTGCGGTTCAGGAGGTCGCGGTTGTCGGCCTTCCGCACGAGCGCTGGGGTGAGGCGCCCTGCGCCTTCGTGGTCTTAAAGACCGGTCAGACGGCGAGCGAGCAAGAGCTTCGAGAATTCGCGCGAGCGCGGCTCGCCCACTTCAAAGTCCCCCAGTGGTTCACCTTCGTCGAGGAGCTCCCGAAGACCGCAACCGGGAAGATCCAGAAGTTCGTCCTACGCGGGCGCGCGCCGGCGATCGTCCGTCAGTAGCGGCCGGCTTCTAACCGCGATCTGGGGGAACATCGTGCCGCTGCGGAACCGGGGGCGGAAGCCTTGGACCCGGAACGTACTCGACGGCGGACTCGCGCCCTCGCGGTTGGGGGTAGAGGTCCATGAGGAGCCGCTCCTCGGCGGGCACGCCGACTTTCACAGGCAGGCCGAGCTCCTCGAGCTCCGGCGCCATCAACGGGTGGTCGTGCGTCCAGGTCCCGGTCGCCAGCAGACGCGCGACATCCTGGGCGCGCGCGGGCTCCATGTGCTTCTCGAGAAGCGTTCGGACGGTCGCCTCCACCTGGCGCAGCGCCTTACGGCCGACGTCCGCCAGCAGGAGCGTCTCATCGTTATGACGCCCCGGCAATGCCGCCACGTCGACCAGGGACCGCGCGGCGTACTGACCCAGCTGCGGATCGACCGGTCCCAGCGCTGCGTGTCGATCCAGGATGATCTCGTCCGCCGCGAGCGCGATCAACGTGCCGCCGCTCATCGCGTAATGCGGGACCACGGCGACGATTCGACCGTCGTGGTCCGCCAGCGCTCGAGCGATCTGGCTCGCCGCCAGCACCAGCCCGCCGGGCGTATGCAGGATGATCTCGATCGACTTTTTGGGTGGCGTCTCCCGGATGGCTCGCAGCACGCTCTGCGAGTCGTCAATGTCGATGTAGCGCGCCAGCGGGATCCCCAGCAGGCTCAGCGTTTCCTGACGGTGGATCAGGGTGATCACGGTCGCGTCGCGCTTCTGGGCGATCCTGGCGAGGGTTCGCCGCCTGGCCTGCGCGAGCAGGTATTTCTGGACGACCGGCTGCAGCGAGCTGAAGATGAAAAACAGCCACAGCAGGTCCCAGGGGGTGAACACTCCGAGCCGATCGTACCGCTACGGGATCAGGGGGCGGGGGCGAGGTCCGTGTAGTCGTTGATGATCACCATGTGGCTGCCGCTCGAGAAGGTGTCGAGACCCCAGCTCTTCGAGTACGGCGTACTCGACTGCGAGAGCACGTTGCCGGACGCGTCTCGTGTGATAAAGGTGCTCGTTCCCTGCAGGCTGACCCCGACCAGCCGCGAAGCCTGGCTGCTGAACTTCGGGAGGTAGAGGTTGAGACTGACCTTGTCGAAGCTGTAGGTCTTCTGGATGATCTTTCCGGCGCTGATGTCGTCCTTGATCACGTCGGTGAATTCCTTGAGCGCGTCGCCCGAGGCGCCGCTCTCTGCCAGCTGGAAATCGTGGGCGCGACGCGCCTCGGATTCGATGATGAGGTCGAGCACCACGTCATGCGTCCACTTGTCACCGTTCTGCGGCGCGGACTTATCGAAGGCGACCACGTTCGGCGCGATGGTTGCCGTCGGAATCGTCGGCAGGATCCACAGTTGTGCCGATGCGGAGGCTGGTCCCGAGTTTCCCTGTGGCGGCAGGGCGATCCTGGCGGAGGTCGATACCCAGCTGGCCACGTCGGGTCCGTCACCAACGGTGAGCTTCAGGGTTGGGGTCGTCCCGTCGGCGAGCCCGGCGGCCGGCTCCGGGCTGTGGGTTGAGAGATCGGCGGCCACCGGAAGGGTGCCAACAAATAGCAGAGCGACGGCGAGGGCGGCCGGTAGGCGCCAGCCGAGGCGACGTCTCCCGGCCCTCTGCCTGTCCCGGGCTTCAAGTGGGGACAGAAACCGCACCAGCGCAAAGCGCAAGGCACAGGCGATGACCAGGCTGGCCAGGATCGCGGTCTTGGTCCAGAACTCGAGCGAAGTCGGGCCGATCAACAGCACCGCCAGGATGGCCACGACAATGCCGAAGGCCACACGCGCCACCGGGCCGTCGGGGACGGTCCGAGGGTCGGGAATCATGAAGAGGCCGAAGACGAGGAGTTCCGGTGACGTCACCAGGATTTGCCAGAGTTCGCGTCCGCACATTGGGGCCACGTGCCAGCTGGCGACCATGCAATGGTCGGGCACGAGGGCAAGTGCCAGGGCGGTAAAAGCGGCAAACCCGGCCATGAAGGCGATCTCCAGGCCGAGTAATCGCAGTTCCCAGGCGATCAGCAGCCCCCCAACCACGAGGACCGCGTAGGTCACAATCAGCCAGGGACCCGGCGGAATCCACCACAAATCCTGCGGCTCCGTGAGCTTGGGCCCCAATGCGACGAAGGCGATCACCAGGCCAAGGTTCGAGGGGTTGAAGATATGACGCCCACGCCAGCGGATCAGGTACTTCGACGCCATCGAGATGGCGACCACGCCAATAAAGATCCAGATCCCATGCGTACTCCACCATTGGCCATGAAGCGTGCCGGGAGTTCGCAGAATGAAGGCGGTACTATTGCCCGTCAGCAAACCGCTCGCCGGCCACATGATGGCGCTGTCCTTGAAGAAGGCGACGACGAATTCGATCACCGCGCCGGTGGCGAGACAGATGAGAATCTGCGCCACTGAGAGCCGGAAGCCGAGCACCGTCTGGCCCAGCACCTGGAGCGTCACCAGCACCGCGGCGACGTGCAGCCGGGGATCGCGGATGCTCGGGAGGATGACCGTGTATTCCCGGCCGAACAGGCGCGCCGCCCGGCGCTTGGCGCTCACCATTGAGTAACGGTTGGAATACCCAACCCGTTACACCCTCAACGCCTTGTTAACGTTTCGCTCCCTGTCGCAGGCGTCGTACCGAGCGCGGGCCGGGTTGGCCGGAGCCGTTGTCGCCGCCGCGCTCTCAGCCTGTGCCCTTCCGTTCGCTCTCGACCTGCCCACGACGCGCAGCCTCGAAACCGGCGCGACCGGCACCCTGGCCGCGGCGGACAGCTTCGAGATCACGGGGTCGTACAGCGACGGAAGCAACCGGTGGTCGATCGACCTGCAGCTGAGCCGGCCAAGTGCCGAGCACGTCACCGTCACGACGTCCGATGTCAAGCTGGAGGCCATAAACCTAGGCACCGACGCCTATTTTCGCGGGCAGCAGTTTCTGTCTGCGCACATGGGCAGCGATCTTGTCTCTCGCAGCTTTGTCAAGGCAGCTGGAAATGGATGGTGGAAGGGCTCGGCCGGGCACGTCCCCCAGCTGACGGACCTCACCGATGGTGATGCCCTCAGGTCGACGTTTCTCGGGCAGGCGGTGACGCAGCGGATCGACCACGTGTCGGTGGATGGAATCGATGCGGTCGAGCTGTCCAGCGCGCGTGGAGATGTGTTCATCACCGCGCAGGCGCCCTATCGCGTGCTACGCGTGCGCCTGAAACACGGTGTTGTCGTTGACGGCATTCGCGACGCTGACCTTCGGTTCGTCAATTACAACAGCGACTTTCGGATCTCAGCGCCCGTCGACGTTATCGATTTCTCGAACCTCAGCACCCTGCCACCCATCTATACGGTTTTATCGGTCGACACTTCGGGATGCGCCTCGCCGTGTGCGGTCTCGGGGCTACTCAAGAACCTGGGCGGCATGACTGGTGCCCGAGCGCCATCCACGATCACCTTCGTCATGACGGACACGGCCTCTCGACAGCCGGTCGGTCGCTGCCAGGCGCAGGTTGTGCCGGACGTCGGCTACAACGCGACGACGACGGTCAGCTGCACGATCGGCGACGTCAGCGCCCAGCGTTCAAACGCGGCCACCGTGACGGCGACGCCCGACAACCCGGGGCGCGGCTAGCTTCGTGACAAAGACGGCGCTGGCCGCGTGGGGCCTGGTCATTGCCCTGTTCGGTGCTGAGGTCGGACTCGCAGTCTTCCGGCCCTGGGACCATCACGTCGCCCTGTCCCTATCTGGCTCGCAGACGTCGAGCGAGCTGGTCACGCCCTCCGCTGGTGGCACGTGTCCAGACGTCGTGGTCCGCCGGCTCGAGCAACCCCGGACGATCCCGCGGAACGCCTGGATCCATGCTTCGGACGGGGTCAACGTTCGGGCCGCCCCCTCGTCTTCGGCGACCCGCCTCGTGACGTTACCGACCGGAACGCAGGTGAGCGTCCAGGAGGAACAGAGCAAGCCGGATGGCGCCTGGTATCGAATTCGCCTGAGCGACGGGCGGGATGGTTGGCTGAGCGGGCGCTATACGACGAGCTATCCCATCAGCCCGGCCTCAACCGACTCGCTGAAGATCTGGCTGCCAGCTGGCTATCAATTGCAGTCGGTGGCACCGGGGAAGGCGGAGGCGCACTACAAAAACGGCCCGCTGACGCTGCTCTATGTCGAGAGTGGCTCCAGTAACCAGGCGCCGCCGGAGCCAGTTGTGCCATCCGTCCTGCCGCGCCCGTCTACGTGGACGGTGCTTTCCACTGAGCAGACGCTTGTCGGGGACCTTCCCGCCACCGACCGCGTGTTCAACATCAGGCTGGGCGCCGGCGGTTGTCCGGCGCTGGTCCACCAGGTCAGGGTCGCGACGACCGCCCATTACTACGACTTCATCTTCCTGCTGGACGCGCCGAGCTCGTCCGTCGCTGCCCAGTTGCTTGACAGCGCCACGGTGCAATAAGGCTCAGACCCCATCAGGTTTGCTCAGGACCGCGGGAACGCCCGTCGCGTCGAACGAGGGGTCGGGATGGATGTCGAAGGCATCGGCAAGGCGGACAAAGAGGTTGAAGAGCGCGCCGTCGTAGACGGCTTCGGCGATCTGCGCGTCCGTCCACCCGGCTTCACGCAGCCCCTGGACCTGCTCGTCGGTGATGCGATACGCGTGGCGGGTTAGCGTTTCGACGAATTCCAGGAGCAGTCGGTGCTTCGGAGTTAGGCCGGCGGCGTTGAGGTCCCCATCACGCAGAGCCGCCGCCGCCTGCGAATACTGCTCACCCTGCAACTGCAGGAACCAGGCATGGCTGCTGAGTCAATAGTGGCAGCGGTTGAGCGCCGAGACGTAGGAGGCGATCATTTCGTGCTCAGCCCGGCTGAGCGCCCCATCGGTGAAATGAAGCCGGCTGGCTTGGTCGATGGCACGCAGGAAGTCGGGTCGTAGGCTCATCGTCCGCAGAATGTCGGGAACGTTTCCCCTCATCGACGTTTGCTTCAGCTCACGGTAGACATCGGCGATCGCGCCAGAGGCGTCGTCGTCCTCGATCCACGCGATCCGAGCCATGATGTACTCCTTCTAAGCGGGGCTAACGGTCAGCACCACGTTTCCTGTCTTCTGCTCCGTCTCAACGTACTTCGTCGCCTCGACCATATCCTCCAGAGGGTAGCGCCGGTCGATGACCGGCCGGTAGCTCCCGGCCTCGATGAGCTGCTTGAGGAAGAGGACGTCCTGTTTCGTCTGTCGAGGTGGTATCTGAAAGAGCACCGTCTTGCCTCCGAGGCGCGGGGTGAGCAGCGCCCAGATGAGATTCGCGAAGCCGTCGGTTGGGAGGAAGATCCCGTGCGGCTCCAGCGAGCCGCGGCTTTGCCTGAAGGACAGTTTTCCGACCGCGTCGAAGATGATGTCGTAGGTCTGGCCGTTCTTCATGAAGTCTTCCTGCGTGTAGTCGATCACCCTGTTCGCGCCAAGCGATCGCACGAGCTCGAGGTTCTTCGTGTTGCACACGGCGGTGACGTCGGCGCCGAAGTACCTGGCCAGCTGGACGCCCGCGGTGCCGATGGCCCCCGACGCGCCGTAGATAAGGATCCTCCGGCCCTTTTCGAGATCCGCCTGTTTCAGGCACGTCAGCGCATTGAGGGCTCCGTCGCAGATTGGCGCCGCCTCCTCGAAGCTCATTCCGGCCGGCATGGGCGCGATTCGGGCGCTGGCCGGGATGGCAATGAATTCCGCATGTGCCCCGAACCTGAGCCCACTGGTACCGAAGACCTGGTCCCCGACCGCGAACTCGCTAACAGCGGCGCCGACGGCCTCGACCTCTCCCGCAAATTCGGTTCCGAGGACGCGGTGCCTTGGCCGGCGGACGCCCGAGACCAGGCGGCTGAGGAACGAGATGGCCAGACCGCTGCGTCGGTTGGCCTCACGGGTGGCGGTGTCCAACCGGTTGACCGTGGTGGCGTGGACCTTGACGAGGACCTCGTCGTCCGCGGGGACGGGCCGCTCGATGTCCTCGAGTCGAAGAACCTCGGGCGGCCCGTATCGGTCGTAGACCACCGCTCTCATTTCAGCGGAGGCTGAAGGGTGGATACTGGTCGGTCACCAGCGCCAGGGCATAGCCGTTGACCCGGTTGCTCCATCGAAGGACACCGACGACGTAGTCGAACAGGCCGCGGGGATACGTGCCGGTGAAGAGAATGGCAAACCAGGCAATGATGACTGCGACCAGGGCGCCGATTGCAAGAAAGAAGAGCACGACATAGTGCGGAATGGCGAGGAGCCACTTGACCAGGGGTAGCCAGCGGTTCATCTGAGTCACGTCTGGATACGGGAAGTTGAGGTGGACAGCCTGCTCCTGGTCGGTTGATGGATAGTGGTCATCGAGCAGGGCGAGATAAGCGGTGACGCGATTCGAGAAACGCAGGAAATTGAGGTTCCAGTCGAACCACCAGCGGGGATACTTCTGACGGAACAGAATCATCAGCACGAGCGGCAGGAACAGGACGCCGCCGCCGCTGGCCAGCGTGTAGGTCGTCGTATGTTCGTTGGCGTGAAGCGTCTCGCCCGACAGCGTGCCGAGCACGATGAGAATCGGGATCGCCGCGAAGATCCGGAAGGCGGTGGCGATCCGATCAAGCGGTCGGGCCGGGAAGTCGACGTCGAACTGCACGGGGTAACTGCTAACCATGTTTCTTTACCTCTTCTGAGTTAATTCCGCCCATCGTCACATGAGACCGATAATCCTCGCCCTGGTGCCGGGCGACGCATCAATCCCTTCCATCATCGACCCTCTTCGAGCTGCGTCGGCGTTGACGTGAGCTTGATCACCTCATGGCCACGCAACGCCTCGAGAAATGGCTGAAAGCTGCCGCAGACCACGCAGCGCAGAGTCGCCCCCTCAATCTCAACCTCGCTGACTCCCGAGGCGCGTTCGATCTCTGCGGTGGGAGGGGTGCCGACGAAACTGACCTCCACTCGCTGGACCGGAAGCTCCTCAGGCATGGGTCTCAGGCTAGCCAGACGGCGGAGCGCTGGAATCCGTGGAATTACTGATCCGGCGCCTAGTCATCCGGTAACTCGGAGCGTAGTAACGTCCTTGTCAGCATGGCCAGGCCCTCCCGCCGGTCAGGCAACCTGCCGGCTGAGGCGACGAGCTTCATCGGCCGCCGCCGCGAGATTGCGGACGTTCGAAAGAAGCTCAGCGGCGCCCGCCTGGTCAGCCTCGTCGGACCGGGCGGAGTCGGGAAGACTCGTCTTGCGGTCCGGGTTGCGACATCACTCGGGCGCGGCTTCCGCGACGGCGCCTGGCTGGTCGAGCTGGCGGACGTGCGTGATCCCGGCCAGGTGAGCAACGCCGCCATGCTGGCGCTTGACCTGCGGGACCAGGCGGCAACCGAGCCCCTGGTTCTTCTGCTCGCCTACCTGAAGGACAAGCAGCTCTTACTCCTGGTGGACAATTGCGAGCACCTGATTGGCGCGGCGGCCCAGCTGATTGATGAGGTCATGCGAGCGGCTCCCGATGTGCGCGTGATCGCCACCAGTCGCGAGCCGTTGTCCGTGGATGGCGAGCACGTGATTCCGGTTCCGCCGCTCGAACTGCCTTCCGGTCAACCGGCTGCGCCTCTCGATCAGCTGCAACAAAACGAAGCGGTCATGCTGTTCAGGGAGCGCGCCGCTGCCGCCTCGGGCGGTTTCGAGCTGACGGAGTCGAACCGGTCCGCAGTAGTTGAGGTGTGCCGGAGGCTGGATGGCCTTCCCCTGGCCATCGAGCTGGCTGCGGTGAGAACGCGAGTACTCACCGTGGAGCAGATCCGCAATCGCTTGAACGACCGCTTCGGTCTCCTGACGGGAGGTGGCCGGGCGGCGCTGCCCCGCCATCAAACATTGCAAACCACGATCGAGTGGAGCTACGAGCTGTTGGATGCCGGGGAGCGCGCGCTGCTGGGACGGTTGTGCGTGTTCGCCGGCCGCTTCACTCTCGAAGACGTCGAATCGGTTTGCGCGCCTGATGAGGTACCAGCGGCCCACTCATTTGACGCGCTCTCATCACTCGTCGATAAGTCCCTGGTCATGAAGGAGGACGTCAACGGTCTGGCTTGCTATCGGCTGCACGAAACCATGCGCGAATTTGCCCGCCTCAAATTGCGAGAGGCCGGCGAGCAGGAGGTAATCGAAGAGCGAGCCACCGACTATTACCGGCTGGTGTGCCGGCAATCGGTGGGGCAAAGCCGATATCGCCTTGCCGAGTGGCTCCAATGGATGGATCTCGAGATGGACAACATCCGGGCCGTGCTGGGGCGATGTCTAACTCGGCGTGACTCGTTAAACGGACTCGATCTGGCAACCTCCGTTGGCTGGTACTGGATCACGCGGGCGACAACGGAAGGGGTCCACTGGCTGAACGACCTGCTCGCCTGCGGAGGCGGCCATCCAGAGGTGCAGTTCTGGGCGTACTTCCTCCGTGGATTTCTGGCCGTACTGAAGGCTGATGCGAGCGCTGCCCGGCCAGCCCTCGAACACGCGGTCGCGACCGCTCGAACGTTGGCTCAGCCCAGCCTGCTCTCGCAATCGCTTTCGATGGCATCGATCGCTGAGAACGTCGCCGGTGACCGTGCATCGGCGATGCGGTTGCTGGATGAGGCGGTGATCGTGACCCGTCCTCTCGATGACTTCGCTACCCGGATCTCGGTTCTCCAGGCTCAAGCGCTGAACGGATTCTTTGAAGGAGATATCGAGGCGGTTAAGGCAGCATCCGCCGAAGGGGTTCGCCTGAGCCGAGACATTGGTGATCTGTACAGCCTCGAGATGATGCTGCTGAACAGCGGCGGGACCGCCCTGATCACCGGCAATCTCGAGCAGGCAAAGGGCTACTACGGGGAAGCGCTGAAGATCGCGCAGCGGATCGACGACCGGGTCGCCCAGTACGCCCTGCTTGATGGTCTGGGCTGCGTGGCAGCTGGCTCGGGCCAGGCACGGGTCGCCGCGCAGCTGCTCGGCGCAGCGGAAACCGTCCGAATGCAGGCCGGGGCACACCTCATTCCGTTCCTGGCTCCGTTGATTGCCCAGGCGGAAGAGCTGGCGGTCGCAGCCATTGGGCGATTGACGTTCGACGCCGAGATGAATGCGGGAAAACGACTGAGCCGCGACCATGCCATCTGGCTGGCGCTCGGGGAGCCCACTCGCGCGCCCGCCACGGCAGGTGCGAACGACGAGGGCAATGCCTTGCTAGGGAAGCGTGAGGCCGATGTTGCACGCCTGGTCGCGGAGGGCCTGAGCAACAAGCAGATCGGAACGAGGCTGTTCATATCAGAGCGCACGGTGGACAGCCATGTGCGGAGCATCCTGAACAAGCTCGGGTTCAACTCGCGGGCTCAGATTGCCGGCTGGATGGCCTCGTCGAATCGGTAGCGGCTGGTCCCGAACGGGCGTTACGGCTTGACCAGGCTCCAACCGGTGTAGTTGCCCCTGGTGTCACCTGGCTGGGTGTCGCTGTGGAAGAAATAGAGCGGCAGCCCTTTGTAGGTCACCTGGAGCGAGCCGTCGCTGCGGGTGATCGTCCCCAATTGTCCGGTGACACCGGGACCGCCGGTTGGCGTGATGCCGCTGGCGATGCTGACAGGCGGCCAGATGCTCGCGCACCCACCGGTGCACTTGCTCACGCCCGGACTATCGCTGTCGAAGTTGTAGACGGTGTGGCTGTTGGACCCGGCTACCAGGATGGTTCCCATGGTGCCCACGCTTTGGGCGAGAACCACCGGCGCAGCCGACGGGGTCGGTGTCGTTGTTGGGGTCGGCGAGGCTGATGGGGAGGCCGATGTGGTTGCCGCGGGACCACTGGTCGAGCCTCCACATGCGGCCAGTGTAATTGCGGAAAAGGCCAGCATCGCCATCGTCCGTGCTGTTCGTGTCACTGCTTACTCGTACGGCAAGGGGTTACGCCCCAGCCCTGTGCTCCCCCCAGAGGCGGAGGGGAAGTTATCAGACCGCGAAGACTTCGACCTGGCCCTTTTCGACCTTGACCTGCAGTGACGGCAACGGCGAGAGTGGACTCGAATAGTTGGTCGGCTGGCCGTCCTTCTCAAAGGTCGCCCCGTGGCAGGGGCACTCGAACCGATCACGGAACTTGCTGTAGTTGAGGATGCAGGCCATGTGGGTGCAGATCGCCGACAGACCCTTGACGTCCTGTCCCTGGCGGATCAGGAACCCCTCGATCGCTCCCGAGCGGAAAGCGATCGGGGTGCCCTCGGGCAGTTCCGCCAGCGCCCTGACCGGCTTCCAGCTGCCGTTCCCGACGACCAGCGCCCCCTGCGCGGCCTTCTTGGGCTCCGTCTTGACGAGCTGCTGAATTCCGACCATCGCCGCGATGCCGGCGGCGATGCCGGTGGCACCCGTCAACAGCAGCGATCGGCGGCTGGGGCGCGCGGCCGGTTGCGGCTGGGCCGACCGCTCTCCGACCCAGTCGTGAATCGAGCCCTGCATTCGCTCCAGGAACTCCTTCGACGGCAGGCCGGCTCCAGGCTTGGCAGCTCGCAACATGGCGGCCGTCTGGCGCGCCCGCAGGGCGTCTTCGTCGGCCAGCGGCGTACGCTCGGGACGGCGGTCCTGCAACAGATCCTCGACGTGTTGATCGAGCTGTTCGGGATCGTCGTTCACGACGGCCTCCCGCGGTCGCGTCCGGCCCGGTTGAGCGCCCGGAACTGGAGCACCTTCACGTTGGTCTCGCTGAGGTTGAGCTCCTGGGCGGTCTCCCGGACCGAATAGCCGCGCAGGAAGCGCAGTTCGAGGACCCGCCGGTAACTCTCGGGGAGGGTGGCGAGCAGCGAGTCCACCCGCTGGACCGCTTCGGGATTCTCCCGGGGCGCGGGCTGCTGAGTCACGTCGTCCTCGAGCTCACCGGCGCCTTCCGCGTAATACTCCCGCCAGTGGTCCGCCAGCGTCGTCTGGGCGACGCGGTACAGCCAGCTGCGCAACTCGGGAACCGAGACATCGCTGCGCATGCCGTTGATTGCCTTTACGAACACCTGGGCGGTGAGGTCCTCGGCGTCCGGACGGTTGCCGACTCGGCCGTAGATGTATTGATAGATGGCTGTCACATGCGTCTGGTAGGCCCAAGTGAGGTGATCCTGGCCGTGCGCGGCGTCGGCGTGAGGGAGCGGGACGATCTTCCCGGAGGAAGCGACGGCAGCACCGGTTCTCTCGTTCTCACGCATCCGCTTCCGCAGTTATATACCGCCGGGCGTTACGGGCTCGCAACCAGCCGTAATCTGGCGCTGTTCGGCCAGGGGCCAATCTGGGAATACTGAAGGAAGAAAAGGGCTTAGATAACATGGGAGATTCGCAAGCGATGGAAAAGAACCGGCAGTACGACCTCGTCATCATCGGCGGTGGACCCGCCGGGTTGACCGCCGCACTCTACGCCGGGCGGGCGCGGGTCAAGACCGTGCTGCTCGAGCGGGGCGCGCCCGGTGGACAGCTGCTGAACACCGAGGCCATCGAGGACTACCCGGGTTTCGACCACATCACAGGACCGGAGCTGGCGCAGCGCATGGCCGACCAGGCCGTCAAGTTCGGCGTCGACCTGGAAACCGCGCGCGTAACCGGCATCCAGCGACGCGGGGACAAGCAGGTGGTGCAGACCGAGGACGGCGAGTACACCGCCGACTTCGTCATCCTGACCGCGGGCGGCGAGCCGCTGAAGCTCGGGATCCCGGGCGAGACCGAGTTCCAGGGGCGCGGTGTCTCGCAGTGCGCCGTCTGTGACGGGGCCTTCTTCAAGGAAGAGGAAGTGGCGGTCGTCGGCGGCGGGGACGCCGCCCTCGAAGAGGGCGTGTTTTTGACCCGATTTGCGAAGAAGGTTTATATCATCCACCGGCGCGAGCAGTTTCGAGCGCAGGCCATCCTCGTCGAGGCAGCACGCAAGCATCCCAAGGTCGAGCTGATCACCAACACGATCGTCACCGAAGTCAAGGGTGACGATGGACAGGTCAAAGAGATCACGCTGAAGGACGTTGTTACCGGTCAGACGCGCCCCCTGAAGGTCACCGGACTGTTTGTCTTCATCGGGTTCCAACCGAACGTCCAGTTCTTCGACCATCGAGACCACGTCGAGCACGACCCGCTCGGATTCCTGGTGACGGACTCGACCATGCAGACCAGCCTGCCCGGCGTCTACGCGGCGGGCGACGTGCGGTCGCAGCTGACGCGGCAGATTACAACCGCGGTCGGTGATGCGACGACTGCCGCCATCGACGCCGTGAAGAAGCTCGAGGCCAGGAAGCACGAGCCCACGCCCGTGCCGGTCGACCTCTACGGCCCCACCCGGCCGGACCTCGTCGGCGGCTAACCCGGACCGCCCGCCCCCTGTGGCCGCCGGCGCGGTGGCCGGCCTGTTCATCGTCGCCGCCGGGCTGCGGCTCTGGGGGATCAACTTCGGGCTGCCCGCGCTCTATCGACCGGACGAAGACGTCACGGTGGGACGCGCCATGGGCATCTTCCACGGCATCCTCGATCCGCACTTCGCCGACTGGCCGCACCTCTATTTCTATGTCGCGGCAGCGTGGCTTGCGCCGTTTCGCCTGATCGGGCTCCTCCAGGACCAGGCGTCCGGGTATCTGTGGGTGCGCGTCCTCGACGCGCTGCTGGGCAGCCTGACGGTGCTGCTCGTCTTCGAGTTTGGCCGCCGGGCGTACGGATGGTTGGCCGGCTTTCTTGGAGCAGCGGCCCTGGCGGTCGCCTTCCTCCACGTCCGCGACAGCCACTTCGCGACGCTCGATATCCCGCTCACCCTGGCCTGCGTCGTCGCGCTGTACCTCGCCTATCGCACCATCCACTGCCGCGGTGTGCGGCCGCTGCTACTCAACGGCATCAGCCTGGGCGTCGCCGCCAGCCTGAAGTACAACGGGGCGCTGGTGTTTGCCGGCATCGCCGCCGCCCAAGTGCTCCGTGCCCGGGTGGAGCGCACCCGGGCGCCACGAATCCTGGCATGGCTGGGGCTGATTGCTGCCATCGGTATTGTCACCCTCGCCATCACGTCCCCTTTCCTGGTGCTCGACCCCGCCATGACGCAGCACGGCATCGGCTACATCTTTGCGCACCTCGGAAAGGCGACCGCGCCGGCGATTGGTTGGGTGCAGCTAAGCCTCGCGCTATGGTCTGGCGTCGATCCGGTGCTGGTGCTGCTCGCGATCGTCGGCGTCGCCTATGCGGCATGGCGGCGGCAACCAGCCGACGTGATCATCCTTACCTTCCTCGCGGTCTACGTGCTGCTGATCGGTGCCGGTCGGTCCGTCTTCTTCCGCTACGCCGATCCGATGATCCCCTTCCTGCTCCTGCTCGGTGGTCGCGCCCTGGCGGTGCTCGTCGAACGGACCGCCGGCGGTCGAGCCCGTCGGCTCGCGCTCGCGGTGGCGTTCGTGCTGATCGGGGTGGCGCCGCTGGTGCACGACGTCCGCTATGACCTCTTGATCCAGCAGCAGGACACGCGCACGCTCGCCTTCGACTGGCTGGCGCAGCATGTATCCGCCGGCAGCCGCGCCGCCCTGCCCTACATGGCGGGTCCCGCTCACGACCAGGCGATGATCGATAGCGGCGAACACAGCCACGGTGCGACCGATGCCTACATCGCATCCTTCCTCGACAGCCGTCTCGAGACGCAGTACACCATCCATGAGCTGACCCGCGACGACCTGCAGCTGACGTCGCTCGACGCCTTTCGGAGTGAGGGGATTAGTTACGTGGTCGTCGGCTACGAAACGCCGGGAACCGGGTGCCGCGTGGATAGCCCGCTGGAGCGGGCGCTGCAGGCGCAGGGACCGCCGCTGGCGACCTTTTCGCCGACCGCCGGCTGTCCCGACAGCGTTTTCGACCCCATCGATACCTACTATGTGCCGCTCGCCGGCTACGGCGGCTGGGTTCGGCCCGGCCCCTACATCCGGATCTACCGGCTCGGTGGGTGATTCAGAATCGGCCGCTTCGCCCCCGCGCAACCGCCGTCTATAGTGAAAACCAGTGAACCTGATCGCCCTGATCAAGGAGCGGGCCAAGTACTACAAATGCCTCGCCTGCTCCCAGGCGCTCGCCGACTGCCAGGTCAAGCTGCTCAACGAGGCTGACGGGCATTGCACGGTTGAGGTCACCTGCGCCAACTGCGGTGTCAGCTTCGTCGCGGTGCTGCTGCTCAGGAAAGCCAAGCATCCCGATGGGTTGCCCAAGGCCGCCAGCGAAGGCCCGATCAGCAGTGACGAGATGCTCGATGTCCACGAATTCATGAAGGCCTTCAACGGCCCGATCAAGGAGCTCGTGCGCTGGCGTCCCTCCCGCCAGGAGTCCCCGTCGTCCTGAGCTTCTAAGATTGGTGCCGATGGTCTATCTCGACCACTCGGCAACGACGCCCCTCGACCCCGAGGTGCTGCAGGCGATGATGCCGTACCTGACCGAGGAGTTCGGCAACGCCTCCAGCGTGTACGGCCTCGGACAGCGCGCGCGCCAGGCGATCGATCAGGCGCGCGATGAGGTGGCCGCCTTCTACGGCGTGCTCGCGAAAGAAGTCATCTTCACCTCGGGCGGCACCGAGGGCGACAACTTCGCCTTTCGCGGGATTGCCGAGCGGAACGCCGATCGCGGCCGGCACATCATCACCTCGACCATCGAGCACGATGCCGTGCTCCGCTCCGCCGAGGCGCTGGAGCGCGACGGTTTCGAGGTCACCCGGCTGCCCGTCGACCGTTTCGGCGTGGTCGATCCGCAGGCGCTGGCTGAGGCGTTGCGCCCGGACACGATCCTGGTGAGCATCATGCACGCCAACAACGAGGTCGGGAGCATCGAACCGCTCCGCGAACTGGTCGCGGTTACTCGCGAACGCAGTGACGCCTACTTCCATACCGACGCGGTGCAGTCGACGGGAAAGATCCCGGTGCGCGTCGACGAGCTCGGCGTCGACCTTCTATCCATGTCGGCGCACAAGCTCCACGGGCCGAAGGGCGTCGGCTGCCTGGTCGTCCGTTCCGGCGTGCGGCTGGAGCCGCAGCAGCACGGAGGCGGGCACGAGCGCAACCGCCGCGCCGGAACCGAAAACGTCGCGGGCATCGTCGGGCTCGCCAAGGGCGTGGGTATCGCGAGTCGAGACCTGACGAAGAACACGGCGCACCTGATCGCACTCCGCGATCGCCTGATTGAGGGCGTCCTGAACCGCATCCCCGGCGCCGAGCTCACCGGGCATCCGCAACAGCGCCTCCCGCACCACGCCAGCTTCTTGTTTGCCGGCGTGGAGGGCGAGTCCCTGCTGCTCCAGCTCGATATGGAAGGCATCGCCGCATCGTCGGGCTCCGCATGTACCTCGGGCTCACTCGAAGCGAGCCACGTCATCCTGGCGCTCGGCTACCCGCATGAACGGGCGCTGGGGAGCCTTCGGCTCTCGGTCGGAAAGGGCAACAGCGACGCCGATATCGACCTGGTGCTGGACCGCCTGCCGGCAATGGTGGCCAGGCTGCGCACGATGGCTCCCATTTCCGCCGCTTGAGGGGCTCGCATGGCGGAAAAGTTCTACAGCGTGGATGAGGCGAATGCGCTGATCCCCAAGGTCAAATCCGTGCTGGAACGCATCCGGCAGACGCAGGAGGAGCTGGCGAAGGACAAAACGGTCGCCGCGGTGCGCGAGAAGGCAGCCCAGAATGGTGGCGGCCTGCCGGGTCGCCATCTGTCGACCCTGACCAAGACGCTCGAGGGTGACCTGCGCCAGCTCGAGGAATGGGGCATCGTGCTCCGCGATCCAAGCATCGGATTGATCGACTTCCTCCACAAGCGTGAGGGCGAGACCGTCTTCCTCTGCTGGAAGCTCGGCGAGTCCCGGGTCGAATGGTGGCATCCACTCGAGACCGGAATCGCCGGTCGGCAGCGGCTTTAGCCGCTGCGGAAGATGATGGCGATGATGAAAAGAACCAGCAGGACCGAGGAGACCGACAGTCCGATGATGCCGAGCAGCCGGCCGGTCTTCGCCCGATCGTCACCCTGATAGCGGTTCGGCGCGGAGCGAATTTCGCGAACCGCACTATTGGCAAAGACGATCGCCAGGACCCCGGTGGGGATCGCGATCAGCGGCATCCAGAAGAAGATCAGGGTGGTCACCCCCCACGTCATGGCACTGGAGGCGCCGTGATACACCGGCCGATAGGGCGAGATTCCCTCACGTTCGGCGAGCTGGTCGAGCGCAGCGAGCGGGCCGGCAGTGCCCACGACGTCCGGCAGCGCCCGCCGCAAGGCAGGTTCCGCGCTCTGGGCAAGCGCCTCGCGCCGCGCCAGCGGCAGCGCCTCCCGACGTGCGGCGTAGGCGACCACCAGCCGTCGCAGTCCGGCGTCGAGCGCGAGTGGCTCGCCGGTCGGTGCGGTCGAGGTCGTCGAAGTCGTCGGCGGCGATGAGGGCGTCGCCCAGATCGAGGGTGGCGGTTGTGGAGCACCAGCCGCGCCGGCCGGCGCACTCGAGAGGTCGTAGAGACTGACGCGCTCGCGATCGCGCACCACCAGCGTGCCGGCCGCGAAATCTCCCATCCGCTTGCCGCGGCCATTGATGAATAGCGTCAACATGCCGACCGCGTAGAAGACCGGGAGAAAGTCGACGATCCGCACCAGGTTGCGAATCGCGGCCTGTCCGAGGGTCACCGGCTCGCCGTGATCGCCGACCACCCGCAGGCGGGCGGCGCGCTTGCCAAGGGTTTGTCCGTTCCAGGCCGCCTCGCTGACCAGAAAGTAGCCCGCTAGCAGGATGAAGCCGAGAATGATTTCGATCAGGATGGCCAGCTCACCGGAGCCGAAGATGCCGCCCATCGAGGTGGCGAGGATGGTGATGGCGATCAGGATCACGGTGATCACGAGCGAATCGATGATCTGCGCCAGGAAGCGGCTGCCGATCCCGGCGATCTCGTACTGGAACGCCACCCGCTCCGGCGTCGAGATAACGAGATCGTCTGACGCATCCGGCGGGTGCACGTTCTCACTCTACCTGCCGATTTTGCGAGAGCGCGTCGCAGTCCTGCGACAAGAACCCGCCACCCCGTCCGTCATCATGGATAGGTGCGCGCCGATGAATTCGTCAGCCGCAGGCGAGGGGAGTGGGATCGTCTCGAAAAACTGCTGACCCGCGCCGGCACGAGCCGGGTCGGTGGGCTGCGCGCCACCGAAGTGCTCTCCCTGGCCGCCCTCTATCGCCGGGCGACCGCCGACTTCGCTCGGGCCCGGCGTGACTGGCCGACCGAACCGGTGGCCACCTACCTCAACGGCCTGGTCGCGCGAGGGCATGCCGCGGTCTACCGTCAGGGGGGCAATCTCGGCGAGCGCATCGCCATCTTCTACAAGCGCACGCTGCCCCAGACCTATCGGGAGTCGGCTCCATACTTGATCGCCGCCGCGCTGCTCCTCTTCGGACCGGCACTGGTCGCGTTCGTTGCCATCACGCTCGACCCGAAGCTGGCCTATGCGCTCGTCCCCGCGGAGCTGGTGCAACTGGTGCGCAGCCATCAGCTCTGGACCCAGATCCCGGTGGACAAACGGCCGTTGATGTCCGGCGTGATCATGACGAACAACATCAACGTCTCGATCCTCGCCTTCGCCTTCGGCGTGCTGCTGGGCTTGCCCACCATCTACCTGCTGATGACCAACGGGATCCAGCTGGGCGGGTTGCTCGGCCTCACCAACGCCTATGGCATCGCGCCTGGGTTGCTCGATTTCGTCGTCGGCCATGGCGTCCTCGAGCTTTCGGTCGTCGTCGCCGCCGGCGCTTGCGGCCTGATGATGGGCTGGGCGGTGCTGCTGCCGGGCGATTACCGACGGAGCGACGCGCTCGTGCTCGCCGCGCGCAAAGCCCTGGTCATCCTTGCCGGACTTGCGCCGCTCCTGATCATCGCCGGCCTCATCGAAGGCAATTTGAGTCCATCGGATGCGCCCAGCGTGGTCAAGGTCGCCGTCGGCATGACGACCGGGGTCCTGCTCTACACCTACCTGCTCTTCACCGGGCGCCAGCCTCAGAAGCCGGCGTAGAACGCCGGGTAGAACACCTCGTTGACGGCCTGGGTCGCCTGCCCATCAGCCCCGATCAACCAGAGCTGGTCCACGTCACCGTAGCCGGACTGACTGCTGACCGCGATCGCCATGCTCGGCCCGTTCGGCTGCGGCATGGCGTAGACAGTTCGTCCCCCATCCGTGGCGGACCTGCCGGGCTGACGCCAGAGGACCTTGCCGGTTTGCCACTCGAGGAGCTCCACATCGGTTGGGCCGAGCCCGGGGAAGAACGGGGCCGTGACCACTCGCTTATCGTCCCAGGAGAAGCGCAGGACGCGTTGCCTGTCGATGCGCGCCATCACGCGTCCATCGCTTGTCCGCCGGATGACGCTCACCGCCGCCAGCGGCTGGCCCTGGGCGTCGTAGGTCGGAAGCTGTTCCACCAGGTATTGCCCGTCACGGGAGCTGACGACATTGAGACCGAGCTCGGCATGTGACGCCTGGTACAGAACTCGTCCGGTCGTCAGCGCGATCACGCGGACGGCGGTCGTACCAGCCATCCCGATGTCCGCGAGCACCGCGCGATCGTCGGCGACGCTGCAGGCGATGATCGCCGGGCCGCCGCGTGCGCCGGCTACGCCCATCGAAGCGACACGGTGTAAGGGACCGTGCAGCGGCCCGGTCATCAGCCACAGCTGGCCGCCGCCGATATCGACGACGTCGCAGAGGCTCTTGCTGTCGTCCGCGATCATCGGGTTGGATCGAATTCCGGATGGTGTGCTGACCTGCGTCCCGTTGCGATCAACCAGACCCCGATCCGAGGTGAAGAAGACCGAGCCATCGGGGGCTTGCTGGGTCGCGAATGCCTGGTAGTTCGTGCCAACCAGCTTGCCGCTCCAGTCGATGGCCACCAGGCGCTGTATCCCAGATGGCTGGAGCCATGGGCTCGAGGTCGAGTACCAGATGAGGGAAACGCCCGCCGGTGGCGCGCCGGGCTCGGTAGAAAACGCCCATTGCTGGCGGATGTTGGCGATCTTCACGCCGTAATCGACGGTGAGCGTTGCGACGTACCGGGCCAGCGGCTTCAGTCCCGAATAGTTGATCGTCAAGGTCGTTCCGTTCCATTCCCCCAGCAGCAGCGTTCCGTCGGGGGGCTCGAGGCTGAGGTGGGGATCCACCGGTGGCCGGTGGCTGAAGGCGACGGACAGCTGACCGACCCGTGGCACGATCGACTGTCCATCCCGGGGATAGACCGTGACCAGGACGGGATAACCCTCGGTCGTCACCGTCCAGCGCTTCTCGTAGTGCCCGAGATCTTTGAGGCGGCTCCGATAGTCAGCCCCGAGCACGAGCTGGTACCGAGTCGCGAGATGGAGGCCCGAATAGCTCACGATCAACGTGCTCCCATCCCAGCGGGCCGCCTCCAGCGTGGCATCGGACGGCTCGAGCCGCAGCGTCGGTGTACCCACAGGGTGTCCACCGAACGTGATCGTGAAGTCTCCCCGCACCGGCACCTCTTTCGCGCCGGCCGGCGGGTTGAGGTCAGTCACTTTGGGCTGCGCCACGGCCAGCGCATCGGCACGAACCCAGAGGAACGCCGCCAGCGCCCCAAGGAGAGCGACGCCGCCAACGCTCAGCAGTACCGCGCGGCGCCGGCCGACCGGCTCGACCGCCTGTTCCTCCTCGAGGAGGTCGACGATTCGAAGGTGAAGGTTCTCGCCAACGACGACGGGTTGATCAGGCGGGCGGTCCAACGACGCCGAAGCCGGACCTCGCGAGGGCTGCTCGCGGATCCTCGCGTGCAGCCGTTCCTTCAGCTCCACGATCTGGGGTGTGGCCGCGAGTGACCGCGCCAGACTGCCGAACGCCCCCAGGAGGATCCGCTCCGCCGCGGCCGGATCTGGTGCGACCGTCAGCGCGAGCCGGTAGGCGTCCGTCTCGAGCTCGCGCACCAGTTGATCGATTCGATTCCGGTCGAGGGTTTTCACGTCGGTTTCGGTCAGGGGAACGGGCGGGGACGCTGCGAAGTTACTTCGGCTTAGAACCCGGGGGAAAGGGGACCTTTCGCGATTTGCGTCGCGGTGCCGTCGGCGCGGACCAGCCAGAGCTGCCCAACACCGTCCGCGCTCTGGGAACCGATGCCGACCACCATGTCCGTCCCATTGGGGCGAGGAAGCGCGTAAGCGCGTTCGCCGCCATTGGTACCCGGCGGCCCCGGAAGTCGCCAGAGCACCGTTCCACTTTGCCAATCGACGAGTCGAGCCTCGTCGGGGAAGGCAAGGTCCGCGGGCATCGTGACCACCCGTGCGCCGTCCCATGAGAAGGCATCAACGGTCTGGTTGTCGAGTCTGGCGACGAGCTTGCCGTCGGATACCCGACGGATCAGCGTAGCTCCATTCCGCTGGGCGCCCGCGGTATCAACTGACGCGATTTGCTCCGCGAGGTACTGGCCGTCGTGCGATGCACGGACGAAGGGTGTCTGCTGGTTCGAGTACTGCCGCTGAAAGAGCACCGCACCGGTCGAGAGTTTGATCACACGCACTTCCGAAACCCCCATGATCACCAACTGTTCGACGACCGCCCGGTCGCTGAGAAAGCTGCACGCGACGACGGCAGGGCCTGACTGCCCACCGAATGATCCAAAGGGCGCGACTCGATGCAGCGGCGAGCCGATAGCGCCGAAGTAGAGCCAGCCTTGCTCCTGATTGCCAGACGGAACAGCACCTGTCGCCGTGCCGAACGCGCAGACGTGTCGGCTATCATCCGCCCAGTTGGGGCCACCCTTGTCTGGCAACAGGCTGCCAAGAGGCTGTCCCGACTGGTCAATGAGCCCGCTCTGGGTTAGCAGCCTGGTTCCGTCCGGAGACTGGAAGATGCCGCTTCCCGACTCGTGAAGGACCCCCGCCACGTGGCCGCTCCAGTCGAGCGCGATCTGAGTGCCGGTCGAAGGATGCGAGCCTGCCGCAGGTACCGTGGCGTACCAAATGAGCGGACCCGCGCCGGCGCTTGGCGGACCGGACTCCGTGGTGAACGTCCACCGCTTCTCGTAGTGTCCCTGACCACCGAGCGAAGTGGTGTAGTCGGACTTCAGCACCGCCTCATATCGCTGGCTGGTGTGGAGGCCGCTGTAACTCACCACCAGGGTTGACCCGTCCCATCGTGGGGCTGCCTGGCGACCATCGGCGGGCGCATGGATCAACTCCGGCAGGGTTGCTGGGCGTTTGGCAAAGGTGATGCGAAACTCACCATTGAGTAGGACGCCGTCGGCTCCGTCTGTGGGACTAACAGAGGACACTCGCGGCTCCGCCTTCGCGAGCTCGTTGGCGCGTACGCGCTGCACCAGCACCACCGCGCCCGCAGCCACGAGGAGCATCGCCGCGGCGACCGCCAGTTGCATGATGGGCCGGTGTCGGCGAGTCGACTGGTACCGATCGAGCCGAGCAACCATTTGACGATGCACGGCCGGGCTCACCTGAATATCGTCTCGAAGGACGGATCCGTAATGACGGAGGCGCGACTCCAGTTGCGAGTCGGTGATCATGCCTCGACTCCTCGCGCCGTCACCGATGACGCCATCGTGCGGCGTAGCTTGGCCAGCGCTCGATGAACGATCACCCTGGCATGGTCTTCGCTCACACCCAAGGTCGCGGCTGTTTCGCCGAACGATCGGTCTTCGAAGTACCGCAGGTGCACGGCCGCTCGCTCGCGCGGGCCGATCCGGCGCAATGCGTCGACAAGGGCGGCGTCGTCCGCACGGCGCTCCACCTCGTCGAACGGATTGGCTGGCGACGGCCCCCAGAAACGAAGCAGCGACCAGCGAGTGCGCTGGCGGGCCTGGTCGCGGGCAAGATTCAGGATGGCTTTATAGAGCCAGCGCTTGAACTCAGCCTTTTCCTGCGGGGTGTTCCTGGCTGCCCAAACGTTGGCGAATGCTTCTTGCACGATCTCCTCCGCCTGTTCACGGTCATGGACGAGCGTCATGGCGAAACCAAGGGCGTTGTTCTCCAGCTCGACTACCAGGGGTTCGAACCATGGCCGATCGTTCGATTTCAGAGCGCCCTCCCTTTGGGGATTCCCCCGGCACAACGCCCGAGCCGCTCGGACGTTACAACCAACCTAGAGCAGTGCTCGCTCCTTCAGCTCCAGATAGCGTTCGACGAGGGAGGGACTGAGCTGACCAGCCTCGACGTCGAGCCCCAGGACGCCTCCCTGGCGCAGCTGCTCGAAGCTGGCTCGCCGGGCGGAGAGGAGCTCTTCGGCGGCCGCCCATTCGTAGGCGCGGGAGACCCGTTCGATGGGCGCGTTGCGGGCCGCCAACACCTCCGGGTCCGACATGGCGACCACCATGACGAGGTGGCGGTGACTCAAGCGGATGGCGTGGCCGACGAGGTCGCGCGAGGCCTCGGGATCCAGGACGTCGGTCAGCACGATCACCAGCGAGCGACGGCTGACTCGAAGCGCAAGGTGCGAGAAGGCTTCCGCAAAGTCGGGTTCCGTGTACTCGGGCTTGACGTCATAGAGCACCTTGTTGAGCTGGGTAACCTGCGCCGGCCCGCGTTGCGGCGCGACGAAGCGACGCACGCTGTCGCTGAACGTCATCAGTCCGACCTTGTCCCCCTGGCTCTGCGCCACCCAGGCCAGCAGCAGCGCCGCGTTGACCGCATGGTCGAGCTTGCTGAGCAGCCCGGCCGGCGCCGTCATCAATCGGCCGCAGTCGATGGCGATGATCGCCTGCTGGCCGCGCTCCGCCTCGACCTCCATCACGACCGGACTGTCGCGCCGCGCGGTCGCCTTCCAGCTGATGCGTCGCACCTCGTCACCCGGCAGGTAATCGCGCAGCCCGGCAAAGGCGGTGGTGGCGCCGGGCGGGCGGGCGCGGCGAAGCCCGGCCATGATGCGCATGCCGCGGCGAAGCATCAGCTCGTACCGCTTGATGGCGAGGACATCCGGGTAGACGGCGGCCGCCTCATCGGCCCGGATGCGCACCTGGCGAATCAGCCAGCCACCCGGCCGCCAGCAGCGCAGGTCGACGGGGCCGAAGCGGTAGGCGCCTCGGTGGGGCGGTTCGACCGTGTACTCGACGTGCAGCAGGCCCTCGCGATCGAAAACCCCTGATAGCACCCGGCGATCCGGTCGCAGGTCGGCGGGCACGTGGTCGGCGATCTCGGCGGGCAGGCCCGCTGCGCCGGCATGCGCCACCAGGAGCTGCACGCCCTGCAGCTCGCCCAGCGAGAAAGGCTGGGGCAGGACCCGGCTCGCCATGAAACCGGACTTGCTCGGCAAGCGGCCCGCCTCCGCGATCAGGATGCCTGCCATCGCGGCGTAGTAGAGCAGCGGCGCGATGATGAACACCGGGTTCAGCAGGAGCAGCAAAAACAGGACGGATCCGGCGACCAGGGTTGCCAGCAGTCGCGGCTGCGGGAGGAGCGTCATGCTGTCTCCCGCGCTATCGCGGCGGGGTTACGCGGGCGATCACCGCGTCGAGCAGGCTGTCGGCGGTCTGGCCGCCGACCTCGGCCTCCGGGCGCAGCAGCAGCCGATGTCGGAAGGTCGGCCGGAGCAATCCTTTGATATCGTCGGGGGTGACGTAGTCGCGCCCTTCGAACGCCGCAGCCGCCTTGGACGCCAGCAGTAGCAGCACCTCGGCCCGCGGACTTGCGCCTAACACCAGCTCGGTGGCCTGACGGGTGGCGACGGCGAGCTCGATGATGTAGCGGCGCAGGCGCTCATCGACCGTGACCTTACGCGCCTCGGCCTGGCACTCCGCGATCGCCGCGGCCTCGACGATGGGAACCACTCCGGCCTTCGCGGGGTCACGCAATTCGATGCCGGCGTCCCAGCGGCGCAGCATCTCGAGTTCTTGCTCGGGCGTCGGATAGTTCATGAACGCCTTGAACAGGAAACGATCCTGCTGTGCTTCCGGCAGCGGATACGTCCCTTCATACTCAATCGGATTCTGCGTGGCCAGCACCATAAACGGGTCGGGCAGCGGCTGCTGCACACCCTCGAGGCTGACACCGTGCTCCTCCATCGCTTCCAGCAACGCAGCCTGCACTTTGGCCGGCGCGCGGTTGATCTCATCCGCCAGCAGGATGTTGGTGAAGACCGGTCCCTTCCGGATGCGAAACGACCGCGACTGCAGGTCGTAGACAGACGTCCCGACGATGTCCGACGGCATCAGGTCGGGCGTGAACTGGACGCGCCCGTACTCCAACGACAGCAGGCGGGCGATCGTCTTCGCCAGCAGTGTTTTGCCCACGCCGGGAACGCCCTCGATCAAAACGTGCGCCTGCGCGATCAGGGCAATGGCGCAGAGGCGCACCGCCTCGTCCTGGCCAACCACGGCTTTCGATGCTTCCGAGCGAAAACGCGCGTAGAAATCGGCGGCTTTCATGCGGACTCCTTCGTGCTGGACGGCAATGGATAGGCGAGATCATGCAACCGGCGGGCCATGTTAAGGACCTCGACCTCACTCGTGCTGGCCCAAGCGAGCTCACGCTCGGCACGGGCCAACTCGGCCGCCGCCGCCGGCGCACGCTGTTCGATGGTGGCATTGAGGCGATCACCGGCGACGTCGCCGCCGAGACCAATCCGTTGGGCGACCGCGCGGCGCGTAGCGGAGAGCAAGGCCTCCAGCGTAACCCGCCGGGCCCCGGTGCGATGCAGCAGGCTGCCGACCGCCACCGCATACTCTGCCGTCGACCGATCCTCGCGCGCGCGCAGCGAAATGCGCGGGCCGAACGCCCGGCCGCGCAGCGCCAGGCCCACGAAGGCGATCACGACCACCACCACCAGGGCGATGCCCCAGGGGGTCGTCATCCATGCGGTTTCAGGTGAAGCGGTCGCCGCCGCGCCGTGATGAAATTCGTCGAACCAGACCTGGCCGCCGGACGGCGTCATCGCCAGCAAGTCGGCGGCAAAGCGACCGTTGTCGGGCGTTCCGAGAAATCCGTTGCAGAGGATGAGCGGATCCGTCAGCGCCACCAGCTGGCCGCGGCCGATGTCCTGTCGCAGCGCCAGCACGTCACCCGCATCGTTGCGCAGCAGCGGCACCTGTGCTGCGGTCGTCTGGAAGGCGCGGGCGCCGACAGCGCCGGCGACGGTGCTGACTCCGCCAAGGATGGGAGCGGCGGCATGCGTCTTGGCGGGTACGTCGGCTCCCGACCGGCGCAATCCGAACTGCGTGTCCAGCTGCGGGTCGCCCGCTTCGGCGGCGTAGACGACGACGCCCCCGGACTGCATCCAGCTGTTCAGTTGCTGGACCTCGGTCGCACTAAACCCGTTGGTCGGCGTGAAAACAAAAAGCAGGCCGGATGACGGTGAGAGGGTGAAGTCGCCTTCGACCGATCCACTCGGGTGGCCGAGCGCAACGGCGTAGGCGCGAAGCGCCGACGTTCCATCGGCGGCATCGCTGGTCGACGCATGGTCGGGGGATTGGCCCTGGGTTCCGGTTCCTCGAAGCAGCACGAGCAGGAAGACCAGCACAACCATCCCACCCAGCGCGATCCAGCCACGTCCCTTCACGCGGCCGTCCCTCGGTAGGGCGCCGCCGCTTCCGCGGCACGCCCGTAGATATCGGCGTCGGGCGCCCGATGGCCGTAGCTCGCCTCCTCGAAGGAGAGCAGCAGCGGCCGTAGCGCCTCGGCGCGGTCGGACTGCTGGAAGAGCTCGCGCACGGTCAACGGGCTGTGCTCCCAGGCATGGTCACCCCGAAGGTGGACGGCGACCCCGCCGGCCAACGCCTTGATCGCCGCTACGTAATCGTGGCTGGCCGCCAACCGATCGGCGTCGCCAAAGAAGTCGACGCGGCGGCGCGCCATCGGGCCTGCTGCCCGTAACCTCGCCTCGCGTCCACCGCGGCTCAGCCCACCGCGGATCGGCCAGGCGATGATGCCGATCACGGCCGCCAGTCCGATCACCAACCAGACCCATAGTGGGATGTTGAGATGTAGGCCGCCCACCCCCAGCCACGAGAGCAAATCGCCGATCCGGCGCACGATGAAGTCGAAGATCCGCTCAGGTATCGATGGCCCGGTGCTCAGGCCCGAATAGCTGGGCTGCGAGAGGATGGCCTGCAGCTGCCGTTCGGCCTGGGTTGGGTTGGGCGTATCGACCCGCGCCTGCAGCGTCTCGTAGAGCGCCTGCAGGCGCTGGTCGGCGTCGCCGAGATCGGGAGGATTTTTGCGCAGGTCACGCAGGATTTCCGGCTGGGTGTTCGCGGTGTCTGTTGCGAGAACATCGATGGCTTGCTGGACGGAGGGCGCATCCCCGCGCTCGGCGAACTGGACCAGCGTGAGGGCGCGATGGACGGCATTGGCATAGTCGTCGGCAGAGCTGGCCGACGCCGGCGTCACCGACGCCACCAGCATGCCGAGATAGAGCAGTACGATCGGCGCCGACACCCCCCGGTGCAACCGCTTAGGCCGGCGCGGCCGGTGGAGCGGCCTGGCGTGCAAGCTGGTCGAGATCGAGACCTTCCTTGCGCACCCGCAGGTCGAGGTAGAGCATGATGATGGCGATTGGCTGGATCGCCCCGACCAGGGCATCGACGACGGTCGTCACCGTCGTAAGGAGGCCGGCGCGGATGTCGTCGCTGAGGCCGGGAACCACGGCCGTGATACCACCGAAGAGTATGTACAGCGCCGTCTGGATCAACGACACCATGATCCCGACGATGAAAAGGATACCGAGCGTACGCCACCAGTTGTCGCGCACGAGGTTCCAGCTTCGCCCCAGCGCCTTCACCGGGCCGATGCCCTCAGCGAAGAGCGCCGGAATGGCGACCGACCAGCGGATCAGGACCCAGATCACGACCGGGATGGTCACGATGGCGATCGCGCCAATACCGACAAGAACCCCGAGGATCAGGACGCCCCAGATCGCGAAGTAGCGACGGAGCGTCCCCAACAGAACCGACCCGACGGTTTCGAGGTTGCCGGCCGCCAGCGAGGTCGCGGCCCGGTAGAGGGCACCGACGCTGAACGGAATGAGCAGGGCGGCGATCGGAAAGCTGAGCAGGTAGAGGGGCGAGTTGGTGTATTGCGACTGTCGGGCCTGGATTCTCGCCAGCTCGTCCGGGTTGTTGACGTTCTGCAGGACACTCGACAGGAAGCTGAATGGGTTGGCGCGATAGGAGCCGGAGATCAAGCTGAGGAGCAAATTCGGGAGGACGATGACCAGCGCCACGCCCGCGATCACCGTGAAATGGCGACGATACAACTTGAAGGATTCGTCCAGTAATTCGCCGAGAGGCATGACCCGAAGGCGGACGGGTGTGCCTGCGGTCGCCACGGCGACAATCATGAGGGAAACGGCGAGGCTATGTCTACAGCGGCGTTATCAGTTCGAGCAGGAGCAGCTGCCGCCGCAGGCGCACCCACCCGAGGTCGACGCGCTCGAGGACTGGCTGCTGCCGAGCACCGCGAAGGTGGAGAACATCGCCTTGGTGTTGGTGCTCTCGCACTCGGGGCAGACCTGGCGCTCGTCGCGACTGGCGAAGCCGCCGAAGACGTCGAAGGTGTGACGGCAGCTCAGGCAGGAGAACTCATAGATCGGCATGGCCATATTGTAAGGATGTGCGGCCGGAAATTCAGCGCTACGCGCAGCTTCTCCTCGATTGGAACCGGAGTGTCAATCTCACGGGCGCGCGCACGATGGAAGAGGTCCTGGCGCAGATTGCCGCGGGCGATGCCCTGCTGGCGGTGCCCTGGACCGGAATCGGCCGTGTGATCGATATCGGGAGTGGCGGCGGGCTGCCGGCGATCCCGCTCGCGCTGACCATGCCACAGGTGCACTTCACCCTGCTCGAGGCGAACACCCGCAAGTGTGCCTTCCTCGAGCAGCTGGCCGCCGCCCTGAAGCTGACGAACGTGGCCGTGGCCGCCGGGCGGGCCGAGGAACTTGGCCACCGGCCGCAGCTTCGGGAGCAATTCGATCGGGCCACCTCCCGGGCGGCCGCACCACCGGCGGTGCTGCTGGAGCTTGCCCTTCCCTTCGTTAGACCAGGTGGAGACCTCGTTGCCCAAGTCAGCCCAGTCGATCCACACCTGCTCGAGGCTGCGGCGCGCCTTCTCGGCGGGGGGCCGCCGCGCCTGGTACGTCCAGGTGGCGATGCCGGCACGCTCCTTCACGTGCCCAAGCTGGGGCCCACGCCTCCTGGTTTTCCACGTCGAACCGGAGTCCCCAACCGCAAGCCGCTCGCGTAACTGCGATCCCGGCTGGGGCGTTCTATGGGCATGAGGTCGGCTCTCCGCCTGATTCCCCTGATGGTCATCGGCGCCGTTGCGGCCTTCCTGCTGGCTGGGCCGCTCACGTCTTTCTATAAGACCCACGCCGTGGCGAGCCGACCTCAACCATCACCCTCGAGCACCGTCGATCCGCACGCCTCACCCACCACCTGTCCCGCGTCGCTGCCCATGCCAAAGGCGCCAGCGGCGATCACGCCGACAACGCCAGCTCTCCCGTTCCCGATCTGGGTCAACGATCCACTCGGTGTCAATCTGCGGTCGGCCGCGAGCGCGTCGAGCGCGCGCCTGGCCACGCTGACCCAGGGAACGCAGGCGACGGCCGACGGCCGGGCGCCTGACAGCTCGGGCAATACCTGGTATCACGTCACGCTGGGCAGCCAGGCAGGTTGGTTGCGGTCCGACTTTGTCGTCACCACCGCGCTGCATGCCGCCAGCGGGTCTGGCTGGAGCCTGATGCTGCCGCAGGCGTACCAGCTTGCCCCCTCGTCCAATGCGGCCATCGCCACCTTCTCAAAGACCGGCGATGACCTGCCGTTTCTCGTCCTGCAGACAACGACGTCAGACACCTTGACCGTGCAGCTCCCCGGGTTGCTGCGTCCCGACATTGCACCCGTCGCCGACCACACGGCCACGATCGCGGTCTGGAGTGTCAACCCGGTCACCGAGCAGGTCTCGCGGGTTGCGCTCGACAGCTGCAAGGTCACGTCCGCCTGGGCGCGCCCCGATCAGGGTTGGCCGTTCATGACGGCGGTGTACGTCCATACCAAGGGACGCAACTATCAGTTTTCGTTCTTTGCCGCCGACGCGAATTCATCGATGGTCAAGCAAGTCCTGGACAGCGTCGCCTTAAGCTGATCGGGTGAGCGGGACGGGGGGACGCTGGGAGAAGGCCGCGGAGGCCTATGCCACCGGCGAGCACAAGGCGGGCCGCGAGCTCGAGCTGGTCGTCGAGTACGCGGCACCGACCGGCAAGGAGCGCCTCCTCGACATCGGCACCGGCGCCGGGCACACAGCGCTCGCGCTGGCACCCCGCATCTCTGACGTCGTCCTCACCGACCCGGTCGACGCCATGCTGGCAACGGCCCGCCGGCTATTTCAAGCAGCAGGCCTGTGGAACGCGCAGTTCGTTCGGGCAAGCGCGGAACAACTCCCCTTTCCCAGGGCGAGCTTCGACATCGTCACCACGCGGCTCGCGGCGCACCATTTCGACGACGTTGCCCTCGCGATGAGTCAGGTGGCCCGCGTCCTCCGACCCGGCGGGATCTTCATCTTTGTCGATACGACCGCGCCCGAGGACCCGGAAAGTGCCGCCTACCAGGACGAGGTCGAGTTGCTGCGCGACCCGACCCATCGCCGGATCTACACCGAACTGCAGTGGATCACGTTTTGCGAAGAGGCTGGCTTGCACGTCGAGAAGCAAGAGGTGGTCCGCAAGGCCCACGACTTCGAGCCGTGGCTCGAGCGGGGTGGCGAGGACACGGCGACCCAGCAGCGCGTCCGCACTCGTTTCCTAAATGCCCCGACCGCCGCGGTCCGCGACCTCGAGATCGTGACTCTAGATGGACGGGTGAAGTCTTTTACCGACCGCAAACTCGTGCTTGCGGCGCGCCGGTAGCTAGCTTCGGCCCTCACGCAGAGAACCGCTGCCGGCACCTCGATGCCGGTAGCGGTCTTGCCTGCGAGCTCAACCGTTGCGTGCAACTTTATCGGCTGGCTTTGCTCGCGCTCGCCGATGTCGTCGCGAGATGAAGCGGTTGGGAGAACCGGAGGTGGTTGCCGAAGGGATCGCGCAGTCCGCAGTCGATGCCGTATGGTCGTTCGGTCGGTTCCTCCGTGAACTCCACACCTTTCGCCTGGAGCTCCTTGTAAGTCTTCCAGCAGTCAGTGGTCGTGAAGAACAGGTGCCCGCCGGTGCCGCCTTTCGTCACCAGTTCGCGGGCCTGCTCCGCGGTCTTTTCGTCGAGCCCCGGTGCGCCCGGTCTCTCCAGCAGGATCTGGCGGGTATCGCCCGGCACGTTCACCGTCAGCCAGCGCATGAATCCGAGGTCCTGGTCGGTGTTGACCTCCAGGCCGAGCTTGCCGACGTAGAAATCGAGCGCCTTGTCCTGGTCGAGCACGTAGATCGATGAGATCAGAAGAGCGTTGAACATTTCGTAATCCTCCTTGAGTGCGATTGGTGTCGCCTCCCACGCTAGACGATATTTCTCGCTCGGTCTTCTCCAAAACTGCTCGGTCGTGTCCAGGCCATCGCGAAGCAGTTCGGAACCGGTTGGATCGGTCCGCGCGCACGGTAGGCGCTCGGTGCCTCACCGACGATCTCCTGAAAGCTGCGGCTGAAGGTGCCCAGGCTGTTGAAGCCAACGTCCAGGCAGATGTCCGTCACGCTCCGCGCGGTCGCCCGCAACAGGAACATGGCCCGCTCGACTCGTCGGCGTTGGAGATAGCGATGCGGCGTCTCGCCGAAGGTCGCCCGAAACGTTCGGATGAAATGCGCCTCCGAAACATGGGCGATCTGGGCGAGGGCCGGTATATCGAGCGGATTCGCGTAGGCGCGGTCCATCGCATCCCTAGCGCGAAGCATCCGGCGGTTGGTCTCCTCGACGGCGCGGCTCACGCCGGCAGCCCCCTGATGGCCGCCTCGGCGGCGGCGCGTTCGTCCCACGGCTCCTTGCCCCGACCGACGAGGATGCTGCGCTCGTGGCCCTTCCCGGCCAGCAGGATCGTGTCGCCCGGGCCCGCTTTCCGAACCGCGTGCGCGATGCCCTGGCGGCGGTCCTCGATGCGGGCGTACTGGTCCCCTTCGGTCCACCCGACCTCCTCGGCCCCGGCGGCGATCTCGCTGAGGATCGTCATCGCATCCTCTTCCCGCGGATCCTCGTTGGTGAAGACGGCGTAATCGCTCAGCCGGGCGGCGATCTCGCCCATCCACGGCCGCTTCTCACGATCGCGATCACCGGCGCTGCCGAAGACCGCGATCAGCTTGCCCCGGGTGATCGGTCGCAGCTCCCGAAGCACCTTTTCCAGGCTCTGCGGCGTGTGGGCGTAATCGATGATCACGGCAAACGGCTGACCGAGGTCGACGCGCTCCATGCGACCGCTGACCCCCTGGTAGCTTTCGAGGCCGTCACGGATCTCGTCGAGCGTCAGCCCGACCGCGACCCCGGCGCTCGCGGCGGCGAGCGCGTTGGCGGCGTTCCACCGACCGCTCAGCTTCAACCGCAACGACAACGGTCCTATTGGCGTCGAGGCCTCCACCCGCAAACCGTCGGGTGTCGCCTCGACGCGGTCGGCCTTGAGATCGGCATCGAGCTGAATGCCATAGGTGATCTGGCGGGCAATCGGCCGGTTGACCAGGTAGGCGTAGCTCGGGTCGTCGTGGTTGAGCACCGCCGTCTTCTCGATCGCCTTGCGAACACTGCCGGCGGTCAGATCGATCAGCTGCGCCTTCGCCTCGCGGTAGGCCTCGATTGTCTTGTGGAAATCGAGGTGCTCGTGCGCGATGTTCGTAAAGACGGCGACGTCGTAGTTGACACCAACCACGCGCTGCAGCGCAAGACCGTGCGAGCTGGTCTCGATCACGGCGTATTTCATTCCGCCCTCGCGCATGCGCGCCAGCTGTGCCTGGATCTCGAGGGCCTCGAGCGTGGTCTGGCGCGATTCGTTCAGGTCGACCGCGTCGCCGAAGCGGATGTCCACCGTGCTCATCGAACCGGCGCGCCGCCCGGCACTGAGCAGCATCTGGTGGATCATCGTCGTGGTGGTCGTCTTGCCATCGGTCCCCGTCACGCCGATCACGACCATGTCGCGGCTGGGATGGCCGTAGAGGGTGCTCGACATCAGGGCCAGCGCCCGGCGCGTGTCCGGCACTACGACTTGCGGCCAGGCGGTGCCCACCCGTCGCTGCACCACCGCTGCCACGGCGCCGTCTCGCAGGGCCGTCTCGACGTAGCGATGCCCATCGGTATGCGTCCCCGCGATCGCGATGAAGCAGTCCCCTGGCTTCAGGCGGCGGGAGTCATAGCAAAGGCCGGTGACCTCGGGGTCGGTTGGAGGTGCTTCGAGCACGTCGACGCCCTCGAGGAGACGGCTCAATTTGATGGCAGTCACCGAAACGACATGATGCTACGCTCAGGCCGATGGCGGCCACGATGAACGTGACCCGCATCGGCGACCACGAATTCCACTGGGGTTCGCGCACCTACGTGATGGGGATCGTCAACGTCACGCCAGATTCGTTCTCCGGGGACGGCGTGACCGACCTCGAGGCGGCGGTCGCCCAGGCCAGGCTGATGGAACAGGATGGCGCCGACCTGATCGACATCGGGGGGGAGTCCACCCGTCCTGAGACCTGGGCGGGGCCCGGCCTGAGCGCCGCGGATGAGCTGGCTCGTGTGATTCCGGTGGTAGCGCGAGTGGTGGACGCCGTGGGCGTGCCGGTCTCGATCGACACCTACAAGTCCGCGGTCGCGGAGCGCGCCGTCGCTGCGGGTGCCGCCCTGGTCAACGACGTGTGGGGACTCCGGCGAGATCCGCAAATAGCGGCGACCGTAGCGGCGGCGGGGGTGCCTGTCGTGCTGATGCACAACAAACCAGGCGGCGGCTACCACGACTTGATCGGCGAGATTGTGGCCAGCCTGGGCGAGAGTGTCGAGCTGGCGCGGGCGGCCGGCATTGCGGACGACCGCATCATCGTGGACCCGGGCATCGGTTTCGGGAAGACGCGCGAGGAGAACCTCGAGATCATTCGGCGACTGCCCGAGTTGCGTCAGCTTGGGTTTCCGTTGCTGATCGGCCCCTCTCGCAAATCATTCATCGGCAAGACGCTCGACCTCCCAGCCGGTGAGCGGCTCGAGGGTACCGCTGCCGCAGTCGCCCTCAGCATCGCCGGCGGCGCCGATATCGTCCGCGTGCATGACGTCAAAGCGATGGTGCGGGTGGCAAGAATGGCCGACGCCATCCGCAAGACGTGACCAGGGTGTGGCTCGCCCTTGGCAGCAACCTCGGCGACCGCGCTGGATACCTTCAGGCGGCGCGTGAGGCGTTGCCGGAGGTGGGCGTCATCGTGGTGCGCGCTTCTCGGGTTGCCGAGACCGAACCGGTCGGCATTCGTAAGCAGCCGGGTTTCCTGAACCAGGTCCTCGAAGTCGAGACCTCCCTCGAGCCGAGACCCCTGCTTGACGCCCTCAAGCAGATCGAGCAAGAGCTCGGCCGTACCGCGCGCGAACGTTGGGGCCCTCGAGAGATCGACATCGACATCCTTCGTTATGACGGTCGGATCGTCGACGAGCCGGGCCTGCATGTTCCGCATCCGGAGCTGCAGAACCGTCCTTTCCTGCTCGACCTTCTCGAGGATCTGAAAAGGACGTGAACGAGCCGCTGCGGATTGCCTGGTTGGGTCACCAGAGCGGCCGCGCCGGCGACGGGCTCCTGACCTATTCACGAGAGATCGTCGCCGGGCTTCGGGCGCGCGGCGTCAAAGTCTTCTTCGTTCATCACGGCGCACTGGCCTCAGTGACCGACGACACGCTCACCCTGCGGTCGCTGACGGGCAGCCATCGCTACATCATCTCGTCGCCCCGGACCAAGCGGACCATTACGGATCTGCTGCGCCGCGAGCGCGTCGAACTGGTGCACGTCTCGCTGAGCTTCTCGACCCTGATCGACTTCGGATTACCAGAGCTCTGCCACGAGCTCGGTCTTCCGGTGGTCGCCACGTTCCATGTTCCCTACGACTCTCGCTTCGGGCTCTGGCAGGGCATCAGCACCGCGGTCTACCGCCTCTATGCCCAGTCGCTGGCCAGTTTCGATCGCGTCATCATCTTTTCCGAGCAGCAAAAGGCCCTGCTCGAACACTACGGCGTGCCGGCCGACAACGTGGCCGTGATTCCCAACGGCGTCGATATTGAGAAGTACGCGCCGGGCCCGTCGGATTTCAAACAGAGCCTGGAGGCGAGCGCGCTGGTGGGGTACCTGGGTCGCGTCGATCCTGAGAAGAATGTCGACATCCTCATCCGCGCCTTCCAGGACGTCGATGCCCCTGAGGACGTCAAGCTGGTGGTCGTCGGCAGCGGCAGCGAGAAGCGGCGCCTCGATCGACGCTATGGGAGCGCCCGCGTCGTCTTCACCGGACAGGTCATGGATGAAGCAAAGCGGATTGCGATGTTGCGCGCGATGGACATTTTCGTGCTGCCCTCCATGGTCGAAGGCCTGTCACTGTCGTTGCTCGAAGCGATGGCCTGTGGCGTCGCGCCGGTGGCAACCGACGTCGGCTCGGACGGCGAAGCCCTGCGTGGTGCGGGCATCGTGGTGGACACCAAGGATCTCGACGGCCAACTGCGGCTCGCGCTGCGAACGCTGATCGAATTTCCCGACTTCCGCGCTGAGCTCGGCCGGCGCGCGCGGAATCGCGCCGTGGAACGCTACAGTCTGTCCGACAACCTCGATCGGCTTCTGTCGGTCTACCGCGAGCTGCGGCCCGCCGCCGGCGCGGCGGCTTCCTGACCGCGGCGATTAGCCGAGTTTGCCGGCGCTCGTAAAGCGGTAGCCGATGCCGGGCACCGCCAGGATGAAGAACGGGTGGGATGGATCTTGCTCGATTTTCCGCCGAAGGTTGCGGATGTGGACGTCGATCACGCGCGTCTCGATTGGGTACTCGTAGCCCCAGACGTGGTTCAGGATTTTTTCGCGCGATAGCACCTTGCCGGCGTTCGACGCGAGGAACGCGAGCAGGTCGAACTCGGTGTGGGTCAGCATCACCTCGTTCGACTCGTGGAAAACACGGCGTTCGTTGAGGTCGATCACCAGCTCCTTGAACTCCAGCCGCCCCTGGTTGACCGCCTCTTCCTCCTGGCGCGCCTTTCGGAGATGGGCAGCGATGCGAGCCAGCAGCTCGCGGGTACGAAAGGGCTTGGTGATGTAATCGTCGGCCCCGATTTCGAGCCCAACCACGACATCGATCTCTTCGGTCTTGGCGCTAAGGATGATGATCGGCACGCGCAGGCCGGCCTTACGGATATCGCGGCAGACATCGAAGCCCGAGACGTCGGGCAGCATGATGTCGAGCAGGATCAGGTCGGGCTTGCTCAGCTCGATCCGGCGCAGCGCTTCGCCGCCCGTCTCTGCCTCGACCACCTCGTAGCCTTCCTTCTCGAGGGCGAGGTGGATCGCCTTGCGGATCATGGCCTCGTCGTCGACGATCAGGATCTTCTTGGCGGGCGGCATCAGTGCGCCACGGCGGCCACCCTCGCGCGGGGCCGGGCGGTGGTTTCCGCGCGCGGCAGTGTGACGATGAAGACCGAACCCTTGCCGTGGCGGCTTTTAACGTGGACCTGGCCGCCCAGCATGGTGACGAGACTGCGGACGATGTAGAGACCGAGCCCGGTGCCGGAGGTCCGGCGGACCGCCGGGTCGTCGGCACGGTAGAACTTCTCAAAAAGGCGGGGCATATGTTCCCTGCGGATTCCAACCCCCTGGTCTGAGACCTCGAATCTCACAGCCGACGGTTCGCTATGGGCGCTGAGGGTGATCTGGGTAGCGGGCTCCGAATATTTTATGGCATTGGTCAGTAAGTTGACCAGGATCTGGTGCAGCTTGCGCGCCTCTCCCATGACGATGGGGAGGTTTTCGGGGACGCGGCACTTGAGCGTGCGTCCCTTGAGCATCGGTCGCACTTCGTCGCAAACATGCTTGATGACGTCACCCGCGTCGACACGGGCTAAGTCGACAGAGATTCGACCGGAGTCGATCCGGCTCACGGCGAGGATGTCGCCGATCAACTTTTCCATCCGGTCGGCCTGGCCGTGCAGGTCCTGCAGCAGCTCGCGGCGCTGGGCCTCCGTCAAGTCGAAGTCGAGCAACAGCTCACTCAACCCTTTGAGCGTGGTCAGTGGCGTTTTTAGCTCGTGCGACGCCGCCAGCATGAGTGCGTCGCGCGCCTCGATCGTCTCTAGCTCGGGCGTCACGTCGTGGATGGCGATCACGGCGCCGTCCGGCGTCTTGGCTTTGAGCCGCAACGGTGAGACGGAGTAGGAGACCCGCACCGGGTCGTCGCTGGTCCGCAAGCGGAACAGGTAGGCAAAGTGCGTGTTGATGCGGGTTCCGAGGCGCAGGGCGCGCCGCAGCGCGCCATTCGGCGCACACAGGTTGACCCCGGTCTCGGTGCGCACCTCGAGGATGTCAGCCGCCGGCCGGCCCGCCGCGTCGCGTCGCGCCCACCCGGTCAGGCGCTCGGCGACCTGGTTCAGGGAAATCACGGTCGCTTCGCGATCGACGATGATCAATGCCTGGGGGAACTGCTCGAAGGCCTGCTCGGAGAGCGTTCGCTCCCTCGCCATGTCACCGCAGTATAGGGCGGCGCACTTTCGCCTTCAATTGCTGCAGGCGCCGCTCCAGCTTCAATGGGCCGGGGCGCAGGACGTGTTCATAGAGCCCGGTATAGCGCACCGTCTCACCACCGAAGCCGGTCTTGAAGCGGTAGAGCCCAAACCATGGGTGGTCCGGGGCGGGCTCTTCTGGGACCCCCCACCAGTCATAGGTGTCGCAACCCAGGGCGCGGAAATCGAGCATGGCCTGCCAGTGCAGCAGGTAGTTGGGCATCAGCTCGCGCTTTCGATCGCCGGAACCGCCAAACAGGTAGTAGGCGGTTTTGCCGAAGCGGAACACCATGATCCCGCCCAGGGTGTCGCCCTCGTGGTCGGCGAGGTAGAGCCGCACCTCGTCGGAGGGACCGAAGATCTCGAGCGCCGCGTGGTAGTAGGCAACCCCGGGGAGGTGAACGCCCTGCCGCTTGCCGGTCTCTGTCGCCAGCCGGGCGAAGGTGGCGACGTCTCGCGAGCCGCGCACCCGAACACCCTTCTTTTCCGCGAGGTTCAGGTTGTATCGGGTCTTGGGCTTGAAGCCGGCTTTCAGCGTTTCCGGATCGAGGTCGATCCGCAGCAGCTGGGTCGCCTCGGGCTGGACCGCTTTGCCCTTGACGAAACCGCGGCCCTCGAAAAAGGCCGGCCACTCGTCGCCGACGACGTCATTCGGTTCGACCCGAAGCACCAGCCCACCGCCCGCGGCCGCCCGCCGCTCGAGCGTGTCGAGGACCAGCAACCGCTCGCGCTCGGCCGCCGCGGGGCCACGCGGCACGTAGTAGGTGGCTCCTCCCGGGAAGAGCGCGCCGGTGCGCTGCAGCGAGCAGACCCCGGACCGTCCCCCGTGGAAGGCGAGGCGCTCGACGCTCCAGCCGAAGCGCGATTGCAACTCGCCCCACTTCCAACTCTGGAGCAGGTTGCCCTCCGGCTGCGCCAGCAGGAGCTGGTCCCAACTCTGCGCGCCGAGCTGCTCGCCCGGCGTGACCGTAAGCCCTGGCTCAGACAAACTCTGGCTGGCCCGCCCGCGCGAATCGCTCCGCCAGGCGGATCGTCAACGTCGCGGCGCGATTGACCGGCAGGTCGTAGAGGCCGATGAACTTGACCATCTGTCCGTTGAAACGCGACTTGAAGACGTAATAGCCGTAGCCACGCTGGCCCGGTTGTGGATCCAGCGGTACTCCCCACATGTCGTAGGTGGTGCAGCCGCGTCGCTGCGCGTCCTCGATCGCCCGCCAGTGCAAGAGGTAGCCAGGCTTCAGGTCCTTGGCCGCGGTCCGTGTGCCACCGTACAGGTACACCAGCTTGGAACCGAAGAACAGCATCACGGCCCCGGCCAGCAATCGCTCTTCGTGGCGGGCCAGGTAGACCGCGACCTGGCCGCGCTCGCGGAACAGGCTCAGCAGATCCTGGTAGTAGGCGCGGCTGCGAACCGTGAACTGCTCGCGCGCGGCGGTCTCCTGGAGCAGCTCGTAAAAGCTGTCCAGGGCGGCCGACGCATCGGAGGCCTCGACCGTGATCCCCTGCTTGATGCCCGACCGGATATTGCGGCGGGTCGACTCTTTGAGCCGCGCCATCGCCTCGTCGCCCCCGCTGATGTCGACCAGCCAGGTCGCCTGGTGCTGGATGGGATGGCGGCTTGCTAGGCCCCCTGTCGCCGTGAGGACCGCCCGCTCCGCATCGGTCGTCCATTCCGGGTCGACTTTGAAGACCGTGCCGCCCTCCTGGCTGAGGCGCTCGCGCAGGGCCTGCCAGAAGGCCGGCCACTGGTCCTGGTGGCTATCCAGGATCGGCCCACGCGGGGCGTAGTTCAGGGCCAGTCCACCGGGGAGGCTGCGCCGAAGCACGGCGGCGGCCGCCATCGGCCTGCCGTGATCGACCCAGAAGTAGCGCTGAACTCGCCAGCCATAGCGAGATTTGAGGCTGCCCCACGCCCAGGCCTGCAGCACCGAGGCATCCGTAGCCTGCGAGACGAACCCGTCCCAGGCGGAGGGATCCTCGCAGATCCTCAATTCTGGCATGCCCCCACAGCTTAGCCGCCGGCCGCCAGAGGGGCCCGCCACCCCGCGTTGCTGACAGTTGGGTTATCGTATTTGGGCTGTGCTAGGATTGGAAACAAATCTCGGGGCGGTGGGAGGCTTTTCGTGAGTTCCATCGAGCAGGCGCCGAGACTTGTGGACTACAAGGGATCGTTAGACTCGACCCCCCTGTTATCTCTTTTGCAGTCCATGCAAGCCCAACGCGCCACAGGGACGCTTCAGGTTCGGAACGGCGGCGAGGCGTTCTCGCTGTTCTTTCTCTTTGGCCACCTCTTCCATGCCTACGGGAACGGGAGCCAGGGCGAGGAGGCGGTCTTTGAACCGCTGGCCTGGCGGCAGGGAGACTACACCTTTGACCCCAAGTCCAAGCTGCCCACCGAAGAAACCATTACGGCCCCAACGGCCGACATCCTCGCCGAGGCCAAGCGCCGCGGTGTGCCCGGAGCGTCCGACAACGGGACCGTGGCCGCCGCTCGTTCCGCACCGTCACCGGCCCAAACTCCGGCGGCGACAGCGGCACCGCAGGTCAGTGAGCGACCCGTCGTGAGCCAGCAGCAGCCGGCGCCGGCGGCGCAACCGCAGCCCACGCCCGACGACGGACCACCCGCGACCGAGCTTTATCCGCTACCCGTCGGCAAGCTCGTCTACGAGTCATTGAAGACCGCGTTCGTCGATTTCCCCAAGCTGTTGCGCTCCTTGAGCGCCGACCATCTGACGGGGTATCTTCGGCTGACTGGGGCTGCCTCTCGCGGCATGATCCTCTTCTACCAGGGCAGCCTGATCGAGAGTTTCTACGACGGCGGCGCCGTGGTCTCCACAGGCCGGACCGCGTTCTCACTCTTCAAGAACGACGTCGACCGCGGCGAGGGCAGCATGGATGTGATCGAGCTGTCCGCCGAGGTCGTGACCGCCATCTATCAGTTGCTGACGGCACCCACCATCCTCCAGGGTCTGCTGGCGCGCTTCGTCGATGTGCGGGCGCTCCTTCAGTACCTGCAGGAGGAGAAGATCCACGGGAGCCTGCTGGTCCGGGCGCCCGACGAGATGGGCATCGTCCTGCTTCGCGACGGTGTGCTGCTCGGAGCCTTCACGCGCGGGCAGCCGCAGTTGATGCAGGACCCGGAGATTGTGACGCGACTCTGTGCGGATTCCAAGACCCGGATCGAGGTCAAGGCGGTGGCCGACCTCGAGGAGCCGGAGTCGGTGAGCCTCGAAGAGATGCTGGCCATGACCCCGTCGGTTGCGGCGACCTCCTACCGGCCAGCACCGGCGCAACCCGCCGCGGCGCCCGCGCCGGCGGCGCCGAGCGCCGCGCGTGGGCAGAATTACCAGCCGGCCCCGGCCCCACCGCCGGCCCCAAGCAACGAGCCTGATATCGATTGGCCGGCACTGATGAGCCAGCTGAACCAGATGGCGGACGCCGCGCTTCAGAACCGCTCGAAGAAGGTCAAGGAGATGCTCGCGTCCACCGAACACAACCTCGACGGGCTTGACCGGACGATCGACCGGATCTCACAGACCTCGATCATGTTCGTCGATCCGGCCCGCCTGACCAACCTGGCCAACGACATGCGCCAGCTGGTCGAAGAACAGCGCTAGCCGCGTCCAGCCTCGTTCGGCGACTCCTCCTCCTGGCCCTGCTGGCACCGGCGCTCGCCGCCTGCGCCCTGAACCCGCCACGCATCGTCAGCATTTCGCCCAGCCGCGAGGTCACCGACGTGCCGTCGAACCAGACGATCAGCATCGGCTTCGACCGGCCGATGAACCACGATTCGGTGGAGAAGCGGTTCGATCTGGCGCCGGCGCTTCCGGGCTGCACCGGATCCAAGAATTGTCGCTTTGCCTGGACCGGCAACACCCTGATGTTCATCCACACCCACGTCAACTTCGCCCTCTCCACCCAGTACACCGTCTCGATGCACGCCGGGTACGCGGACGCGACCGGCCAGCAGAACACGCTCGACCATTCCTGGCGATTCAAGACCGAGGGACCGCCGGCGTTGACCTCGGTCGACCCCTCCGACAACGCCTCCGGCATCGCCCCGGATCGCAATATCGTTCTCACCTTCAGCCGCCCGATGCGGGCTGACTCCCTGCCAGCCGCCATTCAGCTGAACCCTGACGTTCCCTTCTTGCTGCGAGCTAAGCCGGGGGGCGACGGCTCGCAGTTTGAAATCGTTCCGACCGCCCTTCTCCAACCGAACCAGAGCTACACGGTCACAGTCGACCGGCCGGTCGATGTCCACGAGAACGCGATCAACGGGCGAGTCCAGACCCGCTTTCGAACCGGCCCGCTGTCACTCTCCCGCAAGATCGGGTACCTGGTCGGCCAGCGAGGTCAGCCTGCCTTCGCGGTGGGCATCGTCGACCCACACGCCGACCCGTTCCTTGCGCGCTCGACCCCCAAGATGATCTACCAGCTGAGTGCCCAGAGTCAGCTCCAGGACGGGCTCCTCTCCTTCGATTGGTCACCCGACGGACAGCGCCTGGTCGTGGTCGAGGCGCCCCGCAGCGCCGACCACGGCCCGATCCAGATCGTCGACCTGGCCTCGGGTACGGTCATCCGACCGGGCATCAGCGGCTCGGCCGCCTACTGGGCGGCGGACGGGACCATCGTCTATCTCACCGATGGGAGTTTGCGACGCTTCAGCCCGACGACCCTGGAGGACGTGGCGCTCACCGATCCGGTCGATGGCCGGGTCATCGGCCCGGTGGCGCTCAATCCGGATGCCAAATCGATCGCGTACAGCACGATGGATGCGCAGGGAACCGCCCACCTGTGGATCATGAACCTGGACCTGCGGACCCGCTACCGGCCGATCGGCCTCGACGACCCGGCGGACCAGCCATCGTGGTCGCCGAACGGGACCAAGCTCGCCTTCCGACGGCTGACGTCGTCCGGGCCGGAGCTCTGGGTCTACGACCTCTCCGCCAGCGGGAGCAGCGGCTACCGGCGCGGCGGCGCGCTCGACATCACAGGCGCCGCCTGGCTGAACGACAACAGCACGCTGTTTGCCTCCACCGGCGGCGGCAGCTCGGCGATCCTCTACCGGGTCAATATCTTTTCGGCCAGCGAGGCCGGCGGCGTGGTCAAGGTCACTGGTGGCAAGGATGCGCCCAACGGATCGGCGCCGAATACGCCGGCGTACGACCGCCGCGTCGGGTTCGTCGGGCTGGTGGACGGCCTACCGCAAATCTACGTGATGAACGGCGACGGGTCTCGGCCACAGCAACTGACCGGGTGGGAGGCGGACTACCCCTACACCGGTCAGGCGCCCAACTGGACGCCGACCGGTTAAGCCGCCCTGGGGAGCGCGTCGTCGGGAACGACCTCGACCTGGGGCGGTTTGAGGTAGTTCGCGTGGAAGTAGGCGCGCACCCAGACGGTCGCCAGCATCGCAATCGCCATCAGCAGGGCCGATGACCAGAAGGGCATCCTCACCTGCAGGCCGTACATCCAGCCGGCGATCGGGTAGGCGATGATGACCACGGCGCCGGTGACCAGCGCGAAGAGCCCGTACCCCTTGGCCATGGCGTAGTCGGGCAGCACTTCGCCGATCACGGCGGTCATGACCTGACGGAAGGACCAGAACGCCCCCCGAAGAAAGAAGGCGAACCCCAGGATCGGCAGCGCCATCGAGGAGAGGAGCAGGATCGCGGAGACAACATAGGCCGCCTCAAAGCAGAGGACGATGGTCACGCTCCCCAGCGAGCGACGCAGCCGACCCAGGCTCAGCCCCATGATCACCGAGCCCAAGTAGAGGACGCTCATCAAGACCCCGATCCAGAAGTTGTCGACGCGGGCGGCCTCGTGGGCGTAGAGCGCGGTGAAGGTCCAGGGAATGAAGATGACGCCGGTCACGACGGTGAACAGCGAGAGCATGACCCGGTAGGCGGGGAAGCGCATCAGATCTCGGTAGCGGATGGACGGCACCGTGAAGGTGGGCGTCTTTTTGGCCGGGAGGAAGGCGATGCAGACCGCCGCCAGCAAGAAAAAAGTGAACGACACCCAGAAGAGCGCGCTCAGCGGGACGACCTGGGCCAGCCAGCCGCAGAGCACGCTGGAGACGATCAGCCCCAGGGAGTACGCCGAGAAGACCGTGGTCATCACGGCCGCGATCCGGTCGCGTGGAACCCCCAGCGAGAGGTAGACGCTGATCGCCGGGGTGTTGAAGACGGAGAGCTGCAGGAAGAGGATCCCGATGGCCGTCCAGCCCCAGTGGGGGGCGATCGCGTAGCAGAGCGGCGCCGGCACGGCGAGCGCCCAGCCGGCGATCACCGTCTTTCGCAGGTCGCGGCGCTCGGCCAGGCGGGTTCCAGGCAGCATCACCAGCGTCGCCACCAGCATGCCGACGGCGGCCAGCAGGCCAATCTCAAAAGCGCTCGCGCCCAGCTCCCGCTGGTAGATGACCCCGAAGGCGATGAAGGGCCCGGCGCCGAGGCCGGACAGCCCGTGGGCGCAGAAGAGCAGCCAGCCGCCCCGATCGATTCGGACGCGCGTCTCGGGTTGGTGGCCGCCCAGCGCCGATGACCGGAAGCGATGGGCGCGGGCGGGCAGCACATCGATATATCGCGCCGCCCGGGTCGACCCATCGGGACCGGCGGCGACGAACCGGTGAAGCCGCCGACGGCCGCGGGGCTACGCCGCTTGCTGTTCGCCCAGGCTGATCCGCCGGTGCAGGCGCTGGAGACCCCGCGGCGCCCACCAGTTGGCCCGACCGAGCAGTCGCATCACCGCCGGCACGATCAGTGCCCGCACCAGCGTGGCGTCGATGGCGACCGCCAGCGCCAGCCCGAGGCCGATCGACTTGATCAGGACCACGTCCGCCAGGCCGAAGGCGAGGAAGACCGCCACCATGATGGCGGCGGCGCCGGTGATCAGGCGGCCACTCTTCTCCAGGCCCTGGGCGACCGCCTGCGTGGTGTCGCCCGTCTTACGGTATTCCTCCTGGATTCGGCTGATCAGGAGCACTTCGTAGTCCATGGAGAGCCCGAAGACCAGGCAGAAGAGCAGCACCGGCACGGACGGGTCGAGGGGCGCGGCCGTGAAGTTCAGCAGCGAACTGAGGTGCCCTTGCTGGAAGACCCACACCAGCGCGCCGAAGGAGGCGCCGATCGACAGGATGTTCATGATCACCGCCTTGAGGGGGAGCACTACGGACCCGGTCAGGAGGAACAGCACGAGATAGGTGACGATCACCACGTAGGCGACCGCCAGCGGAATCCGTTGCAGGATGAAGTCGGTGAAGTCGAGGGAGAAGGCATCGACCAGCACGCTGCTGCCCGGCGGGACGGCCATGGTTCGCAGCGAATGCACGATGGCACGGGAGGCATCGCTCTCTTGTCCGAACTTGGTGACGACCGAGAGCACCGCGATCTGCGAACCGGTCGTTCCGTGGACGATCGATTGGACGCGGGCCGTCTGCGCCGAGGCGGGCTGCGTGAGGAGCGACTGGTAGTCCGCGCGAGTGAGCGAGGGGTCGAAGCTCACCATGCTCTCCACCGCCTCGACGCCCGGGACCTGTTTGATCTGCTGCGCCAGGTCGTACAGATCGCCCACATGCGCAGTCGTGAGCGGCCCGCCGCTCGGATACCGAACCACGACGTTGAAGAAGGTCTGGCCCTGTCCGGGAAACTTTTGCAATTGGTCGTAGCCCCGCCGGGTCTCGGCGTTCGGCGGTAGCATCCCCACGTCGCCGTTGGCGATCCGGATCTGAACGATGGGCGAGGCCACCAACACGAGCAAGGCGACGATCGGCACCAGCACCAGCAGCGGGCGCCGCATGACGCGAATCGCCACGGCGTGCCAGAGGCCGCGTCCGGCAGGCCGCCGCGGAAATGGCAGGCGCAGCCCGTTCACGCGGGGTCCGAGGATGGCCAGCAGCGACGCAAGAAAGGTCAGCGCGTAGAGCACCGCGATCGCAACCACGATGGCGCCGGCGAATCCCATCGAGGCCAGGAAGGTCCCCTGGAAGAAGAGCATCGCGCTCAGCCCAATCGCCACCGTGATCCCGGAGAAGGTCACCGCGCGACCGGAGGTCCGCATGCTGGCGATCAGGGCTAGCTCCGCGGTCGCGCCGCCGGCCAGTTCCTCTCGAAAGCGGTTGACGATGAAGAGCGAATAGTCGATCGCCACGCCGAGGCCGATCAGGGTGACGATGTTGGTGGCATAGGTCGAAACGTCGGTGACGCGCGCCAACAGGCCAACCCCGGCGAGGCCGCCAAGGACCGCGAACCCGCCCACGCCGAGCGGCAGGACGGCGCTGACAACGGTGGCGAAGACGATCAACAGCAAGGGCAGGATGACAATCAGCGAGACCAACTCGGCTCGCTGCAGGTCGGATTGCAGGAACTTGTCGAAGTCGGCTCCGATGGCGACGGCGCCCGTTCCCAGCACCTGGAGCTGGTCAGAGTGGACCTCCGTTCGCATCTGTTTGTAGAACTGCCGAGCCGTCGGGTAGTCGTCTTTCAGGCTCACCTGTGCGAAGACGTGATGACCGTCGGTCGAGGTCATCGCCTTGGCTTGTTCGGCGGGCACGTCAAACGGCGTATCGATGCTCTTCACCCGGGAGTCACTCCGAAGTGGCTGCAGCGCGTCCAGCACCGCCTGCTTGAACGCCGGATCCTGGACCCCCATCGTCTGACTGCCGAAGATCAGGACGAAGGTGGACCCGGCGCCCGGCCCGCTCTGGGGCAGCTGGTCGTGCATCAAGGCGATCGCTCGCCCGGATTCGGTATTCTCGCCGCCGCTGTTCTTCAGGGTGCCCCCGTTTACGAGCGCCAGGATGGACGCGGCCAGCAGGGCCAGGGAAACGCCAAGCACCGGCCAGCGGAATCGGTAGACGAAATGACCCCACCAGGCAAACATGTCTAGCCCTCCTCCCGGGATGTGCTTCGTGGTCGTGTGGCAAAGGCCATCGTCATCTCGCTCAGCGCATCGATGGCCGCCTCAGCGTCGAACTCGGGATTCATCACTTTTTGCAGATAGATGCCGTGCAGGCTGCCCCAGATGGCGGCCGCGATCGCGTCCGCGGAGGCGAGCGGAGGCTCGGCCATGCCGGCGATGACGGCGCGCGTGATGCGGGCGACGAAGGCCCGCCGCTCCTCGATGAAGGTCCGCACCGCGGATGCGATCTTCGGGTTGTGCAGCCCGACGCCGAACATGTCGAAGGTCAAAAGGAACAGGCCGCCGTAGGTCTTAAGTTCCTCTTTCGCCAGTTCGAAGCCCATGCGCGCGAACATCATGGGGTCGGCGTCTTCCGGCATCGGTCCGCTGAGGCTGACGCCCGCCGCTTCCCAGACCTTGATCAAGGGCTCGCACCCGTGCTCGATCGCCGCCACGAGCAGGTCTTCTTTGGTCTCAAAGTAGTAATGCGCCAGCCCCGGCGCGACCCCGGCCTCGGCCGCGATGTCCTTCATAGCAGTCTCGTGGTAGCCGCGCCTCACGAGCGTACGGTAGGCGGCGTCGACGATCCGTTCCTTCGTCTGGTCCGGCACTCAGCTAGCTCCCCGCGGGCGAGTTTGATTGGGCGGCCAAATTGTTTGGTCATTCAATCAAAGATCTCGGCGGATGTCAACCGGCGCCCGCTGCGAGCGGTTAGCCGGCGACGGCGGGACGGAGCTCGGGGAGCCGATGGGCGCGATATTCGGCCATCAACCGGTCGACGGTTTCCTTCCAGGTGAACTGGGTGGCGACCAGGCGGCTGCGGCGGCTGAAACAGGCCCGCAGCTCTTCGTCGGCGAGCAGCCGGCCGATCCGCTCCGCGTACTGGGCCGGATCGTGGGAGACCAGGGTAAAGCCGGTCAAGCCGTCCTTGACGATGGTGGGGAGGCCACCAACTCGAGCCGCGACCACCGGCGTTCCGCTGGCGGCCGCTTCCAGGGCGACCAGGCCGAAGGATTCGCTGTACGACGGCACGACACACACCGCGGCCAGGCTCAGGTAGCCGGCCAGCGCCGGCTGATCGACGGGTCCGATGAACCGAACCTGGCTGGTGATGCGCAGGGAGGCCGCCAGCGCTTCCAGCCGCGCGCGCTCGCCGCCGCTCAACCGGCTCTCGCTCGCGCCGTTGTGGCTGTCATCGCCGATGACCAGCAACACGGGCGGTTCGGGCTGCGCCCCGTCCCGAGCCAGAATCGCCATGGCGCGGATGACGGTTTCGGCGCCTTTGAGCCGCTCGAGACGGCCGGCAAAAACGACGACCCTTGCCTCGCCCAGCCCGAGGTGCTTCCGAAGCGCCGCTGTGGGCCGTTCGTTGAAGACCTGCAAGTCGACGCCCGGGGCGACGACGCTCAGCCGTGTCCGAGCGGCGCCGTAGAGCCGAACGAGGTCATCAGCCTCCTGCGTGCTCGAGGCGATCAATCGGTCGCAATTCCGGACGATCGCCTGCTCGACGGCGATCCGATGCTCCGGCTCCACCATGGCGCCCTCGGCCGCTCGTTCGTTCTTGACGCGGGCCAGGGTGTGGAAGGTGTGGAACCACGGCACGTTCCACTCGCTGCGCAGGCGGGTGCCCACCCACCCCGAGAGCCAGTAGTGGCTGTGGATCAGGCTGAAGCCCGCGCGGCCGCGGCGCTGCTCGCGCAGGACGGCTTCGCTGAACTCGGGCAGCAGGTCGAAAAGGCGAGTCTTGTCAATATCGTTGGCGGGTCCGACCGCGAGACGCGTGACCCAGCTCTTGTCGGCCAGCTGCACCCGGTCCGGGCCGTCCGCACTCGACCGGCGCGTGAACACTTCGGTCGGGATGCCGCGGCGGCTGAGTTCTTCGCAGACCGCCCGGATGTAGACGTTCATCCCGCCGTTCTCGCCCGCCCCGAGGGACGCGACCGGCGACGCGTGCAAACTGACGATCGCGAGTGGTTTCAGCGCCCTGCCTCCTTGCAATCCGAATCGACTAACAGCTCATGGTCGCCGTTTAGTAACCGCCCGGTCAACTTCAAATCAGTACGAGACCCGCAGCAATGCTGCGTCGACCGGCGAACGGGTGTCCGCGAGGGCGCCGTAAACGACGGTTACCAGATTCATAGCCAGCCCGGCGTGAACCCAAACCATCGAAGAACGGCTCGGCGGGTAGGCTTTCGGTGGTGTCCGTCCCCAAGCGCTTCGTCTTTCTCTTCTCAGACACCGGCGCCGGCCATCGTGCCGCCGCCGAGGCTGTGGCCGAGGCCATCCGCCGGCGATATCCAAACCAGGTCACGGTGGACCTCAAGGACCCGATGGCCGACCGGCGCGTCATCGCCGGCCGCCTGACGGCCCTCTACGGACCGGTCACCCGGCGAGTCCCCTTCCTCTGGGGGGCCGCCTACCGGGTTACGAACATGCGGTCCACCGTGCGCCTTTTCCAGCACGCCATCGGCCGCGGAGTCCGGCGCCGGGTCGCTGGCGCGCTGGAACCCCGTCCCGCGCTGGTGGCAAGCTTTCATCCGCTGCTCAACCACGTCGCTGCCGAAACGGTCCCTTATGGGGTGCCCCGGGTTACGGTGATCACCGACTGGGTCGACTTTCACCAGGCCTGGACCGATCTCCAGGCCGACTGCATCATCTGTCCCTCGGACGCGGCCTATCAGCTGTGCCGCCGCCGCGGTGTGCCGGCCGATCGACTGGTCACCGCCGGACTGCCGATCCACCCGCGCTTTCAGGACGCGATCCGCGGCTTCACCGACAAGCGAGCGATGCGGCTCAAGCTCCGGTTGCGGCCGCACGCGCCGACCGTTTTGCTTGCCGGCGGCGGTGACGGCACCGAGCCGCTGCGCAAGTACGCCGCGGCGCTCGCGCGCTCGCCGCTCGATATCCAGGTGCTCGCCGTCTGCGGCCGCAACAAAGCGCTGGCGGAGCGCATCCGCGACGACAACCATACCGGCGTCCACGTCTTCGGCTTCGTCGACAACATGCCCGAGTTGTTGCTCGCCTCCGACCTGCTGGTGACGCGTGCCGGTCCGGGGATGATTGCCGAAGGGCTGGCCTGCGGCTGCCCGCTGTTGTTGACGGGGTACCTCCCCGGCCAGGAAGAAGGCAACGTGAAGGAGGTCGAGGGCCGCGACCTCGGCCGCTTTGTCCCGCGGCCCGACGACCTGGTCGAGGCGGTCACCGCCTGGTTTGCGAAACCAGAGTCGGAGCGCCTCGACGACGCGAGCCGGGCGCGCGCGGCGGCCGACCCAGGCGCCGCTTTTCAGATTGCCGACGTGATGGTGAAGCTCAGCGCCTGACTAGACGGCCGCGCTGGGGCAGAGCAGACGAAAGTCGCAGCCGGAGCATTTCATGCGGTCGGGCCGGGCGGGGAAGAGTTCCGCACGGATGCCCTCCGCCACCTTAACGATCGTCTGGCGGTCGTCCTCGAGACGTTCCTGCGGCTTGTCGACCGTCACCCGCTCGCTGGTCTCGAGATAGTAGTAAGAGAGGCTGAGCGGATCGAACCGGAAGACCTCGCGGGCGGCCAGCGCGTAAACGCCAAGCTGCAGGTCCCGTTGGAGGTCGGCCGCCCGCTTGGCCGAGCCCGTCTTGTAATCGATGACCTCGTAGCTGCCATCGGCGTGGCGGTCGACACGATCGATCCGACCGGTGAGCCGCAGCCCGTCGACGCGCAGGCTGAAGGGTTGCTCCAGCAGCAGCGGCTTGCTCAGATCCCCGGCATCGAACGCCCGACGGAGGTAGTTCCGACCAAGGTCCTGCAGCGAGGGCGCCTGCTCCGGCGCGCAGAACCGCTCCCTGGCCCAGGCCGCCACATACGCCGAGTCCACCATCGCCCAGGTGAGTGGCTTCTCGCGCTCGATGCTGCCGAGTGCGTCCTTCAGCGCCTCGTGGAGAATGCGCCCGAACTGCATCTGCGGCTTCGGCCGGGTCGGGAGCCGGAAGACGAACCGGTACTGGTACATCTGCGGGCAGCGCTGGTAGGTATCGACCTGCGTGTAGGAGAGCGCCGCGATTGGCGGGGCATCGTTGAGCGGTAGCTCGACCTGGCGGGCCACTTCGATCAGCGCGCCGGCCGACGGAATGAGGAGCGACACCGCCGCGAGCTCGCGCGCCTCCGCGCCGCGGATCGGCGTCAGGAACCGGGACGGCCGCCAATCCTTGACGCCCTCGTAGCGGCCGGCGAGCGTGCAGACGAGTTCCTCGCGCGCCCGGGTGATGGCGACGTAAGCCAGCCGGCGCTCTTCGGCAAGATGCAGTTCGGCGGCGGGAAGTTCCTCCTTCAAGAGTTCGTCGGGCAGCGTCAGTCCCTCGCTGCGGCGGCTCGCGGGAAAGCGGCCCTCAACCAGGTGCGGCACGATGACGAGGCCGAACTCCAGCCCTTTTGCCTGATGCACCGTCATCAAGTGGACGGCGTTGACGGTCTCGTCCAGCGCCGCGATCTCTTCGTCGGCCTGCGCGGCTACGGTGGCATCGAGGTGCTTGAGATAGGCGGACAGGTGGTGGTCGGCGTGTTCGTCGCAGTAGGCGGCGATCAGCTCGGCAAGTTTTTGCACGTTGGCGCTGACCTGCAGCCGTTCGATCGGTCCCTGGAACCGTTCCAGGTCAAGGTAGCGCGTCTGTTCCATCACCTCGTAAAAGAGATCGTCCACCCCAAGCCGGAGCGCTTGTTGGGCGAAGTGGCGTAGGTCCGCGCAGAGTCGACGGGCGCCATCGTCCTCCGCTTCTTGCAAGATGTCGAAGAAACGCCGGCCATCGTCTCGCGCCCGGCGCGCCCAGCGGCCCGCTTGCACCGCATCGACTGCGTAGCGTGGGAGGCTGAGCAGCCGCATCAGGCAGACGGTGTCATCCGGTGAGTCGATGGCCCGTAAATACGCCAGGCAGTCCTTGATCTCGGGCTGCTGATAAAAACCGCGGCCGCCGCTGACCTGGTAAGCGACGCCGCTGCGCTGCAGCGCCCGAGCGAAATTGTGCAGGTGGGCGTTAGCGCGCAGCAGGACGGCGATGGCATTGGGCCGATGGCGTCCCTCCTCGATCGCACGCTTGACGAATGCGGCGACGGCATCGGCCTCATCGGTCACGCTGTTCGCGGTCAGCACGCTGACCGGGGTGCCCTCGCCCCGCGTCGCCGTGAGCCGCTTCACCAGCCGGTCGGGGTCTTCGGCGATGAGGCGGGCCGCTGCGCGCAGAATTGGTCCGCGGCTCCGGTAGTTCTCCTCGAGCCGCACCACCGTTGCCTCGGGGTAGACGACGCGAAAACGGGCCAGGTTGGCGACCGACGCGCCCCGGAACTTGTAGATGCTCTGGTCGTCGTCGCCGACGACGCAAAGGTTGCGGTCGGCACCGGCCAGTAATTCGAGGAGGCGGCTCTGCGCGAAGTTGGTGTCCTGGAACTCGTCGACCATCACGTGAGCGAAGCGCTGCGACTGCCGGATGGCGACCGACGGCTCGGCGGCGAGCAGCTGCACGCTGAAATAAATGGTGTCATCGAAGTCCAGGCGATCCTCGGCGAGCATCCGATGCTGGTATTCGTTATAGACGAGCGCCGCCTCGCGCTGGGCGAGGACCACCGGGTCATCGATGCCGGCGTTGGTCTCGGCCCAGGCGCGGAACTCTTCCGGCGAGATCAGCTCCTGCTTGGCGCGTTCCACCAGCTTGAGCAGCTCGCCGATCCGTTCGAACGGGCGTTGTGCGTGGAAGAGGTGTGCCGGGCGCTGCGCCAGCAGGACGTCGCGCATCAACTCCCACTTGCGAACCTCGGAGACGATGCGAAAGGCCCTGGGGAGGCCACAGAGCCAACCGTCTTCCTGGAGGAACCGCTGCGCGAAGGCGTGGTAAGTGAGGATGAATCGCTCGCCCGCTGGAAGGTAGTCTTCCTGCTCGACGCGATCGAGCACCTCGCGGGCGGCCTTTTCGGTGAAAGTCAGCAGCAGAATGCGCTCGGCGGGGACGCCCTCCTGGCGCAGCCGCCGGTAGCGCTCGACGAGCACGCGCGTCTTTCCGGTGCCGGCACCGGCGACGATCAGCAAGGGTCCTTTGATGTGGTCGACCGCCGCGCGCTGCGCGTCGGTCAGCGCCGCGCCGGTGGCGATCATCGGAGGAATCGCAGCCCGGCTCCACGGGAGGCACCGGATTCGCGCATCCCTTGCTGTCGGAATCGGATGTCACGCACCGCCGGTGCGCCGATCCCCTCGTTGAGCCGTTCGATCAACATGGTCCGCTCGAGATGCAGTTGGTGCGCCAGCGCCGGACTGCTCGCCGTGACCAGGAGGGTGCCACCGGTCAGCTTCAGGGCTTGGCTCTCGCGCGCGAGATGCGGGCCGATCACCTGCGGCCACAACCAGAGCGCCTGCGCCTCGCGGGTCCGGCGCGAGATGCCGAGCGACTTGAGTGCGCGTGGCAGCGCCTCACCAACGCTACGCATGGATCGATCCTTGCTCGACGCGGAAGACCGCGGCGCGTTCCAGGATGCTCTTGGGAAGGTCATTGAGGTCGGCGGCCGTGATCAGGGCTTGCGGCCCGGGCTCCAGCGCCGCCAGCAGGCGCTCGCGTCGGGCCGGGTCCAGCTCGGACATGACGTCATCGAGCAAGAGCACAGGTTGCTCGCCGGTCACTTCCGCCAGATAGTGCAGCTCAGCCAGCTTCAAGCTTAGTACCGCGCTCCGCTGCTGCCCCTGGCTGGCGAAAAGCCGGGCTTCGTGATCATCGAGCCACACCTCGATATCGTCACGCTGGGGTCCGACAGCTGTCTGTCCGCGCCCGATCTCCTCATCGCGCGCGTCGCGCATGGCGACCTTGAGCTGCTCGCTGACGAGCTCCTGGGGCGCCTCGCCGATCCGAACGCGGGCGGGCCGGTAGCGGAGGTCGAGGCGCTCACGGTCGTCGCTCAGCTCGCGGTGGAAGGCGGCGGCAATTGGTTGCAGCTCGAGCAAACGGCGCTGCCGCTCGACCATAATGGCAGCCCCGGAATCGGCCAGGGCGTTGGTCCAGTAGTCGAGCCCCTCGATCGGCTGGCGACCTTCGCGAATGGCGCGCAGCAACGCGTTGCGCTGTTCCAACAGGTGGCCGTAGCGGGTCAGCTCCCGAGCATGGTTCGGGTCGATCTGCGACAGCAGGGTGTTGAGGAATCGCCGCCGCCCCTCACCGGGTCCCTTGACGAGCTGGAGGTCGTCCGGCCAGAAGAGCACGACCCGCAACGAGCCGATCATGTCCGTCGAGCGCTTGGGAATGCCGTTGACGGTGAACCGGCGGGAGGCTCGGGATGTAGGCGCCGGACTGACACTGATCCGTACCTCCAGCTCCTTGCGGCCGGCGTCGCTCTGGACTCCGCAGGTCACGCGCGCGGCCGGCTGACCAAACCGCACCAGTTCGGCGGCCTGTTGGGTGCGGGGGGAACGGGTCAGCGCGGAGAGTGCAACCCCCTCCAGGAGGTTGGTCTTCCCCTGCGCGTTGCCACCAAAAAAGACGGTCGCCGAACGTTCCAGCGCCAGCTCGAGCTCCGCATAGTTTCGAAAGTCGAAGAGTGAGACGTTAGCCAGAAACACGCGGTTTTGGACGACCGATTACATCGCCACTCTGACCGGCATGATGATGTACAGGTAGTTGTCCTTTCCCACCGGTTTGATCAGGCCGGGATTGAGGGGACCGGTGAAGCCTAGCTGCACCTCGTCGCTGCCGATGATGGCGAGCACGTCGAGGAGATACTTGGAGTTGAACGCCACCTGGAGATCCTGGCCCTCGATCTTGGCCTCGACCTCCGCGACGTTCTGTCCAACTTCGCTGGTATTGGCGGTCAGCGTCAACTTCCCGCCCTCCGCCTTGAACTTGATGACGTTGGCGGCGTCCTTCGAGAAGAGTGAGACCATCTTGGTGGTGAAGAGCAGATCCGCCGTCTTGGCAGTGATGGTGGTCGTGCTCTGTGCCGGAATGACCTGCTGATAGTTGGGGTAGGTGCCTTCGATCAGCCGGCTCATCAGCTCGACGTCGCGCGTTTTGAAGAAGACCTGGTTCTTCTGGGCGCCGACCGTCACCTCGATGCCATCCTCGCCGCCCTTCAAGATACGGCTGAGCTCGCTGAGGGCGCGCGCTGGGATCACGATCGTGTCGCCTTCGCCCGGATCGGCCTGCACCGCTAGGGTTTTGACCGCCAGCCGGTGGCCGTCGGTCGCGGCAAAGGTCGCCTTGCCGCCGTTCAGGTGGACATAGACGCCGGTGAGGACCGGCCGTCCTTCGTCGCTGGAGGCGGCAATCACGGTCTGCTCGATCGCATCCTTGAGCTCAGCTGGATCGACCTTGACCTTGCGGCCTTCGAGGCCGGAGGGCACCGGTGGGAAGTCGGCCGGGTCGATGCCGCGGATGCTGGCATCGAATCGGTTGCTCTTCAGCGCCAGGGACTGGGTTTTCTTGTCGAGCGTCATGGACAACGGCTCGTCTGGATGTGAGGTCACAAAGTCGGTCAGGAGTCGTGCCGGGACGGTGATCCCGCCTTCTTCAGCAACCTCTGCCGGAATCACCTGGCGAATCCCGATCTCGAGGTTGGTCGCCGTTAGCTGCAGTCCGGTCTCGGTAGTTTGCAGAAGGACGTTGTTGAGAATGGGCAATGTGGTTCGGGAAGAGACCGCGCGGGAAACGACCTGCAACCCCTGACCCAGATTTCCGGCGGTGACAGTGACCTTCATGATGCTCCTTGTCTACACGACCCCTTAAAGAGAAGGTCTAATTGAAAGAAGAGAAGAAGTCGTAGGGCGGTGCACAACAGGGAAAAACCCCTTTCATACGTTCGAACCGGGCCAATTATAGGCTTCATAAACTGTGTGTTCCGTCGGCGGTTTCCCCAGCTGGCGACCATTCCAACAACGTCCACGTCCCTTACGGCAGTCATCCACAGGCCTAGTGCGAATAAAGGAGCTCGCGGATTTTACGCAGGTCCGACTGGAGCCGCTGGTCTTCACGGGACTCGGTGTTGATCTTCTCGTAGGAATGAAGGACTGTCGTATGGTCTCTTCCTCCGAAGGCCTGGCCAATCGCCGGTAGCGATGACGCCGTCTCCTCACGGATCAAGAACATGGCGACCTGTCGCGGGAACACGATGTGCTTGTCGCGACGCTTGCCCTTCATCTCCTCCAGGCTAATGTGATAGAAGTTCGCGACCGCACGGGAGATGGTATCGATGGTAAGGGTGCGCGTGTCGGCCGACGGGATCACATCCTGGAGCAGCCTGGCGGCCATGTCCACGTTGACGGCGCTGCGGTTCAATGATGCATGCGCGATGACCCTGATCAACGCCCCCTCGAGTTCGCGGATATTTTTCTGAATCTTGTGCGCGATGAAGGACAGCACGTCCTCCGGCACCAACTTCGCGTAGGGTCCAACCTTTGATTTGAGGATGGCGACCCGGGTCTCGAAATCGGCCGCCTGGATATCGGCGATCAGCCCCCAGGAGAACCTCGAGCGCAACCGATCTTCGAGCGTGGGAATTTCCTTGGGCGGCCGATCGGACGAAATCACGATCTGCCGGTTGAGTTCGTGAAGCGAATTGAAGGTATGGAAGAACTCTTCCTGGGTGCGATCCTTGCCGGCGAGGAATTGGATGTCGTCGACGAGGAGAACGTCGACGGTCCGGTAGCGGGTGCGGAAATCATTCATCCGGCCCTCCTGGATGGAGGTGATCATTTCATTCATGAACTTCTCGCTGGTGACGTAGGCGACCCGCTTGCGGTGGTGCTTTTCCAGCACCGCATGACCGATGGCATGCATCAGGTGCGTCTTTCCAAGTCCCACCCCGCCGTAGAGGAACAGCGGGTTGTAGGCCTTGGCGGGCGTCTCGGCGACCGCCCGGCACGCCGCATGGGCAAACCGCGAATTGTTGCCGACCACGAAATGTTGGAATTGGAATTTCGGATTGAGCTGCGAGGCCTCGTGGAGGATCGGCTCTTCCTGTTCAACTTCAGGCGGGGGCTCCTCAGCGACTGCCACCGCGGACCGGCCCGCGGCCGCCTCGGTTTGCCCGGGCACCACCTCGAAGGCGACGCTGACATCACCGGAAACGATCGCGGAGAGCGTCTCCTTGATCATGGCCGAGTAGCGATCCTCGAGCCAATCTTTGGCAAGCTTCGTGGGGACACCGATTTTGAAGGCATTCTTCTCGCGACCCACCAGCGACGCATTTTTCAGCCAGGTCTCGTAGCTCGGCTTACTGAGCTGGAACCGAAGTTCCTCTTGCGCCGCCTGCCAGATCTGTTCTCCGTTCATACGGTCCTCCAACCAACGCGCGACTGTTTCGTTGGAGAGCAGAGCCGGTACTGCGCGTCAGGCCGCGAAGACGGAAACGAGGCCCATGGACGGCGTTAGCGGGGACGGACTTTATGCACAGACTTCCCACAAAGGTGGACAAGTCTATCGAGGTCTCCCCAGCCTCGTGTGCATAAGTTGTTGATGGTTACTTGCCGTAGCTCTCCAGGGCAGCGGAATGATAGCAAACGGATTCTGCCGGCGCAATCCGAAACTACGTACGAACGTCGGCGCCCCGCATGGTATGGTTAGGCCCCGAAAATGAAGCGTACCCATCAGCCCAAGAAGCGCCAGCGAGTCAAAGTCCACGGCTTCCGTGCCCGGATGTCGTCGACCGGCGGTGTCAAGGTGATCAAGGCTCGCCGCCTCAAGGGCCGTCGCCGCCTGACACCAACCTCCAGCCGGCGGGCGCGGTAACCCTCGCTTTCCCGGCCGGGTGAAGCGGCACGCTCGGCTCCTTCGTTCAGCCGACTTCGACCGGACGCTCCGTTCCGGACGGCGGGCCGCCTCCGAGTACCTGGCTCTATTCGTAAGCGATAATGATGTTGGCCGGCCTCGCGTCGGCCTGGCGGTGAGTCGGAAGCTAGGCAACGCCGTGGTCCGGAATAGAATCAAGCGGCGCCTCCGGGAGCTGGTCAAGCCGTTGCTGACACAAACCGAGGGCGCCCGCGACGTTGTGATCGTGGCACGGGCGCGGGCTGTCGACGCGGAATTTACCCGGCTGCGCCAGGAGATGGAAATGTTGTGGGCGAAGGGGTGGGAGCGATGACGGCGATCTCGCTTGCCCTCATCCGGGTCTACCGGGTGACGCTCGGCCCCATTTTCGGGGCCGTCTCCGGTTGCCGCTACACGCCGACCTGCTCGCAGTACGGCTATGAAGCCATCCAGCGCTACGGCTGGTGGCGGGGCTGGGGCATGGCGCTCGCCCGGATCGCCCGCTGCCACCCGTTCCACGCCGGTGGTTGGGATCCCGTGCCATGAGTACAATCGGTCAGCTCTGGCATCCAATCTGGCTGCTGTGGTGGACGATTATCGGCGTCCCGATCCATGCCATCCTGTCGTGGCTGCTGTCAACCCTGAACGGCAACCCCATTGCCGACGCGGTTGGGCCGTTCGGCATCGCCGTCGTCATCCTCACCATCATCATCAAGCTGATCCTGTCGCCCGTTTTCCAATACCAGCTCACCACCTCACGCCGCGTGCAGGCGGAGCAGCGCCGGATCGCCCCGCAGCTGGCTGCGGTCCGCAAGAAGTACAAGAAGGACCCCCAGCGCTTGAACCAGGAGACGATGGCGCTCTACAAAGAGCACAACATCAACCCGCTCGCGCAGATGAGCGGCTGCCTCCCGGCACTGTTGCAGTCGCCGATCCTGATCGCATTGTTCTACGTCATCCGGGACGCCCACAAGACGCTGCCGATCCACGACTTCAAGTTCCTGGGCATTTCCCTGGACCATACGGCACTCCAGCCGGGCCAATTCGTGGCGCTCGCGATCCTGCTGCCCCTCCTGGCCGGACTCACGACCTTCGTGCAGACCAAGATGATGACGCCACCCGGTGGGGCAGCCTCCCAGGACGCGACCCAGGCCGCCATGACGCAGAACATGACCCTGATCATGCCGGTGTTCATCGCCTTCATCTCCCTCCAATTCGCGGCCGCCCTCGCGCTCTACTGGGTGGTGAGCAACCTATTCAGCATCGGCCAGCAGTACTTCATTACCGGCTGGGGATCGCTCTCCATACCGCCGGGCCTACGTAGGGGGAAAGCCGCATGAGCAGCAGCAACAGCGTCGAAACCACGGGAAAAACCGTCGAGGAAGCCGTCGATCAGGCGCTCGAGGACCTCGACGAGGCGCGCGAGAACGTCGAGGTCGAGGTGCTCGAGGAGTCCCCTCAGGAGGCTCGGGTTCGGGTCACCCTACGCGAGACCTACGCGGTCAAGGCGCGAGAAGTCGTGGCCGAGCTGCTCTACAAGATGGGGATCACGGCGCAGGTCACCATCAAAAAGGCCGATGAGCCGGTCATGATCGACGTCGCCGGCGACAACCTGGGCCTCTTGATCGGCTGGCGGGGCGAGACGCTCCGCGCCTTTCAGACGGTCGTGAATCTGATTCTCAATGAAGGCCGGGCCGACCGCCGCCGCCTCGTGGTCGACGTCGAGCACTACCGCAACCGCCGCGAGGAAACGGTGAAGGAGATGGCGCTGCGCCTGGCGGACCGTGTCCGGCGCAGCGGCGAGCGCGTGATGATGGACCCGATGCAGTCGTACGAACGGCGCATCGTGCACATCACGCTCGAAAAGGAGCCCGGGATTCGCACCGAGAGCCAGGGCGAGGAGCCCAACCGCCGGGTCGCGATCCTGCCCGATGGCGTGAGCGCCAGCCGCCGGCCGGCGGAACGTCCGGTACCAGCCCCCTCACCGCCGCTGACACGGCAGGGCAGCGGCTACGGGGATCGACCCCGCTATGGCGACCGGCCGCGCTTCGGAGAGCGGCCCCGCTTTGGTGAGCCGCGTACAGACTCGCCGGAAGGCGAGGGCGGCGCTGAGGGCTGAGGCCCTTTCAGAACGTCGGTCCGCACCCGGTAGAGCGCCGCCGCCACGGTCTCTGCTGACAGGCCGTCGTCGAGCGCGTCCTGGGCGCGACGGACGCCATCCTTGAGCGCTCCCACGGGGGCTTTGGCGGCGAGGCGCCGCAGGTCGCGGGCGAGCTCCTGCGGCAGCCCGGATCCCGCATCAGAGTCCGCATAATTCCAGGCCTCGACGCGGCCGATGAGCAAGTTGAGGCGGTCGACGAATTCAGATTCCGTTTTCACTCGCCCATCTTGCCTGATATCCAGACACTCACAAGTTGCGCCATATGGTCCCGGTAAACCAGGGGTTAGAAAGCAACCCTACGATATACTCTGATCGTGCCCCTGTCTCGGTCTCCGTATCGTCTCTCGACTTTGCCGACGGGGGCCCGAGTGGTCTCGACCGAGTTGGCGGACCGGCCCTCCACCACGATGGCGATCATGTTCAAGGTCGGCTCCCGGTACGAGTCAGACCAGGAGGCCGGGATCAGCCACTTCCTCGAACATATGTTCTTCAAGGGCTCCGCGCGTTACGGCGGCGCCAAGGAAATCGCCGAGGCGATCGAAGGAGTCGGCGGGGTGCTGAATGCCGGGACCGACAAAGAGCTGACGATGTACTGGGCGCGCGTGCCCAAGAACAAGGCGAAGCTGGCGATCGACGTCCTCGGCGACATGCTGTTCCAGCCCCTGCTCGATCCGACGGAGCTGGAGAAGGAGCGCCTCGTCGTCCTCGAGGAGCTCAAGATGTACCAGGACTCCCCCCAGGAGTACGTCCACAGCCTGTTCGAGCAGATCAGCTGGCCCGACCACCCATTGGGACGCGACGTGGGCGGCACCGAGGCGTCCGTTCGGGCCCTGACGCGCGACGACATGCTGCGCTACCTCGACGAGCATTACCTGCTCCGCAATCTCGTGGTTACCATCGCCGGCCCCGTCACGCACGAGGAGGCGATCGGGTTGATCGAGCCCTATCTCAAAGTCCGGGGCAACGGGCAAGCGCCACCATCATTCCTGCCGTCGGTCGGTAATGGGCTCAAGCCCACCGTGCTGCTCAAGTCGAAGAAGACCGAGCAGGCGCACCTGTGCCTCGGCGTCCACGCACCCTCCTACATGGACCGGGACCGCCACGTCATCGACATCCTCAACTGCGTGCTCGGGGAGGGGATGAGCTCGCGACTGTTCCTCGAGGTGCGCGAGAAGCTGGGGCTCGCCTACGACGTCCACTCCTACGTCAATAAGATGTACGACACCGGCGTGCTCGGGGTGTACGCCGGCACCGAGCCGCGGCAGGCGGCGCGTGCCGTCGGCGCGATTGTCGGCCAGCTCCGCCGCCTGTGCGATGAGCTGGTCAACCCGGCGGAGCTCACCAAGGCCAAGGAGTTCTACAAGGGCCGCCTGCTGCTGCAGATGGAAAGCACCAACTCGGTGGCCACCTGGTACGGCGGCCAGGAGGCACTGACCGGACGCATCGAGGATGTCGACGAGACGGTCGCGGAGATCGATGCCGTCACCGCCGAGGACGTCATGCGGATCGCCAAAGAGCTCTTCGGACAGGCGCTGCAACTGGCGGTGATTGGCCCCTTCCGCAGTGAGGCGCCCTTCCTCAAGCAGATCGCCTGAATCCGATCCGGGCGCATGCGCAGAATGGGACGCTAGAATGAGTCGCCCTCGGATGAAGTTGAACAGCTAAAGGATGGCGCAGCCGCACATGGCGCAACCGCCGGCGCCGGCGCAACCACCGCGCCAGAAGTCTTTCCTTCGGGACACGCTCGAGATCGTGTTCCTCGCGCTCGTACTGTATGTCGTCATCCAGTACGCGGTGCAGACGGTGCACGTGCTGGGCTCGAGCATGTATGCGACGCTGCACGACAACGACCTGCTGGTGGCCTCCAAGATTTCCTACAAGCTTCACCAGCCGCAGCGCGGCGACATCATCGTCTTCAAACCGCCGGATGAGGCGAGCCGCGACTTCATCAAGCGCATCATCGGGCTGCCGGGTGAGCGCATTCACATCACGAATAGCGTCGTGTATATCAACGGCAAGGTGCTGCACGAGCCCTACCTGCCCGAGCGATGGACCTATAACAACAACTGGCCAGCGTCAGGGCAGGACCAACTGATTCCCCCGGACGAGTATTTCGTAATGGGTGATAACCGCAACCATTCCAGTGACTCGCGCACGTTCAACTTCATCGAGCTCAACTCGATCCTGGGGAAAGCGGAGATCCGAATCTGGCCACTCGGCCAGGTCGGGTTCTTAGGCGCTAAGCCGACCTTCGCCGCGAGCCAGTAGCGGTGCCATCGCAGCGCACGCTGGTGCTGGTCAAACCGGACGGCGTCCAGCGAGGGCTGGTCGGAGAGATTCTGCGCCGGCTCGAGGCGCGCGGCCTCAAGTTGGTTGGCCTCAAGATGATGCGAATTTCGAAGGACGTCGCGGGACGGCATTATGCCGAGCACCAGGGGAAGCCGTTCTACGACGGCTTGCTCGCCTTCATCACCTCAGGCCCGGTGGTGGCCATGATCTGGGAGGGTCGCGAAGCCGTCACCGTGGTGCGTAGCCTGATGGGCAGCACCGACCCGCTCAAGGCCGCCCCCGGCACCATTCGCGGCGACCTGGCCCTCGACCTCGGCATGAACCTGATCCATGGATCCGATTCCCCGGCCCGCGCCGACACAGAGATTGCTCTGTTCTTCAGCCAGGGCGAGCTGCACGATTACGAGCGCACGGTCGACCGCTGGATTCGCGAATAGCCGACCGACATCGGTGCCCCGAAAGGTGCGGATGCCGTAGCTGAATGGCTCGCAGCCCAGGTTTACCCAGGGTAACGACACGCAGCTGTCAGAACGCGAGTGCATGCTGAAGCTATCGCGGGCAATTTGTTACACGTCTAACAGCGCAATCAGGGCGGAGCAGGGACCAGGCAGTGGATGAGTTCGACACCGGCTTCTTGCTGGGCTTGCTCGTGGGCGAGGGCCACTTCGGTGGAGACCGCAGGGTGCCCCACGTGATCGTTCGGATGCACATCCGCCACGAAGGGACATTTCGGTGGTTACAACAGGCTTTACCCGGCAGCCGACTCTACGGTCCGTATCGGCACGGGGGACGCAGCTACTACCAGTTCATGGTGCGCGGCAGCTACCTACGCACCGTGCTGGTGCCCTTCAAGCGGCGCTGGCGCAGCGTGCTCGATCCGCACGTGGCAGGTCGCTTCGATGCCATGTGCAGCCGATACCGGATCGACTAACTACGGATCAGTCGCCGCCGGAGCGTTTCGAACTCCTCGTTGCTGTAGAACTCGATCGTCAGGCGGCCGCCGTGTTTGAGCCGTGTAAGCATGACCTTGGTGCCCAGCGCACGGCGAAACTCCTCCTCGAGCGCACGGGTATCGGGATCGGCCGCCGGCCCCTGCCGCGGTTTCCTAACGCCCGTCTCAGTGGCCCGCGCCCGTACCCAGTCCTCAGTCTGCCGCACACTCCAGTGCTCGCGGATAATTCGCTCCAGGCCGACCAGTTGTTGGGCGGCGGACGGAAGCCCCAGCAGGGAAATCCCGTGGCCGGCGGTGACGGCGCCGGACTCGATCGCCTTGACCACCGGTTCGGGTAAGCCCAGCAGCCGCACGCTCTGGGCGATGGTGACGCGATTCTTGCCGATCCGCTCCCCGAGTGCCTCCTGGGTCAGACCGAAGTCGCGCAGCAAGCGCTGGATGGCGCGGGCCTGCTCGATGGCGTTCAGATCGGTGCGCTGCAGGTTTTCGACGAGCGCCAGTTCGAGGCGCTCCTCGAGGCGTCCGCCGCTCCCGGGGTGGACAATGACCGGCACCTCGTTGAGCCCGGCGATCTCGGCGGCCCGGAGCCGGCGCTCCCCGGCGATCAGTTCGTACCCGGCGAGGCCCTCGCGGACCAGCAGGGGCTGCAGGATGCCGTGCATGCGGATCGAGTCGGCGAGCTCCTGGAGCGCGGTCGGATCGAACGCGCGGCGCGGCTGCTCCGGGTTCGGCTTGATGTCGGCGATCGGGATCTGCAGCGCGTAGCGCCGCCGGGCGCCGCTTTCGGTGCCCAACTCCTCGACGTACTCACCCGATGGGATCAGGGCCTCGAGACCCCGCCCCAATCCTCGCCGTTTGTTCATCTTGCGATCAACTCCTTCGTGAGTTCCTGGTAGGCGACGCCGCCGCGTGACGTCGGGTCGTACTGGGTGATCGGCATGCCATGACTGGGCGCCTCACTGAGGCGCACGTTGCGTGGGATCACGGTACGGAAGGTCTTTTCCGGGAACTGGGCGCGGACCTGCTCCGCGACTTGAAGCGCGAGCGTGGTGCGGGGGTCAAACAGCGTGAGGACGATGCCGCCGATCTTCAGCCGCGGGTTGAGCTCGCGCTGGATCAACTGCGTCGTGTGCGTCAGCGCGCCGAGCCCCTCGAGTGCATAGTACTCACACTGGATCGGGATCAGCATGTATTCCGCGGCAACCAGGCAGTTGACGGTCAGCAAGCCGAGCGACGGCGGGCAGTCGATGATGATGTAGTCGTAGCTGGTGCGCAGCGACTCGAGCGCATAGAGGAGGCGCCGTTCGCGACGCGGCAGGTTGATCAGCTCGATCTCGGCCCCGGCGAGCGATCGGTGTGAGGGAAGGATGTCGAGACCGGGAACCGCCGTTGGGCGCACAACCTCATTGATGTCGTGGGCGTCCACAATGACGTCATAGATGCTACGGCTGAGCTCGCTTCGGACGATACCCAGCCCACTGGTGGTGTTGCCCTGGGGATCCATGTCGACGATGAGGCCGCTCAAGCCGAGCTCCGGAAGGTTGGCCGCGACGTTGATGGCGGTTGTGGTCTTACCCACGCCGCCCTTCTGGTTGACGACTGCGTAGACTCTTGGCAATTTTGCTGGCTGGACGCGGACGGATCCTGCCCGGATTATACGGGCATAAGTCGCGAACGCACGTTTGTCAGGCGTGGAAGACGTGTGGATAAATCGCTGTGAGCGCGAAGGCGTCTACTTGGCGACGAGAGAGAGGAAGCCGACCGCGATGTCGTAGCCGGCATGGGTGACCATGCCGGTGAGCGTGCTGCCGGAACGAACCCGAAGCCAGCCCAGCCCCAGGCCGAGGACGAAGACCTCGAGGGTCGCGAAGCTGACGGCATATTGGATGTGCAGCGCGGCGAACAGAATCGCCGTGACCACGATGCCGAACCGGGGGAGCAGCGCCCCGCGAAAGAGTGTCTCCTCGACGACGCCCGCGAGCACGCCGAGGAAGACGATCGCGGCCGGGTTATTGAAACGGCTGAAAAGGACGGTGGTCACATCGGTGACCTGCTTCTGCTGGCTTGGGGCCACCACGTTGGCGAGCGCTTCGATGCCGAAGGCGACCGCCATGAAGACGCCGATGCCAACAACCGCGATCAGCCACCATCGTTTCTGGCGGGGCGGGAGAAGTCCAAGCCGCTCGATCGTCTCGCGCGGAGAACGCCGGATGAAGAGGCCGACCCCGACAAACGCGAGGATCAGAAACGGCACGTCCTGCGCCAGCAGCTCGCCATACGTCAGGGGAGGCTGCGACGTGACCTGGGTGCTGAGTTGCTGCGCCACCAGCAAGAGTCCGAGAATGACCGTCAGGTAGATAACAGGCGACCCGGGCCGGATTGGCAAGATCCGCGCCGCCGCCCGCTGAATTACCGGCCAGAGGAAGAGCAATCCCAAAAGGCCGGCAGCCGCGAACGGAAGCAAGGTCTGCTCGGCCTGCAGAAATTTGCTGACGGACTCCGTGCCGGAGGCATAGGCGAGGAGCTGTATCAGCGATCCCAGCAAGCCAACGAGCAGTGACGCGCCGGCCAGGATGCCGCCGGCGATCAAGGTGAGGATGCGCGGCGTTGCGTGCCGCTCGCCGAAATTGGCGAGCACATAGAGCGCGATGATGACGCCGACGAAGGCGACGATGAAGAGATCGGTCTGGAGGTCGGCCGGGACGATCAGGCGCGTCAGGTCTTTGCCGGTGTTGTCGGCGCGGCGCCCTTGATCTGGCGCATATCGATGAGCTGCGAGATCAGGTCTAGCGGCACCGGGAAGACGACCACGGTGTTCCGTTCGACCCCGATCTCTGTAAGGGTCTGCAAATAGCGCAACTGCAGCGCGCTGGGTTGGGTGGCGATCACACCGGCCGCATCGGTCAGCTTCTGCGCCGCCTCGAACTCACCCTCCGCATGGATGATCTTGGCTCGCTTCTCTCGTTCGGCTTCGGCCTGCTTGGCCATGGCGCGCTGCATCGTCTGGGGGAGCTCGACGTCCTTGATCTCAACCGTCGAGACCTTGATGCCCCAGGGCTCGGTTTGCTCGTCGATGATCTGCTGGAGCTTGGCGTTGATCTTGTCGCGGTTGGCGAGCAGCTCGTCGAGCGACGACTGGCCGAGCACGCTCCGTAGTGTTGTCTGCGCTATTTGTGAAGTCGCATTGATAAAGTTGGCCACCTTGGTGACGGCATGGTTGGGGTCGACCACCAGAAAGTAGATGACCGCGTTGACCTTGATGGTGACGTTGTCGTGGGTGATGACCTCCTGAGGGGGCACTTCGAGGGTCACGGTTCGCAGGTCAATCTTCACCAGGCGGTCGATGCCGAAGGGAATGATGAGGCGCAGACCCGGGCCCTTTAGCGTCATCAGGCGGCCGAGGCGAAAGAGCACCCCACGCTCGTACTCGTTGATGATGCGGATCGCGGAGCTCAGTCCAATCAGGACGACGAGAACGATGATGCCGAGAACGATTAGCGCAAAGATGCCCACTGGTTTCTCCTCTTCCTCTAAGTACGGTCCATGTTACGGCGCGCTGGTTACGACGCCGCTTGCCGGCCCTCGACCGTCGGGGGCAACACCGTCAGCGACCCATCGGATTTACTTTGCTCTGCCTCGACTTTGAGGTGCAGGCCGTTGACCGCGACCACGCGGACCCGCGTGCCGACCGGTAGCGGGCCGCTCGTCGATGTGGCCTGCCAGAGAGCGCCGTTGGTGAAGACCATCCCAGTGGGATTCAACGGTTCTCGCACGGTGCCGAAGGTGCCGATCATGGACTCTTCACCCGCCTCATAGGGACGCCGCCGCGCCTCGATCAGCTTGCGCAGGATGAAGAGGAAGATGCCGGCGATGACGAGCACGGTGATGATGAGCAGTGGGATGTTGACGCCCTCCGCCAGAAAGCTGGTGTTGATCAGCAGCAGTCCGCCCAGCGTCATCGCCACGATGCCGCCGGTGGTGAGCACGCCGTGGGTTACGGCTTTCAAGTCGACGACGAAGAGAACGACCGCGATCAAGATGAGGAGGACCCCTGCGATATTGATCGGGAGGTCGAACAGTGACAGGGCGGCCAGGATGCCGGCGATCACCCCGATCACCCCGGGTAGGAACAATCCGGGATGGGTGACCCAGAAGCCGATGCCGATGATGGCCAGCAGAAAGAGGAGGTAGACGAGGTTCGGGTCGGCGACCGCCTGGAGGAACTGGTCGAAGCCGCTCATGTCGTAGCGCTCGATGCCGGCGCGGGCGGTTTGCAACGTATACGTCTGACCGCCCTTGTCGACGGTGCGACCGTCGAGATCCTGCAGCAGCGTGTCGAGGTCGCGGCTTTCCAGATCGACGACGCCCAGTTTCACGGCGTCGTCAACCGGCGCGTTGATGCTCTGACGCACCGCCTTCTCGGCCCAGTCCGCGTTGCGATGATGCAGGGTGGCCAGGGCCCGGATGTAGGCGGCCGCGTCGTTCTCGATTTTTTGCGACTCGATGTCGGGCGCCGTCGAGGTGCCGCCGCTCGCGTTCGGACTTGCCGCCGGACTCGCCGCGGGATTGCTGCCGCCGATACTCACCGGGTGGGCCGACCCGATGTTGGTCCCCGGTGCCATTGCGGCGATGTCGGCGGCTTCGGTGATGTAGAGCCCGGCGGAGGCGGCGCGCGCCCCCGAGGGCGAGACGAACACCACCACCGGCAGCGGGGCGGCGAGGATCTTCTTGATGATGTCGCGCATCGAGGTGTCGAGCCCGCCCGGCGTGTCCATCTGGATGATCAGCGCGTTGGCGTGGCCGGCAACGGCGCGATCGACTGCTTTGGAAATGTAGCTATCCGTGATGGGGTTGATGACGCCGTTCAGGGTCGCAACCAGCACATGGGGCTCGGCCGCGCGGGCGGGAACCGCCGGCACGAGAGCGGCCAGCATGACGGCCGCGAGAAAGAGCCGGGTGGCCCTCTTCACGACCTGATCATAGGCGCAGTTCGAGGACGCGTCGTTCGTAGAATGAGAACGTGGCCCAACGTATCGAGCAACGACCCCCACTGGACGAGGAGCACGAGATCCAGGCGCAGCTCGAACGCTACCCACGCCTGTCCCACGAGGAAGAGCGGCGCCTCCTGTCGACCCATGGAGCCGATCGCGACGCGGCCAACCGCGTCCTGATCGAGCACAACCTTCACCTCGTCCTGGAGGCAGCCCAGGCGCGCAAGGGTCGGGGCGTCGCTTTTGGCGACCTCTTCCAGGAAGGGACGGTCGGGCTGATCTCGGCGGTCGAGCACTACAAGCCGGCCGATGGAGCCTTCCACGCCCGCCTGGTTCACGTTATTGCGGTGACGATGGACGACGTGCTGGCCCAGACGGACGAAGCGCAGCGCAATGACGAAGCCTTCGTGATCGCCTGCCGCCTGCTGGAGTCGGCGCAACGCCTTCTCTCCGAACGGCTCGACCGTCCGGCCACCCCGGCCGAGCTGGCCAAGCTTTGCAGTGGGACGAAGCGCGGGTCAACGTCATGCTCGCCATGCTGGGGGAAACGCGCACCACGCACGACCAGGAGCTCCTCGACTACCTGGACGATCTCGACGACCCGGAAGACCACGAGGAATAGCGACGCAGTCGAGGCGTAACGTTTGGTCGTGACGGCCGAGCGGACCCCGCTCTACGACGAACACGTCCGCCTCGGTGCCCAGATGACCAACTTCGGTGGCTGGGTCATGCCGCTCCAGTACAGCAGCATCCGCGAAGAACATCGGGCGGTGCGGGAGGCTGTCGGGCTGTTCGACCTGTCGCACATGGGCGAGCTTCGTGTGAAGGACGAGAGCCTGGCTCAACGGGTGGTCACCCGTGACCTCAGTCGGCTCAAGCCCGCCCGGATTCACTACGCCATGCTCTGCAACCAGGCCGGTGGCATCATCGATGATGTCCTGGTCTACGCCGTTGCCGACGGCGGCTACCTCATGGTGGTCAACGCCGGCAATCAGGACGCCGACTTCGCCTGGATACGCGGCAACGCCTCGAACGGTGCGGACCCGGTCCTCAACGTCGGCCGCGATTGGGCGTTGATCGGTGTGCAGGGTCCACGAGCCGTCGGCCTGGTGCAACGACTCACAGCAGCGGAGCTCGGCGGCGTGAAGTACTACGCCTTCATCGAGGGCAAGGTCGCCGACGTTGCCTGCGTGATCTCGCGGACTGGCTACACCGGCGAAGACGGCTTCGAGCTGTTTTGCGGAAATGACGATGCCGTACGGCTCTGGCGGGCGCTGCTCGAGGAAGGTCAGGCGGACGGGATCCGGCCGGCCGGCCTCGGCGCCCGTGACACCCTGCGGCTGGAAGCGGGCATGCGCCTGCACGGCAACGACATCGATGCCAGCACCAATCCGCTCGAGGCCGGCCTGGAGTGGACCCTCAGCCTCGACAAGGATTTCATCGGCCGCGACGCCATCGTGCATGCTCGGCAACGAGGGTTGGGCCGAGTCCTTGCCGGCTTCAAAATGCTCGATCGCAGTATTCCCCGTCACGGCTATGCGGTTGTCGACAACGGCCAGCGCGTCGGCACGGTAACGTCGGGCAACGTCTCCTTCACGCTTGGCTACAACATCGGGATGGCCTATGTGCCACCGACCCTGGCCGCGCCGGGGACCCGACTTGGCGTGGACGTTCGTGGCACCGCGGCCCCGGCGGAGGTGGTTGCGCTGCCCTTCTACAAACGGCCTCATCCGAAATGAAGGAAAGGGAGTAACGATGGCAGACCTCAGCGGGATGCGATTTGCGGAGACCCACGAGTGGGTGAAGAAAGAGGGCGAGACGGCAACCGTGGGGATTAGCGAATATGCTCAGTCGCAACTCGGCGACGTGATCTACCTCGAGTTGCCGGCGGTCGGCAAGCAGCTCGATGCCGGCACACGGCTGGGCGTGATCGAGTCCGTGAAGGCGGCCTCGGATCTCTACAGTCCGGTGACCGGTGAGGTCTCCGAGGTCAACCAGGACCTCAAGGATCACCCCGAGTATGTCAATCAGGATCCGTACGGCAAAGGCTGGGTCATCAAGCTTCGCGGCGTGAAGGACAACGCCAAGCTGCTCGATCAGAAGGCATACGACGCGTTCGTGCAAGGCCAATCGGGCTAAGGTGCAACGTCCCAGAAATAGCTTGACGCTTCATCGGCCTGGACGGCCGAATGCCATCGTCGACTCCTGCGCGTCTCGCTCGCGTACATCGAGTACGCTCGCTCCGGTGCTCGTCGTCTCCTTGGCTTCGACCGTCGATGCCGCGAATCGTCGTCGCTATTCTGAGACGCTGCACCTGTGACCTACCTTCCCAACGCCGACGCCGAGCGTACCGAGATGCTGAAAGCGCTGGAGCTCGACAGCACCGACGGCCTGTTCAAGCACCTACCGGCCGCGCTGCGGCTCGATCGGATCGAGCTTCCCGAGCCGCTCTCCGAGGTGGAGCTCGTCCAGTACTTCCGCGAGCTGGGCCGCCTCAATCTACGGATCCCGCCTTCGCACAGCTTCCTCGGCGCCGGGGCCTCGCGCCGCTTCAGTCCGGCGATCGTCAACCAGGTCATCTCCCGGCCCGACTTCTACACGACCTACACGCCCTACCAGGCCGAGGCCAGCCAGGGCACCCTGCAGGCGACCTACGAGTTTCAGACCATGATCACGCTCCTCACCGGCCTCGACGTCGCCAACGCGTCGCTCTACGATGGCGCGACGGCGCTGGCGGAAGCGACCGCGATGGCAGTGGCGCACACGAGCCGGCAGAACGTGGTGGTGGCCGGTGCCCTGCACCCGGAATACGCGCAGGTGCTGCAGACCTACTCGGACGCGCAGCAGTACGACATCATCCGGGTCGCGCCGGGCGCGGATGGACGCGTCGATGGGGCAAAACTTGAGCAAGCGGTCAGCGCCTCGACGGCGGCAGTCATCCTGCAGCAACCCAACTTCTTCGGCGTTCTGGAGGAGCCCCAGCGCATCAGCAACATCGCCCATCGTGCCGGCGCGTTGCTAATCGCGTGCGTCGATCCAATCTCGCTCGGACTCCTGGCCGCGCCGGGAGACTATGGCGCCGACCTGGCGGTCGGTGATGGACAGCCACTCGGGATTCCGCTGTCGTTCGGCGGTCCCTACGTCGGCTTCATCGCGTGCAAGGAAGCGCTGATGCGCCGCATGCCGGGACGCCTCGTCGGTGCCACCGTCGACGTGCAGGGCCGGCGCGGGTACGTGCTTACGCTCCAGGCGCGCGAACAGCACATCCGGCGCGAGCACGCGACCTCCAACATCACGACCAACCACGCGTTGATGGCAATCGCGGCCACCGTCTACCTCGCGCACATGGGCGGCGAAGGCCTGAGGCAACTCGCCGAGCTGAGCGCGCAACGCGCCCACCACCTGGCGGCGCAGCTGGTCGAGCGCAAGGGCTACCGCCTGGCTTTCGACGGCCCGTTTCTCTGGGAGTTCGTCGTACACACCCCCTACCCCGCCGAGCAAACGCAAGCGGTCATGCTCGAGCGCGGCGTCCTCCCAGGACTGCCCCTTGGCCGGTTCTTCCCGGAGCTCTCGGATGCGCTGCTCGTTTCCACCACCGAGCTCAACCAACCGCGCACCCTCGAACGTTATCTCGAGGTCCTTGCATGAGCGAGCCGTTGCTCTTCGAGCTGGGCAGTCAGCAGCGGCCGAGCCCACGGCTCCCGGCGGTGGGCGTCAAGACGCGACCGCTGGACGAGATCGTGCCGCCGCCGCTCAGGCGCCGCTCCGCGCTTCCGATCGCGTCGCTCAGTGAGCCGGAGGTGGCGCGACATTATGGCCGACTCGGCCGGCTGAACTTCAATCTTCACCAGGGGCTCTACCCGCTCGGCTCCTGCACGATGAAGTACAACCCCGCCGTCAACGAAGCGCTGGCTCGACTCGATGACTTCGCCGACCTCCACCCCTACCATCCCCCGGAACGGGCGCAAGGGGCGTTGCGGCTGATGTGGGAGCTGGAGCGAGCGCTGCTGGCGCTGACCGCGATGGAGCGGATGAGCCTGCAGCCCGCGGCCGGCGCCCACGGCGAGTGGACCGGGCTGCGCATGATCCAGGCGTATCACCGCAGCCGCGGCGAAACGCGCGACGAGGTACTGGTGCCAGACAGCGCCCACGGGACCAACCCCGCGAGCGCCACCCTGTCGCACTTGAAGACCGTGACGGTCAAGTCCGGGCCGGACGGCCTCGTTGACCTGGAGGATTTCAAGAGCAAGATCTCGCCACGCGCGTCGGCGGTGATGCTCACCAATCCGAACACCGCCGGTCTTTTCGAACAGGACATCGTCGAGATCGCCAGACTCGCCCACGAACAGGGCGCGCAGATGTACTACGACGGGGCGAATCTGAATGCCATGGTTGGCGTCGCACGCCCCGGCGACATGGGGTTCGACGTCGTCCACCTCAACCTGCACAAGACCTTCTCCACCCCGCATGGTGGCGGCGGTCCTGGTGCAGGACCTGTCGGCGTGAAATCCCATCTGGTTCCATTCCTGCCGGTCCCGACCGTCGAGCGGTCGGATGAGGGGTTTCACTTCGAATACGAACGGCCGCAGTCGATTGGGAAAGTCCGTTCCTTCTACGGCAACTTCGGCATGCTGCTGCGCGCCTACGCCTACATCCGCACCTACGGCAACACCATCGATGACGTGGCGCACAATGCCGTGCTCAACGCCAGCTACCTGCGACATCACCTGCGCCCGTTATTCGACGACGCCTTCAGCGGGCCGTCGATGCATGAGTTCGTCCTGACGGCAAGAAAGGCGAAAGCCCAGGGGGTATCGGCGAAGGACATCGCCAAACGCCTGATCGACCTCGGGTTTCATCCGCCGACCGTCTACTTTCCGCTGATCGTGCCAGAGGCGCTCATGATCGAGCCGACCGAGACGGAATCCAAAGCCTCGCTCGACGGCTTCGTCGCCGCCATGGAACAGATTGTCGAGGAGATCGCCAGGGATCCGGAGGTCGTCAAGACCGCCCCGCACGACGGTCCGGTGGGACGGCTCGACGAGGTCAGGGCCGCCCGTCAGCTGGATCTGCGCTGGCGGGCGCCGGTCTCCAAGGAGGCGCCGGTCCCGGCGTCGTGACCGGGTCGCCTGGCCTGCACAGGCGGTGAATACCTGCGCCAAAAATAGGTCAGTTTTGGCAGCCCGATTGGGTATAATTTGAATACGCGATTTGCTGAATCCTAAGGAAAAAACGACGGCTGCCTACGACGCCAAAGCCATCCAGGTTCTGGAGGGTTTGGAGCCGGTCAGACGCCGTCCCGGAATGTACATTGGCTCCACCGATAACCGTGGGCTCCACCACCTCATCTACGAGATCGTCGACAACTCTATTGATGAAGCGCTGGCCGGCTTCTGCACACGCATCGAGGTAACCCTCCACCAGGACGGCTCCGCCTCGGTCGCCGACAACGGCCGCGGCATCCCGGTCGACATCATGAAAGACCAGGGCAAGCCGGCCCTCGAGGTCGTCATGACCAAGCTGCACGCGGGTGGCAAGTTCGGCGGCGGCGGCTACAAGGTGTCGGGCGGGCTGCACGGGGTCGGCCTTTCGGTCGTCAACGCGCTATCGGAACGGCTGCAGGTCACCGTGATGCGCCACGGCAAGCAGCATTACCAGGAGTATCGGCGGGGCGCGCCCGTGGCGCCACTGAAGGTGGTCGGCAAGGCCGACACTACCGGCACCTACATTCGCTTCTGGCCCGACCCCGAGGTCTTCGAGGAGCTCGGTTTTCATTGGGACATCGTGTCGCACCGGCTACGCGAGCTGGCCTTCCTCAACAAGGCGCTGACCATCCTGCTCCGCGACGAACGCGTCGACCTCGACTACACCTTCTACTTTGAGGGCGGCATCAGCGCCTTCGTCAAATACCTCAACCGGGACAAGGGCTGGGTCAACCTGCGGCCGCTCCACGTCGAGCGCGAGATCGACGGCAACACGGTTGAGGTGGCGCTTCAGTACAACCAGGGATTCACCGAGAACGTCCTGGCATTCGCCAACGACATCAACACCGTCGAAGGTGGGAGTCACGTGACCGGCTTTCGGTCGGCACTGACCTCGGTACTGAACAAGTACGCGCGCAAGATCAACCTGATGCGCGAGCAGGACCCGAACCTCACTGGTGAGGACGTTCGTGAGGGGCTGACCGCCGTCATCAGCGTCAAGGTTCGCGAACCCCAATTCGAAGGTCAGACCAAGACCAAGCTGGGCAACTCCGAGGTCCGCGGCCAGGTCGAGACCGTCTTCTCCGAGTCCTTCACCCAGTACCTCGAGGAAAATCCGCCCGACGCGCGTCGGATCATCGAAAAGTGCCTGGTCGCCGCCCGCGCGCGGGATGCGGCGAAGCGTGCTCGCGAGCTGGTGCAGCGCAAGTCGCTGCTCGAGTCATCGACGCTGCCGGGCAAGCTCGCCGATTGCTCGGAACGCGATCCCGCGCTGTGTGAGATCTACCTGGTCGAGGGTGATTCCGCGGGTGGCTCAGCCAAAGGCGCGCGCGACCGCCGCTTCCAGGCGATCCTGCCGCTGCGGGGAAAAATCCTCAACGTCGAGAAGGCCCGCGAGGACAAGATCCTCACCTCCGAACAGATCCGCAACATGATTACAGCGCTCGGGACCGGGATTGGTGAGAAGTTCGACATCAATAAATTGCGCTACCACCACGTGATCATCATGACTGATGCTGACGTTGATGGTTCTCACATCCGCACCCTGCTACTCACCTTCTTCTTCCGCTACATGCCGCAGGTGATCGTTGGCAAGTATCTGTACATCGCGCAGCCGCCGCTCTACAAGATCACCCGCGGCAAACAGATCAGCTACGCCTACACCGACGAGCAGAAGAACCGGAAACTGTCACAGATGGAGGGAAAGCCGGAGGTCGCGCGCTACAAAGGCCTCGGTGAGATGAATCCGGACCAACTCTGGGACACCACCATGAATCCGCAAAACCGCATGCTGTTGCGGGTCGAGATCGAGGACGCGGTCGAGGCCGACAAGATCTTCGACGTCCTAATGGGCACCGAAGTGGATCCACGCAAACGGTTCATCCAGACGCACGCCAAGACCGTGCGCAACCTGGACATCTAGTCCCTCACCCGGGCGGGGTCTCATGAAAATCGCGCTTGACGCCATGGGCGGTGATTTCGCTCCGGACCAGGTGGTCGCGGGCGGCGTCCAGGCCCATCGCGAGCTGGGCGTCGAAGTCATCTTCGTGGGCGTCAAGGAGAAAGTGGACGCCGCGCTCGCCGCGTCGGGAGCCGGGAAGTGGGCGGAGATCGAGGATGCGCCCGAAGTCATCGCCATGGACGAGCATCCGGCGCAAGCGGTTCGCACCAAGAAGGCGTCGTCCATCGTGCGCGGCATCCAGATGGTGGAAGATGGTCGGGCCAGCGGGTTCGTCAGCGCCGGTAACAGCGGGGCGGTGATGGCAGCGGCCCTCTTCGGGCTGCATCGCATCGCCGGCATCGACCGGCCGGCGATCGGTTCCATCATCCCGACCGCGGCCGGAAAAAACTGCTTCCTCCTCGATGTCGGGGCCAACCCGGACGCCAAGCCGGAGCACCTCGTCCAGTACGCGTTGATGGGCAGCATCTATGCCGAGAAATTGATGGGCCTGCAGACGCCAACGGTGGCACTGCTCAGCAATGGCGAGGAGGCCGGCAAAGGGAACCAGCTGGTTCAGGCAGCCGAACCATTGCTTCGTGCGCTGCAAGGCATCAATTTCGTCGGCAACATCGAGGGCAAAGACATCTTCAGAGGCAGGGCCGACGTGGTGGTCACGGACGGCTTCAGCGGCAACATCCTGATCAAAACGGCGGAAGGCGCGGCCGAGTTTGTCTTCCAGAGCATGCGCGACGCGGTGCAGGGCGACCCGCTGGCGATGCTCGGCGGGTTTCTGATCCGTCCCAAGCTCCGGGCCGTCCGCCGCCGCGCCGACTGGCGCGAGTTCGGCGGGGCTGTCCTGCTGGGGGTCAATGGGGTGGCGGTGATCGCGCACGGCCGCTCCGATGCCCGGGCGACCTACAATGCGGTCCGGGTGGCGCGCGATGCGGTCGACCGGGGGGTGGTTGCGACGATTGCAGCTGCGGTCCCCTCGATGGCGGCCAAGCCCCAACCATCGGCGCATGAATCTGCGCCTCTCGTAACATGACCACATGGAAGGGAATGGGGTCCGGCGGGAGCACCGCGTGGTGGTCACCGGGATGGGGGTGCTGGCGCCGAACGGCAACAACCTCGCCGAATTCTGGGACAGTTTGATCGAAGGGCGCTCCGGACTTGGGATCGCGACCACCTTTGACGTCTCGGACCTGCCCGTCAAGACGGTGGCGGAGCTGAAGAATTTCGACCCTCGCAAGTACATGGATTTCAAGGAATCCAAGCGCATGGCCCGCTTCAGCCAGGTCGGGGTGGCCGCCGCCAAGATGGCGATCGATCAGTCGGGTCTCGAGCTGGTGAAAGAGGACCGGACTCGGATCGGCTGCGAGCTGGGCACTGGGATTGGCGGCTTCAAGGAGATCTCGGAAGAGATCGAGGCCTTCGCGCTGCGCGGAGAGCGCGGACCGGACCGCATCTCCCCCTTCTTCGTGCCGCGGGTGATCCCCAACATGGCGTCCTGCCAGATCGCGATTCAGTTTGGCCTCGAGGGCCCCAACAACACCGACACCACCGCCTGCGCGGCGTCAACCCAGGCGCTGGGCAACGCCTACCGCGTCCTGCAACGCGGCGATGCCGACGTCATGCTCGCCGGCGGCGCCGAAGCCAACCTCTGCCGCTTCGGACTGGCCTCGTTCGCCGCCATGAAAGTTCTCTCGACCCAGTCAGAGGATCCGATCAAGGCCAGCCGGCCTTTCGATGCGCAACGCGATGGCTTCGTCCCGGGCGAAGGGGCGGGGATGCTGGTGCTGGAGACCCTCGAGCACGCCCAGGGCCGCGGCGCGGAGATCTACGGCGAGATCATCGGGTTTGCCGTCACCGACGATGCCTTCCACATCGTGATGCCGGAAGAAGATGGGGATGGTCCCGCCCGCGCCATGGCGAAGGCGCTCGAGGATGCCCACATCGGCCCCCGGGACGTCGACTACATCAATGCCCATGGCACCTCGACGCAGCTGAACGACAAGTCCGAGACGGCGGCGATCAAGCGCGTAATGGGAGACCGGGCAAAGCAGATCCCGATCTCGAGCACGAAGTCGATGATCGGTCACCTGCTCGGCGCTGCCGGTGCGGTGGAGGCGATCGCGTGCATCCTCAGCATCAACCACGGGATGGTGCATCCAACCATCAACCTGGAGCACCCGGATCCCGATTGCGACCTCGACTATGTGCCCAATGAGCCCCGTCACCACGAAATCCGGGTCGCCATGTCGAACTCCTTCGGCTTCGGCGGCCAGAATGCCTGCATCGTCCTTAAACGCTTTGACAACAACTAGAACCAACTCCTTCCGCGTAGAGGTCTAAATGGAACCACTGAACATCGGTACCGTCTTGCCGCTGCAACTCGAGAACGAGATGCGCTCGAGCTACATGGACTATGCGATGAGCGTTATCGTCAGCCGGGCGCTGCCCGACGTTCGCGATGGCCTCAAGCCCGTCCATCGCCGCATCCTCTACGCGATGCAGGACCAGGGGATGACCCCTGGAGCCCGCTATCAGAAGTGTGCGGCGATCATCGGCGAGGTGCTCAAGCACTACCACCCGCACGGTGATCAGTCCGTGTACGACAGCCTGGTGCGACTGGCGCAGGATTTCTCCCTGCGCTACCCGCTGGTCGATGGTCAGGGTAACTTCGGCTCGATCGACGGCGACTCGGCGGCCGCCTACCGGTACACCGAAGCGCGTCTCGCTCCGATTGCCGCCGAATTGCTGGTCGACCTCGAGAAGAACACCGTCGACTTCGGCGACAACTACTCCGCGACACGGCAGGAGCCGCTGGTGCTGCCCGCCCGCCTGCCCAACCTGATGATCAACGGCTCATCGGGCATCGCCGTCGGCATGACGACCAACATCCCGCCGCACAATCTCGGCGAGGTCTGCGATGCGGAGATCTACCTGATCGAGCATCCCGACGCGACCACCGAGGACCTGATGAAAATGGTGCGTGGCCCCGACTTCCCGACCGGCGGCATCATCATCGGTCGCGAGGGGATCGCGGCCGCCTACGGCACCGGCCACGGGCGGCTGATCGTGCGGGCCCGCCACACCTTCGAGGAGGCCAAGAACGGCCGCGAGCGGATCATCATCACCGAGATCCCGTACATGGTCAACAAGGCGACCTTGGTTACCCGGATCGCGGACCTGGTTGGGGAGCGGAAGCTGGAGGGGATCGCCGACCTCAACGACGAGTCAGACCGGCAGGGCATGCGGATCGTGATCGAACTGAAGAAAGACGCGCGGGCGCTGACCGTGCTCAACAACCTCTACAAGCACACCGCCCTGCAGACGACGTTTGGGGTGATCTCGCTGGCGCTGGTGGACGGGCGGCCGGTGGTGCTCAACCTCAAGGCGCTCCTTCAGCATCACATCGATCATCGCCGCGACGTCTTGACCCGCCGCACCCGCTACGAACTCGAGCGGGCGCGCGAACGGGCCCACCTCCTCGAAGGCCTCAAGATCGCCCTCGACAACCTGGACGCCGTCATCAAGACGATCCGCGAGTCGCAGGACGAGAAGACCGCCCAGGACCGTCTGCAGGAGCGTTTCAAGCTCTCCGAGCGGCAATCGAAGGCCATTGTCGACATGCGGTTGGGCCGCCTCACCCGCCTCGAGCGCAACAAGGTCATGGAGGAGTACGAGGAGGTCATCAAGCGAATCGCCTACCTCGAAGACCTCCTGCAGCACGAAGCCAAGATCATGCTGCTGATCAAGGACGACCTGACCGAGCTCAAGAAGAAGTACGGCGATCCCCGCCGGACGACGCTCGACTTCCAGGGCTCGGTTGAGCTCAACGAAGAGGACCTCGTCCCCAAGGAAGACGTCGTGGTCACGCTGACGCATCGCGGCTACGTCAAGCGGGTGCCGGCGACGACCTATCGCCCGCAACGTCGCGGCGGCAAGGGCATCCTCGGCGCGGCCCGTGTCGAGTCCGACTTCGTCGAGCACCTGGCGATCGCGTCCACGCACTCGGACATGCTGTTCTTCACCAACCACGGCTCGGTCTTCCGCCTGCGGGTCCATGAAATCCCCGACGTCAACCGGCAGGCCAAGGGGTTGCCCGCGGCGAACCTGATCGACATCGATCCCAAAGACAAGATCACGGCCGTGATTGGCATCACAGACTGGGCCGAAGACCGCTACCTCGTGATGGTGACCAAGCAGGGCACCATCAAGAAGACACCGGCGCGTCTCTACAGCCAGGTTCGGCGCAACGGCCTGATCGCCATCAACCTGACCGAGGGCGACGAGCTGAACTGGGTCAAGCTGAGCTCGGGCTCGGATGAGCTGATCATCGCCACCACCGACGGTAAGGCGGTCCGCTTCATTGAGAAGCAAGTGCGCCCGATGGGTCGGGACACCACCGGGGTGCGCGCGATCACGTTGCGTAAGGACGCGCTGGTCGCGGGGTTCGACATCGTTCGCAAAGATGCCCACCTGCTGGTGGTCTCCAAACGGGGCTACGGCAAGCTCACGCCGCTGGAGGAGTACCCCGCTCACTCGCGTGGCGGCCAGGGGGTCTATACGATGGCGGTCACCGAGCGGACCGGTCCGCTCGTCGGGATGCGGGTTGTGGTCAATCCCGAAGAGGAGCAGTTGATCGTCATCTCCGAGGGCGGCCAGGTGATTCGCACGCCGATCGAGAATATCCGGGTCGCGGGACGACAGACGCAAGGCGTGATCATCATGCGGCTCGATGAAGGCGATACCGTCGCCACCATTGCGGGCGTCGGAGGAACGGAGGAGGCCGAAGAGTAACACTCGTAGCCGTCGGCATCGCCTGCGCCGGTGTCGGCCTGGTCCTCCTTGTCATTGCGACCGTGTCCATGTGGCGTGCTTACCGCAAGGCGTCCCGCCGCGCGGCAGAGCTCTCCACCTATGCGTATGAGCAAGCGATCGAGCTGGAACAGGCCGCGGCCCGCCTCAACGAGCACGGCTTTGCCCTCGAGCACACCGCGTCCGAACTCTTCCCCAAAATCCAGCGGATCCTCGCCTTCCTGGAGCAACCGCTGGTAGCGGCCGCCATCCCCTGGGTGATCCGACGGGCGCTCGCTCGACCCTATCGCCGCCGCTAGCTACTCGGCGACGACCCGATCCTTCCCGGTCCGCTTCGCCGTCAGCAGGTTCTCGTCGGCGCGCTTGAAGAAGGAAAACGCGTTGTCCTCTTCGGGACGGTAGGCGGTGACGCCGGCGCTGACGGTCAGGCTCTGCGGCGCCACGCCGTGCGTCTCGTCGCCAAAGGGGCTGTTGCGGATCTCCGCGAGCACCCGCTCCGCGACGCCGCGGGCTGTGTCGAGTTCTCCTTCCGGCACGATGATGCAGAACTCGTCGCCTCCGTAACGGACGACCACGTTCGCCTTGCGGCTGTGACGTTGGATGAGGTCGGCAAGGTGCCGAAGCACGCGGTCACCAACCGGGTGCCCGTAGCTGTCGTTGATCAGTTTGAAGTTGTCCAGGTCGAGCACGATCAGCGAGAGAGGCGCCCGGCTACGGGACGCCCGGCTCAGTTCGCGCTGGAGGCTCTCCTGGAAGAACCGGTAGTTGTAGAGCCCGGTCAGGCTGTCCGTCAGCGCCTGCTCCTCGCTCGCCACCAGCCGCTCCAGCATGACGAGGCTGTTGACGGCCTGGGCCGAGAGCATCGACAGCAGGTGGAGGTCCGATTCCGGATCGCGGCTGGCGTCCGGCGCGTAAACCCCAAGGGTTCCGCGAATCCGATCCTGCTGGAGGAGCGGGGTGATCGTGATCGAGCCTTTGACGTCCTGCCGCCCGAGCAGATACTGGGTCCACGGGCTCTGCGAGGCGTCGGGGACCGAAAGTGGCCGTTTCGATTGCAGCACGAAGTCACTCATCTCGACGAGCAGCTTGCGCAGGTCGCCGGTGCCGTTCGGTTCGGGGCCCGAGTAGGCTTCCTCGCGCTGCCCCTCGTCGCCGGCGAGAAGGAGGAGCGCGCTCTGGCCGCGAAGCAGGCGAATGCCCAGGTTCAGGATCATGTCGCTCAGCACCTCGTAGCTGAGGTTGGTCATGATGCTGTCAAAGGCACGCAACACCGTGAGCTCGTCCTGGTGCTTGTAGTTTTGCGCGACGACATGCTGCACCAGGGTGTGGACGAGGTTGGCAGCCTCCATGATGTTGGTTTGCGAGACGACCGGGACCGACTGCACCGCGCGCATCAGGTTGTCCGGATGCACCGGCAGCGCTCGGGCGAGCTCGTAGACCGTCGCGAAGTCGGGCTTGGTGATCGCAAACGGCTCGCTGACGAGGCGGCCCAATAGGTGGTGGCCGTCGCAAATGGGGATGATCAGATGCCCGATCTGCGCGCCGTCATAACGCAGTTGCGGCTCTTCGCCCTGGGGTGGCGCCGCCGACGTTGGCACCATTTCGCAGCGGCCGAAATTCTGCATGATCAGGCAGAAATCGTTCTGCGACAGCCCGGGCGGGATCTGATACCCGTCGGCTGAGTCGGCTGCCAACGAGATACCCGTGCGTGCCGAGAAGTTCTGCATTGCGGCTCTCGTCACATCGTGGTTGATGATGTAGGAAAGCCGAACGGTGGCTGTTTCAGCAGTCAATAGGAATCCCAAGTCCTGAGGCGAGCCGCGACTCCGTCATTATAGCTATGGCTCCCGTAACATCTTTGTACACGCATCGCGTCGTTTGCGCCATCCGCCGAACAGCCCTTGACAGGTTTTATCTCACCGCGTTGATTAGTTGGAGTCGGATCAAACAAGACCATGCACGATGTCCTGGTTCACTACCTCGAGGTCAATTTCCCGGAGATTGCCGACCAGCTGGCGCACGCCCGGGGCCGGGAACCGAGCAACGACGAGCGGGCGGCTGCGGCGGAGCGGCTGCGTGAGCTGATCCGCCGGCTCCGTCGGGAGGCGGTCGAGCCAGCCGGCCAATGGCACGAGCCACGTGCCAGCGCCAGCGAGCTGATCGCCGGCGTCAACGGCGAGCTCAGCCCCGACGAGCGCAAGGTTCTCGATCATTTCTTCGAGCTGTTCGCCCGCTCGATGGAGCGGACCCAGGCCGCCACGCCGCCCACGGTTGTTGAGCCGCCGCCCGCGCCGGTGGCCGAGCCTGAGCCCCTTGTCGCCGAACCACCACCGGCCGAAGCGCCGCCCGCGGTCGCTGAACCACCGGCGGCTCCGCCCGAACCTTACGAAGCGCCAGAGCCCGAAGCCCCCATTGCTGTCGAAGTCGGTGGCGAGGCGCCGCCAGAACCAGCACCGTCTCCCAAGCCAGTCCCGGAGGCGGCTCCTGCGGAGCAGCCGGCCGCGCGGCTGGTTTCCGAGCAGACGGCCGGCCCTCAGCAGACGATCCTGCTGGCGGCCGCGCAACAGGCTCTCGACCTCCTCCAGGTCGACGCCACCCAGGTGTTCACCATTGGCGAACAGCGCCGGTTCGTCCTCCGGGCCGGGGTGCCGACCGAGTCGCTCGCCGTCCCGGAAGGCAGCGCGTCGATCAATAGCCCGCTTCTGCGCCGGGCCCTCGAGAACAACGAAGTCCTCACCGTCGAGGACCTCGCCGCGGAGGAGCTGTCCCCCGACGAGGCCGTCTGGGTCGACGCCGGCTATCGCGGCATGGCCGCCATTGCGCTCTCGCCACCGCTGGAGCGCCCGGTCGGCGTCCTTGTCCTGCTCCGCCGCACGCCATGGCGCCTCGACCGTCGGGACGCGGTCCGGCTCGAGGACCTGGCGGGGGAGGCCGTGGCGGCGCTCCGGGCGCACAGCCTCGCGATCAAGGTCGCCGAGGTCGCGGTCCTCCAAGAGCGGCTCAACCTCGCCCGCGAGATCCACGATGGGCTCGCCTCCGACCTGGCCGCCGTCGTCGCGCTGTTCAAGTATTACGAGCAGCGCCGCCAGCGTGATCCGGACGACGCGAGCCAACTGCTGCCCCAGCTACGGTCGATGACGGAGGAGATCCTGGCCGGTGCCCGCAACATTCTCCAGTCGCTGCGTCCGAAGACGATCCGATCCCAGGGCCTGCTGGCCTCGGTCTTGAAGCTCGTCGACCAGTTCGGCCGGATGAACCTGGTCGAGACCAGCGTCAGCATCCGCGGCGAGGAGAGTGTCGTCGCTCCGGAGCAGAAAGAAGTCATCTTCCAGGTGCTCCGCGAGAGTTTGTCGAACGTCCGCAAACACGCCCAGGCCCGCAACCTCTGGGTTGTCCTCGACCTCTCCTCGACGCCCTGGGTGATGACGGTTCGGGATGATGGCCGCGGCTTCGACGTCCGCCGGGTTGCTGAGGACCCAAGGAAAGGTGGCTCCTACGGTCTGGTCGGCATGCGCGAGCGCGCAGAGTTGATTGGCGGAACGCTCGAGATAGTCAGCCAGACGTTTGAGGGAACGCTGGTCACGTTGATCGGCCCGCCCGAGCGCACTGAATGAACCGGGTCAGGGTGCTGATCGCCGACGATCGGCCGATCTTCCGGGCCGGCGTGCAGGGCATGCTTCGCGATTTTGCCGAGATCGACATCGTCGGCGAGGCGATGACGGGCCGCCAGGCGGTGGAGGGTTCCCGCCGGTTGAAGCCGGACGTGATCCTGATGGACCTCAACATGCCGGAGATGGGCGGGATTGCCGCCACCAGGGCGATCAAGGAGGAGGACCCCGATCGGGTGATCCTGGCCCTGACCGTCTCCGAGGCGGAAGAGGACATCGTCGAGATGGTTGCGGCGGGCGCCTCGGGCTACGTCTTAAAGGATGTCGACCCGGCGAGCCTCGCCCGCAGCATCCAGGACGCCCACGCGGGCCGCTTCCAGCTGGACGACGTTCTGACCCGGCGGGTCATCATGCGGTTGGGCGCCGCCTTCAAGAGGACCCGCCGGCCGCCGGCGCAGCCCCTCACCGAACGCGAGACAGAGATCCTCAAGATGGTGGTCGAGGGCAAGGGAAACAAGGCGATCGCTAACAGGCTTGGCCTCGGCGAGGGCACCGTCAAGTCGCACCTGCGGAACATCTATCGGAAGTTGCAGGTCCAGACCCGGACCGAAGCCGCCGCGCACGCCGTGCAACTCGACCTCTAGACCGAACGTTAGTTCGCTCCCAAGAGGGCGGGCTGGACACCCAGGCGATCGATTTACGCCCGAGGCGGGGGGCGGTAGCGTGAACGGCACCAAGGGAAGTCCTCTGCGCGGCTTTCGCGGAATCATTATGGGGGTGGTCGACATGAAGAAGCTACTGGTCGTAGTAGTTGGCCTGCTCGGGGCTATCTTGGCCGGCGGCGCTAACATCACGCCGTAGACTCTGATTCGAGTCCAAAAGAAACCCGGGCAATGCCCGGGTTTTTTGTTGCCGTCAGGTACGGTTCGAATTCCAGTTATCTCTTTAAGATACTGAGGACCTGATGGCGCGGCCGAGACTTTTTAACGTCTATGCGCTGACCGTAGCCCTGGTCGGGCTAGGGCTTGCCATTGTCACAACGGTGCTCGAGGCGCCGCATGACCTTCACTCCTGGCAGGACGACGTCGTAACTCGTGGCCTGATCCTGCTCATCCTCACGTTCCTGTCGTCCTTCGCTCCCATGAAGACGCGCTACGGGGCCTCGCTCACCGTCGGGCTTGCCCCTCTGTTTGGTGCTCTCCTCACGCTTCCACCGTGGGCGGTGATGTGGGTCGCGGCGTTCGGCACCATGGACGAACGGATTCCTGGAAGGACCATCCCCTGGACCCGATTCCTTTTCTCCCGAGGGATGTTCGCACTGGTCTACGGCATACCGAGCCTGGGCCTTGCGGCCCTCGGTTTTCCCGCCGCATCGAACAACCCGCAGCCTACCTGGTACTTCATCTTGCCCTTCATGGTCGTTCTTATCGTTGCCCTCAACGATGGCTTGGTCGCGGGGTTTTTCTCACTCCTCCAGGGCTCGAGCTTCTGGCACCTTGCGAAGAACACGGTGGCCGGTAGCTGGCTGACCTACATCGCGCTTCCGGTCGTCGGATATCTGATTTATCAATTCCTGCTCTTCAATATGCCTCAGCGCCTGGGCGTGTTCCTCCTCTACGGGCCCTTGCTGGTTTATCGAGCCAGCCTGCAAAAGCAGAATCGGCTCGACCAATGGTTGCGCGATTCGTTCATCATGCAGAGCCGCGTTGTAGACAAGCGGGACGGTCAGACATTCGGCCATTCGCAGAGGGTCGGTGAGATGTGTGAGACCGTGGCTCGGATGATGCACCTGAGCGAAGATGCATGCAATACGATTCGCGTCGGCGGGATCTTGCACGATTTAGGCAAGATTGCGATCCCCGACTCGATTCTCCTGAAGCCCGGCAAACTCACTCCGGAGGAGTACGAGATCATCAAGACCCACCCCACGGAGGGAGCAGCGATTCTTGCTGAACATCCGGAACAGAAAGATGTTGCTCTGATCGTCATGCACCACCACGAGCGCTGGGATGGAGCGGGCTATCCGGACGGTCTAAAGGCGGAGGGAATTCCACTTGGCTCGCGCATCGTCAACGCCTGTGATGCCTTTGACACCATCACCCAGGCGCGCGTCTTTCGGCCTACGGTAAAGACGCCCGCCGAGGCAATTCGCGAGCTGCGCCAATTGGCCGGAACCTGGTACGACCCAGCGGTGATCACCGCCATGGAAGAAATCGTCCGCACGCGATGGGGGGTGGACATCCCCACGGGTCCGACCGCGGCGCCGGGAGCAACTTACCGGGACGTGCTGGCGATCACACCTTTTCGGCGTTTTTGGATCGGACAGGCGGTCTCATATTTCGGCGACATGATGAACACGACGGGACTAGCGATCATGCTGCTGGTGATCAGCCACTCCGCCTCTGTCGTTGCCCTGGGCCTGATCGCCAAAGCCGTCCCGACCATCCTCTTCGGGCTCGTTGCCGGCCCCATTGTCGACCGCTTCAACCGGCAACGGGTCATGATTTTTGCGGACGTCGTTCGTGCGATCCTGACCGTGACCATCCCCTTCCTGGCCGTAGCTTGGCTTCCCGGCGTCTTCATCGTTGTTTTCCTCGTGGCGACGGCAAGCACATTCTTCAATCCGGCGAAACAGGCCATCATTCCGAACCTGGTTCCACCTCAGTTGTTGGTGAAGGCAAATAGCCTCGTGACCTCATCCGAACGGACCATGGAACTTCTGGGCTATTCGGTCGCCGGGCTGATTGCGGCTGCGCTCACTTGGACACCGCTGTTCCTGATCGATGCCGGCACCTACATCTTCTCAGCCATCACATTGCTTGGCGTCTCCGACGCTCTCCGTCGCGTTGCGGACCGGCGGGTTCGGATCGTCGATGACATCGTGGCGGGACTGCGCTTCATTTCACGCAGCCCGACCTTGCGATCCACGATGACGCTGACGGCGATGGCCGCACTGTTTATGGGTATGACGTTTCCGACTCTGGTCGTGTTGGCCTACGAAACCCTCAAGGCCGGCGCATCAGGATACGGTTTTCTCGAGGCCGTCATTGGTGCTGGCGCGATTATCGGCGCGCTAGCGGCGCCGCAGCTGATGAACCGCTACCGTGCCGGCGTGCTAATTCTTGTTGGTGTTGCGGGATTCGGGCTGTCGTACGCGCTCACTGGACTGCTGCAGAACTACGGGGCGGCCCTGATCTTCCTTTTCACCTGTGGCGCCGCAAGCACGGTCTACCTTGTGCCACTAATCTCGGTGACGCAGCGAGAGGCTCCCGACTACATTCGGGGCCGAGTGATGTCGAGCCGCTTTCTTCTAGCCCAGGCGGGCCTCCTTGGCGGGATGGCACTCGCGGGTCCGCTCAACGATCGCCTCGGCGCGCCTCTGGTTTTCGTCGCGGCAGGTATTCTTCTTATCGGAGCAGCGCTGGTCGGCTTTGCGTTCCGGAACCTTCGCGAGGCTAGCCTGCGGGAAGAAGCAACGACACCAGTGGCCAAACTCACCGCGTCCGTCTAATCCGTGTTCCTCTTCTTTGCGGTCATCGCGGCGGCGCTTGTCATTGCCGTCCTGATCGGGGGGGACGTGCGTCGACTGGCCCAAATACGTGTGCACCACGTCGAGTTACTCTTCGCGGCCTTTCTTTGCAGGGTTGCTATTGCCGTGGTTGGGACCTGGCACTCCAGCACGGCCGTTACGCTGGGTCGTCCCATCAACGTCATCGGTGCCGTCCTGCTGTTGGCGGTGGTATGGTTCAACCGTCGTCTGCCGGGCGCTTTGATCTTCGGGGCTGGGCTCGCGTCCAACCTGATCGTGATCCTCAGCTTTGGTGGCCGGATGTCGGTGCTCTTGCCGTCCGGTTTCGATCCTTCCTCACCCGCTCTGCCCCTGCTTCGAACAGGTCTGGACCCTCTTCACATCCTGCTCTCGCATCCACAGGGGTTGTGGTTCATGGGCGACATCTTTACCATTCCGAGCCTTTTCGGCCACTCGTCCCTGGTAAGCATCGGGGACCTGACCATGGCTGCAGGCGTTGCGTACCTCATCATCCGCTGCAGCCAGCGCGCGCCAGTTCTGACGCCCGCCTACGAGTCCAGTCCGTCAAAATAACCGGGTGCCCGAAGCCGGGCGCGCATGCCGCGCCGCCCTCCAGTCGTTTCCCCTATACGTGAGGCCGATATGATCCAGCACCGCCGGGTCGACGAGCTATGGCGGAGCCGCGACTTCCGCGCCCTGATCTTTCTCGGGGTGCTGGCCGCCCTTGCCCTGATCCTGGCCATTGCCATCCGCGGCATCCTCGGCCCGTTCATCGTCGCCGGGATCGTGGCGCTGATGCTCAACCCGGTCGTGAATGCCGCCGAGCGGCGTCGCGTCCCCAGGATCGCGGCCGTACTGGTGCTTTACGGCGTCCTTGGCGCCGCCCTGGCCGCGGGCGTTGTCTTCCTGGTCCCGCTCATCCAGCGCGAGTTCAGCTCACTCGTCGCCCAGGGTCCAGCGATCGCGAGCTACTTCCAGGACCTGGCCGATAAGGAGCATGTCGTCTCGGTGCTCGGGGTGCCGATCGATCTGCGGCAGGCCTACAACGACTCCGTGCACAACCTGCCGGGTCTGCTCGCCGGGCACCTGTCATCGGTCGTGGAAAACGTCTTCATGTTGGTCAACTGGTTGTTTCAGACCCTGATCGTGCTACTGGTCGCCTTCTTTCTCGTCAAAGACGCCCATAGCATCCGGAGCTTTTTCAAAGAGTTGGTGCCGCACGGCTACCGCACCGACGTCCACGAGGTCGCGGCCGACATCTACCGCATGCTGGGAGCCTATATGCGCGGCCAGCTGGCCATCTGCGCCCTCGTAGGATTGGTGACGGGGATTGCGATGTGGTTCGTAGGCGTCCCCTACGCTCTCGCCCTGGGCATCGTGGCCGGCGTCACCGCGTTCATTCCGTTCATCGGACCGTTCCTGGGCGCCCTCCCGGCGGTGGCGATCGCGGCCTTTGTCTCCCAGTCCTCGGGCAAAGTGCTCCTGGTGCTCGTGATCTACTTCGTGATCTCGAACGTCATCTACAACTTCATCTCACCCAAGGTGTTCGGTGACGCCGTGCACCTCAGCCCGATGATCATCATCATCGCCTTCGTCGTGGGCGGCTACCTCGGGGGGATCCTCGGTCTCTTCGTGGCCGTCCCGGTCGCCGCCACCTTGCGCATCCTGTTCACCTACGCCCACGAACGCGTCTACGCCTGAGCCCGGCGGCGGGCCGACCCTCGCCTTGCTCTCCGATATCCATAGCAACCTCGAAGCGCTCGACGCCGTGCTCGCGGCGATCCCGCCGGTCGACCGAATCCTGGTGCTTGGCGACACCGTCGGCTATGGACCTGACCCGAACGCGGTGATCGACCGCCTCCGGTCGGTGGGGGCCAAGGCGGTGATGGGCAATCACGACCAGGCGATGCTCGACCCCGCGGTGCTCGAGTGGTTCAATCCCCAGGCGGCCGCTGCCGCCCGCTGGACCCAGACGGTGCTCACGCCGGGGAGCCGGCGATACCTCGCTTCCCTACCGAAGTACGGCCGGATCGGCCGGCACCGCTTCGTCCACGGCAGCCCGCGCAAGCCGTACCTCTGGGAGTACATCCTCGAGGAGCTCCAGGCCCTCGAGCTCCTCATGTGGCTCGGGTCGCGGTGGTGCTTCTTTGGTCACACCCACCTGCCGCGGATTTTCACGGAGGAGGGTGAACAGGTTCCTCAGCCCGGCGAGTGGATTCCGCTGCCGCCCTCCGCGCTGGTCAACCCGGGGAGCGTCGGCCAGCCGCGAGATGGGAACCCGTTGGCCGCCTTTGCCGTGGTCGACCTGGGCCGGTCGGCGGTTCGTTTCGAGCGGGTGCCATACGAGGTCGCGACTACCCAGGCCAAGATCCGCGAGGCCGGGCTGCCCGAGGTCGAGGCGGCCCGGCTTGCGCTCGGCCGGTAGACATAGAATGGGTCTTCCATTCATGAAGCTGGTAATCGTCGGTTGCGGACGGGTCGGCGCGATGGCCGCGCTGGCGCTCTCCAAGGCGGGCCATCAGGTGACCGTCATCGATAGCAATCGGCGCGCTTTTGATCGCCTCGGCAGCGATTTCACCGGAGAGATGGTGCTCGGCAATGGGATCGACGAAGACGTGCTTCGCCAGGCGGGGATCGAGTCGGCGGACGGCTTCGCCTCGCTGACGAATGGTGACAATCGCAACATCATGGCCGCCCAGATCGCGGCCGAGATCTTCAAGGTCCCGCGCGTCATCACCCGGATCTACGATCCCATGCGCGAGGACGTCTATCGCGAGCTGGGCCTCAATACGGTCTGTCCGACGCTCTCGGGGGTCCGCCAGATCCACTCCATGCTGAAAGGATGACCTGCCCATGTACGTGATCGTGATCGGCGGCGGCAAGGTCGGGTACTACCTGAGCAAGCACCTACTGGATCGGGGGTACGAGGTCACCCTGATCGAGAAAGATCCACGCCGGGCGGAGGTCCTCAATTCTGCCCTGGGTGAGATCGTGATGGTGGGCGACGGCGACGAGATGGCCTTCCTGTCGACCACCGGCATGGAGCGTTCCGATGTGGTGGTGGCGGTCACAGGCGATGACGAGGACAACCTGGTCGCCTGCCAGCTGGCCAAGCGCAAGTTCAACGTGCCCAAGACGGTCGCCCGGGTCAACAACCCCGCCAACGTCCGGATCTTCAAGACCCTGGGGGTGGACGTGGCGCTCAGCGCCACCGAGGTCCTGCTCGACCTGATCGAATCCGAGCTGGCCAGCAAGGAACCGGCGAACCGGTCAGCCGCCCAGCCCTAGAAAAGAAAAAAGCCGGCACTGGACCGGCTGTTCAATTCCGACTACTTAGCGTTAAGCTTTGCCGATCTTGTAGATCTTCGTCCCGCAGGTCGGGCAGGTTCCGGTGGTGGCCGGCTTCCCGTTCTTCATCGTGATGTGTTGCGGGTCTTTGATGTCGACCTTTTTCTTGCACTTTAGGCAATATCCGCTAACGGCCATAACACTCTCCTTTTGCTGGCTACTGGAAGGCCCCGGCGCCCCCAAAATCGGCCTGATGATAGCACAACCTCCCCAATTCGCTTTGTATTCAAAAAAGTCGGCGAAAAGCGATCAGGTCACCCCTTGGGCTCGTAGCGCGACATGATCACGCTGGCGTTGTGGCCACCGAGCCCGAAAGAGTTCGAAAGCGCGACGCCGACGTTGGCGCGTCGCGCCTGACCGGGCACATAGTCGAGGTCGCACTCGGGGTCGGGCGTTTGCAGGTTGATGGTAGGCGCGATCACCTGGTCGCGGATCGTCAGCGCGATCACGACCGCTTCGACGGCGCCGGAGGCGCCCATCATATGGCCGGTCATCGACTTCGTGCTGCTGACCGCCAGCCGGTTGGCGTGCTCGCCGAATACGCGGTGAATGGCGTCGGTTTCGAACTTGTCGTTCATCGGCGTGCCAGTCCCGTGCGCATTGATGTAGTCGACCCGCTCAGGTTCGATCTCGGCCTTGCGCAACGCGCGCTGCATCGTGAGCACCGCGCCGTCGCCCTCGGCCGGCGCGGCCATGTCGAAGGCGTCGTTGCTCGTTCCATAGCCGATCACCTCGGCGTAGATCCGTGCACCACGGCGCTGGGCATGCTCGAGCTCCTCCAGCAGAAGCGCCCCGGCGCCTTCCGAGATAACGAAGCCGGTGCGATCGCGATCGAAGGGGCGCGACGCCTGGGTTGGGTCCTCGTGCTGGGCAAGCGCCCGCATGGCGCAGAACCCGGCGTAGACGACCGGGACCAACACGGCTTCGGATCCACCGGTCACGATGGCCGCCGCATCGCCCCGGCGGATCGTCTCAAACGCCTCTCCGACGGCACCACTCCCGGTCGCGCAGGCAGAGACCACCGCCATGTTCGGGCCACGCAGCCCAAGCGCGATCGCGATGTGGCCCGAAGCCGTGTCGACCAGCATGTTCTGAATAAAGGTCGGGCTGACCCGTTTCAGCCCGCGTTCCTGGAGGATCCGCTGCTGCTCGAGGAAGACCCCGAGTCCACCTGCCGCGCTTCCGAAGATCACCCCGATGTCATCGACGAGGCCGTTCTTGATGAGCCCGGCATCGGCGAATGCCTCCTGGGCCGCAACCAGCCCGAGCTGGGCATAGCGGTCCATGCGACGCAGCTCCTTCGGTTCGATCCGGCCCGTGGCGTCGAAGCCCTTGACCTCGCCGGCGATCTGGACCGGATACTCGCTGGCGTCGAAGAGCGTCACCTTGCCGACCCCCGACTGCCCTTCGAGCATCGAGGCCCAGGTGCTGGGCGCATCGAGACCGACTGGCGTCACGGCCCCCACGCCGGTCACGACGACGCGCTTCATCCCAACGGCGACGGGGTGAGGACGCGCGCGACCTCGCGGTCGTTCAGGGTGACAACGTGGGCTTCCTGGCTGATCCGCCGGATGAGGCCGGAGAGCACCTGGCCAGGCCCGATCTCGAGAAATTCGGCACTACCGCGGGCCACCATCTCGACCACCGACGAGGTCCACTGCACCGGCTTCAGGATGTGGTCGGCCAATTCTTTACGGATGTCGTCGGCGCTGGTAAGGATCTGGCCGGTGATGTTGGCGACCACCGGGATCCGTGGCTGCCGAAGCGGAAGCCGGGCGACGATCTCGCCGAATTGCGCGGCCGCCCGCGCCATCAGCGGCGAGTGGGAGGCGATGCTGATGGGCAGCCGGACCACCCGGGCGGCGCCTCGGGCGCGCGCCAGCTCAGCCGCGCGGTCCAGCGCCGCGGACTCGCCGGAGAGCACGAGCTGTCCTGGCGAGTTGGCATTGGCCACGGTGATCACGCCCATCGCGGCGGCGTCGGCGACCACCCCATCGACCACGTCACGATCGAGCCCCAGCACCGCCAGCATTCCGCCGGGGCGCTCCGTGCCGTTCTCCTTCATCAGGCGGCCGCGCTCACGGACCAGGACCAGGGCGCTCTCGAAGTCGATGACGTCGGCCGCCACCAGCGCCGTGAACTCGCCCAGGCTGTGGCCGGCGACATAGCGCGGGGCGACCACCTGCCCCAGGGCGTGCCAGCGCTCTCGCATGGCGGTCAGGCAGGCGACACTCACGGTGAGGATGGCGGGCTGCGCATTGATGGTGTCGTTGAGCTCCTCCTCCGGACCCTCGAAGCACATGCGAGTCAGCCCGAACCCGAGGATCTCGTCGGCGCGTCGAAAGACACGGCGCGCCGTTTCTGATGCGTCGTAGAGGGCCTTGCCCATGCCCACGTACTGTGAGCCCTGCCCTGGGAACACGAACGCCAGGGGGCCATCGCCGTAGGGGGCGCTCATCGAGACGTCCGGGTCAGGCGACAGACACCTTCCCCTTGACGTAATTCCAGGCTTCGCCAACGGTACGAAGCTTCTGGGCATCGTCGTCCGAGATCTCCATCCCGTACTCCTCCTCGAAGGCCATGATCAACTCGACCAGGTCGAGCGAATCGGCCTGCAAGTCCTCCGTAAAGGAGGCTTCCGGGGTCACCTTCTCGACGTCGACGCCAAGCTGCTCCGCAATGATGCCGCGGAACTTGTCGAAATTCGCTTCCGCCATCGGTCCCTCCTACTGGTTTTGGAGTACAGGGCACCGTTTGGTGCCAAATTCGGTCTATACAATAGCGAACCGGCAGGCGTGGGTGCGCGAATACCTGGGCAAGCTCGCAGGGAATGTATCCCCCCAGGTAGCGCTTGGTTACGGCCCGAACGTAACCACACGCAAAACCCGGACTTAAAATGAGGCGTGACTTCCGCTTCAATGCCCTCGCTCGCCAAGGCGGGCCGAGGATTGGCCCTGGCAGGGATCGCCGGCCTCGGCATCTACCGTCCAGCGGCGGATGCCCCATCGGCGCGCCGCGTTACCGGCAGCGATCTGACGGGGGTCTCCTATCGCGTCCAGGCAGACCAGGGCGTGAACACGGCGTCGCTGGCCGCCGGCGCGGCGCGTGCCGCGCTGCAGGCGGGGGGCGTGAACCCCGCCGACATCGAGATGATCATTGTCGGAACCACGACACCGGACGTGCTCTGGCCGACGACCGCCTGCCTCGTGCAAAACGAACTCAAGCTGCCCATGGTGGCGAGCTTCGACCTCTATGCGGCCGAGACCAGTCTGCTGGCAGCCCTCAATGTCGGGATCCGTTACATCGCGAGCGGCGCCCGAAGCGTCCTGCTGATCGGCGCGGACTCCGACAACCAGCTGGTCGACCTGCCCGGTCAGAGCGGGAGCGTTCACAGCCGTGCCGCAGCCGCCGCGGTGCTCACCCGCGCCACTGGAGACGGGGGCGTGTTGTCGACCATGGCTGGCGGCGCGGCCCGACCGGAAGGTAATGGCGATGCGAGCGATCGAACCATGCTGCAGGGCTTGACCGATGGCGCGACCGAATGCCTGCAAAAGGCGAGCCTATCTCCTTCCGACATCGACCTGGTGATCGGGGAACAGTCGGCGCCCGAGATCATGCAGGCCTGGGGCAAGGTCGCCGGCATCGCGCCGTCCCGGCTGCTACTCGACCCGGCGCGGTACGGGAGCCTGCTGGCGGCGGCGCCGCTGACGGTGCTGCACGATGCGATCAAGGAGGGACGGTTGCAAAACGGAATGACAGCGCTCGTGCTCGCGTGTGGCAGTGGCCCGACCTGGGCGGCGGCCTGCCTTCGTTGGGGCGGGGGAGGGCTGGCCGAATGCTGAACGGGACCCGCGTCGTCGTGACCGGCACCGGCACGATCACCTCCCTCGGCCATACGACCCGCGAGACCTGGGAGGCGGTCAAGGCCGGGCGCTCTGGCATTCGGCGTGTCCAGGCGTTCGATCCTTCCGCCACCCCGAGTAAGGTGGCCAGCGAGGTCGTCGACTTCAAGCCGGAAACCCGCCTCGACCGCAAGGAGGCCCGCCGCATGTCGCGATTCGTCCAGTTCGCGATGGTCGCCGCCAAGGAAGCACTGGCGGAGTCGGGCTTGCAAATCACCGAAGAGAACCGCGACCAGGTTGGGGTGCTGGTCGGCAGCGCGATCGGCGGCCTGGAAGAGATCGAGGAGGCGCACACCGTGCTCAAGGAGCGCGGACCATCGCGCATCAGCCCCTTCACCGTGCCGATGATGATTGCGGATATGGGCGCCGGGCAGATCTCGATTTCAATCGGGGCGCGCGGCCCCAACTACTGCACCGTGTCGGCCTGTGCCTCGGGGGCGCACGCGATCGGCGAAGCCTTCGAAATCATCAAGCGCGGCGATGCGACGGCCATGGTTGCCGGAGGCAGCGAGGCGTGCGTCACGCCCCTTGCGCTGGCCGCCTTCTGCGCCGTGCGGGCGGTGTCGACGCGCGACATCGAGCCGAGCCGGGCGAGCCGCCCGTTTGACGTGGAGCGCGACGGCTTCGTCATGGGGGAGGGCGCCGGCATCCTGATCCTCGAGGAACTCTCGTCCGCGCTCAAGCGTGGCGCGCCCATCCTCGCCGAGATCGTGGGCTACGCGGCGACGGCCGATGCCAGCCATATCACCGCGCCCGACCCGGTGGGAGCGGGTGCCGCCCAGGCAATGAAGCGCACCCTGATCAAGGCTCGCGTCGCACCTGAGGACGTCAGCTACATCAATGCGCACGGCACCGCGACCCAGCTGGGTGACGTCGCCGAAACACTCGCCGTCAAGGACATCTTTGGGGAGGCGGCCTACCGGATTCCGATCAGCTCCACCAAGTCGATGATGGGCCACCTGCTCGGAGCCGCCGGATCCGTCGAGGCGGTCATCTCCGTCAAGGCGATCGAGGAGGGGGTCGCGCCCCCGACCATCAACCTCGAGCACCCGGACCCGCAGTGCGACCTCGATTACATCTCCGAAGGCGCCCGCGAGCTGGACATCAAGCTGGCCCTTTCGAACTCGTTCGGCTTCGGCGGGCACAACGCCTCGCTGCTGTTCAAGCAATTCCGGAGCTAGCGGATTGATCTTCCTCAGCGATTTCCTCAATGCTGAGGTCGTCGACGTTCGACAGCACCGGATCGGTCGCGTCCGCGACCTCGTGGTCGTCATGACCGAGCCGTTCCCGCGCGTCACCGGCGTGATCCTCAAAGGGAACCGCCGGGTACGCTCCATCGATTGGTCGGTGGTACGCAGCTGGGACAACAAGGAGCTCAGCCTGAAGGTCGACGAGGCCAGCCTGCAGCCGCACGCCCACGTCGAGAACGAGCTCTGGCTCTCCCGTCAGATCCTCGATAAGCAGATCGTCGACATGGATGGCCGGCGAGTGGTCCGTGTCAACGACCTCCAGCTCTCGCAGGTCGAGGGGTCGCTGTTGCTGGTCGGGGTCGACGTCGGCAGCCGCGGGCTGGCTCGGCGCGTCTCGCTCGAAGGCCTCGGCCGCAGGGTCGCCTCCACCATCCATCTGGACTGGCCCCAAAGGCTGATCTCCTGGGAAGCGGTCGACCCGGTGCGCAGCGACGTCAGCTCGGTCAAGCTGCGGATCGCTCACACCAAGCTGGCCAAGTTACACCCGGCCGACATCGCCGACATCGTCAACGAGCTGAGCCCGGATGACCGGAGCGCGGTCTTTGCCGCCTTGAGCGACGAGAAGGCCGCCGATACCCTCGAGGAGATCGATGAGCCGCACATGCAGGCATCCATCCTGGAGCGCCTCGACGTCGAACGGGCCTCCGACATCCTGGAGGCGATGGCGCCGGATGAGGTGGCCGACCTGCTCGCGGATATGCCGCGGGAACGGGCGCAGCAGTTGTTGCAGAAGATGGAAGAAGACGAAGCCGAAGACGTTGAAGAGCTGCTTGCCTATCGCGAGGACACCGCCGGAGGATTGATGACGACGGAGTACGTCGCGGTGCTTCACACCCTCACCGCCGCTGAGGCCATCAACCGCTTGCGCGAGCTCGAGCCGGATGCCGAGAGCGTGTACTACGTCTACGTCGTCGACGAGGAGGAGCACCTGCTCGGCGTCCTGTCCCTGCGCGACCTGATCGTCGCCAAACCGGAGACGAAGATCCGTGACTTCATGATCAAGAACGTCATTTCGGTTGGGGTCGACGCCGGGCCGCGCGAAGTCGCGGAAGTGAGCTCGAAATACAATCTGCTGGCCGTGCCCGTGGTCGACCAGCACAATCGGATCCAGGGCATCGTGACCGTCGACGACATCATGGCGCGGGTCATGCCGGCGCGGGCCGGCGGACACCGCCGCCGGCGGATCTTCTAAGCCTCTTGTCGCAGCCGAAACGACAGGGACAGGGCCCTCTGGGACTGCTCCGCAGCCGGCGCACGCGCTTGCTGATGCTGCTCTCCGTCATTGGTCCGGGCGTCATCACCGGCAACACCGACAACGACGCCACCGGTGTCACCGGCTATGCGCTGGCCGGGTCGCAATTCGGCTACGACCTCCTCTGGGTCCTGCTCGTGACCGCCATTTGCCTCTGGCCCATCATGGAAATGGTCGCGCGCATGGGCGTGGTTACCGGTAAGGGGCTCTCCGACCTCATCCGTGAGCGCTTCGGGGTGACGCCCACCCTATGGGCGATGATCTTCCTGTTCGTCGCCAACGCCACCACGACCGTCGCCGAGTTCACCGGGATCGCGGCAGCCGCCGCGCTGCTGTTTCCCTTCGCCGGCGACCTGGCACGCTACATCGCGGTTCCGATCGCCGCCTTCCTGGTGTGGTTCCTCGTCCTGCGCGGTTCATTCCGCGTGGTGGAGCGCGTCCTGTTGGTGCTGACGCTGGTCTACGTCTCGTACGCGGTTTCGGCCGCGATGGCGAATCCCCCCTGGGGCCAGGTGATCCGGCAGACGTTCGTCCCAACGATCCGGCCCACGACCGCCTTCATCCTGATCTTCATTTCAGTGGTCGGTACCACCATTACGCCGTGGATGGCCTTCTTCCAGCAGTCCAACGTTGCCGACAAAGGGCTGCACCCCGCCGACCTGACGTACGAGCGTGTCGATACCGGAATCGGAATCTTCATGACCCAGATCGTGGCCTTCTTCATCATCGTGGCCTGTGGGGCGACCATCTTTGCCCACCACATCAAAGTCGATCCCAGCGATCCGTCCGCGTTCAGCAAGATCGCGCAATCGCTCGCCCCCTTTGCCGGCCACTATGCCACCCTGCTGTTCGCCCTCGGTCTGATGAACGCCTCGCTGATGGCGGCCTCCGTGCTGCCGCTGACGACGACCTACGCCATCACTGAGGCGTTCGGCTTCGAGCGCGGCGTCGACAAGTCCTTCCGCGAAGCCCCTGCATTCCAGACGATCTACACCACGCTGATCGTGCTGGGCGCCGGGGTTGCGATGTTCCCTGGCGCGCCGCTGGCCTTGATCACCAACTTGCCGAACATCGTCAACGGGCTCATGCTCCCTTTGCTCCTCCCCCTTCTCCTGATCCTCGCCAACGACAAACGCGTGCTGGGCCGCTACCGGAACGGCGTGTTCACGAACGCCCTATCCGGCGTGGTCTTCGTTTTCCTGACCGGCGTGACGCTGATTTTCCTTGCGTCGATCTTTCTCCCCGGTCTATTCCGCGGCTAGCTGTTGCTCCGCTTCCGTCCGAAACTTAGCCTCCGCCTCGTCGCCAAAGAGCACGAACCGCACCTCCTGCAGCGAGGTGGGGTGCGCGCCGTGCGCCACGACCTCCTCGAGCATGATCCGGGCGCAGTCCTTGAGTGGGAAGTGGGCGATGCCCGTGCCGACGGCGGGGAACGCGATCGACCGCAGCCCGCGCTCGCTGGCAAGCTCGAGGCTGCGCCGGGTCGATTTGCGCAGGCTTTCCGCGGACGTGGCTGAGCCCAATCGCATGCTCGCTGCGTGGACGACGAACCGCGCTTTGAGCTGGCCTCCGCCGGTGATGGCGGCGCCGCCGACCTCGATCGGCCCAATCGCGCGACACTCCGCCTGGATCGCGGGACCGCCGCGCCGGGCAATGGCGCCGGCCACGCCCCCGCCGAGGATCAGGTCATTGTTCGCGGCGTTGACGATAGCGTCGACATCCTGCTCGGTGAGGTCGCCCTGCAGGACATCGACCGTCAGGCTGCCCGTTCGCCAGGTCAACCCGTTGGCTGGACCTGCCAGGCCATCGAGGCCATCCGGGCCTCGACGTCGTCGCGAGTGATCGGCTGAAGCCCTCGCACGCTGAAGTGCTGAATGGCGAACGACGCCATCACCATCGCGTACCCAAGGGCGAGGCGCACCGAGTCATCGGTTTCCACCTGCTGCTCCGCCAGGCACCCGAGGAACCCGGCCGCGACCGCATCGCCGGCGCCCGTCGGATCGGTTGGGGGATCAACCGGTAAGGCCGGAAGGTGAATGTCATCGCCGTGGCGGTACAGGGTCGCGCCTTTCGGGCCTTCCTTGATAACCAGCCCGCGCAGCGTGAACCGATGCCGTAGCTGCTCCGACGCCTCCTCGATGGTGTCGACCTTGGCCAGTGCCATCGCCTCTGAGGCATTGAGAAAGAGGTAATCGAGGCGCTGGAGCACCGGCTCGAGCGCCTCGGGCTGCTCGCGAATGTAGAGCTTCATCGTGTCGCCCGCCACCAGCCAGGGACCTTCGAGCTGTTCCAGCACCCGCATCTGATGGCGAGGCTCCATGCTGCCGAGGAAGACGATTTTGGCCTTGCGTTGATCGGCGGTGAGGACGGGGGTGAAGCCGCGGTACGCACCCTGATCCGACGTTTCGTTGCGCGTCGTGCCGGTTGCGTAGTCGTGCTCGGCGCGCCAGCGATAGGTTGGAAGCGCCGAATGGGCAACGCTTCGGAGGTCGGCCCCGGTGCCGCGCATCGCGTCCTGAAACGCCGGCATGAAATCTGGCCCCGCGGTACCGACGACGGACACGGGCGCGAAGAGACGCGCCGCGAGCGTGAAGTAGGTCGCCGATCCACCGAGGCCGTCGGTATTGACGCCCATCGGCGTGCGAACGTCATCGCGCGTAATGGTGCCGGCGACGAGCACCGGCCATGGTCGATTGAGGGTCTTCACGAGGCCCCAATTGTACGGAGGCTTAGACGGCGAGCAACTGGGGGTCGGGTCGCGCCAGCTCGCCTTCGATCGCGGCGACGAAACGCCGAACCGCGCTTGGATCAGTGAGCAGCCACGCTTCCTGGGGATGGATCGGGTCCGGTTGGCAGAGGACTGCCATCGCCGTGTCGTCGCCCATCACCGCGCTGAACCAGACGTGCGCCAGCCAGCCAAGACCGGGATCGCGTCGGTCGGCTTCTTGCGGGAGCGGAGTCGTGTCTGGTGTGGTGACCACCGCCCGCCGCGCGCAGCGCAGCAATGCCACTTCCTGATCCCACTCGGCCCGAACGGCCGCTGGATCGGGTCGGCCGAGGTACACGGTGTAGCGGCCGGGCCGCATCGTTGCCAGACTCTCGACCACCCGTCGGAGCAGCGGTACCGTCGTCAGATCGCTGACCGGGCGGCTTCCGGGGGTGCCTTCGACTAGCGCCGCCATCTCGCCCATGAGTACAGGCTAGCAGAAACTGACGGAAAAAGCAAACATATGTTCGTAGGTGGTCGGGGGGGGGGCTAAGGCCGGCGGAAGAGCGGGACGATATTGCCGGCGCGGCCGCGCCAGCGGCTTCGAGCCGCGAGCATGAGGTCCTCCTGGGCCTCGAAGAGGACTTCCGCCGAGCGCTCCACCGAACGGTCGATACCGAGCTTCTCGGTGTACTTGCCGTCCAGCTGTCCGAGGAGGTGAACGATCCGTCGCCAGATGTGGGTCGGAACCAGCGTGATCTCACGCAAGCGACATTCTTCGACGGCCGCCAGCAGTTGATCGGTCTCACGCAGCTGGCTGCGTGGTGTCGGGGCCGAGCGACGTTGCCAGGCCCAGAAGCGATGCTGTGCGATTTCGAGAACGGTGCGCTCGATCATGACCTAAGCAGCCATGATAATCCCGGTATGGAGGAAAGGGTCGAAACCGCGGAAGTGTACGGCGGCAAACTCTTCAAGGTGTACCGCGACCGGGTGCGCCTGCCCAATGGACACCTCACCACGCGAGAGATCGTCCGACACCCCGGCTCGGTCGCGATCATCCCCCGCCACGCGGATGGACGCATCGTGCTGGTCCGCCAGTTTCGCTACGTCACGGGTCGCGAGTTATGGGAGATTCCGGCCGGAACGCTCGATAAACCGGGCGAGGAGATCCCGGCGGCGGCACGTCGGGAGCTCGCCGAGGAGGCGGGCCTCAAGGCCGGGCGCTGGACCACCTTGGGGAGCGCCTACCTGATGCCTGGCTACTGCGACGAGCGCATGACGTTCTTCCTCGCCGAGGACCTGTCACCGACCGAGGCCCATGCCGAGCTCGATGAATCCTTCAAGGTCAATCCCTTCGACGCGCACGACCTGCAGGTGCTGCGTTCGAGCGGCGAGCTGCAGGATGCGAAGACGCTGTTGGGGTTGGCCTGGGCCGGCGTGCCGCTCTGGGCGGAGCCGCGCGCCCGCTGACCTACTCTTCTTCTTCGCCGCCCCGCGACTTCTGATAAGCGGCGATCACCGGCTGAGCCGCGTGCGCCGGTACTTCTTCGTAGTGGGAGAACTTCATGGTGTACCGGCCTCGTCCCTGGGTGATCGACCGCAGGTCGATCGGGAACCTGTACATCGACGACAGCGGGACTTGCGCCCGCACCTTTTCCATGTGATCACCCGACGGCTCCATCCCCGCGATCTTGCCGCGCTTGCCATTCAGGTCGCTGATGACGTCGCCCATATTGCGTTCGGGGACGAACACCTCGACATCCATGATCGGCTCGAGCAGCACGGGCTTCGCATCCATCACCGCCTGCCGCATCGCCATTGCGCCGGCCAGTTTGAAGGCGATGTCCTTGCCGTCGACCTGGTGCGTTGATCCGTCCAGCAGGCGGACTTTGATGTCGACCAGCGGGTTGCCGCTGAGCACCCCCTGGTCCATCGTTTCCCTTACGCCCCTCTCGACCGATGGTCGGAAGTTTTGCGGGATGGACCCTCCGAAAATCTTGTCTTCCCAGACGAACCCGGTACCGCGTGGGACCGGGGCAATATCGATAACGCAGTGGCCGTAGAGGCCCGCGCCGCCCGATTGCTTCTTGTACTTCTTCTCCGCCTTGGCGCTACTGGTGATCGTCTCCTGGTAGGGGACCCGCGGCACCGCCAGCGTGCCCTCGACCCCGTACTTGCGCTTCATTTTCTCGAGCACGACCTCGAGATGGACGTCGCCCATGCCGTGCACGATCGACTCCTTTGTGATCGGTTCGTGTTCGAGGCTCAGGGTCGGGTCTTCGTCGACAAGCTTGACGAGCGCCGCGTTGACCTTCTCCTCGTCGGCCTTGTTCTTGGCGCTGACGGCGGCGCTGTAGGTCTGCTCCGGGTACTGGATCGGGGGCAGCCGCAGGGGATGATCGCGACTCGTCAACGTGTCGCCCGTCGCCGCCATTTGTAGCTTGCTGATGCCGGCGATGTCGCCCGCCACCACTTCGGTCGCGGGCTCGAGCGTCTTCCCCTTTGGATATCCAATCGTCCCCGGTCGCTCCGCTTGATCCTTGGAGGCATTCAGCAGCGGGGTTCCGGGCGTCAGCGTCCCCGACACGACTTTGACGTAGCTGATCCGGCCCACGAACGGGTCAGCGGTCGTCTTGAAGACCAGTGCCGCGAGCGGCCGAGCCGGGTCGCCGGTCACCGTTTCAGGCTGGTCGGTGCGCGGATTGACGGCCTCGACCGGCGGAGCGTGCCTGGGCGACGGCAGCAGCGCGACGATGGCGTCGAGCAGGCTGCCGATGCCGATCGACTTGCCGGCTGCGGCGCACAGCACCGGCACGATCGTGCCGGCAGCCACGCCTTTGGCGAGTGCCGCCGTCACCTCGGCATCACTCAGCTCACCGCTTTCCAGGTACTTTTCGAGCAGCGCATCGTCGGTTTCGGCGGCCGCCTCGACCAGCGGTGATCGGCGCGACTCGACCTCGGCGGCGAGCTCACTGGGCAGCGGCACTTCTTTGGTATGGCCCTGCTGATCGAATTCGTAGGCTTTGCGCGTCAGCAGGTCGACGATGCCTTTGAAGTTGGCTTCGTGACCGATTGGTGCCTGGATCGAGACCGGGCGAGGGTTGAACTCCTTAAACGTGTCGACCGCCCGCCAGTAATCGGCATTCTCCTTGTCCATCTTGTTGACCACGATCAGGGTGGGCAGGTTGCGATCCCGCACCTGATGCCACCCCAGTTCCGTGCCGACCACGACGCCGGTGTTTGCCCCCACCACGAGCAGGGCGCCCTCAGCGGCGCGCAGGGCCCCGACGACTTCACCGGCGAAGTCCTGGAATCCTGGTGCATCGAGCAGGTTGATCTTGTGGTCGCGCCAGGTCAGGTGCGCGACGGCGGTGCCGATCGAGATCTTCCGCTTGACCTCTTCCGGCTCGAAGTCGAAGGTGGTGTTGCCCGCGTCCGGACGCCCAAGGCGATCGACGGTGCCGCCGGCATAGAGCATCGCCTCGGCCAGGCTCGTTTTGCCGTCGTGGCTATGGCCGAGTAAGGCAACGTTACGGATCCGTTCCGGGTCGATTCGCCCCATCGCTTCTCCCTCTGCAAGAAGATAGCGCAACCGGGGAGCAAGTCAACCGATGGGGGCCAGGGGGATGATGTCGACGGCTGTTCCCGGCGCAACCTCGCTCGTCCCGAGCGGTACAACCACCAGGCAATTGGCATCCGCCATCGATCGAAGCACGTGCGAGCCCTGGTCTCCCGTGAGGCGAACGACGATCCGAGCGCCGTCGCGCCGCGCGATACCGCGAAAATACTGTTCGAGGTGCGGGGGATTCTGCAAGGGCTCCTCGGTGATCGCCGTCAGCCGTGGTCGTTCGAGGTCGGTGCGACCCTGCAGTTTGAGCAGCGCCGGCCGCACGAAGAGCTCGAAGGTCACCAGGGTGGACACCGGGTTGCCCGGCAACCCGATCAGCGGCACGCCACCGACCGTCGCGAACATCAGCGGCTTGCCCGGGCGTAACGCGACCTGCCAGAACGTGACGGCCTCGCGCTCTTCGAGCAGGCCCCGGACCAGGTCGTAGGCACCCATCGACACCCCGCCCGTGGTGACTACGAGGTCGGTGTCGCCGGCCGTCCTGAGCCGCTCGATCAGGTCGCTCCGCTCGTCGCGCGCCACGCCGGCATCGATCACGATGCCGCCTGCGTCCTGAACCGCGGCGAGCATCGTGTACCGGTTGGTGTTGGTGATCTGGCCCGGCCCGAGCGTCTCACCGGGCTCGCGCAGCTCATCGCCCGTGGTCAGGACCAGCACCCGTGGCCGGCGGATGCATTGCACCGCGACCCGACCCGCCGAGGCGAGCACCCCGATCAAACCCGGCGTGACGACTCGTCCCGCCATGGCGACCAGGTCGCCACGATGGAGATCGCTGCCGGCGGCCCGCAGACTGGTGCCGGCGGCCACCGGGACCCGCACGTCGACCGTACCATCCTGCTCGGAGGTGTCCTCGACGCGCACCACCGCGTCCGATCCCTCGGGGATCATCGCGCCGGTCATGATGCGCAACGCGGTCTGTGGCCGTACGGTTCCCGATGGGGCTGCGCCGGCCCGGCTTTCGCCCAGCACTCGCAGACGAACCGGCTGTGCCGCCGACGCCTGCATGACGTCGCTGGCGCGGATGGCATAGCCGTCCATCGCCGAATTGGCGAAAGGAGGAACGTCTCGCTCGGCGCGAACCTCCTCGGCCAGGACGCGACCGCGGGCCTCGGTCAGGGCAACAGTTTCACTGTCGAGCGCGGTGATCCGATCGAGGATCCGCTCGCGCGCCTGGGCGACCGTCAGCAGCGGTCGCGGTTCGCTCTTACCGATCGTTCCAGTGGCTGTTTTCGAACTCGGGTCCGCCACCTTCGCCGTCGGTCACGACGTTCTGGTGGAATCGAGCGGCGACCATCTGGTACGCCATGGCACGCGGAATGCCGAGCTTGGTGAGGGCCTTGACCTCATCGGCCATGACCTTGTCGCGCGCGCCTTCGATGGCGGCGATCACGTCGTCAATCGCGGTGCGGGCCTTGGCCGCGCTGCCGTTCTCGGCGGCGACCTCCGAGGGTACCTCCACGACAGGTTCCTTGGGGGGCTTCGCCTTCCCGTCCTTCGTTTCTTTGGGCATGGAATCCTTCACCTTACCAACTGGAATCGCGATCAGGCGGACACGCTCAAACTGGCCGCCCCGCGTCTAGCTTTTACCCGTTCCATCGCGAACAGAAACGTCTCCTTGGCGAGGGCGGTGATCGGCGCGGCCAGGAACATGCCGATCAACCCGAAGAGCGAGGCGCCGAGCAGCGTGCTGAAGATCAGGAGCAGTGGATGGACCCGCGTGAAGCGCCCCAGGATCCAGGGGGCGAACACATGGCTGTCGACTTGCTGCGCGACCAGGGCAAAAACACCGACGAAGATCGGGAGCGGGTTGCCCGGGCCCGCCTGGGCCAGGGCCAGCACGACCGCCAGTGCTCCCCAGATCAGCGGGCCGAAGAAGGGCACGGCCTCGAGGAAAAAGGCGATGACCCCCACCAGCAGCGCCATCTTGAGTCCGATCACATAGAGACCGACGGTCGCCGCCACGCCGATGAAGGCACTGGTCAGGAGCTGACCCCGCACGTATTCCTGCAGGGTCCGATTCCACCGCTTCATCAGATCCCGCGCGTCATCTTGACGGGCGGCCGGGAGAAACCCTCGTGCTTCCCGGACCAGCCGCGGTCCATCGAGCAGCATGTAAAAAGTGAGCAGGGGAACCGCGATCAGCTCCAGGAGCTTGGGAAAGAGCGCGAGGGAACCCTGCACCATGTTGCCGATGGTTTCTCCAATTCCCGCCACCACGTCGCGCACCTCCTGATCGAGCTGTCGTTCGACGTCCGGAGAAAAGACCCCGGTCCCGTAGATCGTGTCCCGCCACGCCTGGAATGTCGCAGCCAGCCGGCGAGCCAGCGCGGGCTCGTTTCCTCCGGTACTGAACGTCGCCCGGCCCAGGCGGCTGGCTTCACCCGCGACCAATGGCGCGAGCAGCAGGGTGGCGACCACCAGGACTCCGATGAAGGCAGCGAGGGCGAGGAAGGTTGCGATCACGCGCGGGGTCCCGCGGCGTCCAGGGGCCGGGCTGCTCATAGCGTTAACCAGCGGCAGGAGGAGATACGTGAGGAAGAGCGCGAGCACGAAGGGAAGGATGATCTGGCGAGCCAGGTAGACGATCGCCAGTGCCACGACGATCGCAACCGCCAGCCAGACGGCACCGGGAAGCCGGCCTCGAAATCGGCGTGGCTCGCCCGTTACGGCGCTCGGAGGCCGATCGTAGGCAGCGTCGCCGAATTGCAGACCCATCTAGGCAGTGCTACGTTCAGCAACGTGAATCGAGCGAGTCGCTTGCATCGGCTCCTGGTCATCCTGTCGATGGCAACCGCCCGGCCCGGCATTCGGGCGCTCGACCTGGCCGAGATCCTGAAGGTCAGCGAACGGACGGTCTTCCGTGACCTGGCCGAGTTGCAGCGGCTTGGGTTTCCGGTCACCTTTGGCAATGGCTACCCGGCCCAGCAGGAGCTCTTCAAGCGACGCCGGCGGCAGGAGATGGCACAGATCCTTGCAGACCTGGTCGATCAGCAGTTGGAGGTCGTCCGGCGCAAACTCCCGCCCGAGGAAGCCGACCGGGTGGTGGCAGAGGCCATCCAGTTCCTGCCGATGGAGGCCGCCGAGGCGGTCACGCGCGCCCTCGCCAAAGCCGCCCGGAAATCATAAAATCACCCCGACGGTCGGCTAGCTCAGCTGGTTAGAGCGCTTGGTTCACATCCAAGAGGTCGAGGGTTCGAGTCCCCCGCCGACCAGTTTCCAACCACCAGCCGATCGGTTCGGGAGTCGCTGGTTTGGTAGACTACGTAGGCTTTCCTGCTCCGCTGCCGCCGCGTGTGGCCATAGCCGGAGCAAATCCATAGGAAAGGAGGTAGCGTTTGTCAGCGTACGAGCTCATGTACATCGTCAAGCCGGAGCTTGACGACCAGCAGGTCCAGCAGGAGATCGAGAAGGTCGGCCAGCTGATCCAGACGAATGGGGGCCAGGTCAAAAAGGTAACCCCCTGGGGTAAGCGGCGCCTTGCGTACACCGTGAAGGATCAGCGGGAAGGGCACTACGTCGTCGAAGAGTTCGACCTCGACCAAGCCAAAGTTCAGGAGGTCGATCGCGTCCTGAAGATCTCCGACACGGTCTTTCGTCATTTATTGGTTCGCCAAGACGAGGGGAAATCATGAACCTGAACAAAGCCATGCTGATCGGCCGTCTGACCCGCGATCCCGAGATGCGCTACACGCCGAGTGGTGCGCCGGTGACGACCTTCTCGATCGCGACCAACCGGTACGGCCAGGGGCCAGATGGCGAGAAGAAGGAGTACACCGATTACCACAACATCGTCGTGTGGAATATCGGCAAGCGCAACCTCGCGGAGATCTGCGGGCAGTACCTGCACAAGGGCAGCCTCGTCTATCTCGAGGGACGCCTCCAGACTCGGTCCTGGGAAGGCCAGGATGGCCAGAAGCGCAAGACCACCGAAATCAATGCCACCGAAGTCCAGTTCCTCGAGCCCCGCGGTCAATCGCAGCCGTCCACGGCCGAGCCGGTTGAGGCAGCCGCGGTTGCCGCGCCCGCCGCTCATGGCGAGGAACCCTCGCGCGACGTCGACCCGGAAGATATTCCCTTTTAAGGAGCACCTGACAGCACCCCATGCCACCACCGACTGAAAAGCGCGACCGAAAGCCGCACAAGAAGGTCTGCAACTTCTGTGTGGAGAAGGTCCACTTCATCGACTACAAAGAGGTTTCGCGTCTGCGCCGCTTCGTCAGCGAGCGGGGCAAGATTTTGCCCCGCCGCGTGACCGGCACCTGCGCCCGCCACCAGCGACGTCTCGCGGTCGCCCTCAAGCGCGCGCGCCACGTCGCGCTCCTGCCCTACACGGCCGACCAGCGCTAACCCGGCCCAATTCCTCCTCCCCCTCTGGGGGACGGCAGATCAGCGAGCCCCGGTGTGGAAAGGCGAGCGTATCGGTGATGACGTTTTATACTTGGCGCTAGTTGCGTTTCCCGCGCCCCCCGGTCGTGCTCGCGACCGGGGCCGTCTTGCTTACGTCCCTGTTACCGGCTCGGGCAGCAGCGTCAGAGCCTTCCTTCGTCATGCCCGCTCCCTACGTGGTCGCCATCGATCCCGGTCACGGAGGAAGCCCCACCAGCGATCCGACCCAACTCTGGGACCCCGGCGTCGTTGTCGGCGCCGTGATGGAGAAGGAAATCACGCTCGACCTGGCCTTCCGGCTGCGAACGCTGCTTCGAAAAGAGAGGGTCAAGGTCGTCCTCACGCGCAGCACCGACGAATACGTCGAGATCTCGGAGCGCTGGAACCGGGTGCACGCGTCGGGCGCCCGCATGTTCGTCAGTTTGCATGTCAACGCTTTCGATGGCGACCCGACGATCAACGGGGCTTCGGTTCTCTACCCCAAGCCGGAAAGCCTCCCGTTCGCGCAGGCGATCGATACCGGGCTCGCGCAGGCGCTTACCCGCTTTCAGATCCAGGACGACGGAGTGGTCGCCAAACCGGAGCTCTGGGTGCATTCCGACATTCCGACCGCCACCGTCGAGCCGGCGTACCTCACGAATCCGCGCGAACGAAGCCTGCTACTGCAGAACGACTTCCGCGATGCGATCGCGATGGGCATCTTCCAGGGGATGCTCGCCGCCGACGCGCAGATCGAGCAGACCAGGATCCAGATCTCGCACGCCGAAGCCGCGGCGGCCGCCCAGCAGCAGGCCGAAGCGGCCTCAGCCTCAGATGCGGCGCGGACGGCGACCGCCACACGCTGGGGTCTCATCATCGGCGGCATCATGGTCCTCTGGGTGGTCATGCGGACCGCCATCCGACGCGCGGTGCGGACACCACAGCCGCCGCCGTATCGCCGCCGAACCTATCGGCGGCGTCGCTCGAACAGTAAGCTATAGCACTCATGGGAGAGACTTCGCAGCTCCGCATTCCCGGCCCAACACCAGTCCCTGACCGGGTCAACCGCGCGATGGCGGCCCCCATGATCAATCACCGCGGTCCGGAGTTCAAAGCGCTCTTGCCGGAGCTCGAGGCGGGTCTCAAGTGGGCCTTCCAGACCGAAAACGACATGCTGATTTTTCCGGCCAGCGGGACCGGAGGCCTCGAAAGCGCGGTGGCCAACCTCGTCTCGCCGGGTGAGCGGGTGCTCGCGGTCACGATCGGCGCCTTCGGCGACCGCTTCGCCGATCTGGCCGAGGCCTTTGGCGCCCAGGTGATCCGCTACGCACCGCCCTGGGGTGAAGCCGCCGATCCCCAGGACCTCGATGACATTTTGGGCAAGGAGGCGGAGGTCGCGACCGTCCTGATCACCCACAACGAGACCTCAACGGGCGTCACCAATCGGCTGGAGGCGCTGGCCGAGGTCGTCATGCGTCGTCAACGGTTACTGGTGGTCGACGGGGTCAGCTCGATCGGCTCGATCAATCTGCCGGTTGATCGCTGGGGCGTGGATGTGGCGATCACGGCCTCGCAAAAAGGATGGATGCTCCCGCCCGGCGTCACGATGCTGAGCGTTAGCAAGGCCGCCTGGCAGCGCCAGTCGAAGGCTCGCGCCCCCCACTTCTATTTCGACTGGGAGCGTGCGCAGAAGCTGCAAGCCAAGGGCATGACCTTCACCACCCCCGCGATGAGCATCTTGTTCGGATTGCGCGAGTCGCTGAGAATGATGCGCGAGGAAGGGTTGTCCGCGATTTTTGAACGGCATCTACGCATCGCCGCGGGCTTCCGCGCCGCGGGGCGTGCGCTGGGGCTGCGCTTGCTGGCCGCCGACCCGGATACCGCCTCGCCCACCGTCACCGCACTCTATTTCCCGGACGCGTTGACTGGCGAGAAGTCCGAGGCGGTGTTGAAGACCTGGCGTGACATGGGGCTGGTCGTTGGCGAGGGCCAGGGAAAGCTTGCTGGCAAGATCTTCCGCATCGGTCACCTCGGCGCCGTGCACGAGGAGGACGTCGTCGCGACCGTCGAGGTACTCGAACGGGGCCTCGAGGCTCATGGGCACCCGGTGACGCGCGGCGCGGCGCTGACCGCGGCGCAGCGTGCGTTGGAGTCGTCCGAGCCCAGCCTCGTCGCCTGAGCTGGTGCCTCGCGTCCTCGTCGCCGACCCGATCGCCGAGGCGGGTCTCTCCCGGTTGCGCCAGCACGCCGATGTCGACGTCGAACTGCGGCAGACCCCTGCCGCGCTGATCGCGCGTATCCCGGACTATGACGCGCTGATCGTCCGCAGCGAAACGCGCGTCGATGCGGCCGTGATCCAGGCCGGCAGTCATCTCAAGGTGATCGGGCGCGCGGGCGCCGGCGTCGATAACATCGACGTCCCGGCCGCCACCCGGGCCGGCATCCTGGTCGTCAACGCGCCCTCCGGCAACACCATCGCCGCGGCCGAGCACACCATGGCGATGATGCTCGCCCTGGCCCGACACCTGCCGCAAGCCGACCAGGCGGTCAAGGCAGGCCGCTGGGAGCGGTCGCGTTTCCTCGGCAACGAACTTCGAGACAAGGTTCTGGGTGTCGTCGGCCTCGGCAGTATCGGCCGTGAGGTCGCGCACCGCGCACAGGCTTTTGGCATGCGGGTGATCGCAAGCGATCCAATGCTCTCGGAGGAACGCGCTGCCCAGCTCAACGTGAAGCTGATGCCGTTCGAGCACGTGATGGCGGAGGCGGACTTCGTCACCTTGCATGTGCCATTGACCAAAGAAACGCATCACCTGGTCGACGCCAGGGCGCTGGCCGCGGCAAAACCCGGCGTTCGCATCATCAACGTCGCCCGCGGCGGGATTGTTGATGAGTCGGCGCTCTGGAACGCGTTGCGTGACGGCCACGTCGCGGGCGCGGCCCTCGACGTCTTCGAGCAGGAACCTCCGGGTGAGAACCCATTGTTGTCGCTGCCGCAGGTGATCGTGACGCCGCACCTGGGCGCCTCGACAGAGGAAGCGCAGATCAGCGTGGCACTCGAGATCGCCGACCAGGTGGTCGCCGTGCTCGAGGGCGGTCACCCGCGCTTTGCCCTCAACGCGCCCGCCGCGCTGCCCGAGGCGATGGCGTTTCTGCGACCCTTCATCCCCGTCGCCGAGGGGATCGGTCATTTTTACGCCCAGGTCGGCCGGCAACCGACGACGCGCCTCCAGGTCGACTACGCCGGCGAGATCGCCGACTATGATTGTTCAGTTCTCACCGCCGCCCTGTTGACGGCATTCCTCAGCCGGTTCAGCGCGGAGCGCGTCAATCCGGTCAACGCCCGGGCGGTCGCGGTCGCCGCCGGCATTACCGTCGTGGAGCAGCGCGGCGCCAGGGCCAGCGAGTTTGCGAACCTGATCAGTCTGCAAGCGGTTAGTGACCACGGCACCAGCCGGGTCGGCGGCACGCTCCTGCTCAACGAGCCGCACATCGTGACCTTCAACGATTTCCGCATCGACCTGGTGCCACAGGGCACCTTCCTGATGAGCTGGCATGCCGATCGGCCAGGCATCATCGGCGCCATCGGCACGCTCCTCGGTCAGAAGAACATCAATATCGCGAGCATGCAGGTGGGCCGTGATCGCCCGCGCGGCGACGCGGTCATGATCGTCTCGGTCGACGATCCGGTTCCGGAGTCGATCCTGGCCGATATTCGCCGGATCCCCGGGATGGCCGACGTGCTGTCCATCACCCTCTAGACGTCGTTGGCCACGCTGCGGCCGTTCCAGGGGGTCCTTTACGACCCGCAGCGGGTAGATCTCTCGCGGGTTGTGGCGCCCCCGTACGACGTCATCAGCCCCGCCGACCAGAATCGTTATTACCAGCAGGATCCGCACAATGTCGTTCGGCTGATCGCGGGCGAGGTGCGCCCGTCAGACACGCCGCAGGACAACAAGTACACACGCGCGGCGGCCTTCTTCCACGAATGGCTCGCCGACGGAATCCTGCGGCGTGAGGCGAGCCCTCGTCTGTATGTCTACCGCCACCAATTCATCGATCCCATCAGCGGCCAGTCGCGCTCACGGTTGGGCATCATCGGCGTCGTCGAGCTCGAACCCTTTGGCCGTGGGGTGCTGCCGCACGAGCAAACGCATGCCCGCGCCAAGGCAGACCGGCTGTCGCTGACCCGCGCGGTGATCGCCAACCTCAGCCCGGTGTTTGCCCTCTACGAGGACCCGCAGTCGGCGGTCGGCCCGATCATCGCGCCGGCGATGGCGGATCCGCCCCGGATGTCGATCATGGGTGAGGATGGGGATCACCACGCGATCTGGTCACTCGACGGAGACCAACGCTTCGCGCAGTTGGCCGAGATCTTCAGTAGCTCGACCCTCTACATTGCAGACGGCCATCATCGTTACGAGACGGCGCTGAATTTCCGGAACTACCAGCGGCAGATCCATCCGGAGGCGCCGCCGGACGCGGCCTTCAATTACGTGCTTATGTTGCTGGTCGACGTCCGCGACCCTGGCCTGACTATCCTGCCCACCCACCGAGTCATGCACGACCTCGAGGGCTTCGATGCCGGCGAGCTCGTACGCCGGCTCTCGGAGCGCCACCGCGTGGTGCCTCGATCCATCCCGGCCGACCTGCTCGCGGCGATGAAGAATGAAGTGCCCTCCCCCCCTGGGGGAGGGCAGGGTGGGGTCCACCGCATCGGCATGGCTCTCCCATCATTTCCCTCCCCCTCTGGGGGAGGGCAGGGCGGGGGCTACTACACCATCGATATCGACCAGGCCGCCGCAGCCGATCCGGTCTCTGCGCTCGACGTCTCCGTGCTGCATCGCGAGATCCTCGAGCGGGAGGTCGGATTGCACCAGGCGGAGGTCGAGCAGGAGCGCTACCTGAGCTACTCGCGCGACGTCGACGCGGTCCTCAAGCGTGTCGAGAACGGAACCGCCCAGGCCGCTTTCCTGCTTCGGCCGCCGGCGGTCCAGGATGTGGTCGAGGTCGCTCAGGCCGGCCAGGTGATGCCCCAGAAATCGACCTACTTCTTCCCCAAGCCGGCATCGGGAATCGTCTTCAACCCCCTCGACGCCGCTATCCGGATCGCGGGGTGAGGCGCCGGTTCGTACCCTCCCCCTCTGGGGGAAGCAGAACAAACCCCTCCCCCTCTGGGGGAGGGCAGGGTGGGGGCGTAATGCATTTGATCGGTTGCTTTGTTTCATTTTCGTGAGTCGATTCGGCTTGCCCGTCTCCCAGCTCTTGGCTACTATGCTGGGGCTGATGAGCGCCAAGCGCGTCGTGATCTACATGCCCGATGCTCTTGTCGAGGCGCTCAATCGCGTCACCGCCGTCTCCCCGAGGAGCCGAAGCGAGATCATCAACGCGGCGGTCGAACGGTACCTCGCGGAGGGACCGGCGGCCGACCTGGCCAGCCCGGACGAGGCCTTTTTCGATCGGGTGGCCGAGATGATGCAGAGTGGGTTGCTGCAGCCGGGCGACTTCAGCGACCCGGCGTCCGAAGAGCCAAGACCCAAAAGCAAGCTCTGGATCAACTGAGGGCTGGCTCTAGCTCGGCGTTTTCTGCCGCCCAGAATCCGGGTATAAGTTAAGTCGAAATGCCCGTCTATGGATATCGCTGCACCCACGGCCACCATTTCGAGGTGCAGCAACGGATCACCGAACCGCCGTTGACCCAGTGCCCCGAATGCGGGGCGCCGGTTACGCGCGTCTTCTACCCGGTCGGCATCATCTTCAAGGGCGGCGGCTTTTACAAGACGGACTCGAGGGGATCCTCCAGCGACGGGAGCATCACCCCGGCGGAGGCCCCCAAGGTCGACGCCAAACCCGACGGGAAGGCCGACACCAAGGCGAAGGCAGCCCCCGACAGCGGCAGCTCGGCCCCTTCCGTACCGCCGCCTGCTAAAACTGACAGTAAGACCAGCACGAAGGAAGGAGCGGCATGACGACCAAGAACATCGTCCAGGTTACCGATCAGAATTTTGAGGCGACGGTCGGCGCCGCGCAGCAGATCGTGCTGCTCGACTTCTGGGCAACCTGGTGTGCGCCCTGCAAGATGCTGCGGCCGGTGGTCGAGGAGCTGGCCGTCGAGTACGCCGGCCGGGTGACGGTCGCCGAGCTCGACGTCGACGCCAATCCGCAGACGGCGTCGAAGTTCAGCGTGCTGAGCATTCCCAGCCTGATCCTGTTCCGCGGCGGCAAACCGGCCGATCGGATCGTCGGCTACAAGCCGAAGGCCTACCTCAAACAGAAGATCGACGCCGTCCTGTAGCCTCATTCCCGGGACGGGGGTGCATGGGCTCAGGTGGGCTCCACGGTCTTCAAAACCGCTGGTCGGCATCCTTGGCGATGTCGACGGACGGATCGTTCCCGTCGCGCCCCCGCCAATTCTCGCGGGTATCGGGCCAGATCGGCGTGTCCGCGAATTCAGTGGCGCCTGGTGATCCAGTTTATTAAGAGTCAAGTGATCGCTTTTCGAATACAAGTCGTCGCTTAGACCACCTGACGAATGATCCGGTCATCTATCACCTCCTCTTGGGTTGTGTAGCTGTGCAGCGATACCATTCGCAAAGATCTTGGGGTTGCAGTCCGACCACGCCAACCAGAAACAGACGGTGCACCATTAAGCACCGGCGCACTCGTCTGACGGGTGATCCCGGCCCGGACCCAAATACCTGCACACTACAGATTCGTTCGTGTGAATCCACCCAGATGGTGAGGCTTCACGGTGAAATTTACGCCTGACCCTGCCGCCCGCCTCAACATCGCCATGATGGTTTCGGTTGGCGTTCCGAAAACGTGGATGCTCGTCGTTCCGTCGAGGGTCTCTTCGTATGCGCGAGCAGCGCGGTCGCGAACCACGCCCATGTGGAACTCAAACGAGTCCGTATCAGGATGGACTTGCACGACTCCAATCTCCGTGCCATCGTCATTGGCGTATTCGTTGAATGCCATGAGGCGTGGTTCATTCGATGCAATGAAGTCACTCAATCCTGGGACGCGCTCTTTTTCGGCATCGAGCTTGCCTTCCTTGAGTCTGTTAGTCGCGATGAAGATGAACGGGCCGGTCATAGTCTCCTCCTCGCACTCAGCAATTGACGTCATACTCCCATCCTGACCCTCCCTGACGGTAGTGCGTCGCGACGTTCGGACCGGCATAGGCGGCACCCGCGACCCGAGTAATGGCTCATAGTTGGCGTCCTCGACCGCCACGGTCGAGGTGCCCTGGTGATCGATGGCAACCAACCGGCCCGCAGGAGTAGACCCGAGCATTGGGAGGATACTGGTGGCGTGGGCACGGCCACGACGACTCGGAAAGACAACGGGAGCCTGCCGCTGGAATTGACCAGCTTCGTCGACCGCGAAGATGAGGTGGTCGACACGAAGGCGCGACTAGGGAGTTCGCGGTTGGTGACCCTTACCGGAGTGGGTGGCGTCGGAAAGACGCGGATCGCCATGCGGGTGGCCGATGAGATGCGGACGGAATTCGAGGATGGGGTCTGGCTCGTCGAGCTAGACCGCGTGCCGGACCAGGCGCTCCTGCCCCGCGCCGTCGCCGATACGCTAGGGCTGCGCGAACAGTCGGCGCGTCCGCTGGTCGACGTGCTCGTGGAGTATCTCGCGCAGAGGCGGCTCCTCATCGTCCTGGATAATTGCGAGCACCTCCTCGACGCCTGCGCTGGACTGGCTGTGCGACTGCTAGAAAGCTCGCCCGACCTTCGGATCCTGGCGACCAGTCGCGAGCCCCTGGGCATTCGCGGCGAGGCGATTATTTCGGTTCTACCCCTGGCAGTTCCGGACGGGGACGCAGGTCTTTATGGGGAGGTGTCCGGGTTTGACGCCGTGACGTTGTTTACTGAGCGCGCCATGGCCGTGGCACCGGAGTTCAGGCTTCGCGACGACAACCAGGCCGCGGTGGCAGACATCTGTCACCGGTTGGACGGGCTCCCGCTGGCGATCGAGCTGGCGGCGGCGCGACTCCGAACGCTGCCCATCGACGAGATCGCGCGGCGGCTGAACGACCGCTACCAGCTCCTGTCCACGCGGATGCGCGGCGTGCCGTCCCGCCACCAGACGCTGTGGGCCAGTCTCGAGTGGAGTTACGATCTGTGTTCTTCCGCAGAACGGCTGCTCTGGGCACGGCTCTCGGTGTTCCGGGGTGGCTTCGAACTCGAGGCGGCCGAAGCGGTCTGCGCGAGTCAGGACATTCCCGCTCAAGCGATCCTCGACCTGGTAGCGGCCCTGGTCGACAAGTCGATCGTTCTGTCGGAACCGGCGGGCGAGCGGGCGCGCTACCGGCTGTTAGAAACGATCCGCGACTTCGGCGGGACGAAGCTCGCGGAACCCAGCGAGGCCCGGGCGGTGCGGCGTCGGCACCGGGACTGGTACGCGCAATTCACCCGCGAGGCCGACGCCGACTGGATCGGCGCTCGGCAGGTCGACTGGCTCAACCAAATCGACCGCGATACGGCGAATCTCCGGGCCGCGCTTGACTTCTGCCTCAGCGAGCCAGGCGAAGCCGAAGTCGGCTTGCGGATGGCGACAGCGCTAGCACATTGCTATGGGTTCGGGCGGGGAAAGTTCGGGGAGGCGCGGCATCGGCTCGACGAAGTTCTGACGCGTCATACAGAGCGCATCCCGGATCGCCTTCGGGCGCTCTATGTGGCGAGCATTCTTGCGCTGTTTCAGGGCGACACGGCCGCCGCTTCTGGCCTGGTCGAGCAGGCGGGGAAGCTTGCGAATCAGCTGGGGACTGCCTCGGCCCGGGCCGAGGCAGCAAAATGCGCCGGATCGCTAGCCGTCTGGAGCGGTGATGCCCGACGAGCCACGGCGTGTTTCGAGGAGTGTCTCTCCGTATTTCGCGAAGAGGGCGACGTTCGTTCCCAGGTTGAGGTCCTCACGGGGCTGGGCCAGAGCGTCAGGGATGAGGATCGGCGGCGGGCCGTCGCGTGCTTCGAGGAGGTCCTTGCTATCACTGAACCGCGTGGCGAGCTCGTCTATCGATCCTATTCGCTCTGGGCGCTCGGCATTGCGGTGCGCGAAAGCGATCCGCAGCGTGCCTTGAGCCTGCTGATGCAGGGGCTGGTGCTCAAGCACGAGATCGACGAACCCCTGGGTGCAGCCTGGTGCCTATCGGGCTTGGCTTGGCTCGCGGCCAGCATGCATGAACATCGCCGGGCGGCGACCTTGCTCGGCGCCGCCCAAGCTCGCGCCGATGCCATAGGAGCACCGACGGCCACCACCCCCTATCTCGACGACGACCACAAGGACTGCGAGCGTCAGGCTCGTGGCGCGCTTGGTGAGGCGGCATTTGAGTCGGCCTTCGAGGATGGAATTGGGATGAGTTCGGATGATGCCGTCGCGTACGTCGTTCGGCAGACGCCCGCGATACAACCTCTCCCTCAGCCCGCGCGTGAGCCGGTGGGGACGGGGGGTTCGACTGCGACCCCCATAAGTGAGCAACAGCGCCCTGCCGTCCGAGTGCTCATCGTCGACAGCAACCGGGTGGAAGCGGATGGGGTCCAGCTGGTGCTCGACCAACACCCCGACCTCCATGTGGTCGGCATCGCCGCCAATGTGGCCGACGCCGTGCCGCTGGTGTCCGCGACGCGCCCCGACGTGATCCTTGCCGATTACCGGTTGCCGGACTCGACCGGCGCCGAGCTGGCGGCGCGACTTCGTAAGGACCACCCTGCCATCGCCGTGCTGCTCCTGAGCGCAATCGTGAGCAGCGCGCTGCTCCAGGAGGCCGTCAAGGCGGGCGCCCGCGGTTTTCTCCTCAAGACGCAGCCGGCCGAGGAATTGGCGGACGCCGTGCGCCGGGCCGCCGGCGGCGATATGCTGATTTCGGCTGCTCGCCTCGCGGCACTCATCGCAGGTTCCGACAAGAGCGCCCAGCTGTTCGACCTATTAACCGGACGCGAGCGCGACGTACTGCGACTCCTCGCGGCCGGGCTCGATAATCGCCACATCGCCGCCCGGATGGGCATTGGCTACGTGACCGTCCGCAGCCACCTTCGCAACCTGAGCAGCAAGCTCGACGCGCACTCGAAAGTCGAGATCCTGGCGCGCTCCGCCGAGCTCGGCCTGATCGCACGCTAGGCGCGGGTTCATGGCCTTATCTTCCTACCAAACCGGACTTGCCCCTCGTCTGCAAACCCACGCCATCCACGGTGAGGGTGACATCGATATTCCCCCGGGTCGCCCTCGAGTATGGGCAGCGCTCGAGGGCTCGCAGCATCAGTTCCTCGGCCTCAGCCCGCGCCAGGTGTGGCGCACGCAGGTCCAGGGCAGCCGCCAATCCCAGACCGCCGGTTTCGACGGTCCCGATCGTGACCCGTGCCGTGATGACCGAGTCGGACGCATCGAGCTTTCGGCTCCGAGCCACCCCCAACATCGCCGATTGAAAGCAGGCTCCATAGCCGAGTGCGAAGAGTTGCTCCGGGTTCGTGCCCGGCCCGTCGTCACCATCCATTGCTTGGGGAACGGAGAGGTCGACCTCGAGCCGGCCGTCTGAGGTCCGGCCATGTCCCCGACGTCCGCCTTTGACCGCCGCCTCGGTTGTATAGAGGATCTTCATCTGACGCCCTCCTTGTGGGCTCCGTAACGCCGACGTCACCTGATGGAAGAGGCAGGCCCTGGGGAATAGGGCCTGCCAAGAAGGAGGGAGCTAACTCGACTGTGCCCGCCGGCCCATCATGCCGGCCCGATTGACGAAGACCGAACCGGCGTTGATGAATGCCAGGACTCCAATGACCCAGGCGCTCCATGCCATCGCCGTGACACCGCTAAAGCCGAGGACCCAGGGGGCCAGGAAGAGGAGAACGCCTTCGATCAGGGGGAGATACTCGACGGCTTTGTTCAATCGAAAGAGCAGCGACGCCGCACCAAAGATAAAGAGCAACACGCCGCCGATGTAAGCGGTCAGTACGGCCGCCGTCTGGGAATGTCCCCAAACACGAACGGGGTGATGAAGAGGATTACGCCCAGCGCCGCGGTAATCCAGTCCTGCCAGCGGGTTTTTCCAGACATCTCAATCAACCTCCAAATTTTTCTGATTCGATGATTTGCGAGACGGAGCTCCGGCTCAGAGAATTTGTCGTCGGTGGGACGGACGGTCGACCAGGTACGTCACCAGCGTCAGGTACTCCACCGAATCGACCGAGCTCATCCATCGGCCAACCGATGGCGGTCGGCGGAACAAGGCAAGAAATTCGTCGTCAGTCAACTGCTCAGGCATGTCGTCACCTCCTTACGTGAAGTCCAGGCACAGGCGCGCCTGGCCAGCTCGGCAGGCGTGGTGTCGCTCTTGACCAGCCAGTCGAGAATCCCCAGCGACCGGGCTCTCGCGCGGAGGGCCTGATCGTCGGAGTTGGTCAGCATCGCCACCGGCAGATCTTTAGTCGACCGGCCAGCTCGCAAGGCGGCTAGGGTGGTGAGCCCGTCGATTCGCGGAAGCTGCACGTCCAGCAAGACGAGATCGAATCGCTCACGGCGCGCCGACTCGATGGCGGTGCCCCCATCGCCGGCGACCCTCACCGCGTGGCCTGCAGATGCCAGCCCGAGGCCGAACATCTCGGCCAGGTCGGCATCGTCCTCGACGAGCAGGATCGCCGCGCCCGATGGTGCCACCTTCGATTCGGCCAGCGCTCTCAACTCGCTTCCTCCGGTGCCTCGGCATCGGCCTCCGTCCCATACATCAGGCGGAACAGGCCCGCCTGGATTTCGAACACAACGTCCATTGCCGCCGTCGGCGAAGGCCGCGGTCCGATGGGCGGCATATAGGCGAACGGGAGGACGGTCGCAAGCCTCGTTAGGTCGGATCGCAACGACGGCGGGGTACGCCGCACCGCCATAAGGTTCAGTGTCTCGAGCTCGGCGAGGAGCGCGTCGGTCCGCTGGAGCAGCGCGGGCAGGCGCCGCCCCTCGTGCCGCTCGGCGGCAAACTCATCGATGGCGTTTCGGATCTCCTGACAGGCCAGGCCCATGGGGCCGTCGTGCTCGCTCATCACTAGTGCACCACCAGAAAGCCGGTCATGAGGGTTGGATGCACATCGCATTGGAAGAAGTAGCGGCCGGGCGTCGACGGAACCGCAAACGAAACACTTTCCACGTCGTTCGGGCCGGCCTTGATGGTGGTACTGGCGATGGTTGGAGACGACGGGTTCGCGCCATTGAAGAGGTGCCAGTCGTGCGGAATGGCGGAGTCGTTGCTGTAGGTGAGCGTCACCTTGGCGCCAGCCGCTGCCGAGAGCTGATTGGTGTTAAAGGAGAGCCCAGTGCCTTGATTGAGCGTACTGATGCAGAGGCTGGTTGCGGACGGCGTGCATGACGACGACGGGGCGGGTGTGCTGGTGGTGGTGCCGGTTGCCGTGGCGCTGCTACCGGTCGCCCCGAGTTTCAGCGCGACGAGCATCGGCGTGGCACCGAGCCCGATGGGCACGAAGAGGCGGTCGCCCGCAGCCGTGATGAACCCATTGCTGCCGCCCGGCGCCTGATATGACCACACCTGCTCGCCCGATGCCCGGTTGAACGCCAGGACCTTGCCGGATAGGGTCGAGGTGAAGACGAGATCGCCGGCTACCAGTGCGCCCCCGGCGTCCAGCGAATCGAATTTCGAGGTCCACAGGATCCGCCCCGTGTTGACATCGATCGCATCGAGCTCGCCGGACCCCGTAGTGACGTTCGGGAGCGACAGGCTGGTGCTGGTGAAGTCGGTCGGGAGGTTGACCACCGGAACGTAGACAACGCCGCCCGCAAGCGCCATCGGTGTCTCGACGCCGCCGAAGATCCCCGGAGCCACGGTGACGGTCTGACCCGCGGGGATGGCCGACAGGCCGTCGTTGCTATGCAGGCCGACCGACGTCTTCCAGAGCGTGCTGCCCGTCTGCCGGTCAAAGGCGATGACGAAGCCACCCTTGCCGGCACCGACGACGATCTTCCGGGAGGATCCGGACACGCTTGCCGAGGTGAGGATTGGCGAGATTTGGAAGTCGGCATCGAAAAGGTCGAAGGGCTTGACCTGGTTGAACCACTGCAGCTGTCCCGACCCGTTGATGGCGAGTTCCGATTCCGTGTACAGGTTCGGGGCTGGCCGGCTGGAGCCGTTCGGGAATGCCGGGGTGCCCGGCCAGGGCGAGGCGTTGTTGGTTCCCCAGTAGGTGATACCGGTCGCGGTATCGATCGCCGGCGGGTACCAGGCACCGCCACCACTGTTCACCTGGGGATTTCCCCAGAGGTTGCCGTCCTTGACGGTGTTGAAGGTCCACCGATCATTGCCGGTTTGCTCATCGAGCGCGTGGATGATGCCCATGCCAGTTCCGTCCTGCGGCTCCTGGTCTTCGAAGTCGACCGTGCTCACATACACGGCGCCCTTGTAGGTGGTCAGCTGCTCGGTGATGCGCTGCAGTGTCGGGGCAATCCGGTTGGACCACAGCTCGTTGCCATTCTTCGCGTCGAGCGCCGCGACCGTGTGGTCATCGCTGGTGACAAACACCTTGCCGTTGTCGTAGCCGACGCCATTTGGACCGAGGGAGGCGGCGTTGTACGTCTTCTGCCACACGGGCTTGCCCGTGCCGAGATCGACGGCATATACGTTGCTCTTGAGGTCCTGGAAATAGACCGTGTTTCCCACCACGATCGGAGCCGTCGCAATCGCACCGAACTGGGAAACACCAGTCACCTTGACGGTCCAGTCGACACCGAGTTGCTTCACGTTGCTCGACGAGATGGGGCTTCCCGTTGCGACCCGTGTGTTGGCAAGGTCGTGGTTCGGTTGCGGCCAATCGGCTGGTGCCGCGGACCCCGTTGCCGGGAGGCCCGGGCCGCACGCCGTGGCAAGAATGACAACCGCGGGCAACACCGCGGTAAGCCACCGATGATGGAACCGAAATGGATTGCGAGTCTTCATGTTTTCTCCTAACTGACGACGTCAGGGCTAACAAGCTCTACGTCTCTGACTTCTGGCCTAAGCTTGCCGCCGGCAAGTTGCGTTGTCGCCGTCTATTCAGACGGGCCACAACCCCGTTCGATTGGAGGAGCCTGGTTGTGTGCGGAGCGAGGCGACGACCCGGAACGACCTCGGCTGGCCGTCCGCCTGGCCGAGTAACTGCGGTCGGAATTCGACGATGGAGTATGGCGCGTCGAACTCGAGAAGCTGGGGGACTCAGCACTGCTGGTACAGGCCGTCGCCGCCACCCTCGGGCTGCACGATCAGTCAGCGCAACCGCTCCTCGAAGCCCAGGTCGGCTCTATGCTTGCTCGACGCCTGCGCGACGCTGGCACTCCGTCTGCTGCAGAGCTGCCCGGACGTGGATCCTGGCCACCAGCCGCGAGCCGCTGGGTATTCGCGGCGAGGCAACGCTATCGTCCCGCTCTTCGCGGTACCCGGCGCACGCGCGTCTCTATTGCGAGGTCAGCGGATTTGACGCCGTCACCCTGTTCATTGGCGCGATGGCCGGCTGGACTCGACAATCGGCACATCGCGGCCCGGATGGGGATCGGCTACGTGACCGTGCGCACTCACCTTCGCAACCTGAGCAGCAAGCTCGATGCGCACTCCAAGGTTGAGATCCTGGCCCGCGCGGCCGAGCTCGGCCTGATCGTCCGCTAGACCGTAGCGTCCTACGCCGATCGAACGGGGACGACATCGTCCCGTCGTACGGCGACGCATGCTTCCTGCCGGGCCACGCTGAAACCATCAACCAGTGAAGGAGAAGAAGCATGATCAAACGACTCGCGATCTCCGGACTGCCGATGGCCCTGGCCATCTTCCTCGGGGCGTGTGGCCCGAGCACGAATCCAGGCACAGGCGGCGGCAGCGACCCGACGCCGGGCGTGACGGCGATTCGCGTTGCCTCGAGTGAAGCGGTGGGCACCTACCTGACGACGGCAACGGGCCTCACCCTGTATTACTTCACGCCCGAACGGGACTCTCACTCGACGGCTTCGCACATCGTCTGCACGGGATCCTGCGCGACGACCTGGCCGCCCTTGCTAGCGCCATCTGGCCAGCTGACCACCGACGTGACCCTGCCGGGAACATTGAAAACCATCGTGCGTCCCGACGGTGGACGGCAGGTGACCTACAACGACTGGCCGCTCTACACCTTCAGGGGCGATGCGAATCCTGGTGACACGAACGGCCAGGGCGTCGGCGGTCAGTGGTTTGTCGCCGGCATCAATTTGACCGAGGACCTGGCCACCCCCACGCCGACCGCAGCTCCGACTCCTGTCCCCACGGCACCACCGCCAACCGCGGTTCCTGTCCCTACGGCACCACCGCCAACCGTCGTGCCGGCGCCGACCAGCTGCATCCCCGGCGCCAATGGTGGCGACCACGACGGCGACAACAACGGCGGACCAAATGATGGTGACGGCTGTCAATAACACGGGCCACAGCGGCGTGCGCCAATCGAACGGGAACAACATCGTCCCTTCGTACGGCGACGTCCGCCTTGGGCAGAGCCAATCTGGAAAGCATCAACTCAAGCGAAGGAGCAGAAGCATGACCAAGCGACTCGCAGTCATCGGAGTATCGATGTCAATTGCGGCCTTCCTGGCGGCGTGCGGTTCCAGCACGACCCCAGGGACGGGCGGCGGCGGCGGGATCTACGGGGCGGCACCGCCCGCCGCGGCGCCGAGCACGACGGCCTCCTCGGTCCCCGCATCGGCGGCTAGCGTGATCGTGACCCAAAACATGAGCCTGGGTCCGATTCTTACCGACCCCAGTGGCCGCACGCTTTACCAATTCCTCCCCGAAAAGGGTGGCAAGATCGTCTGCACCGGGGCATGCCTTCCCGCCTGGCCGGCTTATCTGGCGAGCAGCACCGTCGCCGGGACTGGCGTAACGGGAACTCTCGGCGTCATCACGCGGCCTGAAGGTGGCCAACAGGTTACCTACAACACCTGGCCTCTCTACTACTTCGTGAAGGACACGGGTCCAGACCAGGCAAACGGCCAGGGAATCGTGGCATTCGGCGGCAAATGGCTCGCGGCGACGCCAGGCCTCCAACCTTAATTGCAGACGGCGATGCTCAGAGGTCCCGAAGAACCAGTGCGCCAGAACAGAGTGGTTCGAACCGCCAACGTGACGATCGATCTCGTGGGCCAGGCGGCTCTTCGCGATGGCGCCGAGGTGAGGCTCTCGCCGACCGAATACGGACTGATTGCCGCGCTGGCTGCGCAAGCCGGCCAGGTAGTTGGACACCGCACGCTGCTACGGACGGTCTGGGGTCCTGGCTATGGGGACGAGCGGAACTACCTACGGACGTTTGTTCATCGGCTACGCGCCAAACTCGAGGCCGATCCGAAAAACCCAGAAGTCATTATCACGGTCGGTGTGCGAGGTTATCGCTTCGGGATGCCCGCGGCCATGGTTTACAGGGACCCATACGTTCGCGACCCTGGGCGAGCCCTCCCTGCCGCAAAGACCATTCCTTCCGGGTACCTGATCGCGAACCAGGACGATGCTATCCCTGGCACTCGAGCGCTTCATGGCCGCGCGGATCCACGCACCGCACCGTACAGAGCGACTCATCGCACGCTGCGATGTCTCCCATCCGAACTCATGAATAGCAAGGAGAATGGCATGCACACCGAGCTGATCCTTCCGGCCCGCGATGGTGGCGCGCCGGCGATGGGCCGGGGGCCATCCGGCAGTCTCGTGCTGCTGAGCGTCCCCGGCGAGTCGCACAGCCACCGAGAGGAGCAGGAGCACCGCCTGACCGTCGGCGCGACGAAGGACGGGCGCCTGAGGGTGCTCCGCCACCAGAAGCTCTCCATCACCTCGCCGTTCGACGACTGGGCCGAGCCCGCCACGGGCGTGTCCTCGCGGCTCTATGCCTGCGAGAACTTCGAGGGCTTCCACGAGCTCAGTCGGTACGGAGCGCGACCTCGCGTGTCGCGCTCCTTCCTTCCCAAGAGACCGGCTAACCCTAAAGCGCTCAGGAGGATGTGATGGTGACGACACCAGCCAGCAACACCACCGCTCCAACGCTGCTGCTTCAGATCAACGGCCAGACCTATGCATACCGCCGATTCGGCGGCGGCCCTGCCTTGCCGCTGCTGTTCTTGCAGCATTTCACCGGGACACTCGACAACTGGGATCCGGCAGTGACGGATCCGCTCGCCGCCGGGAGAGAAGTCATTCTGTTCGATAACGCAGGCGTCGGGCGCTCGAGTGGCAATGTCCCACCAACGATTGCTGGGATGGCAATGCACGTGCTCGCATTCTTGGAGAGGCTAGGCATCAGGACGTGCGACGTCCTCGGGTACTCGCTCGGAGGGATGGTCGCCCTGCAAATGGCGCAGGACCATCCCTCGATATTTCGGCGAATGGTGCTTGTTGGGACCGCGCCCCGAGGAGGCGAGGAAGTCATGCATCTCGACAAGCCGAGCCTGGCAAAGCCTCTGCAGGATCCAAAGAATCGGGGCTATCGCGTCTTGCAGAAGATCTTCTTCACGCAGACTACGGAGGGCCAGGCAGCCGGAGAGGCATTTATCGGCAGATTGGCGCAGCGACAGCGTGATCTCGAGCCAGTGTCCGGGCCCGCGGTCGCAGCTGCACAGCTGGCAGCATTCCGCGACTGGGAGCGTTACGACGGTGAGCGCTTCAAGGACCTCAAAGCGATCCGCCCGCCCGTACTTATCGTGAACGGCGTTTACGACGAGATGATTCCGGTCATCAATTCATACTGGTTGGCGGTGAACTTGCCCAACGCCGTCCTGATGACGTATCCGGATGCTGGCCATGGCTCCTTGTTCCAGTATCACGAGGCCTTCGTGCGGCAGGTGGCAGCATTCCTGAATTCGAATTCTGTGTGCGCACCGTACTAATGAGAACGATTCCATCCGATGAGGTCACGGTGGTGCTGCATGTCAACGGTCGTGCGCGGCAGCTGCAGCTCGACAGCCGCGTGACCCTCCTCGATGCGCTGCGCGACCACCTCGACCTGGTGGGCACGAAGAAAGGTTGCGATCAAGGCGCGTGCGGCGCGTGCACTGTCCTGCTCGATGGAAAGCGCGTGCTGTCGTGCCTGCGACTGGCAGCGCAATGCGATGGCCGGGAGGTGATGACCATCGAGGGCCTGGCGCGGGACGGCCGGCTACATCCCTTGCAGGAAGCCTTCATCCGTCACGACGGATTTCAGTGCGGATACTGCACGCCCGGGCAGATCATGTCGGCCGTCGCGCTTCTGGAGGAGGGTCGAGCGACATCCGATGAAGAGATCCGCGAGTTCATGAGTGGCAACCTCTGTCGGTGCGGCGCTTACCCCAACATTGCCGCGGCGATTCGAGAGGTCGCCGCGTTGAGGCGAAAATAGCAATGCCGGGATTCGAATATGTGCAGGCCGAGGATGTGCCTGGGGCAGTGGCGATCGTCAGCCGCGACCCGGGGGCGTCGTTTCTCGCCGGAGGCACGACGCTGCTCGACCTGATGCTGAAAGACGGCGTCATCGCCCCGGGGCGGGTCGTCGATATCGGTCGCCTGCCGCTCCGCGGAATTACACGGCGCGACGACTTCCTCCTAGTGGGGACGCTGACCACGATGGAAGAGCTGGCCGCGTACCCCACCGTTGCCGAGAGGGCGCCCTTTGTCCGCGATGCGTTGCTCGCCGGGGCCTCGACCCAGCTGCGCAATATGGCCACGATCGGCGGGAATCTATTGCAGCGAACGCGCTGCCGGTACTTCCGCGACCTAGCGGTGGCTGCATGCAATAAGCGAACGCCAGGATCGGGGTGTGCGGCGGTCACTGGGCCTGCGCGGATGCATGCGATCCTCGGGGCGAGCGAGCACTGCATCGCTCTCCATGCGTCCGACCTCTGCGTGCCCCTCGTTGCGCTCGATGCGGTGGTGTACATCCAAGGGGTTGGTGGGCAGCGCACCGTCCCGTTGACCGATTTCTACGTGTTGCCCAGCGATCGGCCGGAAGTCGAAAACGTGCTTGAGCACGGCGAACTGGTGACGCAGGTTGAGATTCCGCTGCTGCCGGCTGGCGCACGGTCGGGCTACCTCAAAGTCCGCGACCGCGCCTCGTACGAGTTCGCACTCACGTCTGCGGCCGCGGCCCTGATGATCGAGGAAGGCACGATCGCGATGGCGCGGCTGGCACTGGGCGGTGTCGGGACGATCCCCTGGCGAGCGCGCGAGGCCGAGGCGATTCTCGAGGGCAAACCCGCGAACGACCAGACGTTTCGAGCGGCCGCGGACGCCGCGATTCGTGATGCATTTACTGTTCCGGGGACTGCGTTCAAGGTCGAGCTTGCCAAGCGCACGATCGCCCGTGTCTTGCAGACCGTTGCAGGGCTGCGGTCGTGAGGGCCCTCTCAGCCCCAACGGTTCTCGGCGAGCCGATCGACAGGGTCGACGGGCCTCTCAAGGTGACCGGCGCCGCGCCCTACCCATCGGACATCGCGTATCCCGACCTTGTGCATGCCGTGCTGGTGCAGTCCACGATCGGAGCCGGCACTATGACAGCCATCCACGCCGAGGCCGCGGAAGCCGCGTCCGGTGTCCTGGCCGTCATCACTTATCAGAACGCTCCGGCGCTCGCTCCGGCTCCCATGACTGGGCTGGGGCCCTCACTTCCTCTGCCGTTCCGGGACAACCGCGTCTTCCATCATGGCCAGCACGTGGCCATCGTCGTCGCACAGACTCAAGAGCAGGCCGTGGCAGCGGCGCGCCTCCTCGAGATCGACTATGTGCAAGAGGCCGCTGTGCTTGGCCTCGACAATCCTCGGGCTGAGGTCTTGCACAATCCGTGGCAGGCCGACTTGCGCCGTGGTGATCCCGCGGCAGCGCTCGCCTCCGCCGAGGTTGTCGTCGACGAGACCTACACGATCGCCGCGGAGACGAACAACCCGCTCGGGCTCTTCGCCACCGTGGCCAGCTGGGAAGGGGACCGGCTGACTGTGCACGACTCAACTCAGTGGCCGGTGATGGAGCGCCAGACCCTGGCCACCGTGTTCGACATACCCGAGAGTGCGGTCCGAGTGCTCTCTCCCTACCTGGGCGGTGGGTTCGGGGCGGGGCTCCGGGTCTACCCTCACGTGATCTTGACGGCGCTCGCGGCGCGGGTCGTGGGGCGCCCGGTCAAGCTGGTGCTGGCCCGGCCACAGATGTTCACGTCAGTCGGCCACCGGCCCGAGACGCAGCAACGTATGAAGCTCGGTGCCTTGCAGGACGGAAGGCTGGTGGCCATCGACCACGGGTGCACCTCGGCGCTCGGGATTGAGGGCACCAATTTTGGTCGCGTGACGGTGGTCACACCCCCCTCATATGACTGTCCGAACGTGGCGACGCACGACCATCAGGTACGCCTCAACATTCCGAATCCTGGCTATATGCGCGGCCCGGGCAAGACCGAAGGCAACTTCGCGCTCGAATCGGCCTTAGACGAGCTGTCCTACAAGCTGCGCATCGATCCGATCGAACTGCGGCTGCGAAACTTTGCCCACGTTCATCCACAGTCGGGCCTGCCCTGGTCGAGCAATGCTCTTCAAGAGTGCTATCGGGTCGGAGCCGAAAGGTTTGGTTGGTCGAAGCGCAGCCCCGAAATCGGATCGATGCGCGAGGGCCACTGGCTCATCGGGTACGGGATGGCTGGAGTGACCTTCGAGTTGTACCAGCCGCCGTGTGAGGTCAGGGTCTCGATCCACCGCGACGGGTCTGCGTATGTGCGCAGCGCAGCCACCGACATCGGAACTGGCACCTACACCATCGCGGCGCAGCTCGCAGCCGAGCTGCTCGGCCTAGAGGTCGGCCAGGTCCACGTCGAAATCGGTGATAGCGACCTGCCAACGGCGCCACAGTCCGGTGGTTCCGGGCTCGCAACGTCTCTGGGTGGTGCGATCGTCGACGCCGCCGGCAACCTCCTGCGAGCATTCCTCAAGACCGTTGCGGACGATGACCGCTCGCCGCTTCAGGGCATGACTGCGGAGGGTGTCGCCGTCACGAATGGCCGCATTGCGGCAATCGAGGACTCGTCGGTTGGAGAGACGTACTTCGACATCCTCGAGCGCCACAAGCTGGATGAGCTGTCCGCTGGCGGCGAATACAACCCAAGCGCGGGCGCTCCAGGGATCGCCGGCCCGGCGGCGTTTGCCGCGCGCTTCGCCGAAGTGCACATCGACCCAGAGCTCGGACTGCTCCGCATCGCACGGTTCGTCACGGTCGTCGACGGGGGCCGCATCCTCAATGCGAAGACAGCGAGAAGCCAGATCATTGGCGCAACTGTGATGGGCATCGGGATGACGCTGCTCGAGGAGACCGTCATCGATTCCGCCACCGGTCGCATCGCCAACGCGACATTCGGCGACTACCTAATCCCGGTTAATGCCGACGTGCCTGTGCTCGACGTGGTTTTCGTCGGCAAGCCAGATGAACTCAGTCCAGTCGGAAGCAAGGGCCTCGGCGAGATCGGGACCGTGGGAGTGTCAGCCGCCATCGCCAACGCTGTCTATCACGCCACCGGCAGGCGGATCCGAACGCTGCCGATCACCATCGACAAGCTCCTCTGACTGGAGCGGTAGTTGCGCGATCTGCGTCTCGTGGGGCGTGAGTTGATCCTGCGTTTCAACACTTCGTCTGCGGGATGAGCCAGCGGTTTCTTGCCGCGGTCAGCCTGACCGGCCTCGGCCTTGATCTCTTCGGCGGCCTATACCTGGCTTACGATCTGCTCGGAGGAGCTCGCGGGCCACTCGGCATCGTGACTAGGGCGGCAACCTACGGCCTCGTCTTCACGATCGGTCTCACGATCGGGCTGGGCTTTCCTTTCGGCACGATTACAGGCGTTGGATTGGGCGTCCTGCTTGGGCTGGAGTATCGCCTACATCAGCAGAGTGAGCACTCCGCCTATACCACTTACGGCTTCGCGATGCTCCGTGGGTTAAATCTCGGTTTGGCTTCCTCCGTAGCATTCGGCCTAACCTTTGGCATCCCAGCCGCGGTACTGGCCGCCATTGGCCTAGCGACCGTGTACAGACTTCGGTATTCGGTCGCCGACGATTATGCCTATGGGCCGACATCCGTCGTCCGACTGATTGTCGTGAGGAACCAGGCCGTTCGAACAGGGATCCTAGGCGTGGCCCTTCTCGTCTCTGCACTCATCGCACGATGGGCGGTAGAAGATGCGCTATTCCTCGTTGGACGCTTTGTGTTGACGACCTTCATCACCGGAATAATTGTCTTCAGCGGCTCGCCTCGGGTGGAGGCCTGGGCGGACGCGCTGCCTGCAAGGAGGCTCGGGCTCTTCGGGCTCGCCCTGATATTAATCGGCTTTCTTCTCGATTCGGTCCAGTTTTGGGCGACGCTGCTGTCGTAGTCGCTCGAGGTTGCACGCAGGCTAGGGACGATGACAGCTCGCCTCGATGGCCTCGATCATTGCTGGATGGCTGAAGCACCGGAGGTAGTGGCTCCTGTGCTGCAACGGTTCTGGTCGTCGCCGGACTAGCCGCAGTTAACCCTGCCCACCCAGGTACGGTGGGGCCACTTCCGCGACACGCAGACCGACATATTGCCGGTCATGTGCAGCTGGCGAAAGCGTTGAAGGCGATGGCTGGGGCGGTAGGATTCGAACTCTGCTGCCAGCCTAAAGGCTCTGAGACCAGTCACAGGTTTGATCAACTGACTTGCGGGCAGTTGTTCTATCGCCGGCCCAGCCGATCGCGCGTGGAAGTGCGACATGAATTGGGCCGGCGCCCCGCCTGCGACGGCTAGATCACCTTTCTGAACCATTGCGATCTAGTGGATCAACTGATTCGCGGAATTCTTATGGTTCCGCGCCGGCTCGGAGCATCAAGCGTAAGGGAACCGAAAGGGAATCGAAACGGGAACGAAGCAGAAGGAGAGTGCCTGCACCAGGATTCGAACCCGGGACCAACTGATTAAGAGTCAAGTGATCGGTTTTCGAATACAAATCGTCGCCCAGACCAATTGACGAACAGTCAGCTCATCTATCACCTCCAATCGCTGTTAGTCGGTGCAGCATACCTCACCGGCGCACTCATCTGACTGGTGATCCGTTATGCCGAGCGCTAAGACCGGTACTCGGGGTCCGAGATGCTATTTGAGCGCGAGAACATCCTTAGCGGGAATCAGTGTTTCGGATTTCTCGTCCCGGTACTGCGAACGAACCGACGAAATGCGAAGCTTGCCGGCGCCGACGAGTTTGTCCAGCGTGCTACGACTCAAGCCGAGGTATCGTGCGGCATCGCTGACCTTAAGCAGGTAGGTTCGAGTGATTCGCTCCTTGCGATCCCTGCATACCTGTTCGACGACGTCATCCGGCCAACCGTGTTCCGTTAACCGGCCAAAGATTGCTCCCATTCATCATCGGTGAGCTCCGGGCCCGTCTCTGGGACGACCGGCTTCGGCATCAGATCGATCTCGGGTCGGATCTTAGGACGCCCTTTGATTTGCTGCCTTGGCGGCTAACGACGGCGATCGGCTAGAGGGACTAACTGAGGTCGGGCGAATATCAGTGCAAGCATCGCCAGGACGAAGGGCTCGGGCGCGGACGCTGGAGAGCGGCGACTACCCCCAGGTCAGTGAGCACGCAAAGCGTGCCCACTGACGACTTGGTCGCGAGCCAGGTCAGCGGCGTGCGGCGACGAGGCTGTCGGCTTCGTCTCGGGCGACGACTGCGTCGATCGCGGCATACTCCGCGGAGTCGATGGCATATGCGGCCCACGCAACCATGTCGGTCGCGTAGTCCTCCGCGTCGTCGGCGTTGCGCTTGGCTCGATCCACTTGCTGCTCTGCCTTTCTCTGGTCCATCTTGGCCCGTAACTCGGCGCGCTGCTGCTCGAACCGCGCCGTCGTATCCGCCCACCAGGAGCGAGCGTCTCCCTGGGCCTTGCTGGCCGAGGCCTGGATCTTTTGCGCTTGCGTCTTCATCTTTGATTGGAGCTGCTCCCGCTGCTGCTCGAGCTTTGCGCGGTCCTTTTCTTTGGTGGCGGCGGCGGCGTCCTCAAGCTGCTTGGTTCGGCCGGCGAGATCCGTTAGTTGATCAGACAATGCCATGGTTACCTCCAGCGGAGCGCTGGCTGAATGGTTGTTAGTCCAGCGCCGCAGTGTCACCTTGCGAGCCCTCCGTGAAACAATCGTGAGAGCGATCCGCCTTGCTCGGGCTTCTTCTGCCTGCCGGCGGGATCGGCGCTGGCGCCCGATGCCGATGAGCCTGAGGCGGCGGTGACGTTACCCGGCGCCGGCCATTCCGTTCGATTCGATGCGCATATCAAGCCGCTTTTCCGTTCTCGAGATCGCCCCGGCTCGAACCAACCTGTCGAACAACTCCTCGCTGACGCCGTTCGCGAGAGCGGCCTGCTTTAGCGCTGTGGTTGTCGAACCAAATCAGGTTTAATGGGGGCCGCCGGTTCGGACGCATCGTCGGAGATTGCTGCCCCCGGCCGCGGAACCAAGAGGTAGGCGTAGATCGCCGCGGCGATCGCGCCGCCGATTAGCGGACCGATCCAGTAGACGAGGCCGTCCTGCCAGTAGCCCGATACGAACGCGGGACCGAAGGCCCGGGCGGGATTCATGGCGGCCCCCGTCAGCGGCGCGCCCACCAGGATGTCAAAGCCGAGAACCAGCCCGATCCCGAAGCCGGCGACCGCTTTGAAGGATCCGCGGGTGTCTATCGCCACGCCGAAGACGGCGAGAACCAGGAAGAACGTGAGGATCGCCTCTACGAGCACCCCCTTGCCAAAGCCGATGCCCAAACCCAACGCCGGAGTTCCCAGGTGCACGGGCCGCCACTGCTGGCTCGGGAAGACGGTGAGTAACAACAGACCCCCCACGGCAGCCCCGACCAGTTGGGCGACCCAATATAGCGCCGCCGTCGTGATCGAGATGCGCCGGGCAATCCAGACGCCGAAGGTGACAGCGGGATTGAAATGGCCGCCCGAAATGTGTCCGAGCGCCGAGATCATGATCGCGAGCACGAGGGCGTGCGCGGCTGCGATGCCGCCCAGCCCAACCGCGCCCTTGGTCCATTGGTTGGTCACGATCGAGCCGGCGCCGATGAAGACCAGCGCGAACGTTCCGATGAACTCTGCGATCAGTGATCGTCCCGTCTGCGCGTTCATGGCCTCCCTTTCCTAGTCAATTGGTCCCTGAAGTAGGTTGGTGGCTCGTCTGAGCGAGCCACCAGTGAGTTGCACGAGTCGGCTACGTGCGCGAGGTCGACGCGGACACCGGCTTGCGCACCGGGGCTTTCAGAAATGCCAGCAGATCGGCGTTGAACTGGTCTTTGTGCGTGGTGGTGAGGCCGTGAGGCGCACCCTTGTAGACCTTGAGCTCTGCGTCCTTGATGATCTTCGCTTGCAGAAGTCCCGCGTCGGCGATTGGCACGATCTGGTCGTCGTCGCCGTGGATGATCAGCGTTGGGACGTCGAACTTCTTGAGGTCGTCCGTCTGGTCGGTCTCGGAGAATGCTTTGACGCAGTCGTAGGCGGGTTTGAGCCCTACCGTCATGGACCACAGCCAGAACATATCCCGAACTCCCTGTGAAACCTTGGAGCCAGGTCGATTGGCGCCGAAGAACGGTGCACTCAGGTCCTTGTAGAACTGCGATCGATCCGCAAGCAGCCCCGCCCGGATGTCGTCGAACGCTTTGATTGGAGTGCCGCCCGGATTCCCGGTCGTCTTCAACATGAGCGGAGGGACCGCCCCAACCAGGACGGCCTTGGCGACCCGTGAGGTGCCATATCGGCCGATGTATCGGGCCACCTCGCCGCCGCCCGTCGAGTGGCCGACCAGTACCACGTCCCTCAGATCGAGCTTTTCGATCAGCGCGTGGAGATCCGCCGCGTAGGTATCCATGTCGTTGCCGTCCCACGTCTGGCTGGAGCGACCATGGCCTCGGCGGTCGTGCGCGATCGCGCGGTAGCCGTTGGCGGCCGCGAAATTCATCTGGTCATCCCAGTCATCCGCGGTGAGCGGCCAACCGTGGCTGAAATGGACGGGTTGCCCCTTGCCCCAGTCCTTGTAGAAGATGCTGGTGCCGTCCTTGGTCGTGATCGTGCCTGTGCTCATTACCGTTGCCTCCTTGCGAGTGGTGAGTTTGTGCTCACCTCTCACTACGTTTGTGGGAATTCGTGGGTCTCCGGATGCCCGCGTCTGCGGATGACCCTCTCTGCGTGCTCAGACCGTAACGCTCGATCGCAAGATGAGCGTTAAAAGGCTGCAGCCCTTCGAAGATTCGAAGAGCCGCCTGAATCCGCGGAGATTGCTCTGTTACGCGCTACGAGCAAGCGCTAGGTTGCGGCCCGAGAGCGACCTCTGCAAGAGCCGGTTGATATCGCTTGGCGAGATGATCCCCGCTAGCCGGCCGTTGTCGATGACCAGCGTGCGACCTTCGCCGCACCCGTCGGACGCGCCGAGCAGGCTGGCAACCGGATCACGCGGGCTGGTCGTGGACACCCTGTCGAGCGGGCAGGCCACATCTTTCACAAGAGTCGTCGCCCGCGCGTTCGGGCCGACCTGCTTGAGAGCTGCCAAGGTCAAGATCCCGCTCAGACGGCCGCTCGCATCATGGGTTGGAAAAGTCGAATGCCGCGAGGTCAGAATGTAGCCGTGGAGGGCCTCCTCGACCGTGATGTCGTCGGGAGCCTGGACGGGGTTGGGCGTCATCACCTCGGCGACGCTGATCCCAGATAGCGCCTGGCGGATCAGGGCGCCGGTCTGTTCGGACCGGGCGGCGCTCAACAGGAACCAGCCCAGAAAGACCGACCAGACCCCACCGAACAGGCCGCCACCCGCAAAGAATGTAAGGAGACCGTAGGCAATCAACAGGAAGGCGAAGGCCATGCCGATGCGGGCGGCGATATTGGTGGCTCGAAGCCGATCACCGGTGCGTAGCCAGATCAGCGATTGCAAGATCCGGCCTCCGTCGAGCGGGAAGGCGGGGAGGAGGTTGAACACCCCGAGCAGGATGTTGATGTAGCCCAGCCATGCCAGGGTGGCGGACACCAGGCCCGGGCCGGCGCCACCGCCAACCGCGACCGAAAGGAGGAAAAACAGCGCGCCCAGCAGCAGACTGGTGAGGGGCCCCACGAATGTGATCAGCGCTTGCGCACCGGGCGAGCTGCTCTCGCTGCTGAACCGGGAAACACCGCCAAACAGCCAGAGGGTGATCCCCTCGACACGGACGCCGCGTCGCATGGCAACCACTGAGTGAGCGAGTTCATGGGCAAGCAGAGAGGCCAGGTACACGAAGGCGGACACCACGCCCGCGGTCCAGTACGCGCTGGAGGTCTGGCCAGGCGTGGCGGACGGCAAAATACCGGTGGCAAGGCTCCAGGCGATCAGGGCGCCAATCACCAGCAGGCTCCAGTTCAGCCCCACGTGGATGCCAGCGATGCGGCCAAGGCTCAGGTTCTCGTTCATGGCATTTTCAGTATCGGCCTAGCGAAGACCGAACTCCTCCCATCGAATGTGGTTTGCCGGAATCCCTATCACGCGGAAGCCATCGGCGAGCGCGGTCATCATCGGGGGCGGTCCACACATGTAGATCCATACGTTCGTCGGACGCGCGCTTTCGTTGAAAGCGCGCTCGGCCGTCAGGTGGCCATCGTGCTCTGCAACCATGAGGTGCGGCCGGAAGGTCGCGTACTCGGCGGCGGCCGCGTCGACTTCACCGAGAAAGAGCGCGTCGCCTTGTTTCGCAACCGCGTAGTAAAAGTCGACGCTTATATCCAGCTTCCCGTTCAGCGCGCGAATCCAGCTGATGAACGGCGTGATGCCGATCCCGCCCGCAATCCAGATCTGGTTCTCGCCGCCACGGCGGTAATCGAAGCCTCCGAACGGCCCGACAGCTTTGGCGGGAGTTCCCGGCTGCAATTTTTCGCGAAGATCGCGAGTGTAATCCCCAACGGCCTTGATCGCAACCTCGAGACGGCGCTCGGACGGAGCGCTCGCGACCGAAAATGGATGCCGCTGCCAGCCGCTGGCCCCGCCGAAGGCCAGAACAATGAATTGACCAGGGATGAAGGAAAGCGGCGCTCCCGCGGGCTCAAGCGCGACTTCTAAGGTCGTATCGTTAGGCCGCCCGACAGTGGCGACTGTATAGTCGTGCGTCGGCAGCACGAACCGCGCGAAGATCTCTCGATACACGTACGCGGCGATGCCGATGCCGCCGACAGCGAGATAAACGATACGGAGCACCGCCGAGGCGCGCAGAACAGGGTCCACGATCGCGCCATGCGCGACCGCAAGCGCCACGAATAATCCGGTCAACCGGTGCGCCGTGAGCCATCGCTCGAAGGTCGTCCGAGCGAGCTGCTGGATGGGGCCGGGCCAGCGGGCCGCGCGCAGTCTCGGCGCCAGCGCCCAAACCGACAAGACCAACAATCCGAGTAGTGCCGCGACACCAAGACCTTGACCCAACGAAGTCGCGTAAGGATCGGCGGACGTCGCGACGAGCGCCCGATGCGGAACCAGAAGAACCACACCGGCGATTGCGGTCCGGCGATGCCAAACGACAACCCGGTCGAGGCCACCGAAGGCGCGCTCGATGGGAGGCAGTAGGGTCGCGAGCACGAGCGAGCAGGCGAAAAGGAGCACCGCCTCCACCCCACAGAGCTCCCCAAGATATCGCGCGGTCGGCTGATTTGCCGGCCGCGCGATAAGCCACAATGCCACGTTTCCGAGGGCGACGGCAATCAGAACGGCACTGCCAAGACTTGGAGTGAAGGCCGTGCCGAGGCCCGCCTCTCGCCTATTGGCAGCCGTCACCATCGTTCCGGCCGCCGTTGTTGTCGGCGTCGTGGTCGCCACCATTGAAACCAGGGATGCAGCTGGTTGGCATGGGTTGCGGTGGCATGGGGGGCGCTGGTTGGGATGGCACGGGCGTCGGTGCCAGGGCGGGCGTGGGCGTGGCCACATCTTCGGTCAGTCCAGTGCTGGCAACGAACCAGTTACCCATCACGTCCTGGCCATTTGTGTCGCCGGGCCTGTTGTCGCCGCTGAACGTGTACAACGGCCAATCACTGTACGTCACTTGCCGTCCCCCGTCAGGGCGAACGATCGTTTTCAAGGTTCCGGGCAGTGCCACGTTGCTGGTCAGCAGCGATGAAGGTGCCAACAATGGCGGCCAGGTCTTGGCGCAGGATCCGGAACATACGATGTTGGGACCCGACGCATGCGAGTCCCGTTCCGGCGTGAAGTAGTACAACGTGCGCGCCGTCGCCGTCGTCAGGTAGCTTCCCAGCGCGGTATTCGAGGCGACGTGAATTGCGACGGCATTCGGGGTTGGGCTCGCGCCGCCACCCGTCGCTGGAGCACTGGTCCCACCGCACGCACCGAGCAACAGGGCAAATGCAATCGAGAGGCCAAGGATCGGGAGTCGTTTGCTCATAGCGCTTCTCCTTCTAGGGGAATCGATAGTTGGCCGAGCGTGAGGCCCGGGCGGACACTCCTTCTGGCTGCCGACGCTACGCGTGGAGCGTCAAAAAACCGTGAACGGCTATTTGCGGCCTGGCATCATGCATCGACGATGCGACAGGGGATTTCGGCGTTCTCATCCAGGTGGTAGCTGGCGCAGATTCGGTGGTACCCGTCGGCAACCAACAGGGGGCAACCTTCCAGCCACCGGCCGCGGACGAGCAGGATCGGCGACAACGGGTCACCGACCTTGATCTTTTTGAGGTCGGCCGCCACGTGCGGGTTGTCCGCTGGCAGCATTGGTAGTCCGCTCGCACGCTCCAGGTCCTTGGCCTTCTTCTGCACCTGGGGCGCCTTCCGCAGCGCCGCGACGAGCTGTTCAGCCTGCTTCTCGCGGAGCCCGAGCGCCAGATAGTCTGCTGCAGCCGGATAGTTGTGCTCCGCGGGCTCAGCCTTCCATTTCACAGCGACCAACGCCGCATCGATGTTCATGCAGCGGCCGCCTTAACGCGAGGTGGCATCGGGATATGCAGGACACGCGGCCAGTGGATTCGAATGGCCGTCATTCCAAATACGTCGTCCTTCCTAATTGAAGGACCCGCGCTTGCAAGTCGAAACATTGATCGATGACCCGAGCGATACGCCGGCGCCACTGACTCGGCGCGTCAATTTCCGGCGGGAGCAGCTCGCTTACCGCCTCGAGGCGTGGCATGAAGCTCCGTGGAACGTTGCTGAGACCTTTGAGGTGCATTGCTTCGAGGCGAGCAATCAGCTCATCGAGGTAGACATACGGCCGTTTGAAGGCGTGCCGCTCGCTCCTCTTCTTATCGGCCACGCGCATGGCCCATCGAATATCGCGGTTCGCTTCGGCGATCATCACGTATCCTCTCGTGTCAGGTAGTCACGGCGCAGATCCTCACGCGTTCGCGAAAGAAACACCTCCCGCGGATCCATGCTTCGGATCAGGTCAACCGGAACACACAGAGCCGGCTCGGAAAACGGGTTGGTTTCGATACGCATGCAAGCACCTGCTCGGTCAATCGAATCGACGGAGCCCACCTTCTCGCCGTTGGCGTCGTAGACGTTCTGGCCAACGCGGAGGTCGTTCAGAATCTCTTCGGTTGTCATCCCCTCCGCGTCATTCATGCGCGGGCCTTGGTAACGCGAAACCATCGGCACAACGTTCTGAACAACCAGCTGCGTTCAGGCCTGTAGGAATGCAGGAGCCTGCCGCTGAGATCCGTTACCGACTTCGAAACGTAAACCCTGCCGCGGCGCACTTTCGTGACCAGACCCAACGGGATACAGAGCGAAGTATCCGGCGTGGTCGTCCGGACGACGAAGCAGCTTCCCGATTGGTCGAAATCCGCAACCGTTCCGAATCTCCGGCGATCCGCATCGTAGACCGCAAGGCCGTTGTCGAGATATTCGCGGATGAACGCGCTCACAGGGACTGGACTTGAAACCACGCCCGGGCTTCCCGCTTTCATACGGCAAACGCGAGTCCTGGCATAACCGCTTCCTGTTCCTGGTCGACCGTCGTCTTCAGTTCTAGCCGCACCGTGACGCTGTCGTGTTTCAATCCGTTGAGCCACCGATCGAGCTCCGCCACGTCCGGCTCGGCGCTGCCAATCGATTTCAGAAACTCTGAGACGAGGCGACCCTTCCAGGAACCCGCGCCTCTGCCCAGCGTGACGGTTGCGCGTGGTCCAGCCCGATGTTTCGCGTCACGTCGACCGAGGATCCGGTCACCTAACTCGGCCATTTGGTGACTCGGTTCCGCATGGAGCTCCGCCAGGACCCGGCGGTAGGCGCTCCACGCGCGCCGGGCGGCGGCACCATCTTGACTCCGCAGGTGCGCGTCGACGAGACGTTGCCACGCAAGCTCCTCGTCGGGGTTCAGGTAAGTCCAACGCTCGAGGGCGTTGATCGCTGCGGCCGGATTACGTTCCATCATTTGTCGGGTGGCGAGCCGGTCGAGAAGCTCAGACGCGACTCCGCGCCAGTAGGTTCGTTGCCTCTCGATCCACGCCTCGTAGTCGGGGGCGTCCGGAAGAAGCATCCCGGCAAGAAACGGTCCTCGGTACTGATCGACCGCCGCTTCGATTTTGCCGCCCAGCACATCGCCATGCGAGCGGCGAGCCAGATCCCGCGCATCCGTCAAGGCCTGAACGTCGAGGTCAATCGGTGCCTCGCGCCTCACACCAAGTGACTCTCGGGTCGCGATGATCACCGAATCGGCCGCGGGTCCGAGCCCGTGGCGCAGGTAGTTCAGTGCTGTTCGCAAGCTCGCCCGCGCATCAGCGACGTCGGCCTCCGGCCAGAGCAGGTCGGCTAGCCGTTCGCGAGGATGCGGACCGGGATCGAGCGCCAGGAAGGCGAGCAATGCAAGGGACTTGCGAGTTCGAAAGGCAACGGGGCGACCACCGAGAGATGCCTCAACAGGACCGAGGAGGTTGAGCCGAATCCGGTCCACGCCATAAGCTCTCGCCCCCGTCCCTTCCATGCGTCAAGGCTAGGCATCGCGAGCAATCATCGAATCAAGGAACTCCCTAGTCCTTCACCGCGGAGTCGTAGTCCTTTTCCATTTACCGGCCACGCTAGTTGCGGTTGATGACTCGTGGCTTCTGTCATCTGACTGAACGGATCAAGGAGATACTTGATCTTTTGACGCGAAATCCTTAGTACCATGGCCCCGTCAGGATGTTACGAGCGCTCTGCCGAGGTGGGCTCGCGAGGTGATGCCAAGCTTCGGAAATACTCGATACAGGTGCGAGGCGACGGTCCGGTGCGACAGGTACAGCTTCTGGCCAATTTCTCGATTTGACAATCCCTGGGCGGCCATACTTGCGATCTGGAGTTCCTGTGGGGAGAGCTGCTCTCGAGCCTCGGGCGTTCGACGTTGGCTCACTTCGCCTGACGCACGAAGTTCCTGCCGCGCACGTTCTCCCCAGGCGATGGCGCCAAGGGCATCGAACGCCTGGCGTGCAGCGCGCAGCGGAGCGCGCGCGTCGGCAACCCGACGCTGGCGGCGAAGCCAAGCCCCGTAAGAAAGTAGTACGCGACCTCGCAGAAACGGCCATCGCCCGATGTCCTCGCCCAACGTACCCTGAAACTCTGTCTCGGCAGCCTCGTCGTTGGCGAGGAGCGCATTCGCATATCGAACCTCGATTTGACACCAACGCGATGAGGCTTGCCAAATCGCGCTTGCGACCCGTTTCACGAGGGCCCGCGCTGGAGCCCGATCGCCGCTGTGGGCCGCAGCTTCGGCGAGGTCCGCAATGACCCAGTACCCGATAACGGGATGGTAGGCAGGATCAGCTGTGTCGTAAATTCGCCGCAGCTCTTGATAGGCCTCCGTGTGTCGCCCATTGCCCAAGGCGGCGACCCCGCGCGCCGCCTGCACGATCGCCAGGAGGAAATTAGGGCCAACCGGGAGAAGGACCCGTTCCGCTGCTGTGGCAAGCGTCGCCGCGAGTTCAAGGTCCCCACGCAAGGCAATTAGCACGGCTTTCATGGCTTGCGCACCCGCCACCCAAAAGGGCTCCGCCGTCTCGGCTGCCAACCGTTCGGCCTCGTCTGACGCAGACAGCGCTGTGGCCCAATCCCCGAGGCAGATTCCGTCCCAAGCTTGGATAAGAAGTAATCGAGGCAGGTGGCCGAGCCGGCCTTGGGCGCGCAAACCGTCGATGGCCGCGACGAGGAATCTCGGCGCAAGCTCAAAACTGCCGACCACGGAGGCAGCGCTTCCGTACGCGCGCGCCAATTCGGCATCGCTCTCCGCATTTGACGATGCCTGTGCGACCCATGTCGTGACCACGCTGCCGCGTTCGATGGGAGCCGCGTAGGCGAACACCGTCAGTGCCCGTGAATCTCCATCGACTGTGCTAGCGCGCTCCGCCGCAGCGATCACGTGCTGGCGGGCTTTCCAGCCGGGATCGCTCCACCAGCACCGCTGGGCCACGAGCCAGATAATGTTGAACGCTAGGTCCGCATCTCCAGCTTGCCTGGCCCGCTCCGCTGTCTTAACCAGGTGGCGAATGCGTTCTGTGTCAAAGGTGGTACTGCCTGAAATGCCGCGAATCCATGCCATTCGCGCTTCCTCGAGTGGCCCTCTTGTCAGGGTTTCCGCCTCTCGCAAGAGTCGAGCCACCAGGTCGCGGCGGCCGAGCTCGAATGCGAGTTCCGCGGCTCGGAGTAGGCGCTCGCCCCGAAGGGCTGGAGTCGGACTTAGTGTCGCCGCGCGCTCAAGCGCGCTGACCGCAATAGAAAGTGCCCCGCGCGCTTGAGCTCGTAGCGCCGTTTCGGCGAGCTCGCCCGCCACCGCTTCATTGGGCCCAACCACGGCAGCCGCGCGGTGCCAGGCTCGGCGGTCGGGCTGGTCAACGAGCACGGCGGCCAATGCGGCGTGCACAGCCCGACGCTCCGAGGCACTAGCCAGCTGTTGAATTGCCGAGCGCATCAACGGATGATGGAAGCGTACCTCCGTCTGATCGATCTCGATGAGCCCGGCGGATACGGCCGGCACGAGCATGTCGATCGTCGCTTCGGTGTTTGCGACGCCGCTGGCGGCGGTCAAGACCTCGACAAGATCTGTGCCGTCGTCGATAGCGGCAACCAGCAGTGTTGCCTGCGTATCAACTGGCAGGCTGACGGCGCGGGCCGTGAATGTTCGCTCGAGGCGGGCGGTGAGCGGCAATGCCGAGGGGAGAGGTTCTTCGCCCGTCAAACGGCTGGCGCCCAGAGCGGCGGGCAGTTCTACCAACGCAAGCGGATTGCCCTGCGCCTCGTCCAGCAGCCGGCGCCGCACGGCTGGCACGAGTCCCGGTGCCCTAAGGTCGATTAACGTTCTAGCTTCAGACGCATTCAGGCCCTCAAGGCGCAGCTCGGGGAGTCCTGCGTCGAGCAGGGAAGTTGGCCAGCCTTCCCGGACCGCCAAGAACATCACAATCGGATCAGACCCGAGTCGGCGGGCCACGAACGCCAGAACATCGCAGGTCGGCCCGTCCAGCCACTGGGCATCCTCTGCAACCAGAACAAGCGGCGCATGGTCACCAACATCAGAAAGCACGTCTAGGGTCGCGAGGGCGATCAGGAATAGATCCGGTGGTGCAGCCGTGGATCTGCCGAACGCTGCGCCCATAGCTCCCCGTTGTGGACCTGGCAGGGCATCGACCGCCTTCTGAATCGGCCGGAGCAGCTGATGTAGCCCGGCGAACGGCAGGCGGGCCTCCGACTGCACTCCGGCTGCAGTCAGGATCTGAAAACCATCGGCTCGTGCCCGTCTTGCGGCCTCGGCAACGAGGGCGGATTTGCCGATGCCCGCCTCACCTCGGACCACAAGCGCGCCGCCCTGCCCCGGCAGACGGTCGAGCAGGTCCCGAACGATTCCCCGCTCCCGCATCCGCCCGATCAGCGCCGTCGGCTCGGCCGAAATCCTCTGCGGCATTTTCTACGTTCCGTCCAGGTTCGATATGAGCGCCGGATGATCGGAAGCCTCCATTATCCGCCGTTCAGTCAAATGACTGATCCACCGGCACAAATCGGCTCGTTTGACCTGCCAAAAGATCGAGCAGGCTGACAGAAGCCGCGAGCCAACCAACCAAAGTAATGTGGCGGTTACCTTGTAGGTATTGCCCGAGCTGGTAGGGAAGTAGGAGGAGCGGGATGAGTCGCGCGCGGCCTGAAGCCGTCGCTCAGCGCAATGTCGACACCACGGTGAGGCCACGGCTGGTCAACCGCGCCCAGGAGCGGGCCATCCTGATGGGTTTACTGGAGTCCGTTCGTGGCGGCCTCAGCGGGACCCTGGTTTTGCGTGGTGAGCCAGGAATCGGCAAGACGGCACTCCTCGACAACATGATCAGCGCCGCGACCGATTTTCGGGTCGCGCGAGCGCTTGGGGTCGAGTCCGAGATGGAGCTCGGCTTCGCCGGCCTGCATCAGCTCGTGGTGCCCTTCCTCCCGCAACTCGATCGGCTGCCCGTTCCCCAACGTGATGCGCTCGGCTCGGCGTTCGGACTCATCGCCGGAGCGCCGCCGGACCGCTTCCAGGTCGGCCTGGCGACGCTGACCCTGCTTGCCGATGCCGCCTCCGAGAAGTTCCTCCTTTGCGTTGTCGACGACGCGCAATGGCTGGACGTCGAGTCAGCAGAGGTGCTCGCCTTTGTCGCCCGGCGGCTCTATGCGGACCGGATTGCACTCGTCTTTGGGGTACGCGAGCCCACCGAGCGCCGCATGCTGACCGGACTTCCCGAGCTGCACCTCGGCGGTCTCCTTGCCGGGGATGCCCGCAGCCTGCTGGCCTCGGTCATCGGTCGCGCGCCGGACGCGCAGCTTTCCGAGCGCATCATGGCCGAGACCCAGGGAAACCCACTCGCGATCCTCGAACTCACCTCCGTCCTAACGCCTCACCAACTCGACAGTGCGTCGCAGTTGCCGGAGCCGCTACCCATCGGAAGCCGGCTCCAACAGCACTTTGTGAGCCTCGTTCGAGCCCTTCCGCCCGAGACGCAGACGCTGCTGCTGCTGGCGGCGGCCGAACCGTCCGGCGACCCGGTCGTCCTATGGCGAGCAGCGAGAGCACTCGGGATCGACCGCGATGCGGTCGCTCCCGCCGAAGCCGATCGTTTGCTCATCCTCGGACCTCAGGTCAGCTTTCGACACCCACTGATCCGCTCCGCCGTCTATCACGGCGCGCCCACTGCCGAGCGGCATCGTATCCACGCTGCCCTCGCCGCGGCAACCGATGCCGCGATTGACCCCGACCGGCACGCCTGGCATCGCGCCGCAGGGGTTGTCGAGCCGGATGAGGACATCGCGGCCGAGCTTGCGGAATCTGGGGAGCGCGCCCGACGACGTGGAAGCTACGCGTCCGCGGCTGCGTTTCTATCGCGTGGCGCCGAGCTGACGCCCGACCACGGCGTCAAAGCTCAACGCTTGCTTGCTGCCGCCCAGGCGTCCCTGGCGGCAGGGGCTCCCGATCGGGCTCAGGCCTCGCTGGACGAGGCCATGCCACTCTTGCATTTTCCACTTCAGCACGCGCTCGCACGGTCTCTGGAAGGCGGCATCCGGTTCGCATTGGGCCAAGGTGGCGAGACACCTTCGATCCTGCTGGGGGCAGCCCGCTCAATGGTGTCACTGCACAGTCCGCTCGCTCGCCAGGCGCTCTTCGGCGCACTGGAGGCCGCCGTCTTTCTCCAACCGGCAACGACACGCCCGCTCCTTCAAGAGATCGCCGACCAGGTCATGGCACTCCCGCGGCCCGAGGGGTCGTCTGAGAACGCAGCGGACTTGATTCTGGATGGCTACGCGGCCCTGATCACGGCCGGCTACCCGTCCGGGGCGCCGCTTCTCAAACGCTCCATCGCAGCCATGCTCACCGAGGAGCCTGACCCCGGTGCCGATCTGCGCGTGTTTGGACTCGCCTCGCTGGCAGCCTACAGCCTCTTCGATGACGCCAGCCTGCACACCTTGGTGAGACGTTGGGTGCAACTGGCGCGAGACCGCGCGGCGCTGACGGCCATGCCGATTGCCCTTGCCTTCCTTGCGAGGGCCGAGATGTACGCCGGCCGCACGCGGGAGTGCGAGGACCTGGCGAAGCAAAGTCTCGAGATATCGGCAGCCACCGGCAATCCCGGCTATTTGCGCCAGGCGAGTTATCGAGATGTCAGCCTCCTGGCGTGGCAGGGCAACGAGGCAGAGGCTCGCGCGAGCGCGGCCGCGCAAAGCGCGCAGGCCCTCGAGCGCGGGCAAGTCGGCACGGCGAACTTCGTCCGCTGTGCCCTGGTTCCCCTGGAGCTCGGTCTCCGCCGCTATCAGTCGGCCCTGGACAGCGCCCTGCCTGTATATAAGGATGACCCGCCGTTCCTCGGCTCGTGGGTTCTTCCCAACCTCATCGAGGCGGCCGTTCGCAGCGGCAACGAACAAGGAGCCCACGAAGCGCTGAGCCGGCTGAGCGAGCGGGCAGCAGCCGGCGGGACGCCGCTGGCGCTTGGGTTTCTGGCCCGCTCCAGGGCCCTCCTCGCCGGCGACCTGGAGGCGGAGTCCCTCTACAAGGAATCGATCGATCAGCTCAGCCGATCCCCGACGAAACCGGAATTGGCGCGTGCTCACCTGCTGTATGGGGAGTGGCTCCGCCGCCAGGCCAGAAAGCGGGAGGCCCGCGACCACCTTCGCACTGCATACGACATGTTCTCGTCCATGGAGCTACTCGCCTTCGCGGACCGCGCGCGGAGCGAGCTTGAGGCGACCGGAGCACGCGCGCGCAAACGCACCGTCGAGACACAGTCCCAGCTCACTCCGCAGGAAGCCCAGGTCGCACGGTTGGCAGGACAGGGCATGCGCAACCAGGAGATCGCCGCGCAGCTCTTCATCAGCGCGAGCACGGTCGAATATCACCTGGTCAAGGTCTTCCGCAAGCTCGGCGTCACGTCCCGTACCCAGCTCGCCCACCTCATCTGACGATGTAGGGATGTAGGAGCACATTTCACGCTCCTCTTGCGGGCAGCGTCCAGACTGCCGTCAATGGGGAGCAGCCAGACGACCTCCACAGCTGAACGGATCGAGGCGTTCTTTGACGAACTGGCCAACCGGGGGCATGTTCCGCTGCTTGATCACGTCACCGGAACCCTCGAGTTCGACATCGAGGGCGCGGACCGCCGCTGGATCACGATCAATCGCGGCGGCCTGGTCGTCAGCCACAACTCCGTCCCACCCGACTGCGTCCTGACCTGTGACACCGACACGTTCATCCGAATCATTTCCGGCAAGCAGAACCTCGTCGCTGCGGCGATCCGCGGTTCGGTCAGGGTCGCCGGCGACCTGGCGCTTGGGCTGCGCATTCAACGAGCCGTGCGTGATGACGATGGCTGAGAAGACGGTCAGCATCCTCGAAGGCAACACCTTCGTCGTCAGCGACCTGGCCGGCAACATCGAGGCCACTCCGGTTGATACGCATGGCCTGTTCGCCTGGGACACGCGCTTCCTCTCGCGCTGGGTCCTGACCATCGATGGTCAGCCGCTCCAGACGCTCTCCAGGGATGACCTCGATTACTTCTCCGCCCAGTTCTTCCTCGTCCCCGGGACCGGCACGGTCTACATCGATGCCGACCTCTCCGTGATGCGCAAGCGCTCGGCCGGGAACGGCTTTCGAGAGAAACTGCTGGTCCGCAACGAAAAGTCCGAGCCGCGCGACCTGGAGCTTTGCCTCGAGGCAGCCGCCGACTTCGCCGACCTCTTCGAGGTCAAAGATGCGCTGGCGAAGAAGGGCGAGACCTATCAACGGGTCGAGAACGGGCGGCTGGTGCTCGGCTATCGGCGCGAGACCTTCGTCCGCGAAACCTGGGTGACCAGCAGCGCACCATCGGCACTCGATGAGAAGGGTCTGACGTTTCGGATTCATTTGGAGCCTCACGGCGAGTGGCAGGCAACTATTGATGTCCGGGTGCCGGATGTTCTGAAGGCGACACCGGAGGTTAACGGAGGTGCGCCTCCCGGCACTACCTCCGATGCCGCGCCGGCCAAGGACCTGGAAAGCTGGCTCAGCGCGGCTCCCAAGCTGACCTGTGATTGGGCGCCGATGGCGCGCGTCTATCAGCGCAGTCTTGTCGATCTTGCCGCGCTGCGCTTCTTCCCCGGGATCGTTGAGGGCGCCCTTCCCGCCGCCGGCTTGCCCTGGTTCATGAGCATCTTTGGGCGCGACAGCTTGCTGACGAGCTTCCAGGCGCTGCCTTTTGTTCCCGAACTGGCCGTGACCACCCTTCGCGCGCTCGCTGCCTGGCAAGGGACTCGCCGCGATGACTTCCGCGACGAGGAGCCGGGCAAGATCTTGCATGAACTCCGATTCGGAGAGATGACCGCTTTCGAGGAGCGGCCCCACTCGCCGTACTACGGCTCGGCGGATAGCACGCCCCTCTTCCTCATCCTCCTCGACGAGACCGAACGCTGGACCGGCGATCGTGCTCTCGTAGAGGACCTCGAAGGCGAGGCCCGCGCCGCGCTGAACTGGATCGATAGCTACGGCGACCGCAATGGCGACGGCTATGTCGAGTACGAGCGCCACATGAAGACCGGGCTCGAAAACCAGTGCTGGAAGGATTCCTGGAACTCGATCCTCTTCGCCGATGGCTCGCTGTCGAAACTGCCGCGATCGACCTGCGAGATCCAGGGCTACGTCTACGATGCCAAGCTCCGCGTCGCGCGCCTGGCCCGCAATTTCTGGAACGACCCAGCTCTGGCTGAGCGCCTCGAGCGCGATGCGGCAGAACTGAAGGCGCGCTTCAATCGCGACTTCTGGCTTCCAGATCGCCAGGCGTTCGCGCTCGCCATCGACGGTGAGGGACGCAAGGTCGACGCTATCACGTCGAACATCGGGCATCTGCTGTGGTCCGGCATTGCCGACCCGGAGCGCGCCGCGGCGTGCGTCCGTCATCTGATGGGCGACCACCTCTTTTCGGGCTGGGGGATCCGGACGATGGCCGAAGGCGAGGGTGGCTACAACCCCATCGGCTATCACCTGGGCACGGTATGGCCGCACGACAACAGCATCATCGTCGCTGGCCTTACTCGGTACGGGTACCGAGAGGAGGCCGCGAGGGTTGCCATGGCCATCCTCGACGCGGCGACCTACTTCAATGGGCGCTTGCCAGAGGCCTTCGCGGGCTACCGCCGCGATCTTACGAGCTTCCCGGTCGAGTATCCGACCGCGTGCAGCCCGCAGGCCTGGGCGAGCGGAACTCCTCTGCTGATGCTTCGAGCGCTGCTCGGCCTCGAGCCGATGGGCGAGCACCTGCTGGTCGACCCGGCGCTGCCGGAGCAGATCGGATGGCTGCAGATTCTCGACATCCCGGGTCGTTGGCGGCGTACTGATGCCTTCGGCCGTGGGCTGAGCGCGAGGCTTTGAGGTCGTGATGGGCTGGATGACCGTCGATGAGATGCTCTTCCTTTTTCATCGCTCGAGCGGTGACGCCAGGTGGCTCAGCTCCGCCGATGCTGAGGAATATCTTGCAATCGTGACCTACCTAGCGAGCCGCGATGTCCGCGGCACGCGCACCCCCTAAGGCGGAGCTTCTCGCACCAACCCGCGGTTTCACGATGCGTTTGCGCACCGGGATCAAGCTGACGTCGGCGCTTGAGACACCGCCAACATTCAAGGCAGCGACCATCAAGGAGGTCCCATATGGATCAAGCAATAACTCGAAGCTCTCGGTTAGTCGCCCTCGCTGGCGTGGCTGGGATTATCTTCGGGATCGTCGCCCTCGTTTGGCCGGGCATTACGCTCATCGCTCTCGTTGCGCTTTTCGGCGCGTACGCATTCGTCGCAGGAGCCTTCACGCTGGTTGCCGGTCTTGACTTTGTGGGTGAGCGCGCGAGCCACTGGGTGCCCATGCTGCTCGGCGGCCTCGCCGGCATCGCGATCGGTGTGGTCACATTCTTCAGGCCGGGCATCACGGCGTTGGCACTCGTCTTTTTGATCGCCGCCTGGGCGATCGTCACCGGGGTCTTCGAGGTTGTCACCGGCATCGAATTCACCGGGCAGGTCAAGGGCAGTTGGACTCTCTGGTTGGCCGGCCTGTTCTCGGTTGCCTTCGGCGTCCTGATTGCCGTTAATCCCGGCTCCGGCGTGCTCGCCATCCTCTGGCTGATCGGCTTCTATGCCATCCTCGGCGGCGTCCTGCGCCTCGTCTTCGCCTACCGGATGCGCAATGACCGGACGCGTATCAAGTCGGCTGTCAGGAATTTGGGAGCCGCAGCGAGCCGATAGTTCCCTTCCCCGGGATTCGAGGCGCGCTCGAACGTCGCGAGCCGCCTCTCCCAACAAATTCCCCTTTCCGGGTGAGGGAGGGTAGGGGCGCCAGAAACCACGCGAACAAAAACGAAAGGAGTGAACCAATGGCAGACACGAAAGGCACCATCACGGAGGACGTCGCCGGCAACATCGCGCTTGGCCAGAAGATCTATGACGTCGCGGGCGAGCGCGTGGGAACCGTCGACGACCTCGACCGGCCCACGGGTTGGATGAAGGCGGAGATCAATCCCTTCTCCGACCGGGAGCTCTACATCCCCTTCAAGTCAGTCACGAGCGTCGATCCTCGAGAGCTCTACCTCTCGCTATCCAGGGATGAGCTGCTTCGCCAGTACGCCAATCCGCCCGCCCGCACCACGCACGTCGAATCGACGCTTGGCGAGACCGTCGCGACCACGCGGCAGCCAAGCGGCTACACCGGTGCGCTGATGGTCGTGGAAGAGGCGAATGTCGACAAGATCCGCAAGCGGGTCACGGTGGGCGACCTGGTACTGACGTCCGATCAGATCGACCTCGGCACCATCAAGCGCTACGACGGCGCGACCGGCTGGATGATGATCGGCAAGGGACTGCAGGCCAGGAATGACCTGATGGTTCCTATCACAGTCGTCAGCCACGTCGACCGCGATGTGTCCGAGGTATACCTCGCGGCCTCGCGCGCGGACCTGCGCGGCATGCAGCACCTCGAGCCGGTGGACGTTGTCTTCGTCGACACGAAGCCAATAGCCGCGGCCTAGTCGGCCGTTCAAAGACGAGGAAGTGCTGCACTTCCTCGTCTTCTTCAACCAAAATTCGCGCCGATCACGCTCGGCAATCATTTTCCCAAGGAGAGATTTCAAATGGCACCGACAAAAACCATCCTGCTGATTCATGGCATGTTCATGACGCCGCGCAGCTGGGAGCCGTTCCGTGGATTGTACGAAGCGCGTGGATACCGCGTGCTGACGCCACCCTGGCCGCGAATGAAAGGCGAGGTCGAGGCTATCCGGCGCGATCCGTCCCCGCTCAATCGCCTGGGCACGACGGAGATCGTCGATCACTACGAGAACATCATTCGGGAACAGGACGAGCCGCCCATCATCATGGGACACTCCATCGGCGGCATGTTTGTACAAATGCTGCTCGACCGCGGTCTCGGAGCGGTCGGTGTCGGCATCGACGCCGCGGCGCCAAAGGGCGTCCTTCGACTGCCGTGGTCGCAAATCAGGTCACTGTCGCCGATCCTGCTGAACCCGGTGAACGTCAACCGCACGGTCGCGTTGACCTTCCCGCAGTTTCGCTACGCCTTTGGAAACACCAGCTCGGAGGTTGAGGCGATGAACGTTTACCAACGGAACGCGATCCCGGTGCCGGGACGCCTGGTATTCCAAGCAGGGCTCGCCAATCTCAACCCGTGGGCGGCCACCAGGGTCAACTACCGCAACAATGATCGGGCGCCGCTCCTTCTCATCGCCGGCAGCGATGACCACACCGTTCCCGCGTCGGTTGACCGCTCCACCTTCCGGAAATACCGCAACTCGAAGGCGATTACCGACTTCAAGGAATTCCCGGGCCGCTCACACCTGATCGTGGCCCAGGAGGGATGGCAGGAAGTTGCCGAGTATGCCCTGACATGGGCGAACGATCGGCTGCAAACGCCACGAGTCACGAGACCCATTCGGAGCGCGGCGGGCTAATGCAGATGCAAGTGAGATGGCGATTCCCGACTCTAGCTGTCGCCCTCGTATCGGTGTTGTCGCTGGCTGCTTGCGGGTCGTCTGGAACATCGAGCTCAGGTGGCGGCGGGCTTTATGGGTCGACGCCGGCTCCCACGACAGCGAGTTCGCCGCCGACGCCCACAACGCCAGCCGCCCCAGCAGCGGCTAGCAGTGTGATCGTGAGGCAAAACATGCGCCTCGGCGCAATCCTTGCCGATCCGCGGGGGCGCACCCTCTATCAATTCCTGCCTGAGAAGGGCGGCCGAATCGTGTGCACCGGTGCCTGCCTCGGCGCCTGGCCGGCCGATCTGGCACCCGGCGTTGCTGCGGGCTCGGGGGTGACGGGTCAGCTCGCGATCATCCCGCGCCCAGATGGTGGCCGGCAGGTCACCTACAACACGTGGCCGCTCTACTTTTTCTCTGGCGACAGCGGCCCCGACCAGACCAACGGACAGGGGATTGTCGGCTTCGGCGGTAAGTGGCTTGCCGCGACGCCCCGCCTTCAGCCCTGACCTATGCGAGTAAAGGAGAGCCGGATGATTGGACCGTTTATCTTCATCGCGACAAACAGACTGAAGGAAGAAGCTCCACGCTGAGAGGTATACGTCAGCGACGACGGTACAGAGGTTGGAGTCGTGCAGGTCCATCCCGATACGGACGAGCGGCTCGAGGTGGCGAGTTGAACATGTCTGAGCGGTTGACCGTGAACGAATTCCTTGCCATCTTCGGCCGGCCCCCCGGAGGTTGGCCGGTGGATCGCGTCGGCGGACTCGGAGGAGTACCTGACGCTGGTCACCTATCTCGTCGAGCGTCAGAGCATCGGTAACCAATTACTCAGGAGGTCGATTGAAATGTCTCACACTTGGAAGCGGTGGCAGGACTACGCCACCATGGCCTTCGGCGTACTTCTCTTCATTTCGCCGTTTGTCTTCGCTGAGACTTCGCAACGGGTTGCCACGCTGAGCGCCTACGTTTTGGGCGTCTTGCTCTTCCTGTCCGGCATCGCTGCGGCGGCGAACCGCGAAGACCGGCAGTCGCTGATCCTCAATGCGCCGGGCATCGTCGCCGTGGTCACCTTTATCGCGCCCTTTGTCCTCGGGTTCACCGGCGTCACCGGGATCGCCTGGAGCGCGTGGGTTCTGGCCGTCGCGACCGTCGTGGTCGGCGCCAGCCTGAGCCTGGGCCATCGGACCCGAGTGACGGTCGCCTAGGAGAGCGAGACCCATGAAGCAAACCGGTGTGGCAATCCTTCTCGTCGAGGACGACCCGGACATGGCAGAGATGTTCAGCCTGGGGCTCTCCTTCGGGGGCTACGATGTCGAGGTCGCGGGCGACGGTGGCACCGCCTTCGAGCGGGCGAGCCAGAAACGATTTGATCTCGTCTTTCTGGATGTCCAGCTGCCAGGGATCGACGGGCTCGCCACGCTCGCCCGCCTTCGGGCTAACCGGTCGACTCGAGATCTGCCGGTGGCGATGCTGACGAACTCTGGCGACGAAACGCTCCGTCGGAGGGCCCGCTCCCTCCGAATCCTCGACTGGCTGGTCAAGAGCGAGATTACGCCCGCCGAACTCTCCAGGCACGTGAGCACCTGGATTCGAGGAGGAGGTGAGGTTACGCCTGAGAAGACATATGCCTGGGTCGCAAGGCCTCCAACTGCCTAGAATCGTCGCTAGTTCCGTTGAAGCGGCCTGCGGCGTAAGGCCTCGCCGTTCAGGATGCCTCCCGGTCAACCTCCGGTCGGAATGAGGTTTTAGCCTGAGGAGGTGTCATGCGTGGAGAAATCCAAGAAAGCCGACAAAGCGTTGCGCGAGTCCCTTAAGAAGTCCGTCCATGAGGCGCTGAAAATATCAATGCCTCAGGGAAAGAAAGAGACCCTTAAGCGGATCGAGAAGAGTCTCGACAAGTAGGGCGCAGGGGGCCGGAGCCGAAGGGATTCCGGCCCTTTATTTGCTCGGGCGGTGCCGACGGCATGCCCGACGACGATGAAGGCGCCGGCTGCGCAGCCCCAAATCAGCCGCGAGCGGACGAAAACACTTTGGGTCAATCACCCCGCCCGGTTGGTCGAGCTTTCTTTCTGGCGAATCCGTGACCCAGCTACGTACAAGGGCGGATGTGCATTTGCACATGATCGCCGGGTTAGGAGGTTAGGGAACCGCTTGGCGACGCTCGCCACATGAATAGGTGGAACGGGCACTTTGACAGCAACGTTGACAGCAATGCCGGCGAACTATGGCGAACCGTGGCGAACGTTGGCGAACGATGGACCCGCGAACTTCAAAACCGCTGGTCGGCATCCTTGGCGATGTCGACGGACGAATCGTTCCCGTCGCGCCCCCGCCAATTTTTGAATTCGAAATCGACGCGACTCCCTGTACGTTGAATCGCCCTGGGACTGGTGGAGGCTCAGGGGTGTCCTGACTTCGATGGAGCCTGATTGCTGGGCCCATGCTGATTGGGATTCTGCTCCGACTCGGTCGGTAGAAGTGGCGCATGGCGATCAAGCGCCAGTTCCTCGTGCAAGACTGCTAGTGACGGCTACCGTGACGGCAACCGCGGCGAACTATGGCGAACGAGGGGCTACGGGCTTGAAAACCACGTGGGCGAACGGGCTTACGGTTTTCTTTAGCCCGCGACTATCTCAAACGTATTTGAGAAGGACAGGTGGTATTTGCGCCCCCGAGTCCGCTCGGGGGTCGCCATCCAGAACAGATTTATCCGAAGGTGAAGCAGTAGGCCTCCACGCCGGGGTCGAGGAATTCGATTTCGAATGTTCGATCCTCGATCTCGCCCGATTGGCGGATCAGTTGATAGGTCCGCTGCTCGCTGCTCGTCCCCTGGCCTTGGGCATCGAGGTCGCTTCCGTGCACGGCGCCTCCCAGTTTGCCGTCGATGAAGACGCGAAATCGCACCGTGTCGCCTTTGCGAGCAGGTCCCATCACCAGGTTGACGTCGCGGGCATGAAAGCGGAACGCGATGCGGCCCCCAACCTCGATAAGCCTGGCGGCTCCGCCCGTGACGGTCCAGTTGCCGGCCAGCGCCCAGTCGTTGAGCCGCAACCGGGTCGGCGAGGCATACAGGTGAGGGGCGTCCGGCACGACACCGCCCGGTGAGGCGAAGGTGTCGCCACGCTCATAGCCGAGATAGGTCTCCGGCGATTCCTGGCTGCTCCAGTTCGCCGCCACTTCAGGTCCCTGGGGATCGACCGAAACGAGGTCATCGCGGAATCCGCTGAACCCGGCTTCCGCGAGCAGTTGCTGGATCACCATCTCAGACATTTCGTAGGCGCCCTCGCCGTAGTGATGGTTTCGAATCCTACCCTGCGCATCGACGAGATAGAGCGCCGGCCAGTAGTTGTTGTCGAACGCGTTCCAGACGGCGTAGTCGCTGTCGACCGCGATTGGGTACTCGACCTTGAGGTCCATGGCGGCGCGGCGAACATTCTCGATGTCGTGTTCGAAACGAAACTCGGGCGTGTGGACGCCGATCACCACCAGCCCCTTGTCCCGATACTTTTTCGCCCACGCCCGCAGGTACGGCAGGGTTCGCAGCCAGTTGATGCAGGTGAAGGTCCAGAAATCGACGGCGACCACCCTGCCGCGCAAGCCCTCCGGTGTCAGCGGCGCGGAATTGAGCCATGCGTTTGCCCCGGTGAACGCAGCGAGGTTGCCTTCGATCGGTAGTTCCGCGGCCCGAGCCTTGAGCTGCCGCAACAGATCGCCATCGGGAGAAACCTCAAGGGGAGCGGGGACTCCCGGGAGGTGGGTGCCGGCGAACGGGAGCTGTCTTGTCTCCATGCTCGGCTACCTAATTGAGCCCGTGCTCATCGAAGTGACCTGAAGGCAGCTCGGATTTCGGTCGAGAAGAGTTCGGGCTGTCCCCAGGCCGCAAAGTGGTTGCCCTCGCCGACTTCGTTGAAGTAGATGAGGTTGGGGTACGCCTTCTCGGTCCAACTCCGCGGCGCCTGATAGAGCTCTCGAGGGAAGACGCTCACGGCGGCCGGAACCGAGACGCCCTTGACGTCGAAAAAGCCGAGCTTATTCTCCCAGTACAGACGACCCGAGGAAACCCCTGTGTTCGTCACCCAGGTGAGCGTGATGTTGTCGAGGACCTCGTCTCGTGTGAGGTTGCCTTGGGGGTCGCCTTCGAACGCCCGTGCGATGTCCTCGTAGCTGCTCGCGTCGTGGTCGAGCATCCAGGCGGCGAGGGCGACGGGCGAATCGGCGAGCCCGTACAACGTCTGCGGGCGCAACGCCATCTCGGTCGCGTATCCGATGCCCTTCGTATAGAGGAACTTCAGCTGCTCCCAGGCGCGGCTCTCGTCAGCTGACAGGCCAGAGGGCGCCGGGCCGCCGGACGCGAGCGCCTTCGAAACGTCAGGCGGGGCTGTGCCGGGCATGTTGGAGTGAATGCCGAGCAATTCCGGAGGCGCCTTTGCACCCATCACATCTGTGATTTGCGCACCCCAATCGCCGCCTTGCGCGACGAATCGTGTATATCGCAGGCGCCTCATCAGTGCGATCCAGGCATCGGCGATGTGGACAGGGTCCCAGCCGGTAGCCGTCGGTTTTCCTGAGAACCCGTAGCCGGGGATTGATGGAACCACCACATCGAACGCGTCCCTCGCGTCGCCGCCGTGTGCCGTCGGGTCGGTGAGCGGGCCGACGACGTTCAACATCTCAATGACCGAGCCCGGCCAGCCGTGCGTGATGATGACCGGGAGGGCGTTCTTGTGCGGCGACTTGACGTGGACGAAGTGGATGTCGAGGCCGTCGATCTCCGTGATGAACTGAGGCAGCGCATTCAGCCTCGCCTCGAACCTGCGAAAGTCGTACTCGGTGCCCCAGTAGCGGATGAGCTCCTGAATGGTCGCGAGCCGCACGCCCTGTGTCTCGTCTGCGACGGTTTCCCTTTCGGGCCAGCGCGTCGCGGCAATGCGTCGGCGAAGGTCGACGAGGGCCTCCTCCGGAACGTCGATGCGGAAAGGCCGGATCGCGGTATCTTCGGCCACAGCGGTGGCTGCGCCTGCCTTGGTTGGGGTTGCGTTCGCCATCGTTCGCGCCCTCCTCAGGTCAACTGACGGTTGTTGCCATCAACGTCACGTTGTGCGCGACCGCCCGTCTGCAGCAAGCCCCCTAGTCATCTAGGCGATGCGCAACTACACCACATCCTGAACCCTAATTCACGGATGTCAACTCTTGAATCTATTGCGTAAGCAGCTAGTCTGCTTCGAGCGGGCGCTCATCAACCAGGGTTGTCGCGTAGGGGACGGCCTCCAAGCGTTCGATTGGGATGGGCTTGCCGGAGACTTCGCTAACCCCGTAGGTTCCTTGTTCGATACGGTCGAGCGCTTTCTTGACCTGCGCCAGTTCCTTCCGGTCCCGGGCATTTTCGTCGATCTCTGCTTCTCGCTCGTAAAGGAGGTTTGATTGATCGCCTGAATCGCCCACTCCGGACTCGTCCTGCACCGTTTCCTGAATACCGTGTTTGTTGGTTGCGATACGCGACTCGATCGCATCGCGCTCTGCCTTGAGTCGCTCCTGGAAGCGGCGAACGTCTTGTGATTTCAGCATGTCACGTCCTCCTACTGTGCAGCCCAAATGTTAGCGCGGCAGTGACACTGCTCCAACGTTTGGGCATCTCAATCGTCAGGTTGTCTTGGGTCCGTTTTTGACCGCAACCCTGACCAGCTCAGTGCAGACCGTCATGTCATGCAACGGCGGATGGTCGCCGTTCTCGCGACCAGGCAGCTCCAATCAGGCGCGGAGTCAGTGGGCCTGGGAAAGGTGAAAGCGCTTAGGTTCGGGCAGGAGCAGAGGTGAGTGCTCCGATCAGGTCTCGGATCTCAGTGGGGGTGAAGTCCATGGTGGCGTCGCCGACGGACAACTCGATCCGCTGCAACATTGGCGAGACCGTGGTGAACGGACGAGGAAACGTCCAGATCTTGTCGCGTGTTGCGATGTCGAGCGCCCGGCTCTGTAGGACTTCGGCTGTGACCGAAAGCTGTAGGTGCATCATGGGCGCTTGGGGAGGAGCCGGGAGTACCTCGACGCCTGGGAGGTCGCCAAGCGCGTCAGCTATCGCGAGAGCGTGCTTGTAGTACTTCGGCATCAGCGGTAGACGGGATCGTAGGGAGGTGAGCGCCGAAGCTGCGTACGGCCACATTGCGAACAGGCGACCGCCGTGGCGGGTTCGCCAATCCGAGACTTCGGCCACCACGTCGCTGGGCCCGGCGATGCAACAACCCGCGATGCCACCCAGTCCTTTGTAGAACGACACATAGACGGTGTCGAACAGGGCAGCAATCTCGGCTGGTGGCCGTCCGTACCAGGGTGTCGCTTCCCACAGCCGGGCACCATCCATGTGGACCGCCGCCCCCCGTTCTCGGGCCCATCCCACTTGCGCGACGAGGTCGTCCCATGCTGGCAGGGTGCCTCCCAGGTCCCGCTGGGGCAGCTCAATAAGCAATGCGGCCGGGAGTTCGTGTATCCCTTCGAGGGTCGAGAGCGTCAACGGTGTGCTGAGCTCGCCGGCGGGGACGCCGATCAGGCCGTGCAGCCGTTGGTAGCCGCGTCCTTCGTGCCAGTCGAGATGACACGCCGGGTGGAACACGATGGCTCGCCGCCCGGTGCGGTCGGCGTGCACGCGAAGCGTTGCTTGTTGGGCCATGGTCCCGCTCGGCAGGAAGAGCGCAGCGGGCTTTCCCAGCAGGGAGGCCACCTCTGCCTCAAGCTCGTCCACGACGCCTCCGCTGCCATAGCGGTCCGTTTCGACGTCGGGAGGAATGGTCCGGAGCATGTCGGCTGCGCTGCGGACCCCGTGCCAGTTGAGGAACCGGGTACACCCGGCGCGAAGGACCGCCAACTCCTTGTCGGTTTTCAGCGTTTCGAGTCTCCCGTGATCGTCACCTATTTGTTCAGGAGAACGGCGATCCAAAGCGTTCGGCGGACGCCACTTCGGCGAGCGGCTTGCGCTTCTTGACTCCCTTCACCGGACGTGCAGGATAGCCGAACGGGACGACGGCGAGGACCTCGTATTCCTCCGGCAACCCAACGGCTTTTCGGACACCCTCGAGCCCACCGAAACCCGTCCAGTTGGAACCGACGCCATCAGCCCAGGCGGTAAGAATCATCGATTGGATAGCACGACTCACATCCGAAACGGCGATCGCGTTGTCTTTCGGGTAGGCCACCACGACTGCCGCGGCCGCCCGTGCCGCGTACGGACCAGTCCTTACCAGGCCGCCTAACTCGCGCAGGTGGGCGCGTTCACGGACAACGATGAAATGCCAGGGCTGACGGTTGCTGGCGCTGGCGGTGAATCGAGCTGCTTCGATGATGCGGTCCATGACATCGTTTGGAATCGGCTTGTCTTGATAGTCGCGGACGGCCATGACTGTGCGCACTGCCTCGAACACGGGATTCGCCATGTGTGGATTATCTCCCCCCGTGCCGACCAAACGCGCTGGACAGCGCCTGATTCGCGTGATAGGTTGGCCCTGGGTTATAGCGTTAGGGACTCATCTTGATGAGCGGAAAGGGAAGGAGGCAGCCCTTGCCGGCCGCAGCCACGACCGGCCTGGGTGGGTTTGGACAGCTCGTCGAGGCGATGCCCGACGGCGTCGTCATCGCCGACACGAGCGGTCGCATGCTGTATGTCAATCGATTGGCCGAAGAATTGTCCGGTTATCAGCGCGAGGAGCTAGTCGGACTGGACGTCGAGACGCTGGTGCCGGAACGACTGCGTGAAGCACACCTCGAACATCGGGCCGGCTATGCAGCCAGGCCGATCACCCGGCCGATGGGGTCCGTCCTCGCCATCCATCTCGTCCGCAAGGATGGGACAGAGCTCACAGTCGACATCGCCCTCAGTCCGCTCGAGACGGAGGTGGGGACGATCGTCCTGAGCGCGATTCGGGTCCCGACCGATCGCGCGCCTCGAAAGGACGATGCGCGCCGGCGGGCGGTGGATCGCCTCCAGGCAGTTGCTGATGTCACGAGTGCGATTCTCGAAGGTCAGACGGGCGATACCGCCCTGCGGCTGATTGCCGACCTGGCTCGCAAGCTTGTGGCTGCGACGCAGGCCGGCGTCGCGACCCCCGAGTCACCCGGAGGTCCGATGGTGGTGCGGGCCGCGGTGGGCGGGATCGGCGACGCCGGGGTCGGGATGCGGGCCTCGACTGAATTGGCGCGGGTCATGGAGTCCGGCCGCACCTCCATCATCGCCGAGGCCGCTTCCGATGAGAGGCTTGATTACCCTCAACTCACCGCCGACCTGGGACCGGTGGTGATCGTGCCGCTCAAGGCCGGCGGCCGGCCTGTTGGCGTTATCAGCCTGGCACGGACCAGGGGAGCAGCCGCATATACGGCGGAGGATGTATCGGTCGCCGAGGCGTTCGCCGCCCAGGCCGCTGTGGCGCTGGAGTATGGTCGCAACCTGGCCGAGCGCGAGAAGGCCGAACGGCGAGTGGCGGCCGGGATGGAAGTGACCCAGGCCATCATCGAGGGCCGCGATACCACTGACGTCCTCAAGCTCATCGCCGCGCGGGCGCGCGATCTGGTTGGCGGGGCTTTCGCCGCTATCGCCTCGCCCGAACCCGCCGGTGATGAGCTCGTCGTCCGTGTCGCCGATGGAGCACAGGCCGACGCGTATCGCGGTTCACGGCTTCCGGTGAAGAGCTCACTAACCGGCCAGGTTTTCGCGACCCGTCAGTCGGTGACCGTTTCCGACGCGGCGAGCGACGCTCGCGCGTACCACTCGGTGCTCCAGCTGGGGAGTCTAGGGCCGGCACTGATTGTGCCCCTGTACGTCGCCAGCCGATCGATTGGCGCGATGATCGTCGCCAACCCGAGCGGCGGCACGGCTTTCACCGCGGATGACCTGCGCGTTGTCGAGTCGTTTGCCGCGCAGGCCGCCGTGAGCTTCGAGATCGCCACCGTGAGGGAGCGGCTGCAGCGCCTGACGAGCGTCACCATCGCCGACCAGAAGCCGCTCGAGGACGCCCTCGCGGTGCTGGCCCGCACCGCGGTCGAGGCGACCGACGCCATCGCCTGCGGCATCTTCCTGCTCGACGCAGAGCGCCAGTTGACCATTGCCGGCAGCTTCGGACTCCCTGCAGGGTTCATTCGCGCCACGGAGGCTGCCTTCCGCCAGGCTGGGGAACGGTTCCCACAGATGGACGCGATCGAATCCCGAACGCTCGTGATTCGCGAGGGGGTCATAAGCCGATTTCTCGCCGAGCCCCCGTCGGACCCGCTGTTCGAACCGGTGCACGAAATGCTGCGCGGGGTTTCCTGGGACACCGTCGTCACCGTCCCGCTCGTCCACGAGGGAAAGGTCGTCGGCGCGATCTCGGGCTATTACCCCAGTGGCTACCGTCTCAGCGAGGGAGAGGTGACGTTGCTCAAGATCGTGGCCGATCAGGCGGCGGCCATCGCCGAGAATGCCCGCCTTCTAACGGACGCGCAGGCCCACGTCGCCTTGGAGGAGCGCCAGCGCCTTGCTCGGGAGCTACATGACTCGGTGTCGCAGGCCCTCTTTGGGATCGCCCTGGGCGCCCGAACGGCCCGCGAGCACCTCGACCGCAACCCTGAGGCCGCGCGCGCCCCGCTCGACTACGTGCTCCAGCTCGCGGAGGCGGGCCTGGCTGAAATGCGGGCGCTGATCTTCGAGTTGCGGCCGGAGGCGTTGGAGCAGGAGGGGCTTGTCGGGGCGCTGGCAAAGCAGGCTGCGGCCCTGCGAGCCCGGCATGGCATCACCGTGGACGAGGTCTTCGATCCCGAGCCCGAGGCTCCGATCGCTGTCAAGGAGGCTCTATTCCGGATCGCGCAGGAAGCCCTCAACAACACGGCCAGGCACGCGCGGGCGAGCCATGTCGAACTCCGCCTCACCTCGGCGGGCGACATGCTCGTCGCTGAGATTCGCGACAACGGTGCAGGGTTCGACACCGGCGCGCAGTTTCCGGGGCACCTCGGCCTCCAATCCATGCGAGAGCGCGCAGTGAGGCTGGGGGGAAACGTTGAGATCGTGAGCTTGGAAGGGAAAGGGACCCTGGTCCGAGCCGTGATCCCGCCCTCTCATCGATCGTAGCTAAACTTAATCGGCCGCTCCTTGACAACCCGTCCGGGAGATGGTTAAACGGGGGGAAGGACACTAGCCCGACTCTGAAGGGAGGGGAACATGGAATACGCTTGGCTTCGGCGACGCGACTTTCCGGCCGGGGGCGGCCAGCTCGAGGGGGTACGGGGATGAGCGGGGCGCTACGCCGCCTCAGCGTCCTTGCCGGTGCCCTCGTCCTGCTCACGGCATGCGGGCAGACCACATCAAGCACGACCACAAGCGCCGCCAACGCCAAGTCCGCCGCCGACATGGGCGGGATGTCCGCCTTGATCGCCGCGGCCAAGAAGGAAGGCAAGCTCAACATCATCGCGGTGCCGCCCAACTGGGCGAACTACGGCGAGATCATCACCGGGTTTACCGCCAAATACGGGATTCCGATCGATTCGGCCAACCCGAACGGTACCAGCCAGGATGAGGTCAACGCCGTGCAGCAGCTGGCTGGCACCACGCGCGCGCCCGACGTGCTCGACATTGGGAAGGCCGTCACCCTGGCCAACTTGAACCTCTACGCCCCCTACAAGGTGCAGACCTGGAACGACATCCTCGACTCCCAAAAGGAGGCGACCGGCCTCTGGGTCCAGGATTACGGTGGCTACATGTCGATCGGCTACGACTCGGCCAAGGTACCGGCGATTACCTCGGTTCAGGACCTGCTCGGATCCGGCTTCAGGGGCAGGATCGCGCTCAATGGCGACCCGACGAAAGCCAACGCGGCGCTCAACGGCGTGATGATGACGTCGATTGCCAACGGCGGCTCGGCCGATGACATCAGCAAAGGCGTGGATTTCTTCCATCAACTGAAGCTGAAGGGCAACTTCACGCCGGTGTCGGCGACCACGGCGACGGTGAAGAACGGATCGACGCCGGTCGTCTTCGACTGGGACTACTTGTCGGCCGACCATGGCAAGGATGTGCCGACCTGGAAGGTCTTTACCCCGAACACCGCCATCCTCGGTGACTACTACAACCAGGCGATCAATAAGGCTGCTCCCCACCCCGCCGCCGCACGGCTCTGGATGGAATACCTCTACTCCGATGCCGGGCAAAACGCGTGGCTGAGAGGCCTCGCGCGGCCGGTCCGGATGGCCGCCATGCAGAAAGCCGGAACACTCGACGCCGCCGCGGCCGCCAAGCTGGCGCCCGTGACCGGTACCCCGACCTTCCTCACCGATGCCCAGGCCACCAAGGCGAAGGATTACCTCGCCTCGCACTGGGCTCAGGCTATCGGTTGACCGTCGCCGCCAAACCGCTTGTCGAAACGGCGCGCCGCCCCCTCAGGGGCGGCCGCCGTTTCTCGCTTGATTGGCTCGGCGCCGTTCCATTCCTGGCATATGTCGGCCTCTTTCTCCTCCTGCCAACGGCGATTGCGGTCGGCGGCTCATTCGTGGGTCCTAACGGACTAACCCTGTCGAACCTGACGGCGATGAACCAGTCGTATATTGTCGCCGCCTTCGTCCACAGCGTGGTGCTGTCGGCGGCAAGCGCCGTCCTGGGTGCGGTCCTGGGTGCCGTCCTGGCCTACGCGGTTGCGACCGGAAACCCGAATGGCGTCCTGCGCCGCCTGGTGACGTCCGCCTGCGGCGTGCTGGCCCAGTTCGGTGGCGTCACCCTGGCGTTTGCCTTCCTCGCCACCATCGGCTTAGCCGGCTTCGTCACCCTCTGGTTGCAGCAACGTGGGATCAACATCTATGCCAACGGTATCTGGCTCTACGAGCTCAGCGGACTTGTGCTCGTTTATACCTATTTCCAGATCCCGCTCATGGTGCTCGTCTTCCTGCCCGCGCTCGATGGGATCCGGCCGCAGTGGCGCGAAGCGACCGAGAGCCTTGGCGGCGGGACCTGGCATTACTGGCGCTACGTCGCCGGACCCTTGCTGGCGCCGGCCTTCTTCGGCGGCATGCTGCTGCTCTTTGCCAATTCATTCTCCGCCTATGCCACTGCGGCCGCCCTGATCAGTCAGGGCAGCATCATCGCCTCGCTCCTGATCGCCAACACGCTCACCAGTGAAGTCGGGCTGGCTCAGCCGGGTCTCGCCTCAGCGCTGGCGCTCGTCATGGTCGTGATCGTCGCCGTGGTGATGGTCCTCTATACCCAGTTGCAGCGGAGAACTTCCAAATGGTTGCAGTGAGCGCACCCAGCGCGGGCCCCGCAGGATGAGCCGAAATCGCCGGCTCAAGCTGCAGGTCTTTCGGGTGGTCGTTTTCCTCGCTTTCGGCGCCTTCTTCTTGATTCCGATCGGCGCGATGTTCGAGTTTTCGACGCGCGGGAATGGCGACGCGCCGCGCACGCTGGCCGCCTGGCAGACCATCTTCCAGACCCCGGACCTGGTCGCCGCGATCCTGGCGTCTCTGGTCCTGGCGGTGATCACGTCAGTGGGGATGCTGCTCCTCCTGGTGCCGACGATGATCTGGGTCCGTTTGCGCCTGCCCCGCTTGAATCGCGTCATCGAGTTCCTGTGTTTGCTGCCGCTGACGATTCCAGCGATTGTGCTCGTCGCCGGCCTGGCGCCCGAATATCGTTGGCTGTCAATCAACGTCAGCGAGTCGATCTTCACCCTGGCATTCGTCTACCTGGTCCTGGTGCTGCCCTACACCTATCGAACGCTCCACACCGGCCTCGCGGCCATCGATGTGAAGACGCTCTCCGAGGCGGCGCGGAGCCTGGGGGCGGGATGGGCCACGGTCATGGGGCGGATCATCGTGCCCAACATGTGGAGCGCGCTCCTCAACGCCTGCTTGCTGTCAGTGGCGGTCGTTCTTGGTGAGTTCACGATTGCCAACCTGCTCAACTACGAGAACCTCCAGGTGGCGATTTTCCTGGTTGGCAAGGCGAATGGCGGCGTCTCGATCGCGGTCGCGGTCGCCTCGCTGATGTTCGCCTTTATCCTGCTCGTCATCCTGTCGTTCTTCGGCCGGCCCCGGTCTCGCGTGGCACGCCAGCCGGACGAGCTTGCCGGTTTCGGCCGCCAGCTTGGAGGAGGCCTCAGGTGACGACCGCGGTCGCCGCTGCCGGCGTGGGGACCGCCACGCGAGCTGGCGTCGAGGTTCGGTTGGAGAACCTGAAGCGCCGCTACGCGGGGGTGACGGCGCTCGACGGCGTGAATTTGACCATGGCGCCTGGCGAGCTGGTCGCCCTGCTGGGCCCATCCGGCTGCGGCAAGACAACGGCGCTGCGGCTGGTCGCGGGACTCGAGCAAGCCGATAGTGGGCGGGTGGTCGTCGGCGGTGAAGACGTCACCGGTCAGCCGACGAACAAGCGCGACGTTGGCATGGTGTTCCAGGCCTATTCACTGTTCCCGCACATGACGGCCTGGCAGAACGTGGCGTTCGGGCTGCAGATGCGAAAAGTCAGTCCCAGTCAGCGGCGCGAGCGCGCCGGCGAGATGCTCGACCTGGTGGGGCTCTCCGGCTATGCCGACCGCTTCGCCCACCAGCTGTCGGGTGGGCAGCAGCAGCGGGTGGCACTGGCCCGGGCGCTCGCCATCCAGCCGAAGGTCTTGCTCCTGGATGAGCCGCTATCGGCGCTCGACGCCAAGGTGCGGGCCCGGTTGCGCGACGAGATCCGCCGCGTGCAACTCGAGGTCGGAATCACGACCCTGTTCGTCACCCATGATCAGGAGGAGGCGCTTGCCATCGCCGACCGGGTGGGGGTCATGCACTCGGGTCGGATCGAGCAGCTCGGACCGCCGACGGCGATCTACTCGCGACCGGCGACGCCCTTTGTGGCCGAGTTCGTCGGCCTCACCAATCGCCTCCCCGGTGTCGTGCGCCGCGGTAGCGTCGAGGTGAGGGGTGCGAGCCTGCCGCTGGTCCAGCCCGACGCGGCCGACGGGCCGGCGGTGGCGCTGGTGCGACCCGAAGCGGTCACGATTGCGAGCGACGGCGAGGCGGCGACCGGGCCTCTGGTCGGGACGGTGATCGCGACCGCGTTCCTGGGCGCCACCAGTCGGGTCACCGTCGACCTGGGGGATGTGACGGTCCTGGCGCAGCTACCGACATCGGAGGCCACGGCCTACCCGGCGGGAACGCGGGTTCGCCTGGCGCTGCGCGCCGACCCGGTCTTGATCGCCCGCGACGAGGCCACGGCGGGCCGCACCTAGCGTCCATGAGCAACCGGCAGCCGCAGCCGGTAGTCGCGCCCCTCACGCGAGCTGCGATTTTTCTTGTCGTGGCCGTCAACCCCGGTGATGACCATCGCGCGACCGTTAGGGCGTTCTGTGAAGACTTCCCCGCGCTCGTGCGGGCGGTCGCGTTCCGTGACCTCGAGGGTTACCTGTCGTGCGTGATGGGATTCGGCTCCACGGCGTGGGACCAACTCTTCACGTCGGCCCGGCCGGCGGGACTCCATGGGTTTCGCGAGTTCCACGCGGGCTCGCGCCATGCGGTGTCGACCCCCGGGGACATCCTCTTCCACATCCGAGCCGCGCGGATGGACCTCTGCTTCGAGCTGGCGACGCAGTTCATGGCCAGGCTGGGTGCGGCGGTGTCAGCCGTCGATGAGGTCCATGGCTTCCAGTATTTCGACGATCGCGACCTGATCGGCTTCGTCGACGGGACCGAGAACCCGACCAATCAAGCTGCGGCGGATGCGACCCTGATCGGCGACGAGGACCCAGGGTTCACCGGTGGGAGCTACGTCATCGTGCAGAAGTACGTCCACGACATGCCCGCCTGGAACGCGCTGTCGACCGAAGCGCAGGAGCGGATCATCGGCCGTACCAAGCTGGCCGACATCGAGCTGGACGAGGATGTCAAGCCCACCTCGGCGCACAACGCACTGACCGTGCTGGTCGAGAACGGGAAAGAGATCAAGATTCTCCGCGATAACATGCCGTTCGGCGACGTCGCCCGAGGGGAGTTCGGCACCTACTTCATCGGCTACGCGCGCTCGCCACGGCCGATCGAGCAGATGCTGGAGAACATGTTCGTGGGCCGCCCGCCTGGCAACTACGATCGCCTGCTGGATTTCAGCCGCGCCCTCACTGGCAATCTCTTCTTCGTCCCCTCGCTGGACTTGTTGGACTCCCTCGCATCGGGCTAGACTCGAGGCAGGGTCAGGAACGCCGCGAGCCATGGGTATGAAGGTCGGGATCATTGGTGTCGGTGCGGTGGGCTCTGCCTGTGCCATCGCGCTGATGCAACGGGGCTCGGCGCGCGAGATCGTCCTGGTGGACAAGACCCGCGCGCGGTCGAGGGCGGTGGCGTTGGACATGCGGTACGGCGCGCCCGTGTCGCCCACGGTTGACGTCCGCGACGGATCGTACGACGACTTGAACGGTGCCGACCTGGTCATGATCACGGCCGGCGTGAATGAGAAGACTGGCGGCGCTACGGACCGGAGCGATCCCGAGGGCCGCCTCAAGCTGCTCGATGCCAACGTCTCGATTTATCAGGAGATCGTGCCGCAGGTCGTGAGCGCCGCACCGGAAGCGCTGCTCTTGATCGTCACCGACCCGCCTGACCCTCTCGCGGATCTAGCTCGACATCTGGCGAGGCACGATCGAGTCATCAGCACCGGCACCGTGATCGACAGCCTGCGCTTTCGCGTGCACCTCGCGGACCGATTAGGGCTGAACCCAGCCTCGGTCGAGGCGATGGCGATCGGTGAACACGGTACCTCCGAAGTGCTGCTCTGGTCGTCCGCCACGGTAGCCGGTCTCCCGATCCAGGAGGCCTGCCAGCAATGCGGCGAGCCGTTCGATAAGGTTCGCGACGCGGTCGAGCGCGACGTTCGCTACGCCAACATCACCATCATCGAAGGCAACAACGCCAGCCAGTACGGCATCGGCATCGTGTGCGCCAGGCTGACGGAAGCGGTCTTGCGCGACGAGCGGAGCATCTTCCCGGTTGCCAGCTATCAGCAGGCCTACGGCGTCACCCTGGCGTTGCCCAGTGTGGTCGGTCGAGCCGGCATCGTCCGCGTCCTCGAGCCGCCGATGTCGGCCGACGAGCGAGCCCAGCTCCAGCGCAGCGCCGAGCGGCTGCAGGCCGCGGGACACCGGCTGCGGGTTGCGACCGCGAGTTCGTGACGCGCTCCTCCTGACGCTCACCGCTGCCGCCGGCAGCGTCGACGCGGTTAGCTATCTGGGTCTCGGGCGGGTGTTCACCGCCAACATGACCGGAAACCTGGTTCTTCTCGGCATTGCGATCGGTCAGGGCCAGCTCGCGGGCTCTATTCGAGCCGTCATCGCTTTCGCGGGCTTCGTAATCGGCGTCTTGTTGGGCGTTCGCCTGACCGATGGATTCCCCTCCCCCTCTGGGGGAGGGGAGGGTGGGGCCGGGGCGACCCCACGTTGGCCCCATTCCGTCACACTGGCACTGCTCGCCGAAGTGGGTTTGCTGCTGGGCCTGGTCGCGGGCTGGGAAATTATCGGAGATCGAACAGCCCCGGTTGCCATCGACATCTTGATCGCCCTCTCCGCCAGTGCCATGGGGATGCAGACCGCTGCGGCGCGCCGCATTGGCGTGGCGGGCGTGACGACCACCTTCGTGACCGGAATGCTGACCGGCCTGATTGCCGCGCTCGTGACCGGAGGGTCTGGTCGACGTCAGGCGACCCTCTGGGCCGCCACCCTTGCCTGCTTGCTGATCGGGGCTGCTGCGGGCGCGGCGGTCTTCACCATCTGGCGCCCGGGCGCTCCGGTCGTCGCCCTCCTGCTGGTCGGGTCGGTGCTGGCGGTATCGACCGGGTCGACGCGACCGGGTGCCTAGGGTTTGTCGGGGGCTCCCTCGAGAACGAGGCAATAGCCTCGCCCTTTTTCGGTGACCAGGTTGGACCAGGCCTGAAATGGAGACAGCTTCTGTCGCATTCGCGTGATGTAGGTACGGAGTTGCTCCGCCGACGCGTCACTTCCCCAGGTTTGGGCGAGGATCTCCTCCGCCCGGAAATATTGATTGGGACTGGCCAGGAAGAACGCCAGGATCTCCCATTCACGTTTGGTGAACCCCACCGCTGTTTGACCTCGCTGCACGAGTCGCCGCTCAGCATCGAACACCAGCCCACCAAGCTCGATCCGCGTCGCGAGCGGGATGAGTGAACTGGGACTCGGCCCTCGAAGTTCCACTTTGATTGCGCCGATCAAGGCATCCGGCACAAAGGGCTTGGGAAGGATTTGCTCGGCGCCAGCCTCGAACGTTTCCAGCGCTCCGTTGTAGGTTTCGTCGAGGATGATCAAGGGCGCCCGGGCGAGGGCGCGAATCCCCTTGAGTACGTCTGGATCGATCCGGGATTCGCCATCGACGCCAATGATGACCAGGTCAAATTTGGTTCCGTCGAGGAGCTTCCTACCCTGTTCGATCTCGGACACGCTGTCCCATCGCCCTCCGGCAATTTCGACGACGTGGCTGATGACGGATCGGTAGCCGGGATTGCTTTCGATAACCAGGATCCGAGGAAGCCCTGCCTGTTGAGACTTGCCGTCTTCGTCCTTGCTCATTCACCACTCCCCTCACCGGGCTTGTTCAAGCCATAGTGTGAACGATGAGGGCACCGCAACAATTGTTGCGGCTCGCGCCAAACGGACTCAGCAATGGCAACAATTGTTGCGTTCGGCCGGGGCATGATTTTGCAGACATCTCTTGCCGCCTATGAGAGATTTGCAGCGCCCGCTTGATATCGTTGGGCCTTGATCAGGCGCGCTAATCGGCTCGGAACGGACGAAGGAAGAGGCAGGGGAGGATCGCTGGCCAGGATTCTTGTCGTCGATGACGAACCGGACATCCGGTTCATGATGCGCTTGATTCTCGAAGGCGCGGGCTACAGTGTGACCGAGGCGCGCCACGGCGCGGCAGGCTTGAAGGCTGTCAAAGCGGGCCATCCAGACCTCGTGACCACGGATGTCATGATGCCAACGATGGACGGATTGGAGCTGATCGAGCGCCTGCGGTCCGATCCAAAGACCGCCGCGATCCCGATCCTGGTCGTCAGCGGCAATTCCGAACTGGGGGCCGGTGCGAACGCCCGTTTACCCAAACCATTCACTCGGCGGGAGCTCCTGCACGCTGCCGCCCTCCTGATCCGCGAAGATGGAGGCTGACATGGGACGGGTGCGAACCGGGTTTGCGGACCTCGATCTCATTCTCGGGGGCGGGCTCGAGCCGGGCTCGCTCGTGATCCTCGCCGGCGCTCCGGGCACGGGGAAGACCATCCTTGCCCAGCAGATCTGCTTCGCCAATGCCACGCCTGATCACAAAGCGCTCTACTACACCACGCTGTCCGAGCCGCACATAAAGCTCGTGCGCCACCTGGAGCCGTTCAATTTCTTTAAGCCGGCGGCGCTCGGCAAGACCGTGGACTTCATCCACCTGGGCGAGCTGGTGGCGGAGGCGGGCGAGGCCGGCCTCGAGCCGGTCGTGACCGAGGTGGTCCAGAAGTGCTTTGAGACCAGTCCGTCCGTGGTGGTGATCGACAGCGCTAAGGCGCTTCGCGACTTCGCCGGCGAGCACGAACTCCGCACCGCTCTTTATGAGCTGGCGAGCCGGGTGGCTCACACCGAGGCCCTCCTCCTGCTGGTTGGTGAGTACACCCCCCACGAAATCGAGGGCGGAGTCGAGTTTTCCCTGGCGGATGGCATTGTCCAGCTTGCCTATGAGCCCCATGAGCCGGTAGACCGCCGCTGGCTGCGTGTGGTGAAGCTGCGCGGGGGTGACCACCTGGTTGGCAAACATTCCTTTCGCATTGGCCAGGCGGGCTTCGAGGTCTTCCCCCGACTGGAGACGCTGGCGCCGAATGGCATGTTCGCCGCCGATGGGCCGGTCGCCAGCGGCGTGCCCCGGCTCGACGAGTTGATGGGAGGCGGGATACGTGCCGGGCAGGCGACCGTGGTTCTCGGACCGTCTGGCGCGGGGAAGACCATCCTCGGGCTCCGCTTCGCTGCCGAGGGCCTCGAAGCGGGCGAACGCTGCCTCTACGTCTCCTTCCAGGAAACGGCCGACCAGCTGATCAGGAAGGCCGCCAGCTTCGGCTGGGACATGGCGAAAGCCCGGGAATCCGGTCAGCTAGCCATCCATTACGTCCCGGTTGGAGAGCTGGACCTCGACACCATCGCGGCCGCCGTCCGCCGAGAGCTGGCCAGGGGTTCGGTTCGTCGTGTGGTCGTCGACAGCCTGGCGGAGCTGGTATTTGCGGCCCGCGAGGCAGAACGGTTCCCCGCCTATTCGCGCAGCCTGGTCGGATGGATTCGCGCGGCTGGCGCCTCGGTCCTGATCACCAGTGAGACGACCACCCTCGGACCCATGACGGAGCCGATCGGTGGATTGTCATTTCTGTTCCACAACGTGATCATGCTGCGCTACCTCGAAATCGGCTCCGAACTTCGGCGGGCGCTCAACGTCATCAAGATGCGAACCAGTAACCACGACAAGGGCGTGTTCGAGTATGTGATCGACGAGCATGGCCTGACGATCAAGGACCGCCTGGAAGGGGTCACAGGCGTCCTCGGGTGGAGCGCTCTGCGCAGCAAGAGTTGAGCGCGGACAGCCCCTCGCCGCCGCAGAAGCAGCCTGAACCGGAGCCGTATCCGGGCGAGGAACACACGCGCCTTAGCGGCGCCTGGACGGCGCTCGTCATCGGGATCCTCGCCCTGGTCCTGATTCTGATCTTCATCCTTCAGAACCTGCAGAGCGTGGAGATATCCTTCCTGGTCTTCCATGGTCACCTGCCGCTGGCGGTCGCCCTCTTGTTTGCCGTGATCCTGGGGGCGGTCATCGTTCTCGCATTCGGAGCGGCTCGCATCACGCAGCTGCGCGGTGTGGCCAAACGTGCACGGCGTTAAGACGGGCCGTAGTCGAGGATCGTGACCGAATCCTCGGTCATGCGCGTCGGCCGTCCGGCCGCCGTCGGCGCCGACCTCTCGCTCGGGCTGTCGACCACCAGCGTGTGGATCGGATGAAGGGCGGCACCTAGCCGGCTAGCCGCTTCCGCGGCGGTTCCCTTTCCCACATAGATGTACTTGCGATGCCCCGCATGAGTCCGGGCTTCTCGCTCCACGCGCCCGAGAATGTCCTGGGCGGTGGCGTCGGCGAGATAGGGATCAACGATCTCCATCAGGTGCGGCAGGCCCGTTCTCGGGAGGCCCTGGCCTCGATAGAGGAAGACGATCGGCTGATCGTTGGCTTTCTTCACCGCGGCCCTGGCGAGCGCGATCGCCGGCCCCGGCTCACTCGGGACGACGGCAAGGACGTTGCATGCGCCGATCCGGCGAGCGCGCGAGATCAGGGTGGGCGGGCGATCATCGCGCAGGAGATGCGGAAAGACTGCCGGCACGCCGCCTCGGTGGGCCAGCCGATAGGTGGCGACGCCGATCGCGATGCCCACCACCGACAGACCCCCGCCGAAGATCGTGGCCAGCGGCTTGGCGAAGAGGTTCGTCACCCAGGCAACGGTCACGGCTGCCGTGGTAACGACCCCGATCACCATCACGACCGTCGAGGCGCGTTCGTGCCAGCGGATCACGTCGAGCGACAGCGAGGTCAGCATGAAGGCGCCCAGCAGGCCGAAGGCGTAGATGCCGCCCAGCGTGCCGGTGTTGCCGCGGGCGAAGATCACGACCCCCACCGGGATGACGGTGGCGACGGCGATCGCCCAGTGAGGCGTATTGCGCCAGGGATTTCGCTGTGCCAGCGGCCGGGGCAGGAACCGCATGTGGGTGAGCGCCAGGAAGACGTGATAGCTGCCGATCAGCGCGGTGTTGCTGGCGAAGATCAGTAGCAGGGCGCCGCTGATCGCAACCATCCAGGCCAGCACGGGCCCCGCGGCATAGTCCGCAAGCAGGGAGATGAACTGGTCGGGGTTGGCGTGGCTTCCGACGAGGGTGGTCGACCAGAGGGTGAGGAGTGGACTGGTGAGCGCGATGGTGATCACCACTAGGCCCATCCCCAGGTTGGCGACGCGACGGCGGGGCTCGGCCATGACGGGCGAGAGTTGCGCAATACTCTCCAGGCCGGAAAAGGCAAGGAAGGCGCCGGCGTATCCGGTCAGGAGAAAAATCGGCGTCAGGCGCGGCCCGGCGAGCACCTGGTGCACCGCGTCGAAGATGTGTGCCGGCCCGAGATGCGCGATGACCGCAACCACAACCGTCAGCTGCATGACCCCGGCAATCACGGCGAAGATGGCACTGGCTTCCGCGCTTGCCTTTACCCCGATGAGGTTGAGCAAGGCGAGGATGAGGAGCGCCCCAACCGTCCCCAGGACGATGACGGTGCCGAGCGATTTGAACACGACGCTGAGGTAGATGACGCCCGAGAGGGCGCTGAGCGCAGCGGTCAGGAAGTAGTCGACGAGGATGAACATCCCGCCGACCAGTCCGACGAAGGGATGGAACGCCCGGGTGCTGACCGTGACCACCCCGCCGCCCTCGGGATAGCGAACCGCAACTTCGGCGTACTTGATGGCCAGAAGGACGAAGACCAGCAGCGTCATGGCGACGAAGATCGCCGCTCGGGTTCCGAAACGCCCGTAGAGAATGCCGGGCGTGTAGTAAACCGAGGTGCCGATATCGGCGAAGACGACCGCCCAGCAGAGGAACGGACCGATCCGCTGCCGTCGACGAAGGATCCGCTTCGACTTCCCCTGATCCGGCATCCACTAATAGTGGCTTAGCCGAGGACTTTTTCTTGGATAGCCTTCCCGAGGCCCCTTGTGGGAACGGCGAACGGTGCGTACCGAAGGCTGATGGGGTCCAGCCCGATCGTGGCCCGAAAACCAAGGTTTCCGTTGCTGAGCCGAGTGGTTCCGATTAGCCCGGGGATTTCCGCTGAGGGGATCAAGAAGGCTGTGTCATGAAATGTCCCGTCGCGCTTGCTTGGGAGAATGACCAGCCACAGGCGCTCGTCGACGAAAAAGGTTGTCGCCCCGAAGGAGATCGCCACGCGTTGCTTCGCCGTAACGAGGGCGGAATGCACGGCGAGTCCCGCGACGCGATACGACTTAAGGTCGTGCAGAAGTAGTCCGACCGCGTCGAGCCGAACTCGGTCCTCCGCCACCACGACCTGATGGCCCGCTGCGGCCTGCACCTGCTCTGCCACGTAGAGTTCCGCGCATTTCCCTCTGACTCGGTGCTCGCGGGCGTCACTCGGGACCGGCATGGCTTCAATCCTTCTCTCAAGGGCATGAGGCCGTGTCTTCCAGCCGGGAATCCTGTCGAGCCACTGTTGCTCGAGCCCGGCGAAGTCAACCAGGAACTGCGACCAGGCACTCCTGGCGGTGCCCTTGAGCCCTGCGGCAAAAGCGTAGTACTCGCCGGCCGCAGCATGTTCGCGCGGGCAGTGACTGATGAAATACGGAACCGGAATGGCAAACAGGCGAGGGAACGGCTGTGGTCCTGGCGTCGGAAAGTAGGCAAAGAGGATCGCAGCATTTGGATCGTGATGAATCGACCTCACGCGGACGCGATATTCGAACAGGCTCGGCCGGTTCAGGTTGCGCCGTGCCTTGACCTGATAGGGGACGACCTGAAGAGTTCCGACGCGTCGCGCGTAGCCGTCAAAGCCAAGGTCGACAAGCGGTCGCGCGACGGTCGTTTGACCGCGCGACGTGTGGAGCAGGCTGACCTCGATGGTGTCTTCGGCGATGGCGCCGAACGGCAACTTCGTGTGCGCGTCGAGCCACGGCGGCGTCTCAGCCATCATGGCGAGTCGTCGGAGCCCACACGTCCACGACCTCGATGCAGTGCTGGTAATGGTCGCGGGTTGACGGAGCCGACGCACTCTGATTGGAGGGCTGGCGGATTCCTTCGACTGCGATCACCCGGCTGAGATGCAAACAGTAGTCCTGGTTCGCACCCTGGCCCCAGACTCGCCAGTCACCGTCACTCGTCCCCAGCAACCGCGGCGTGAAGATGAGTCGCACCTCGTTGCTTTGCTGATTCCGATACCGAAGAGTGACCGGGCGCTTCGTTCTAACCGAGTCGGCCAGGCTTTCCATCAGGGCGACGAGTGGTGCTGGTGGGGGCGGCGACACGGTGAACGGCCGCTGGTTGTCAAACGACGGCGCCGCCATGCCTCGCACGAGGATTCGTGGTCGGGGCGAGCCAGGAAGTACCGACGCTAGGTCGTCGGCGAACCGCGTGTAACCGAATGGATACGCACCCTCCTGCCAGAGGTCGAGAAGTCCATCGACGAAGTGCGTCGTTTCCTTGCCGGGCCACTCGAGCCATAAGAGGCTTGCCTTCGTAGACACGTGATCCAGGCGGGCTTGCCTGCCGGTCGAAAGGCCGAAGATGCGCAGGCCCGCAGGAAACGTGGCGAGGTTCGCTTTGAGCTGTGGCTCCCAATCAAAATCAACGTCGACGAGCGTCAGGAAAAGGATGGTTCCCGGGCGGAGGTCAGGCCCAGCATCCTCGAGCGATGATCGGAGGTTGCTTGCCGTGCAGTCGCCTCCGGCCAGCACGGTCTGCTGAACGAGATGCCGAGCGGTGAGCGGCTGAAGGCGCTCTAGGAGGCGTCGGTGTCCTCCGGCGAGGATCGAGACGCCCACGCACGGGCGATCGGCCTGAGTGAGGGCTCCCTCCATCGTTCACGACTGTCCGGCCCGGGCCAGACTTTGCCAACAGCGCGAAGGTCACAGTGTGGTTAAGTTCTGGATCGATCCCACGAGCACATCCGCCCGACCTGACCAGTGCCTGGATCACGTAGCGTTAGTGCATGAAAGTCACCCCACGAGCCCAGGCGCTCCGTGATCTCAAGCCCTTGGAGGCGGCCCACTTTACGGGAAAGGCGGACGCGCGCCCACTCCTGGGGCCCTCGCAACCGCTCTCGACGACGGTCGCGGTTGTTCGCTTCGAGACCGGGGTTCGCAATCACTGGCACTCCCACAGCGGGGGCCAGCTGCTGCATGTCGTCGAGGGCACCGGCTGGGTACAGGCGCGAGGCGCCGATCCGCAGCGGATCGGTGTAGGAGACACCGTCGCAACCGAACCGAACGAGGAACACTGGCATGGTGCCGGCCGAAGCGGCCCGTTTGCCCATCTCGCGGCCAACGTCGGCGAGACGCGCTGGCTGGAGGAATCACCCCCGCCCCCGGACTAAGGGTTACGATTGCCTCGGGAGAGGGCATGCCCCAGGCACAGATCTGGGAGCGCGACGCGGCATTGGGGGCGATCGAGCACCTGCTGTCGGAGGCCCGGGAGGGTCGAGGCCGCAGCCTGTTCATTGTCGCGGAGGCGGGACTCGGGAAGACCACGATGGTCGAGCGCGCCTCGGCGCTGGCCCGCGATCAGTTCCGAATCAGCATCGGACGAGGCGACGCGGCGGAATCGAGTCTGCCTTTCGGTGTCATCGACCAGGCCCTTCGAGGACTCGGGTTCCGGAGCCCTATTGACGGTAAGGCCACCAGGCGATCTCCGCCGCAGGCGCGGGCGGCGCGGTTGTACGCCGCGCTTCAGTTTCTCGACGAGCTGCCTTCGCCGGCGTTGCTGTTGCTCGATGACCTCCACTGGGCGGACGAGGACTCACTGGCGCTGCTCTCCTACCTTTGTCGCAGGATCAGCAATCTGCCGGTTGCGCTGATCGGGACCCTTCGGCCCTGGCCGCACAACGCGCTCGATACTGTCGGGCCTCTGACCAACGACGGTGACGCCATGATCGAGCGCTTGCAGCCGCTCAGCGAAGCGAGTGCGGCTGCAATGCTGAACGATCGGGCCGGCGCGATCTCTGACGCCTCCGCCCGCGAGGCCGCCCGACTAGCCGCCGGCAACCCGCTTCTACTCGAGCTGGAGGCGACGAGTCTACGGCGCGGTCGCGCCCTCCCGGCATCCGGCGGCGACGTCGCGAGCACGAAGGCCCGCCTCCTGCTCGATCGCTTCATCGGGGTCTCGGCCGAGCACATGCGCTACGCCCAGGCGGCGAGCGTGCTGGGAAGCCGGTTTCGTCCCACCATCGCGACCGCGATGGCGGAGCTCTCACCGGCCGAGGGCGATCGAGCGCTCGAGGCTCTCTCGCGGGGAGGCGTCTTCACCTCCTCCGCGCCGGGCTGGGCGCAGTTCGTGCATGCGTTACTGCGGCAGGTCGTCTACGACGAGATTCCCGCGCCGATGCGCGCTCGGTGGCATGCCGCCGCATTCCGCCTGCTGCTCGCCGCCGCCGCTGACCCTTCGGAGGCCGCCGAGCATGCGGCCCGCGCCGGTGTGATCGGTGATCCTGAGGCGGCGGCGGTGCTCACGCAAGCCGGCCGCGTGGCGATGCGCGCGGGTGCGATTGCGCGGGCGAAAGAGCACCTCTCGGCAGCGGTCGAGGTGGCCGGCTCCCGGGCCGCGGCCGACCTGCTGATGGATCTCGGTGAAGTCCAGCTCGACAGCGGCGACGGGCGGGGCGCGGTCGCAACCTTTCACCGTGTCCTCGAAGTCTCGGGCCTGACCGATCGGGTGCGGAGCGCGGCCCACCGTATGCTCGGACGCGCCTTGTTCATTCGCGGCTCGGTCCGCGAGGCGGGCGAGGCGTTCCGCTCTGCCGTCGTCGCCGCCCTGCCGTCCGACAAATCGGCCGCCGTCGGGGCGCTTCTCGATCAGGCGTTCATCTCGTGGCCCAGCGGGGGTCCGGCCCTGGCGACGCCCTTGCTCGAGCAGGCTCGGGAGCTCGCGGTGGAGGGCTCGCCGGCGCTCCGTGTGCGCGCCGATACGGCCTGGGCGTTCAGCACCTTTGTCGGCGGGGACCACGCTGGAATCCGCGTCATTGACGCCGCGGTGCAAGATGCGCTCGCGAATCCCGAGGCGGATACGACGGACTTCGCCTGGAGCTGGGGCACACTGGGCACCTACGGAAACATGACGAAATGGACGGAGCGGTTCGCGGACGCGACGCGCGCGTATGAGGTCGGCATGGCGGCGGCGGAACGCATGGGGCTGCCGGTTGCCATTGCGGCCGTGGCGGTGATGCATGGTGATACGTGTCTTCGGACGGGGCGCCTTGGAGAGGCGTTGCGCCTTGCCGATCGGGCCACCGTGCTCGCGGACCTCGCGCCCGAGCGCGCCTTCTGGGCGGCGATCATCCACGCCTACACGCTGAACGAGATGGGCCAGATGGAGGAGTGTATTGAGTGGTACCGACGAGCGGCTGCGCTCGCCGATCCAGACGAGAGCTGGGCCGGCCGCGTCTGGCTGCTTCATATCGACGCCGTGCTCGCGATGCACGCCAGGCGGACGGCCGAGGCCTGCGCACTGTTCGATCGCCTACGAGCCCTCGCCAGTCAATTACAAATCCTCGAGCCCTGCATCGTCCCCTGGTCTGGCGACGCCATCACCGCCTACCTCTATGGCGGCCGGATCGACGACGCGCTGGCCGTTCTCGGTTCACTCGACTCGATAGCGGAGCACCTGCCGTGCCGCTTCCCTCGCATCGTGTCGTTGGGGGCTCGGGCCGCGTTCAAGCAAGCCGAGGGCGACCTGGTCGCGACGACGCGGTTGCTCGACGAGGCGGTTGAGCTCGCAACCGAAAGCGGAATGCCGTTGCTCGAGGCACGGATCCGCCACCGGCTCGGCATCCAGCTGAGAAAGTCCGGCCAGGATCGCGCCGCCCGGCCTCTCTTGAAGCGGGCCCTCGAGATCGCGGACGGATGCGGCGCCGAAGGCCTGGCGAAGAAAGCCGACGAGGAGCTGAAGCTGGCCCATGGGCGCCAGCATCGTCAGGTAACTGATCCTGACGCGCTGACGCCCGCCGAGCTCCGGGTCCGCAATCTGGCCGAGCTCGGGGTCAAACCGCAGCTGATTGCCGGCCAGCTCTTCGTGACCCTCAACACCATCGAGACGCACCTGCAGCACATCTATCGCAAGCTGGGGATCAACTCGCAGCGCCAGCTGATTGCCCTGGCGCGACGTCGGGAGGTCGCATGACGGGACGTCGACCGTTACTTCCTCGACCGCGGCGGCGTTACCGGGACATGCAGGCCAACCGGTGGTCGACCGAACTGGCTGAAGCGCGAGAACTGATCCGAGACCGGGGACCCATTCAGCCAACCCGGCGGTTCGAATGGACCGTGGTTGTTCTCTGCACCTGGTTGATGGCCGGTGCCTATCTTGACTCCTGGGCCCATCGGCACCTGACGAGCCTGGAGACGTTCTTCACGCCCTGGCATGCCGTGCTCTATTCCGGGATGCTTGCCATCCTGGCCTTCCTGGCCATCACCGCGTTGCGCAACCGGGGCCGCGGATACACCCTCGGTCAGGTACTCCCCGCCGGCTACAGTCTTTCGCTACTTGGCTGCGTCCTATTTGGCATCGGCGGCGTCATCGACATGTTCTGGCACCTCCGCTTCGGCATCGAGGTCAGCCTGGCGGCCTTGATCAGTCCGCCCCACCTTCTGCTGATGCTGGCGCTTGGGCTGATCGTCACCGGGCCACTGCGGGCGGCCTGGCGCCGTCCCGTCTTACGCGCCCCATTTACCGCCGTGATTTCGGCCAGCCTTCTGCTGTCGATGTTCACCTTTTTCAACCAGTTCGATCAACCGCTGGTCAACACCCTGGCCGCGACGAAGGCGGCGGCTCCCGACACGATCCGCTACTTACAGCAGCTTGGCATCCTGGGCATCATGGTGCAAACTGCACTGCTGACCGGTGTGGTCCTTTACTTACTCAATCGGTTCACGCTGCCGTTTGGCAGCATCACGCTGCTGGCCGGACTGAACGGCGCACTGCTGGGCTCGCTCGAACAGCATTTCGACCTGATCCCGGTCGCGATCGTCGGCGGGCTCCTGGCCGACCTGGTCATGGTCTGGCTGAGGCCTGGACCCGATCGGGTGGTGGCGCTCCGGGTTGCCGCATTCATCGGTCCCGTGGCCGTTTCCTCCCTTTACCTTCTTTTCCTCCAGGTCACGCGTGGGATTGGCTGGCCGATCACACTCTGGCTCGGTTCGATCGTCGTGTCGGGAGCGATCGGCGTCTTGCTCAGCTACCTGGCGGTACATCCGCCGAGCCCTCGGTTTGACGTAGCCTGAAGTCGTGACGGCTGAACGCTGGGCTCCTTCATGGTGGGCGGTCTTTCTGATCGGTCTTGTCATGTGGCTGGCAGCGTTTGCTGTTGCGCGCGTCACCCACAACATCATTCTGCTGCCCACCATTGTTCTAATCGGTAGCTTCGTCGTCCCCGTGACGGCAGTCGTCTGGTACCTCGATCACGATCCCAGCCCCGCGCTCTCACCCCGACGGATTCTGGCCGCCTTCATCATTGCCGGCGTCTTTGGCGTCCTTGGGGCCTCGCTCCTCGAATACTGGCTGGTGAGCGTTGGCTTCCTCGGCAGCCTGGAGGTTGGATTGATCGAGGAAGCCGTCAAGGGCGTATTCATCGTGGTCGTCGCGCTGGGCATCCGGCCATTTCACGTCCGAGACGGGATGGTGCTCGGGGCGACCGTGGGCTTTGGTTTTGCGGCCCTCGAGAGCAGCGGCTATGCGCTTGCTTCGCTCTTCGTTGTGCAGGGCGGTCAGCTCTACCTGTCGCTCACCTCGGTGGTCATCACCGAGCTGATCCGCGGGGTGCTGTCGCCGTTCGGGCACGGGATGTGGTCGGCGATTCTCGGCGGCGCGATCTTTGCCGCGGCTGCCCGCCGCGGCCGGCTCAGCCCCTCGGGGACCGTGCTCGTCGCCTATCTCGGCGTGTCGGTCCTCCACGGCGCCTTCGACTCGATCAACGGGGTCCTTGGTTACGTCATGGTTTCGCTCGTCGGGCTGGTTCCGCTGATCTGGCTCTGGCGTCGCTCCGACGGCGGCGGCGTGTTGCCGCGGCGCCATCAGCCGATTCCGACCGCAGCCTCGATCAGGCCCTGACGGCATCGGCGCCGGGGTCGCGCCGGTAAGGTATCCGCATGGCTGCGGTAAGCGAAGAGATCATCGAGGCCGCCGGACGGCAGGTGACGATCACCAATCCGGACAAGGTGTTCTTTCCGCGCACGGGGCACACCAAACTTGACCTCGTCCGCTACTACATGTCCGTGGCTGAGGGCGCGATTCGCGGCGTCAGCGGGCGACCGATGGCGCTCAAGCGGTTCGTCAACGGCGCGGAGGGTGAGGCCTTCTTTCAAAAGCGGGCGCCGACCTCGCGGCCGGAGTGGATCGAAACCGTCGAGTTGAGCTTTCCCTCCGGGCGAACCGCCGAGGAGATCGTCATCCGGGATGCTGCCCAGCTGGCCTGGATCATCAACCTGGGATGTATCGACCTCAATCCTCATCCAGTGCGCGCTTCGGACCTCGATCACCCGGACGAGCTGCGGATCGACCTGGACCCGGTGCCCGGCGTGTCGTGGGCACAAATTCGCGAGGTGGCCATGGTGTCGCGCGAGGTTCTCAAGGATTTCGGGTTAGTCGGGTGGCCCAAGACGTCGGGCTCGCGCGGCATCCACGTCTATGCCCGGATCGAGCCGCGCTGGACGTTTCCGCAGGTTCGCCGGGCGGCGCTGGCGGTGGCGCGCGAAGTCGAGCGTCGCGCACCCGAGATCGCCA
>JAXDLN010000121.1:0-2757 GCA_034666565.1 Chloroflexota bacterium
CCTTGCGGGCCTCCTCGGTGGCCATGCCGACGACCGACTTGAGCTCCTCGGTGGTCAGCGACCAGAACTCGCCGATCCCCCCGGTGAGCCAGATCCCGTCCTGGCCGAGGTCCACCAGGCAGTGCCGCACCAGCGCACGCAGCGCGTCGTAGTCGATGTCATCACCGTCTACGCCGGAGAACGGCGTGTACAGCGAGCTGCAGTTGCCCCACAAATGCTGCGAGGCCCAGTCCTTGGCTTCTTTACCTGTGACGGGCGTGGCCACGAGTCACGCTCCCTTCCCAGCTGCCGCCGGCACGAGTTCTCGGGCGAGTGATGACTACCCTGTGCGCGTCATGGTAGAACGGCATGTGCGTGATACGCAACGTAGCATGCGCAAAAACAGCATCCCAGACTTTCGCTCGGTGTTGTAGTCGACGAAACGAATCGAGGCCCCGCATGTCTTACAGTCCGGAGGGCAAGGTTGTGGTCGTCTCCGGCGCCTCGATGGGCGTCGGCAGGGCGACGGCTCAACGTTTTGCGCGGGACGGCGCCACGGTGGTCCTGCTCGCCCGTCGCAAGCTGTTGCTTGACGAGGTTGTCGAAACCATCGGCGTCAACGCCCTCCCGATCGTCACCGACGTGACGCACAGCGCGGATGTGTGCGCCGCGTTCGAGCAGGTGGCGACCCAGTTCGGTCGGGTGGATGTGCTGGTCAACTCGGCCGGCGCCAGCCGGATCCGGCTGATCGAGGAAGCCAGCGACGACGACATCGCCGTGACCGTCAACACCAACCTGGTCGCCGCGATCTACACCACCCGCGCCGCCGTCCCGCTGCTGCGTGCGGCCGGGGGTGGGGACATCATCAACATCTCCTCGGAGATCACGCTCGATGACCTGCCGTTGATGACTCTCTACGCCGCCACCAAGCACGGCCTCAGCGGTTTCACCAAGGCGATGAACAAGGAATTGCGCCGCGACTCGATCCGGGTGACCCTGCTTATCCTGGGCGCCGTCGCCGATACCGGAATCCACGAGAACTTCGGACCCGGCGACCTGGAGCGGGCCTGGCCGATCTGGGAAGCCGATGGCTACCTGACGCGAATGAGCGGAACTAAACTGCTGACCCCGCCGATGGTGGCCGACGTCCTCTACGACGTCGTGGGCCGCCCGCGTGAACTGATGACAGACGTGATCCATGTTCGCCCGGCGAGCAGCTGAGCGAAATTACTTCACCCCAAACGACTCAGGACAGGAGACGGTTGTGATCCGACCCATGGCGGGCGTGCGTGTCCTGGAGGTGGCTCAGTTCACGTTTGTGCCGGCCGCCGGCGCGGTCCTGGCGGATTGGGGTGCCGACGTGATCAAAGTCGAGCACGCAGAGACGGGCGACGCCCAACGCGGCCTCAGCCAAGTGATGGGCATGCCGGTCGGCAGCGGCTCCTTCGCGCCCCTGATGGAGCACCCCAACCGCGGGAAGCGCAGCATCGGCCTCGCGCTTGAGCGGCCAGAGGCATTGGACATCCTGCACGAGCTGATTCGAACCAGCGATGTGTTCCTGACAAACTTCCTGCCCAGGGCCCGCCGAAGGCTGGGCATCGAGCTCGACGACGTACGCAAGATCAATCCCGACATCATCTACGTGCGCGGTTCGGGCTTCGGCAGCCGCGGCCCCGACAGCGAGAAAGGCGGTTATGACAGCACCGCCTTCTGGGCCCGGGGCGGCTCGGCGCTCGGAACCACCCCGGCACAGTTCGATGGCCTGTGCAAGATGCCTGCCGGCGCGTACGGTGACTCGCTCGGCGGGATGACCATCGCCGGTGGCATCGCCGCAGCACTCCTGGCGCGCGAACGGACCGGCGAAACATCGGTGGTGGACGTCTCCCTGCTCGGCGTGGGTGCCTGGGCCAACGCCCTATCGGTCGGCTTCGCGCTGCTGACGGGTGGGCCGCCGGATCGGGAGCCCGCGACCAGCTCGGCTCGTACGAATCCCCTAGTGGGCGACTACCGGACCGCCGACAATCGGTGGATCGTGCTGGCGATGCTACAACCGGGACGCTACTGGCCCGAATTCTGCCAGCGTATCGGCCGCGAGGATCTGATCACTGACGGGCGGTTCGCGACCGTCGAGGCGCTCATGGCCAACGCCGGGCAGGCAGCCGAGGTCCTACAGAAGGTCATAGCCGGGCGGACGCTGGCCGAGTGGACGTTGCAGTTCAGCGGCATGGAGGGGCAATGGGGCGTCGCGCAGGATCCCTGGGAGGTGGGGCAAGACCCCGCGCTGCGCGCCAACGGAATGATCGCCGAAGTTCTCGACATCGACGGCGCGCGACGCGAACTGGTCGCCAACCCCGTGCAATTCGACGAGACGCCAGCCAGCCTTAGCCGCGCACCGCAGTTCGCCGAACATACCGACGAAATCCTGCGCGGACTCGGAAAATCGGACGACGAGCTGATCGGCCTCAAGATCGCCGGTGCCGTGACGTGAACTAGGTCCTTCGACGAACGGCTGCCGCTCAGTCCTCGCGACGCAATATCGCGGCCGAACAAAACGCCCACAGATCGTCGACACTGGTCTGGCTGCCGCCCGTCAACACCCGGGAGTGCGTCGAGGCAAGCAGCAATTCCTGAAGCAGCGCCGCTTGCGTGTGCAGCCCGAGGTCCTCCCGCAGCCGGTCCGCCTTGGCTACTGAGGTCAGCAACTCGACGATGAAGGCGTGCAACGGCTCCAATGCGCTGGCGAGGTCGTTCGGCCGGGTCTCCGCGAGCCGCAGGTGA